>NC_010483.1:0-1877693 GCF_000019625.1 Thermotoga sp. RQ2
TTTTTTAAGTGTATCTGTTGGATAATTAATCCAGTCACTCCTCGTTTGGGGGTCCTCCATTATGAAAGAGAGAATACTCCAGGAGATAAAGACCAGAGTAAATAGAAAAAGCTGGGAGCTCTGGTTCAGTTCTTTTGATGTGAAGTCGATAGAGGGTAACAAAGTCGTCTTCTCGGTCGGTAATCTTTTCATAAAAGAATGGCTGGAGAAGAAGTATTATTCTGTACTATCAAAAGCTGTGAAGGTTGTGCTCGGGAACGATGCCACTTTTGAAATCACCTACGAAGCCTTCGAACCTCACTCCTCCTACAGTGAACCGCTCGTGAAGAAAAGAGCGGTGCTTCTCACACCGCTGAATCCCGATTACACTTTCGAAAACTTCGTCGTTGGTCCGGGAAATTCGTTCGCTTATCATGCCGCTCTCGAGGTGGCAAAACACCCGGGCAGGTACAATCCGCTCTTCATATACGGCGGTGTGGGACTTGGAAAGACGCATCTTCTTCAATCGATAGGAAACTACGTCGTTCAGAACGAACCGGACCTGAGGGTGATGTACATCACCAGCGAGAAATTCCTGAACGATCTTGTTGACAGCATGAAAGAAGGAAAATTGAACGAGTTCAGGGAGAAATACAGAAAAAAGGTTGATATTCTTCTCATAGACGATGTTCAGTTTCTCATAGGAAAGACAGGTGTTCAGACGGAACTGTTTCACACATTCAACGAACTGCATGACTCTGGAAAACAGATCGTTATCTGTTCGGACAGAGAACCGCAAAAATTGAGTGAATTCCAGGATAGGCTGGTTTCCAGATTTCAAATGGGACTCGTGGCAAAGTTAGAACCCCCCGATGAAGAAACGAGGAAAAGCATAGCAAGAAAGATGCTTGAAATTGAACACGGTGAACTTCCTGAGGAAGTTCTGAATTTTGTCGCAGAGAATGTGGACGACAACCTGCGAAGACTCAGAGGAGCCATCATAAAGCTTCTGGTTTACAAGGAGACAACGGGAAAAGAGGTCGATCTGAAGGAAGCCATCCTGCTTCTGAAGGATTTCATAAAGTCAAACAGGGTAAAAGCCATGGATCCAATAGATGAACTCATAGAGATCGTCGCGAAAGTAACTGGTGCTTCACGTGAAGAGATCCTTTCCAACAGTAGAAACGTTAAAGCCCTCACTGCCAGACGAATCGGCATGTACGTGGCCAAGAACTATCTGAAGAGTTCTCTGAGAACGATAGCGGAGAAATTCAACAGGTCGCACCCCGTCGTTGTGGACAGTGTCAAAAAAGTCAAAGATTCCCTCCTCAAAGGGAACAAACAACTGAAGGCCTTGATCGATGAAGTGATAGGAGAAATCTCAAGGAGAGCCCTGAGCGGTTAACTCCTCGGGAATTCTCCTGAGGGACCATTTCAGAGCGGGTGTTCTGTAGGGATCAGAACCCTCGTCCAGCTTCAAAACCCACTTGCCGTCTCTTCCGGAAAGGTTGAGATAGTATACTTGCTGGAAACCGCCTTCGTCCGTGGAGATCACCTTCAGAAGATAATCACCATCCCTGTACACCTTCTTCACGACGAAAATCTTGTTTTTATCTTTGAACACCTTTCCTTCCAGCTCTTTAAGTTTTTCCCAGGTGACATTGCCTTCGAACACACTGTGAGCCATGGTGTTTTCACCCTCCATCAATCTTTTTACAGTTCCATTTTTTACTTTTCTTGCAACGATCAAAAAGGTCTTTTTTCCTTGAGATTTCCACTTTCTTTCGTAGCGAGTTTCTACATCTCTTTTGAAGTTCTCTTCGAACACATCTACGACAAAATACTCTGAGCTTTCGAAAGTATCCAAAACTTCCCGTGCGTACCACTCTTCATCGGTTGCAAACTCCACCGTGCCATCCATTTCCAGGACGGCAGAGAGCGTTTGCAGAAAATCATAACTTGTGATTCTTCGGTCTTCGTGCCTCTTTTTCGGCCATGGACATGGAAAGTTGATGTAAACCTTCTCCACGCTGTTGTCGGGAAACAACTCCTTCAGACCGAATCTGGCATCTACCTTCACGAGTCGAACATTTTTCAAGTTGTACCTTTTGAACTTTTTCTGTGCTTTCACGAAGGACGTGATGGACACCTCAAAACCAACGAAGTCTTTCTCCGGATGTCTTCTTGCAAGTTCTGCCAGAAATTCCCCGTTTCCAAAACCAATCTCAACCACTATCTTTGCCTTTCTGCCGAATATCTCAGACCAGTCGAGAGGAAATCTGGGAAAGTTTTGAGGCTTCAGTTCGTATTCTGTTACAACCACCTCAGCCACCTCTCCACTTCTATGAGATTCAGTTTTTTCTTCTTCGCGTATTCCACAACTTTTAGATATTCGTCTCTGGTGACAAACCTATCGAGTCCATATTCTTTCGCTCTGTACGCTGGGTAGAACTGCGCCATGATGTTCACAAGTGGTTTCGGCTCCAGCGTTGAAAGCAGATCGATCACACCGAAACTGTCTTCAAGGAAACCGGGAAGAACGAGGTGTCTCACAAGAACTCCTTTTTTCATAACACCATTTCTTATCACCGGTTCTCCCATCTGATCGATCATAACCTTCAGAGCTTCCAGGGCGAATCTTGGATAATCTTTCACACCAGAGAGCTTTTCTCCAAGTTCGGGATCGCTGTACTTGAAGTCTGGCATATAGATATCGACAAACCCTTCAAGAGAAATTATGGTATCGACAGATTCGTATCCTCCACAGTTGTAAACAACAGGAATTTCTTTCTCCATTCTCTCGAAGGCATCGACAATGAAAGGTATCTGGTGAGTGGGAGTCACCAGGTTGAGATTTTCCACACCCATGTCCTGAAGTTCCGTGAATATCCTCAGAAGATCTTCAACAGTGATTTCTTTTCCTATACCAAGCTGACTGATTTCATAGTTCTGACAGTAGACACATTTGAGATTGCAATAGGTGAAAAAGACGGTTCCGCTTCCACCGCGGCCAACGAGTATTCTTTCCTCTCCAAAGTGAGGCCCCCAGGAAGAAACGACGGGAGAGTTTGCTACCCCGCAGGCCCCTTTCTCCCCTTTGAGTCTGTTCACTCCACAATTTCTGGGGCAGAGGTCACACCTTTCAAGCTTCTTGTAGAAAAGTTCACTCTTCACAGCCTCTTCAAAAAGTACTCGGCGTCGTCCGCGTACTCACTATCTGGGAAGAATTTTATGAACTCCTCGAAGAGCGAACGAGCAGTCGATGTATCGCCTTTGTAGTAGTAACACAAAGCCCTGTAATAGTAAACGTCATCTTTGAAATAGACGTTGTCTTCTCCAATTTCCTTTATGGCGATTTCAAACCTATTTATGGCTTCATCGTAGTCCCTTCTCAGGTAGAACATGTATCCCAGAAACCACAGACTCTTTGCCCTCTCTATTCGATCTTCCCGTTCGGGAACGTAAACAACGGACACTGAAGGTTCTTTGTTCGAAGTCTTTGCTATAGCGGATTCAATCTTGGAGAGTCTGGATTCCAGGTTCGTGAGAGCCTCTTTAAGAGATTCAATATTCTCAGAAATGGGACTCATATTCTCCTGCAAGTCAGTGAAATTCTTATCAAGGGAATCGTTTATCCTTCCCAGATTTTCCGTGATGGCAAAGATGTTCGACAAGACATCTTCGATACGCTGTTCGATGGGTTTAATATTTACCGTGCTTTCAGAAGATGGCACGTTTACCTCGATGCGGGAGGGAAGGGTGTAAAAAGCGAGTATTGTTGTGACAAGAAGTGCAACCAAAAGAGAAAGTGTGAACACTTCGAAAACACCTATCTTTCGAGAGGAAACTCTGGTTTCGATCAGAGCAGGGTGCGTTCTGTCAAGGCTTAAAAGAAGCTTTCGATACTTTTCAATCGCTCTCTTCTCGTTTCTCTGGAGGGCGAGTTTGTATCTCAGAGCTATTACTTCCACGAGTTCGGGGTAATCCTTGACGATCGATTCGAGTATGGAGGCAGCTCCCTGAAAATTCTTTCGTTCTATTTCTTTGAGGGCTTCTTCTGTTTCTTTCGAATAGTCTATATTCAGCTGGTTTGTCGCGTACTCGTAATATTCTCTGTATTTCTCCTTGAGTTCATCCGGCAAGTTTTCATAGAGCCTTTTCACAGCCTTCCAGTTCCTGGCAGCGTACTCCACTTCCAGTTCAAGATGAGGAAACTCTTCTGAAAAGAGAGAAAGCAGATTTCTCGCCTCGGTGATTCTTTTCTCACTGATGAGATCCCTCACGATTTTTTCCAGAATGTTCATTCTTTCAACCTCCTTATAGCCTCAGGTATGAGGCGCAGTAACTCGGAAGCGGTGAGCCCTCTTTCATCCTGTTCAAAAAGCTCCGCGGCAAAACCGTGTAGATACACAGAAACCGTGGAAGCTTCGAGAGGGGAAAGTCCCTGTGCCATAAAGCCGGCTATCATTCCTGTCAGAACATCTCCGCTTCCTCCCTTTGAAAGTCCTGTGTTTCCCGTTATATTGAACAGAGTTCTCCCACCATCTGTTACGATGGTGGTGGCAGATTTCAAAACCAGCACGCAGTCGTTTTCTTTTGCAAACTCCTCTGCCAGTTCGTAATTGTACTTGACGTCCCCAACAGTTTTTTTCACGAGTCTTGCCATCTCCCCAGGATGTGGGGTTAGTACCGCAGGGGATTTTCTCTCCTTCAGAACAGAGATATCCAGAACGTTGATGGCATCGGCATCGATGACAGCCGGTTTTTCGAGTGTTTTCAAAAACTCGTTGACAAACTCCCTCACGTGTTCATTGTTTCCAAGACCCGGCCCGATGGCTACCACATCCACGTCTTTTGATAGCTCCAGACATTCCTGAAGATTCTGCAGGCTGAAGAAGCCTTTTTCTGTATCTATGGGAACGGAAATGAGTTCTGGAAATCTCGAAGTAGCGATCAAATTCTGTGGAAAAGGAACTGCGAGCTTCACAAGACCCGTTCCCACTTTCAAGGATCCCATTCCAGAGAGAACGGGAGCTCCAGAGTACAGTCTGGACCCTGCTATTATCAGCACTTTTCCGTAGGTTCCCTTGTGGGAATCTCTGGGTCTTTCCGGCAGAAGGGAACGAACCATTTCCCGTGTTATCACGTATCGATTGATCGAATCGATCAGATGAACAGGATGACCTATGTTGGCGACTTTGAGCTTTCCTGTGAGATCTCTTCCTGGAAAGAGGATGTGACCTATCTTGGGAACTCCAAAGGTAACCGTGAGATCCGCTTTCACCGCTGTTCCAAGAACCTTCCCCGTGTTCGAATCTATTCCCGATGGAACGTCAACGGAAACAACTATTTTTCCCGATTTATTCACGAGATTTATTATCTCAGCGTACTCTCCCGTGATTTCTCCTCTCAGGCCCGTTCCAAAAATGGCGTCAACCACCACATCGAATTCGTTCAGAATAGAGGGTTTGAATTGTTCCACCCCTTTTCCTCCAAACTTTTTGTAAAGACCGTAGTTGTACTCACAATCGGGAGTTTTTTTCTTTCCAAGAAAGACAACCAAGACATCTTTTGCCACACCGAGGAGGTTTCTGGCCACGACAAAGCCGTCTCCTCCGTTGTTTCCTCCCCCGCAGAGAACCAGGAATCTGTAATCAGAAAGATTTCCAAGTTCCTCCTCCATTGCGAGAACAACGGAAATCCCTGCCCGTTCCATGAGGATTCTCGAGTCCACACCGTATTCTTTTATCGTCAATTCATCGATCTCTTTCATCTCCTGGGCGGTTGCTACTCTCACCCTCATCACCTCTCACTGTAGAGGAAACGGTATATGAGATAGGTCCTCTTCACTTTTTTCAAGTATCTTTTCGCACTGTCCAGATTTCTTCCTTCGTTCAAAGCAGCCGGTCCTACGTTGTAAGCCATGATGGCTTTGTCGAGATCACCGTACAGATCTTTCAAAAATTTCAGATAAACGATTCCATAGATTATGTTTCCCTCTGGACTTTTGAAATCCTCTTCCAGAGAAAACTTCTTTTTCAACCAGACAGCCGTTGAAGGCATGATCTGCATGAGACCAAGGGCTCCCAGCGAAGAAACCGCGTTTCTGTCAAAACTGCTCTCCACCCATATGATACTTTGAATGAGAAGAGGATCGAGATCATCGGAATTTTTGGATATGAAATCGTAATAATCATCTGGGAACAATCTGTAGAGATTCGCTATAAACACAAGAACAAGCAGAAAGCACAGGAAAAAACTCCTCACACCCCGAGTGCCTCCCTGTATATGTCTCTGATCTTCTCGGGAGTGAAGGTACCCGGCGTGTTGGTCAAATGTTTCGCCCTGGAACCCTTTTCGACCCACTTCTCCAGTTCTTCAGAGGAGACTTCCACTTTTTCGTAAAGTCCGAATTCTTTCAGAAATTTCAAAAGACTGCCGCCGAATATGTGGTTCACTGTATTCACCTTTTCTGGAATTTCTTCTTTCATTACCTCCATTACGAATGGTAGTACCATACCTGTCGCTTTCCCGTGTTTTATTCCCTTCTCCGTTGTTAAAGGATAACCCAGAGCGTGCGCCAGTGTAGTTCCGGTCTGTGCAATCACCATTCCAGCAAGGCAGGAGGCCACGAACATCTTTTTTCTGGCTTCTCTGTTTCCTTCAATGGCCTTCGGTAAATTCCTGTGAATTATCTTCATGGCTTCGATCGCGAGGGCATCAGAAGGCGGCGTACTCTTTCTGGAAAGGTATCCTTCGACCGCATGGGAAAGCGCATCGACTCCAGTCGATAAGGTCAGTTCATCTGATATGGAGTAGGTGTATCTGGGGTCGAGAAACGCGTACACCGGGAACATGAGTGTACAACCTCTTTTGTTTCCCTCTGGATCGGTGAGTATGGAATACGGAGTGACCTCACTACCCGTCCCAGCGGTGGTTGGTATCTCCACGACTGGAAGCCAGTGCCTCACTTTTTCTCTATCGTACAGATCTTCGATGGAAAGATCTTTCTCTTTCAAAAGTACGGCCACTGCCTTGGCGAAATCCATGGGGCTTCCTCCACCGAGTCCCACGACAAAATCGAAAGAATCGTTTCTGTATCTCTCAACAGCCTTCATAACGTTGTCAAAGGACGGATTCTCCTCGACTTCATCGAAGATCTCGTAGGATATTCCTGTTTCGTCGAGGAGCTTTTTCAGATCATCGAGAGATCCGTTCTTTTTCGAAGAAGATTTGCCGGTTACTACCAAAGTTCTTTTCCCAAGAAGATCTACTATTCCTCCCCTTTTCTCGAGAATTCTTTCCCCAAAAAAGACATCCGTGGGCATATAGAATTCCCACACGAATTCCACCTCAATTCTCGTAAACAATCTCGTAAGTCACCTTCGAAGAACACTTCAAAATGGCAGAAACACTGCAATATTTTTCCTGAGAAAGCTGAACGGCTTTCTCAACTTTGTCCTTCGGTGGCTCTCCATCGAACCTGAAAATGTACTTCAGATGAACTTTGGTAAATATGCGGGGATGTTCTTCCGCGCGTTCGTATTCGATCTCTATCCTGAAGTCTTTCATCTGATCAATCACTTTCATTTTTCTCAAAATTGAGACCACATCCATTCCAGTACATCCCATGAGCCCAGTGAGGACGAGCTCAAGAGGTCGGGGGGCAGCGTCTTTTCCCCCAACCTCTTCTTTTGCATCCATGAGAACGTCATGATTAGAGTCCGTTTTTACATGAAACATCATGTTCCCTATCCAGCGCGCCTGCATTTTCTCACCTCACACTTTGAACTTCTGAACGAGTGCTGAGAGCTGTTCAGAAAGCTCAGACAGTCTTTCAGCGGCCTGAGAGACCTTGGCAGCAGATTCGGTCTGATCTTCTATGAGAGACTCCATTCTGTTTAGACTTTCCACAACTCCTTCGACTATCTTTGTGACGTTGTCCATAGCGCTTGCCATTTCTTCTGCAGCCGCTCCCTGCTCCTGCGCAGTGGCAGCTGTGTTCTCTATCATGCTGTTGATCTCTTCTATCCTTCCAAGGATCTCCCTGAACCTCTTTGTGACTTCTTCTCCCATCACCGCTATCTCGTCCACTCCTTCGAACATCTCTTTCGAACCGTTCTCCACGTGTTCTATCGTTGCCCTCAAACTGCTCAACATCTTCGCTATGTCTTCTGTCGCCCTCTGGCTCTCTTCTGCAAGTTTCCTTATCTCGTCTGCCACAACCGCAAAGCCCCTTCCCGCTTCCCCAGCTCGAGCTGCTTCTATCGCTGCGTTCAAGGCAAGTAGGTTCGTCTGCTCTGCTATCGAGCTGATCGTGTCCACTATCTCCCCTATCGTCTTGGCTGAGTCAACGAGTTCTCTCAGGTAGTCCCTCTGTCTTTCTGCTGACCCTTTGAGTTTGTTTATGACTCCTCCCACCGCTTCTACTCTCTCTGTTCCTTCTCTTGCCGCTTTCGTCACCGCTTCTGACCTTTCTGTCAGATCCTGGGTGATCTTTGAAATGTTCTGCGCACTCGCTGCCACTTCTTCTACGCCACTCGTCACTTCTGTCAGCGCACTGCTCATGTTGTTCGCCTCGTCCAGTATCTTCTTGGCTTCTTCGTGCAGGTTCTCTGACATCTTGTGGCTCTCTTCTGAGAGAACTTTTATCTCTTCTGATGCTCCGCTAAGCTCTTTCGAAGCTTCTATGATGCTCACTATCATCTCTTTGAGTGATAGTACCGCTTCTTTCAGGCTCTCTTCTATCTGGGTCAGTTCATCTTTCCCTTTCGCTTCGAACTCTACTGTCAGGTCCCCTTCTCCGAATCTCTTCACTTTCTCTACCTGCTGCCTCATTCTCTTCACTATCGGCATCATCGAAACAAACAACACCGCAAAGATCACGCCGCCAAACACTACATACGTCACTATCGTCCCAAAGGTCGCTTTCCTTCCTTCTGCAAGAAGTTCATCCAGGTCCCCCGTCGAGAAGATGTAGAAGTCGTATCCGGGCACTTTTTCCCACACGGTGTATTTCTTCTCTCCGTTGTATTCGTACTCTACGTATTTCTCTCCACCTTTCTTTGCTTCCTCGAATGCTTTCTCAAAGCCGCCCAGCTCCTTCACGTCTTTCATGAAGTTTCCCATGTCTTTGTGAATCAGTACCTTTCCGTCGCTTGTGACAAGAAGCCCGTAGCCGCTCTCTCCCAGTTTTCCTCCTTCTGCCACCGTGCGCCAGAAATTCTTGTTTTGAGAAAGATCTATCACATAGCCCACCGCACCGAGCGTACCCGCACCGAACGCACCTAGCGGAGCTAAAACAACGAGGGCGGGTTTACCTTCAAAGACATCCGAGGTAACTAAATATGGATTTTGCGAATTCTTAACAAGATCCATATATTTTTGATAGATGGTCGAAGAAGAATCAATCTGCTCCAATCCATCAGCTTTAGCAATGTAGCCAGAACCCGTCATCTCCTCGAGTGTAACCCCAGCAACGAGTGTATCGGAAGCTTCTTTCACCAGTTTGACCATATTGGAAGCCATGGAATAGGTATCGAGGAGCTGTGCTTCCATGGACTGGGTCAGAGCAACTGCCCTTTCTACGTACTTGTTCAATTTTTCGGCAAAATAATTCGAAAGAACCTGAATCTGAACTGTCGCATTCTTTTTGACAGTTTCAACAACCGCACTGGAAACGCTCTGATAAATGAGATAAAAACTAACAAGGAGTCCTGCCAGAACAACCAGTATAACAAGGAAAACCTTCGCACGAAGTGTCATGGCTTCACCCTCCCGGTTTCGATGTTATCAACTTTTATTTTATCAGAGATGTCAACAAAAAAGAAAGGGTACCGGAAACTGCGGGGGTTAAAAACCACCCACTCAAAATCCTTATTAAAACTTTCTTATTTCCCAGATTCATACCCTTTGAATAACCAGCTCCCAGAACGGCTCCCACAATGGCCTGAGATGAAGAAACTGGGATTCCTATCAAGCTGAAAATCCACACAACCATTGCCTGTGATAAAACCGCTATAAGAGAAGTAAAGTGATCTAATTCTATTAGATTTTTCCCCACCGTCAGCATCACGTTTTTACTGTAGGTGAGAATTCCGATGGCTATACTGATTCCTCCCAGAAAGGCTGCTTGCTCGATCGTCAGGATCTTTCCGGCGAACACTCCTGTTACGTTTGCGACGTTGTTCGCTCCCAAGGAAAACGCACCGTAAGCACCTATGATCCACGCGGAAATTTTTATTACTCTGTCTTGAATTTGAATGCTGGGAATTCTCCTGAAGAGAAACGAAAGAGCTGGATAGAAGATGAGGCTCAAGAAAAACGCTCCAACTGGTGTTAAAAACCACACAGTAAGTATTTTCGTGAGTGCAGAAAAATCAATTCCACCAATGCCCATTACCGTGACATTGGCTCCTATTATACCTCCGACCACAGCTTGAGATGTGGAAACGGGTATCCCAAGCTTTGTCATGATCGTGACTGTAATTGCACCCGAAAGAACAGCGATACTGGAGAGAAGTAAATCGGAAGTGCTCAGAGAACTGATATTCTGAAGCCCCCTCGCTCCTCCAAGAACAGAACCCAAAATCACGAAAATGCTCGCCACTATGGTGGCTTTTCTGTAAGAAATGAGACCAGATCCCACAAAGGGACCGAAAACGTTCGCCGCATCGTTGGCACCCAGCGACCATCCCAGAAAGAGAGAAGGTAAAAGGAGTATGAACAATACGACCCCTCCTGTGGTGTGTTTTCTATTGTATCACTTTGAACTCTTTTCATGATACCTCCGTCTCAGATAACGAAGGGCAAGAAAACCCAACAGAACTTCACATAATTTTAAAAATAAGGTACCCGTTTAGGAAAGAAATTAGAATCTTCTCTTAACCTGTTACATTTAAAATGTACCATGGAGAACGAAAGTTGACCCCCCTATCCCCCTTGAGATACACCCCCCACGGCCTTGGCGGGCTCGAAAGAGCCCGCATTTTTTTGTATAAAAACCCCGCCAAATGTGGCCCGATGTGATAGAATTTACACAGCAAGTGTCACATTAAGGAGGGATACTCATGGTAGATATTGGTACCTTGATCTTTCAAATTTTTTGGATGATCTTCATTTTTTCACTCATTACGCCTTTTCTCAAGAATTCTGCCCTCAAATCAGCCAGAGAAGCCTTGATAAGAGAAATTGAAAAAAAGAGAAACAGCCGTGTGATCACACTGATTCACAGAACGGAATCCATCAGTTTCCTTGGTTTTCCAGTGCGCAGATACATAGACATCGAAGATTCCGAGGAAATTCTGAGAGCGATTAAGCTAACCCCTTCCGATATGCCCATAGATCTCATACTACACACACCAGGCGGACTCGTTTTAGCGGCGGAACAGATTGCCAGAGCTTTGAAAATGCACAAAGGAAAAGTAACGGTTTTTGTTCCACACTATGCCATGTCCGGCGGAACATTGATAGCTCTCGCTGCCGACGAGATCATCATGGATGAGAACGCTGTTCTGGGGCCTCTCGATCCCCAGATAGGAAACATGCCCGCTCCCTCCATTCTCGCCGCCGTGAAAAAGAAAGATGTGAACGAAGTGGACGACCAAACGCTGATACTGGCAGACATAGCGGAAAAAGCGATCAGACAGGTGAAAGAGTTCGTGGTGGAAATTCTTTCAGACAAAGTGCCAAAGGAAAAAGCTGAAGAAATTGCCGATAAACTCTGCAGTGGATACTGGACACACGATTATCCGTTGAACTACGAAAAATTGATAGAGATGGGCATACAGGTGAAAACGGACATGCCTCAGGAAATATATGATCTCATGGATCTTTACAAACAGGCTGAACCTAAGAGGCCGTCGGTGAACTACATACCGGCTCCCTACTACAATAGAAAGGAGATGGGTAATGGGAATAGATGAGCTCTACAAAAAAGAGTTTGGAATCGTAGCAGGTGTGGATGAGGCGGGAAGAGGGTGCCTCGCAGGCCCTGTTGTGGCGGCCGCTGTCGTTCTGGAAAAAGAAATAGAAGGAATAAACGATTCAAAACAGCTTTCCCCTGCGAAGAGGGAAAGACTTTTCGATGAAATAATGGGGAAAGCAGCTGTTGGTATAGGAATTGCCTCTCCAGAGGAAATAGATCTTCACAACATATTCAACGCCACAAAACTCGCTATGAATCGAGCACTGGAGAATCTGTCCGTGGGACCATCATTTGTACTCGTTGACGGGAAAGGAATCGAGTTGAGAGTTCCCGGTACATGCTTAGTGAAGGGAGACCAGAAAAGCAAATTGATAGGAGCAGCTTCCATTGTTGCGAAGGTCTTCAGAGATAGATTGATGAGCGAGTTTCACAAGATGTATCCCCAGTTTTCCTTCCACAAACACAAAGGTTACGCAACAAAAGAACACCTGAACGAAATCAGAAAGAATGGAGTTTTGCCCATCCACCGGATGAGTTTTGAACCTGTTTTAGAACTTCTGACCGACGATTTGCTGAGGGAGTTCTTCGAAAAAGGCCTCATCTCCGAAAATCGATTCGAACATATAAAGAATCTTCTGGAGGCGAAAAAGAGTGTGGTTTTCCGGAAAGAAAGAACAGACCATAATCTCCCTCTTTTTTAAACACATCGACAAAGTCGAAGAAACTCTGGAATGCGTCTTCAAACTCTTAAAAAAGTATCTTGAAGATGCTGACGATATCGAGTCTCTTTATCTTCGGGCACAAAGGCTTGAAAGCGAAGCCGATCGATTACGCCGAAAAACAGAGATGGAAATGTACAGTGGAGCGTTCCTGCCGAATTTTAGAGGAGACCTTCTTGGTTTGATTGAATCCGTAGACAAGGTGGCGAACAAAGCCGAATACGTGGCGGATTTGATTGTTCTTCAAAAACCAGAAGTTCCCCACCAATTGAAGGATCTCATTCTGATGCAGATGGAATACTCTCTGAAGGCCTACGAATCCCTGAAAAGTGCTCTCAGATTTTTGTTCGAAGATCTCGAGAGAGTTGAAGAGTTCGTTCTTGCCGTGGAGAAATACGAACACGAAGAAGATAATGTGGAGCGAACAGCTCTCAGGAAGCTTTTCGAGATGGACATCGAAAGTTGTGTAAAACTCGAGTTGAAAGAGTTGATAAGGAGTATAGGGGACATAGCCGACAGAACGGAGGACGTATCTGATAGAGCAGAAATCATTCTTCTGAAAAGGAGGTTCTGAAGTGAAAGAAGCGGGGTTTCTCTTCGAAGAACTCGTTTCCATCATGGAAAAGCTCCGGTCTGCTGAAGGATGTGAATGGGACAGAAAGCAAACCCACGAGAGCTTGAAACCGTATCTCATCGAAGAATGCTACGAGTTGATCGAGGCGATAGACGAAAAAAACGACGATATGATGAAAGAAGAACTTGGTGATGTGTTGCTCCAGGTGGTGTTCCACGCACAGATAGCCCGAGAAAGAGGTGCTTTCACCATTGAGGATGTGATACGAACTCTCAACGAAAAATTGATCAGACGACACCCACACGTTTTCGGAGACAGTCCGGGGTACTCGTACAAACAATGGGAAGATATAAAAGCCCAGGAAAAAGGAAAAAAGAAATCCTCGAGGATTGGTGAAATAAACCCGCTCGTTCCCGCTCTCTCGATGGCAAGAAGAATTCAGGAGAACGCTTCACAAGTGGGGTTTGACTGGAAAGATCCGGAAGGAGTCTACGAGAAGATAGAGGAAGAGTTGAAAGAGCTGAAGGAGGCAAAAGATCCCGGAGAACTGGAAGAAGAATTCGGTGACCTGCTGTTTTCGATAGTCAATCTCTCGAGGTTTCTGAACGTTGACCCCGAATCGGCTCTGAGAAAGGCCACAAGAAAATTCGTCGAAAGATTCAAGAGGATGGAGGAATTAATAGAGAAGGACGGTCTGGTTCTTGAAGAGCTTCCTATTGAAAAGTTAGATGAATACTGGGAAAAGGCGAAGGGAGGAGATGAAGAATGAGAAAGTTGATCTTCGTGATTCTGGTAGTACTGGGAATCAGCCTCTTCGGTCAGGCGACAACCACATCCAGCACAGTCGTTGCTATTGTCAACGGGAACCCCATCACCTCTGATTTGCTCGAACTCGAAGCGGATATAGACGGAATCCTGAGAAGCATTGCACAGATCGATTTGAGATTTTTCAACGTTCTTACAGGCACCGAAGAAGGTCTGAAATTGCTGTTGAAATACAAGCAAGAAGTTCTCAACTCTTTAATAGACGATCTTCTTGTTCAGCAACTTGCGGAGAAAGAAGGGGTCGGAGTAAGCGACGAAGAGGTAAAGAAAGAAGTTGAGGCAAGGCTAAAAGAAACAGTTGAAACCATGGGAATAACTCTGGAAGACCTTGACAAGTTCCTTCAGAGAGCTGGATACGGTGATCTCGAATCTTTCAAAAAGAGATTGCACTGGCATATGAAAACACAGCTTTCACTCCAACGACTCCAGGAGAAAATCACTCAGAACGCAACCGTCACACTTGAAGAAGCGCAGAACTACTACAATCAAAACAAGGAAACCTACAGGATACCTGCCGCTGTTCACCTCTACAGAATTACCACTGAGGATAAGAGTAAAATGGATGAGGCACTCTCAAAGATCAGAAAAGGAGAAGACTTCCTTGAAGTTGCAACTCAGGTGGCAACTGGTGGGGATCTTGGCTGGATTGAAGAAGGAAAGTTGGAAAAAGACATCGAGAGCGTGATCTTTGACGCTCCGGAGGGAGCTATTCTTGGTCCTTTCGAGTCTGAAGGTAAATTCGTGCTCTACAAAGTCGTAGAGAAGAGATCTTCTTCCTACAAAAAGTTCGAAGAGGTTAAACAGGAGATCATGGATAAATTGCTCGCGGATAAGAAGAATCAGCTGTGGAACGACTGGTTCAATAAGGTGTTCGAGGAATTCAAGAAGAACAGCCAAATAGAGATAAAACTTGGAGGGAGTCAGGGATGAAACTCAAGACGAAAACGATGGAGTGGTCGGGAGATTCTCTAAAACTCCTCGATCAGAGAAAGCTTCCATTCATTGAAGAATACGTGGAGTGTAAAACACACGAGGAGGTTGCACACGCCATAAAGGAGATGATCGTCAGAGGAGCTCCTGCCATAGGAGTCACTGCAGCGTTCGGATACGTCCTGGGACTCAGAGATTACAAAACGGGAAGTTTGACGGACTGGATGAAACAGGTGAAAGAGACTTTGGCCAGAACAAGACCCACGGCTGTGAACCTGTTCTGGGCACTGAACAGGATGGAAAAGGTGTTTTTCGAGAACGTTGACAGAGAGAATCTCTTCGAAATCTTAGAAAACGAAGCGTTGAAGATGGCGTATGAAGATATAGAAGTCAACAAAGCGATCGGAAAGAACGGTGCTCAGCTCATAAAAGATGGATCGACCATCCTCACTCACTGCAACGCGGGGGCCCTTGCAACTGTAGACTACGGTACTGCCCTTGGAGTGATAAGAGCAGCAATGGAATCAGGAAAAAGAATCAGGGTGTTCGCAGATGAGACAAGACCGTACCTTCAGGGAGCGCGGCTCACCGCCTGGGAACTCATGAAAGACGGTATAGAAGTCTATGTCATCACCGACAACATGGCCGGATGGCTGATGAAGAAAGGGTTGATCGATGCCGTTGTGGTTGGAGCGGACAGAATCGCTCTGAACGGTGACACAGCGAACAAGATAGGAACTTATTCTCTGGCCGTTCTTGCTAAGAGAAACAACATACCGTTCTACGTTGCAGCTCCCGTCTCGACGATAGACCCAACTATAAAGAGCGGGGAAGAAATACCCATAGAGGAAAGAAGACCGGAGGAGGTAACTCACTGTGGTGGGAACAGAATAGCTCCGGAGGGAGTAAAAGTTCTGAACCCCGCTTTCGATGTCACAGAAAATACCCTCATAACGGCAATAATCACGGAAAAAGGTGTGATCAGACCTCCTTTCGAAGAGAACATAAAGAAGATACTCGGGGTGTGATTTTTGGAGACCATATTCAGTTTTCTCGAGGAAAAATTCCTTGCGTGGATGTGTATTTTCACGAGGTTTACGGGATTTTTTTTGATCGCTCCTTTCTTTTCCGAGAGAGCGTTCCCTGTTGAGGTGAGAGTGTTTCTGGGACTGTTCACGAGCTGGTTGATGCTTTTCACAGTTGATGTATCCATACCCTTGAACACACCTGTTTTGAGTTTCACTTTGAATCTGTTTTTCAACTTTCTCGTTGGGTTCGGAATCGGTTTTATCGTTTATCTTTTTCTTCAGGCGTTCAACGGGGCGGGATACATCTTTGGTTTTCAAATCGGATTCGGAATGGAAGAAGTGCTGGCTTTCGGTGAAGAAGAAACAAACCCCACGGGAGAATTGGTTTATTTTATAGCCCTCACTGTTTTTGTGCTGATAAAGGGACCTGTTCTCGTGTTCGAGGGCTTGAAGGATTCAATCGATGTCTTCCCCGTGAATCTCACAGGTGTTGCGGACGGGTTCTTCTCCTACGTCGTGGAAAGATCGAGTGACTTCTTTGTGCTGATCCTGAAGATAGGAGCACCAGTTATCGCTTTCATGCTCATCATAAGCATCGTTCTCGGTATCGTTTCGAGGCTCATCCCACAGATGAACGTTTTCATGGTTGGATTGCCCCTGAAAGTGATCATTGGGGTTATATTGATTCTGGGGATGTTACCGATATGGGCGGAAGTGGCTCAGAAGATTTCAGCGCTCAGCTGGAACGCTATTCAGGAACTTCTTGGGAAATAGAGCTCCTGCTCTTTGCCGAAGCAGAGAGAACAGAGCGCGCCACTCCCAGAAAAAGAAGGAGAGTAAGAGAAGAAGGTAGAGCTCCCGTATCCAGGGAGCTCAACATGGCCGTCACCTTTCTCGTGTTCGCTTTAGCGCTGAAGATCTTTGGATATCAGGGTGTAGAGAGGATCACAGAAGACGTTCAGGCCTTTCTCTCGTTTGAAGAAACAGAGGATTTACTCGTGAATGCAGTAAACACTTTTAAAGACGTGCTTTTGATCATAGGAGCCTTTGTGGTCTTCTCCATGGTCGCAGGTGTTATGATTGGGGCCCTTCAAACGAGATTTTTGTTTGCTCCGAAAGCGTTGAAACCGGACCTCAACAGAATCAACCCGATAGAAGGTTTTAAGAGATTGTTCTCACTCAGATCACTCGTGGAACTTTTGAAGTCTGTCCTTAAAGTCGCCATCGTGGGGATCGTGGTCTACCAGGTCTTGAAAAACAGATGGGACGAAATGATTCTCTTAACAGAAATGAACGTGAACGACGCCTTTGCTAATTTCTGGGACATCGCATCCGAGATCACGTTGAAAAGCGGAATGGTCCTTCTCGCTCTTGCCGTTTTCGACTACTTCTACCAGAGATGGGAATTCGAAAAGAGCATCCGCATGACGAAGCAGGAAATGAAGGATGAACTGAAAGAAGTGGAAGGAAATCCCGAGATAAAGCGAAGACAAAGACAGATGATGTATGATATCCTACGAAGAAGAATGATGGAAGAGGTCCCGAAGGCGGATGTCGTGATCACCAACCCCACTCACTTCGCTGTTGCTTTGAAGTACGATCCAGATACGATGAACGCACCAGTTGTGGTAGCGAAAGGTGTGGATCATCTGGCACTGAAAATAATAGAAATCGCAAAGGAGAACGATGTACCCGTTTTGAGAAATCCGTCTCTTGCGAGGGCTCTATACTATAAGACGGAGATAGGTGAAGAAATTCCGGTAGAATTTTACAGGATAGTGGCGGAGGTACTCGTTTACGTTTACACGAAAAAGGGCGTGAGAATTTGAAGAATGTGGATATAATCGTTTCTCTGATGATAGTCGCTATCGTTCTTTTGATGGTGCTTCCTGTACCGGACAGGATGCTGGATTTCTTCCAGATCCTGAATATAACTCTTTCCATGATCATACTGTTTTCCACCATGTACATAAGAAACGCCCTTGAACTCTCTTCATTTCCAACACTACTTCTTGTGGTGACCCTGTTCAGACTCGGCCTCAACGTAGCCTCAACAAGGCTCATACTCCTTGAGGGTCCAAAGTTCCAGGGACGGGTTATAAGAACCTTCGGGGATTTTGTTGTGAAAGGAGATTACGTCGTTGGTCTCATCGTCTTTTTCATCCTCGTCATTATCCAGTTCATCGTCATCACCAGGGGTGCGGAGAGAATAGCGGAGGTAGCTGCAAGATTCACTCTCGACGCTATGCCCGGAAAACAGATGAGTGTGGATGCCGACCTGAACAGCGGATTGATAACCGAAGAAGAAGCGAGGAAAAGGAGAGAAGACATCAGAAGAGAAGCGGACTTCTATGGAGCCATGGACGGTGCGAGTAAATTTGTGAGAGGGGATGCCATAGCGAGCATCATAATCGTTTTTATAAACATAATCGGTGGACTTCTGATAGGCATGCTCAGACATGGGATGAGCCTTGCAGAGGCTGCGCAGGAGTACGTGATTCTCACCGTAGGAGATGGCCTTGCGGCACAGATCCCGGCTCTTCTCGTTTCAACCGCCACCGGTATAATCGTATCCAGGGCCGCATCCAAGGAAAATCTCGGGAAAGATCTTGTCACGGAACTTTCGAGAGAAACAAAAGTACTTCTTCTCACCGGTGGAGTGCTGATTTTTCTGGGAATCTTCACTCCTATACCGTTCTTCAGCGCCATTCTTGGTGGAGCGCTGATCTTTCTTGCGATGTACACCTCCAGAGCCGTTCCTCAAGAAGAGCTGGTGGGACCTGCTCCTGCAGAAAGACCCGGTGGGCCTGTTTTATCTACACCTGAAGAGGTTTCTGAGATCATACAGAGCGATACCGTTGAGGTGGAGATCGGCTATGGACTGATACCGCTCGCCGATCCATCACAGGGAGGAGACCTCCTCGATAGAATCACTTCCATCAGAAAACAGCTCGCGTTCGAGCTGGGACTCGTCGTTTCCCCCATCAGGGTGAGGGACAGCGTTCTTTTAAAACCCAATGAATATTCCATAAAGATCCGTGGAAGTGAAGTTGCGAGGTACGAGCTCGTACCCAACAGGCTCCTCGCCATAAATCCAGGGACTGCTAAGGAAAAGATTCCCGGTATTCCAACCAGAGAACCAGCGTTCAATCTGGAAGCATACTGGATAGAAGAGTGGAGAAAGGAAGAAGCCCAGCAAAAAGGTTACACGGTCGTGGATCCACCAACTGTGTTCGCCACGCACCTTTCTGAAGTTCTGAGGAGACACGCCGATGAGCTCCTCGGCTTCAAAGAGCTCGAACTTCTTATAGAAGGACTGAAAGAGAAGTTTCCCAAGCTGGTGGAAGATCTCATACCAGATGTTTTGAAACCCGCTGAAGTCAAGAAAGTGCTTCAGAGACTTCTGAAGGAAGGGGTGTCCATTCGAAACCTTCCAACGATCTTTGAAATTCTACTTGAGAGTGCTGAGAAAAGTAAAGATATAGACTACCTTGTGGAAAGTGTGAGAAAGGCACTGAAACGTCAAATAGCTTCGATGGTCCGCTCCGAAGACGGGAAGATACACGCGATCGTTCTGGAGAGGGACCTCGAACAGAAACTCCTGGAGTCGCTGAAAGAAATAGGAGAAGAAAGGGAGCTCCTTCTCAACCCTGAAGTCTCAAGAGAACTGATGAACAAGATTTCAAACGAACTGGGAAATCTGATGAAAAAAGGCTATCAACCTGTGATTGTGTGTTCGGCAAGGGTCAGACCTTACTTCTCCAGATACGTAATGCGAACTATCCCGGGTGTTTCTGTGATCTCTTACGATGAAATACCCGATGACTACACCCTTCAAATTGAAGGTGTGGTGAAATTATGAAGATAAAAAAATACGTTGCTGAGAGCATCAGAGAAGCGATGATCATGATAAGAAGAGAACTGGGGGAAAACGCCGTTATTTTGAGTTCTCGAAGAATAAAAAAGGGGGGATTCTTTGGAATAGGTGGAAAAACGTACTTCGAAGTGACAGCTGCGGTTGAGGAAGAGAGAAAGAGAGAGGAAAACACGAGTTACAGACTCCAGGAAATACTCGTAAAGAATCGACAGAGTTCGAACGATAATATCAAAGGGGAGTTCGATGAGATAAAAAGGACGATAAACGAGATAAAGCAGATGCTTGTAACTGAAAAGAGGCAGACTCTACCAGAAGGGCTTTCAAAAATTCTTTACGGTATGGAGAAACAGGAAATTCTCCCAGAGATCAGATACAAGCTGATAGATTTTCTGAGAATGAAGTTTGGAGATCTGGATCCGAATTCGAACGAGACTTTCAAGATTCTGTCGGAGCAATTCGCAAACCTTGTGAAGACAAATGCACCAGATTTCAAAAACGCGAAAGTACTCTTTGTGGGAACAACAGGTGTGGGGAAAACAACTTCACTCGCCAAACTTGCAGCCCGTTTCAAGATAGACGAGAAAAAACGCGTCGCTATACTGACGCTTGACACGTACCGGATAGCAGCGGCAGAGCAGTTGAAGATATATGCGGATATCATGGATATTCCCATGAAGATCGCCTACACTCCAAAAGAAGCGGAATACGAAATGATGGCTCTGAAAGATTACGATATCGTTCTTGTGGATACAGCCGGGAGAAGCCATCAAAACGATCTTCAGATGAGCGAACTCAGAGCACTTTCGGAAGCTGTAAAACCAAACATCACTTTTCTGGTAATTTCTATGAACTACAAACTCGATGACGTGAAAAGAATCGTTGAAAGATTCTCCACCGTGAAACCAACTCACATCATTCTCACCAAAATGGATGAAACATCGGTTTACGGAACATTCGTGAACATATCGGAAATCACGGGACTTCCCATTGCGTTCGTTACAAACGGACAGAGGGTCCCCGATGATATATTCGAAGCGAACCCTATGGAGCTTGCCAGGATTGTCGCCGGTGAGGTGTTGAATTATGCCAGATCAAGCGGAACATCTGAGAAAGACTGAACCGAATATAATAAGTGTTCTCAGCGGTAAGGGCGGTGTTGGAAAGTCCGTGATAGCTGTCAACCTTTCCCTTGCTCTTAAAGAGAAAGGGTTGAGAGTACTTCTGTTCGATGCCGACGTGGGATTTGGAAGTGTCGAGATCCTTCTCGGTTTCATGGCCCCCAAGACCCTGAAAGATTTCTTCAAGTCAAATGTGAGGATAGAAGACATCGTTTTTGAAACAAAATACGGTGTGGATGTTCTCAGTTCAGGAATAGACATAGAAGATCTCATTCTTTTCAATTTGAGCGATCGCCGGCGCTTCTTCGACGAGTTTGCCAGACTTCTCAAGAAATACGATTACCTCGTGATAGATTTTCCACCGGGGTACAACGAAAACCTGGATGAGTTTTACATTCAATCAGACTTCCTCATTCTCGTTACCACCCCAGAACCAACCTCGATCATAAACACCTATACTCTGATAAAGCTTCTTTCGGTAAAAGGAATAACACCCGAAGAGATATTTCTGGTGATGAACATGGCTAGGAATATGAAAGAAGGAAGAATGGCAGCCGACAGATTGAAAAGGGTGGTCGAAAGGTTCGTTGGTTTTACGATAAAAAACTACTTTGTGATAAAAGAAGATCAGGTCGTACAGAAGAGTGTGTCTTCACAGGAGCCGTTTGTACAGTTTCACAGTCATTCACAGCCATCCCTTGCCATCTACGGTCTGAGAGAAAAGATCTTGAAGGAACCCGTTCAAAAGAAAGGTTTTCTGAGCAAGATAAGACAGATGCTGGGAATAGGGTGAGAAAGAATGGAGTACTACACAGAGCTCGTAAATGCAAAGGACGTGATAAAACCAGGTCAAAATGTGATCGTAGAGGTTTCTGCGCCGGAGGATCTGGAAGGTCAATACAAGAGCAGTGTGCACGACGTGGACTTTGAAAGGGGAATCCTCACTCTTTCGATGCCGAGTTTTAAAGGAAGATTGGTCCCACTTCCTCGCGGAACCAGGTGTACTGTGATGATACTGGACAGCTCTGCGATCTATGTTTTCAGGACGAGTGTGCTTGAAAGTGGTAGAGACGAAGACGGCTTTCCGGTGACAAAAGTACCGTTTCCCGAAAGATTGAGGAAAATTCAAAGAAGGAGATTCAAGAGAATAAAGATATTTCTCGAAGGAACGTACAGGGTCGCTTCGAGAGATGAACCACCGAAAAGATTTGTGACGAAGGATTTCAGTGCCGGTGGTATGCTTATGGTAGCTGAAGATATCCTGACGCCTGAACAGATCATATACGTTACACTCGAACTGGACGAAGATCTAAAACTCAAGGATCACCCAGCGAGAATCGTGAGAGAAGCGGGCATCCTCGAAACGGGAGAGAGAATGTACGGCGTAGAATTTTTGAACGTTTCCCCGGCTTTGGAGAGAAAACTGGTTAGCTTTGTCTTCAAGAAAGAAATAGAGATGAGAAACAAGGAAAGGAGTGAAAGCGAATGAAGATCTCAGAAAGACAGAAAGATCTTTTGAAAGAAATAGGAAACATAGGAGCCGGAAACGCTGCCACGGCGATTTCTTACATGATAAATAAGAAGGTCGAAATCTCCGTTCCAAATGTAGAAATTGTACCTATCAGTGATGTCATATTCGTAGCGAAAAATCCTGAAGAAATAGTCGTCGGTGTGAAAATGCCTGTAACTGGAGAAATAGAAGGAAGTGTACTTCTCATAATGGGAACTACTGTTGTGAAGAAAATACTCGAAATTCTGACAGGCCTGGCTCCCGACAATCTGTTGGATCTCGATGAGTTTTCCGCTTCGGCGCTTCAGGAGATAGGGAACATAATGTGCGGTACTTACGTTTCAGCTCTCGCGGATTTTCTTGGTTTCAAGATCGACACACTTCCCCCACAGCTTGTCATCGACATGATATCTGCCATATTCGCAGAAGCTTCCATAGAAGAGCTGGAAGATAACTCGGAAGATCAGATAGTGTTTGTAGAAACGCTTCTGAAGGTGGAAGAGGAAGAGCCTTTGACATCCTACATGATGATGATACCAAAGCCGGGATATCTGGCCAAGATCTTCGAAAGGATGGGGATTCAGGAATGAAAAAAGTCATCGGAATAGGAGAATACGCGGTTATGAAGAATCCTGGAGTGATTGTGACCCTTGGGTTGGGATCCTGCGTTGCTGTATGTATGAGAGATCCTGTGGCAAAAGTCGGAGCCATGGCACACGTTATGCTTCCAGACAGCGGCGGAAAAACGGACAAACCCGGCAAATACGCGGACACGGCTGTAAAAACGCTGGTGGAAGAGTTGAAGAAAATGGGAGCAAAGGTGGAAAGACTGGAAGCAAAAATAGCGGGCGGAGCCAGCATGTTTGAATCTACGGGGATGAACATAGGAGCGAGGAACGTAGAGGCTGTGAAAAAACATCTGAAGGATTTTGGAATCAAACTACTGGCGGAGGACACGGGGGGCAACAGAGCAAGGAGCGTTGAATACAATATTGAAACTGGAAAGCTTCTCGTGAGAAAAGTAGGTGGTGGTGAACAATTAGAAATAAAAGAAATTTAGTGTGGGACAAGGAAAGTATGATAAGAAGCTTGCTTCCGTTTATAAAGAGAACAGCTGAGGATTTGGCACAGACCCTACCTCCAAACGTGGAGGTAGATGATCTGATTCAGGAAGGAATCGTCGCAGCCCTGTCTTCTCTGGAAAGATACGATCCATCAAAAGCGAGTTTCACAACGTTCATAATGAAAAGAGTGAAAGGTGCCATGTACGACTATTTGAGAAAAATAGACTGGATGCCGAGGAATCTGAGAAAAAACGTGAAGATGATCGAAAGAGCGATATACGAAAGCGAGGAGTTTCCATCCGATGAAGAGATAGCCAGAAAAACCGGTCTTGAATTGAAGGAAGTCGTTCGTGCAAGAAACGAGATGATGAGGAAGCAACTTCTCATGATAGATGCGATGGAAGACGAAATCGTTCTGAAAACAGAGGGGCCAGACGAAAACGCGTACCGTGAACTTCTGGTGGAGGAGATGAAGAAGGCAATAGAAAAACTCTCGGACAAAGAAAAGCTGGTTCTGTCTCTCAGATTCGAAAAGGATCTATCTTTGAAAGAGATAGCGAAAGTACTGGATGTTTCTGAATCCCGTGTTTCTCAGATTATAAGTAAGTCCCTTCTGAAAATAAAGAAAGAAGTGATGGGCGATGATCAGGCCGGTTGACTTCCAGGGATTTGTCGTGAAGGGTGTGGAGTCTGTTCAAAATGTCTCTCAATCGTTGAACCAGCAAACACTGGTTCAGCAGGCTCTTTCCCAACATCTATTACATCAGATTCAAAGAGAACAGAGTTCAGTTAAAGAGAGCAACACAACTGAAAGAGCGGAAGTGAGAACTTCCACAGAAGGAAGGCAAAGGGGTTTCTCGCAGGCTAAAACACACTCTTCGCTGAAAAAGAAAAAAACGTCAATAAAAGAAGAAAACAAGGGGTTGTTCATGGACGTGAGAACATGACAATAGCATATCTCGATTCAAGAAAGATAGAGGGAAAGTTCATAGGTGGGCTCCTTTCAGTCGATGAAAGAGGAATCCCTGTGGAGTTCAAGTACACAGATCCAGTGGTTCCAAACGAACTCCAGAAAATTCTCTACGGCAGTTCAATCGACACTTATTTGAAGGGAGAACTGATTGCCAAAACGCTGCTGAAGAAAATGGAGAAAAAACCGGATTTCGTTTTTGTACACGATCCGGAGTTGCTGGAAGTGGACGACAGGCTTCTTCTGATCGCAGAAAGAACTGAAAAATTAGAAACCCCCACCCGTGTGTCTGAAGAGGAAGTTCTTCTGCCGTTCAAAGGATCCTCAGTGAAAATTGTGGGAAAAGTATCCGATGAAGACATGAAAAAACTCGCTGATCTTCTGGAGACCTTCGATGTTATGGAACCGTTTCAGAGGCTGGAAAGGGCGCTGGAGTATCTATGTTCGGAAAAATAGTTGTGCTGATAAAGAAATGGATAGAGGGTTTTCTTCTTGAATTGAAAGGGCCTTCTGTTGAAGAAGCAGATACTTCTTTTCAACTTCCAGACGTAAGAGAACAGCCTTTCCAGAACAAGGTGAACGTTTTCTCTCTAAAAGAAGAAACAACGGTTCACGAGGGTACAACAAACCAGCAACAGATCTCTATAAAAGAATGTTCCCTTGAGAATGAAATACGATGTAAAACAGGAACTCCAGAAATTCTAATCTCCGGAATTCACCTTTTTAACCCTGAACTCTCGGACGTATCGTTCCACAGCGAAAACGTTCATTTCATAGTAGATGCGAAAACGATCCCGTCTGAAGAGATGGATGTTTTCTCAAATACCGACATTCCAATCTTGTGGAGAATGAGAGTAAAAAGAGAGGTGCTCGTCGACAGAAAAAAAATAGAAGGAGCACTGAAAGTGCTCCTGAATAGTCTGAAAGATAGAAAGATTGACAGGATCAAATTTGTCGGTTATTACAAAAATGTTCCTGCTGGAAAAATCAGCTTGTTTTCTTCTGATCTTCTCGTTGAGATCGATAAAGGTCCTTCTAAGAATCTCGTCGTTTTTGAATTAGAAATCAACGGAGAAAAGAAGCACGTTTTCATCTCTGTTCAATGAGCTTTGAAAGTTCTTCGACGTTTTCAAGCACTATTTTGAAAAACTTGAAGGCTTCCGTATCCACTTCGGAATTTCGGTCCATAAAGTAGTACATCACCTTCTTTTTAAATTGCTCCCTTTCCTCGGCAGACATCTTGAGAATTTGAGTGACTATTACTTTGATTCTCGAATCTTCCTCCATTACTTTAACTATTTCTCGTATTTCCGGCTTCATCACTCATTTTTGTTATTTTCCAGAAAGACTTTGAAAGAAATACCTGTTCTCACATCATCCCCTATTTTGATTTCAATGAAACCCGGTACAACGAAGAGATCCTTTCCGGATTCTTCCAGAAATCTTCTTGCAACTGCCAGAGCCTTTACTGCCTGGTTCACTGCACCAGCACCGATAGCCTGAATCTCCACCTTTTCACTCTTGGTAAGGGAACCCGCTATCGCACCGGCTACCTTGTTGGGGTTCGAGTTCGAACTGACCTTCAGGATTTCCATCCTACCATTCCTCCTTACTCACGGGTTTCTAATCTGCATTTTATCATAAAAGAATTGGAGATTTCAAACTTGTTCCAAACTGACTTCTCTCAGGTATCTAGCAGCATCTTCTGGTGGCACTATGTTTATGTAAAATCCCGTTCCCCATTCGAAGCCCGCTACTTTTGTCAATCTCGGGAATATCTCTATGTGCCAGTGGTAATAATCCTTGCCTTCAAGACTCGTAGGAGCGGTGTGGATCAAAAGGTTGTAGGGCGGATTATCTAAAGCGGCGTATATCCTGTAGAGAACGTTCTTCAGGATCTTTGCAAGAGACCCAACTTCATCCTCAGATATCAGGTGAAAGCTGTTCATGTGTCTTTTTGGAAGAATCCACGTTTCGAACGGAAATCTGGCAGCGAAGGGTTCCAGAGCTATGAAGTGATCGTTTTCCTCAACGATTCTCTCCCTCTCTTTCTTCTCCTCGTCTATGATATCGCAGAAAGGACATCTTTCCTTGTACTCGTAATATTCCTTGGAACCGTCGAGTTCTTCCTGAACCCTCTTTGGCATGATGGGGAGTGCGATTATCTGGCTGTGAGGGTGGCTGAGAGAAGCTCCTGCGTCCTTTCCGTGGTTCTTGAAAATCAGTATGTATTTTATTCTCTCATCCTTCATGAGCTGCTCGTATCTGATCTTGTAAGCCCAGATGACTTCTTCCACGTTTTTGTAATCCATAACGGCAAGGTGAGAATTGTGATCGGGAGTTTCAACGACCACATCGTGGTAACCAAACCCCATCGCTGCATCGTACATACCTCTTCCGTATTTTCTCAAAGGCACGTCGGGATCAACCGCTGGGAACTTGTTTGGAACAACACGCACCCACCAGCCGGGTGTGTTGGGTTCTGTGTCGGCAGGCCTGAAGGCGAAAATCTCCGGTGGTGTGGTGTGTTCATTACCGTAATCGAAGGGACAGAAGCCCTCCCGTACTTCTTCTACTTTCGTTCTTGCAAAATCGTGGGGCCTTTTCGCTCTCTCGGTGGCTATGATAACCCACCTTTTTATAATGGGATCCTTCCTGAATTCGGGCATGCTTTCACCTTCCAACCTTTGCAAGGGCTTTTTTGTAAAGATCAACGTACTCTTTGGCAGACCTGTCCCAGGACAGATCCGTGTTCATGGCGTTTGTCATGATTCTTCTCCAGTGATCTTTTTCCCTGTAGTAAAAGTGCAAAGCCTTCGAAACAGCCTTCAACAGATGAGCAGAATCGTACTTCTTGAATCCAAAACCCGTTCCTTCCATCGATTGTGGATCGTATTCTTTCACAGTATCTGCCAGGCCTCCCGTGTATCTCACAACGGGGATTGTTCCATATCTCATGCTGAACATCTGTCCCAAACCGCACGGTTCGTATCTGCTCGGCATGAGGAATATGTCCGCACCAGCGTATATCTTCTGCGCCAGCTCGACATCGAATTTTATGTTCGCTGATACTTTGTCTGGATACCTCTCCTGGAACTTTCTGAAGGCGTTTTCGTACTGTTCGTCTCCCGTTCCAAGAACAACGATCTGAAGATCGAAGAGCATCAGATAATCCATCACATCAACCAGAAGGTCCAGACCTTTTTGAGGGACGAGTCTGCTTATCAACCCGGCTACAGCCGTTTCCTTGTTAACGGGAAGTCCCAGTTCTTCCTGGAGTTTCACCTTGTTTTCCCACTTGAGTTCAAGACGATTCACATCGTAGTTGACGTAAATGTATCTGTCCGTAGCTGGGTTATAAAGCTCGTAATCTATTCCGTTCAATATACCGTAGAGATCTTTCGAACGCATTCTCAGTACACCCTCGAGTTTCTCGCCGTACTCTTCCGTCTGAATTTCCTCGGCGTAAGTGGGGCTAACCGTGTTTATCACATCGCTGAACACTATTCCACCCTTGAGGAAATTCAGTTGTCTGTAGAACTCAAGGCCGTCGATAGTGAAAACATAATCGGGAAGGCCTGCAAAAGAGAGGTACTTCGGATCGAACACGCCCTGATATCCAAGGTTGTGTATCGTCAAAACCGTGGCCGTTCTGGAAAAGTAAGGATCGTCCCTGTAAACGGTTTTCAAATAGACAGGAATCAGAGCGGTTTGCCAGTCGTTCACATGGACGATATCGGGCTTCAAATCAAGATGTTTTACCAGATCCAGAGTAGCTGCGCAGAAGAAAATCGCCTGTTCACCAAGATCTGGCCCCGCATAGACATCTTCCGCGGAGAAATAGTAATCGTTGGCAACGAAATACGTTTTCACATCGCTACCGGGAAGAACGGATTCGTATATATCGAACTTTTGATCGGTTTTGACATGAGAAACAGAGAGACCTTCGGCTACTTTCTTGATCTCATACCCAAATTTCTCTGCATTTTTTTCAACGATTCTGTGTTTCGGCATAACTATCGTGACATCCACCCCGTGTTTCTTCAAATACTTTGGAAGAGTTCCAGCAACGTCCGCCAGTCCTCCTACTTTCGCGAACGGAAAAACCTCGTAAGAAACGAATACTACCTTCATTTTTTCACCTCCAGTTTCAGCGGTGCGTCGTGTGGAAAAACTAAAAGATCGATCCTTCCAACTCTGTCAAGGAAGTTCTTAACCTGAACACTTCCGTACCCTTTGATTATATCATAGTAGCTAAGCCTGTTAGGTGTTATATCCCCCGTGATCAGCACTCTTCCCGCATTCTCCGTATCGAGAAGAAAAGAAAGGTGCTCTCTGGCGTGCCATGGGGTGTGAAACACCTTTACTTTTTCATCGAACAGCGACTCTTCTCCCTTCAGAAGCACCACATTCTTCCACGAAGAGATCACTTTTGAATAGATTCTTCCCACGATCGTACCAAAAGAAAGATAGTTCTTCGTTTTGTAAGCTTCATGAACATAGAAAGTAGCATTCTCGAAGAGGACAGAGTTGAAGATATGATCGAGATGCACATGCGTGAAGAGAACGTCCGTTATATCATCCGGGGAGATTCCCAGCTCAGAGAACTTTTCTTCCAGTTCGTCCATAGAAGAGAGGTTACCGGGGTCGATGATGATTCTTCTGTCCTTGTGTTCCAGATAAACGACTGTGGAAAAGTGAGCGTTCAACCTTCCTGGAACGAAAACGCTTCCTCCCGTTACGAGGATTTTCAATTCCACTCGGTATCACCCCACAAGGTAACTCAAAATCGCCACGAACAAACAGTAGTAAGAAAACTGCCATATCTTTCCAGATCTCACAGATCTTGAAAGCACGTAAAGAGCGAAAAGGCCAGAAAGAAAAGCAAAAATCGGTGCCAGAATGGTTACATTCCCCTTTTCTAAGCCGAGGATTCCTGCACCCAGAACGACGGGTATGGACATCAGAAAAGAGTATTGAAGAGCATCTTCACCTCTGTACTTCATGAACAAAAGAGAAGACACTGTGATTCCACTTCTCGAGATACCCGGAAAGAGAGCAAAAAGCTGGGCAATCCCAACAAGAAGGGCATCGAGGAAACTCATGTTTTCCATTCTCTTTTCACCAGACGAAGAATACCTGGTAAACATCAGGATCAAAGCGGTTACAGAGAAAAACAGAGGGAGGAAGCGTGGCGAAGAAAACAGTTGATCGATTTGTTTTTCGAAGAGAACTCCAAAAACGCCAGCCGGAATGGTTGAAACAATCAGATTCAGGATGATTCTCCAGCTTCTCAGGCTCCTTCTTATACCATCGAACGCAAAAAGAACAACGGATACCAGCGTCCCAAGATGCAGAACAGCCGTCTGGTAAGCGTTCAGATCCGTCTTTAACAGATGCGACAGAAGAGTCAGGTGTCCGGAACTGGAAACGGGAAGAAACTCAGTCAACCCCTGTATTATTCCGAGCAGCAGATCCACGTCAGAACCCCTCTTCCTTTTCGATGGATTCTATTTTTATCCCAAGACTTTCAAAAAGCTTGATGAGTGTTCCTTCATCTACCGCGTCCACTTTGATGAGAACCTCTCTCTTGCCATCTTGTGACCTTGTTGTGATAACGGATAAGATGTTTATGTTACTGAGCGCTAAGGCATCTACAACCTTCCTCAACTCTCCAGGTTTGTCCTCGAGAAGGACAGAAAAACGGATACCAGGAACGTCCATCGCCAGGGCCTCTATGAGCGCTTCGAGAAAATCGTGAAGACTCACAGCACCCTTGAGGCGCATCTCTTCATCAACCACCGGAAGGTAAGGCTCCTGGTGCTCCAGAAACAGGAGAAGAGCGTGGGTGATGTTGTCTTCTTCGTGGACGAAAAAGTCTGGAAGAGAAACTTTATTGAATACAGAAGAATCGAGATCCAGATCCAGCAAATCCTCTTTGTTCACCACTCCTCTGAAATAACCCTCCCGATCTGTGACAATACATTCGTTCGTCTGGTACTGCCTCATCCTGTGCAGACATTCTCTCACTGTAGACGATTCTTCAACCATCGGGAAGTCCTGGGTGACCCATTTTTTGACTTTCATCGTTCCACCTCCTCGAGTAGTTCATTCAGATAGTGTTTGAGACGTTCCAGAACGAACTCTTTTGAAACACGTTCTTTTATCTCTCCCTTCACGAATATAACAGCTCCATCCCTGAGACCGGCCACTCCCAGATCGGCATCTTTTCCTTCTCCAATACCGTTCACAACACATCCCATAACAGCTATTTTCAATCTCTTTTGAACGTGAAAGAAATTCTCTTCGATCATCTTCGCCATGTTTTCGACATCTATTTCTGCTCTGCCACAAGTGGGGCAGGCTATCACCTCCACACCTTCCCTGAGACCGAGGGCTATGAGGATTTTCTTTCCGACGATAACCTCCCTCACTGGATCTCCAGATATGGATACCCTTATGGTGTCACCTATGTTTTTCAGAAGGAGATGACCTATAGCAATGGAGGATTTAACAACGGCCGTTTCCGAAACTCCCGCCTCGGTCACCCCAAGATGGATGGGATATTCGATCTTTTCAGCAATGTACTCGTTCGCCTTTATCGTTTCGAGTATATCTGAGCTCTTCACCGAGACGACGATATCATAGAACCCTTCCTTCTCGAGTAGTCTGACTTCCTCGAGAGCGGATTCTGCCAGATCTTTCCACCTTTCTGAGGTTCTTCTCTTTATGGATCCCACGTTCGCTCCAACACGAATGGGAATGCCTTTTCCTTTCGCAGCCGCGACGACATCCTTCAGCCGATCCCTACTCATATTACCTGGATTGATCCTTATTTTGTCTGCTCCATTATCAATCGAAAGAATAGCAAGCCTGTAATCGAACTGAATATCCGCAACAAGGGGAATCTCTATCTGTTCCTTTATTCGTCTGATTGCTTTCGCATCTTCTTCATCTTGAACGGCCACCCGAATGATCTCACAACCAGCCCTTTCAAGGCGTTTTATTTGGGAGATGGTTCTTTCCACGTCGGCCGTCTTCGTCGTGGTCATAGACTGAACACTCACGGGGGCGCCTCCTCCGATCACCACGTTCCCGACTTTCACACTCTTTCTCATATTCCCATCATCCTTCCTATGTCGAGGAACGTGATGTAAAGGAAGAGTATCATGAGAAAGATGAACCCAAGAAAATGAATGATGTTTTCGACCTGGGGATTGAGTCTTTTTCGAGTGATCATTTCCACAAGCGAGAAGATAATGCGACCACCATCGAGCGCCGGAAGTGGCAGAAGATTCAAAACACCCAGACTGATTGTTATCACGGCCACAACTGTGAGGACTGCCTCCAGACCCGTTTTGGATGCCGCGCTGATCACGCCCGCCAGTCCCACCACTCCCACTATCTGTCCTGTCTGAACATTCCTGAAGAAGTTCTTCAGAGAAGAGGCAGTCGTCAGTAACACATAGTTGCACGCCTTCACAGAAAGATTCACCGCTTCCAGAGGATTCTTCGGTTTATAACGGGGAACACCCATCTCCAAGAGATCGGGCGTTTCGAGGATGTTCTTCAAAAATGAGGCCTCCACGTTTTTCTCTATCGTGCTGTCACCCCTTTTTATCACTACTCTGACGCTGCCTGAAAGTCCTCTCCACCATTCGAGATCATTTCCCTGCAAACTCACCATCATGGCGTCTTTTCCCAGTGTCAGCCTCTGATAAAGCACCACCAGATCCTGCCATCCTTCTATCTCCTGATCTTCCACCCGGACTATACGATCTCCCTTTTTAAAGACGAAAAGCCCTTCTTTAAAATAAATGTCCTTTTTGAACACAGGAGCGAGCCCGGAGAAGGATATTCCGATCATATATCGGGCCGGAATTTCGTTGAACTGCTTCAGAATTCCCTTTACCGTTCCTCCTTCGAACTCAAGAACCACGTATTCGTTCACAAATTCTTTGAGAACAGATGTGTCTCTGTTTCCGTTAACTGAGACGAGTTTTCCCGAAGGAGTTCCTTCTGCACTTTCGAGAACGAACTCGTACGTTTCGGGATACATTCTGGGGATTAACCTGAGAGATTTCTTCTCACCATTCCTGATGATAACCAGTTCAACAGGCAGTCCTTTCTGAATCTCGTTCGAGATGATCGACGTGTCGAAAGCGATCTTTCCGTTTATGGAATAGACGACATCTCCTCGCCTCAGTTCAGCTTCTTCTGCGGGACTTCCCGGCACAACTTCATCTATCCCGGGAAGCGCGATTCCCCAGTTAAGAGTGATAGGGAGAAAGAGGAGATAACCCGCGAGTATTGAAAAGAGAGGACCCGCAAGGGTGATCAGAAATCTCTGCCAAGCGGGTTTCGCGTAGAAACTCTTTTCTTTCTCTTCCTCGTCTGCTATCTCTTCTCCTTCTTCGCCGAGCATTCTCACGTATCCACCTATGGGAAAGACGTTTAGTCTGAAGGTAGTTTCCCTTCCCTTCACAGAAAAAATCTTTGGTCCAAATCCAATCGCGAACTCCAGAACCTTCACTTTAAAGAGCCTCGCAAAAAGATAGTGGCCGAGTTCGTGGACCATTATGACACCCGTCAATATCAATATGAAGTAGACGATAACCATTCTGTCACCCTCTCCGCTTTTTTTATCGCTTCGAAATGAATTCGCTCCACATCATCCAGCGTTCGCGGTTGTGGATATCCTTGAAACTCTTCGAGAGTTTTCTCTATCACTCTGTGGATACCACCGAACCTTATTCTCCCTTTCAGAAAGGCTTCGACCGCTACTTCGTCCGCCGCGTTGAAAGCTGTTCTCAGAGCGTAAGAATCCTTTATCTCTTTCAGAAGAAAGAACGCAGGGTATTTTTCGGGATCGGGATCTTCAAAAGAAAGGCTGATGGTCCTCAGAAAAAACGGTTCAAGAGCGACGCGTCTCGGATAGAAAAGAGCATAACTTATCGGTATTCTCATATCCGGTGGTGATACCACCATTTTGACGTTTCCATCGGGCAAAACCACCGCTCCGTGAACCAGCCCCTCTCTGTGTATCTTCACTTCTATCTTCTCGAAGGGCAGCTCGAAGAGCTCCATGGCTTCCAGAACTTCGAACGCCTTGTTCACCATTGTTGCAGAATCTACCGTTATACGGGCTCCCATATTCCACACGGGATGCCTGAGCACGTCTTCAGGTCTTGCTCTATCGATCTTGGAAATCTCCCAGTCTCTCAAAGCACCTCCAGAAGCTGTCAAAACCACCTTTTCCACTTCTGGTTCTATCACCTGAAAGATGGCACTGTGTTCACTATCGACCGGAATGAGTTCAGTTCTTTTCTCTTTGAGTTTTTTCTTCACCAGAAATCCGCCGCACACGAGAGATTCTTTGTTTGCAAGGCACACCCTTTTCGAGTGCTCCAGAGACGAAAGCACCGCCCTCAATCCACTGAATCCCGAAACTGCTACCATTGTGATGTCAGGCTTCAGCGCTTCCAGCATCTCTTCTATGGAATGAGGACCTTTCCAGACGTTGATCGAACTGTCTTCGAACTCCACATCACCCGTGACCGCCACGTTTTTCACGTTGAATTCCTTCACGATCTTGAAGGCCAGCTCCAGATTGCTGTGAAACGAGATGCCTATCAATCGAATTCCCTTCACTTTTTTCAAAACATCGAGTGTCTGAGTTCCTATGGATCCAGTGGCACCCAGTATCACGAGGGTTCTTTCTTCCATCTGAAGTAGATCAAACCTCCCTTCTTCACTTCTATCGTGACCCTATCGCTCACAGCTTCGTTGCTCACACCGTAGGGTTTTGTGATGGGCATAACGGCATCCTCAAGGGTGTATTTGAAGCCTTTGAGAGTCACACCTTCTGCGTCGCCACCGAGCGGTAGTATGGACCACTTTTCCCCAGGAACAGCGGAAAGAGTTTTTGCTCCTTCCACGTAACCAACCGTAAGAGAAGATGATTCAAGGGTTGTGTTTTTGAAGCGTTTTAACAGGTAGAAAAGAGCGAGCACCATGTCGAGGCGTTCTCCCTTCCATCCGAAGACAACCTTTTCTTCCTCTTCAAACTCTCGAAGTGCAAGTTCAAGGTCTATTTCGTCCTTCTCTCTTGGAAATATCTTCAGCGTTACCCCGTGTTGTTTCAACCACTCCATGGTTTCCTCTTTCGCCGAATCGGCATCACCTATGAAAAGATCTGGTACAATGTTTCTTGTTCTCAGGTAGTTCGCTCCTCCGTCCACCGCCACGATCCTTTCACAACGGGAAACATCCACGAACTCTTCGTAGGAACCGTTTGCAAAAATACACACCATGGATTTCTACTCCTCCTTCTCGTTCAAGGCCCTGATATAATTCTATCAGGAGGCGGTGTTTTCGATGAGAGTACCGGGAAACATTTCTGTTCAGACGGAGAATGGAAAGGTAGTGAAAATTATCTTGGGATCGAACGAAACAGAAGGTCCGGAGGAGATTCTCCGCGAAATAGAAGAATACCTTTCAGGTCAAAGAAAAAGCTTTTCATTCCAGGTAGAGATCAGAGGCACACCCTTTCAGAAAAGAGTCTGGGAAGAAGTTCGAAAAATCCCGTACGGTGAGACGAAAACTTACAGCGAGATAGCGAAAAAACTCGGAACGTCCCCCAGGGCAGTGGGTCAGGCTCTTTCGAAAAACCCTCTTCCTCTCTACATACCGTGCCACAGGGTGGTTTCTAAGAAAGGACTCGGTGGTTTCAGCGCAGGCTTGGAATGGAAGAAATACCTGATCGATCTGGAGAGATTCAGAAAATGAAGAAATTCCTTTTATCCTTCTTCATAGCTTCACTTTTGACTTTTTTCTTACTGTGGGGTCTTTATTTCTTCTTCACAAAAGACCTTCCTCCTCCCGAGGAAAAACTTGTACCAACCATCAGATTGTTCTACAGTGACGGAACTCCACTGCTTGTCTCCAGGAATATCTGGATAGACCTCTCCGACATTCCAGAGAAATTCGTTGAGATACTCCTCACCTCCGAGGACGAGGAATTCTACAAACATCCAGGATTCGACCTCATGGGATTTCTGAGGGCGTTGATCATTGATATAAAGACACTGAGTTTCTCACAGGGCGGAAGCACCATCACACAGCAACTCGCCAGGACGCTTTATCTTTCGATGGACAAATCCATCGTCAGGAAATTGAAGGAAATCTTCATATCCTTCTGGCTTGAACGCATAAGAACCAAAGATGAAATCCTCGAGATGTACATAAACTCCGTCTATATGGGGAACGGAATATACGGATTCCAAACGGCCTCTAAATTATACTTCGGAAAGGACCTCTCTGATCTTTCGGTACCGGAGATGTGTGTTCTTGTGGCTCTGATCAAATCCCCCGAGAACTTCAATCCTTTAAAAGATCCCGAGACCTCCCGAAAGAGGGCGAAGATCGTCCTGGACAGATTACTGACGGAGAAAAGAATCAGCACTCAGGAATACGAGAATTACTCTGCGGAACTTTCAAAACTCGAGTTTCACACACAGCAGATGAACGTGGACGAGGAACTCTTCTGGAGGGTCGTGAGAGAAGCCCAGGACCTTGGATTTTCGCTGAACGAACTCAGGTACGGCTACAGGGTTTATCTCACACTGGATAAAGAACTTCAGAAAAAGGTGTACAACACGGTCGAAGATGATAAGACAGCTTTTGTTGGTGTGAAGGTGAAAACAGGAGAGATAGTGGCTTATCGAGGAGTCGGCCTTCAATACGGAACCGGATGGAGACAGATAGGATCAGCCATAAAGCCCCTGTATTATTACTATGCCGTTCTCAAGGGAAGAAACCCTTCCGATCTTCTTTTAGATCTTCCCCTGAAGATCGGAGAGTGGGAACCAGAAAACTTCGATAAAACTTTCAAAGGAACAGTCAGTTTGAAGGAAGCGCTCGTCGACTCGAGGAACATTCCTTCTGTGTTACTTTACTCTTATTTGCAACCAGAGAGTGTGAGGAGTTTTATAACGGAAGTATTGAAGCTGAGAGCCAGGTATCCAGACGACCTCACCGCTTCCCTCGGTACCGTGGAAACCGCCCCGGAAGAAGTTGTGAAGGTTTATTCAGCCATCTTCAACGGAGGAGTGGTTCTGGAACCGTACATCATCGACAGAATAGAAGACAGAAACGGAAAGATCGTCTACAGAGGATACCCAAAAGTCCTGTCCGTCGTTCCGTCTTTCGTGAGATCCCCTCAGGAAGCGAGTGAAATATTGAAGGGTATTTTAAAGGAAGTGGTTGAGAGAGGCACCGGTGTTCGGGCAAAGATTCCGGGAAAAGAAATCGCGGGAAAAACAGGAACGGCAGAAAAGAACGCCTGGTTCATTGGAGGAGATGATGATTACATCTTCGCGGTGGTGAAGGACGGGGAAAACCTTCTTGGTGGAAGAGATTGCGCTCCAGTGTGGAAAGAAATAGCGAGCAGCTGGGAGAAGTTCGAGGGAGATCTTCGATACAAAAGGCTGGACAAACCGGGAATTTCTCTTATTGACGATAGAACAATAGAATATCTGGACTACGCGAGACTGGTTGAACTGGTCAATGGGTCAAAACTTCCTGTAAGCGTTCTGGTCAAAATTCTACAGCTCATGGGCTACAATCATCAGATTGAGTTCCTCTCAAAATTGAACAGCGTGGATCCGATACTGTCCCTTGAAATCTGGAAAAAGTTTTTGATGGAAGGGGGTTAAACGATGGTTCTGTTCGAAAAACCAGGAAAGGTGAACACAAGAAAAACCCTCGAAATAGCAATTCAAAAAGCTTCTGAGCTTTCTTCAAAAAAGCTATTGATCGCTTCCGCTACGGGTTACAGTGCCAGAATGGCCCTCGAGATGATTCCGGAAGACATGAAACTCGTTGTGGTGACGCACCACGCGGGCTTTGAAGAACCTGACACCCAGGAATTCGACGAAGAATTGAGAAAACTGCTGAAAGAAAAGGGTCACGATGTTCTCACAGCAACGCATGCCCTCTCCGCGGGTGAAAGGTCTCTGAGAAGAAAATTTGGTGGAATCTATCCTCTTGAGATAATAGCGAACACGCTGAGAATGTTCAGTGAAGGTGTGAAGGTGGGTGTGGAGATAACGATCATGGCTGCTGACGCAGGACTTGTTAAAACGTCTGAACTGGTTGTTGCCTGCGGTGGAACAGAGAGCGGTCTCGACTCGGCAATCGTTGTCAAGCCAGCGAACTCTCCAAATCTTTTCGATCTAAAGATCACGGAAATTCTCTGTAAACCTCTGATTTCTTGAGTTTCTGAGCGAAGTTTTTTATCTCCTGGATCTCTTCGTAACTCATACCGTGCTTCCACCAGAAGGGAAGAACCGTGTTGTTCAAAAGAACGGGATCGATATCCGGGTCCAACTTCCCTTCTTCGATGAGTTTCTGCCAGTCTTTTGTTCCCGGAATGGGAGTGTATTCGTTTATGGAAATACCTATTCCTTCACTTAAACACACCTTGACGGCGTTCAGCACATCCTCTTTCGTCTGCCCCGGCATGTTCACCATGATGTACGCTGAAACTTCTTTTTCGGTGAAACCAGCTTTCCTCAAGATCCTGGCTGCGCGAACGAGGTCTTCGTCGTAGACCTTACCGCCCGTTTCCCTCTGAAGTCTTCCAGAAGTTTCATAGCCCAGTTTTATCGTCCTGAAGTTCGCTTCTTTCAAAAGGAAGGCCGTTTCTTCATCAAGAAGACGTGCATGTATCCCATTCGGGAGATGAAACCGTACAGGCCACCTCTTCTCTACGATCAGTTTGAGAAGATCTTTGAACCTTCCCGAGGCCAGAATAGCATCATCGAAAAAGACCACATCTTCAACTTTGAAAATGTTCAGGTACTTCTCTATGGTTTCAACCACTCTCTCCGGTGTTCTTACTCTCAAACCGTTCCAGAGTCGGTGAACAGCGCAGTAAGAACACCTGAAAGGACATCCAAGTGTGGTGATGAACACGAGATAACCAACTCTGTTGTAGAGTTCGTACATGGGATCGAAGACTTCGAACCAGTCAGCGGGGATTTCCTTCGATGGAAATCCCAGAGACTCTAAGAAGCTGGGAAGAAACACGAGATCGCCCTTTTCATAGACTATCGCTCCGCTCTTCTTCGCGTGTTCCGGAAAGAGCCGCGGGTAGACACCTCCCAGAAAGATCGGTACGTCGTAGCGACTCTTCAGAAAGCGAATCGTTTCACACACTCCGGGATACCAGTAACTCAACGTGGACGTGACCATTATGAGATCAACGTTTCCGATTTCTCTCAATTTCCACTCCAGAAACTCTGGAGGTGCTCCGTACCTCTTATATCTTCTTGGAACAGATTTCAACATCTCTGGTTTCTCTATAACCTGACTTGGAAACTTTCCTGTGCCGTATCTTTTGTCTTTTGGCACTCTCGCAAATCTCGGAAGATCGGGATCGTGTCTGTTGAGAAGATCCACGAGATGGACCTCGTAACCCATCCACTCCATTGCGCGAGCAACGTAAAGAAGGCCGATGGGCTTCAACCAGAAATCGTACGCCGCAAAATCGTGAATCCACGGATTAACGAGAAGTACCTTCAATCTCCGAAGCAGAAATGGTACACCCCCTTGATCGTGAGGTCCTCATCGAAGATCTCGTGTTTTATCATATCTTTCACGATCTTCGACTGACCTCCCGTGAGAACCACCGGTAAATCACCGTAAACTTCCTTCATTCGTCCTATTATCCCCTCAAGAGCGTAGACACTTCCGTTCACTACACCCAACCTGATGTTTTCTTCCGTATCCTTTCCTACAACAAAATCCGCTGGTTTTACCTCAACGAGCGGAAGTTTTGCCGTCCCCCGAAAGAGCGAATGAACCATCATGAAGAGTCCAGGTAAAATGGCTCCTCCTTCGTAAGATCCGTTCACAACAAGATCCACGGTGGTTGCCGTTCCCATGTCGATGATGATTCCGTTTTTACCGTATTCCTTGACAAAAGCGACAACATTGGCCACCCTATCAGCCCCCACTTCCGAGGGATTCTTCACGTTCCATTTCACACATCCGTCTTTCGCCTTCACCCATATCGGTGATATGTGGAAATACTTTTGAGAAAAACGCTCTATGACTGTGTTCTGAGTGGGAACGACGGAGGCCACTCCTATACCCTTTATCTCACGCATGGTATCACCCAGAAGCGGATGAAGATGTGAAAAGAGTTCGTCTTCCGTCTGAAACACACCGGTGGACAGCCTCCACCTTCTGAAAGTTTTACCATCTTCGGTGATAGAGAAGACAGAATGCGTGTTGCCCACATCCACTAGGAGGTACAAAAGTATCACCTCCGCATTTGAGATGGTGTAAAATATTTCTTACACACCTCTGAAACATTTGACACGAAGATGTAGTAAGGTAATACTAAATCCAAAAGATGACATCAGAAAATTTTATCACGGGAGGTGGAGAGGATGGACTGGAAAAAATACGGTTACAACACAAGGGCTCTTCACGCAGGTTATGAACCACCCGAGCAGACCACAGGATCGAGAGCGGTCCCTATATATCAAACGACCTCTTACGTTTTCAGAAATTCTGATCACGCAGCGAGACTCTTTGCCCTTGAAGAGCCTGGGTTCATCTACACAAGGATTGGAAATCCTACCGTTTCGGTCCTTGAAGAAAGAATAGCCGCTCTGGAAGAAGGGGTGGGAGCCTTAGCAGTTGCCAGTGGACAAGCCGCTATAACTTATGCCATTTTGAACATTGCAGGTCCAGGAGATGAGATCGTCAGCGGGAGCGCGCTGTACGGGGGAACGTACAATCTGTTCAAGCACACTCTCTATAAAAAATCTGGTATCATCGTGAAGTTTGTGGATGAGACGGATCCAAAGAACATAGAAGAGGCCATCACCGAGAAAACAAAGGCGGTGTACCTTGAAACTATCGGGAATCCCGGTCTCACAGTGCCGGACTTTGAAGCGATAGCGGAGATCGCTCACAGACACGGTGTTCCTTTGATAGTGGACAATACGGTAGCTCCGTACATATTCAGGCCCTTCGAACACGGTGCCGACATCGTTGTTTATTCGGCCACGAAATTCATCGGAGGACACGGAACATCGATAGGCGGTCTCATCGTAGACAGCGGAAAATTCGACTGGACGAACGGAAAGTTTCCAGAACTCGTGGAACCAGATCCCAGCTACCACGGTGTGAGTTATGTGGAGACGTTCAAAGAAGCAGCCTACATAGCAAAATGTAGAACCCAGCTTTTGAGGGACCTGGGAAGCTGTATGAGCCCGTTCAACGCGTTTCTGTTCATCCTCGGACTTGAAACCCTCAGCTTGAGGATGAAGAAACACTGTGAAAACGCACTGAAGATCGTTGAATTTCTGAAATCGCATCCCGCCGTGAGCTGGGTCAACTATCCGATAGCTGAAGGCAATAAAACCAGAGAAAACGCACTGAAATACCTCAAAGAAGGATACGGTGCGATTGTAACGTTCGGTGTGAAAGGCGGAAAAGAGGCGGGAAAGAAGTTCATAGACAGTCTCACACTCATTTCCCACCTCGCCAACATTGGTGATGCAAGAACTCTGGCTATTCATCCCGCTTCGACAACCCATCAGCAGCTCACGGAAGAAGAGCAGTTGAAAACGGGTGTTACTCCGGATATGATAAGATTGTCTGTTGGAATAGAAGATGTGGAAGATATCATAGCCGATCTGGATCAGGCTCTCAGAAAATCTCAGGAGGGATGAAAAGTTGCCAATAAACGTTCCAAGCGGTCTTCCTGCTGTGAAAGTCTTGGCAAAAGAGGGCATTTTCGTTATGACGGAAAAGAGGGCGATCCACCAGGACATCCGCCCTCTTGAAATTCTCATTCTGAACCTGATGCCAGACAAAATAAAAACGGAGATTCAACTTCTCAGACTCCTTGGAAACACTCCTCTTCAGGTGAATGTGACCTTACTCTACACCGAAACTCACAAACCGAAACACACTCCCATTGAACACATTCTAAAGTTCTACACAACTTTTTCCGCTGTTAAAGATAGAAAATTCGATGGATTCATCATCACGGGCGCTCCCGTGGAACTCCTTCCGTTCGAAGAAGTGGATTACTGGGAAGAACTCACAGAAATCATGGAATGGAGCCGCCACAACGTGTACTCAACCATGTTCATCTGCTGGGCGGCTCAGGCGGGACTGTACTATTTCTACGGAATACCGAAGTACGAACTTCCACAGAAGCTCTCAGGCGTTTACAAGCACAGAGTCGCAAAAGATTCGGTCCTCTTCAGGGGACACGACGACTTCTTCTGGGCGCCGCACTCGCGGTACACCGAAGTGAAGAAGGAAGACATAGACAAAGTACCAGAGCTCGAGATCCTCGCAGAGTCGGACGAAGCTGGTGTTTACGTGGTTGCAAACAAAAGCGAAAGACAGATATTCGTCACAGGACATCCCGAGTACGACAGATACACACTGCGAGACGAATATTATCGAGATATAGGTCGAAATCTGAAGGTGCCGATTCCTGCTAATTACTTTCCAAACGACGATCCCACAAAAACTCCCATTCTCACCTGGTGGAGTCACGCTCACCTCTTCTTTAGCAACTGGTTGAATTACTGTATCTACCAGAAAACACCTTACAGACTGGAAGACATCCACTGAAGAACCCCTTTCGGGGTTCTTCTTTTTCCATGTTAGAATAATAGTTGTGATTCTGAACACAGAAGGAGTGGGAAAATTGTCGATTTTATCAGCCCTGGCAAATTTCTTCGCCCAAACAGCGTTCCCACATCTCACATTTGGAAACATAGCCATGTTCGCAGTGGCCATTGCCCTGCTCTACGTAGCCATAGTGAAACACTCGGAACCGCTTCTTTTGATTCCCATAGCCTTCGGAATCATTCTTGCGAACATACCCGTTGAAACTACAGGAATACTGAACGAAGGTGGTTTTCTCTTCTATATAAAGAAGGGCCTTGACCTGGGAATCTATCCTCCTCTCATCTTCCTCGGAATAGGCGCCCTCACAGATTTTTCCTTCATGCTCTCGTACCCGATCACCATCTTTCTCGGTGCGGCTGCACAGATGGGAATATTTTTCACCTTTTTTGTGGCAAAGGTTCTAGGATTTTCTCTGAAACAGGCGGCTTCCATCGCCATCATAGGTGGTGCAGATGGGCCAACCGCCATTTACATAACGAACACACTATCCCCAGAATTGATCGCCCCCATAGCCATATCTGCTTATTCCTACATCGCTCTCATTCCCATCCTCCAACCCGTCGTTTCCAGAATTTTAGTAAGCAAAGAAGAACGAAAAATCAAAATGAAACCACCAAGAAAGGTGAGCAGATTCGAGAGACTTTCATTTCCGATAGTGATAACAATAGCAACCGCTCTTCTGATTCCAAAGTCGCTCCCTCTGGTTGGATCTCTCATGTTTGGAAACCTCCTCAGAGAAGCGGGGATTGTGAAAAGACTCGTTGAAGCCGCCAGCAGGTACATACTCGACACGGTGACGATCCTTCTCATGCTTTCAGTTGGGGCTTCTGCAAGAGCCGATGTTTTCTTGACCCCCCAGAGTCTGATGATATTCTTTCTCGGAGCAGTCGCTTTCATTGTGTCAATGAGTTCTGGGATTCTGTTTGCGAAATTCATGAACCTGTTTTTGAAGGACAAAATAAACCCGCTCATAGGAGCGGCTGGCGTTTCTGCCGTACCAGATTCTGCCAGAGTTGCACAGAAACTCGCTCAGGAAGAAGATCCAAGGAATCACATACTCATGCACGCAATGGGACCCAACGTGGCGGGAGTCATAGGCTCAGCCACTGTGGCAGGAGTGTTTCTGATGTTCCTCAGCTGAGAGGGAAGAATATGGGTTACAAGATCGTGGTGAATTACGACTGGTGTAAAGCGTGTAAACTGTGCGCGTGGATCTGTCCGACTGGAGCTATAACGAGTGATGAAACAGGAAAGCCCGTGACGAACGAGGGCAAATGTATCGGATGCTTAAAATGTGAGAAAATATGTCCGGATATGGCCATAGAAATTGTGAGTGATGAGAATGCCTGAGATGATGTTTCTTCAGGGGAACGAAGCGTGTGCTCTGGGTGCGATAAAAGCGGGATGCAGGTTTTTCGCAGGCTATCCAATCACTCCCTCCACAGAGATAGCAGAAGTGATGGCGAGAGAACTGCCAAAAGTGGGTGGTGTTTTTGTTCAAATGGAAGACGAAATAGCCAGCGCGGCAGCTGTTGTTGGAGCGTCCCTCGCCGGAGTGAAATCGATGACCGCCACAAGTGGACCCGGATTCAGCCTCATGCAGGAGGTTATAGGCTACGCGATCATGACGGAAACACCGTGTGTTTTTGCCAACGTTATGAGACTTGGTCCATCCACTGGACTTCCAACGAAACCCGCACAGGGAGACATCATGCAGACAAGATGGGGAACGCATGGAGACCACGCCATAATCGCTCTCTATCCATCATCTGTCGCGGAAGTTTATCGTTATATAATCACTGCGTTCAACTTAGCGGAAGAGTACAGGACTCCTGTTGTGTTTCTCATGGACGCAATGCTCGGTCACATGAGGGAAAGTTTCTATCCACCGAAAGATGAGGAACTGTTCATCATAGAGAGACTGAAAGACACTTCTTTTGGAGAAGAAGATCTTTTCGTACCATTTTCTGAAAGTGAGTACGCAGAACCCACACCATTCCCCATGGCTGAGATGGGAAAAACGAGGTTTCATGTCTCCGGTCTCGTCCATGACGAATCGGGTTTCCCTCTAACTTCTCCTGATGTGGCAGAAAAATTGATAAGAAGGCTTACGAACAAAATCAGACTCCATGCGGATGAAATAGCTTTCTACGAGGAGTACGAGACGGAAGACGCAGAAATTCTGGTGGTGGCCTATGGAATAGTCGCAAGAAGCGCTATGAAAGCAGTGAAGATCGCAAGACGCGACAGAATCAAGGTGGGATTGTTCAAGCCCATCACAATCTGGCCGGCTCCCGTATCACGTTTCAGAAAATTGGCAGAAAAAGTGAACACCATAGTGATAGCCGAGATGAATCTGGGGCAGTACGCGAAAGAACTCATCAGTTCTATAGACAGAAGATCAAAAGTCATAAGAACCATAAATAAGGTGAATGGAGAACTCATAAAACCTGAAGAGATTCTGGATGTTATAACCGAAACTCAAATAGAGATTTAACATAAAGGAGTAGAATTGAATCTTGGTGGATCAAAAAACCAAGGAGGTGGAAACTGTGTACGTGGAAATCGTGGATGTAAGAGCAAGAGAGGTCCTGGATTCGAGAGGAAATCCCACCGTTGAAGCGGAAGTCGTGCTTGAAGACGGAACAATGGGAAGAGCCATCGTGCCCTCTGGTGCCTCCACTGGAAAATTCGAAGCCCTGGAAATCAGAGACAAAGACAAGAAGAGATACCTCGGGAAGGGTGTTCTGAAGGCCGTAGAGAACGTGAACGAAACCATAGCTCCCGCGCTGATTGGAATGAACGCATTCGACCAGCCACTCGTTGACAAGACACTGATAGAACTGGATGGCACAGAGAACAAATCTAAACTGGGTGCCAACGCTATACTCGCCGTTTCTATGGCAGTTGCCAGAGCGGCGGCGAATTACCTCGGATTGCCCCTCTACAAATACCTTGGAGGAGTCAACGCAAAGGTTCTGCCAGTACCTTTGATGAACGTGATCAACGGTGGACAGCACGCAGACAACAATCTTGACCTTCAGGAATTCATGATCGTTCCCGCCGGATTTGACAGCTTCAGAGAAGCTTTGAGGGCAGGAGCGGAAATATTCCACACGTTGAAAAAGATACTCCACGAAGCCGGTCACGTGACAGCAGTAGGAGACGAGGGTGGATTCGCACCCAATCTGTCTTCCAACGAAGAAGCCATAAAGGTTCTGATTGAAGCCATAGAGAAAGCAGGCTACAAACCCGGAGAAGAAGTTTTCATAGCTCTCGACTGTGCGGCATCTTCCTTCTACGATGAGGAAAAGGGAGTTTACTACGTCGATGGTGAAGAAAAATCCAGCGAAGTTCTCATGGGATACTACGAAGAACTGGTGGCGAAGTACCCCATCATATCCATCGAAGATCCGTTCGCGGAGGAAGACTGGGATGCATTTGTGGAATTCACAAAGAGAGTAGGAAACAAGGTTCAGATCGTTGGAGATGACCTTTACGTGACCAACGTGAAAAGACTCTCCAAAGGAATAGAACTCAAAGCGACCAACTCCATACTCATCAAACTCAATCAGATAGGCACCGTCACGGAAACTCTCGACGCGGTGGAGATGGCACAGAAGAACAACATGACAGCCATCATTTCCCACAGATCCGGAGAGAGTGAAGACACGTTCATCGCAGACCTTGCCGTGGCAACGAACGCTGGTTTCATCAAGACAGGTTCCCTCTCCAGAAGCGAAAGAACAGCCAAGTACAACCAGCTTTTGAGAATCGAGGAAGAACTCGGAAAAGTGGCAGAATTCAGAGGTTTGAAATCTTTCTACTCTATAAAGAGATAACACCGAAGGCCCACCTTGGTGGGCCTTCATTTTGTTGAGGTGGTTTCAGATTGGAAAGGCACGAAGAAATAAAAAAAGGAGCATGGATTGGGATATTTGGAAACGCCGTGCTTGCTGTCTTGAAGATTTTGGTGGGACTTCTCACGGGAAGCTATGCGATACTCGCAGACGGAATAGACACGTCCACCGACATATTCACATCTTTTGTCATACTCCTCTCATCCAGAATTTCAGGAAAACCACCCGACGAGACGCATCCATACGGCCATGAAAGGGCAGAAACGATCGCCTCAAAGATAATCTCCTTCGTTATGTTTTACGCAGGAGCCTCTCTTCTTGTTGAATCAGTCAAAAGGCTCGTGAAACAAGAGTTTTCCCTAGAACTCACTCTAACTGCCTTTATTGTTGTTGGAATTTCCGTTGCAGGCAAAACTTTTCTTTTTTTATACAAACTGTCTCTTGGAAAACGCTTGAACAGTCCGGCTACAATTAGTGACGCTCTGAACATGAGAAACGACATAATGATCTCGGCAACCGTTCTGGCCGGCATGGTTGCGATGAAAACCTTCGGATGGTGGTGGCTGGACAGTCTGCTCGCGATTTTCGTTTCCATTATGATCCTGAGAACCTCATTTTCCGTATTCTACGAAGCGGCTTACGAACTCATGGATGGCATGAAAAGAACCGAGTTAGATATGTACGATGATATCTTTGCCGTTCTCGAGCGTTTTCCAAACGTGCATAATCCCCACAGGGTGAGAATAAGGAAGGTGGGAACAAGGCACTTCATAGAAATGGATATCGAAGTAGATGGAAAGATGTCTGTGAAAGATGCGCACGAATTGACCGTGAAAATAAGGAAAGAAATGTTGAAAAGAAGAGACGATATAGAAGACGTAACCATACACGTTGAGCCACTTGGGAACGTGGAAGAAGAAGGATTTGGCCTGAAGAAAGGAGAGAAAAAATGAGATTGATGGACAGTCTCGAAATACTCTACTACAAAAAAGGAAAAGAACTCGGCGTTCTCGAGAAGAAAATGAAAGAGATTTTCAACGAAACGGGTGTGAGCCTCGAGCCGGTGAATTCTGAACTGATTGGAAGAATTTTTCTCAAGATCAGCGTCCTGGAAGAAGGAGAAGAAGTACCAAGTTTCGCCATAAAAGCTCTCACACCGAAAGAAAACGCTGTCGATCTCCCGCTCGGAGACTGGACAGACTTGAAAAACGTCTTTGTTGAGGAAATCGACTACCTCGATTCTTATGGTGATATGAAAATACTATCGGAGAAAAACTGGTACACAATTTACGTTCCATTTTCTTCAGTGAAGGAGAAAAACAGGAACGAGTTAGTGGAAGAGTTCATGAAGTACTTTTTTGAATCGAAAGGATGGAATCCTGGAGAGTACACGTTTTCTGTCCAGGAAATAGACAATCTGTTCTGAGGTGAGAGGATGAACGTTCTGGCACTCGACACTTCCCAGAGAATAAGAATTGGGTTGAGAAAAGGAGAAGATCTTTTTGAAATTTCCTACACAGGTGAGAAAAAACACGCAGAGATTCTTCCTGTTGTTGTGAAGAAGCTGCTGGACGAACTAGATTTCAAAGTGAAAGATCTCGATGTTGTGGGAGTGGGAATTGGCCCTGGAGGATTGACAGGGCTCAGGGTGGGAATCGCCACTGTGATAGGACTTGTGTCTCCATACGATATACCTGTGGCTCCTCTGAACTCCTTCGAAATGGCTGCAAAGAGCTGTCCAGCTGACGGTGTTGTACTCGTGGCCAGAAGAGCGAGGAAAGGTTACCACTATTGTGCGGTTTATCTGAAGGTCAAAGGACTCAATCCGCTGAAAGAGCCGAGTGTGGTCTCTGACGAAGAACTGGAAGAGATCACAAAAGAGTTTTCTCCAAAAGTAGTCCTGAAGGACGACCTTCTCATCTCACCCGCTGTGCTGGTTGAAGAGAGCGAGAGGCTTTTCAAAGAGAAAAAGACCATACACTACTACGAAATCGAACCTTTGTATCTTCAGAAATCCATAGCGGAATTGAACTGGGAAAAAAAGAAAAGGGGCTAACGCCCCTTACTGAACCTTCTCGAGTTCTCTGGCAACTTCGAGGATCAGTTTTTCACCGTTGTAATCCACTCTCACCGTCTGACCTTCCTGCACCTCACCTGCTATGATCATTCTTGCGAGTGGTGTTTCGATTTCCCTTTCTATCAGCCGCCTCAGCGGTCTTGCACCGAACGTTGGATCGTATCCTTTTTCTGCGAGGTATTCTTTCGCCGCTTCAGTGATCGTGAGTTTTATATTCTTGTCCTTCAACCGCGTTTCGAGTCTTCTGATCATTATTTCCACGATCTGTTTCATGTGTTCTTTTGTGAGCGGTTTGAAGACAACGACATGGTCTATCCTGTTTATGAACTCGGGTCTGAAGTAGTGTTTCAGCTCTTCTCTGACTCTTTCTTCAATCTCATCAAAGCTCTTTCCTTCTTTAACGTAGTTCAGTATCAGATCACTTGCTATGTTACTTGTCATGATGATGATCGTGTTCTTGAAATCAACAACGTTTCCTTTGCTGTCTGTGAGTCTTCCATCGTCCATTATCTGAAGCAGTATGTTGAACACATCCGGATGCGCTTTTTCAATCTCATCGAGCAGTATGACACTGTACGGTCTTCTTCTTACGGCTTCGGTCAGTTGACCACCTTCCTCGTAACCAACGTATCCCGGAGGTGCTCCTATCAGCTTGGAGACAGCGTGCTTTTCCATGTATTCGGTCATGTCGATTCGTATGAGTGCGTTTTCGCTTCCAAAGAGCACTTCAGCGAGTGTCTTTGCGAGCTCAGTCTTACCAACACCCGTTGGTCCAAGAAAGAGGAAGGTACCAACTGGCCTGTTAGGATCTTTTATTCCAGCCCTTGCCTTCCTGATGGCATCGGCCACTACCTTAACCGCTTCCTCCTGGTCCACGAGCCTCTGGTGGATTATCTCTTCGAGCTTCAGAAGCTTTTCCTTTTCAGATTCAACGATTCTGGAAACTGGAACACCAGACCAGGATTCAACCACTTCTGCTATTTTTTCCGCTGTGACAACCGGTTTCCCACTCTTCAAAGCTTCATACTCATTTTTGAGCTTGAAGAGTTCTTTCTTGAGATCAGCCGCTTCTTTGTACTGAGATCTTATAGTGAGCTCATCGATTTTCGTTTCAAGCTCTTTTATTTTTTCCTCGAGCTCGCGAAGCTTCGTTTCATCCTTTTCCTGTTTTGTAGCACTGAGTCTCACTCTCGCTGCCGCCTCATCCAGCAGGTCAATCGCCTTGTCTGGCAAGAATCTGTCCGTTATGTATCTCGCTGAGAGCTTGGCAGCTGCCTCTATCGCTTCGTCCTCTATCTTCACTTTGTGGTGCTCCTCGTAGACTTTCTTCAACCCCTTCAAAATCTCTATGGTCTCTTCCACACTCGGTTCTCTCACCATCACCGGCTGGAATCTTCTCGCGAGCGCTTTATCTTTTTCTATGTGTTTTCTGTACTCATCCAGCGTGGTTGCACCTATGACGCGTATTTCACCGCGAGCAAGGGCCGGTTTCAACATGTTGGCAGCGTCCATCGCTCCTTCGGCTGCGCCAGCACCAACCAGAGTGTGTATCTCGTCGATGAAGAGAATCGTTTTTTCTTTCTGTTTCATCACTTCATCGAGGAATGATTTCAACCTTTCTTCGAATTCTCCCCTGTATTTGGTCCCCGCTATCATCCTTCCGAGATCTACCATCAGTATGCGCACATCCTTTAGAGGATCAGGAACTTTTCCTTCAACGATTCTCTGTGCGAGACCTTCCACAATGGCGGTTTTTCCAACACCCGGATCACCGATGAGAATTGGGTTGTTCTTGGTTTTTCTCATGAGAATCTCTATCACGCGCTCGATTTCCTTGTCTCTTCCTATGATGGGACCCACTTTTCCTTCTTTTGCCAATTTTGTGAGATCGGTTGCAAAAGCCGTGAGTGGTGACTGCTCAACTGCGTATTCTTCTTCGTGCTCCTTAACCGTCTGAAGCACTTTTTCGTAGTCAACGCCGTACTTCTTCAGGACACGGGCAGCGTGCGTGGAACCATCTCTCAGCAGTCCCAGAAGGAAGTGAAGAGGACCTATATCCTTCTGCTTGAAAAGCCTGGCTTCCTTTCTCGCTAGCTCCAGGATGTAAGAAAGTTCTTTCGATACATAGACCTGATCGGAGAATCCGTAGTATATCCCGTACTGGGAATCGATGTAGTCCTCCAGCTCAGTAATCACTTCCTCCACGTTTACATTGAGATCTTTCAGTACCTTCGTGGCCTCGTTTTCATCGTAAAGAATCTGAAGAAGAATGTGTTCTGGTCTGAGCAGGTTCTGATTTCTTTCTTTGATATCCTCCACGCTCCTCTCGAAAATATCCTTCATCTTGTCGTTCAGGTTTCTCATAATTCTCACCTCCGGTTCATTATATTAGCACTTAAATCTTACGTTTGATAAAACAAAATGTAAATGTTTCTTGAAACAACAGAATGTCTCCTTTTCCCACTCAATTAGTACACACTTGTATATAAAAAATGAATCAACCAAAAATCCCTTCAATTCGGCATTTTAAGAGGCCTGTCGTTTGTTTACCGTTTTTTTGATTTTTACGGAAGAATACGTTATAATGTTTCCACACGAGGATTAGAAGGCGTGATAGAATGCGGAAATATTCGCAGCGACATATTCCTGTAATGGTTAGAGAAGTTATTGAGTTTCTGAAACCGGAGGATGAGAAAATCATCCTCGATTGCACGGTAGGTGAAGGAGGACACTCTAGAGCGATTTTGGAACACTGTCCGGGATGCAGAATCATAGGAATAGACGTTGATTCAGAAGTTTTGCGGATCGCAGAAGAGAAATTGAAAGAATTTTCAGATCGTGCGAGTTTGTTCAAAATCTCCTACAGAGAAGCAGATTTTCTTCTTAAAACTTTAGGAGTAGAAAAAGTAGATGGGATATTAATGGATCTTGGGGTTTCTACTTATCAGCTCAAAGGAGAGAATCGGGGATTCACGTTCGAGAGAGAAGAACCACTGGATATGCGTATGGATCTGGAAAGCGAAGTAACGGCTCAAAAAGTATTGAATGAGTTACCGGAAGAGGAGTTAGCGAGGATAATTTTTGAGTACGGTGAAGAGAAGAAATTCGCAAGGAGAATCGCTCGGAAAATCGTTGAAAATCGTCCGCTCAACACTACTCTTGACCTCGTTAAAGCCGTGAGAGAAGCGCTTCCATCTTACGAAATCAGACGTCGCAAGAGGCATTTTGCAACAAAGACGTTCCAGGCTATAAGAATCTATGTCAACAGAGAACTTGAAAATCTGAAGGAATTTCTGAGAAAAGCGGAGGATCTTCTGAACCCGGGTGGTAGAATAGTGGTCATCTCCTTTCATTCTCTGGAGGATAGGATCGTCAAAGAAACGTTCAGAAATTCCAAAAAGTTACGAATATTGACGGAAAAACCGGTTCGTCCTTCAGAAGAAGAGATAAGAGAGAATCCAAGAGCCAGGAGCGGACGTTTGCGTGCAGCGGAGCGGATAGAGAAAGGAGGAGATTGATCTGCCAGCGAAGGTAAACCAGAGGACGAGAGTACTCGTTCTTTCGCATCAACTTATTTTCACCATTGTGCTCGTTGCTGTGTTATTGTTCGTGGGGGTAACCGCCTTAAGAGTGGGAGTTCTGGCCTTCTACCTCACGCAAAACAATAAAAAACTCGAAATCGAGATCAAAGAACTGGAGAGAACTTATCAGGCACTCGAAGAAGAGTTCTACCACATCTCATCCTATTTCGATCTCCTGAATCCCTCGGAGTGAGAGTGATAGATGGAAAAAAGGTTGTGGCTGTTGCTCGCAATCTTTGCGTTATTTTTGATGGTCTCCTTAGTGAATTTGTTCTTCTTTCCTTTAACAGAAAGAACAAACTGGTTCATTTCTATCCCTCCCCAGAGAGGAAGTATTTTGGACATCAAGGGAAGGAAATTAGTTTACGATTTGCCGAAATACGCCGCTTATCTCGATGTCGACTTTTTTAAAAGACAAAATGGGGATATAAAAGCACTCGAGAAGACCCTGCAAAACTGCGGTATCACAGAGTCATTGGAAGAAGTGATGAAGTACAAGTTTTTCAAACTCACAGAGGAAGAAGATAGAGTTGACGTGTTGAAGAAGATAGAATCAGAGTTGCTGCCCTTTGTCAACATAGAACTGGTATACACCAGAAAAAAAATTCAGGATTACACAGCAGGAGTTCTGCTTGGAACGGTGATAGATGGAACGGGAAAGGGAGGAATAGAGGGTTTTTTTGACGATCAGTTACGAGGGAAAAGAAATGGTTTTTTAGAACTTCGCTACAGAGGAGCCCGCCTCTCTCCTACCCTTGTGAATTACTCCCCACCTGAAAACGGAAAAGATGTATGGCTGTCACTGGATCTTGACCTTCAAAGGCGCGTCTACGACATCATCTCGAAAGCCGTGGAAGGACACTCTGCGGAAGCGGGTCATGTGATTGTGATGGAATCAAAAACCGGCAGGATACTCTCAATGGTGACCACTAGAAACTGGAACGATTTGATCGGCGGATACATAGAGCCAGGTTCGACGATAAAACCCCTGGTGTACGCGATCGCTCTCGAGACACATTCTGCTTCTCCAGATTTCACCGTTGAGTGCGAAGGTTCAATAAAACCAGTAGAGCAACTCCCTGTGATCATAAGAGATATAGAAAAGCACGGTCTGGTGGATTTCTCCATGGGAATCGTAAAATCGTGCAATGTGATGAGTGTTAAGGTAGGAGAGCTTATCACAGAGAAAATCGGTGTTGAAGGATTCTATGAGTGGCTTCAGAAGGTAGGTTTTGGGGAAAAAACCGGTATCGAAATGGAAGGGGAAATCGCTGGTGTTCTGAGAGAAGCGAAAAAATGGTCCCTCATAGATCCGGCTGAGATCTCGATTGGCCAGGGTATCGGTGTCACTCCTGTACAACTGATTGCGTCTCTCAACATCTTTGCGAACGATGGATACTGGGTGAAACCTACCATTTTGAAAGACTCTCCAGTGGAAAAAAGGAAGGTCTTTTCAAAAGAAACAGCGGACATGATAAGACAGGCGATGGTCCGGGTCGTGGAAGAAGGAACAGGGAAATTCGCTCAGGTGAAGGGAATGACGATTGCTGGTAAAACGGGAACCGCGCAGAAGGCGGTCGGTGGAGAATACAGGAATCTCTATCACTCACTTTTTGTGGGTTTTTTCCCCGCTGAAGATCCGAAGTACACGATACTGGTTCATCTGGACAGTCCTTCAGAGGCTTTCTACGGAGGAGAGGTCGCCGCTCCAGTGTTCAGAGAGATCGTAGAGGTTCTCACGGAGAAAGAAGACGGAAGAATAAGGGTTGTAGAAGGTTTGATGCCGGATCTAACAGGACTTCCAATTAGAGACGCTTTGCTCGTTCTGGAATCCCTCGGAGTGAAGGACGTGGAGATAAAAGGAAAAGGGTGGAAGGTGTCTGAACAAACACCCCCACCCAATCATCCTCTTGAAGGACCTGTGATTCTGTTTTTGAGCGATCAGAAGTAATGTTTTGCGGCGTGTTCAACAGCAATGGCCCCGTCTGCAACAGCTGTGACTATCTGTCTCAAATTCTTCTTTCTCACATCACCGACCGCGTAGATCCCTTTCACGGAAGTTTCCATGTTTTCATCCGTTATGATGTAACCGTAGGGATCCAGTTCCACCAGACCTTCAAGCAGTTTCGAGTTTGGATCGAGTCCTATGAAGATGAACACTCCATCTGCTTTCAGCACTTTCGTTTCTCCCGTTTTCACGTTCTCTATAACAACTTCTTCAACCTTGTCTTTTCCTCTGATCTCCTTTACGGTGGAGTTATAGATGACCTCTATCTTTGGATTGTTCAGAACCCTTTCCTGAAGAACTTTCGCAGCCGTGAGCGTTTCAAGAAGCTGGATCATGGTGATCTTGTTCACTATGTTGGCAAGGAAAATCGATTCGTCGCACGCGCTGTCTCCTCCGCCCACTACGATTATGTCCTTTCCCGCGAAGAGATATCCGTCGCAGGTTGCGCAGTACGACACGCCTTTTCCAAAGAACTCCCTCTCACCTGGCACATTCAGTTTTTTCGGATTCGCACCGGTTGCAACGATCACTACGGGAGCCTCTATTCTTTTACCATCATCGAGTTCAACTACTTTTTTGTCTCCCAGGACTTCCAGCTTAACGACTTCGGCGTTGTATATGTCTGCACCGAATTTTTCAGCGTGTTCTTTGAATTTCGAAGCGAGTTCTTCTCCGGAGATGGCCGGGAAACCCGGGTAATTCTCAACCAGATGAGTAAGGTTCACGTATCCTCCTTCGATCGCCTTTTCAACGACCAGAACAGAAAGTCCTGCTCTCCTGGCGTAGATAGCAGATGTGAGACCCGCAGGTCCTCCACCCACGACAACTATGTCGTATTTGTCCTTTATCTCCTTCTTTTTTATGGATCCAGTATCAAAGAAAACCATTTCTCATCACCCCTTTGCGAGTCTCAACACCTCGTTTATGAACTCTTTCTCAGGATAAGCTCCTACAAAGAACTTCGATGGATCTCTGTTCACAACGATATGGGGAACAGAAGAGACTCCGAATTCCTCACTCAGCTCCCAGTATTCGTTCGCTTCTATCATTTCTCCTATTATCTTGTCGCTGGCCATGGCCATGTTGTGAGCCATGAGAACCGCCCTGGGGCAGTAGGGACACGTTGGTGTAACAAACACACTGATCCTTATCGGTTCCTCGAGACTCTGGAGTTTCTGAATGCTCTCCTCGGAAAGCTGCGGTTTTCCTTCAGAGACGGTGATGATATCTTGAATGAGTGTTCCAAATTCGTGTCCTGAAGGGACTCCGTAGAATCTAATACCGTAATCCTTACCATCCTCGGGCAGAAGAATTGTAGCAGGGACCATTTCCACCTGGTACTTTTCCACCGCTTCTTTGTCGCTGTCGAAATCGTGAATTTCAAGTTCGAGCTTTGGATCGACAGAGACGAGTTCCTCCAGGACCTGTTCTGTGATTTCGCAGTACTGACAGCGCGTTTTGTCTTTCGTCTTGAAAAAGACGATCTTTACCTTTCTTTTGAGTTCTTTCCCAAAGAGATCCTTGAGATAAGCAATGTCCTTGTCCGACAAGATACCCATTTTTTCACCTCCAATATAATTCTACCAAATTAGTCGAACTTGTCTACTCCGTTTAGTAAACCTATTGTTACACCAAGAACAAGCAAGATTGAAATCACGAAAGGATTCTTTAGATCTGCATTCGAAAAGACAATGTACAGACCAAAAAACTTCAGGGCAGGTTTTACAAAGGATTTGAAGAGCTTTTTTCTGATCTGATAAAGGCTGAATTCTCTGTCATTGTATCCAAAGGAGAGAAACATAACGCGGTACTGTTCATTTATACTCATCAGAAAATGAACAGATTCTCCAAGAAAGAAGAGCACCGCCAGAACAACCACTATCAGATAAAAAAAGAGAGAATTCAACATCCAAGAAAACAGGTAAATGAGACCCAGCGTGGTGAACTCGTTGAATATTTTGAGGGCACTCAGATCAATTTTTTCTCTTCTTTTCAGATAGAGATATGAAAAGAAGACAGATACAAAGAATCCAACAACAGAAAAGGACAGCCCTTCAAGGAGCCAGATCATTTCTCATCCCTCTTGTTTTCTTCCTTTTTGAAAATTTCAGATATGGCTCCCAGGCTTGCGAGTATGGAACTCGCCTCAAACGGGAGGAATATCTTTGTCGCCTGACCGTTGGCTATTTCCTTCAGCGTCTCAAGGTACCTGACGGTGAGAAGATCTTTGGTCGGATTTCCTTCGTGTATCGCGTTGAAAACGAGTTTTATCGCCTCAGCCTGTCCACGGGCTTCGAGAATGAGTTTTTGCATGTTCGCTTCCGCAACTCTCTTTATGGCTTCCGCTTCACCTTCTGCTCTCAAAATGGCCGCGTTTTTCTGACCCTCTGCTTTCAATATCTCCGCCTGCTTGTAACCCTCCGCCTCCAGTATGGCAGCTCTTTTCGTTCTCTCCGCCTTCATCTGCTTACTCATAGCATCGGTGATATCCTGAGGTGGATCTATCTTTTTGATCTCAACCCGTGTGATTCTCACACCCCACTTGTCCGTTGCTTCGTCGAGAACAGTTCGAAGCTTCATGTTTATTCTTTCCCTGGATGTGAGCGTTTGATCGAGCTCCAGTTCACCTATGACGTTTCTCAGATTCGTCTGAGCGAGCTTTATGGTGGCCATCTCGAAGTTGCTCACGTTGTAAACCACCCTGTACGCGTCGGTGATCTCGTAGTAGATCACGGCATCTACCGTCACAACCACGTTATCTCTTGTTATAACCTCCTGTGGAGGAACATCGATGACTTTTTCTCTCATATCCACCTTTATCATTCGTTCGAAGAAAGGAATTATGAAATGTACTCCTGACCCGACTTCTCTTTTGAATTTCCCAAGCCTTTCTACGAGACCTCGTTCGTACGGACGCACGATCCTTATAGAACTCGCAGCCAGTACGATCAGGAAGAAAACCAGAACAACAAGAGCTATCAACATAGAAACACCTCCCTCATACTCTTTTTACAACCACATGGGCACCTTCCACCTTCATTATCTTCACGTGTTCTCCTTTCTCTATGACCTCATCGTCGTCTTCCGCGTACGCCCTCCACACATCTCCATCGATCTTCACAAGGCCAGTTCCCTTTCTGTTGTCTATTGTCTCAATGACGAGAGCCACCTTTCCAGCGATCTCTTCAACATGGATCTTTCTCGGAGATTCCCAGTTCTGAACCAACCTTCTCGTGAGGAAGACGAGTACTATAGATACAGCTGCAAAAACTATGATTTGAACGTACACCCCAAGATAGAGTGATACCAGAGAAGCGGCAAGGGCGCCCACTCCAAACCAGAATATGAAGAATGTAGGTGTGAGAATTTCCGCAACCATAAGGATCACACCGAGAACGAGCCAGAACACCCAGGCTTCCATATTTTCGCCCCCTCACATTTCAAACACCTTTCTTGGATCCATGTAAAGGATCTCTACATCAGGCATTTCCTCCTTGTATTTTTTTATGACCGACTTGAGCTGTCTTATGTAACGGGTGGAAATGTGGTAGAGAATGACTTTTTTGACACCCGCTGCTTTCACAGACTCCATCACTTCGTCTATGGCAGCGTGGTTCTTGTACCTTCGGTCGCGTGCGTCCAGGAAAGTACACTCGTGGATGAGCAATTCCGTTCCACGAATCTCCTCAGGATCGAGCGCCAGCGAGTCCCCGCTGATAGTGAGAACCTTTTTGTGGTATTCTTCAGTGACGAAGTCTCTGCCTTTTTCTTTTACAAGACGTGAGATTTCTTTGCTGTCCAACCCCTGAAATTCTTTCTTCAGTTTCCTTCTAACCTCGAATATGTGATAACCAAAACTCACTTCAGAGGAAACGTGTTTCGTTCTGAACGGTTGAACGTACCTTTTGAACCCCCCTGCATTCCTCAGAAAGACTCTCTCACCTTCCTTCAAAGGGTGAACGTTGAAAGAGAATCTGAGATCGGGGTTTGCTCTCTTTATGAATTCGGTGTACTCCTCCACTGCCCTGTTTCCTTCTGGATAAAAAACGTCGAGGGGCTTTTCTCTGTCTCCCATACCGTTGTTCCTTATGTTCACAACTCCCCACAATCCCGCTATGTGATCCACGTGCCCATGAGTGAGAAAGACGTATTTGAAGGCGTACACCTTACTTCCAAGAGTCGTGGAGACACCCTCTCCCGCATCAAAGAGTATACGCTCCGGTGAATAATAGATCCAGGTGGAAAACAGCGCCTTTGAAAACCCTATGATGTTCATTCTTCTCTCTCCACCCTGATCTTTATCGTGTCCTTTACACCCCCTGGCAGACTGACTTCCAGAGAGTACTCACCCAGTTCTTTTATGGGTTTGTCCAGTTTAAACCACCTTTTATCGAGCTTCAAACCGGTGGTTTTTGAGATCTCTTCTGCGAGTGTTGCGGCTGTGACAGCTCCGAATATCTTTCCGCCTTCACCTGCTTTGACCTTCACAACGTGAGTTCTTTTTTTCAATTCCTTGAGAATCTTTTCACTCTCTTCTCTTTCTCGTTCCTTTTTTCTTTTTTCTATTTCTTTTTCGTGTTTTATCGCCCTTTCAAGCCCTTCCGTGTATTCTTTTGCAAAACCACGGGGTATGAGGTAGTTCCTCGCGTATCCATCCGAAACTTCTTTGATTTCACCCTTTTTCCCGATCTTTGGAACGTCCCTGAGAAGTATCACCTTCAAAACAAATCACCTCCTGAAAATTTTTCCTTATCTATTCTATCATGCTTGATTGATATAATCTTGAAAAGAGGAGGTGTGAAGTGTGAAGAAAGCGATAGTTCTGTGTGCCGGAAAAGGGACAAGACTCAGACCGCTCACATTCACAACTGCCAAACACCTTATCCCTATCGCTAACAAGCCCATTCTCTTCTACAGCCTGGAAAACATCGCGCGAGCCGGTATCGAAGAAGTGGGAATCGTGGTTAGTCCTCACAACGCCGAAGAGTTTAAAAGCATAGTTGGTACAGGCGAAAACTTCGGCCTCAGGATCTCTTACATCATTCAGGAAGAACCTAAGGGCCTTGCACACGCCGTCTGGGTTTCACGGGAATTTCTCGGAGACGAGGATTTCATGATGTATCTGGGAGACAACCTCATTCTCGAAGATCTAGGAAAATTCGTGAAAGATTTTGAAAACTCGGACTATGCCGCTTCGATTCTACTATCGCCGGTCAAAGATCCAACCCGTTTCGGTGTAGCTGTAATGGAAGGTGACAGAGTGATAAAGGTTGTGGAAAAACCCAAAACTCCCCCCAGCAATCTCGCCATCGTGGGACTCTATCTCTTCAGAAACAAGATCTTCGAAGGAATAAAGAACATAAAACCTTCCTGGAGGGGAGAACTCGAGATAACGGACGCCATCGAATACCTTATTGAGAAGGGTGAAAAAGTTCGGGGTTACATCGTTTACGGTTGGTGGAAAGACACTGGAAAGCCAGAAGATCTGTTAGAGGCGAACAGGAAGATCCTGATGGAGACAACCGAAGAACTTCTCGGGGAAATGGATGACAAGTCCTCCATACAGGGGCCCGTGAGAATAGGAAAAGCGTCGAAAATCGTCAATTCTGTGATCAGAGGTCCCGCGGTTATAGGAGAGAATTGTTTCATAAAGAACTCCTACGTAGGGCCCTATTCCTCAATAGGAAACAGAGTGATACTCGAAGATTGTGAAGTGGAAAACAGCATCGTGATGGATGAATGCTCTATAACAGGTGTGGAAAAAAGAATAGACTCTTCCATATTGGGAAAGGGAGTTTCTGTGAAAGGATCGCAGAAGAGACCGGCGAGCTTGAATCTCATCCTGGGGGACATGAGTCGGGTGGAGCTTTAAAAAAGAGGGGCTTTGAGCCCCTCTTATTGTTTTGTCCATTTCACGATGATAGGCGAGGCAATGTAAAGCGAGGAATACGTTCCCACAATCGTACCCACCGTCATTCCGAAAGCGAAGGGTTTGACGGCGTTTCCAGCAAACAGAAGAAGAACAAAAACGACGAAGAACGTGGTGAGAGAGGTGTTTATCGTTCTGGCGAGCACCTGATTTATACTCATGTTCACGATGTTCACCATGTTCCTTCCGCGATATCTTCTCATGTTCTCCCTGATCCTGTCTGAAAGAACGATCGTGTCGTTGAGAGAGTAACCGAGTAGTGTGAGAAACGCTGCCACCGCCGCGACGTTTATCTCGTAGCCGAACAGCGAGAAGAATCCCATGGTGATGAGCACATCGTGTATCAGAGCCACAACAGCGGCGACTCCAAAGATGAATCTGAATCTGATGGTTATGTAGATGAGGAGCACAACAAGAGCCACCAGAATCGCCGTCCACGTTCCCCTTCTGATTTCCTCAGCCGCTGTTCCACTGATCTCATTGAAGGACACCACCTTGCCAGAAAGGAGCTTTTCCATCTCTTCCTGAATTTTCTGCTTTTCATCCGGTTCGTAAGTTTTCGGAACGATAATGGAGTACTTCTGAACGTTTGAAGGATCTCCCGCGGAACGAACTTCTACTATTCTCGCGTTTGCAAATTCTTCAGAGATTTGAGAAATAGCGGCCCTTATGTCGTTTTCCGTGACCTCTTTGTTTTCAAATCTCACTATGATCTCGGAACCACCGGTGAACTCCACTCCGAAGTTGAATCCTTTCGTGAATATGGAAACGATGGATATCGCTATCAGTATCAGCGAGATCGTAATGAAGATCTTCGACTTTCCCATGAAATCAATTTCTTTCCTCATTGCCCGGTCCCTCCCTGTGCCTCATCGGCTCTGAGTGGCTTGATGAAGCGCGCAAGTGCATCGAGAAGCAGACGACTGAATACCAGATTCACAAATATACTTCCAAGTACACCGATGATCAGAGTGATGGCAAAGCCTTTGATGGTTCCTGTGCCAAAATAGTAGAGAATGAGACCTGTGAGTATCGTCGTGATGTTCGCGTCGAGTATCGTCGAAAGCGATCTGTCGAAACCAGCCGCTATGGAAGTTTTAACAGGTTTACCCAGCCTCATCTCTTCTTTTATCCTCTCATATATGATCACGTTTCCATCGACGGTCGTTCCTATAGTGAGGATGATACCCGCTATTCCAGGGAGGGTGAGAATGAATTTGCCGGCTGCCATCACACCAAGAAGTAGTACGGTGTTGTAAATGAGCGCAAGATCGGCAACTATGCCCATCGTTCTGTAGTAAATGATCATGTAAACGAGAACGAGTATTAGTCCGATTATTCCTGCTTTCAAGGAAGCATCGATCACATCACGCCCGAGGAGCGGTGCAACCCATCCCGAAGAGGTTTTTACGAGCCTTGCGGGAAGCGCGCCACTCCTTAGAATGGCAGCGAGCTGTTTCGCTTCTTCCAGTGAGAAATTACCTGTTATCTCTGCCTTCCCATCAGTTATGATTGCAACCACTTGACCAACGAATTGAACAACATCGTCGAGCACTATAGCGAGTCTCTTCTTTGGATCATAAGTTCCCTCGGGAACGTACAGCGCTTGTGTGATCTTTTTGAATATATCAACATATTCCTTCGCGAGTTCAAAGGAAACCTTGTAGCCGTATCTTCCAGTTCTTGTCTCCACTTCCGGTCTTGCATACACGATTCTTGGAGCTTCAAGAACCAGGTCTTTCCTTCCCATTATCTCTTTTTTCACGAGGTACCACTTTCCATCTCTTCCTTTGAGCCATACTGCGTTCTCTCTTCTGGCTTCAAGGGAAAGTTCAGGTACTTTGCTGGGATCTTCACCGAGGTACTCATCGAGAACCTGAGCAAAGTAAAGGACACCCGTCGATCCGATCAACTTTTCCGCCTGGACCGTGTCGGTCGCCCCGGGTATCTCCACTACTATGTAGTATTTGTTATCCCGGAGTACTTTCTTCACGGCCGCTTCTGTGTAACCAGCCGCATCGAGCCTGTTTCTCAGCACGGTCCATACGTCATCCACAACATCGGAAGGATTTTCTGTTCCTTGCTGAACTTCAACCATGTATTCGATCCTTGCACCACCTTTTATATCCAAACCAAGACGAATGTTGGATATCCATCCTCCTTTACTGGGCCAGAAAATGGCAAGCAGGGCACCAGCCAGTACCAGTAGAACTACTATGAGTCTTACTCTGTCTCCCCTCATTCATCATCCCTCCTGATTTTCCTGTGACCTCTCCTTTATAACCGTGGAAATAGCCCTTTTTGTTATCTCGAGTTCCGTGGAATTTGCTGTTTTGATCTTGACGGTGTCCTTTTTGATATCGATGACTTTCCCGACAATTCCTCCGATTGTGACGACCGTGTCTCCTCGTTTCATCTGACTTATCATCTGCTGGAACTGTTTTTCTCTTCTCCTCTGGGGAAGGATGATCATGAAGTAAAAAATGGCTATGAAGAATATCAGCATGAAGAGGAGACTTCCCCAGCCACCACCTGTTGCGGTTGTGGTGGTACCGTTCGAAGCACCCGGAGCTGCTGCGTAGATGATCTCAGGCATTCTCCTTTCCTCCCTTCTCAAATATCAATTGAAGCCGTCTGTAAACCAGTGGAACCAAAATGAATTGAAGAACGATACCGGGAATACCCGTGGTAAAACTCAATAAAATGGAGGTTAACGGCTGAAGCTTAATACCAATGAGGGCCCCAAGAACGTAGTAGGAAACCGAGTAAACGAGTCTTCCAAGAACTACGGCGATGAGGATTCTAACGAAAATGTTCTTCTTCATAACACCCATAACGAAACCGTACGTGAACACCTCAGGTATCATGAAGAGAAACATTGGAAATGGAGGCATCCCCATCGTTAAAAACGAAAGAATAGGAAGTACCGCACCCGTCACTCCTCCCACGAAGGCTCCAGAAGTCGCTCCAGCGAGCATGGCCACCAAATGAAGAGGCAGGAACATTCTCCCGAGGTTCAGCAGATGAAAAAGATAGGCAAGAGCTACACCAACAGCGAGCCACATCGCAGTGTAGGTCAACTTTCGCATCCGCATATCACCCCTCTTTTTCGAACTTCGAATTGATTATATCATCTATCATGTTTCTGGCTCTCTTTACATCATGGTCAATAGCAGCCTTCAGCTCCTCGATTGAACCAAATTTCTTCTCATCCCTCATGAATTTCAATACTTCCAGTTTCAGCTTCTTTCCGTAAAGATCGCCTTCGAAATCCAAGATGTACACCTCGTACTTCACGTTTCTTGCATCACCCACGGTGGGCCTGAAACCCACGTTCATAACACCGAATTTTTTCTTTCCATCCGGCAGATGAACTCTCACCAGATAAACTCCTCTTTTCAGATCTACGAGTTTTTCATTTCCTCTATCGATGTTGGCAGTTGGAAATCCCAACTTTCTTCCAAACTCCCTGTCTTTGTGGACGATTCCTTCGATTTCGAAATATCTGCCAAGATATGCAAGAATTTCCTCCACTCTTCCCTCCTGAACGAGGTTTCTGATCAGAGAACTGCTCACTCTTTTTCCCTGAACAACGACATCTTCAATTTCATAGACTTCTATACCTTTCTTTCTGAGAAAAGACGCGTTTCCGCTCACGTTCTTGCCAAATCTGAAATCCCTTCCAACAACAACAGCTGACACTCCAGATAGATACCTCTCGACGAACCCTTCTGGGGTGAGATCTTTTATTCTGAAAAAATCCAGAACAACGGTTCTGGCGTAACGAGAAAGCATCTCCACCCTGCTTTCTACCGTCATAAGAAGACCGGGAAAATCCGGTGAGAAATATTCGGGGGGATAAGATATGGTGTAGATAAGGCTATCGTCCTTCCTGAAAAATGCTATTTCCTTCATGGTCCTCAAGACCTTCTGATGCCCGATGTGAACTCCATCGAAAACTCCGATGCTGACAACCATTCCTTTCACCTCGTGTTGAAGACCTTTCTGAGGGTCAAAACTCGCTCGTTTCTTTCGTGCTTTCTCAAGGTTTCCAGAAACGAAGAATTTCTTTCCGCTTCAGCCAGAGCAAGTAACCGTCCTTCTTCGTTGAATACTCTGACAACTTCACCCTTTTTGAAACTGTCCCATTCTTTGAGCATCTCAAGGTATATTTGAGAACCGTTGAGAATCATTTTCGTTGATTCCTGATGAACGACAACACGCGGCAGCCACTCAAGGCATTTTTCGAGTGGTATGATCCTGTTTTCGATCTCTTCAGGAGCGGCTTCGAATACGTTCAAACTTTCCTCGATTGTATGAGGTCCCACGCTCTCTCGTACGAGCTCAACGGCGGTGGCACCGCAACCGAGCTTGTAACCTATATCCATACAGAGAGATCTTATGTAGGTACCAGGAGACACTTCCACTCTGAAAGAGACGTCTCTTCCCTCAATATTCACGTCCCATATCTTGAAGATCTTCACTCGCTTTGGTGGAAGATTTATGATCTTTCCCTCTCTCGCCAGTTTGTAGAGACGTTCGCCTTTGTATTTTTTAGCAGAATAAGCTGGTGGAACTTGGTCGTATTCTCCCACAAAGGAAAAGATTGCTTCTCTTATTTCTTCTTCGGTGACGTTGCACTCTCGTTCTTCGACAACTTCGCCTGTTATATCGAAAGTCTCGGTTATCAAACCAAGCCTCATCTTCACCCAGTACACCTTTTTCAAATCCTTGTAGAACTCGAGAATTCTCGTGCCCTGGTTGACACCGATTATGAGAACCCCACAGGCGAACGGATCGAGAGTTCCTCCGTGTCCGACTTTCCTCGTCTTCAATTTTTTTCTAACTTCGTCCACAACATCGTGCGATGTGGGGCCTTTAGGCTTGTAAGCTACAAGGATTCCGTGCTTCACTCTTCTTTCTTTTCCTCCTCTTTCTTTTCTTTGTCCTTCAGAGGATCGTATCCAAGTTGAACCAGCAGCTGGTGAACTTTCACACTCGCCTCTATGCCTTTGTCCTCGTAAAAGCGGATTTCGGGAGCAACGTAGAGTCTCAGATTTTTGGCGATAAAGGTTCTGAAAAAACCCTTCGCTCTGTTCAATATTTCAACCGTTTCCTTTCGTTCTTCCGGTGTGCCGAGGAAACTGACATAGACGTCTGCGTACCTTTTGTCCTTTGAGAGTTCCACTCTGGAAAACGTGACGAAATCTTTCTTCAAGCGGGGATCTCTCAGCTGTTGAAGTGCTTCCATCAAAAGTTTTTGAATCTCCGATTCGAGCATGGCCTTTCTATAGGCTGGATTCATTCTTTTCACCTCCTAATCTATCTGCAAGAATTCCTGAGCCTTGCTGTACTTCTCCTTGGATTTATCCAGTATTCTCAAGAAAGTTTTCGGTTTCACTTTCAGCACATTCAAAGCAAAAGGAGAAAGTTTCGGATCTCCCCACGAAAGAGAAGCCCCTTTCATCATGAGATTCGCTATCACATCTCCTATGTGGACCATGGAAACCTGGTTGACGAAGAGTTCGTTCGGGTTACCCTCGACGTTGTGGTGAAATTCCGCAGACAAAACAAGAAGATCTGGAAAATTCCACTTTCTGAGCAATTTTGCGCCCACTTCGGAGTGCGGTGGAATCCCAAGCTCCTCTTCTATGTCTATGAGGTTTTTCTTCGTCTTTTGAGCAATTTTGGCTTCCGTTTCAAGTATATCGGAGAACAGTAGATCATAAACTACCTTGCCCAGATCGTGGAGGAGTCCTGCTATGAAGATCTCTTCCTTAAGGGGATAGCCCATTGTTTCTGCAACGGTTTCTGAAGCGATAGCACTCGCTATGAAATGCTCCCAGAGCTTTTCACGATCGATTCCAGAGGAACTGTTTTTGAAAACCATATCGTAAGTGAAAACACTGAGAGCGAGATTTCTCACCGTTTTGAAGCCAAGGATCATGACCGCTTCGCTCAACGTGGTTATCTTTCTTGGAACGCCATAATAGGCTGAGTTGGCCAGTTTCAACACCCTAGCACTCAAGCTTGCGTCCATCATGAGAGTGTTCGCCACTTCAGTAGAAGACGCATCCGGCTTTGAACAAACGGCGATTATCCTTTGAACAACAACATTTGGTGAAGGTAACTTGTCTATTTCTTCAATTATCTTGTCTATTATCTTCGCCGGCACGGTCTTTTGGGATCCACACAAAGAATCTGGATCCCTTACCCACCTCACTTTCCACCCATATCCTGCCGCCGTGAAGCTCCACGATCTCTTTTGTTATGGCAAGGCCGAGTCCCGTTCCAGGCACTTCGTAGGTCAACGAAGAATCTACCCTGTAAAACTGTTCGAATATCCTATCCTTTGCGTGATCCGGTATTCCTATACCGTTGTCCTCTACAATTATGAGAACACCGCCATCTTTCTCATCCAAGATCACCTTCACGTACTTATCAGGAGCATCTTTCTTTGAGTACTTCACCCCGTTGTCGAGAAGATTCAAAAGTACCTGTCTGATTCTTGTTGGATCGATGTAAGCTTCCACAGGACAGGGAACATTACTCTCAAAGAGAACATTCACGTTGTGAGATGAAGCAAATTCTTTGATCGCGTTCACCGCACTTTCTACGAGATCACAGAGATCAACTTTTTCTCTGTTTATTTGAAGGGATTTCCTTTCAAGCCTGGAAAAGTCCAGTAACTCATTCAGGAGATTTTCGAGGTGGTTGCTTTGATCTATTATCACCTCGAGGAACTCCTTGAGGGTGCTGAGATCCAGTTCCTCCAGACTGTTGTAAACTGTTTCCGCATAGGCTTTTATGGCCGTTAAAGGTGTTCTGAGCTCGTGCGAGATGTTCGCTATGAACTCCGTTTTCATCCTGTCTATTCGCTTCAGTCTTTCGAGTTCTTTTGATTCTGTCACGTTTTCAACGATCGTCAGCGCCTGAATTTCACTGCCGAGGGCAAGAGGTATCGAGGTGATGGAAAAGAATTCTTCCCCTGATATCACTTCACCCACTCTTTGTGTTCGCAAAGATATTGCCTCTTCTGACAGAGAAATGGCCTTCTTCAAAACTTCATCTGGAAAATTCTCCTCTTTGAACTTCTCATTCTGAAATTTTATTTCCCCATTCGAATAAACGAAGATCCCCTCTGGAAGACCGTTAAGAATGACGTTCACGTAGTTGTACGTTTCTTCTAACTCCCTGTACAACTTTATGTTTTCCAGAACGATCGCCGAAAGAAACGAAAGAACTTTGAAAATCTCTGTTTCTTCCATTGATGGCTGGTGATTCAGTAGCACAATTAAGCTTCCAAACATCCTATCCTGTTTCACAACAGGGACTATTCCAACATAACCGAATTCATCCTCCACAAAGACAGGGTTGGATTGTCTGATGGACCAGTCAATGAACTCTTCGAATCTTTTTATATCGATGTCTCTTCCCCAGATTTTTCTCTTGTTTTCATCGACGAGAACCACCTCTTTGATATCAACAACTTTTTTCACCAGGTTCAAGAGACCCTGAAGAATATCGTTTTCCGTTTTCGCATTGGAAAACTCCATTATCATTATTGAAAGGAGTAAAAACAGACGGTTGTTTTGTTCTTTTATTTCTTTTGTTTCCTCCAAAGAAAAGTCACCTCACAATTTCTGTTGCCGCTTTTCTCAATCGATTCATCACCGCAAATAGAATTCCCCTTTCTTCAAATCCCTCAACAATTATATACTCTTTCCCCATTTTTTCAGCCTCACGCAGAGCAGAAAAGATATTTTGGGCGATACTGTAGGGTTTTTTCAAAGATCCTACAACGATTCTGTCGTCGTACAGTTCCTTTCTCTCTTCAACACAGATGACCACATGATCCGGATACTTTTTCAATACTTCCTCCATCTTCGTCAAATCTTCTACGAGTATCAGAGGCTTTAAAGGAGCGTAGTGTCGGTATTTCATTCCCGGTGCAAGCGGTCTGCCTTCAAAATTTCCTTTTCGTACAAAATCGGGCACAACGAGTCCCGGAAAGAGCTCTTTCAGTCGTTCAACTTCCACTGGCCCTGGCCTCAGAAGAACAGGCTTTTCTTTTGTGAGGTCCACAATGGTGGACTCCAAGCCGAAGGGGGTATCCCCTGCGTCGATTATCAGCTTAACTTTGCCCATGAAGTCTTCTACGACGTGTTTCACGTTCGTAGCGCTGGGTCTTCCCGAAATATTTGCGCTTGGAGCGGCTATAGGATGACCGAAGAGTTCTATCAACTTCAGGGCCACCGGATGTGCTGGCATCCTCATGGCCACCGTTGGAAGACCAGCGGTCACCACGGGAGGTATCTTTTCGGATTTTTTTCGAAGAATAACCGTCAACGGCCCCGGCCAGAACTTTTTCAAAAAATCCAGATGAGGTTCGTAACCCTCCGCGATTTCCTCCAGCTGTTCGAAGGAATGTATATGAACAATGAGAGGATTGTCAGCGGGTCTTCCCTTCAGCTCGAAGATCTTCTTGCAGGCCTCTTCGTTGTACGCATCCGCTCCTATTCCGTAAACGGTTTCGGTGGGGAAAATGATCACTTCTCCGTTTTGAAGAAGTTCGACTGCTTCTTTCAGAACTTTCTCGTCGGGAAAGAGGGGATCCACCTTTAACACTCTGGTCACAGGTTTTCCCTCCTGATATGATACAAAATAAAGGGGCCCTTCGGAGCCCCTTCTGGTGCCGAGGGCGGGACTTGAACCCGCACGGGGTCATCCCCCAGCTGATTTTGAGTCAGCCGCGTCTGCCATTCCGCCACCTCGGCCCTCCATTATATATAGTACCAGCTCTCTCTTTCTAAAGTCAAGTTCCGAGAATCCCTCTTCCTTCTTGAATTCTTTTAAAATGTGTGCTAAACTATTATTAGCACTCAAAAGAAGGGAGTGCTAAATCATGAGAAGGCTCAACAGGAAGAACAACGAAGCCTTGAAGAAACTGAACGATCGTCAGAGAAAAGTGCTTTACTGCATCGTGAGAGAGTACATAGAAAATAAAAAACCTGTGAGCTCACAGAGAGTTCTGGAAGTGAGCAATATAGAGTTCAGCAGTGCCACTATAAGAAACGATATGAAAAAATTGGAGTACCTTGGATACATATACCAGCCCCACACATCGGCTGGGAGGATTCCAACTGACAAGGGGCTGAGATTTTACTACGAAGAGATGCTGAAGATTTCAAAGGAGACATCAGAAGCGGATCTCGCTGTGGAGACTTTCAAATCGGTGCCTCTTGCCGATCCGGAAAAAATTCTCTTCCTCGCAGGAAATCTTCTAGCCCGATTGACGCAGGGTTACGTCCTCATAGAAAGACCAAACACAAGAGATTTGAAAATACTCAGAGTGATGCTCATTCCTGTTTCGGAGGACTACCTCATCTTTTCCATACTGACAGAGTTCGGCGTTTCCAGAGTTACCCCCATCAAAACTCAGGAACGACTGAACTGGGAAGAAATCGAAAGACAGCTCAACTTCCTCCTCAGAGGCAGGACAATAGGAGAAGTGTTGATGGGTAAAATAGAAAGCCTGAAAGGAAGTGGCTTTCTCAGATTGATAGAATCTCTGATAGGTGAGACTGTCGAAAGATATCTGGATGCGGGGCTTGAAAATCTTCTAAAGGATGAAACTCTCACTCTGGAGGACATCAGAAACCTTCTCGAAGAAGTGAAAGATCAGAAATTTCTTGAGAGCTTAGTTGGAGAAGGCATAACCGTCAGGATAGGAAGGGAAATTGGCAGAAAAAATCTGGAGAAATTCGCTGTTTTTTCAGGAAGATACTTCAAAGGAGAATCTCCTATCGGTAGTGTGTACTTCTTCACGTCGAAGGTTACAAGGTACGATAGAAATCACAAAATATTTGAGTACATTTTGAACCGTCTTTCAGAGTATTTCACTTCAACTTCCAGGAGGTGAAAAGATGAGCGAAAAAGAGAAAAAGGAGCTCACACAAGAATGTGAAGAACTGAAAGAAAAATACAAAGAACTGGAAGAGTACGCAAAAAGGCTGAAAGCTGAATACGAAAACTATCGTGAGGAAGTCGCCCGTGAAAAAAGAGAATTGATAAAGAATGCGAATGAATACCTCATATCGAAACTCATTCCCGTTCTCGATGATTTCGAAAGGGCATTGAATCAGGGAGAAAAGGGAGACGCCTTCTATGAAGGCGTGAAAATGATATACAAAAAACTCCTGAACGTCTTGGAAAAAGAGGGGCTTACAAAGATCCACGTGGGAGAGAAATTCGATCCTTTTGAACACGAAGCAGTTGAAAGAGTAGAAACAGAAGACGTGGAAGAATACACTGTCCTTGAGGTAGTAGAGAGTGGTTACAAATTCCACGGGAAAGTCTTGAAACCCGCAAAAGTGAAGGTTGCAGTGAAACCACGAAAGAAGGAAGCAGAGAAGGTTGAAGAACCTTCTGATAAGAAGGAGTGATGCCTCATGAAAAAAGAAAAGAAAGACTACTACGAAATTCTCGGTGTTCCCAGAGACGCCACACAGGAAGAAATAAAAAGGGCTTACAAGAGACTCGTAAAAGAGTGGCATCCAGACCGGCATCCGGAAAACAGAAAGGAAGCCGAACAACGTTTTAAGGAAATTCAGGAGGCCTACGAGGTCCTCAGCGATCCACAGAAGAGGGCCATGTACGATCGTTTCGGGTACGTAGGAGAACAGCCCACGTATCAGGAAACAGAATCTGGTGGCTTCTTCGATGATATATTCAGAGAGTTTGAAAACATCTTCAACAGAGACATATTCGACGTTTTCTTTGGGGAAAGACCGCACCAGGAAGAAAGAAGAGAATACGCCCGAAGAGGCGAAGATATAAGGTACGAAATAGAAGTAACTCTCTCCGATTTGATCAACGGAGCGGAGATACCCGTGGAATACGAAAGGTACGAAACCTGTCCAAGGTGTGGCGGAACAGGCGTGGAACCCAATGCCGGATACATAAACTGTCCAAGTTGTGGTGGAACGGGAAGGATCAGAGAAGAACGAAGATCGTTCTTTGGTTACTTCGTCAGTGAGAGAACTTGTGAGAGATGTGGCGGCACAGGGAAGATTCCACGGGAATACTGCCACGAGTGTGGTGGAAGCGGCAGAGTTCTCAGAAAGGTCAGGAAAACGGTGAAAATACCGCCAAATGTGGAAGATGGAACCCAGCTTAGAATCACTGGCGGTGGAAATGCTGGATATTACGGCGGACCTTACGGTGATCTGATAGTCATCGTCCGCGTGAAACCAGATCCTAGATTCAAAAAATCCGGTTCAGATCTCGTGTACGATATCACGATAGACTACCTCCAGGCTATTTTGGGAACAACCGTTGAAGTTCCTCTTCCAGAAGGTGGTACGACGATGCTGAAGATTCCTCCGGGAACTCAGCCGGAAACCGTCTTCAGGTTGAAGGGAAAAGGTCTTCCAAACAGGTATGGAAGGCGCGGAGATCTCATCGTGAACGTACACGTTGAGATACCAAAGAGTCTCTCCAGAGAGGAAAGAAAAGTTCTCGAAGAACTGGCGAAAAAACGCGGAGTCACTATCGATTAGCGTTTGGGATTGACGAGTGCTTCTCTTACAACGAGCTTCACGTTATCCGGAACCGTGACTACGACGGTGAAAGGACCTCTTCGGACACTCATCCATCCCAGTCCCGCCACCGCCAGTTCTTCTCCTTCTTTCAATGTAAAGGTTTCTCTTTTCCACTTGAAATTTTCAAATTTTGTTTTAGAACACGGAGGAATCAGCAGATCTCCCAGTCTGTTTCTCATGAGCTCATCTGCTCTTTCCCTCTTCGTTTCATGGAAGGTTACTTCTTTAGAGGAGAAAAGCAGAAAGATCGGATTCTTTTCTGTTTCAAAATGAATATCGAATCGGCACAGTCCTCCCATGAAGATGGTTCTTCCATTATCTGGCTTGAAGGTTTTCCTGGAGAGTTCTTCTCTTGGCAGAACTCTCTTTTGACACTCAGGATCCAGAAGATCGAGAATTCTATCGTTTGTCATGATACCTGGGGTATCGTAGAGATACAGATTCGCTTCTTTTACCTTTCTTCTGAGAATTCCCAGAGTTGTCCCTGGAAAAGGACTTATGGTGTTCTCATGGGTGCAGATTTTGTTCAGCAGTGAAGACTTTCCAACGTTCGTTACTCCCACCACCAGTGCTTTGTCGGTCAACCGCGAAAGATACTTCACAAGCGAATTCAGACCGAAATTCTTTTCAGCGCTGACGATCCTTATATCATCTGTGTTTTTCACTTTTATCCTCTTCTTCACCCACTCTTTGATTTCCTTCACCGTAATAGCCTTTGGCAGAAGATCGATCTTGTTTATGGCGTAGACAACCCTTTTTCCTTCCAGAATTTCTACTATATCCTCCCTGTAGGTTCCTTCGAAATCGAAAATATCGATCACCCAGACCACCACATCGAATCCTCCAAGGTACGACTTCAACTGGTTTTTGAAATCCCAATCGAATTCAACTGGTTCCAGTTTGCCGTAATGTTTCATTCGGAAGCATCTCTGACAGAGTATCTCCTTTCCTTCTTCGAGCCTTCTTTCGTAGACCTCACGCGGGATGTACCCCGGTTTTTTCGGGTCATCGAACTGAATGGCTGCTCCACATCCAGGACATTTCATCGATCCTCACCTCATTTTATGTCGTCTTTCAAGCCTATTTCTTGAAGTATGATGAAGTCCTTTTCTCTCCACTTTTCTTTTACTTTGACGTTCAAGTCGAGATAAACCTTTCTTCCCACGAGAAACTCCAGTTCTTCACGGGCGAGCGTTCCAATTTTCTTTATCATGCTGCCGTTCTTTCCTATGAGAATTCCCTTCTGAGAGTCGCGTTCCACGTATATGTTCGCCCGTATGTAGAGGACACCATTTGGTCTATCCTTTATTTCCTCGATCACCACGGCCGTAGAATGAGGTACCTCCTGTCTCGTGAGATGAAAGATCTTCTCCCTTATGATTTCAGCGGCCATGAAAGAGAGAGGGCGATCTGTTACCATGTCCTCGGGGTAATACTGTGGCCCTTCCGGTAGTTCTTCTTTTATTTTCTCCAGAACTTCGAAGACACCCTCACCTTTCAGAGCGGATATGTAATGGACAGACACAACGTTCTCCACCATACTTTTTGCGAGTTGTCCCACCGCTTTCGCCTTCTCTTCACCCGCCACGTCGATCTTGTTCACAGCAATGATAGTTTTGGTTCCAGACTCGTTCACGATCTCCGCAACGTGTTCGTCTGTCTTCGTAAATCCATCCGCCGCATCCAGCATGAATAGTATGAGATCCACCCCTTTGAGAGCCTGAACAGCAGCCTTCACCATGTATTCTCCCAGTCTGTGAAGAGGCTTGTGGATACCGGGAGTGTCCACAAATATGATCTGACTATCTTTGTCCGTGTAGATGCAGTTTATCCTGTTCCTAGTAGTTTGAGGTTTGTCTGAAACGATCACTACTTTTCTTCCCATAACAACATTTATGAAGGTCGATTTCCCCACATTCGGCTTTCCTGCCAGAGCGACAAAACCCGATTTAATGCTCACCACCTCCCAACCTGAACCCTCTTGGTAGAAGATCTTTCAATTTCACAACTTCAAAATTTCCGTCTCTATCCGCAATTATCACATCCAGATCGTCGGAAAATTCGTAGAGAACCTGCCTGCAAGCACCGCAGGGAACAGTCTTGTCTGGAGAATCCGACGCTATCGCTATTGCAGCGAATTCTCTTTCTCCTTCAGAAACGGCTTTGAAAACGGCTACCCTTTCAGCGCAGATCGTAAGACCATAAGAAGAATTCTCCACATTCACCCCCGTGTATATCTTTCCGCTCTTTGTGAGCAAAGCGGCACCGACTCTGAAACCTGAGTATTTAGCGTACGCCTTTTTCCTGGCTTCCAGAGCCATTTTCACCAGTTTCTCCGGATCCACCATTGATCTCTTCCCTCCCAAGTATCTTTATCATGACTTTCTCTATTCTGTTTTTTCCGACAGCGAGTATTTTGAAGTACAGATTTCCGATCACCGCTTCTTCTCCAACATTCGGTATCCTTTTGAAGTGCTCGAGCAAATATCCCGCTATCGTTTCGTACTCTGTTTCTGGAAATTGAACGCGCAACTCTATCTCGATGTCGTTTATCGGTGTGGTCCCATCTACCACAAAAGTCCTTTCATCGATCTTTCTTATACCGGAGATCTCATCGTAGTCGTACTCGTCCATTATGTTTCCAAAGAGTTCTTCTATGATGTCCTCAAGCGTTACAATACCGGCCGTTCCTCCGTACTCATCCACAACGATTGCTATATGAATCTTCTTAGCTTTGAGGATCTTAAGGAGTTCATCTATGTTCATCGTCTCGGGAACGTAAAGGGCTTCTCTCATGATATCTTTAACTTTCATACCTTTCACTTCTTCGCAATCTTTTGCAGCCAGAATCGAAAGCACGTCCTTAGCGTAGCAGATACCCACGATGTTGTCTATGGTTTCTTTATAAACGGGTATTCTGGAGTATCCTTCGTCTTCAACCAGTTCGATGAGGTCTTTCACTGTCTGGTTCTCCTCTATCGCCACTATGTCGACCCGCGGTGTCATGATTTCTTTCACGGCTATCTGCTTCATTTCAAAAGCGCGCTTGATGATCCTTTCCTCTTCCTCCTCTATGACACCCATTTCTCCTCCGACCTGAACAATGGAAACGATATCCTCCTCGGTTATGAACAGATCTTCGGAGACCTTTTTTCCATGTCTCAGGGAAATGATGCCGTCTGCTGTTTTCACGAGTAACCTTCCTATGGGATCCAGAACACGGGTGAGAAATCTGATAACACCTATCGATCTGCGGAACACGCGTTCTGGATCTGATCGTGCCAGGACCTTTGGTGTGATCTCACCGAAGATGAGAAGGATGGTGGTGATGAAGAGAGTAGATACGATTGCCACGAACTCTTCGCTCATGTTTCTGAGCAGATTCAAGAAGATGAGAGTGGAGATAGAAGATGCAAGGAGATTGACGAGGTTGTTACTTATGAGAATCGTAGTGAGATACTTGTTGAACAGGTGTATGTAACTTGCTTTTTCAGAGTTTTCCTCTTTTTCTTCCAGAAACTCTTTGATCTTTACCTTACTCATGAGAGTGAGCGCAGTCTCCGAAGAAGAGAAAAAGTTCGACAGATAGACCAGAAAGACCAGCAGCAGTGACTCCAGTCCAAGAGTCAAAGCACTACTGACAGGATCTTCCACTTCTGTTCCACCTCCATCAATAGTGATAGTTTTCCCCATGGATTATTTTAAACGCTCTGAATATCTGCTCCAGCACTATCAAAACGGTCATTCCATGTGTAAAGGTCATCTTCGATAATGAAAAAACACGGTGGGCCTTCGCGAAGATCTCCTCATTCAACCCATGGGGCCCACCTATCAGGATCGTTATATCCTTTCCCTTCATTTCCAGATCTTTGAGAAAGTCGGCAAACTCCTCTGAAGAAACTTCCTCCCCTCTCCTATCCATGACCATAACAAAACTTCCGAGGAGAATCCTGTTTGCCAGATCCTCTGTTTCCTTCCTGACGATTTCTTCGATGCTTCCTCTGTGAACTCGCTTTATTTCGAGAACTTCAAGCTTACAAAATCGTCTCAAGAACTTTTCGTAGTGCTTTATACCTTCTTTGATAAAACCGTCCAGTTTCCCAACCACCGCTATTCTTACTTTCATTTCTCACTCTCTCTAACGAGTATTTCCAGAAGACTGGATTCTATGACCTTTTTAGCGTTGAGGTCCGTTCTCAGGTAGTAAGAAACCGTCTTCAGCAGAGATTCAAGCGGGAAAAGTCCCACTATCTCTGATCCCAGAACCGGTACCCCGTATCGTTCGGCTTCCATCTTTATGAGTTCAAAAACTCGATAGAGAGGTGTTCTTTTGTGATCTGTTATGTTGATAGAAACCTGGACAACTCCCTTTCCTTTCAAATCAACACCTATCGCTTTGACGTACCTGAGCCCTCCGCTGGAGAATCTGATTGCCCTGGCTATTTTTTCGGCTATCTTCACATCCCGCGTTCCAAGGTTCACGTTGAAAGCTATGAGAAATTCACGCGCACCAACCGCCGTCACACCCGCTGTGGGATGTACGCGGTCGGGGCCGAAGTCGGGCTTCCACAGGGGATCTTTTATTTTCTCGAAAAAGCCTTCGAACTCTCCCCTTCTGATATCTGCAAGATTTTGTCTTTCAGGTCGTGTGGCAGATTTTTCATAAAGATACACGGGAATACCCAGTTCCTCTCCTATCCTGCGTCCGAGTATTTTCGAATACTCCACACACTCTTCCATGGTCGTGTTGTAGAGGGGCACAAGTGGTATGACGTCCGCTGCACCCATTCTGGGATGCTGGCCTGTGTGATTTCTCAAATCGATGAGTTCGGCCGCCTTTTTCGTCATATCGAAGAGAGCGTTTATGAGGTTCTCCGGTTCTCCCACGAGCGTTACCACCGATCTGTTGTGGTCCGCATCCATTGACCAGTCGAGTACCCATACCCTGTCGTATTTTTTCGCTTCCGCGACGATCTTTTCAACTACTTCCTTTCTTCTCCCTTCACTGAAGTTTGGTACCGATTCTATCAGTTTCAACTCTCATTCCCCCTTGGTTTGGACATTCTATCTTTCAGAGTTAAAATGATTTCCTCATAGGTTTTACCATCGTCCGGGTAACACACGTACGTGTAGCTGAAACGTTCGGAAAGTTTCTCTTTCATCCTCTTTGTAACGGCCTCTATTCCGTGTTTTCCCGTCAGTGTCAGTACAAACAGGTATTCGCTGGCAGAGATGGGTAGGATGTAATCTGTTTCCCTGAAGAATTTCTTGATAGTCTCGTAGTCTCTCATGATATCTTCGAACTTAACGTACATGACGCAGAAACGAGAACCTGTCCTGTTGGAACGCTTTATTTCTTTTCTCACGATATCTTCGAACTTGAGGGTGATCTCAAGATCCTCGATATTTTTCTTGAGAGAAACGGTGAGCCTGGGTGCGGAAGAAATGATTTTTTTGACTCTTTCCAAGAGATAATCGAGCTTGAAGGGTTTGAGAATGTAGTCAATCGCACCCGCTCTCACCGAATTAATAATTAGATCTTTGTCAACGTAGGCGCTCAGAACCGCGACCTTCGTGTCGGGAAACTCTTCACGTATTCTTCTTATCAAATTCAGGCTCTCTTCACCTTCGAACACATCTACGAACACGAGATCGATCTTTTCGCGGCGAAGGAGCGTGAACGCTTCCTGCTCGTTTTTTGCCCAAATCACATTGAAACCGTCTTTTTCAAGGGCATTTTTGACGGCAAGGAAGGTGATTCTGGATTCATCCACTACCATAACCGTTGGAGTCACCGTGAACTCCTCCTTATTACCATTAATTTTAACATCGATCACTCTATCCTGTTCATGATGAACTTGAAGTATTCTTCTTCATCGTCAAAAGTGATGGTTTTCACGATCGTTCTGTAACCGGGTTTCACGATCGTGATCTCGTAGGTTCCTGCCTGGATGTATAGAGTGATGGGTGTTTCACCGTGGTAGTACCCGTTTAGGTATATCGTAGCTCTCGATGGATCGGTCTCTATTCTAACCTCTGAAAAGACCACTCTCTTCTCCAGTTTTCTGAAAATCTCCTTTTCTTCTCCTGGTCCGAAATTCACCGTGAAGCGATCTGTTTCGTACCCTTCTTTTTCCAGTTTTATCTCGTACGTTCCAGGATCAAGAATGAGATTCAAACCGTTCTGATCGGTCGTTCCCACGTATCTTCCGTCGATATAGACGTCGACACCAGAAGGATCTGTTCTCAGTTTCAAAGAAGACTGTGCTGGTTTCAGCGTGACATACACGGATCTGGTTTCTCCCACGCCGAGTGTTATGTTTCGGGTCTCCTCGCGGTACCCTTCTTTTCTGAACGTGACAGTGTAATTTCCAGGAGAAAGGTTCAACGTCAGAGGAGTCTTTCCTTGATAGACTCCGTTCAGATAGACGCTCGCACCGCTCGGGCTTGAACTGAGAGAGAGTTGAGCGAGAGGCAAAGTGGCTATCACCTTCACCGTCTGATCTCTTCCCACATAGACTTCCTTGTAGAACGTGTAGTTTTCAAAATACACCGTCACGTAGTGTGTTCCTTCGTCCACTGATACCGTGACCGGTGTCTTTCCTTTGTAAGAACCATCAATATAGACAGTCATTCCTGGAGGTGTCGAGTCAACGATCAGCGTTCCGAACGCGGGGGCTCTTCCCACGTAGAAATAAGTGAGATCGGAGACCCATTCACCCGTGAGATAGGGTTTCAATTTATTTTGAACGTATTCTTCGACGTTGTCAGACAGCGTTGGAAAGGCTTGAGCGGTTCCGAGTTCTTTCAGCTGGTTGAAAATCGGTATCGGTCTGGTGCTTGCGATCACCTGAATGTACTCTTTTCCATACGGTGGTGAAACTCTGAGAGAGTAGGTGGATTTCGAAGGAATCTTTTTTATCTCATTTGCCCTGACGAAATTGTCGCTTTCGTATTTGTTCGGGAAAATGAGAGTCACCTTACCCTGTGCGTTGATGTCGTAGACGAGTATGTACGCGTCTCTGGAAGATTTGACGAAGATCTCCATCCTCTCTCCCACTTCATAGACGGATCCTTCCGGTTTGTTGAGCCACACATCCACCGTGAAGTAGGGTCTCTCGGGTACTATGATGATGCTCTTTGCGTCGAAAGAGAAAGCCACCATCGAGACAAGAATCAGAAGAAGAAACACATATCTCCTCATGGGTCACACCTCCTTGTTATTTTATCCATCTGACTTCCGCACCGAGGATCTTTGTGTTGCTTTCTGCTGGAAGGCTCTTATGCGGATCTTCTTGTAAAAACACCGCAAAGCCGTGTGAAGAATCTACCTGCAGTTGACCAAGATGGTATAAATCGTTTTCATCGGGCTCCTCCTTGTCCACGCTCAAAACTTTGTAGTAGACCTTTCCATCGTAGCTTTCTCTCTGAAACTGTACAACGAAAAGACTCTGAGGTGCAAATTTTACTGATTTGGAAAGACTTTTCACCCTTGCCTGCCATTCTCCCTGATCTGCCTGCCACCACACATCCACGTCGTAAATTGGATAGTAACTGCTCCAGATCTGGTTCAAGTCATCTTTAAGATCTGCCGTATCAACGATCTCCCCCGCAGCCGCGACGAAGTCGTTGTTTTGCTCATAGAATGCCGCCCTTTCACTGTAAGCATAACTTCCATCCGGATAGTAGAGTACAATCACAGGGTGTTCCTGAACAAGATAATCACCATAGGATGGTTGATACCAATCCATCACATCATCAAGGTACTCATTCCCAACCACTTCGACGATGAACTCGTGTCTTTCCTCAAGTGGTGGCAGACAAGCTGTCAAAATCAGAAGAATCAACCCCAGAAAGGGAAAAAATCTCTTCATTTTCTTCACCCCCTCAAATCTAAGACTTTCAAGTAAAGAAGAGAGTTCTCAAAATTTCTTTTCCACTCTTGCCAGTGCAATCCCTTTGAGAATGAGTCCGACGAGAATGGAAAACATGAGTGTAGAGGTTCCACCGTAGCTGATGAATGGAAGAGGAACACCAGTGACTGGAAGGAGTCCCAGGTTCATCGAGACGTTTTCGAAGACGTGGAACCATATCAGTCCACACGCAGAAACCATCAGTATTTCCCAGTACTCGTCTTTCACGTTCAGGATCCACCTGGAAACCTCGAAGAACAGAAAACCGAAAAGCGAAAGCAGAAAGACTATTCCGATGAATCCGAATTCCTCACCGATCACCGATACGATGAAATCAGTGTACGAGACAGGGACGTATCCCATAAGGTTCGCTTTTCCTTTCATGTATCCTGCTCCAAAGAGCCCACCGGCTCCGATCGCGTGAATCGACTGCAGAACGTTGTAGGAGTAGCTCTCGCCGTACTCTCCCGGGTTGAGAAAAGAAAGTATCCTCGCTCTTTGATACTCTTTAAGCCCAAAGAAAAAGAAGACAGGAAGAAACACAAGGGCAAATATCAACAGAATCACAAGGGGCTTCTTATTCACATTCGAAGCCAGAACCGCAAACAACCAGATCAATCCCACAGAAAGCGTGGTGCCAAGATCGGGTTCCAGAAATATGAGAACAGCGGGGACGACTGTGAAGAAAAAACTTCTCCAGAACCACCTTTTCTCCAGAAGATATGGGAGCAGAACGATGAGCGAAAGCTTTGCAAAGTCTGAGGGCTGGAAACTGAATCCCATCACTCTGAACCATCTCTTTGAACCACCGATGGAGGTTCCTTTCACAAGAAGGACCGCCAGTAAAACAACGGAGAAGACGTAGAGAATGATCGAAAAATTCCTTATCGTTCTGTCCTTGATGAACAGAACCAGAAACATCAACGAAAAACCGGCTATATCCCACACAATCTGCCTCGTGAAAAGCTGTTCGTTTTCTCCATAAGTTGCGCTCCTCAAAGTTGCAAGTCCAAACAACATCAAGATGGACACAAGAACAACTATAATCCAGTCTATTCGTTTGTTCTCGTGTGGTATGTTCCCACCTCACTCTGAAACGACTATCTCCATCTCTTTCATCAGCCTGTCTTCTTCACTTTCTATCACAACGATGAGTTTGTAAGTCCCGGGATCCTCGAGCTTTATGATATCGTAACTGGTCGTCTTAAAGATTTCCCTTGAAGAGTATCCTTCGATCGTCATTCTGTACTCTTCAGAATAAGCATACGAGAACACCGGTTCCTTGTGCGTCAAAACAATCATGACGTTTTTCAAAACTATGTAATTTCGTTTCTTTTCTTCGTTCAAAAGCTTCACAGAGAAATCGTATCTTTCACCGGATGCTACAAACTTCCTCCCTTCAATGACAAGGGAGAGTCCCTTCAAATCTTTTTGATACTCCTGCGTGACGAAAAGAGGCATTGATTTTTCTATCAAACCGCTTTCTGTCTTCAATTTCAATTCGATGATGTAATCTCCCGATTCTTTCGGAGCGGAAAAGTTCACTTCGTGGATCTGCTCAACCATCATCAGATTTATCACGAAGTCTTTTTCTATAGGAATATCTCTTTCAAAGACAGCCTCATTTCCCTTAAGGACAATAAGGCCAATCGACTCCACACGAATTTTCCGACTCTTTGAACTTATGTTTTCCAGATAAACAGAAAAATACACGTTTTCGTAAGGGAAATAAAAATCTTTCAGGTTTTCAACCTCGATTTGCCATTTTTCGATCACTGAAACGACCTTACTGATAACCACCCTCTGGCCGTTCAACTTGACAGAGACTGTGATCGTGTAATTTCCCCCAGATAGATTTGACAGCTCTTCCTCCCTCAAAAGATCAAAAACCAGGACACTTCCGAAAGCCTCCACCTCTTTTTCCACACGCTGCGGAAAGTGAAATTCGTACACCGTGTCATTCTCCCTTTTGATGGAAAATACGAAGTCTTCCAGCACAAGGTTCTCTTTTTTCTTCTCTCTGTTGAACACTTTTACACGCACATCGAGGGAATCGTTTGGAAGGTAGGACTCTTTTGTCTCTATCACCAGCTGGAAGGGCCCAATCACACCTTCCGATTTGTTGGAAAAAAACGCTTTCGTAAAAAAGATCAGGAAAAACACTATTGCAAAATTCACGACAAGAATAAAATTCGCCCTGCGGCGAATTCTGTTTTTTCTGTTTCTGAACTCTCTTTCCTTTTCTTCGTCTCTCTTCTGCCATTCTTCAGGGCTTTTAGAAAAGTACTTCATAACGGTGTAGTCACCCTGAAGACCTCTTCGATGCTCGTCTGCCCAAGAAGGACTTTCTCGAGGGCATCCTGGAACATGGTGCGCATACCTTTTTTCACAGCAAGCTTTGCAATCTCTGTTTCACTTGCTTTGGAAGAGATCAATTCTCTCAACTCTTCATCCACAATCAAAACTTCCCCTATAGCCATTCTCCCTCTGTATCTCATCCCCTTGCAGGTAGAACATCCCTCTTCTGAAGGATAGTAAATTTGATCCGGTACCTTTCCAAAGAATCGTTCGAAATAAGATTTTACCTGTTCATCCCGGATTTCTCCGGACATTTTACACTCATCACAGAGCTTTCTCACCAGCCTTTGACCTATGACTCCGATAAGGGAGGCTCCGAGAAGGTGAGGATCTATTCCCATTTCTATGAGCCTTGAGACAGCACCGGCAGCGGTGTTGGTGTGAAGCGTACTCAGAACTAAGTGTCCCGTGAGGGAGGCTTCCACCGCAAGCTGTGCGGTTTCTCTGTCTCTGATCTCACCCACCATGATGATGTCGGGGTCCTGCCTGAGGAAAGCTCTCAAGTACCGCGCAAACGTGAGACCTATTTCTGGGAAAACCTGACACTGAGTAACCCCCTCGATGGTGTATTCCACAGGATCTTCCGCTGTTACTATGTTCACACTTTCATTCTTCAAATAATTTATCATAGCGACAAGTGTAGTGGATTTCCCGCTTCCCGTTGGTCCGGTAACCAGGATGATACCGTAGGGTTTTTCTAACAGTGATAGAATTCGTTTCAGGTTGTATTCACTGTATCCTAGTTCTTCGAGACGCCTGTTAGCATCGGATACCTTCAATATCCTCATCACGACTTTTTCTCCGAAAGTGGAAGGCATGGTTGACACGCGAAAATCGTACTGCTCACCGCTTTTTATTGTGTAAAACTTCCCGTCCTGCGGAAGCCTCCTTTCCGACACATCGAGACCACTCATAATTTTAATTCGTGCCACAACTGAGTTGTGCTGTGGCTTTTGATACTCAAGAACTTTTCTCAAAATACCATCTATTCTGAATCTCACCCTCACGGTTCTTTTCATCGGTTCTATATGGATATCACTCGCTCCCATTTCTATGGCACGGTTTACGATATTGTTTACGAGCCGGACGATGGGAGCTTCTTCTACTTCCCTTTCTTCTTCCTCTTCTTCCTCAACCTGTTCTGGTGTTTCTTCTATGGCAACGTAAGGCTCCTCGAAAAGTTCGAGAGGAACACCAAGAACATACGTTTGATACAAAACAGAAAAATCTCTGCTCGTCACCAGATAAATCTCCGAATTCTTCCCCGTGAGAAAACGTATCTCCTGTTTGATCCTTGGAATGTTCGTTCCGTTATCCGTCACCACCACGAGAGTTCCGTCTTCCTTCTTTTCTACAGGAATGACGTGCAGAGATTCGATGATGTTCTTTGGAATAGAACCCACCACGTTGAGTGGTATGTTTTTTGGTAGTTCCTTCAGGATTGGGACTCCGTATTGTTCACTCAAAGCCTCCAGCAGCTGATCCTCCGTGATATACCCTGTCTCAATTAGAACTTCTCCGAGCGGCTTTTTTTTCTCTTTTTGAATTTCAAGAGCCTTGTCCAGTTCTTCTCTGGTTATGAATCCTTTTTCCAGAAGAATTTCACCCAATTTTCTGTATCTTCTCAGCATTAAAGAAGCCCCTCCAGACCGTATCTGTAAATGGCCGGTATGTCACCTTCCGGGAATAGAATCTTGTCTTCATCTGGGAATCTTGTAGCTATGAAGATCACACGTATTTCGTCATCGGGTACTTCATCATCGAAGATGAGACCGAATTTGACGTCCGCGTCCTCACTGCTGTTCTGCCTTATGATCATAGCTGCTTCGTGCACTTCCTCCATTCTTATATTGCTGGGAGCAGTTATATTGAACACAATCGAACTCGCATTTTCTACAGGATGCTCTATCAACTTGCTTTCCATAGCCTTCTTAGCAGCTTCTCTCGCTCTGTGTTCTCCCTTTCCAACACCTATGCCAAGGATCGCAGCACCGGCGTCCTTCATTACCGACTCTATGTCTGCAAAGTCGAGATTTATGTAACCCCTCTTCGTTATCAGTTCCGAAATTCCTTTCACTCCCTGGTGAAGAGTCTCGTCAGCCTTCAGAAAAGCATCCTTTATCTTGACATCCCTCGGGAGTTCTTCCATGAGTTTGTTGTTGGATATCTTTATGAGGGTATCCACATGTTTTCGAAGTTTTTTGAGCCCCTCTATCGCTTTTTTGAGTCTCTCCGGGCCTTCGAAATAGAAGGGAGTCGTCACTATGGCTACAGTCAGGATTCCCATTTCTTTGGCTATCTTTGCTATGACAGGGGAAGCACCTGTTCCCGTCCCTCCTCCGAACCCTGCAGTTATGAAGACCATGTGGGTATCCTGGAGCACTTCTCTGATTTTTTCCTCGCTCTCAAGAGCAGCTTGTTCTCCTATCTCGGGACGTCCCCCTGCACCAAGGCCTCGTGTGATGTTCTCACCGATCTGAATCTTCACGTCAGCGTTAGAAGCCTCCAGTACCTGAAGATCGGTGTTCACCGCGACAAATTCAACACCGTGTATTCCTATTTCTATCATTCTGTTTATGGCATTGTTTCCGGCACCGCCTACACCTATGACTTTTATCTTCAAATTGTTCGCCTGAGGGATGTTTCTATTTTCCTTTTTCTTCTCAACATCAAGGTCAAATCCCATACTCTTAACCTCCTACTCACTCCATCAATTCTTTGAAGAGTCTGAAAATTTTCTTCAGCGGATTTTCACTTTTCACCGGAGTTTCCTCATAAGGATTTTCCGAAACGGCGAAAACATTTCCAAACGCAGCAGCGAAGGAAGGGTCATTGGCAACTTCATCCGCATTGATGATGGATGGTCTGTCGGAATTCGCGTAACAACCCGTTCTCACCGGAGATTTAAACACCTCCGTGGCCAGTTCGTTTATTCTTGGAATCTTGGCCCCTCCCCCGGTGAGAACCACACCACCAGGTATCCCTATTTCCCCTTCTTCTACTATCTTCGCTTCAACTTCCCTGAAGAATTTCTTGGATTTGCTCATTATCTCTCTGAGACGTGCGTGTATAATGACGGAAAGTTTCTTCGCAGTAGTCGTTTTTATGGTGTTTCCATCGAGCCCTCTGTACTGTATTTCCTCCTCTTTCAAATCGTTATAAACTGCGTTTCCATGAGTTATAATGAGTCTTTCCGATTCTTCAAAGGAGGTGTCGAGAACTGCAGAAACATCTTTTATAACATGCTTCATCCCCACAGGAACGTAGGATATCTTTATGGGAACACCGTTCTTGTACGCTATCAACCCGGTGAAATTGTATCCCAGGTTCACAACCACCACACCTCGGTCTTTCTCAGGCGTGGTGAGAACTCCCTCGGCAGTTGAAACAAGAGAAGACTTCAACTGAAACGGACTTTTAACGGTATCCTGCAAGAAATTGTAGAACATCTCATAAACTTTCAAAGGTACGACAATGGATGTGTACTCGATGGCTATCTTCGAAGCCTTCATATCGAGAGGATTGAAAACGATCCTTTCGTCGTCCAGGAGATATCTTTTCGAAAATATGTGAAGAGGAGTTTTCCCGTTCTCTTTCAATTTCTCAAGAGCTTCCGATTGCATCTCACTCAAGATGTCCAGGGTGATAGATCGTTTCTCTTCACCGAAGTCCCTTTCGATCACGGTGTCTTCTCTTTCAAAACTCACGCTGCTGAAAGAAATGACAAAATCACTTCTCAGAGACTTTTGCAGCTGTTCTTCGAGTTCTTTAAGCAGTGTGTTCACAGATTCTTTGAAAGCGATGGCGTCTTTTATTTCACCTTCATCCAATCCTCTCGATTTCACACTTGAAAAGGCCAGTGCTTCCCATTCTTGATCACGTTTTCCGAGAACGAGTCCTTTTATATATCGTGAACCTATATCAATCGAGGTATAAAAGACAGTTTTTGACAAGTCAATCACCCCTTATCCACATCAATCTTCCATCATCCGTCAGGAAATACCTTTCCTTCGCTTTCATTTTCTCAGATTGCTCCATTATTACCTGAAAGTTCTCGACAAGATCTTTCCATTCTTCAAACATGATTCTGGATCCCTTCAGCAGAACAACTTCTTTTGACTCAAAAAAAACAGCGGACACTACAGAACTTTTAAGAATCGGAATCAACATCTCCAGAATTTCCCTGTCGCTCTTTGAAAGTCGAAGCCCTTCAAGATTAACTTCCAGAAACACTGGGTAGAATTTGAATAGGTCCTTTTTCGATAACGAAGCTACCAAACTCCCATCTTCAGCGCATAAATAATAATTCCCTTCATAGAAAACTATCCCTATAGCCTTTTTCGAATCTATTATAATACTTTTTGGAGAAATGTTAAAATTTTCTATCAAATATGAATACACTTTTTCTGGAACCCTCACGTGTTCTCTACGACTTTGAAAAAAAGAATTCACAAAGAACAGAATGTAAAGAACAATCATTGTGATGAGAAGAACTCTCAGGGATCTCATGACTAGATATCCAGTTCTTTCACTTTCAGAGCGTGCCTTTCTATGAACTCCCTTCTACTGGACGGATCGTTACCCATGAGAATTTCAAAGAGTCTATCCGCTTCTTCGGCATCTTCTATAGTTACCCTTATGATTTTTCTCGTTTCTGGATTCATCGTTGTTTCCCAGAGCTGCTCAGGATTCATCTCGCCAAGTCCTTTGTACCGTTGAATTTCGATCCTTTTTCCCTGGAGTTTCTCTTTGTATTCCGCCAGCTCCTGGTCACTGTAAACGTAGAACTCTTCTCTTCCAGCTTTGATCCTGTAGAGAGGTGGGAGTGCTATGTATACCCTGCCCTGTTCGATGAGGGGTCTCATGTATCTATAGAAGAGTGTCAGAAGGAGAGTTCTTATGTGTGCACCGTCTATATCGGCGTCGGTCATGATGATAATCCTACCGTATCTGAGCTTGCTTTCGTCGAAATCATCTCCTATGCCCGTTCCCACTGCAACAATTATGTCACTGATCTGCTCGTTTTTCAGTAATCTATCGAGAGATGATTTTTCCACGTTCAAAATCTTTCCTCTTATGGGAAGAACAGCCTGAAATTCTCTGTCTCTGGCCTGTTTTGCCGATCCCCCGGCAGAGTCACCTTCCACGATGAAAAGCTCCGTTTTCTCTCTATGTGTGGAACTACAGTCTGCCAGTTTTCCGGGAAGTGTTGTGTTTTGAAGAACGTTTTTCCTTCTCACCATTTCTCGAGCTCTCTTTGCCGCTTCTCTTGCCTGTTTGGTGCTCATGATCTTTGAAAGAATTGTTTTCACGAGCTCGGGATTCGCGTCGAATATTTTTTTCAGCTCTTCTCTCATAGCCTTGGTTACCGCTTCCTTGACTTCTTCGTTGCCGAGTTTTGACTTTGTTTGCCCTTCGAATTCGGGGTTCTTCACGTAAACACTGATAACCGCCGTGAGGCCTTCTCTAACATCCTCACCCTGGAAGGAATCGTCTTTCTTGAGAAAATTATGTTTTTTCCCATACTCGTTCATGAGTCTTGTGAGGGTGCTCTTAAAGGCTGTAACATGAGTTCCACCATCGACAGTTTTTATGGTGTTTGCAAAAGACACGATATCTTCAGAATACGAATCAGTGTATTGAAAGGCGATCTCCACTATCACTTCGTCTTCACCATTTTTTGTTTTCACTTTTTCCGTTCTCTTTATGTGTATCACATCGTGTAGAGCTTTTTTCCCACGGTTCAAATACTTCACATACTCCACTATGCCTCCGTCGAATTTGAAGGTTTTCTTCTCTCCGTTTATTCTGTCTTCGAATTCTATTTTGAGTCCTGGTACTAGGAAAGCTATCTCTCTCAATCTGTGTTCGAGTATGTCGGGATCGAACTCTGTCTCCGAAAATATGAGAGGATCGGGTTTGAATCGAACGATCGTGCCGTGCTTATCGGTTTCTCCTATCACTTCCACAGGTGTGACCGGTTTACCCCTTTCGTATCTTTGTCTGTAGATCTTCCCGTCACGATGTACCCGCACTTCCAGCCACTCCGAAAGAGCGTTCACCACCGATACACCAACACCGTGCAGGCCACCGCTTATCTTGTAGGAATCCTTGGAGAATTTTCCGCCCGCATGAAGAACTGTGAAAACCACTTCCAGAGCGCTTCTTCCCTCTTCTGGATGTATGTCAACGGGGATTCCCCTTCCGTTGTCCTCGACTTCCACACTTCCATCTTCATGGAGAGTCACACGTATCCAGTCGCAGTATCCAGCGAGTACCTCATCAACACTGTTGTCAACCACTTCGTACACGAGGTGATGCAATCCACGTTTGCCCGTGGATCCTATGTACATTCCGGGTCGCATTCGGACAGGTTCCAGTCCTTTTAAAACCTTTATACTTTCAGCGGAGTACTTTTCCATCTACTTTTCCCCTCCTGAACTTTATATCTCTGAACAGTTCTTTGCCCGATCTTTCATTCAGAATTTTGAGCAAGCGATCTTTCTGCATGGTGAGTTCCGTCATCCACAGCGAATCATCGCAAACAATGTAAACTGTCCCGTTCTCCACTTTTTCCACCTTCGTGTGCCTCGCTATCACAGGTCCAACTATCTTGTCCCATTCAGAAAGGAGCATCTTTATCTTCAGTTCAAAAAAAAGAGGTTGTTTGGTGGAAAGCTCTTCGAACAGCTGTCTGAAAAGGATCATATTCCCACCCAGTTTTCCTCCAGATTTAAGACAAAAGGCTCAAAGTTTTCCATCAAAGTCGCTGTCACAGGTCCTGGCTCTTCCTCGAAAAACGAGTGCTCGTTCAACCTTCTGACAGGAACCACTCCCGCACTTGTGTGTGTGAGAAACATTTCATCCGCTTCGAACAGTTCCCACACCCACACTACTCTTTCTTCAACAGGTATCTCGAGACTTTTTGCGAGCTTTATAACGTTTTCCCGTGTGATGCCATCCAGAATACCGCTGTTAAGCGATGGTGTAATCAATTTGCCTTCTTTCACCAGAAACACATTGCTGAAACTTCCCTCACAGACCTGCCCGTTCAAACCGAGCAAAATCACATCGTAGCAGTCCACTATTTCCCTTCTTGCAAGCACTATGTCGGTGCGTCCAGTTATTTTTAGAGCTGGTGGAGTAGAAAGATCCGGTATCCTTCGAACGTTCGATATTTTCACCTCGACTCCTGTCTCCAGGTCTGGTATATTGAGCGGTGAGAACACAAAGAGAACCTCCCCGGAATCAGGGAAAAGATAGACTTTGATTCTCACTTCTTGTTTGAACTCATCAGCTCCCGCCTTCAGCACCTTTGTGAATTCATCGAAGCTCAGAGAAAGAGGAAGATTAAAGAAATCGGCAGATCTTTTCAGCCTAGTGTAATGTTTGTAAGCCGCAAACGGGGCCCTACTGTAAGTTCTCAGAGTTTCATACACTGCTCCCTGGAGCGACTTTTCAAACAGAGAGAAATCCAGTGAAATTTCATCCGCGCGCCGGAACTTTCCCCTCCACCATATCAGCACGACAGGAAATCACTCCCTCTTCTGAAAGGGATTTCACCCTCACACTATGAAATTCTCCCACTCTATTTCCTACAAACTCGTGCTTCACGTAGTACTCGTCATAGCCAGAAAGAACACCTTTCATAACGTACCACTCAGCGAGTACTTTTCTTTCTTTCCCAATGATTCTCTTCCTGTACCTGATAGAAACATCTTTCGCTTTCTCTTTTAAAACATCCAGACGCTCTTTCTTCTTCGATTCGGGAACACCGCCTTCCATTCTGCTCGCTGGAGTTCCGGGGCGTGGTGAGAATCGGAAAATGTGTACTCTGCTGAACTCCACTTTCTCCACCAGTTCAAGAGTTCTCTGGAAGTCGGCATCCGTTTCTCCAGGGAAACCAACGATTATGTCCGTTGTTATTGAAAAATCTGGATCGATACTTCTCAATTTGTCAACAACACGCATGAAATCAGAGATTTTGTATTTTCTTCCCATCCTTTTCAACACATCGTCGGATCCGCTCTGAACCGAAATATGAAGATGCGGACACAGTCTGGGGTTTCTCTTGAAAGCCTCCACAATTTCGTCGTTCACGTCTTCCACATTTATGGAGCTGAGACGCACACGATAATCTCCAGGAATTTCTTCCACGATCCTCAGAAGCTCAGCTAGGGAAGAACCCATGTCCTTTCCATATTTTCCAAGGTTGACACCGGTTATTACGATCTCTTTGTAACCTTTCATTACCATTTCCGCGAATTCCTCTTTGAATATTTCGAGCGGCTTACTTCTGATTCTTGTGCCACGGGCCAACCTGATAGCACAGTAGGTGCAGGTGTTGTCACACCCGTCTTCAACCTTTATGTAAGAACGGGTTCTGTCTTCGAAACTTCCTTTCACTTTCTCGTAAACGGGTCTGCCGGGTTCAGATACAACAACCTGTTGTTTGCCATTCAAGGAGTTAATATGATCCACTATGTTTTTTTTCTCATCGATTCCCAGAATCATGTCCACCGGAAGATTCCTTGCCTCATCCGGAGAAAGCTGGGCAAAACATCCAGTGAGGATGATTTTTGCGTTCCTGTTCCTGTTTCTGATGCTCTTTATCAATCTCTTCACTTTCTTCTCGACTTCCTTGGTAACGGCACAAGAGTTCACTATATAGTAAGAAGCATCCCCGCCGGGTAAAACCACGTACCCGGCTTTTTCTAACTGTTCAGCCATGTATTCACTTTCGTACTGATTCACCTTACAGCCGAAAGTCTCTATCCTGACAGTTTTCATATCTCAAGCTTTCCCTCCGAAACTACCCTCAGAATGTCTATTCTTCTCACTATGCCAACGAGCTGCATGGCTTCATCGACAACAGGAAGCGATTTAAAGCCGTGTCTTATGAGATAATCAGCTGCTACGATAAGAGGATCGTCTTCTTTCACAACAACGGGAGGCTTGTTCATAAAATCAGACACGGGTCTGTCCTTTATTTTGACTACGTTTCTTATCAGCTGGTTGGTGTCTGGAATGAAAGAAGCGGATCTCAAAAGCGAGAAATAACTGGGTACAAGAGCCTTTATGAGGTCGCTTTCACTGACAAAGCCAACCACCCTCATATCATGGTCAACAACGGGAACTCCAGAAAGATTCTGCCTGGAGAGGAGCTTTATCACCGTTTCAACCGTTTCATCTTCAAAAACAGCGGAAATATCATAGATGACGGCATCCTTTACCCTCATTTACTTCACCCTCTCTACGGTGAAGTGATCGTATTCCTTCTTTATCGCCTCAAGGTCGGGCATGTATTTTTCCTTTCTTCTAGTGGCAGCCAGTGCGGAGGCAAAACCAAATTTTGCCATTTCGAGGAAGTTGGCTCCGTGTTTAATGAAGTAATAGACCATACCAGCTACATACGCGTCTCCCGCACCCAGAAGATGTGATGTGTCTATTTCTTCTTTGGATCTTATAAGCCAGACCCCTTCTCTTGTTGCAACAATATCGTTCTTCACTTCGTATGACACCACGGAAACCTGCGATTTTTCGGCGAGCTTTTCGGCGAGTTTCACGTAATCGTCAAAGGTTTTCAAATCAACACCAAGAAAAGAAGCATGATTACCTCTCAAATCTGGTTTCACGACGTTGGGAAATTCTGGACCTTCATAAATTCTTTCAAGCAATCTGGGAGTCTGTTCGACAAAAACAAAGACTCCTCTTTCACGCGCGAGTCTCACCAGTTCGTTGCATATTCCCTCGTTTACTCCCGGTGGAATACTCCCCGATATAACAACGCAATCGACTTTCGAAAGCGTCATCTTGTATCTTCTCAGAAAGTGATTCACATCCATATCCGTAACATCCGGACCGGGAAAATTGATAGCGGTTATTGTTTTATTCTTTTCATCGATTATTTCGATGTTTTCCCTCGTTTCTCCCTCCACGTAAACAAAATTCGTCGTGATCAGCTTTGAAATTTTTCTCAATTCCTCCACAAGAATCTTCCCCATGTACCCACCCACGAATCCGGTGGCGACTGACGGCACTCCCAATTTGGAAAGAGCTATAGAAACGTTTATACCCTTTCCACCTGGGGACATTTGAGTTTTAGAAAGATCATTTATCCTGTACAGCCTGTTCACCTGGAAATCTTCTATGAAAATTTCCCTGTCTAAAGCGGGATTGAGGGTCACCGTCAGGACCATACGATCACCTCGAAATCAGAAGTGGGGAATCACATTTTTAAAACGAAATCCTTGGGACTCCCAACATAATTGATTTTACCATTATTCAGTATAACCAACAAATCGGCGATGTAGAGAAACCTCTGAAGAATGCGGGTGGATATGACAAAAGTTCGTTCTTCCTTCATCTTGAGGAACATGTCCATTATCTTCTCCAGATTTTCATCGTCCAGGTGATCCAGCAGACAGTCCATTAAAATAACGCGAGGCTTTTTCTGCTCGAGAATGAAAAGAAGGAGGGAGATCTTTTCGGCAGGCGAAAACACAGAAAGGGGGGTCTTTTGACCGCGAATAAGCATCCTCAGTATTCCAAGATCATCGAGTTTCTCGGAAAAATCCTCCAGAGAAATTTTCCTTTTCAGGGCAAGCTTAAGAAACTCATCGAATGTGTAGCGATTCATCGCATCGATGAAGCTCGTATCGAGATACAGAGCGTTTTTTCTAACGTAAATGTCATCAAGATCCTCAACGTTCTGATCGAACAAATAGACGGAACCACTTCTGGAAATCTCGTTGAATATTTCAACGTTCAATTTGACGATAGATCTGAGGAGAAAAGATTTTCCGGATCCTCTTGGACCGTAAAGAACGTTCATTCCTTCAACAAAGGAAAGAGTAATATTCTCAAGCACACTTTTACCATCCACAGATATGGAAAAATTTTCAAACCTTATCGGAAACTTTTCGCTTTTCATCGTTATCTCTTTCTTTCTTCTCGTCAAGGCCCAAACGTCTCTTTATTTCCCTGAGAGCACTTTCATCTCCATCGGTCATCAATTTGAGCAAATCTATCTGCGATAAAACACGGGGATTTCTGGATACTTTCTTCTCCAAGAGGCATCACCTCGTTTTTGATTCTAACCCCAAACCTTTAATTGGACTTGTATGGATCATTACAATTAAAACCCGGAGAATGTAATAAAACGTCTCCAGGGTTAAAATCTATCCTGGAGGTGATTGGATGCGGAACCCACCTTTTATTGTGGAATACGAACTGACACTGCGATGCAACTTCAGATGTAAACACTGCTACTGCGAGGCCGGAAAACCCCATCCTGAAGAGCTGAGTTTCGAAGAAATAAAGGAACTGATACTCGATATGAAAGAATTGGGCACCTGGGCTCTCGATATTGTGGGTGGCGAACCTCTTCTTCACCCTCAAATACTGGATATTCTTGCCTTCGGAAAAGAGGTCGGACAGCGTCTCATGATCAACACCAACGGTTCGCTCGCCACCAAGGAAATGGTACAGAAAATAAAGAAGGCCAATCCCGACGTGCTTATTGGAGTTTCCCTTGAAGGACCAGATCCCGAGACCAACGACTTTGTGAGAGGAACCGGAAACTTCAAAAGAGCAGTTCAAGGCATCAAAAACTTCGTGGATGAAGGGTTTCAGGTCACCATTTTGAACGTGATAAACAAGAGAAACTGGAGAAAGTTCGAAGATATGGTAAAACTCGCACTGGAACTGGGGGTTAATGCTTTGTATGTGGATAGGTTCATACCGGTTGGAAGGGGCATGATCCATGCAAGAGAACTGGATATGAATCCCGAGGAGTGGAGAGTAGCTATAAAACACGTCCTTGGAGTGATAGAAAATTACAAAAACCATTTGACATTTTACGTGGAAGAATCTATATCGGGAAAGCCGTGTTCCGCAGGAATCACACATGCATCGGTTCTGGCCGATGGCACAGTCGTCCCCTGTGGGCACTTCAGATACAGAAAGGAATTCTACATGGGGAACGTTAGAGAAAAGAAATTCTCGGAAATCTGGCACGAATACACTCCCATTCCTTCCCCGGCTTCCTGCCAGCAGTGTCCCATCCTGAACGAATGCGGTGGAGGTTGCAAGGCTTACTACTTGCTGAGAGAGCACGAAAAAGACGAAGCTATTTGTTTCCTGAACAAAGAACGGTACAACATAAAGTAACTTAAATGAAACTCGATTGTCACCGCGTGTGCATAGAATATTTTTACCGACCGGTAAGTAAAAAAATATGGAGGTGGTTGGATGGCAGTAGGTGGAATCAAAGGAATGATCTATCGTCAGGCGGGAAAACTCGTCGGTTCATTCGTTAAAAACGCTGAAGTGGAAACTCTTGGAAAGATCTTCGGTACTTTGAGCATGTTCACGAAGGAGCCCGCGAAGAGTGGCCTTCGAAAACTGGCTGACCTCGCCAAAGAAAGACATCCTATGGTGATGTCATGGGTGAACGTTTTCAAAAAAGCAAGTCCAAAATGTGTTGAAGGGGTTATAAACAACCTGATCATCAACGAGTTCGCCCTCGGAGAACCCATCAGGCAGGAAAAGATGCACGAGTACAAAACGGTGCTCCCAAAACTCCTCGTTCTGAGCCCCACATACGCCTGTAATCTGAACTGTGTTGGGTGCTACGCGGGACTTTACGGTAGAAAATACGAACTCTCTCACGATGAAGTCAGAGACATATTGAAACAAGCCAACGACCTGGGAATATACTTCTTCATCATCACCGGCGGTGAACCCTTCTTCTGGCCTCACCTGATGGACATATTCGAAGAGTTCAAAGACAGCTACTTCCTGGTTTACAGCAACGGAACTCTGATAAAAGAAGAAACGGCCAAGAAACTCGCAGAACTTGGAAATGTGACGGTCTCCATATCTGTTGAGGGATTCGAAACTGACACAGACTGGAGAAGAGGAAGGGGAATATTCAAGAGAGTCCTCGAAGCCTGGGAAAGACTCAGAAGACATGGTGTGATCTTCGGAGCTTCTGTGACGGCAACACGAATGAACCACGATACCATAATGAAAGATGAATTCTGGGACTTCCTCGAAGAACAGGGAGTTTCTTACGTGTGGGTTTACCAGTTCATGCCCGTGGGAATGAATCCAACGATGGACCTCGTTCCCACACCACAGCAGAGATACGAAAGATTCCACAAACTCGAACAGCTCAGACTCAGCGGAAGATTCGCTTTCGTTGCCGACTTCTGGAACCACGGGTTCCTCACCAATGGCTGTCTCGCAGCAGGTGCCAAGTACCTCCACATAAACGCGAAAGGTTATGTGGAACCCTGTGTCTTCCAGCAGTTCGCGGTGGACAGCATTCGCGAGAAAAAACTCATCGACATCTTGAGATCACCGTTCTTCGAAGCCTACAAGAGGATGATTCCTTACAGCGACAATCTCTTCAGACCGTGTCCGATAATTGACAACCCGAAAGTCTTCAGAGCCATGGTGAGAGCCTTCAACGCAAAACCACAGCATGAGGGATCCGAAAGGGTCATCACAGATCTTGCGCCCGAGCTGGACAAACTCGCAGCCGAGTGGAAGAAATACGCTGACAAACTCTGGTACGAAGAAGGTTACTCCGAGATCTATCCAGCCAACAGGGGAGTTTACAGCTACGAAGTGAGAATGAGGAGGTACGCAGACAAAGAAAAACTCCTCGCAGTGGATAAACGCTACAGGGACTGATGTGGAGGGATCGAATTGAGCTCCGAAACAAGAAGGAAAATCCTCGAAGCGGCGAGGAAGGCATTCTCAAAATACGGCTACGATGGAGTAAGTATGGAAGAAATCGCACGTGAGGCCGGTGTGAAGAAGGCCCTCATCTACTACTATTTTCCGAGCAAAGACAAACTCTTCGAAGAGGTCTGGAGAGAAGCACTCGAGGAGCTGGAGAGCCATCTTTTCGCCGTCACCGAAGAGACGAATTCTTACTTTGCGAAGATAAAGAAGTTTCTGAAGTCCTACGTTGATTTTGTCCTGAATAAAACCGTTTTGAATGAAATCATCGAGAAAGAAAAATCGACCGTCAGATTCGAAGAAGAAAAATGGTCGAAACTCAGAGAACGTTATGAAAGCTTCATAAAGCGAGTCGAAGAACTCATAGAAGAAGGGAAGAAACAAAACTACGTTTACAAAGATCTCGACTCCCGAGCCGCTGCGGAACTGATAGTCAACTCGTTCGGAGACGTTCCAAAGGATAAGAGACTACTTCAAAACATCCAGGAAATGATACTCAGAGGACTGCTCAAGGTGAAAACAGAAGAGGGGCGTTAGCCCCTCTTCTTTTAATTTCAAAATCTTCTCTTTATTCCAAACTCCCGTTCTGCTTTCTGCACCATCTCTTCAAAGATTTTGTTCACCTCTTCATCGGTCAAGGTTCTTTCTGAATGTCTGAACACCACATAGAAGGTAACACTCACCATATTTTCCGGGATCCCTTTACCCTCATAGATGTCGAACACTCCCATTTCCTCCACCAGATCTCCTCCGCTCTTTTTGAAAAGTTCGATGATCTTCACAGACTCAAATCCTTTCGGGAGCAGGAAGGAGATATCTCTTCTCACAGCGGGAAATCTCGGTGTGGGCCTGTAAGCGGGTCTCTTCGATGCGTATTTTCTCAGAAGTTCCATATCTATCTCGAAGAAGTAGGTATCCTCTTTCACATCGTACTCATCGAGGAGCTTTGGATCGACCATTCCAATGAAACCGATCTCCCTGTTTTCCACGTAGATACGAGCGGATCTGGTCGGAAACAATCCAGGTATCTCTACAGCTCTGTATACGACGTTCACTCCGAGCCTGAAGAAGAGCTCATCGAGAACTCCCTTGATCGTGTAGAAGGACACGCTTCTTTTATCGGTGTAGTCTCCCGGATTTTCCAGTCCACAGCTCATGGCAGAGAGTGTCTCTATCTCCCTGAAGTTTCCATTCTCCTTGAAGTAAATCTTTCCAATCTCGAAGAGCTTCAGATCTCTGTTCTGCCTCTTGAAATTTTCAGCGAGCACCTGTATCAGGCTGTAAAATTGTGACGTCCTCATTACGTCCATATCTGAAGCGATTGGGTTGGAGAGAGCTATGGGTTCTCTGTCCACCAGAGGCCACTTTTTAACCTTCAGGGAGTCCACAAAGGAGAAGGTCACCACTTCATCGAATCCCATTCCTTTCATGAATTGAGAAATTTCCCTTCTGAAGAGCTGTTTCTCGCCCCAGCCGCGGTTTACCGCGGGAACGCTTATCACTTTCGACTCGACTTTCTCGTACCCGTAAATCCTTCCTATCTCTTCTATGAGGTCTATCTCCCTTTCAACATCGGGCCTGAAGGTGGGAACAAGGACTTCGTAACTGTCTCCTCTGTCTTCCACCTGGAATTCAAGTCGTCTGAGAATATCGCCTGGCTCTTCAACTTTCGTTCCCAGTATCTTTTCGATCCTGGCTTTTCTGAACATCACCTTTTTGGGCTCTATCTTTCGAGGATAAACATCCCAGAATTTCCTGAGAACATAACCGCCGGCCAGCTTTTGAATCAATTCAGCGAGTCTCAAAGATACGAGCTCCACATCGTTTGGATCCACACCACGTTCGAACCTGTAAGAAGACTCAGAGCTGATTCCAAGCGCTTTGGCTGCCTTTCTTATCCTCACAGGATCGAAGTAAGCCACTTCCAGCACCAGATCTCTGGTGTCATCGTACACACCAGATTCCATTCCTCCCATGATTCCGCCAAGTGCGAGGACGTTCTCACCGTCCGTTATCAAGATCTCTCCGCCCTTCAGTTTGTACTCCTTTTCATCGAGTAGCAGGACTCTTTCTCCACCCTTTGCAGATTTCACAACGATTATCTTGTTTTTGAGCCTGTTCAGATCGAACGCGTGAACGGGATGTCCCAGCTCGATCATCACGTAGTTCGTGGCGTCGACCACGTTGTTCAGAGAACGAACCCCTGCCGCTACGAGCCTCGCCTTCATCCAGAGCGGCGAATCCTTCACGGTGACACCTTTCATTATTCGAGCAGAGTATCTGGGACAACCCTCCACGTCTTCTATCTCCACATCGAACTGAACATCTTCATCCACAAAAGAAACATCGGGTTGAGGCTTATTCAAAGGCCTTCTGCTGAGGGCAGAAAGCTCTCTCGCAACACCAATAATCGAAAGACAATCAGGCCTGTTTGGAGTTATCTCTATGTCCAGGACTCTTTCGTTGAGTCCATATTCCTCTACCACGTTCACACCGAGCTCCACGGGATCAGGGAAACGATAAACTCTGTCGGATTTTTCCTCAAGTCCCAATTCTTCAAGTGAGCAAAGCATACCCTCCGAGATAACCCCTTTGAACTCACGAGGCTCTATCTTGAGACCGTTGTTCAAGGTAGCTCCTTCGAGAGCCAGTATGACGTAGTCTCCTTCGTTCACGGTTTTATCGGCTGTGATGACCGTGTAGATTCTCTTTCCGGTGTCCACCTTGCACACGATGAGCTTTTCTGAAGCCGGATGATCGAACCTTTCTATCACCCTCGCTGTGATTATCTCTCCGGAAACGTTGAAAGGTCTCAGAATATCCTCCACACTCGTGCCAGAAAAAGTGAGTCTTTCCGCTATTTGCTCGATATCCCAGTCGAGATCTACGAATTCTCTGAGCCAAGACTCGGGAACTCTCACCTCATCACACCCCCATCAGTAGCTACTGAGAAATCTCACGTCGTTTCTGACGAACTCTCTTATGTCTGCTATGCCGTACTTCAGCATGGCGATTCTTTCCACTCCCATTCCAAAAGCGTAACCCGTCCATTCTTCCGGATCGTATCCTACATTCAAGAAGACGTTCGGATCGACCATGCCTGCTCCCAGAATCTCCAACCATCCGTACCCGGAAAGATAGACATCCACCTCAAAACTCGGTTCCGTGAACGGGAAAAAGCTCGGCCTCAAACGCACCTTCGCACCCTCGCCGAACATTCTTCGAGCGAACTCTTCGAGGGTGAATTTCAAATGAGCCACGCTGAGATCTCTATCTACGTGCAACCCTTCCACCTGGTGAAACATGGGAAGGTGCGTCGCATCGTAGTCTCTTCTGTAAACTTTTCCGGGTGATATGATAGCGATGGGAGGTTTTCTCTCGAGCATTGTTCTGATCTGAACGGGAGAAGTGTGAGTTCTGAGAAGGAGATCATCCGTTATGTAGAAAGAATCGTGTTCGTCCCTGGCTGGATGCCATTCCGGTGTGTTCAGTGCGTCGAAGTTGTGCCAGGTTGTTTCGATCTCCGGCCCTTCCACCACATCGAATCCCATCGATACAAAGATTCTCTCTATCTCTTCCATAACCTTCAGAACAGGGTGAGAATGTCCAAGTTTCCTCCTTGCCCCCGGTACTGTGACGTCTATTCTCATTTTTTCCATCTTTTCCTGTTCGAGTATCCTTTGGATTTGCTGTCTCTTTTCTTCGAAGAGTTTTTCTATCTTCTCTCTGAGTTCGTTCACTCTTTTACCGTAGGCAGGCCTTTCTTCAGGTGGGAGATTCTTGAGGTTTTTCATCAAGCCAGTGATTTTTCCTTTCTTTCCGAGAAACTCTATCCTGAAACTTTCCAGCTCCTGAACGTTCGATATCTTCGATAATTTCTCGATGGCTTCCTTTTCGACGGCTTCTATCTCCATCTCTCGTACCCCCTGTTCTGTTATACAAAAAAATGGCGGAGGCGGTGGGACTCGAACCCACAAGGGCCTCACGGCCCACCGGTTTTCGAGACCGGCTCCTTAGCCAGTTCGGACACGCCTCCGCGTCCTTCCATCTTCATATTTTATTTCATTTCGCCGCTAATTTCAATATTTCACGAACGTCTTCTCTTTCGAGCACCATTATTCTTCCCAAACTCGCTCCTTTAGGTTTCAGATTCTTTTCCACAAGAAGCATGACGTTGTCCACGATCTTGTCTATGTCTTCTTCTGGGATTCCCGCATCTTTGAGGGACACAGGAGCTCCTACCTTCTTCAGCCAGTTTTTGAAAGCTTCTATCCCTTTCAGAATCAGTTCCTCTCCCTCACCCTCAAATCCGAAGATTTTTTTCGCAAACCTTTCGAACTGCGCAGGATTCTTTCTGTACACATACTTCATCCACGCCGGAAACACAATGGCGAGACCCGCTCCGTGTGCAATATCGTAAAGAGCGCTGAGGGAGTGCTCGATCCTGTGACAAGCCCACTCTCCGCCCCTTCTTCCGACTGCCATCGTTCCATTGAGAGCGATCGTTGCAGACCACGCGAGATTTGCCCTTGCTTCGTAGTCATCCGGTTTTTCTATCAACCTTTCTGTCATTTTCATGATCGTTCTGATAGTACCTTCCGCTATTTCGTTGGAGATCTCAGGACTGCTCCCATCGAAATAGTACTCGAGGATGTGTGAGATCGCATCCACCGCTCCATAAACTGTTTGTTCTTTTGGAAGAGTGAATTGAACAGAAGGATCGATTATGGATACTTTTGGATAGAGAGCCTTCGAACTCACTCCATATTTTTCCTTCGTTTTCTCGTTCGTTATCACAGCGTTACCGTTCATCTCCGTTCCTGTCGCCGAGATTGTGAGCACGTCGAAAATAGGAAGGGCTTTCTCGATCTGGTATTTACCGATAAAAGCATCCCATATGTCGCCCTCGTAGAGAGCACCAGCCGCTACTGCTTTTGCAGAATCCACAACGCTTCCTCCACCAACACCAAGAACAGCCTCCACCTTTTCTTTTTTCGCCACCTCGACGGCTTCGTGGACCTTGGAAAGGACTGGATTCGGCTTGACACCAGATACTTCTACCCACTCTATTCCGTGCTTTTTCAGTGAATCGACAACCTGATCATAAACGCCATTTTTCTTTATCGATCCACCACCGTATAGGAACAGCACCTTTCTGATTCCCGCGTTCTTTATCTCTTCTCCTATTTTTGGAATCGTTCCTCTTCCAAAGACGATCTTCGTGGGATTGTGGAAGACGAAGTTCTCCATCGATTACCACCTCCTCATTTCGATTGTATCATGATGGCTCAATCTCTATCTGGAAGGATCAGATTCAGGAAGATACCGACGAGGGCGGCAAGCCCTATTCCTTTCAGCTCCACTCTTCCTACCTTCAAAACCGCTCCACCGATACCAACAGTGAGCATCAAAGCGGTGATCATGAGGTTTCTTGGTTTGGAGAAATCCACCTCTGCATTCACCATGGTCCTTACACCGACGGAGGTGATCATACCGAAGAGGATGAGACTCACTCCTCCCATCACCGCCTGAGGAATCGTCTGGAGGATAGCCCCGAACTTCGACACGAAGGCGGCGAATATGGCCACAAGGGCTGCTCCTCTGAGAACGGAAGGATCGTACACCCTCGTGAGGGCCAGCACTCCCGTGTTTTCACTGTAAGTGGTGTTCGCAGGACCTCCAAGAAGACCGGCCACAGCTGTTGCGAGTCCATCACCGAGGAGTGTTCTGTGAAGACCGGGCTTGTCGAAGAAATTCTTACCGACAACCGCCCCGTTGGTGGTGATATCTCCAAGATGTTCCATGAAGGTAGCGAGGGTCACCGGGACGATCATGAATATCGCTCCGTAGTCGAACTTCGGAAGCATTACTTTTGGTACACTGAAGAGAGGTGTGCTCACTATCACACTGGTATCGATCTTTCCCATGAAGAGTCCTGCTACGTATCCAACAACGACTCCTGTGATCACTGGGACCATGCTGAAGAAGCCTCTCGTCATGGTTGAAACGAAAACGACAGTGGCTATGACGATGAGGGCAAGCGGCCAATCACTCGATGCCATCTGGATGGCAACGGGGCTGAGCGTGAGCCCTATCACCATGATCATACTTCCGGTGACAACGGGAGGGAGAATCTTTTTCACCTTTTCCGGACCAACTGCCTTCACTATCAAAGCGTACAAAACATAGAACAGACCCGCCACGAATATTCCGCCCGTCGCGTAGGCGAGATCTCCATAGATCTCTTTCACTGCCAGAATCGGAGCGATGAAGGCAAAGCTCGACCCAAGAAAGACTGGTACAATCCCGCCTGTTACAAAATGGAAGATGAGCGTGCCGATTCCCGCGGTGAGAAGCGCTACAAGAGGATCGAGCCCCGTGATGAGAGGGACCAGAACGGTGGCACCGAACATGGCAACGAAGTGCTGAAGTGCCAGCAGGAACCATCTCCATCCACTGACCTTGGTAACCGCTCCTTCGAACTCCATGGGAACACCTCCTGACATTTAAAAATAAAGGCTCTTTGAATCAAAGAGCCTTCAGTTTCTGTTTTTCAATTTTTCTCTCAAAACGAAAAAGACGAACTTTGAAACCTGCACCGGTACCTTTCTTTTACTCAAAGGAGACTGGAAAAACCTGTAAAGCCACTCCAGGTTCATCCTCTGAACCCATTCCGGTGCGCGTTTCTTTTTGCCCGATACGACGTCTATGGATCCTCCAACACCCATGGCGAGCTTCACGTTCAGCTGTGGAAAGTTCCTATATATCCACTCCTCCTGACGGGGAACACCCATCCCGACAAAGAGAAGATCGGTTGAACTTCTGTTTACGTCTTCAACGATTTTCGGTGATTCTTTTTCGGAGAAGAAACCGTCGTGACAGCCCACAACTCTCACACCCGATCTCTCCAGTACTTGTTTTGCCTTCTCAACGATTTCCCTTTTCGTTCCGAGAAGATACACCTTCCAGCCTTTTTCTTTCGATCTTTCACAGAGGTGTTTCATGATCTCTATTCCAGGCAACCTTTCAGTCGTCTCCCCTGTGAGAGTTTTCATAGCCCAGACAACACCGAAACCATCGGGTACAACGAGGTCCGCAGAGTTCACGATAGCTCTATATCCTGCATCTTCTATGGCTTTCAAAAGAATCGAAGCGTTCATGGTGACAACGAAGGTTTTAATGTCTTTCTCTATTCTCTCTTCGATCGCGTTCAGGAATTCCCGCCTTGTCCCCGATAGAACTTTCGTTCCGAAAAGTTCGATCTCTTTCACCCCGTTTTCCTCCAAAAAAAAGCGGAGGGAAGACCTCCGCTTTCTGCTGGTGCCGAGGGCGGGACTTGAACCCGCACGGGGAAACCCCCACATGATCCTGAGTCATGCGCGTCTGCCAGTTCCGCCACCTCGGCACTCCTCTCCGTTCAGATAGTTTAACATCTTCTTCCGCAAGCGTCAAGAGTTTTCCCTCTTTTCCAGTATCATCGGCTGAACGATCAGCGTGAAAATGGCCCCAACACCTATTCCGAGCATCATAAGCAGAGATATGTTTTTAAAGAGTGCGAGTTCAGAGAAGAGAAGAACAGCGAATCCCGAGATCAAACCCAGCGCGTTTGTGAGAACAGATGGTCCCACGTTCTTGACCACAAGGTACGGATCTCTCAGTCTCCTCTCTTCTGAAGCAATGTGAATGGAATAGTCTATCACAAGACCCATGAGGATACCGGAAGTGATCGACGTGGAAACATCCAGACTGATGCCAAAGAGGGCCATGAACAGGAAGTTGAACACCGTTGTGAAAGCGATTGGTATCATCACACTCAGTGTAGTGAGCGGTCTTCGGAATATGATGAAGACCATAACAAAGATCAGGATGGACGCAAGAACGATGCTCTGTATCTGTGATTTCATGATGCTTTCGTTGATATCGTTCCAGATCAGAACGGATCCCGCCACGTAGTGTGACCATCCCGTTTCGCTGACTACTTCGTTGATCAGATCTACCACTTTCTTCACATGCTCGTATCCTTCCGGAGTGAGGTTGACGATCAACCTTATCCTGTTTCTGTCTCCAACGAAAGTTTTGAGAAACGGGTTCGTTCTGGAGAGCGTGTACATTATCGGAACGGAAATGTCCACAGGAAACACCACACTGGAGACGTACTCGCTCTTTTCTATCTTTTCGATCAGCTCTTTCAAAATTTTGGAATCTGTTCCAACGAACGGAACATTTTTTTCCAGCACCAGATAGATCGGCTCTCTCGTGTTGAACTTTTTCACGATGAGGTCGTAAGCCTTTCTGAGTTCGGAATCCCTCTCAAAATAGGACACCATATCTGAACCCACCTGTACTCTTTTGAGCAGAAACGGTGAAAGAGCCGCCATCACCAGGAAAACAACGAGAACGATCAAAGCGATCTTTCTTACCACGTACTTCATTCCAAAGCTCCTTGGAGTTCTCTTTGGAGTGTAGTTTCTGAAGATCTCCACACCTGATGTGAATATCACAAGCACCACAACAGCGAGTCCGGAAGAAACCAGGATTCCGAGTTCTCTGAACGCCCTTATATCGATGAAGACGAAAGACATGAATCCCGCTGCAGTGGTGAGCATCGAAAAGAGTATGGGTTTGAAGATGTGCTTTACCGCCTCTCTTTTATCACTGAACCTGAACAGCGCGTTGTAGAAGTGAAGCCCGTACGCAGAGCCGATGATGAGGAGGAAGGTGATGGTCATCACGGTCATGGTGTTGAGGCTCTTCCCCATAGCGAAAAACACAGCGAACACAAAAAACGTAGCCAGCACAGGAACTATCAAAGAAAAGATCGCCGCTCTGAAGGATCTCAACTGATAATAGAAGAGAAGAAAGATCACAAGAAACATGAAAACGGGATAAACAAAAGTCTGCTTCACCAGTTCTTTGAAAAGAGTGCTGTCTATCACCGGTTCACCAAAGAGGTAATTTTTCTCGAAGTAGCTGGACACGAGCCTTTTTATCTCGGGTATTTTGTCCCTTGCATTGACACCTTCTTTGAATATCACGTTCAGAAGCGCGTACTTCCCATCTTCTGTGATGAAACTCTTCGCATTCGGGTCGTTCAATACGTCTTTTGAAATCTTCTCATCTTTGAAGTAATAGTCCATTCTGAAACCAGAAAGCTTTGGAAGGTTCACGGGACTCATAACACTCGAGATGTCTTCTCTTTCCTCCAGAGCTCTGTGGAGTTCGTACAGAGTCCTTGCGTCTTCGAAGAAGTTCTTATCGCTTTCGACAACGATCACAATCGAAGAACTACCGCCGAACTCCTTGTTCACACGAAAGAGGTTTTTCACGTTTTCGTTCGTAGTCTTTTCGGGATCTCCATTGTAACCTGGAAGGAACACCTCAGGGCCGGTCTCTATCTTTCCAAGGGAGAAAACAACAAAAAACGAAAGAAAAACCAGCACCACGTATGTTGTGGTGAAAAGGTACCTTCTCATGCTACCTTCCCTCCCTCGACAGAGCTTCCACCATTCGATTGAATCCTTCGCTCACCACTTTGAAGTCTTCCTCGGAAAATTTCTCAAGAACACTTTTCAAAAGACTTTCGAAGTTCGAAAGAATCTCTCCGAAGATTTCCTTTCCCTTTTCGGTCAAGACCACCCGGTACGTCCTTCTATCAACGGGGTCCATCTCTCTGACGACCAGGCCTCTTTTCTCCAAAGAATCCACCACGTTCGTTACGTTGCTCTTCGTTGTGGAAAGAAACTCCGCTATCTCTTTCATCTTTTTTGGGCCGAAGAGAGCCACGTAGAGGAACGCGTAGAGCTCCGTTGTTTTCATGTCAGAGATCTCTTCGTTCGATGGAAGATAACTGGAAAACCTCATCACCAGCGAAAAGAGTGTTTTGAATATCTCCAGAGCATCCATGTCTTCACCTCCCATTTTTTGACAGTTCAATTATAGAACAGTTCAATTATTTTACCAAATGGTTCACCATACGAACTATTTGTTGTAGAATAAGAACCGGTGATGAGGATGAGATATTCACTCTTCAAGAATTACCTGCCGAAAGAAGAGGTACCAGAAATCAGAAAAGAACTCATAAAATTGGCACTTCCTGCCATGGGAGAAAACGTGCTTCAGATGCTCTTTGGAATGGCAGACACTGCCTTTTTGGGACATTACTCATGGAAAGCGATGAGCGGTGTGGGACTCTCCAACCAGGTATTCTGGGTGGTTCAGGTCGTTCTGATCGCCGCCAGTATGGGAGCCACCGTCACGATAGCGAACGCCATCGGAGCGGGCAACAGGAAAGCTGTGAGGTCCCTTGCCTGGAACAGTGTCTTTCTCGCCATATTCACGGGTGTTATTCTCACCGCCCTCACACCGCTCTCCGATGTACTGATAAACATCTTTCCGAATCTGGAAGGAGAAATAGAATCATCCGCGAAGGAGTATCTGAAAGTCATCCTTTCCGGTTCCATGGGCTTTTCCATCATGGCCGTGTTCTCTGCGATACTCAGGGGTGCTGGTGACACAAAAACGCCGATGATCGTCACTGGTCTCACGAACTTTCTGAACATCTTCCTCGATTACGCCATGATCTTTGGAAAGTTCGGATTCCCGGAGATGGGGGTCAGAGGAGCAGCAGTTGCGACGATCCTCTCAAGATTTGTGGGAGCAGCGATCCTCACGTACGTGATATTCAAAAGAGAGGAGTTCCAGCTCAGAAAAGGGTTTGTTCCTCCCAAGTGGTCCAGTCAAAAAGAAATTCTCCGTGTTGGATTTCCAACTGCCATAGAGAACTTCGTTTTTTCCACAGGTGTTTTGATGTTTGCGAACATCCTGCTCATCGCAGGAGCTGAAGCGTACGCTGGACACAGAATAGGTATAAACGTCGAGTCTCTATCTTTCATGCCCGCGTTCGGAATCTCGGTCGCTATCACCACACTGGTTGGAAGGTACAACGGAATGGGAAACAAGGAACACGTTCTTGGAGTCATTCGACAGGGATGGATCCTGAGTCTTCTGTTTCAGGTGACGGTTGGTATTATAATCTTTCTTTTTCCAGAGCCACTGATACGCATCTTCACCAGTGATCCACAGATAATAGAGATCTCAAAACTCCCCGTCAAGATAATTGGACTCTTCCAATTTTTCCTCGCAATAGATTCAACCATGAACGGTGCCCTCAGGGGGACGGGAAACACCCTTCCACCGATGATCATCACCTTCATCTCCATCTGGACCGTGAGGCTTCCCGTCGCCTTCGTGATGGTGAAGTACTTCCAGCTTGGGCTTCTCGGTGCCTGGATCGGAATGATCGCAGACATCATCTTTCGAAGTACACTGAAGCTCCTCTTCTTCCTCTCCGGCAAGTGGGAAAAGAGAGCCGTCCTCACACGGGAGAGAGTGAAAGAGTTGGGATAATTCATTCATCTGGATCGAAAAACTACCTCACCCTCTTTGATCGTCATCACAACGTTCAAATCTTCATCGAGGAGAACAAGATCCGCCCTCGTTCCTTCGGCTATTCTTCCTCTGTCATCCAGTCCCAGTTCAACACAGCTGTTGTACGAGGACACTTTTGCAAGTTCTGTAAGGGAACACCCCGTGAACTTTCTGAAGTTCTTCACGGCCTGCGAGAAAAGGAGCGTGCTTCCCGCGAGCGTACCGTCTTTCAGCCTTGGAACACCGCCTTTCACCTTCACCACAAGATCTCCCAGGGTGGTCGTTCCGTCTTTGAGACCCGCCGCAGATATAGAATCTGTGACCAGAACGATTCCGTCCGCCTTTTTCACTTTGTAGACGAGCTTCACCATCTCTCTGGAGAGATGCACCCCGTCGCAGATGAGCTCCAGCTTCACATCGTCCAGCAAAAGCCCCGCTCCCGTGATTCCTATCTCTCTATGATGAAGAGGTTTCAACCCGTTCGGAAAATGTGTGATTCTCTTGACACCCTCTTTGTAGAATTTCATGAACTCCTCAAAAGTTGCAATGGAGTGTCCCGCAGAGAGAACGATGTCTCTTTCCACAAGTTTCAAAAGAAGTTCGGAGCTTTCTATCTCAGGTGCGAAGGTGAGCATCTTTGTCGGAAAATCGATCTCCCTCAGTTCTCTCTCCGAAGGTGGTCTTATGTGTCCCTCTGAGTGTGCCCCTTTCTTCTCTTTCGAGATGTACGGTCCCTCCAGATGAACACCCAGCAGCGACGTTGACGGGTTTTCAAGGATGTATTCTCCTGCCTTCGCCAGAATTTCTTTCATTTTTTCGAGCGAAGTGGAAACAGTTGTGGCAAGGAACGTGGTGACTCCCTGAGAGTAGAGAAATTCTTCCATTTCAGAGAAGTCGCAGTTCATGGTGTCCGCACCCACCACACCGTGGATGTGCGGATCAACAAACCCGGGCATGAGAACACCCCGTGGAATGCATTCTCTCTTCTCAATCTTCACGATTTTTCCCTCTTCCATCTCCACGTCCCCGGTGAACTCTCCATCGATGGGATCAACGATCAGAACTTTCTCAACAATCATAGAATGCACCTCACAGAACAACGGTCTTTTCCAAATGAGGTGGCTTGTCTGGTGAGATACCCCGGGAAACCGCCTTCTGGTACCCGAGAATCTGAGCGGGAACAGTTCTCAAAAAGGCAGATCTCCAGTCGTTGCTCACCGGGATATCTCCACCTTCCCCCACTTCCAGAACGGTGGCACCGAGTGACTCGAGTTCTTTTCTCAAGCGCTTCTCCTGTTCATCCATTCCCGACACTTTTTGCATGAAAACGAGGGTGCCTTTTTTCACCAGAGCCTTTGGACCGTGTCTGTATTCAAGCGTTGAATACGCCTCCGAGAAAGTGAGCGACATCTCGATACATTTTAAAGCCGATTCAAGGCTAACTCCAAAAAACTCTGACATGCCAAGAAACACGAAGTGATCGTGTTCTTTCAGATCGATCTTTTCAATCACTTTCCAGGAGATATCGAAGAACTCGGGCGAATACCCAACGAGTTCTGAGAACCTCTCCGTTGAATTTCCGGCTATCTTGTCCGCAAGAAACATCAAAGAGAGCAGGATCATACTGAAAGACTTCGTCATCACGATCGCTTCTTCTCGTACGGGAAACACGAGTGGAAGATCACTCTCTTTTGCGAGTCTCGATTCTTCTTCTATGGTGATTCCTATCGTTCTGTGGTTTTGTCTCTTCAGAACATCGTTTGCGAGAAGTACCTCCGTTGTGTTCCCGGTCCGCGAGAAGAGAAAGGCCAGTCCTTTCTCTTTGAGATCTGGAACCTTCTGGAAAGCCACTTCACCTGCTGGAATCGCCTTCGTTCTTATCTTTAACACTCTCTCAAAATAATTGGAGATGGTGAGAGCGAGGTTGTACGAACTCCCACATCCCACAAAGAGCACTTCATCGGTCAGATTCTTCTGTATTTCACTGAATATTTCCGTTTTTTCCAGATTCAGAACAAAATTCCCAAAGAACTCCTTCAACTCGTTTTTCTGGTCTGTGATCTCTTTCAGCGTTTTGCTCATAATCTTCCCTCCTTCAGTATTTCACGCCACCGGCAATAGCGTTTATTATGTACCTCTGAGCGAAGATGAACAGCAGCACAACAGGAAGTATTGCCAGAACGATTCCAGCTGCGGTGTATCTGAAATTCACCTGGAAAGTGCTGTTCAGATAAACGAGTGCCACAGAAAGTGGATACTTGTTGGAATCGGACAGAACTATGAGAGGCCACAGGAAATTGTCCCACCAGGTGATCACCTGGAACACAACGAGAGTGGCAATATCTGGTTTTATCAGAGGTGTGATTATCCTCCACCATATGTAAAGTTCTCCGGCACCATCTATCCTCGCAGCGTCTTCAAAGCTCTTTGGAATACTCAAGTAAGCCTGTCTCATCATGAAGATACCGAAGATCGTAACGGCCTGAGGGAGAATCACTCCAGTGTAGGTGTTCAAAAGACCGAGTTTTCTGAGGGTGAGGTAGTTGACTATCAAGGTGTTCTGAACTGGAATCATCATCGGAAGAAGAATCAGAAAGAGCACCAGCTGTTTTCCTTTGAAATCTATCCTAGCGAGAGGATAGGCCACCATCAGTGAGAAGAGTACGTTCAAAAGTGTGCCAAAACCCGCTATTATAATCGTGTTCAGATAGTAATTTCCAAGTTTCACAGTTTTCCATGCCCCAACGTAGTTTGAAAAGGTTGCCGGGTACGGGATGAGACTCGGTGGATACTTGTACACGTTGCCCCCTGCCTCGAAAGAGGTCTTTGCGATCCAGTAAAACGGCCACACTGAGAGAATCGCAAAAAGAACAAGAACCACATAAGTCAAAACCTTTCTGATTTTAGGCATAATAGCTCTTCAAACCTCCTTCCCTGAACAGGTAGAAGTTCAGAAGCGAAAACGCAATCACAACGAAGCTGAACAGAACAGCGGCGGCGTTCGAATATCCGAATTGGAGATATTCAAAAGCTCGATTGTATATGAAAATTCCCATTGTTTCCGTTGCGTGAACCGGGCCACCTTTTGTCATGGCGTAAATCTCTCCGAAGACGTTCAAAGCCGCTATAGATGACATGGTTGAGCAAAACAGGATGTACGGTTTCAGAAGGGGGATCGTCACTTTGAAGAAGACCTGAGAAGGCTTCGCACCGTCAACCCTGGCAGCCTCTATCAATTCCCTGGGGATGCTCTGTAGTCCTGCCAGATATATGACCATGTAGTAACCGAAGCCCTTCCACATGGTGACAAACATGATAGCGAAGAGAGCTATCTTGGGATCCGAGAGGAAAGCAATCGGCTCGTCTATAATATGAAGTGATTGGAGAAGAAAGTTGATGAATCCTTTTTCTCTGTACATCCACTGCCATGTGATCGCAGCGATGGTGATGGGAGTAACCACTGGAAGAAAGATGAGAGTTCTGAAAAGATTCCTACCCCTTATGGCCCTGTCGAGCAGGACTGCAAGCAGTATAGAAATGAGCTGGAGCGGAGGTACAACAAGCAGGTACAAAAGACTGTTTTTGAAGGCGTTCCAGAATAAAGGATCGCGAAGCAGATCGACGTAGTTTTTCAGTCCAATATAAAGAGATTCTCCCACTATGTCGTACTGGTAAAAGGATATTTTGATACCGAACACGAGAGGATAATATATGAAAAGCACCATGAGGAGAGTTGGGATCGTTATGAAGAAGAATGCAAGAAGAAGCTGTTTTTTTCTCAGACTCTTGTAGTACCTTCCTGGCATTCTCTCTCTCCTTTCGAAAGGGAGGGGGACACACCCCTCCCCATCTTTTTTATTTCGATTGCTGAGTCTGAATGAGATATCTCCAGTACTTCGCGGTCTCTTTGAGCGCCGTTTCGGGATCTTTCTGTCCAAGGAACACCTGAATAATGGCATCCTTCAGTCTGTCGAACGCTTCTTTTCTGAACGGTATGTCATCGTTGTAGAACGTGATGTTCTCAAGATACTCGGCTCCCATGATCCTGGCTTTGGCAGCGAGCGTTCCATCGTCTTTTGAGAACCACGGATCGTTCACCGCTGCTTTGAGAGTCGGGAATATGGTCACGAGCTTACAGAATGCGATCTGGTTCTCGAGGTTTGCAACGAACGCTGCGAATTTAGCGGCTTCCTTAGGATTCTTGGATCCTCTGACTACGTTCAGAGTTGAGTACCATCCACTCATTCTCACACCCGGTTTTGGAGCCGGAATCGGAGCAACATCGGATTTTTCGTATATTTCCGGAGCGTTCCATTTCACTCTGTCCGCGAACTGAACACCAGTGATCAACATGGCGAGTTCCCCAGCCTGATAAAGTTCTGTTGCTCTCGTCCATTCTCCACCCTGGACGATTTCACTCGGGATGTACTTCTGTTTGTAAAGAGTGGCCCATTTGTTGAGAGTGTGAGCGTATTCCGGTCTGTCGAAGAGCACTTCTTTTATTCTGTTGTTTTCATCCACCGTGTAGAGATTCAATCCGTCCCAGTTGAAGATCGCAGAGGGATCTTGGAAGATCGTAGGAAGAGCACCGTATTTTCCCGTTTTTTCCTTGATCAAAACTGAGTAGAGGAGTATTTCATCCCAGGTTCGAGGTGGATACTTCGGATCCAGTCCAGCTTTTTCGAAGATCTCTTTGTTGTAGAATATCACGTCCACAGCTGTGTACCAGGGAATTCCATAAATTCCGTCTTTCCAAGTGAGTCCTTTGATCATGTTGTCGAAGTACTGGTTGATAACTTCTTCGGGTAGCAAATCGTTCAAGGGGAACAGGACTTTCTTCTGAGCGAATTCGATGGTCCACTGAGCGTTCAGGTTCACAACATCGGGTGGATTTCCAGAAGAAAAGGCCGCAAGAAGCTTCTGCTGGAGAACGTCCCATGGAACATCTTCCCAGACGATTTCAACATCCGGGTTCAACTCTTCGTACCTGTCGATGATTCCCTGAATGAAATCTGTGAAGGTCGGTTTCAACGACATGGTCCAGAAGACTATCTTGGTTTTGGACAGTGCCAGAACTGCGAGAAGAACTACCATGAGAATGACCAAAAACTTCCTCATGAATCACACCTCCCTAAAAAATGTTCTAAGGATTTATAGATAGAAATGGGTTTTGTCGATCTTGTGACGACCATCTTTCTTCCTTCGAAATACCTGACATCGAACGGATTTCTCAGAACAAAGTAGATGGTCTTTTCTGCCGGAAGGCTCAGATGGGCTTTCAAAGCCTTTTCGTTCGGTATGTCGGCTACAAAATCGAAGATCAAATCACCTTCAACGAACTCGGGACCGTCTTCTACGGTGTATCGAACAACATTCTCGACTTCGAAAAATCTGGAAACGATCTCTGGAATCTGATCGTAATCGCCCCCCGTGGTGTCTGCCTGACTCAGATTCTCACTGGAAGGAACGAGAAGAGTCACTTCACTGGTATGATCTATCTTTTCAAAACCGAGGAATTCCACAGCCTTTGCCGAAGAATCGGCGAGGAAACCAACACCGCTGTTTTTCTTCGCAAAAGCAAGATATTTTTCCACCATCCTTATGGAGCGCTCCACTTTGTCCTTCTGGACCCTTCCATCCTCGAGGAGTTTCACCAGCGTTTCATAGTAAACCGGAAGATTTCTGTAATCACCGAGAAGGATCATGTTTCCTCCCGCGTTCAGAAAGAGACTCACAATCTCTTCAACAGAGAAATTGTTCGACACAGCGCTCATTTCCATAGCGTCACTGATCACAAGACCGTCGAAACCGATCTTTTTTCTGAGAACGTCCGTTATGATCTTCTCCGAAAGAGTAGCCGGGAGACTGTCTATCGAAGAGTATCTGACGTGGGCCGTCATGACCGTGACCTTTTTCTCCCTTTCCAGCACCTTTCTGAACGGCAGAAGATCCTCTTCCCAGAGTTTTTCAAAGGGTGCATCGACCACAGGAAGGGTGAGGTGAGAGTCTTCTCTCGCTCTTCCGTGACCTGGAAAGTGCTTGATGCAGGGCATAACTCCACCTTCCAGATAACCTTCACAGGCTTTTGCCCCGTGCTCGGCTACGATTTTGGGATCTGAGCCGTAGCTTCTCATGTCGATCACCGAAGAGCTTTCTTCAGAAAGAAGATCCAGAACAGGAGCAAAAACCATGTTGAACCCCACAATCTCCATGATCTTTCCCGCAACCCTGGAATATCTGTAAGTCACATCTGGTGAGTTTTTCCCAAAGGCAAGATTTCCCGGAGACGAGGGAACGTATTTCAACACCTCAAGCTGGCCACCCTCGTGATCGGAACTGATGAGAAAATCTCCTTCCTTCGATAGAAAACTCATGAAATCCATTAGAAGGTACTCTTTCGAAAGAACTCCTGGATAGATCAAAATACCGGCCGGTCTGTATTTTCTGATTATTTCCTTGACTTCTTCGTTGAAGTCGTTGAAACCGCAGAAGAACAGCTTTCCAAGATCCACGTCCACCACTCCTTCATTTCAGAATCTTGCCGGCGAACTCGTAGTCTTCCAGAATCCTTTTCCAGAAGGCTTTTGCTGCACCGAAGGCGACCGTCCAGAGCCCTCTTTCATCGAAGAGAACCTCAACGTCAGAGATGTGTCTTTTTTCGAGGTGATCCCGAACGTTCTTTGCCAGACCGCTGTGAAATTCCGGGGAAAACAACGTTATGTCCCCACCAAAAATCACGGTTTCGGGATCTAAAAGATAGCTAACGAAAGAAGCAACCTCCGAAAGCTTCGAAAGAAGTTTCAAGAGTGAATCGGAAGAAAGGTTTTTCAAATCTACTTCATCGAGTGTGGCTGGTTCAGACAGAATGGGCGGCAGGATGTCAATTTCAAATTCACCTGCAGCACCGTTGGAACCCTGGTACAGGCTTCCTTCCAGCCAGAGTCCCGCTCCAACACCCACCGGCTGGTTCAGATAGTAAGGAACAGAGATCAGAAAATAAACTACATTTTTCTTTTGAAAACCGTATCCCACAACTGCCGCGTTTGCGTCGTTAAGAACGAAAATCTCTGTTCCAAATTCCCTGGAGAGAATTCCTCCAAGATCGAGATCTTCAATACCGAGGGCCGAAGAAAAGATCACCTTGTTTTCTTTTATGATTCCAGGCATACCGATGGAAATTCCCACTGTGTTTGGATACTTTTCTTTAAAAGGTTCAACACAATCAACAAGAGCGTTTACGATCTCGTCTCCACGAAAGCTTCTGTGTATCTCACTTTTTTCAACCTCGTTTCCCTTCGCATCGATCACAACACCGATCAACCTGTTCTGCTCAACTCCAATCCCCAGAACGAAGAACTTATTCGGGTTTGCCGTATAGAGAGCGGTTTTTCTACCTCCCGAGGAACCAGGAGATGCTTCTTCGACCTTCAGAGCAAAACCCGATTCCAGCAGAGAACGAAAATTCCTGGACACGGTGGACATGTTCACAGAAAGCTTTTCACTGATCTCTCTCATCGATATCTTTTCGTTTTCTATGAGAAGTTTGAGAATCTTGTGTTGAGTGGGTGAAATGTTCAAAAGGGGTCCCTCCCATCAGTTAGTTGCATGCCGCAAACAACTTCATAAATTATTGTCAACCAATAGGTCACGCTTTGTCAAGTTACAGTTTCATTTCGTTAACTGATGGAAGAATTTAGGGAGGGAAAAACGAAAAGGTGGCTCCAGAAGGAGCCATCTGCTTTCTTGTTTTTACTTTCTGTTATACCTTTTTGTAGCAGAACCACCAGTCGTAACACTCGAAATCTTTCGATTCCAGTCTTTTTCTTGCTTCTTCCACACTGCTTGCCGGAGGAACGATCACAGAATCGTTTATGAGCTCGTTGCTTGGCCAGTTGGCAGGAATGGCAACTCCTTTTTCATCTGACGTCTGAAGGGCTCTCACCGCTCTGAGAATTTCATCGATGTTTCTTCCAACTTCCTGCGGGTAGTAGACGATGGCCCTTATGATTCCGTTCGGATCGACTATGAAAACGGCCCTCACTGTGTTTGTTCCCTTGTTGGGATGAATCAATCCGAGCCTTCTGGAAACTTCTCCTAAGTCATCTGCTATGACAGGAAATTCGATTTCGACTCCCAGTTTTTCCTTGATCCACTCGATCCACTTGATGTGTGAAAAAACCTGGTCGATGCTGAGACCTATGAGTTCCGTGTTGAGTTTTTTGAACTCATCGTACCTCTTCTGAAACGCAACGAACTCGGTGGTACACACCGGAGTGAAATCAGCCGGATGGCTGAAGAGAACGAACCACTTTCCCCTGAAGTCGTCTGGAAGCACCTTCTTTCCATGAGTGGTCTTCACTTCCAATCTTGGGAACTCTTCACCTATGAGAGGAATTCTTCCTTCCATACAAAACACCTCCTCGTAAATTTTAAAAATGATTCTAATTTGATATCCATTCTCAATAATACACGTATTGTGTTTCTTGAATTTTTCTGTTCTGTATCAAATTTGAATCACTAGAAATTACACACAGAAAACAAAAAACGGGGAGAATCTCTCCCCGTCTCTACAAGCTTTCTTCTATCGTTTTCAGAAATTCTTCTGATTTCTTCAATCGTTCCATCACTTGATCTTTCGTTTCGAACTTTTCATCGTTCCAGAGGTTCACACTCCAGTCTTCCAGTATCATCTTCCACTCATCGTCCGAAGCCACGCTGTAGGCTCTTTTCAGAGTGTTCAGATAATTCTTTACATCGTTCAGAATGAGCCTGTAGTGTTCGAGGAACCTTATGTATCTTTCGAAAACAAGAACATCTCTGAGTTCGTACAGATCGTTGTAGATCCTGGAAAGCACTTCGCTGATTCTGGAAGCTTCAACATTTCTTTGCTTCATATAGCTTTCGAAGTTTTTCATCCTTTCTACGAGAAGTTCTGCCCATGGATTCAACTTGTACGTGTAGTTCTTCTCTGATATGAATTTGTTCATTTCCTGAACGTTGACGGACAGCCAGTTCAGATTCTTGAAGCTTTCAAAAAGGTCCTTGAAGAGTTTTTCGAATTGGTTCGCGTACTCTTTTCCCAGATTACTTTCGATGTATTCCTTCAGCCCCTCCAGAACGCTTTCAAATGTCTTTTCTGCTCTACTTTCGTACATCGATATGGATTCTTTTGTGTTTCTGTAGCTCTCATTGTAAATCTTCAGGACGTCTTCGGATACGAACAAGGCCTCCTGACGATTGTTCGAAGAGGCGTATTCGAAAGGCATCGCATGTAGAAAATCGAGAACACCATCTGGAACTCCCCAGACACCCGCTTCGCTCATGCTTTCAACTGCCCAGATTTCCTTTTCGGCAAGGTAGAATAGAAACTCTCTGTTCTTCTGAACGGTGAGCGGTTGAGCTTCCGCAGCTTTCGTAGCGAAATATCTGTAGATATCCTGCCCCGCAACGGCTTTCCTGAGATCGTAGTTTTTCCAGTCAGGAAATCTGTTCCACGCACCCGGAAGAATCTTCACCGTGAGCTTCGCGTAATTCGTGAAACTATCGAAATACCTTGATGTCAACTCAGCGAAGGCTTTCTGTATCAGATCGTCCTGGGCTTTCGAGAACAAAATCTTCATGATCTGGTGAAGCCCCACATACCTTGTTGCAAGGCCTCTGTATGTGTTCCTCTCGTTGAAAGACTTCAGAGAGGAAAGGTACAGAGAAACGGAATCGAGGAGGACCTGAGCGGTGATGAGATTGTCCTCTCCCAGATCGTTGATTGTGGAAAGACTCGCGTTCTCAAGAAACGTCAGATCGGTCTTCTTCACATCCGGAAAGATCACCTTCTGGTAATCATCAAAGTTCTGTTCAAAAAACGCTTTGTAATCCTCTTTTGTCTTCAGCTTCGCTTTCAATTCGTCGATTCGGTACTCGCTTGTTGCAAGCGATGCAAGGTAGAAATAAGATCTTCCGTACGTTTTGTTCACTTGAACGGATTTCAAGAAGTACTCTTTCGCTTTATTATAAAGCTCTACTCTTTGATTTGTGAGCTGATCCCTATAAGATGCTATCTGCTGAAGCATGTTCTGCAACTTCTGCCTTTCTTTTTGAATGGTCTCGAGCCTCAATCTTTCTACCTCTGAGCTTGAAGGCTTCATCGAAAGGTTCTGACTTTCAACGAACTTCTTGAATTCGTCGGGTTTCAGGTAACTGTAACGTCCACTCAGAGAGCTCAGCTCTTCCATGGCTGTCTTTACCTGCTGTTCGTAGTTGTCCAGTTTGGCCATGTCTTCTTCCACTTTCCTTATAGAAAGATAGGCAGAATTTCCCCATTTGAAATAAACTTCAGAAATGAAGTAGTTCCATTTCAAGTAAGCGGAAACGACGCCAACCAGAAGAACGATCGTTCCAAACACAACGGCCTTCTTTCGTTGAATCTCCGCTTTCTTTCCGCCGTAGAAGTACCCACCAACCGCTATGGAAGCAATTGTCATCACAAGAAAACCGTTTGGAAGTAGATGCGCCGGAAAGCTGAACGCGCTGTGCATCATGAACGTGATGAAAGAACTGGCAAGTGCCAGAAAGAGCAAGAGATCGTCCCGCACCGTGATCCTTCGAATTATTTTGAAGAACAGTATCCCAAGCGACAGAGCGAGAAAAACAACAGAAGCAAATCCTAAAATTCCCATTTCTCCAAGAACTTGAAAGTAATCGTTGTGCGTTCTCTTGAAGTTGTTCCAGCCGTACATCAGAATCGGGTGGTCTTCTATAACATTTCCCATGTAGTTTATCGTGAGAATCTGATACGTTCCGATTCCGGTACCGAGAATCTTGTGTGTTCTCCACTGGTATATCGATGAGAACCAGGACAGAAGCCTCTCGTGCCAGGAACTCACCTCGGCAACCGCCTGAATTCTTCCTGCGGGAGATACCATTCCGTAACCGTTCAGAGGAGTGGGAAGATTGTAGAGAACAACGAGGACGATCGAAGAGATCAGAACGAAAGTCGTGAGAGCTTTACTCATACTCAGAACTTCTCTGTCTGTCTCTTTCGAAACCTTCTTTTTTCTGAAGATCATGTAGAACACAGAGAAAATACAGAGGGAGATGATGTTCGCAACGTACAGTGATCTCGTCTGAGACACCAGTATTCCCGAAACTATGAGAAGCGCAGAAACTGAGGCTATCACCTTGATCACAGACGCTTCTTTTCTTTTGAAATCGGCTGACGCTATGAGATAGATAGCGAGCGGAAGGTTCAGGGAGAGAAAGTTCGAAACGAAGTTCACGTTTCCTACGGTCGCCTTCACGGTTGCCCTCGAAAAGGGACTCCCCACACTTCCAAGAAAAACATCGACACCGCCGTAGAAGTTCAAAAGCGCGTCGAAAGCTATGAATCCCGCAAGAGCCACACTGACCGTGAGAAACCTTTTTATTCTTTCTTTTGTGACAAAGAAGTTCGAGATGAAGATCGATGTGAAAAACATGAGAAGAACGTAGATCGCTATGTCAAAAGAATATCTGAAATAGACAGGATTATCGCGATAGACATTTATCGTAGATAAAAGAGCGGAGATAGCGAAGGCAAAAAAAGCCACGTGGGCCATGTTGAATCTGATTTCCAGTTTCTCCTTCCTGAGAATCTTCATCAGGATCATGAAGAACATGACGCTCAGAAACACCGTGATCAAAGCGTACTTTGGAACGCTGAACTCGTACGTGAGTTTCCTGGACGAGAAAAGGGCAACGACAACGTACATGATGTAAAACAGAATCTCCATAAGTTTTCCCTCCCGCTCAATCGTAATGAAGAAGCCTGAGGCCTTTGATGAGAACAAAAGAAAACACAACGGCTAAAACGAGCGTCACACCACTCATTACGATATTTCCCAGAGCTCCAAAGCTGAACCCACAGAACACAGCGTGCGTTGCTATCATGATGAAGAGAGCTCTTTTCACCCCGAATCTTCGGGAAAGCTTGTCGTACATGTGATCCCTGTCTCCTCTGAAGATCGATTTTTTGTTCCTGTACCTCCTCAGAACACTCGCCAGAAAATCCAAAAAGAAGATCCAGAGAGGAAAAATCATCGTGAGGAATGTATCGAAAGAGGCAAATCGATTCTGGGAAAGAACGATCGCGGATAGCAAAACAGCCATCAGATAACTTCCCGCATCGCCCATGAAGATCCTCGCGGGTGGAAAATTGAAAACAAGATAGCCAAGAGATGCACCGAGAAGGGAGAGAGATAGGTTTTCGAAGAACACGCCTCTAACCAGAAAGAAATAGGAGAGCGCCGACAGAGCCACAAGACTTCCACAGAGCCCATCCATACCGTCCATCATGTTCACGGAATTTATGAGAACAACGACAAAGAACAACCAGAAAGCGGAAACCAGTAAATTGTCGAGGCCGATGAATCGCCACACGAGCAGAATCGAAATGCTGAATTCTGCGATCAATCGCAAAAAAGGAGAAAGAGAGAACAGATCATCCATCAATCCCAGAGCAAGAGCGATCGATGCCGAAAGAAGAACCACCGTGTCGTTCCACAAGAACGGAAGGACCCCCACAAATATTCCCAGCCCACCCAGGTAAGGTGTTTCTCTCCCGTGGGGCTTCAGAACACCATCCGGCCTGTCCACAATGTTCAGTCTTTTCGCAATTCTTCCGAAGAACCAGACACCGAACAGACTCAAAAGAAAACTCAAAAGAAAAGCCATTCCTTCACCTCGGTTTCACGGTGACGAGTTTTTTCCCATCGACGACGAGGTACTCGAAATCGAACTTTTTGAGTTCTTTCATGACTTCTTCTATTCCTCGACCTATATGTTGCGATTCGTGTGCGTCCGAGCCGATCGTTACGACTCTCCCACCGAGGTCGTAATACATCTCCACTATCCAGTAGTCCGGGTTGGGTTTCCCGTGCTTGAAAAGACCAGCGGTGTTGATTTCAAGGGCCCTTTCGTTTTTCACGAGGAACACCAGAATCTTTTCTATCAAATCTCTGTTCGCTTTGAAATCCGCCTTCGCGTATCTTGCCGGATAGTCCAGGTGTGCAAGTGTGTGGAATTTCACCCTTTCCATCACAAAGAGCGTTCGCTCAAGATAGTCTCTTGCGAGCTCATCCGGTGGAAGGTTCTCATCGTACCGATGTATCCCAAGAAGAAGGTAGTCGAAACCCTCGGGAAAAATCGCCTCTCCCACACCATCCCAGCTGATCTCCGCTCCCTTCGGAAGATCGTATTTCTCCATGGTGAGAAAGTACTCTTCAACGTTGAAATCGTGAACGAGTTCTCCGTTTTCGTATTCGTAGTGATCTGTGATACAGAAATGTTCGATGCCGAGCTTCTGCACTTGAGAGATTATGCCGTCTATTTCTGCCTTTCCGTCGTAGGAAAACGTGGAGTGAAGGTGCATGTCTATCATTGTGATCCCTCCAGGACTTTTCTCAAATAGACAAAAATCGGGTGCGGTGCTCCCACTTTGCTCTTGTACTCGGGATGAAACTGAACACCAACAAAGAAAGGATGATCTTCAAGCTCAACAGCCTCTATGAAGTCGGATTTCGCAGACACGACGAGCTTGTACCCCTCTTCTCCCGGTTTTTTGAACAGCTCTGGAAACGCCTCCTCATTGGCTTCGTATCTGTGCCTGTGCCTTTCGGAAACTTCCTCAACTCCGCCGTAAACTTCGTAGAGTTTCGTTTTTGGAAAAATTTTCACCTTTTGGGCTCCAAGCCTCATCGTACCACCGAGCTTCAATATTCTCTTCTGCTCCTCCATGAGATCCACAACAGGATAAGGTGTGTTCGGATCGAACTCGGTGGAATTGGCCTCTTTGTAGCCAAATACGTTGCGTGCGAACTCTATGACCATGAGCTGCATACCGAGACATATTCCAAGTATGGGCTTCTTGTTTTCACGTGCGTACTTTATAGCTTTTATCTTGCCTTCTACACCTCTTCTTCCAAATCCACCGGGTATGATGAGGGCATCGTATTCGTCGAGCACTTTCTTTACTTCTTCGTCGTTCATGTCTTCGAGCATCTGACTGTCCACCACGGTGGGCTTTTCTATTCCTGTCAGAAAGACCGACTCTATGATGCTTTTGTACGCGTCGTCTGTTCCAAGATATTTTCCAACGAGCGCTATCCTGTAGGGTTTGAAAGCTTTGGGATAGGACCAGTTGAACGTGGATTTTTTCAGCTCAACGTTCAATTTGGAAGCAATCTTCTCGTGCAAACCCATATCTCTCAGTATTTCTGGAACTTCATACACGTTCTTCGTATCGGGCAGGTTTATCACAAAATCGCGTGGAACACCGGAGAAAAGGGCCACCTTGTTCATACTGGGAACATCAAGGGGAAACTCGCTCCTCACGATGACCATATCCGGTGTGATCCCTATTCTTCTCAGAAGTTGAACGGATTGTTGAGTGGGTTTCGTCTTGAACTCGTTGGTCGTTCGAAGGTAAGGAACGTACGTGACGTGAGCGAAAAGGAAGTTTTCCTTTCCTTCTTCCATCTGGAGTTCTCTCACAGCCTCCAGAAAGACTTCCCCCTCGATGTCTCCAACGGTACCTCCTATCTCAACCACGAGGAGTTCCGCCTCGAGCGCCCTTATTCTGTCTTTTATCTCCTCGGTGAGATGCGGCACGATCTGAACGGTGTTCCCAAGGTATTTTCCCTGTCTTTCTTTCTCTATGACGCGAAGGTACACCTGCCCTGCCGTCATGTTGTTCTGCCTCGTCATGTCTCTTCCAAGGAATCTCTCGTAGTGACCGAGATCCAGATCCGCTTCGTAACCGTCTTCGGTGACGAAGACTTCTCCGTGCTGGTTGGGATTCATGGTACCAGCGTCCACGTTGAGATAAGGATCGATTTTCAACACGTTCACATCGACACCGTGTTCTTTCATCAACCTCGCTAAGGAAGCCGAGAATATTCCCTTCCCAATACCGCTGAGGACTCCTCCCGTCACGATCACGTATTTCTTCATCCTATTCCCTCCTTCTCCTCAATATGTTATCACCTGGAGAGTAAATTTCTCATTTCCTTAACATGAGAGCACATCGGGATTGTAACCCGATGTGAGATTATGGTATAATCATGCCAGATTTTTTTGTCAGGAGGTGGTATTTTGAAGCGGGTAGTTATCACGGGTATGGGGATCGTGAGTCCCTTTGGTGTTGGAAAAGAGAAAAATTTAGAAGGGCTTAGAGAAACCAAAGTAATGATAGATCGAATATCTTCTTTTGATGCTTCTAACCTTCCCGTCCAGATCGCCGCAGAGGTGAGAGATTTCAAACCGGAGGAGTACATAAATCCGAAATTAGTCAAAAGAACAGATCGCTTCGTTCACTTCGCTCTGGTCAGCACGAAAGAAGCCGTGGAAGACGCCGGTATAAACTTCGAGTCGTACGCCGACAGGACGGCCACCATCATAGGATCCGGCATGGGAGGATTTCTGACGCTCGACAGCGAGAACAACAAATTCCTGAGTCAGGGTCCAGGCAGAGTCAGTCCGTTCTTGATTCCGATGATCCTCATCGACATGGCTTCCGGTGTCGTTGCAATGGAATACGGACTGAAAGGACCGAACTTCTCTTCTGTGAGCGCCTGTGCTTCTTCTCTCCACGCGGTGGCTCTCGGTGCTCTCCTCATAAGACACGGGTACGCGGATGTGGCAGTCGTCGGGGGAACCGAGGCAACGATTGCTCCACTTCCCATCACCGGGTTTGCCAACATGAGAGCACTCTCAAGGAGGAACGACGATCCAAAGCGTGCTTCCCGTCCGTTCGATAAAGACAGAGACGGCTTTGTGATGGGTGAAGGCGGTGCGGTTCTCATACTCGAAGCCGAGGAAGTGGCAAAATCGAGAGGAGCGAAAATTCTCGCGGAGATCAAGGGAGTGGGTATGACGGACGACGCGTACCACTTCAGCGCTCCAGATCCGGAGGGCAGAGGGGCAGCAGAAGCCATGAAACTCGCCCTGAAAGAATCCGGTCTGGCTGTCGAAGACATCGACTACATGAGCTGTCACGCCACAAGCACACCAGCAGGTGATGAAGCGGAACTCAAAGCGATAAAGAAAGTCCTTGGAGAACATGTAAAGAACGTCGCCATAAACTCTTCGAAAGCCCTTATAGGACATCTCCTTGGTGCTGCCGGTGCTTCCGAACTCGTTCTTGCCATCCTTCAGATGCAGAACTCTTTCGTCCACGGCATGCCGAACCTTGACAATCCGATCGACGAAGCGAAAGGAACCGGTCTTGTTGGTAAAGAGCCCGTTCAGATGGAGATCAAAAACTTTATAAAGAACTCCTTCGGTTTCGGCGGGCACAACGTGTCCATCGTGGTGGGGAGGTATGAATCATGAACATAGATTACGTGAAGTCGATCCTTCCGCACAGGTATCCATTTCTCCTCGTTGACGGCGTGATAGAAGAATCAGAAGACAGAATCGTCGCCTTCAAGAACATCAGCATTTCCGATCCCGTCTTTCAGGGGCATTTCCCGGAGTATCCGATATACCCGGGTGTTCTCATCGTAGAGGGCCTTGCTCAGACCGCTGGAATTCTCCTTTTGAAGAGTGTAGAAGGAATTCCCCTGTTTCTTGGAATAGACGAAGCGCGTTTCAAAAAGGAGGTACGTCCGGGTGACAGGCTGATCTACGAAGTGAGAAAGCTCGGTGAAAAACTCGGCACGGTTCAGGTGGAAGGAGTTGCAAAGGTCGATGACAAAATCGTGGCGAAAGCCAGGCTTTTGCTGGGGGTGAAAAAGAAATGACCGTGAGAACAAGAGTGACAGATCTTCTGGAAATAGAGCATCCAATCCTCATGGGTGGAATGGCCTGGGCGGGAACTCCCACCCTCGCAGCAGCGGTATCGGAAGCAGGAGGACTTGGAATCATCGGATCCGGAGCCATGAAACCGGACGACCTGAGGAAAGCGATCTCCGAGCTCAAACAGAAGACAGACAAACCTTTCGGTGTGAACATAATCCTCGTGTCTCCGTGGGCAGACGATCTCGTCAAGGTGTGCATAGAAGAGAAAGTACCCGTCGTCACGTTCGGTGCGGGAAATCCAACGAAGTACATAAGGGAACTCAAGGAAAACGGAACAAAGGTGATACCCGTTGTCGCTTCCGACTCTCTGGCAAAGATGGTGGAAAGAGCGGGAGCGGATGCGGTGATAGCGGAAGGGATGGAGTCCGGTGGACACATAGGTGAAGTCACAACCTTCGTTCTCGTCAACAAAGTCTCCAGGAGTGTGAACATCCCCGTGATCGCAGCGGGAGGCATCGCCGACGGAAGAGGTATGGCAGCAGCCTTCGCACTCGGAGCGGAAGCCGTTCAGATGGGAACCAGGTTTGTGGCGAGTGTAGAAAGCGACGTGCACCCGGTTTACAAAGAAAAGATCGTCAAGGCCTCCATAAGAGACACCGTTGTGACGGGAGCCAAACTTGGACACCCCGCGCGCGTTCTCAGAACTCCCTTTGCGAGGAAGATCCAGGAGATGGAGTTTGAAAACCCCATGCAGGCTGAAGAAATGCTGGTGGGAAGTCTCAGAAGAGCGGTTGTTGAAGGCGATCTGGAGAGAGGATCCTTCATGGTAGGACAGAGCGCCGGTTTGATCGATGAGATAAAACCGGTGAAGCAGATCATAGAGGATATCCTGAAGGAGTTCAAAGAAACGGTGGAGAAGCTGAGGGGGTACATTGGAGGATGAAACAGCTCGTAAAGGCAGGGATTTTCACAGCTCTCATCGTGGTGGGGGCATGGATCTCGATCCCTCTGGGGCCTGTTCCCTTTACCCTTCAGGTGTTCTTCGTCTTTCTTTCAGCATACGTTCTGGGAAAGAAATACGGAACTCTTGCAGTCGCAACGTACGTTCTGCTTGGAGCCATGGGACTTCCCGTCTTTGCGAATTTCAAAGGTGGTGCGCAGGTCCTTGTGGGGCCAACTGGTGGGTACCTCTTCGGATTCATCCTCGGAGCGTTCGTGATCGGCCTTCTGGCTGAAAAGAAGGAAAGTTTCGCCTGGTATCTCGCTTCCGGAGTAGCGGGGCTCTGCATCATCTATGCGCTCGGTGTCTTTGTATTGAACTTCTACGTTCACGACATCAGGAAGGCAATTTCCGTGGGATTCGTTCCCTTCGTCTGGTTCGATCTGATAAAACTGGTCGTTGCTGCCTTGATAGCGCTGAGGCTCAAGAAACTGGAGGTGGAACGGTGAAAGCGTTTGTCTTTCCCGGACAGGGATCGCAGTACTCTGGAATGGCGAAGGACTTTTCCGTTTACGAGTCTTCGAAAGAAATATTCGAAAGAGCGAAAAAGGTACTGGGCTTTGATATCACGGAGATCATGAACGGTGACGAAGAAACACTGAAACTCACAGAGAACGCCCAGCCTTCGATCTACATAACGAGTTACATCGCTTTTCTCGAATTGGAAAAGAGAGGTATCCTGCCCGATGTTGTGGCAGGACACAGCCTCGGAGAGTACACCGCCCTGGCAGTGGCAGGGGTCTACGATTTCGAGACGGGGCTTTATCTTGTGAGAAAAAGGGGAGAGTACATGTCGAAGGCACTGGAACCGGGAAAAGGAACGATGGCCGCTGTCATAGGACTCAACATTGAAAACATAGAGGAAGTGGTGAACTCTATCGAAGGAGTTTACATAGCAAACTACAACTCCCACGATCAGGTTGTGATCAGTGGGTTGAAGGAATCGGTGGAAAAGGCAATGGAGATTCTCAAAGATAAGGGGGCCCGTCGCGTCGTGGAACTCATGGTTTCAAGCCCGTTTCACACACCGTTTCTGGAGTACGCCAGGGAGAAAATGAAGGAAGAAGTGGAGAAGGTGGACTTCAAAAAGCCGAGATGGCCCATCGTTATGAACTCGACAGCAAAACCAACGGAAAATCCTGAAGAGATAAAGAGAAACATAATCGAACAGATCACAGGGCCGGTTCTGTGGAAACAGTCGGTTGACACCATGAAGGAAATGGGAGTAACCGAGTTCATTGAAGTTGGTCCAAAGACCGTTTTGAAAAACCTGTGTAGAAGAATGGGAGCGAACGCAAAGCACTTCACGGAAATTCTTTCAGAATGAACACACCGTTCACGAGGGTAGGTACTGTCTTGAAAAGATCCTCAGTCGTGCAGAATTCAACATCTTTTTCGAACCCAAGGGAAATCAGCCTTTTCGCGTGGGAGGAGTGTTTTTTGATCTCCTCCCTTGTGTTTTCCACAGACTCAAAATACCTCTCCGCCGCGCGAGCGCCGTCCCCAAGATCGTTTCGCTTTAGCCTCTTCACTACCGCGCCAGCGAGTAGAAAATCTTCCAGGGAGAATCTGCCGTTCGTTCCAGCACACACGAGCAGTATGTCTTCTTTGCTTTTCAAATACTCAACGACCGCTGACAAATTCAAAAAAGAAGCCGCTATTATCTCTTCACTTCTGATTCTCTCTATCACCTGAGTGCCGTTTGTGGTCGTGAGAACGATGGTTTTTCCTGATATCTTTTCCTTCCTGTATTCTAGAGGGGAATTTCCAAGGTCGAATCCTTTTGGTTTTTGTGCGTTTCTCTCTCCACAGATCAGAACACCTTCTTTTTTCTTCTCCAGAGCCTCTTCGATGGTTTTCACGGGTATCACACCAGAAGCACCGTTCGAAAGAGCGGTCACAATGGTGCTAGTTGCCCTCAGAACATCTATCACAACCGCCGTTCTACACTCCACAGGTGAGCATGGTGCCATTACAACGTCTACCATACCATTGCCCTCTCCAGCATCTCGTCGAGGTCTTCTTTGTTGAACGGATCGTAAACAGGAAGATCCGTTTCAAATTTTCCGTTGAGAGACACCCCACCTATCACCTTCGCGTTAGAGAGAGTCTCTATCAACCTTCTTTCTTCTTCAAAATCCGGTTTTTTTGGAATTTCCGGGAAAGATTCAAAATGGTCTCTGCTCGGATCGTGTACCAAGAAAACCACGTCAGGATTGGAACCGTACAGAAGACCGAGGGTGACCTGGCCGTAAGCGGGATGTCTCAGGGCTCCTTGTCCCTCCACGAAGACGATCTCTTTTCCCGTTTTTTCGAGTTTCAGAACAGCTTTTTCCACCACACCGGAAACGAAATCCGCGGGAACAGCGTCGATCACGTACCCCGCATCCGCTCCTATGAGGATCCCTGTCTGTCCTGTTGCGAGAAAACCCGCTTTGATCCCCTTCTCCAGAGCTCTTTCCCAGAGCTGAACAGCGGTGGTCCTTTTACCCACCACGCAGTCAGTTCCGAATACACCGACGACTTTTATCTTCTTTCGGTATATACCTCCCCTGAGAACGTCGAGCTCGAGGGGTGGAATGCGAACGTCTATTATTCTCGCACCGTTTTCATGGGCAATCTTCAGAAATTCTGTTTGCTGTGAGATTTTGAAATGAAGACCAGAAACGACATCCATACCGAGCGAGAGTGCTTTTTTTACGAGTGTCGCTATCTGCTCTTCCAGATATCCACCAGGGTTCGACACTCCAATTATCAGAACCTCAGCTCCCATTTCTTTCGCCTTTTCAACAGAGGAGACCACGGGCACGTCGTATCGAATGGACTTCACAAAGTCACTCGCTATTTTCCCTTCGTGTTCCGCAACTACACAAACGGGTTTGAAGAGTCTGCTGTGCCTTAGAAGTCCGTAGGTAGTTTTGGCATGAGGTGTTCCCAGCTGTCCCCACGCCACGATCGCCGCTGGTGTGCCGGGCTGGTATAATTTCCAGAGATCCATTCTCTTTCCCTCCGTTTTTTAAAAGATTCTACCATGGGAGGTTTCCGTTTTGAAGATAGCCGTTGTGGGTGGTACTTTCTGGGATATCTTCATCTTCGGTGAGAATCCACACTCTTCGACCATAAAGGAATCACCGGGAGGATCCGGCCTCAACGTGGCCTATGGCCTGTTTCTTTTGGGTCACACCGTTGACTTCTACTCGAACATCGGGGATGACTGGAGAGGAAAACAAACAACAGAAATCCTGAAAAAGGCAAGTTTTGACACTTCACACATGTTCACCATTCAGGGTGGAAAAACTGGAATCTTCATCGCCCACAACGACAAGCCCCTCGCTGTTGACCCGGGTGTGAACAGAAAAGAGATGAAACTGCCTTCTTTGAGCGAATACGACCTTGTTTTCGTGACTGGAGAGATTTCAGAAAAAACGATAAGAAAGATCTGTGAAAACACCAAAAACGTGATTCTGGACGTGGGACCAGGGCAAGATTCGCCACCACCGATTTGAACGCGCTCGTGATAGGAAACGAACGCGAGTGTTCTTTCAGAAGGTGCGACGTTGTGAAGATGGGTTCGAAAGGGGCAAGATGGGGAGAAGTGTACGTTCCAGGAAACGGCATTTCCTATCCTCACTCGATCGGACTGGGAGATCTGTTCGACATCGTCTTCGTGCACCATCTTCTCCTTGGAAAGTCTAAGAAAGAAATTCTCGAAGAAGCCGTGAAGTGCTCTCAGATTCTCGGTCAAAAAGAAAATGTGACCCCCTTTGAGAGGATCTCATTCCTCGAGCCGCTCAGCGCGAAAGACGATACGCTTGAATGCCCAGATGAATCCAAAGACGCTTCCCACCACGGTGGCTAACAGGATCGAGAAGAACATCAGGTGAGAACCCGTTGAAAGAGCGTATCCGAGCACACCGACAACCCCTATGGCCACAAGCTGCAGAAGGAGTATTTCAGGACCAGAAAAGACCTTCGCCGGATTCGTGAGGCTTCCAGTTTTTTCCCATTTAGAAAGAAGTAGCCCAAGAGCCGAGACGAAAAGAAACAGACTCAAACCCGCCGGTGCGAAGAAAATGTAGAACACCTGCTTCTGATAAACCGCTAAAAAGATCACAAAAGCAGAAACGACAGCCGAGTTCAGCAGAGATGAAACGAGTATCTTCGAAATCATCACTTCACTCGTCTTGACGGGTAAAACCTTCGGAAGCGGCCACACTTCCATTTCCTTTCTCCACAGCATAGCGCTCATCGTCGCATTGTAGAGCGCTGCGATACCAATTGCAAAGATCAACCCAAAATCGGGACTTCCAACGAACGTCATGAGAACACCAAAACCGATTGGGTACAAAAGAAGGTAGAGCGATCTTTCTTCCCGGAGGAGCGTGATGAGATCCTTCTTGAAAAACCCCTTACCCGGAAACCTCGTGGGTTTTTCAGCGGGCATTCTTTCTTTACGCAGGACAGGTTCGAACATGACGGTTCTGGAGATCACCCGAAAGACGAGGAAAGTTCCAAGACATATCAGAATTTCATAGAGAAGAAAGATCGGATTTTCCCTTGAAAAAACAGCGTACGCGAAAACGTTCCAGTTTGAGATGAACCATCTTCCAAAAGATACGGAGAAATCAGGGAGGTTGACGAGTATCAGAAACAGGAACACGGCAAGAAGTTGAATCAGCGAGTAAAGCTTCCGTGACAGCGAGGTTCTCAAGAGTCTTCCAAACAGAACTGAAAGAATGGCTCCCCCGAGGAGCAGAAAAACGGTGTGAAACACTCCGGTGACGAAGGGCATCCAGTTGTTCATCAAAAGAGAATACATGAGGAAATTAAGAACCATCATTATGAGAATGAAGAACTGATAGAAGAGGGATATCAACAGCTGATAGATCACTATCGTGCTCCTTTCAATGGGAAGGGTGAGCAGAAACTCGATCTCTCCCTCCAGAACGAACGAATTGGAAAGATAAAAAGACACACCGAGAAGAAACATCACAGAAAACATGGTGGTCGAAAAAGAAAGTGAAGCAGAGAAGGCTTCTTCTCCGAACTCTTCGAGTATCGCTTTGAAATTGTTCCCCATGAGCGAGTAGAACAGAAAACCTGTCATCAAAACGGAGATGAGAACAGAGTACAACCCTTTCCTCCCACGAGCCGGAGCGTATCTGAGCAAAACAGAAAGTTTTCTCATAGAAATTGTCTGCGGAGACCCATCCCCTTTAGGGGATTGGGAGGAAGCAGACATGTGTACCACCTCCAGATTCAATAGTGTTAATATATAGACGAGGTGATTGAACAAATGACTGTAACTCTGACCTGTAGATTCAAACTTGAACTTAGCAAAGACCAAAAACAGCAGTTCCTGGATATTGCGACGGCTTACACAAACGCCGTCAACTATGTGCTCGAACAAAACTTCAAGGATAAATCGACGAACGTTAAAAAGCTCCATAGACTTTACTACAGCACAATTCGTGAAAAGTTCAGCCTTCCAGCTCAAATAGCCATCAATGTGAACAGAGACGTTTCTGCAATGTACAAAACTCTCTGGGCTCAGTTCAAAGAACTCAAGCGTCGAAAACCCGATTCGAAAGCAGTCAAGAAATTCTGGGATAAACCACCGAAGCGAAAGAGCCTGATCGTCAAATACACATACAACCGAACTGCAAGCTTCAAAAAAGTCAACGGAGAGTGGCATGCTTCTTTGTCCACGCTTCAAGGACGAATCAAATGGATCCCGATGAAAGGCTGGTCCAAACACTTTGAGTACCTCGAGTCTGGCAAGATCGGCGATCCGATACTGACTTACGACAAATCATCCAAAACCTTTTTCTTGCTTGTTCCCGTAACACTTGAAGTTCAGGAGCAGCCACCGAAAGAAATCGTCGGTGTTGACGTTGGAGAAAGACACATTGTTGCTGTTGCTTCTACCAGAGGCACCAGGTATTTGATAGACCTTCCTGAAGAGTTCAAACAAAGAAAACAACACTATCAGCGTCTGCGCTCTGAGCTCATGTCAAAAGGCACTCGCTCTGCTAAGAGAAAACTTGCCAGGATCAGCAGGCGAGAGAAACGGTTCACTGAGAACGTACTGCACATCATTGCAAAAAAGCTCATCACAAACCATCCTGGTGCCAAGTTCGTTCTCGAAGACCTTACTTACATCAAAGCCAACAGAATCACCTACCGTGGTAAAGACAAGGAAGCAAGAAGACAGTCAGAGCAATGGCCATTTGCAAGTCTTCAGCAGAAGATAGAGTACAAATCAAAGCTCTACTATGGAGTTCAGTCCGAGAAGGTCGATCCAGCATATACATCTCAGACATGTCCTGTGTGTGGTCACGTCTCTAAAGAAAACAGACCAGACCATGGAGAGCGTTTTATATGTCAAAACTGCGGCTACGAAGAACACGCAGACATAGTTGGTGCAATCAACATAGCTCTAAAAGTTCTTGCCAAAGACCAGCAGGTCAATCTTGAAAATCTCTTAAGGGCCGATGTCAGCCGGCCTAATGCTCCCTCCTCGTGAGGTAGAGCAAGCCCTCCTTCAGGGGGAGGGCAGCTGACTTTCACAGCTCCTTCATGATCTCTTCTATCTCTTCTCCCTCCGCGGTGAGCTGGAGGAACAGATCCTCCAGACTGGCTTCTTTCTGACCGGCGAGCTTTCTGAGCTCTTCCATGGTACCTTCCGCTATCAGTCTGCCTTTGTTTATAATGCCTATCCTATCGCACATCTTTTCTGCGATCTCCAATATGTGGGTGGTGAGAAATATTGCGGCTCCCTCGTCAGCGTACTTTCTCAAAAGGAGTTTCAATATCCTTGCACTCTTCGCATCGAGCCCTACCGTCGGTTCATCGAGAAATATCACTCTCGGCCTCCTCATGAAAACGCTGACCAGCATGAGCTTCTGTTTCATACCGTGGGACATCTCACCTACTCTTTTTCCGAGGTAATCCACTTTGAAGGCTTCGCAGAGCTCCGCTATCCTCTTATCGATCTCTTCTTCTTTCAGATCGTAGATCTCGATGATGAAATCCAGAAACTCCTTCCCCGTCAGATGCGAATAGATCTTTGGCTCGTCCGGTATCACACCGATACTCTTCTTTATCTCGATCTCGTGGGTGCTCATTTTCATGCCGAGGATTTCCACTTCTCCTTCCGTTGGTTTCAAAACTCCGGTGAGCATCTTTATTGTGGTGGTTTTCCCCGCACCGTTCGGTCCCAAAAAGCCGTATATCTCCCCCGGCCTCACCGAAAGATCGATGTGATCGACCGCGGTGAAATCCCCGAACTTCCTGGTTAGCCCCCTTGCAACTATCAAAGAAATCAGCTCCCTTCTTTCACTGTCCACTGGCCGCTGATCAGTTTCACCCCAAGATACACAAAGGGTGTGTCGATCAGTGCCATGATCAGCTTCACCACGTACTGGGAAAAGATCATCTGAACAAGCACGTTCCCTGGAATCGTTCCAGCGAACGCCACGGTGATGAAGGTGAGCGTGTCTATGAACTGGGAGACCATCGTGGACAGGTTGTTTCTGAGCCACAGGTGTGATCCTCTGGTGACTTTCTTCCAAAAGTGGAAGGCCCAGACGTCGTGAGTTTGTGAAATGATGTAAGCCAGAATACTTGCGAGCACGATCCTCGGAGTTGATCCAAAAACCTTCACGAAGGCCTCATTGTTCGCAAAGATGGAAGCGGGAGGATAGAAAACCGCAATCTGGGAGTAGATCACCAAGATCAGAGACGTGAAGAATCCCGTCCAGACCATCTTCTGGGCTGTTCTTTTCCCATAGACTTCCGATACGATATCCGTTACGGCGAACGTGATAGGGTAACACAAAACCGCCACCGGGACAAGGAAAGGCCCTATGTTCACCAGTTTTCCTGCGATCACGTTGGATATGGTCAAAGCAGAGACGAATATTCCCGTCAGGAGAATGAGCTTTTCATTCGACTTCTCCACTCTTTTTCCCCTCCAGTGAACCCATCTGAGTGGTTGTCTTTATGCCACCCCTTATGTTGTAGATCACCGTGACCCTGATTCGGTCGGTTTTGAGAAGATTCTTCAAATCTTCGTAGATTCTCTTCGTTGCTTCTTCCTGGTATATACCAACGTTTCTGAAGCTGACGAAGTAGTACTTCAAAGATTTGAGTTCGACGATCTTTCCACCGTCCGGGTAATACTCTATGATCACTCTCCCGATGTCTGGAAGACCGGAGAAGGGACAGACTGCGGAGAACTCGTCGGTCTCTATCTTTATGTACTCGTCTTTTCCATCGAAATCGATCGCTTCGAGAAAGTCTGTCCTTATCGCATCGTGCCCTTTGAAGTCGAAGATCCTTCCCTCTGCCTTCGGCATAGGATCACTCCCTTACCATGAGTTTTATTTTTTCAAGAACCTCTTTTGGATTTCTTCCGAACACCCTTATCATCGCTTCTTTTCCCCACCAACCTTCATCATATATCACATCTGGAGGTGATTTCAACTCCGCTATCGCCTGTTCGATCATCCACACCATGGACTGCCCCTCTTTCTCCTGAACCTCCTTCGGCTCTTTCGACCGATCGTAGTGGAAAACCTTCAACCCTCTTTTCTTTGCCCTTTCAACGTACTCTCTTTCGTAGCGAACGTTCACCACACACCTCATATGAGGATGATACCTCATCATCGTGACAGCCATACGTGCCGTGTGAGATCTGTCTTTGAAAGAAGCACAGGACACCGCCACCGCTTTTCCTTCTTTGAGTCTTATCCTTCCGGGGAACTTTCCCACCTCGAATTCGTTCTTCGCCCACGGGAGAGCGTAGGAAACGTTCTGCCCCACCTCCGGCACCGTGAGATGGCCGATCTCGAGGAACTCTGGAAGAATCTCATCGAGTGTGTTCAGAGTGTCGTACCTGTACCAGTCCCGAAGGAGTTTTTCCGTCTCCACCACACCTGAGGATCTTTCAAGAATTTTTTTCAAAAGTTCCATGGCGGATCTGATGGCCTCTTCCACCGGATAGCTCATCGCTAAAAATCCCGAAACGGCACTGGAAAAGGCACAACCTGTTCCATGGAACTCTCCAGGAACTCTGGGAATTTCAAAAACGAAATCTCTATATTTCACTTTCACCGTGTTGCCTTTTTCGTGCCCGCCAGTGACGATGAAGTTATTGTATTCGCCGAGTTTTTTCGCTTCTTCACTGTTCAAGATCACGTAGTCAGCGTATTCCACGAATTTCTTCACTTCCTCCGGATCCTGAAACCCGAAACCCGAGGACGATTCGAGTACCACGTTCCAGACGATCGCTGAATCCGGGAACATTTCCCTCAGTCTTTTCACCGTCTCCGGTGCAGAGAGTCCTACCTTTATCACCCGCGGAGGTGTCAGGACTTCTATTTCTTTTCTCATTTCTTCCCAGTCTCTGAAGTTCACTGAAAACACCCGGTTTTCGTTCTGCACGGTCAGAGCTGAGATCACCGCATGAGTTTTCACACCGAGAGCCGAGAGAACCTTCACATCTTGAATTATCCCCGCACCTCCCGAAGGATCGAAACCCGCAACTACAAGAACCATTAGAGATCCCTCCAGTATTCGAAGAGTTTTTCCAGACCTTCTTCACATTCCGGTGTCGGCTCCAGAACGAAATCCGCGTCGAAATCCTTTATGAACTCCAGCACTTCAAGAAACTCTTTCGATTCACCCCAGGGAGCGTGATGGCATTTTTTGTAGGTTTCGAAATCCGCGTAGTAAATGTGAAATTCTTCTACAAAATCAGAGAGTTTTTCTATGAATTCGATGGGAGAAAAACCGTAAACCTCAGCGTCTAGAAGAAGATGGCCGATGTCAACGCACATCTTACAACCTGTGTTTTCAAGAAAGGTCCTGTAATCTTCAGCGGAGTGGAAATGATCGTTTCCATAAACGTTCTCCACTCGAACGCTGATGACACCCGCAAGCTCGGAGAATTCTCTCTCCACCTCTCTGTAAACAGAAAGCCAGTTTTCTTTCTGAAGGGCATTTGGGAAGTGAATTATCATGTATTCTGCGCCGATCTTCCTGGCAAGCTCAGCGCATTTTTTGTTCACAGAAAAGGTGTCCTCTCTTTCTTCCTCGTTCAGAGAGGTCGGATTCGGATGGTGGTATCTGTACCTGTAGATGAAAGGAGCGTGGATTCCAAAATTTTTGTCGTGAAAAAAGCGGAGGACCTTCTCGAGGTCTTCCGCCTTGAAAAAACCCAGTTCGTAAAGTTCTGCTTTCGGGAGTGCTTCAAGCAGATCGGGATTGCTTCTTATGATGCTCGTGGATACACCTTTTCTCAAGAGAACTCCTCCGCTATCTTTATCGCACAGAATGGTCCACACATAGAACAGCCTTTGTCGGGGTACGGTCTTTCCTCGTATTTCTTCTTCGCAACGTCCTTTCCCAGCGAAAGGCTGAACATCGTCTCCCAGTCGAAGTTCTTTCTTGCGAGGGCCATCTTTTTCTCAAGCTCCCAGGCTTTTTTGTTTCCGCGCGCCACATCCGCGACAATAGCCGCTATCTTAGAGGCTATCACACCTTCTCTCACGTCTTCAACATCCGGAAGCGAGATGTGCTCTGAAGGAGTTACATAACAGAGGAAATCGGCTCCGTAGTAGCCAGCCAGCGCACCACCTATCGCGCAGGCTATGTGATCGTAGCCCATGGCTCTGTCCGTTGGAAGAGGTCCCAGAAGGAAGATGGGGGCTCCTTTTCCGATCTTTTTCATGAGCCTCACGTTCATCTCCACCTCGTTCAGTGGAACGTGCCCCGGCCCTTCCAGCATCACCTGGACCCCTTTTTCCCTCGCTTTCTCCACGAGTTCCCCCATCACGAACAGCTCTTCGAACTGCTGGGCGTCGCTCGCATCCACCACAGCTCCGGGTCTCATGCCGTCGCCAAGACTCAGAGTGATATCGTAGTCTTTTGCAATGTCCAAGAGTTCATCGAAGTGTTCGTAGAACGGATTTTCCCTGTTGTTCTTTATCATCCATCCCGCGATGATCGCTCCTCCTCTGCTCACGATCTTCAAAACCCGCCTTGAACTTTTTATCCTATCAAGCACCCTTCTCGTCACACCGACGTGGATCGTCATAAAGTCTATGCCATCTTCCGCGTGTGCTATGACCATATCGAAGAAGTCCTTCTCCGAAAAATCCACCACGTTCTTTTTCATCTGGTAACTCCTCACGGCGGAATCGTATATGGGCACCGAACCAACTGGAACGGGCGACATCTCCACGATGGCCCTTCTGATCTCCCTCAGGTCTCCCCACGTGGAAAGAACCATGAGGGAGTCAGCACCGTATTCTATCGCTACCCTTGCCTTTTCCTTTTCCTCTTCGAGCGAAGAAAATCCCTGGGAGGTTCCTATGTTCGCGTTCACCTTCACACTGAAACCTTCTCCAACGATCATTGGCCTTTCTATCCTGTGGAGTTTGTTCTTTGGAAGAACCGCTCTGCCTTCCGCAAGTTTTTGCCTGACGATCTCGACATCCACTCCCTCGTACTCCGCCACCTTTTTCATCTCGTCGGAAACAACACCCTTTCTGGCCATTTCCATCTGGGTCATGATATCACCTCAACCTTTCACTCACGATTCTCGCCACTTTCTGACCGGACAGAATCATTCCACCGAAGATGGGACCCATCCTCGGTCCGCCGTGAACAGCGCAGACCGCCATCCCTGAGACGAGAAGCCCCGGGAAGATCTCACCGGTGTTATCTACCACGAATTTTTCCGCTTCATCGGCGTCCATAGGAAATTCTGTTTTCATCTCTACGAGACCTCTCTTTGCAAGAAGTGAAACCACGTTCGCGGGGTGACCGGTGCCATCCACAACGAACGAAGCCTTCACTGTTATGGGGTCGACGTGCAACCCGAGTCTCACCGTTGGACCCCAGTTCACCACCACTCCACAGACCCTACCGTTCTGGACCGCCACATCTTCAACCGAAACGTTGTTGAAGACAATGGCTCCTGCCTTCGTTGCTCTGTAGAGAAGTCCCGAAGCGAAATGCACGGAATCCACCACTATGTGGTCTTCTTTCACTTCGTATTCGATTTCTACCTCCTTCAGAAAGTTCTCGAGTTCTTTCTCCAGCACGATCTCGTTGAACATCATTCCTCCACCCCAGATACCGCCTCCCGGGGTGTTTCTCTCTTCGAACACGGCCACTCTGAAACCATTCTTTGCCAGCTCGTACGCTGCCGTGAGACCGCTCGGTCCCGCTCCCACGATCGCAACATCCAGCTCCAGACTATTTCTGAGTTTTTCAAAATACCTCTCAACGATGAGTCTGGAGATCAACACATCTCTCATAGACACACCTCCTTAGTAAAAATAAAAACCTCCGCCGAGCGGAGGTTTTTTATTTCCTCCTTCCCCGATCCCTCCGCCGGCATTACCCGGATCAGGTTCTTGGGGTCGAGGACTTCCGTCCTCCTCTCAGCCCCGGAATAGGAGCTCCCCCTGGGGAAGGTTTTCGATATTCATTTTTTCAACCTCAATTTTAAAGGATTTTTGTGTGATACAATTTAAATGGAGGTTTCATTTTAGAAAGCGTTCAACGGAGGTGAAAGGAAATGGCAGATCAGTACCACGAACCAGTTTCCGAACTCACGGGGAAGGACAGGGATTTCGTGAGAGCTCTGAACAGCCTGAAAGAAGAGATAGAGGCGGTCGCCTGGTACCATCAGAGGGTTGTCACCACGAAAGACGAAACCGTGAGAAAAATACTCGAACACAACAGAGACGAGGAGATGGAGCACGCAGCAATGCTACTTGAGTGGCTGAGAAGGAACATGCCCGGCTGGGATGAGGCACTCAGAACTTACCTGTTCACGGACAAGCCGATCACAGAAATCGAAGAAGAAACGTCCGGTGGATCAGAAAACACGGGTGGAGACCTCGGCATAAGGAAGCTCTGAAAGGGGTGGTGAACATGGAATTTCTGAAAAGATCCTTTGCTCCTCTGACAGAAAAACAGTGGCAGGAGATAGACAACAGAGCAAGAGAGATCTTCAAAACACAGCTCTACGGAAGGAAATTCGTCGATGTGGAAGGTCCCTACGGCTGGGAGTACGCTGCCCATCCACTCGGGGAAGTTGAGGTGCTTTCAGACGAGAACGAAGTGGTGAAGTGGGGATTGAGGAAGTCTCTGCCGCTCATCGAACTGAGGGCAACGTTCACTCTCGATCTGTGGGAACTCGACAACCTCGAGAGAGGAAAACCGAACGTGGATCTTTCCAGCTTAGAAGAAACGGTGAGAAAGGTTGCGGAATTTGAAGACGAAGTGATATTCAGAGGATGTGAAAAATCGGGTGTTAAAGGCCTTCTTTCCTTCGAAGAGAGGAAAATCGAATGTGGAAGCACACCGAAAGACCTCCTCGAAGCCATAGTGAGGGCTCTTTCGATCTTCTCAAAAGATGGTATAGAGGGCCCTTACACACTCGTCATAAACACGGACAGATGGATCAACTTCCTGAAGGAAGAGGCAGGGCATTACCCCCTCGAGAAGAGAGTGGAAGAATGCCTCAGGGGTGGCAAGATCATAACCACACCGAGAATCGAGGATGCCCTCGTCGTTTCTGAGCGTGGAGGGGATTTCAAATTGATCCTTGGACAGGATCTCTCGATAGGGTACGAAGACAGGGAAAAAGACGCGGTGAGGCTTTTCATAACGGAGACGTTCACCTTCCAGGTTGTCAACCCGGAGGCCTTGATTCTTCTAAAGTTCTGATCTGGTCCGCTCCTCGGGGCGGACCTTTCGATCAAAGAACGTCCAGTTTTCCCTTCGCCCACGTTCCCACTACTTTCCCCGCAATCGCAACTATTCCCAATATTCCAGAATTTTCTCTGACATCTCTCAAGAACTTTGGAATGTCATAGGAGTTTCTCACGGAATTTTCGAACGAATCTATTACCCTGTCACATATCGCTTCCTCTTTTCCAAGAACGAGAATTCCTTTCTCTCCAGTGAATACTCCAGTGACGCACACAGACGGTGTGAGTTCAGGGAAGATCTTAACACTTATGCCTTCAAAGAAATGAACCACGATCGGCTGTGATATCTTCAGGAAGAACTTCCCATCTCTTTCCAGAGCAAAATCAGACTCTTTGAGAGCATCCACGAGGATCGCTCCGTTCTTTTCGAGGGGAGATCCGTTCAATGAAAGTTCTTCCGGGAGAACAGCAGATCTATCCACCAAAAGCGTGTATCCGTTCTTCAAGCCCACTCTCTTGAACCTTCCCGACGCAAGGACAGGAGCTCCTGCAGCAATCCTCATCTCCTCACCTCCCTATAAAACAAAAGGGGCCGACCATCCGGCCGGCCCCTCGATTTCAGTCTCACTGCTCACACGAAAACTCCCGGTCCTTCGAGGGGCCGGCTTTTGATCGTAGTGCACATTATCATATCGCTGAGAATTCCTTGCTCAAAGAGTACGAAACTACCCATTGTCTCACCTCACAAAGATACGATACCACCGCACTGTTAAATTCATGTTGCTTCTTTCATTAAATTCATGATCTCTCTTTCACTCGTCTCAAAAACACCTATCGCCCAATCGGAAACACCGCCTATCCATATCACTCTTCCTTCATAGACGACGAGCCCACACCCGAATATCACCCTTATTCTGTCTCCGTACTCCTCAATCACACCTTTTGGTGAGAGAACGTAATTCGTGGTACCGAGGAGCCTTCCCCTGCCATCCACGAGTGCCAGACCGTTTTTGTAGGTGAGATCTTTGAGAACAGCGTGCCATCCCACCAGATAACCTTCCTTCACTTCAACAGTGTTCGTTGACCATCCAACTTTCGTCTCCCACTCTTCCGGGAAAAAGACGGGATCGAGCGAATACAGATCTATGTAACTTCCTTCGAGCCTTCCTCTCCAGCAGACCTTGGCATCACCAACCGTCAATCTCGTCAAGATAACGTTCGACTCCACAAAAGAACTGTCTTTCATGGAAACCGGCACATACTCACCCAGCGTACTTTTTATCGATATGTATCTCTTCTCAATCAGGTTCAGATCCTCATCGAGAACGGCGTACGCAAGAAAATCGGTGTGGGGCTTTCCTTCCTGTGACCAGTCTTTGTATCCTTTCGCTGTGTAGAGAAGCTCGAAACGGGAATTTCTGAAGAACACCCTCGGATCTTCGCACCCCAGAAACTCCTGAATATCTCTCGGCCAGAATACAACTTCCATTTCCAATGGTTTTTTTACTTCTCCATTCAACAGATCGTCGATGTTCACTATAAAATGACCAATAGACGAAACGTACTTGTAGTAATCGAAAATCAAACGGGGAAAAACATGAAGTGCTTTGCCAACGAGAACCGCTCCAGGATTGAACACAGCCACCGGATTTCTGGGATAGTTCGTGATGACGAAATCTTTTGGGAAAAAGTAAGTCACCCGATTGAACACATCGATCGTCTCATCTTTCCTCAGGGATCTTTTTCGTGCCAGTGCTTTTCCGAGGAGCTCTTCCACCATCTCCTATTTCCCCCCTTGAAACCTGAAGGGGAGGTCCCCTTCAGGCCAGCTGGTCCATCATCTTTCCGTAGAGTTCTCCTGCAATTCTCACGAGCTTCACGTTCAGACCCGTTTGCTGATAAAGGGAGAAGAAGAGTATCTGCTCCATCTGCTCTTTTGTCATGACAGGAGAACTACCAGCTGTTGAAACGGGGGTAGTGCGCTGCTGAGCATAACTTTGATAAACGGGGTTGTAGCCGATCCCTTCTACTCTCATGGTATCACCCCTATTTTCTTATCGGAAAAATCATCGAGATGTTTATTTTGAAAGACGCTCGAGCGCTTCTTCTATTTCTTCGTAGGGTGGTTCCTTACCTGGATCTTCGGAAACCCAGGAATAAACTATCGTTCCGCCTCCGTCTACCACGTAAACAGCCCTCTTCGCAGCGGTGTAGCCGGGGATATTCAGAAAGTTCTCGTGGACACCACCGTACTGTGAAGCCACCCTTCCGCCGAAGTCGGAGAGCAGATCGAACGTGATGTGGTTTTTCTCAGCGAAGGCCTTGTTTGCGAACGGACTGTCCACGCTGATTCCAAGAACCACCGCGTTGAGTCTGTTAAACTTGGAGAGAGAATCCCTGAACGTGCAGAGTTCTTTCTCACAAACACTCGTGAACGCTCCTGGATAGAAAGCAAGCACAACGTTCTTTCCAGAAAAATCGGAGAGTTTCACCATTTTCAAATCGGTGTTCACCAGCTCAAAATCGATCGCCTTATCGCCTGACTTCAACATGAAAACCACCTCCAGTTAGGCTGAACTTACCCATTAGAATTCTACCACGAAAGGGGATCATCTATGAAATACGAAAAAATAGCCTTTTTCAGGTTTTTCGGTAGATTGAACGATTTCTTCAGAAATAGTGAAAGAATAAAAACTCATCGCTTCACGGGTTTTCAGACGGTGAAGGACAGAATAGAAGCCCTTGGAGTTCCACATGTGGAAGTGAGCCTCATCACACTGAACGGAAAACCGGTCGGCTTCGATCATATGGTGGAAGATGGAGAACTCTTCTTTGTGTATCCAGAGTTCCAGAACATAGAAATTCCTGAAGACTGGCTCGTCACTCCCAGATACATAGGTGAACCCCGTTTTGTGCTCGATATACACCTTGGAAAATTGGCACGGCTTCTCAGAATGCTGGGTTTTGAAGCGGTTTTTGGTGAAGAAAGCGACGAAAAACTCTGCTGGATGGCGGTGAAAAAGAAAGCTATCCTTCTGTCCAGAGACACGGGTCTTTTGAAAAGAAAAGAGCTCGTCTTCGGTTACTACGTGAGAAACACGGATCCGAAGGAACAACTGGTGGAGGTGGTGGAAAGATACGATCTGAAGAAGTGGATGAAACCCTTCACCCGATGTATCGAATGTGGTGTGGAACTCGAAGAAGTACCAAAAGAAGCTGTGAAAAACAGAGTTCCTCCAAAAGTCTATGGATTCTTCAACGAGTTCGCTCGCTGTCCGGTGTGTGGAAGAATCTACTGGAAAGGGTCGCACTACGATCACATGGTGGAGTTCATAAAATCGAACATAAATAAGGGATGATTAACATGAAAATACTTTTCTTACTTTTTCTGGTGACCGCTTCCCTGCTTCTCATGATGGGAACCAGCTGTGAATCGAGGGTTCAGGTGCCGGTGCCTCTTCCCAAAGTGGATGTCGAAATGCCGAAGGTGGACCTCGGTTTCAAGGTAGTGGAACCAACGGGAACAGAGGATTTCTTTGAAGATTTTGAAGCTTACGGCCAGGGTCAGGTTGCCCCGTTTGGGCCCTGGAAGGTACTTGGAAAGGCTCCACACGTTGAAGAAGGAGTACAAGCAGATAAAACCATAGGCAAGGTCCTCAAAGTGATCATAGACCGTGGAGTTTTCACTCCAGGAGAGTGGACGAACTTTATCCTTGAGTGTAACCTGAAGAGAGAAGGATCTGCAGAGGGAAGAGTGTACTTCAGACTGTCCGAAGATGGAAAGAAAAGTTTCTACGTGATTTTCTCAGAGTGCGGTATATCTCTTCACAAGTTCGCAGGAAGTATAGACATGAAGATAGCGGAAAACAGTAGTTTCAAATTGAGTGACAGAACCCCAACCACGCAAGCCATCCCCCTTCAGGGGGATAGGTTTGTTGTGGTGTTAATTATCTTATGATATAATTGAATGTGGTGATAGGTATGCATATCAAGAAGACAAGGTGGAGTCATTATAATCTGAACTATCATTTTGTGTGGATACCTAAATACCGCAGAAAAATCCTGGTCGGCTCCATAGCTGAAGAACTTGAACGAATACTCCGCAACACAGCAAAACAACACGGAATAGAAATACTGGCCCTCTCTATTCAGCCTGATCATGTTCATTTGTTTGTATCGGCGCCTCCGAGATTTTCACCGGCTGAGATAGCAAACCTATTCAAGGGTGTTTCAGCGAGGAAACTGCTGGAGAAATTTCCAGAGCTTAGAACCAAAGAGGGCCTTTGGGCTCGAAGTTACTACGTTGGAACAGCTGGTGATGTCTCTGAAGAAACTATCAGGAGGTACATCGAGGAATGTCAAGACGTGTGATACGAACCTACAAACTCGCCGTACCAGGACACCTGAGTCAAACATGCGAAGAACTCAACCGCACCGCAGCGAGAATCTACAACAAAACGATGTCTCTCGTGCAAAAGATACACCAAAAGAAAGGCTTCTGGCTGTCCTGGCTCACCGCAGACAAATACATCCTCCGCTGGGCAGAAAACATCAAAATCCACGTCCATTCAAAGCAGGCATTTGTTCAGCTCTACTTTCAAGCCCTCAAAGGGTACTTCAAAGCAGCCAAAAAGAATCAAGATGCAAAACCTCCCCACAAGAAAAAACGCTATCTGCCGTTCATATGGAAAGAAAGCGCTGTAAAACTTCTGCCAGACGGTACCCTGAGATTGTCTTTGGGCAAAGAACGAGAACCATTTGTTGTACAAACACCTCTCAAACCTCCCCTTCGCATCAAACAGACAAGACTTGTCTTTGAAGATGGATACTATCTCCACCTTGCGATAGAGGTGGAGATTGAAGAGAAGAATGCTGGCTCTGGTGTTATGGCGGTCGACCTTGGAGTGCTCCGTCCCATTACGTGCTTTGATGGAAAAGAAGTCATCAGCTACCACGGAGGAGTCCTCAGCAGTGTTCTTCGCTATCGAAACAAACGCCTTGCAAGTTTTCAGTCTGCCATAGCAGAGTGCAAGAAGGGATCAAGAAGGTACAACAAGCTTGTTAGTGCAAAGAAAAGAGCCCTGAGACGGCTCAGAAACCAGATCAACGACATCATGCACAAGATCACAAGCAGTTTCATCGGACTGTGCCTCAGAAAACAAATCAGAACCATCGTGATAGGAGACGTCACAGGGATCAGAGAAAGAGCGGACTACAGCGACAACGCGAACCAAAAGATCCACCAGTGGCAGTTCAGAAAACTCATCGAGATGATAAGGTACAAAGCAGAGCAGTTCGGAATCGAAGTGAAACTCATCTCAGAAGCGAATACAAGCAAGACGTGTCCTGTCTGTGGTGCAAAGAACAATCCGAACGGAAGAAGATACCACTGCAAAGCCTGTGGTTTTGAGTATCACAGGGACGGAGTTGGAGCAATCAACATCTGGAAAAGGTATCCTGGCACAGGCCAGGTAGTAGCGGGTTTGGCCCCCGCCAGAGGTGTGAGGTTTCATCCACACCTCTGTGGCCATGGAGCATCTTTGGCTCCATGGAAGGTGGCCTGAGAGCCACCAAAAGTCCCATCCCCTTCAGGGGATTGGGAGGAGGTCAAAACGTGAGAGTAGAAACGATTGAATAAAGAAGGGGCTTTCGCCCCTTCATTTCTGTTCCTGATCTGACTGTTCCTCCACGAAAGTCGGCTTTCTCTTCACCTTTCTTATCACGTAGAACTCCAATTCGTCTCCTTCCTGTATATCGTCGAATCCCGCGAACTTTATTCCACACTCCTGCGGTGCTTCAACTACGTTGACGTCCTCTTTGTAGTGTTTCAAACTCTCTATTTTTCCTTCGAAAACGAGCTGTCCGTTTCTGTAGATTCTCACAAAACCGTTCCTGTCGGCTTTACCATCGAGCATTTGAACTCCTGCCACTTTTCCTACTTTGGATATCTTGAAGACCTTTCTTATCTCGCCATGACCGATGACTTCTTCAACTTCCTCTGGCTCCAGCATACCTTCGAGTGCGAGCTTCAGATCTTCGACGAGTTTGTATATGATGGAGTAAGTTCTGACATCGACGCCTTCCTGCTCCGCGAGTCTTCTCGCCTGGTTGTTCACCTTCACCCTGAAACCGAGGATGACCCCATCCACGGCAGCGGCGAGCATCACATCGCTTGTACTGATCTCGCCCACTCCAGCGTGAACTATGTTCAACTCGATTTCTTTGGACTGGAGCTTGTTTATCGCATTCTTCAAAGCAGCCACAGAGCCGTACGTGTCCGCCTTCAGAATGAGATTGAGCACTTTCTTTTCCTTCTCCTGCATCATCTTCATGAGATCCTCGAGGTTTATGTGCTTCCTCGATTGTTTTTGGGCTTCGAGCCTTTGCAGTCTCTTTTCCACGATTTCTTTGGCTTTTTCTACACTTTCAACCACGTAGACGTTGGAATGCACGTCGGGAACATCTTCGAAGCCGAGGATCATAACGGGCTGAGATGGATAGGCTTCTCTGATGGGTCTCATGTTGTCGTCGAAGAGATTCCTAACCTTGCCGTACGTGTTCGAAGCAACAACCGCGTCTCCAACCTTCAGAACACCATCTTTCACGATCACACTCGCGACAGGCCCCATTTTTTTGTCCAGTTTAGACTCTATGATCACGGCCCTCGCAGGTCCTTCGGGGTAGCACTTTATCTCGTTCATCTCTGCGACGAGAAGGATCATCTCCAGCAGTTCATCGACTCCCTGACCGGTTCTTGCTGATATGGGAACTACTATCGTGTCTCCACCCCACTCTTCGGGGATGAGTCCCAGCTTTTCTACGAGTTCCTGCTTCGTCTTTTCCACGTTAGCGTTTGGCTTGTCAATCTTGTTTATCGCCACAATGATCGGCACGTTGGCGGCCTTGGCGTGGTTGTAGGCCTCTATCGTCTGTGGCATCACACCATCGTCCGCCGCCACAACGAGAACCACTATGTCCGTCGCCTGGGCTCCCCTTGCGCGCATCTCGGTGAAGAGCTCGTGCCCGGGTGTGTCTATGAAGGTGATCTTTTTCCCGTTGACCTCCACCTGATACGCACCTATGGACTGTGTTATTCCTCCTTCTTCCCTTTCAGCGACTCTTGTGGATCTGATCCTGTCGAGGAGCGTGGTCTTTCCATGATCGACGTGTCCCATGACCGTTACAACAGGAGGCCTTGGAACGAGTTTGTCCTTCTCTTTTTCGTAGAGCTCCTGGTATCTCTTTTCCAGAAGTTCAAATTCGTCAACTTCTTCCACTGAAGTTTGCTGTTCTTCCTCTATCTCTATCTCGATCTTGTACTCCTTGAGGATCTGTTCTACTTCCTCAAGCTTCAGGATCTGACCGGGTCTCAACGCGATTCCTCTCTTGACGAACATGTCTTGGATGATCTTGTTTTGTGGAACACCTATTTTCTCCGCGATGATATCGAGCTTGAGTTCGTCTGGCTTCAAAGTGATCTTTTTCTTCTTTTTCTTTTCGACGACCTCTTTTTCTACTTCCTCTTCTCCCTTTTCTTTCTTTGGCTTGGAAGGCTGCTTGGCTTTCCGGTTATCTTCTTCCAAAAGATCTATGATGATATTCGCCATTTCTTCGTCCACATAACTCATATGGCTCTTCACGTTCACGCCGAGCTCTTCCAGTTCCTGAAGAAGTTCTTTTGGTGACATGTTCAGTTTTCTGGCTAACTCGTAAACTCTCAGTCTGGCCATTTCTATCACCTCGCCTCGTCTATTTTACCACCTTTTCTATAGCCTCAATCAGACTGTCCTCCTCCAGACCTACCACAGAAACACCGGGTTTGTCCAGAAGCCTCCCTAACTCTTCCTTGGTGAACATGACAATGTACGGAACGTTCTTGTTTTCACACCGTATTATAGTGTCCCTCTTTGTCCTCTCGCTGGCATCTTTCGCTATGATGATGAGTTTCTTCTTTCTCGGGGCCCTTATATACGCCCTGATACGTTCTTTTCCGAATACGATCTTTCTTGCCTTAACAGCGAATCCAATGTAACTGTAAACTTTCCTTTTTATCTGATCGTCCATACCATCACCTCATTCGGGATATCAGGTACAGAATGAGAGATATCACCACGCTGATGATCAAGCTCGTCATCAAAGGAAAGTAAAAAACGAAGTTTTTTCGCCTTATCACTATATCTCCGGGAAGTTTCCCAAGAAACGGGATCTTTTCGAACAGCACAAGCAGAACACCGAAAACCACAAGGATGAGTCCCATGAGGATCAGAAACTTTCCAATCCCCTGGAACATCTTCATTCCCCCTTCCTGAAACGATCGAACGGGACCTTTATCATCTCTCCCTCCTGATCCGAGAAAAGGGTCACTGTTTTCAGAAACACGTTCACGTTGACCACCCTGTAACGTTTCCCTTCGTACGTTATGGTGCTTCCCTCGTCGGGAATTCCCTTCAGCTCTTTTTCGTAGAAGTCGTACTCATAAGTGAGGCAACAGAGAAGTCTTCGACAGGGCCCGGATATCTTGGCCGGATTGATCATCATCTGCTGTTTTTTGGCGTGCTTCAGTGTGACGCTGGTGAACTCTCTGAGAAATGTGGAACAGCATGTCGGAAGTCCGCACAATCCGAGGCCTCCAAAGAACTTCATCTCATCCCTAACACCGACCTGTCTCAACTCTATCCTCGTTTTGAAGATCTTTGCGAGGTCCCTTACAAGCTCTCTGAAATCAACCCTTCCTTCCGCACTGAAGAAAAAGATGAGCCTCGTTCTATCGAAGGTGTACTTGGCGTAGAGAAGCTTCATGGGAAGACCGTGTTCTTTTATTTTCTGCCTGCAAATCTGGAAAGCATTCCACGCATCTTCTACATTCTTTCTGTACTGTTCTAGATCTTCATCCGTCAGCTTTCTGATGACAGCCTTGAGTTCGTACCCCACCTCGTCTATGACCACTTCCCTGGGAGGTATCAGTACTTTCCCAACTTCAAGTCCGAAATCTCCCAGAACCAGAACGAGGTCTCCTCTCTCGTACTCATCACCGTTGGGTACAGAGTAGTAAATTATCTTACCCTTTGGTATTATCTCCACTCCCACTGCCCTTGCCTTCAGCTCCAAGCGTTGACACCTCTCTTTCTCTCTCTGTGTATCGCGAGAATATTCATCAGAGTGAGTTTGTTGTTCAGATTCGCTATTTTCACCCTGAGAATTGAATCGAGGAAAGACACGCTTTTTTGATCTTCAACGCTTTCCCAGGTGTTTTCGTGAAGGACAATTCTTGTCAGTCTCTGGATCAAAAGAAATGAGTCTTTTCCCGTTATCGTATTGGTTAATTGGTCAAAAAGCGCAAAGAATTCCTTCGATTCCACCTTTGAAAATCTCTCCAGAAGCTCCCTACACGCGAGATAACCCTCGAGTCCTTCTGAAAGGGCTTTCTTTAAGAGTTTTTCCGTCTCCAAAACTTTGAGACTTTCCATCAATCCAGAAAGTTTTTCCGCACCAAGTTTGTAGGCTTCGAAAGCCGTTTTGAAGTCTCTCTCAAGGAGCGGAAGTTCCTCCCAGAAATCGCCTATTTTCTCTTTCACGAGATCTCTGAACTCCTTTGGAACGTTCACAACCACTCTGAACACTCGGCTCTTTATCGTCGGCAGTAGATAATGCCAGTGGCGGGTGTTCAGAACGATCACAGCGTATTCTGGCGGTTCTTCAAGGGTTTTCAAGAACGCGTTCGCCGCCTGCTGGGTCATTCTTTCACAGTCGTGGACTATCACGTACTTTCTCGTGTAGAGTTCAGGGCTGTAGTTCAGGAAGTCCTTTATCGTTCTGATTTCGTCTATACCTATGTTCTCCTCCTCGGGATCTACCTCCAGAACATCCGAGGCCTTCGGGGGAAATTTCTCCACGTACTCGGGAAGTTCAAGGGATACTTCTCTCGGATACGAGAGATCTTCTCCGTTTATGAGAATGGATATTCCTTCAGACTTTTCTATGATCCTTTTCAAAATTTCCAGTTGATCTTTAGCGTACTTTCTGATCAAATCGTTCATGATCTCACCTCGCCTTCTAATTATAACAACCAATGATAAAATCAAAACTGAGGTGAAAGGATGATTCTAAAATTCTTGAATGAAACACTTCCCTGGGTTAGAAAACCGAGTAGATACATAGGAAGAGAAATCAACAGCGTTGTGAAAGATCCAGAGGAGGTTTCCCTCCGGATAGCCCTCGTTTTTCCCGACACTTACGAGGTAGGTACTTCAAACCACGGTCTTGAGATACTGTACCACATTTTGAACGAACAACCGGACGTTTGGGCGGAGCGGAGCTATCTTCCCTGGATCGACATGATAGAGCGCATGAAAGAAAAGGATATCCCCCTTTACACTATGGAGTCCTACACACCACTCTATCAGATGGATGCCGTTGGAATCTCTCTGGAGTACGAACTCTCGTACACCAACGTCATAGAGGTTTTGAAACTCTCCAGAATACCCCTCTTCTTCTGGGAGAGAAAGAGGAAAGATCCCATTGTTCTCGGTGGAGGTCCGTGCTCTTCGAATCCCGAACCGATCTACGGATTTTTCGATGCGATTCTCATTGGTGATGGTGAGGAAGCGATCCTTGAAATCGCTCAGGTGTTGAAAGAAACGAAGGGAGAAGAAAGAGAAACGATCTGGAAAGAACTCTCCAAGATCGAAGGGGTTTACGTTCCAGCGTTCTACGAGCAGAAAGGAAAAAAGATAGTTCCAGTTTCACCGGAATATCCTCAGACCATAAAAAGAAGAGTCGTGAAAGATTTGAACTCCCAACCCGTTCCGGTGAAGAAGATCGTGCCGAACGTCGAATCAGTCCACGACAGAGCCATCATAGAGGTCGCGAGAGGATGCACGAGGGGATGCAGATTCTGCCATGCGAGCGTTTATTACAGACCTGTGAGAGAAAGATCCCTCGAGAACATCCTCGAAAATGTCGAAGAAATGCTGAAAAACACCGGCTATGAAGAAGTATCCCTCCTTTCTCTCTCGACGATGGATCACACTCAGATAGGGGAGATAGTATCCGAACTTTTGAAAAGATACTCAGAAAAGAAGATCGCCGTATCCATACCATCCACGAGGATGGACAGGTTCGGTGTGGAGATCGCCGGGAGAATTGCCTCCGTGAGAAAAACAGGCCTCACCTTCGCACCCGAAGCATCTACACAGCGGTTGAGAAACATTATCAACAAGAACATAAGTGAAGAAGATATCTTCGCAACGCTCGAAGCCGCGAAAAAATCCGGCTGGAGACGTGTGAAACTCTACTTCATGATGGGACTTCCTGGAGAGACGAATGAAGATCTCGAAGAGATGGTCGAACTCTTAGAGAAAGTGAAGAGACTCGGCTTCAAAGAAGTTTCCGCTTCCGTCTCCGTGTTCGTTCCAAAACCGCACACGCCCTTTCAGTTTGCGAGGCAGATCTCTCCTGAAGAAGCGCACGAAAGGATCAGAACACTGAAAAGAGCAAAAAAATTCGCAGAAGTTTCCTATCACGATCCAAGAATGAGTCTTCTTGAAGGAGTTTTCTCAAGGGGTGACAGAAAACTTCTGAATCTCATAGTGAAGGCACACGAACTGGGAGCACTCTTCGACGAATGGAGTGAGATGTTCAGATTCGATCTGTGGGAAAAAGCTTTCGATGAAACGGGAATAGATCCCAAGGACTATCTCAGAGAGATCGATCCTTCTGAAGACCTCCCATGGGACCACATAGACATGGGAGTAACAAAGGAGTTTCTGAAAGAGGAGTACAGAAAAGCAATCAAGGGAGAAACCACAGACGACTGTAGATGGAACAGGTGTTATCTGTGCGGTGTATGTTTTAGATTTGGAGTTAAAAACGTTCTTTTCGGAGGTGAGAGAGGATGATTCTGTTCGGAACGGGTGGAATTCGAGGCGTGATGAGGAAAGGGGAATTCGACGAAGAAACGGTGAAAAGAGCCTCTCTGAGCACCGCCCTCTGGCTGAAAGAGAAAGGCCAGAAAAGCGTGGTGATTGCTTACGACACGAGAAAGAATTCCAGAGAATTCGCAGAGCTGGCCGGCAGAGTTTTCGCCGGTGAAGGTTTGGAAGCCTACGTTTTCCCTGAACCTACCCCGACACCGGTTCTTTCCTTCGCCGTGAGATACGTGAAAGCGGGTGGAGGTGTGGTCGTCACCGCAAGCCACAATCCTCCGGAATACAACGGCTACAAGGTCTACACCTGGAACGGTGTACAGGCGATACCCGAATACACAGACGAAATCACAGAGATATACAAAAAAGTCGATACCTCCCGTGTGAAAGAGGGAGAAATCAAGTTCGTGCCACCTGAAGTGAAAGAGAGCTACATAAATACTGTGCTTGAGCTTGTTTCAAATCTTCCGATGAAGACCGATCTGGATATCGCCTACTCTCCGCTTCACGGAACAGGAGCAAACTACGTGCCTGAGGTCCTGAAGAGGCTTGGATTCAAAGTCAGACTCGTAGAAGAGCAGATGAAACCTGATCCGAACTTCTCAACCGCACCCACACCTAATCCCGAGGAAGATGAAGCGCTTGTTCTTTTGAACAAAAAAGGAGCCACTCTGGGACTCGCCACAGACCCGGACTGCGATAGAGTGGGAGTAGTCTTCAGAGGACGGAGACTCACAGGAAATCAAGTAGGTGTCCTTCTCACGGACTTTCTCCTGGATTATGTGAAGGTGGAAAATCCCCTTGTGATAAAGACGATCGTTACAACGGACATGGTGAGACCGATCTGCGAAGAGAAAGGTGCCTTCCTGGAAGAAACGCCGACTGGATTCAAGTTCATAGGCCACTTGATAGAGGAACACAGCAGAAAGGGTGACAGGAACTTCGTCTTCGGTTTCGAAGAAAGCTGTGGGTACCTTGCAGGAACCCACGCGAGGGACAAAGACGGTGTGGTGGGCAGTGTGCTCTCCGCAATTGCCTTCAGCAACCACGATCCTTACGAGAAGCTCGAAGAACTCTACCAGAAGCACGGGTACTACATGGAAAAGCTCATCAATTTCAAAGTTGAAGATGTCGAAAAAGCGATCAAAATATACGAATCCCTCAAAACTCGCAACGATATCATCGACTACTCAAAGGGTTACGGAAACGTTATTCCAAACGAGACCATAGCCTTTGTCTTTGAAAAATCAAGAATCTTCGTGAGACCTTCGGGAACAGAACCGAAGCTCAAGGTTTACATCCACGTAAGGGGAGATACGAGAGAAGAAGCAGAAGAATTGATCAGGGAGAACGAGAAGAAAATAGAGGAGATTCTGAAACTGTGAGCTGGTATCCCGGTCATATAGAGAAAGCAAAACGGCAGATAAGGGATCTTCTGAAACTTGTGAACACGGTGGTGGAGGTCCGCGACGCGCGGGCCCCCTTTGCCACATCGGCGTACGGTGTGGACTTCTCCAGGAAAGAAACGATCATCCTTCTGAACAAAGTGGACATAGCAGACGAGGAAACAACGAAGAAGTGGGTGGAGTTCTTCAAAAAGCAGGGAAAAAGAGTGATCACCACTCACAAAGATGAACCAAGGAAGGTCCTCCTGAAGAAGCTCTCCTTCGACAGACTTGCCCGCGTTCTGATCGTTGGTGTTCCAAACACGGGAAAATCAACGATCATAAACAAGCTGAAAGGAAAAAGGGCGAGCTCTGTTGGAGCACAGCCTGGCGTTACAAAGGGTATCCAGTGGTTCTCCCTGGAGAACGGCGTGAAGATTCTGGACACACCCGGTATTCTCTACAAGAACATCTTCAGTGAAGACCTCGCAGCGAAGCTCCTTCTTGTGGGAAGCCTACCAGTGGAGAGAATAGAAGATCAGAGGATCTTCGAAAGGGCCTTTGAGATATTCGCTCAAAATGTCAGAATAGCATCATCGTTCAGCGAGTTCTTCGAGGACTTTGCGAGAAAAAGAGGACTCCTCAAAAAAGGAGGAGTCCCCGATATAGAAAGAGCTTTGATGCTTTTTTTCACAGAAGTGGCTCAGGGAAAAGCAGGGTGCGTTTCCTTCGAACGCCCTGAAGATATCACTCCTGTACAACAAGAACAAAATCAAGGGGTTTGAGGACTACCTTCTCTTCATCACTCCACTTTCCGTTCCAAACCCTTCCGCCGGTGATCTCTTTTGGCTCTTTTCCAACATTTGCGGCGACGATGATCTTTTGTCCGTTTCTCTCGTAAGAGTACATGACGAGATCTTCCGTTGTGAGGTTTTCAAACTTTCCGTTGAGGACAAAATCGAGGAACTGCTGGCGCACCTTTATCAGTTTTTTGATGAAGCTCAAGATTCCTCTGTCCGGGCTGTCCCAGTGGAGAACGTAGTGGTCGAAAAATGCGAGTTTCCCGAAAAACTCGTCGGTTGGGGAGAGGACTTTTCTCAGGTTTGGATCCGTGTCCAGCCCCAGGTTCATGGGCTGTTTCTCTCCAATCTCCTGTCCCGTGTTCACATAGGGAATAGAGTTCGGTAGAAAGTAGGTTACAAACGGTGCCAGTTTTTTCATCTTGGAAGCGTACTTTCTTGTGGCAATGCGCGGTGTGTCGGGAGTCTCAACGGAGGCGAGGAAAGGAAGAACGAGCTTTTCGGCGATTTCAGGGAGTTTTCCTATTTCCTCCACTCTTCCCGCAAAGTACCAGCTACTTCCCAGGATCACGTCATATCCCGCTTCCTTCGATACTTTGTCCTTCCCCATGTCCAGCTCCTCTGCGATCATCGCAAATGCGGGATCGTACTCCTTCACGTTCTTTATTATGAGGTCAAGAAGTTCTTTGGGAAGTGCGTGCCCCATATCGAGTCTTGCACCGTCTATTCCGTATTTTTTCTGGTAATGTGGTATCACGCCCGCGAGGTACTCCCAGAGCTCTCTGTTCGGCTCTTTTCCAGGAAATTTGCTCGCCTTTATTACGTCGTAGAGAACGTAGGGAGGCTGGTTCGGCTCGAGAAATCTTTTCGAAGCCTCCGGGTGATCCAAGTACAACCTCAAAAACGTGACATCATCCCATGTAGGTTGTGGATCGTTGATCAAATCGGAAAATCCTGGAGGAGTGATGATTCCAAATTCTTTCACAATCAACTCCAGAATGTTCCCCTCTTCTCTTTTTATTTTCTCCCACTTTTGAGGGTCGATCAGATTCGGAGGAAGTGTGAACTTTTTGAGGTGTCTTTTCACATTTTCTTTGCTGTATATGATCTCGAGTTCATCCTCATCCGGCACCTTGAACGGAAGTTCCTCGGCCCTTGGAGGAGTGTAATCTGCAAGTTCCTCCACCTTTATCCAGTAGAACCAGTCCGGATGTTCTCTTATGAGATCAGAGTCTCTGGAAGCCGTTCTTGGAATGAAATCGAGAATCACTCTGATTCCGAGGATGTGACACGCTTCCACAAAGGCCTTGAACTCTTCATCCACCTTGAAAGGTTCGAGAAGCGGATCGTGGTACCTCTCATCGAGCTCCATTGGATTCTTCACGGAGTACGGTGATGGAGCGTCTCCCTTCTTGAAGAGATCGCTCATTCTACTCACGGGAAGTAAATAGATAGCGTCCGCACCGAGACTTTTGATGAACGGAAGAAGCAGCATCATCTTGAAGAACGTTCCCGCTTCTCTGAAACCAAGAACGTCGTTCTCTTCGTAGTATCCAGAGCCTTTGTGATTGTACGCCGTGGTGGTCCTGGGGAGGGATCCATAAACAACGGAACGCTTAATCCAGTCCGGTGTTTTCTCGCCCTTAAGAAATGAAATAGGCTGGGAATAATCCTGCTCTCTGGACTGATTCAAAATCCAGTCGGTGATCTCGGCTCCGAGTTCGTAAGGATCGACGAAGCACCTGCCGGATTTTTCGTCGAACTTTTTGAAGAAACTCGGTATCCACAGCTTTGGAACTGCGTAGATTCTCTTTCCGGTGGCTTTTTCTTTGCAGTATCGGTTTATCTCTCTCAAAAGCACGATCATCCCTCCTGATTTAATTGATTTCATCATCTATTTTAACAAAACGCAACAAAACACGCAAGACAGAACTTGGTTCTGAGAGTAGTGTAATAGTATAATATTACAGTGAGGTGGTGGTCTTGTGGTTCAAGATCGACTTTCACTCCTCAAAACCCATCTATGAACAAATAAAGGAAAAGATAAAACTTCTGATCCTGTCGGGAAAACTGAAAGAGGGTGAATTTGTGCCCTCCATAAGATATCTTGCGGAAGACCTCGGTGTGAACCTGAACACCGTCGCCCGCGCTTACAGAGAGCTCGTCCGGGAAGGAGTTTTAGAAGTGAGAAGAGGAGAGGGCTACGTCGTCTCAAAAGTAAACTTGGAAAAGATCCGAACACAGCTTGAAACAGAACTCAAGAAGAAGATCGAAGACTGCAAGAAAGCGGGTATTCCACTGGAGAGGATTCTGAAAATAACAGAAGAAATCTACAGAGGTGATGAATGATGATCCTCAAGGTGAAAGATCTCAGAAAGTTCTACGGGGAAAAAGCGGCCGTGGACGGCATCAGTTTCGAAGTGGAAAAAGGAGAGATCTTTGCCATACTCGGTCCAAACGGTGCCGGTAAAACAACGACTCTGAAGTGCATCACAGGTTTGAGAAGGAAAAACTCCGGAGAGATCGAACTGAACGGCACGTTCACTTATCTACCGGAGGAGAAGAAGCTCTATCCGTATCTCAGAGTGAAAGAGATCATCGATCTCTTCGAGAAGATAGGGAAGGACTTCAACAAGAAAAACTGCCTCGAACTTCTCGAAAGGTACAGAATAGACCTGAACGAGAAGGTGACCAATCTCTCGCACGGTATGAGAACTATTCTCTACCTTTCACTCGTTTTCTCTGAGAACGTGGATCTCTACATACTGGACGAACCCACCTGGGGACTCGATCCCCTCGTGCGAAACGAGGTACTCGATCATATAAGGTCCCTCACCTTCGAAGGCAAATCCGTTCTGTACACAAGTCACGTTCTGGCAGAAGTGGAAAAGATCGCAGACAGAGTTGCCATCATGAAGGAAGGAAAGATCATCTTGACGGGAAGCCTCGACGACATAAAGTCCTCTTACAGCCTTGTGGTTTCCAAAGAGGATCTGAACGGTTATCTTCTGAAAACTCTCAAAAGTGGAGAAAAAGTTTACCTTATGAAAAAGGAAGAAGCCCCTGAAGGTGTGGAGATCGAAGAAGCAACCTTTGAAGACATATTCAAAGCGATTGTGAGGGGTGAGAGAAATGATCGTTAAGGAGTTAAAGGACATGAAGGTGAGATTCCTTGTGATGTTCTTCCTCCTTCTTGGAACGTTCGTGCTCCTGGTGGTGATGAAAGATTACACACCGGCCCTCACCGAAATGTTGAAAAACATTCCCGAAGGATTTCTTGAAAAATTCGGTGTCACAGAGGAGTTCATAAAGAAGCTTTCAGAGTGGAATTTCTACATCATCACGCAGTGGTACGGAAAGAACCTCGGACAGTTTGTACCGATACTTGCGATCATAATTGCTTTTCCCATATTTGCAAGAGAAATAGAGAACGAAACGATCGAACTTTTACTCGTGAGGCTGTCCAGAAAAAAGCTCTTCATCGTGAAGTTCTTCGCTCCTCTTGTTTTCACTTTCGTAGCGCTTTTCGTGCTTGCTCTTGTTCCAGTACCTGTGAGCTGGTTCATCGGAGAAAAACTCGATACAGGACTGGTGTTCAAATACTTCCTTGTGGAGATGATAACGACTTACCTGTGGTTTTCCATCACGGTGTTCTTCTCTGTGATCTCTTCAGATCAAGTGCAGCCTCTCATCGCTTCGATTGCTACTCTTGCGGGAACCACCGTCCTTGGCGGATTTGTGAAAACTCTCTCCACTTTGAACACCTACTCCTACGTTTTGAAGGGTGATCTCACACTCTGGCCGTCGCTGATCTACACTTTAACCGGTGTTGTTTTCACTTATCTTTCTTGGAAGAGTTTCAAAACGAGAGACTTCTGAAGGAGGTGTGGAGAATGATTATCACCACCACGGAACAGGTGCCTGGATACAGGGTGAAAGAGATCCTCGGTGTAGTCTGCGGAAACGTGGTGATGTCGAAGCACCTGGGAAAAGACATAGCCGCCGCTTTTAAAACCCTCGCGGGTGGCGAAATCAAGGGCTACACGGAGATGCTCACGGAGGCAAGAAACATTGCACTGGAAAGGATGATAAAAGAAGCGGAGAAACTCGGAGCAGATGCGGTGATAGGATTTAGATATTCTTCGTCCACGATTATGAGCGGTGCTGCGGAGATCCTCGCGTACGGAACCGCGGTGAAACTGGAGAAAATTTAAAGGGGCGGGAACGCCCCTTGATTACACTTCTTCTTCCTCTTCGAGTTCTTCCAGATTTATGTCCTCCATTACTTCTTCACTCGTTTCTTCTGCACTTTCTGTTTCTTCTTTTTCCGCAGTGAGAGGAGCTCCCTCTCTTCCCTCGAGATACGCATTTGCAATGACGGAAGTGATGAGCTTTATGGATCTGATCGCATCGTCGTTTCCAGGGATAACGTAGTCAATGGGATCTGGGTCGCAGTTCGTGTCAACAATAGCCACAATGGGGATTCCCAGCTTGTTCGCCTCTGCCACAGCGATCTTTTCCTTCCTCGGGTCAACGATGTAGATGATGTCTGGAATCTTTCTCATCTCTTTGAGACCGCCGAGGTTTTTTCTGAGTTTTTCGAGAATTCTTCTGATCCTGCTCTGTTCTTTCTTTGGAAGTTCGTCGAGCTTGCCGCTCTGCTCCATTTCTTCGAGTTCGATGAGTTTTTCTATCCTCGATCTGATCGTTTTGAAGTTCGTCAAAAGTCCTCCAAGCCATCTGTTGTTCACGTAGAAGGCTCCACACCTTTCTGCCTCAGCCTTTATGACTCCCTGGGCCTGCTTTTTCGTCCCAACAAAGAGAATCGTTGCACCTTCGCTGGCTTTCTCCCTTACGAAGTAGTAAGCCTCTTCGAGCAACTGCTGGGTCTTCTGAAGGTCGATGATGTAGATGCCTTTCCTCTCCGTGTAGATGTAGGGAGCCATCTTTGGGTTCCATCTTCTCGTTCTGTGTCCAAAGTGAACTCCCGCTTCCAGAAGCTGTTTCATCGTAACAACCGCCACAAAAAACACCTCCACTCTTTTGGTTTTGATCCTCCGCTCCCTTCACACCCACGCCGGCCTTTTCACAGGCACCGAGGGTGGGATCCAGGAGCGTGCGTGATATACACCTTGAGAATTCTACCATTGAAGAGAGGAAATTTCAATTGTTCTTGTTTGAAACCCTCGGGTCCACGATAAACTTCACAACGTAGAAAATCCCGAATACACCGATCAACCCCGTGAGAACCATGAGAACACCGTATCCAGAAAGATCTGCTATTTTACCTCCGATGAGGGGAGCAACGAAGGAAAAAGGAGCGATTGAGAAGTACAGAGACCCCATGTAGAGTTCTTTTCTCTTCCCAGACACGAAATCCAGTGTGATCGCCATGTTTCCAACGTTGTTCGTGGTGTTCACAAGGCCCATCAGAGCAAAGACGGGATAGGCGTGCACCGGTGATGTGGAAAGAAACGCCAGTATGACAGCTGCAGAATAAAAGATCTTGCTGAGAAGGAGATTCAGTTTGTGCCCCTTTCTGTCACCGAGGGGACCGAACAGGAAAGAAGACAGTCCTTGAGAAACGAGAACGATCGCCGTGAAAACCGCTGCCGATTCATCTGGAAGTGAGAACTTCTCCAGCAAATACACCGTGATGAAACCGCTGGACGCAAACATGAAACTCGTGATGATCCTCTCTATCAAAAAGTTCCGGAAATGTCTGTCCAGAAAGACATTCTTCATGTTTTTTATGTAGTTCCATATAGGTTCATCGTCTGGTAGTGTGTGATCCGGCACTTCCCTTGTGAGAGCCAAAAACACGAAGGACACCATGAAGAAGACAAACGCTGTGAGAAAGACGTAACCAAAGTTCACGGGAAACGGGTGGCTCGAGAGAAGCTCTCCGGCGATGGCAGAGCCACCGACTCCCAGCATCGCTCCAAGACCGTTTCCCATGGCAAAGAAGGTGCCTCTTCTTCGTGGGTCTATCACCTTCTCTATCATGCTCATCCAAGGAGGCCCCAGAAATCCCATTGAGAACGTGGCGATCCCAACCATCAGAATGGAAAGGTAAAGAGCCAGTCTTGGAGAAGGAACAGCGAGGTAGAAACTGATCAGAGCCATGAACAGGTAAGGAAGCCTCTCTCCCAGCGTTACCTTGAGAACGAGGTTCAATTTCTTTGGCGATCTCTCCGCGTACTTTGCACCCCATATGGCTGGAATGCCCCAGCCCAGATTCGCGATGGCCGGGATGAGACCCAGCTCCAGATTGGAAGCTCCAAGATTTCTGGCGAAAACGGGAAAGAGCGTGAAAATGGATCCGAGGGTCATCCCAAGACTGAAGAACGCGTAATCCAGTGAGTTCACGATGAAATTCCACCGGTAATCTTTCTCCGTCAGACGTTTCATTTTTTTCTCTCCCGGTTTCAAAGTATGCAGCATAAGATATTCTATCCTAACTTCTCGTTTCAGGAGAGTACGAAACTCCTTAACTTTTCGTAAAGCCGATCCCAGTCTCTTTCTCTCTCCACATACTCTCTGTTTCTTTTGCCGAATTCTGAAGGATTTTCATCGAGGATTTTTCTCAGTGCTTCCTCGAGATTACCCTCTCTGAAAAAGACAGCTCCTTTCGTTTTCTTGAAGGGAAGATTTTCGATATCGACACAGAGGACTGGTTTTCCAGAGGCCATGTAATCTACCACTTTGTAGGAACTCACGGCAGGGTGATCCATCACGGTTTGAGAGAGAGTGAAGAGGAGAACATCTGCCTTCTGAAGAAGGTAGGGAACACACCTTTTTGGAACAGGATCAAAAAAGAACACGTTCTGCAGATCTTTCGCCGTTTCTTTCACAGAAACAAGATAATCCGCCTGAGACGGCCCGACAAAGAGGAACACAAAAAGATCTCTCAGGCTTTTGCTCACTTTTGAAAGTGTTCCTATGAACTCTTTTATCCCCTTATGTTCGACGATGGATCCCGCGTAGACGACCTTTATCTTATCAGCGGGTACTTTTGAAAAGAGTTCATCCACTATCGGGCACGGTTCTGGATCTTCGAAAATCTTCAGATCAACACCGTTGGGAATGTAGATGAAATTTTTTGGTCGAACCTTCAGTCTGTTGAAGTGCTTGGAAAGATCTGGAACAAGGGAAATGATTCCATCTGCTTTCGGATAATACTTTTTGCACATGTGGTCGAAGAGCTTTGAAACTGGATGACGGTAGCTCAGAGAACCAAGTTCTACAAGATCGTCCGGCCAGACGTCTCTGATCTCGATGAAGAACCTTCCACCTTTTTTCTTCACGTAATACCAACCAAGGCTCCAGGAAAACGGGTGCGGAGAAGACGCGATGATGACGTCGTAGTTTCTCTGAACGATCTTCTTTCTTCCATTTCTGTAATAATCGATAGAGGAGAGAAGCCTTGAAAGGGAATTTCCGATATATTCTCTCGTTTCAACAACAATGAAATCCACGCCGTCCTTAGAAAAACTCCATCCGAATGTTTCGCTCCATCTTTTCCCGATGAGATGCGAAAAATCACCGATGTAGATATCCACCTTGTGACCTTCCTTTACGAATCTTTTCGCGAGTTCGAAATGTCTCGTTTCAGCGCTTCCCATCTCTGGTGTGCTCGCGTAGTGATTGAGTACGGCTATGTTCAAGAGGATTCCTCCTTGTAGTAACTTTGATTTTCCAAAAGCTGCTCTTCAGGGACATCTCTCACCACTTTTGCAGGAATACCCATAACGATCTTCCTATCAGGAACATCCTTTGTAACAACAGAGCCAGCTGCTACTAAAGCATCTTCACCTACAACAATACCAGGCAGAATGGTTGCGTTCGCTCCTATTCGTGCACCCTTTTTTAGAGTTGGCCCTTTGAAAAATTTCTTTCTCTTTTCTGTTCTTCCAAGAAAATTATCGTTTGTAAACGTAACTTCGGGTGCAACAAAGCAATAATCTTCTATAGTTGAAAGTGCTGTTATGTAAGCATTTGTTTCTATTTTCACATATCTTCCTATGGTAGTCCTATTCTCGACAGTGACACCCTTTCCTATCACCGTGTAAGACCCTATTTTTACATCTTCCCTTATCACTACAAGATCTCCCACAAACACGAAATCTTCCAGAATGCTTCCCCGGTATATCACACAGTTGGCACCTATAATCACACCGTTCCCTATTTTGAGAGGAGGAAACTCTTTTTCCTCAGTTACGGCAGATATAGCAGACTTGAAGGGAAGTTTTCCGAGAACTGTGCCGTCGAAAATAACGCAGTCGTCACCCACGATCGTTCCTTCTCTGATCACTACGTTGTGTCCTATCATCACATTCCTTCCTATAACCACATCATCTTCTATCACCACGTTGCGACCTATTTTTGCGTTTTCTCCAATTTTGGCCCTGCTTGAAATAAAACTCATAACTTAACCTCCCTCTCGGATTATCCGAAAAAATTTTACCACCCGTGTTGTTACAAACATTTAACATTAAAATCCCTAAAGTCTCTTCCGATTAAAGATAATGGAAAGCCCGGCGCCGGGTACAGGGAAGTAAGAATACTCACACGGAGGTGAGTAGGTTATGAGGATCAATCACAACATCAGTGCGTTGAACGCTTGGAGAAACATCGACCAGACTCAATACAGCATGAGTAAGACGCTTGAGAGACTCTCCTCTGGTCTGAGGATCAACAGGGCAGGAGACGACGCAGCGGGACTTGCCATCAGCGAAAAGATGAGAGGCCAGATCAAAGGTCTCAACATGGCGATCAAGAACGCTCAGGATGCCATCTCTCTGATCCAGACAGCAGAAGGAGCTCTCACTGAGGTTCACTCGATCCTTCAGAGAATGAGGGAACTCGCAGTTCAGGCTGCGTCCGATACGAACACGGACGTTGACAGATACCAGATCCAGGCAGAACTGGATCAGCTCAGAGAAGAAATCGACAGAATTGCAAGAACAACAGAGTTCAACACAATGAAACTGCTGGATGGAAAGATCGAGAGCTTCAGACCTCAGGCAGATGTGAAAGTGGTCACAGGTGGTAACTTCAACCTCCAAGCGTCGCAATCTTTGAATGGCCTCTCAATAGGTAACGCTCAAGGTATAATAAGCAGTGCTAAGGCAGTAAATCTTGTTATAAATGGAGTAACACTAGGGGATATAACAATATCAGCTTCGGGCAGTACAGTGAAAATCATTGATAGAGGAGCGACAATAAAAAGTTTTCAAGTAACTAGTGAAGCTATCGCTTCAACGAGTGTAATTACTGTTGGTGGATTGAAATTTGAATTCGTCGTATCTGATGCTTCCTTAGGCACATCTCCAGTACGTGCATACGTTGATTCTGTGAAAATCTCAATTGCCACATCGGTGTCGGTAACCTTCGATGATGTCCACGAAGGATCCTACGTTGTAGAAGTCGGCCAATTTGTGGGTGCTGGAACAAGTTCTCTTGATGTCAGAGTAAACTACTTCAACGAAACAGGACTCGCATCAGCACTGGTTGTCGACTTCTCGCAGGGTAACGCCTTCTACGGAACGGTCAGTGGATCTATAAGCTATGACGGTTCCAAATTTGCATTTGATCTTACCGGTCTCAGAGGAATTGTCTTTACCTGGACCACAGGAGTGTACGATATCAACTCCTTCGGTGGAGCCTTGCCAATGGAAGAAGTGATCGACAGCGGTGTGGTGAGAGCAGAGGAACGTTGGTATCAGGACACTTCACTCGTCTTCCAGATCGGAGCTAACGAAGGACACAACATGATAGCAGGACTCGACGACATGAGATCGTCTGCTCTTGGTCTCACACCCGATTCTCTCAAGGTAACGGATCAAAACAGTGCAGAAAGAGCGATCATGGTCATAGACGCTGCGATACACAAAGTCAGTAGTGCACGAGCACAGCTCGGTGCCGTCCAGAACAGGCTCGAACACACCATCTCCAACCTCGGAGTTGCAGCGGAAAACCTCACAGCGGCCGAATCCAGAATCAGAGACGCAGACATGGCAAAAGAGATGATGGAATTCACCAAACAACAGATCCTGCTTCAGTCCAGTATGGCTATGCTCGCTCAGTCCAACACACTTCCACAGAACGTCCTCCAGCTGATGAGATAAAAATAAACACCGTCAATTCGGGGGCGCAAGCCCCCTTTGTTTTTGTGCAAAAATATATGAGGAAAGAAAGAGCAGGACATAGAAATATACAACCGAGGTGAGAAGATGAGAAAATGTCTGCTTTCTGTAGCCATGATAGTGAAAGACGAAGAACACAACATAAGAAGAGCGCTTGAAAGCATAAAAGACGTCGTAGATGAAATCGTGGTGGTCGACACGGGATCCACAGACAGAACACCAGAGATCGTGAGAGAATACACAGACAAGCTTTACTTCCACGAATGGAAAAACGATTTCTCTGAAGCGAGGAACTTTTCTTTGAAATTTCCCACCTGCGAGTGGATTCTCATTCTGGACGCTGACGAAGAGGTCTCTGAAGAGTTCAGAAAGAACATAAGGGACTTTCTGAAAAATCTTCCAGACGATGTGAACACCATCTATCTTCCAACGGTGAGTTATCTGGACTGGGATTTCAAAAAAACAGAAGTGGCCTCCACTCCGAGGATATTCAGAAACGGGACGGTGTACTACAAAAACATCGTTCACAACCAGGCTGTCTACAAGCCGAAAGTGGTTCATGCCCCGTTCAAGATTTATCATTACGGCTACATTTGGACAAGAAAGCTCAAAAAGAAAAAGTATGAACGAACAGGGACATTAATAAGAGAACATCTAAAGAACGTGAAAGATCCTGTAGAAAAAATATACTACCTCGTCCAGCTTTACAAAACAGAGAAAATAGGTGGTCAGAAACACGAGGAGAACAAAATCGCTTGGGAAACTCTGCAGGAAATAATGAAGGTTGGAAAAATACCTCCAATAGGTCTGGAGTTTTTTTATATATTCGGAATGGAACTGATTTTGAACGGGTTCCTTGAAAAAGGAGAAGAATTCATAGACTCCGCTATTAAGGCTTTCCCAGAAAATCCAGATCCATATTTCGCAAAGCTTGTAATTTACGAACGAAAAAAAGACTGGGAGAATCTTTATCAGTGGGGGAAAAAGTTTTTCGAAGTTTTAGAGAGGGCCCTATCTCAAGCAGAAAAATATGATTTTACAATCATGACTATCAAAGAAACAGGAATGGCTCATCTTCTCATGTGTCATGCTTGTATAAAACTTAAAAAATGGGATGAAGCCTACGCGAATCTTTTGAAAGCGATTGAAAACGGCGTAGATAAATCCAAAATTGCTCTCACGCTTCGGATTATATCAGAAATAGACAACAGAGAAGATTTCCAGAAAGCACTCACGTTAATTGAGAAAATAGCAGAACACTCTGAAAGCTTGTTTTTCGATGAAATAGTTGAGAAAATAGTGGAATTCGAGATTGAAGCATCCGAAAAGCTTTTGAACAAACTCCCTGTTTCAAGGAGAATCTCCAAATTCATTTTGAAGAGATTAGTAGAAAAGAAGGATTTCCTGTTCGAATACCTGACAGACGGTGACATTAACTCCTTCGTGGGAAAAACAGGTATCCCCGGACTTCTTTTCATCTTCGATCTTTTGAGAGAGAAAGAAACAGAAGGAAGACTCATCAGAGTTCTCTCAAAGATCGAAGGTGATGAAAAACTTAACGGCATTATCCAGGCTCTCATCGGCGATCTGTATCTGAAACTTGGGAATTTCTCGGAAGCCATCTCAAGGTACAGAAAAACACTGGAACTGGCTCCGGAGATAGCAAGCTTCATAAAACCTGTGATAGAAGATCTGAAAACAAGACTCGACCCGGATATAGAAGGAGTCTACGAGGAATTGTACAGATACTTCTCCGGCTACAGAGAGTTTCCGTTCAACATCCTCGAATTCGCAAAAGAAGACGCGGAAAAACTGTATCTCATCTCCGATCACCCACTCGCCATCTACACCTCAGCAGTGGCTGTGTTCCAAAAAAGCAAAGAAAAAGCAAGAACGCTTCTTGAAAGAATAAAAGACATCTCAAAACTTCCATTCTACTATTACCGTCTCGCAAAAACCTGGGAAGAAGAGAATCCATTGAAAGCCTTCGAACTTAACATAAAAGCAGTGGAAGAAAACGAAAATCTGGGAGACATAGCACTTGGAAGATACAAATACAACGGGCTTTATCCGAATCAGACATTTCCGTTCATGAAAAAAGAGGATGAAATCATCTGGGTGGGAAACATAACAGAGAGATTCTCTGGTTTTGGTGCGATTCACCCTGTCAGAGCGTGGAAGAGAAAAGAAAACTTCTACTACGCGCTTCCATATCCATCAGATGAAGCCTTGAAGCTTTACAAAGAAAGAGAAAAGGAAATCATGAAAGAACCTCCATTCAAAGTGAAAGAAGAGCACATGATAGGGGTTCTCCTGGAAAGCGATATAAGAGACCTGAGAATCAAAGGGGAAGCTTCTGGTCTTGAATCCATTCTGAAAGATCTGGAAATAGAACTGAAAGAAGACTCCAAAAACCTCCTTGTTGTTTCTGGTGTTGAAGAGACTCTCGATCTGAGTAAAATTGCTGAAGATGCTGAAAGGGTTCTTCTTTTCTTCTTCGTTCCTGATCTGAGAGATAGAAATAACTCTGTTTGGTATTATCCTGCTTTTAGAGTATTGAGAACCACCCATCAAATGAAGAAAACTCTGGAAGATTTGAGATTCTCCGTTGTTAAAGTGAGAGCAGTTGATAAAAACCTCAGGTTCATTGAAGCCTTCAGGAGGGTCTGATTATGGACATCTTTGAAGAGATAAGAAAAAGGATAGAACAAAAAGAATTCTCGAAAGCAAAAGAACTGATTGAAAAGATAGAAGATGAAGTGGAAAGATACAACTCACTCGGAATCATACACTACTACGAAGGCAAAATCAACGAAGCACTCGAGTTCTTCAAGAAAGCCCTCGACACCAATCCAGTTCACGATGATGTTCTTTTCAACTACTCAAAGGTACTCTTTGAAAAGGAAGAGTACTTCGAATCCTGGAGGTATCTGACAAGGATCAACAGCAAAACGTGGGAAGTCTACGACATGCTTGGAGACACACAGTTGAAGCAAAACAATCCAGCGATGGCTCTTCATTACTATAAGAAGGCAATGGAACTTTCCAATATACCGGAAATGAAAGAGAAATATCAGATATTGAGAGACCAGTTCAAAAAAGACATAAAGCTTGCCATATTTTGCCTTCCTGGTCTGGACAACTTCATAAAAGACATAGCTCAGATTTTGTCGAACATCTACGATGTGAAACTCGTAGTTACAACAGATGGCAGGCAGATTAAGGAAGCGTACGATTGGGCAGATATCGTCTGGCTCGAATGGGCGAACGAAATGGCAGTGGAGATAACGAATAAACTGCCGAAGGATGAGAAAAAGATCATATGTAGATTGCACAGATATGAAGCCTTTACTCCGTTTGTGCAGAAGATCAATTGGAATAACATTGATAAGCTTATTCTTGTAGCCGATCATATGAAAGAAGTCCTCGAAAAATACCAATCAAATATTTATAAACTCATAGAAGATAGAATTGAAGTTGTTCCTAACGGTTTGGATCTTAACAGGTTTCAATTCAGAGTACGACGTCCCGGTTTTAATATTGCTGTTGTTGCTCATATAAATCATCGCAAGGAACCCGCTATGTGGCTTCAGGTTATAGGTATGCTAAAAAAAGTAGATGAAAAATACACTTTACACATAGCTGGAGATTTCCAAGATCCAACATATGCACACTATTTCTACTATTTTATCAAAAACGCAGGCCTTGAAAAGAACGTAAAACTCTACGGCTGGGTCGAGGACGTGAACGCTTTTCTTGAAGATAAAAATTATCTGCTTTCAACGAGTATTCATGAAAGCTTCGGGTACAACATTGCTGAAGCGATGGCAAAAGGGATAAAACCTATTATACATAACTACGCTGGGGCAAAAACGCAGTGGCCTGAAAAACTAGTTTATAACTTTATCTTTGAGATTCCAAACTTGCTTTCAGAAGAATACAACAGCTTGTCTTACAGGACGTATATTGAAGACTCTTGGGCCATGGAACGACAGATTCTCAATATCTCGCAACTTCTGAAAAATAAAGGGGGATGAACCATGTCTAATAAAAAAAATTCTCTTGTTGATTTTCTGAAAGGTAATTTGTTTTCAAACAACTTAGAGATAACTGTACAATCAATGCCTTATATATTGAGAATAGAATTAATCGAGAAATTGTGTGAAGAAAAAAAGGTTGTCCATATTGGTTTCGCTGATCATAAAGATTTAATTGTTAAGAAAATACAAAACAACATCTGGCTTCATGGTAGAATTCTTAAGAAGGCCCAAAAGTGCGTAGGTATCGACATTGATAGAGAGATGGTAGAGTTTATTCGAAAAGAATTTTCTATAGAAAATTTGTATTGTTTAGATGTGGAAAAGGACGAACTACCACCAGAGATAAAAGCAGAAAAATGGGATTATATTCTCATTCCGGAGGTACTTGAACATGTAGATAATCCTGTTAATTTCTTAAAAAATATTAAAGCAAAATTTGCTTCCATTTCAGATAGAATCATAGTTACTGTTCCAAATGCATTCAAACTTGAGAATTTCCTCAGCGCCATGAAAGACAAAGAAGTTATCAATAGTGATCACAGATATTGGTTCACAGTCTACACAATTTCTAAAGTACTAACCGTTGCTGGTATAAGTGTTGAAAATTTCTTTTTGGTTGATAGTTACTATAATCCAATCTATTACGAAATAAAACAAAAATCTCCTTTGTTCAGAGAAAACATAGTTGTCATTGGAAAATTTACTTAGGAGGTGTCCTGCATGTCCAAAATCTGGACTGAAAAGATCTTCGACGATCCGGAAATCTTCATTTTGAGAGTAGACGACGATCAGATAAAGTACTTCGAGGCTGTTTGGGAAATAACTGAAGGGATCAGCTACAACGCGTACCTTGTGAAGCTGAATGATGCCAACGTTCTGATAGACGGCTGGAAGAAGAACTACGCGAAAGAGTTCATCGACATTCTGTCCAAGATCGTCGATCCTAAGGAGATCACCCACATCGTTGTGAACCACACCGAGCCTGATCACAGCGGAACACTTCCTGCAACACTCGAAGCGATCGGACACGATGTGGAAATAATTGCTTCGAATTTTGGAAAAAGACTCCTTGAAGGATTCTACGGTATAAAAGACGTGACAGTTGTGAAGGATGGAGAAGAAAAGGAAATCGGAGGGAAAAAATTCAAATTCGTCATGACTCCCTGGCTTCACTGGCCCGACACGATGGTGACGTATCTTGATGGAATTCTTTTCGGCTGTGATGTGGGCGGTGGATACCTGCTCCCAGAGATCCTGGACGACTCAAACGAGAGCGTTGTGGAAAGATACCTTCCCCACGTCACAAAGTACATCGTCACAGTGATAGGACATTACAAGAATTACATCCTCGAAGGTGCAGAAAAGCTCTCCAGTCTGGAGATAAAGGCGCTCCTTCCAGGGCACGGACTGATTTGGAAGAAAGATCCTCAGAGACTTTTGAATCACTACGTGAGTGTTGCAAAGGGAGATCCGAAAAAAGGAAAGGTCACGGTGATCTACGATTCCATGTACGGCTTCGTCGAGAACGTGATGAAGAAGGCGATCGACTCTCTCAAGGAGAAAGGTTTCACACCGGTTGTGTACAAATTCTCCGACGAAGAGAGACCCGCGATCAGCGAGATCCTGAAAGACATCCCGGACAGTGAAGCACTGATCTTCGGTGTTTCCACCTACGAAGCAGAGATACATCCACTCATGAGATTCACCCTTCTCGAGATAATAGATAAAGCGAACTACGAAAAACCCGTCCTCGTCTTTGGAGTGCACGGCTGGGCTCCATCCATCGAGAGAACAGCAGGAGAGCTTCTGAAAGAAACGAAGTTCAGAATTCTCTCCTTCACGGAGATAAAAGGTTCAAACATGGATGAGAGAAAGATCGAAGAGGCGATATCTCTCCTCAAAAAAGAACTGGAGTGATGAACTGTGAAAGTAGTGATCGTTGGAAACGGTCCCGGCGGGGTTGAACTCGCAAAACAGCTCTCAGAAGAACACGAGGTCACCATCGTGGAAAGAGAAACGGTGCCCTACTACACGAAACCCATGCTCAGCCATTACGTCGCGGGACTGGCGGAAGAAAAAAGTCTCTTTCCCTATCCGATCGACTGGTACGAAAAAAAGGGTATAAGACTCCTTCTTGGTACAAATGCAAAAAGGATAGACTCGGAAAAGAAAATTCTCGAAACAGACAGAGGAACCCTTGAATATGACGTTCTCGTTCTCGCAACGGGTGCAAAGCCGAGAACACTCAAAATACCCGGCTGGGAGAGAATGTACACTCTGAGGACGATAGAGGATGCGAAGAGATTGAAAGAGGCGGTGGAAAGAGAAAAGGATCTTCTCATCATCGGCGGAGGGTTCATCGGCCTTGAAATCGCAGGGAATCTGTCGAAACAGGGTATCAAAGTGAAAGTGGTTGAGAAAATGACCCGTCTCATGGGACTGGACGAAGAACTGACAGAGAGAATAAAAAAAGAGCTCGAAAAACACAAAGTGGAGTTTTACCTTGGCAGGGACGTGGAGAGAATAGAAAACGATGTTCTCGTCACAGACAAAGAAGAGATACCGGCGAAGGTGATTCTCTGCTCCATAGGAATAGTCTCGGAGGTGTCACTCGCAAAAGAGAGCGGGCTTGATGTGAACAGAGGCATCTTGGTGGACAAAAAGTTCAGGACATCAAAACCTGATATATACGCCATCGGAGACTGTGCGGAATACGAAGGCATCATCTGCGGAACGGCGAAAGCCGCCATGGCACACGCGAGAGTTCTGGCAAACACGTTGAAGGGCATACCCGACGAGTACGACTTTCGTTTCAGATCCTCTTATTTCAAGTTCGGAGACTTTCCCATAGCCATAGTTGGAGAACTCACAGACAGAGGAGAGTGGATCGACAGCGAGACAAAGGCTTTCTACAGAGATGAAAAGATCGTCGGTGTGGTCGTTCTCTCCGACGTGAGAAAAGCCAGGGAGTGGGAGGAAAGACTAAGAAGCACGCGATGAGGCTTTTCGACAGAATAGCGGAAAGGTACGATTTTTTGAACAGGATTATCTCTTTTGGTATGGATACAAAATGGAGAAAACGGGTAGTGGAACTCATCCTTGAGGTGAATCCAGAAAAGGTCCTCGATCTTGCCACAGGAACCGGAGATGTAGCCAGACTCCTGAAAAGAAAAGCACCGCATCTCGAAATCACAGGCCTGGATTCTTCATCGAAGATGCTGGAAATAGCAGAAAAGAGATTGAAAGATGGAGAGTTCATCGTAGGAGACGCTCACAATCTTCCTTTCTACGATAGAAGTTTCGATGCCATCACCGTGGCTTTCGGCTTCAGAAATTTCTCAGACAGAAGAAGAGTCCTGAGAGAGTGCAGAAGAGTTCTCAAAAGAAAGGGAAGGTTGGTGATCCTTGAACTCCTTCCACCTAACACCAAAAGATTCACGGGAAAGATCTACTCTTTTTATTTGAAGACCTGGGTTCCATTCGTTGGGGGTCTTCTCAGCGGGGATTTTCACGCCTACAGGTATCTCTCCACCTCCGTTCTCAATTTTCTGAGACCCGATCAAATAGTGGAGATGATGAAAGAGGAAGGCTTCAAGGCGAGTTTTGAACCTCTTTTCTTCTCTGTAGCGGGAATTTTCATTGGCGATTTGATCTTGTGAGACGTTTGGGATCACCTGCGAAAGCTGATAGAATTTTCTCGGATAATTAATTCGTCTCAGAAACGAATTTAACATAAGGGGGCAGAATCATGAAGATCTCCATCATCGGAGCAGGAAGCGTGAGGTTCGCACTTCAGCTTGTGGGAGATATCGCTCAGACCGAAGAGCTCTCAAAAGGAGACACCCATGTCTACCTCATGGACGTTCACGAAAAAAGACTGAATGCATCTTACACTCTCGCGAAAAAGTACGTGGAAGAGCTGAACTCTCCTGTGAAGATCGTAAAAACATCCAGTCTGGATGAAGCCATAGATGGAGCAGACTTCATCATAAACACCGCCTATCCTTACGATCCGAGGTACCACGACAGCGGCTCTCAGAGATGGGACGAGGTCACAGATGTCGGTGAAAGACACGGCTACTACAGAGGCATCGACAGTCAGGAACTGAACATGGTTTCCACCTACACCTACGTTCTTTCTTCTTATCCCGACATGAAGCTCGCCCTCGAAATCGCAGAGAAGATGAAGAAGATGGCACCCAGAGCGTACTTGATGCAGACGGCAAATCCCGTCTTCGAGATCACACAGGCGGTGAGAAGGTGGACCGGTGCGAACATAGTGGGGTTCTGCCACGGAGTTGCCGGGGTCTACGAAGTCTTCGAAAGACTCGGTCTCGATCCGAAGGAAGTGGACTGGCAGGTGGCAGGTGTGAACCACGGTATCTGGTTGAACAGGTTCAGATACAGAGGAGAAGATGCCTATCCTCTCCTTGATGAGTGGATAGAGAAAGAGCTACCAAAGTGGGAGCCGAAGAATCCGTGGGACACACAGATGTCTCCTGCCGCGATGGACATGTACAGATTCTACGGTATGCTTCCGATAGGTGACACCGTGAGGAACGGTACCTGGAAATACCATTACAACCTGGAGACGAAGAAGAAGTGGTTTGGAAAGTTCGGTGGCATAGACAACGAAGTGGAAAGGCCAAAATTCCACGAACAGCTCAGAAGAGCAAGAGAGCGCCTCATAAAACTCGCAGAAGAGGTCCATCCAGGCATGAAACTCACAGAAGAACATCCCGAGATCTTCCCGAAAGGGAAACTCAGTGGAGAACAGCACATTCCTTTCATAAACGCGATAGCGAACAACAAACGTGTGAGACTCTTCCTGAACGTAGAGAACCAGGGAACGCTCAAGGACTTTCCCGATGACCTCGTGATGGAACTTCCCGTCTGGGTGGACTGCTGTGGAATCCACAGAGAGAAAGTGGAACCCGATCTCACCCACCGGATAAAGATCTTCTATCTGTGGCCCAGGATTCTGAGAATGGAGTGGAACTTAGAAGCATACATCTCGAGGGACAGAAAGGTGCTCGAAGAGATTCTCATCAGAGACCCAAGGACAAAATCCTACGAGCAGATCGTGCAAGTGCTCGATGAGATCTTCAACCTGCCGTTCAACGAAGAGTTGAGGAGATACTACAAAGAGAAACTCTGAAAGAACAAAGCCCCCTGATCGGGGGCTTTTCTTCTGGCTGGGGCGGGTGGATTCGAACCACCGATCGCGGATCCAAAGTCCGCCGCCTTACCGCTTGGCCACGCCCCAACCCTTTCCATGCTATAATTTTACCACTGTAGGAAAGCTCCTTCAAGGGAGGAAAACGGCATGCGAAAGATCACACTTCGTTCAAAACTGGACGGGAGAGAGATCGTTCTCGAGGAAAATCAAAATCTCTTCGATATAGCCAGAGAGTACCAGAAGTACTACAGGTACAAAATACTGGCTGCGAGGGTGAACAACAGGATAATAGAACTCTTCAGAACACCCGATAGAAGCGGAGAACTCGAATTTTTAGACCTCACAGATCCCGACGGACTCAGAATATACCAGAGAGGACTCGTCTTCCTCGCGAGTCTCGCCGTGAGAAAACTGAATTCGGAATGGCGATTGAAGGTCCTTCACTCACTCGGGAAGGGGATATACTGCGAAATCTATAAGGGAAATGAATTAATCGTTCCCGATCAGAATCAGGTGTTCGCCATAAAAGATAAGATGAGAGAACTCGTCGAGAAAGATCTGCCTATTGAGAAGAGAACGTTCTACAAAGACGAAGCAAGGGAGATATTAATGAAGGAAGGACTTGTGAAAACGGTCAACCTCTTCAAGTACAGAAAGAAGAGAACCGTGAAGCTTTACCACTGCGATGGTTTTTGGGCGTACTTCTACGGATATCTTCCACCGAGCACCGGCAGGATTGACGTTTTCGATGTTCAGCCCTACAATCAGGGGCTCGTTCTTGTCCATCCGGATCCAAAAACAAGAGAGCTTCCCGTCATCCACATGCCCAAACTCTCCCAGGTGTTCCTCGAATACGCCCGATGGCTGAACGTTCTGGAACTCGAGTACGTATCCGATCTCAACGATATCATAGCCCGTGGGGAAAGGCACGTGGCTGACCTTATGCTTCTTTCCGAAGCACTTCATGAAAAGAAGATCTCAGACATAGCGGATGAAATCGCAAAAGACAAAAGAAAACGGCTCATTCTGATTGCGGGTCCTTCCTCTTCGGGAAAGACCACCTTCGCCAAGAGACTCTCACTCCAGCTCAGAGTGAACGGTCTAAAACCGGTTGCCATTTCCCTCGACGACTACTTTGTGGACAGAGAAAAAACACCGCGTGATGAAAACGGAAACTACGATTTCGACTCGATAGAGGCCCTCGACATAGAACTCTTCAACAGGAACCTTCAGGATCTTTTGGCTGGAAAAGAGGTGGTCCTGCCGAAGTTCAACTTCAAGACCGGAAAGAGAATGAGAGGTCCCACGCTCAAATTGGAGAAGGACAACATCATCATCGTCGAAGGAATACACGGTCTGAACGAACGTCTGACGGCCTCAATACCGAAAGAGCAAAAGTTCAAGATATACGTGAGTGCATTGACTCAGCTGAACATAGACGATCACAACAGAGTCACAACAACGGACACGCGGCTCATCAGAAGAATCGTGAGGGACTACAAGTTCCGGGGACACACCGCGTACGATACATTGAAGATGTGGCCAAACGTCAGAAAGGGTGAAGAAAGAAACATCTTCCCGTTCCAGGAAGAGGCCGATGTGATGTTCAACTCGGCCCTGGTTTACGAAATACCAGTGCTCAGGATATTCGCTGAACCGCTTCTCGTTCAAGTTCCGGAAGATGTTCCAGAGTACTCGGAAGCGCTGAGACTTCTGAAACTTCTGGACTTCTTCCTTCCGATCACGAACATAGAAGATATTCCCGATAAATCGATCCTCAGAGAGTTCATAGGAAGGAGTATCTTCAAATATTGATGAGAAGGTTGATACTGCTCTTTGCTATCTTTTCTGTGACTTTGCTTGCGGAGACAATCACACTCGATGCGACTCTTTTGAATTTCGATGATCTGCTGCAGCTTCTGGAGATCCACTCCAGGGTGTTTGACGTCACCCCACCTTCCACTGGGACTGTGGGAAGTATGAGGTACCTCGAGTACAACGGGCACGTTCTTGCAAACGTTGAAGACCTCTACATACTCGACAACAGCAAACTGCCGTCTCCTGGGGTTCCGGTGGAAACCCTGAAACTCTTCGGAGTGGATTACATTCAAACCGGCGATGGTGTGGAGATCATAACGTGTCGTGTGAACTCGATCGAAGAGATGGGAAGGACCATAGTTGTGTACTTCGAAGGTGAGAAGAACTTCGACGTTGAACAAACTCAGGACTCTGTGAGAATCATTGCAAAAGATTGGCTCTTGTTCAGAGGAGTCGTTAAGATGCCCGAGGAAGTTCTCTACGAGAAAGAGAACGTCAGAATCGAAAGAACGGCCGAGAGTGATGGCCAGTTCAGGATTCTGTTGTCCGCCGAATCGGTAGGAAAATACGTTGTGAAACCCTTCGGTGAAAGGGTCGATCCGTACGAGAAGGATGTCGTTTTTCTCGTGGGTTACGGTGATGGAAGAATAATCGTGAGGAGCTTTTCGAAAGACCTGAACGGGCTGGATCTTCCCGCATATTCAGAATCTTTGAAGCTTGCGAGGAAGATGGCAAATGAGCTGGGCTACAAACTCGAAGAATGTCCTGTGTACGATATACCCGTTGGTGTTATCGGGATGATCGTACTTTTGAAGGGAAAAGACGAAATGCCCGTATTTCTGAATACCGTTGAGAGGTTGATGGCGGAATGAGGAAAAGCGTCTTTGTTCTTGTTTTTTTGATGGCATCCGTTCTTTTCTCCGTTGAACTGAAGATCTGTTATCTGAACGAAGATCTCCTTCCCATTGTGAAAGTTACGGAGGGAAGGGACAATCCTGTTCTCGAAATCTTCGAAGCACTTTCTTCTCCACCCGAGGGATTGAAAACCTTCGTTCCAGAAGGTGTTCTGAGAGCGTACTTCTTTGTAGGTGACTACCTCATTCTCGATTTTTATGGAGAGAAATTGAAGGGAATGAACTTTGATTCGGAGAGGTACTTCCTCCATCAGGTGCTCTACACGACCTTTCTGAACGTAAAGGGTGTGAACAACGTGTACATCATAATAGATGGAAAGAAACGAGATGTTCTCGCGAAGCACGTGGACATCAGATTCAGCTTTCCAAGAGAGGTGTGGGAAAAGTGGCCGATACGCTGAAGCCTGGAGACAGAGTACTGCTTTCTTTCGAAGATGAGAGCGAATTTCTGGTCGATCTCGAAAAAGATAAAAAGCTTCACACTCATCTCGGTATCATCGATTTGAACGAAGTGTTCGAGAAAGGTCCTGGAGAAATCATACGAACGTCCGCAGGAAAGAAGGGGTACATTTTGATACCCAGCCTGATCGACGAGATCATGAACATGAAAAGAAGGACCCAGATAGTCTATCCAAAGGATTCATCTTTCATCGCGATGATGCTCGATGTGAAAGAGGGAGACAGGATCATCGACACAGGTGTGGGAAGCGGTGCCATGTGCGCTGTGCTCGCGCGGGCCGTTGGAAGTTCGGGGAAAGTCTTCGCCTACGAGAGAAGAGAAGAGTTCGCAAAGCTCGCCGAAAGTAATCTAACGAAGTGGGGGTTGATAGAAAGAGTTACAATAAAGGTGAGGGACATCTCCGAAGGCTTCGATGAAAAAGATGTGGACGCTCTGTTCCTGGATGTTCCAGATCCTTGGAACTACATCGATAAGTGCTGGGAAGCTCTGAAAGGCGGTGGTAGGTTCGCAACCGTATGTCCAACGACAAACCAAGTCCAGGAAACCCTGAAAAAACTCCAGGAGCTTCCGTTCATAAGGATAGAAGTGTGGGAAAGTCTTTTCAGACCGTACAAACCAGTTCCGGAAAGACTGAGACCGGTGGATAGAATGGTTGCCCATACTGCGTACATGATATTCGCCACCAAAGTGTGCAGAAGGGAGGAAACAGAATGAGACTGAACCAGATTTCAAAGTTTGCTATCGTCAGTGTAGTAGTACTCGTTCTTGCGCTTCTTCTCGGGGGTTCTGCTAAAACGAATCTCACCGTAGAAGAAGTGAACAAGGCATTGGAGCCGTTCTTTGATTCGCTTTCTTACATCCTGAACTATTACTACGAAGCGGACAAGCTTGACATCAACAAGCTCATAGACCACGCGATAGACGGCCTTGTGAAGGGAACGGGAGACGATTTTTCCTACTACCAGGACCCAGAAACCTACCGTGAAAACCAGATAGAAATGAAGGGAGAGTACGGTGGGCTTGGAATAGAAGTGACCTACGATGCGGAACATGGCGCTATAAAGGTAGTGGCTCCTATGTATGGCACTCCCGCCTGGAGGGCTGGACTCAAAGCGGGTGATCTCATCATAACCATAGACGGCACACCCGTGTCCAAGATGACCTACATGGAAGCCGTGAACAACCTGAGAGGAGAACCCGGAACCTCTGTCACGATCGAGGTTCTCAGAGACGGTGAAAAACTCACCTTCACCATCGTGAGGGAGAAGATCGAGATAAAGATGGTGCTTTACTCCTTCATAGAAACGGAAAAAGGAAGTATCGGGTACGTCAGGATCACACGCTTCGGAGAAAAAGCAGATTCCGACATGAAAAACGCTCTGGACAAGATCTTCGAAAAGGGTGTGAAGGGATTGATAATCGATGTGAGGGACAACCCCGGTGGATACCTCGATGTCGCTCTCAAGATCGTCAGCATGTTCGTCGACAAAGGTGTGATTCTGAAGGTCAGAAACGGATTCGGAGAAGAAGACGTCTACGAATCCTATGGAAACAGCTATCCGAACGTACCGATAGTACTTCTGGTGAACGAAGGATCGGCCTCGGCATCCGAGATACTGACGGGAGCGCTCAAAGACCTCGGCATTGCAACCATTGTTGGGAGAAAAACCTTCGGTAAGGGCTCAGTACAGACGGGCTTCCCACTGAGCAATGGTGGGGTTCTCTTTCTCACAACGGCTCACTACCTGACACCATCTGGAAAGGACATTCACAAGATCGGAATAGAGCCCGATGTCCTGGTAGAAGAAAGCGTTGAGGAGGAACTCCATGCAGAAACCAGAGAACAGATAGAAGTAGATCCAGAAAAGGATCCATTCGTGAAAAAAGGTCTTGAGGTGCTGCTCGAGAAGATAAAATGACGAGAAACGGATTTCTCTTCATCCTGTTTGTGGTAACTCTGGCTTTACTGATTGTGGACGTATCTTTCAAGAACGAAAGGAAGAGAATCGAGAGACTTCCTTCCTTTGATGTTGTCGTTGAAACACCCTTCAAAGAAACCGTTGAAGAGATGAAGATAGAACTCAACCGATCGATCCTGGTGAGCGAGGTTTTGAAGGAAGTGGAGAAAGCCGAGTACTATCCGGAGTGGAAGGCTTTTGTTTTCAGGAGCAGAGCAGACTTTGAAAAGGCGATCAACGTGGTGAAAAGAGAGACGGGTGAGAGACTGTCCATCAAGACCACAGAAGATGGTGTAGAATACTTCTTTTCCAGCGGGATGTACTTCATTTTGAAGGTGAAATGATGCTGAACCTGATAAATCTGGACGATTCAGGGAAGAAGTACTCTTTTCTGGTGCCGATCCTGGTGTTCTTTGTGAACGCTGTTGGTTTCTGGAACGATATAGCGATGGTGTACAACTCGCTCAGGATTCTCCTGAAGATTTTCGAGGATTTCTTTTTGTTTTTTCTCTATTCTCTCTCGATATCCGGGCTCTACAAAACGATAACGAACAGAGCACCAGCAGAGATGATGTGGGCACTTTCTCCATACGTTTTCTTACCCCTTCTTTCTGCGTTTCTGGATGTTCGAATTTCTCTTTTGATTCTCTTTTTCGCTTCTTTGTTCCTTTTTAGGAAGCTGGAGCTGAAAAATTTGATTCTTATTTCACTTGTGAGAGCATCTGCGCTTTGCCTTTTCATATGGAAGATCTCCTCATGGATGAGGTGAGGGAAGATGAACATAGCGATGTTCAGCGATACCTACGCTCCTCAAATAAACGGCGTGGCAACGTCGATAAGGGTGTACAAAAAGAAACTGACGGAACGTGGTCACAAGGTTGTGGTGGTGGCTCCTTCCGCCCCCGAGGAAGAAAAGGATGTATTCGTTGTGAGGAGCATTCCCTTTCCCTTCGAGCCGCAACACAGAATCTCCATCGCTTCTACAAAAAATATTCTGGAGTTCATGAGAGAAAACAACGTCCAGATAATACACAGCCACTCTCCCTTTTTCATAGGGTTTAAAGCGTTGAGGGTTCAGGAGGAAATGGGATTGCCACACGTTCACACGTATCACACACTACTGCCCGAATACAGACACTACATCCCAAAACCCTTCACTCCTCCCAAAAGATTGGTGGAACACTTCAGCGCGTGGTTCTGCAATATGACAAACGTGGTGATCGCTCCCACAGAAGACATAAAAAGAGAACTCGAAAGCTACGGCGTGAAAAGACCCATTGAAGTGTTACCCACCGGTATAGAAGTGGAGAAATTCGAAGTAGAAGCACCTGAAGAATTGAAAAGAAAATGGAATCCTGAGGGAAAGAAAGTGGTTCTCTACGCCGGAAGAATAGCTAAAGAGAAGAATCTGGATTTTCTTCTGAGAGTTTTCGAGAGTTTGAACGCACCGGGCATCGCCTTCATTATGGTAGGAGACGGTCCTGAAAGAGAGGAAGTGGAGGAATTCGCGAAGGAGAAAGGACTCGATTTGAAGATCACAGGATTCGTACCTCACGACGAAATTCCCCTCTATTACAAACTCGGAGATGTCTTTGTTTTTGCTTCGAAAACGGAAACGCAGGGACTGGTGCTCCTGGAGGCCTTGGCTTCTGGTCTTCCCGTGGTGGTTCTGAAGTGGAAAGGGGTTAAAGATGTTTTGAAAAATTGCGAAGCAGCGGTTCTCATAGAAGAAGAAAATGAAAGACTCTTCGCCGAAGAGATAAAACACATTCTGGAAAACGATCGACTCAGAGAAGAGCTCTCAACAAAGGGGAGAGAATTCGTCAGAAAGGAATGGTCCGTTGATCGATTCGTTCAAAGGCTTGAAGAGATATACACGAGAGCAATAGAAGAAGGTCCTGTTGAAATAAACACATCTCTCATGATAAAGGAATTCGTCAAGTTCGAAAAATTGAAAGAGTTCTTCTCAAAGATCGAAGACAGAATCTGGAGGTGATCTTCTTGTTTCCATTTCATCTGTTTCTCGGGCACGTTGTAGCAGACCACGGTTTCACGAACAACGCAAAGATAAGAGAGTACAGGGGCTGGAAGCTGATCGGGCACATGATCTGGTCGGTCTTTGCCATCCTTGCATTCACATTCGACGTCATCTTTCAGTCCACCACTGGTGTGGTTGTCTTCTTGGTCTCTGTGGTGGTGCATCTCACGGGAGATCTCCTGAGAGTCTATCTTCACCGGAAGGGAAAGAAGCGTTTGATAGATCTTCTGGAAGTCGCCCTTCTTGTGATTTTTCTCGTACTGAACGTTACGGTGAAAGATCTCTTCAAAGGATCGTACCTGACAGCGGAGTTCGTTTTCTATCTGCTTGGAATGAACGCGGTATCCGTTGCCGTGACGTACGTCTTCAGGAACTTCGTCCCGGGAGATCCAAAGATATCCGATATCGAAGGAATTTCTGAAAGACTGGCCTTCTTTGTGTTCCTCCTTGCTGGGAAAGATCTCTTCGCTTTCCTTTCCCTCGCCCTTGGTTTTCTATACCGGATTTGGAAGTTCAAAAAGCCCGATGTGAGGTGGTGGATGAGTCCAGTTTTTGGAGTTTTGATCTCCGTTCTCTGGAACTGGATGATGTACGGGAGGATCTTCTGATGACTTACGCGGTGGGGGACATTCATGGGTGCTTTTACGCTCTGAAGAGTCTTTTGGAAAAACTTCCACTCTCTGAAGAAGACGAGCTGATCTTCATGGGGGACTACGTTGACAGGGGACCGAATTCTCGTGAAGTGATCGAATTCTTGATAGAGCTTTCGAAACACCACAGGTGTGTTTTTTTGAGAGGAAATCACGAAGAAATGCTTCTGAACTGTGTGAAGAACGGCTCTGATTGTGATCTGTGGTTTTTCAACGGTGCGAGAAGCACGGTGGAAAGCTTTGGAGGAGTCGAAGAGATCAGGAAATTTCTTCCTTTTTTTCGAAAACACCGTATACCACTATGAAAAGGAAAACTACGTTTTCGTTCATGGAGGAGTGAGACCGGGGGTCTCCCTCGAGGATCAGGATCCTTTCGATCTTGTCTGGATAAGGGACGAGTTCATCTACAGTGAAAATCCTCTTCCAGGAAAGATCGTGGTGTTCGGACACACTCCCTTTGAAGAGCCGTTTGTTTCTCGCGATAAAATTGGAATCGATACGGGATGTGTCTACGGAGGAAGACTCACCGCTCTTAGGGTTGAAGATAGAAAATTCTTTCAGGTAGAATGTGCAAACAGGAGATGGTAGAGTGAAAGCGGTCTACCCAGGATCTTTCGATCCCATCACTCTCGGGCATGTGGACATCATCAAAAGAGCGCTTTCTATCTTTGACGAGCTTGTGGTCCTCGTCACGGAGAATCCGAGAAAAAAGTGTATGTTCACCCTGGAGGAAAGGAAAAAGCTGATAGAAGAAGTTCTCAGCGACCTGGACGGAGTGAAGGTGGATGTTCATCATGGCTTACTCGTGGATTATTTGAAAAAACATGGTATAAAAGTCCTGGTGAGAGGACTCAGGGCTGTGACCGACTACGAGTACGAGTTGCAGATGGCGCTTGCAAACAAAAAATTGTACAGCGATCTGGAAACGGTGTTTCTGATAGCAAGCGAAAAATTTTCTTTCATATCCTCCAGTCTTGTGAAAGAAGTGGCCTTGTACGGCGGTGATGTGACCGAATGGGTTCCACCCGAGGTGGCCAGAGCCCTGAACGAAAAGTTGAAGGAGGGAAAGCGATGAAGATAAAGGTGAAGCTTCCAGATGGAAAAGAAAAAGAGTACGACAGAGGCATCACACCGGCGGAGATCGCAAAAGAACTGGGCGTAAAAAAGGCGATCGGAGCGGTTGTTAACGGTGAACTCTGGGACCTGAAAAGACCCATCGAAAATGACTGCGAACTGCGACTTGTAACTCTGGAGGATCCCGAGGCACCCGAGTTCTACAGACACACCATGGCACACATCCTCGCACAGGCTGTGATGAGAATTTATGGAAAAGAAAACGTAAAGCTGGGAATCGGCCCCACTATAGAGAACGGTTTTTACTACGACTTCGACATAAAGAACGGAAGACTCACAGAGGAAGATCTTCCAAAGATAGAACAGGAGATGAAGAAGATAATAAAGGAAAATCTTCCTATAGAAAGAAAGGAGATCAGCAAAGAAGAGGCAAGAAAGCTTTTCAACAATCAGCCTTACAAACTCGAGCTCATAGAGGAGATCGAAGGTGACAGAGTAACGATCTACCGTCAGGGAGAGTTCGTGGATCTCTGCAGAGGCCCACATCTTCCTTCGACGGGAATAGTGAAGCACTTCAAACTCCTCTCTGTTTCAGGTGCGTACTGGCGAGGTAGTGAGAAGAATCCCATGCTCACAAGAGTTTACGGAACGGCCTTCGCTAAAAAGGAAGACCTCGACAATTACTTGAAGTTCCTTGAAGAAGCGCAGCGGAGGGACCACAGAAAATTGGGACCTCACCTCGAACTTTTCATGTTGAACACTGAATACGCTCCCGGTATGCCGTTTTTCCTTCCAAAGGGAGTCGTCGTGCTCAACGAATTGATGAAATTTTCCAGAGAACTCCATCGTGAGAGAGGATACCAGGAGATCTTCACACCGCTCATAATGAACGAGCAGCTCTGGAAGATCTCCGGTCACTGGGATCACTACGCTGAGAACATGTACTTCATAGAGAAAGACGAGGAAAGGTACGCGGTGAAACCCATGAACTGTCCCGGTCACATTCTCGTGTACAAGAGCAGAACTGTTTCCTACAGGGACCTACCGCTGAGATTCTTCGAGTTTGGCCGGGTTCATAGATACGAAAGGAGCGGAGTTCTCCACGGTCTCATGAGGGTGAGATCCTTCACACAGGACGATGCACACATATTCTGCACTCCCGGTCAGATCGAAGAAGAGATACTCGGCGTTCTCGATCTCATAAACACCATCTACAGCCAATTCGGCTTCACCTACAGAGTGGAACTCAGCACGATGCCCGAAGATCACATGGGTGACGAAGCGATTTGGGAGAAGGCAACAACTGCCTTGAAGAATGCCTTAGAAAGGGCCGGTCTTTCGTACAAAGTGAACGAGGGTGAAGGCGCTTTCTACGGTCCGAAAATAGACTTCCACATAAGAGATTCGATAGGAAGAGAGTGGCAGTGCGCCACGATTCAGCTGGATTTCATGATGCCAGAGAAGTTCAACGTCACTTACATAGGCCCAGACAACAAAGAGCACAGAGCCGTGATGATACACAGGGCGATATACGGTTCGCTCGAAAGGTTCTTTGGCATCCTGATAGAACACTTCGCTGGAGCGTTTCCAACCTGGCTGGCACCGATCCAGGTGGCAGTTATTCCCATATCAGAAAAACACAACGACGGTGCGGAAAAGATTGCAAAAAGGATCTCTCAGGAAGGGTTCAGGGTCTTCTTCGATAACCGCCGTGAAACTCTTGGATACCGTATCAGACAGGCTCAAACCCAGAAAATACCGTACATGATAATATTAGGCGACAAAGAGCTGGAGAGCGGAAAGATCTCCGTGAGAACAAGAACAGGAAAAGAGATAAAAGACGTGGACCTGGAACACTTTGTTGAAACCCTGAGAAACGAAGTTTTGAGCAGAAAGCTCGAACTTTTGATGGAGGGATGAGCGTGAAGTGTTTCTTTGAGAGTGAAGAATTCGAGAAAGCTGTTGAAAAAATAGATCGACTCTACGAAAAGGTTGATTCAATGGAGGAGGCAGAAATAGCTTTTTTGAAAGAAAAAAAGCCTTTTCAGGGAGTAGCTGTGGTAAAAGAAGAAACGTACACCGTTTACAAAGCTGGAAAGAAACTTGTAGAATTCGAAGATCCGGAAAAAGCCACATCGATGGCGTATGCTCTCGCAGGAGAGAAGTTGCTCTCTGGAAACTGGGTGAGAAGGATGGTCAGCGGTCTCCTTCAGGCGATGATAGTTCTCATGGAGATAGAAGACGAAAACGGCTGGAGTCACTCTCAGAGAGTTGCAAGACTCGCAGAACGTGTGGGAAAGAAACTGGGCTTATCGGAAGAGAAACTCTCTCTGTTGAGAGAATACGCCATGTTACACGATGTGGGAAAGATCGGAATAGAGCAACTCATGCTTTACACTCCAACCCGGATTAGAATTTTCGAGCAATATCCCCAAGATCACACCATCATGGGGTCTGTTTTTCTCGCGTCTTTAGAGGTTTTGTGGGATGTCGTTCCGATAGTGAGACACCACCACGAAAACTGGGACGGCACAGGGTACCCTGATGGGCTCAAAGGTGAAGAGATCCCACTTGAAGCGCGAATAATAAGCGTGTGTGATTACTACGACGTTCTCACCAATTTTGTTTCGTCGGAATGGGAAGGGAGAACCAAAACACACGAAGAGGCACTGGAAATCATAAAGAAAGAGGCTGGGAAAAAATTCGATCCAAAAGTGGTTGAAGCTTTTCTTGAAATCTTCTCAGACGAGGCTGTCGAGTAAGACACCAACGAGGAGTTCTGGTGCTCTGAGACTCGCTTTGAGGATGTTGAGGGCGAGTTTCAATCTTTCCAGATCTTCTTTGAGTCTTTCTCTTTCGAGCGGATCTGTTTCTGTTTTCAGTCGTCTTTCAAGCTCGAGTATTTTTCTTTCGATCTCCTGCTGTTTGTTTTGAAGTTCCGATCCGAGGGAGTGAGTTCTTTCGCTGCTTTTAGTTCCTGGTGTATAGATGAAAACCTGGGTTCTTCCCGCAACGGCCGCAAGGAATGAACCTCTCTTTCTGAGATCGAGTGCTATGTTGCTGTAGATGATCGTCCCGCCCTCTCTGAGGGCTTCTTTTTTGAAGTAGATCAAGTTGGATATTTCCTGAGAAAGGACTCTTATTATACTGCGGCTCGCGGGTGCGGAATGTGGAATACCGGGTTCTCCAGGATCGAGTTTGTATCCAAGAACGGGGTTTGAGATCATGAATCTCCCCCCTGAATTTTCCCGAGGACATTCGTGATAGATGCCTTCACTTCGACGTTCTTCCCTGAGAAATCCATTATGATCTTCGGAAGCTCTGCTTTCCTGTGGAAGCCGTGCTTCTTTCTGAGGCCGATCTTTTCGAGAACGGGTCTCCAGCTACCACAGTTCACGTACAGCTTTTTACCCTGAGTCGTTGGAACTATTCGGTAAGTGAAGTGATGAACATGCCCCATCACAAGTATATCAACTTCTTCTACTTCATGTAAATCTCCGGGGTAACCCGTCATGAACTCCTTCCAGCGAAGGTTTCCCTTCAATATGGATTTCGCCCATCTCTGAAGATAGTCAACTCTTCTCAATTTTCTGAGTGTGTATATGCTCCTTACGAGTACTTTACCCAGCTCCACACCGCCGAACCTGTTCACAAACACCCTGGAAAGCCAGTGCGTTCTCGGAAAATTGTTTCTCATCCATTTCCTGGCTTCTTTCGTTTTCAACATACTGAGGAAACTTTTCAGCCACAGTTCAACCAGATCAACGCTGAGATCGTAGATTTCCGTCACGTAGTCGAACCAGTGAAAGACGTCGAGCAGAGGCCTCACGTTGTCGTAATCTCGAATGACATCCTCAGGAGCGAAGTTAACCACCTGACTGTCGAAATTTATCATCATGTATCTGGCTATGTAGTCTCCAAGAGGCGGTATTACCTTTTTGGTTTTCCTGTCCACGGTGAAGCGGTTTATAACATCGAACTGGTTTCCATGGAGCACAAGGAGTTTGCTGTGAGGATCGTAGTAGTACGGAAGTATCTCGAACTTTTCAAAGCGATTCTTCAAGGCATTCTGAAGTTTTTTGTTTTTGAGAATATGGTAATCGTGGTTTCCCACCACGTAATATACTCTGTGTCGTCTGGAAAACTTCTTGAGAGTCTCAAAGACTTCGGAGTGTTTTTTCTCGATTTCGTCGATCACCGTCTCATCGAGTGTTTCTACAACCTCCTCGAAAGAGACAAGCCCAATTTCTTTCACCGTGCGACTTTCGAGTATTTCAAATCCATCACCAACGACGAAGAGTTCAACATCTTCAGTTTGAGACATGTCTTCGATGAAATTCACAAGCTCCTTATCGAAAAAAAAGTCGTCTTTCGCAGAACCGTCTCCTATGTGAAGATCGCTGATGAACACCCTCTTTATTTTTTATCACCCCATTGTTCGAAAAACTTTCCGATTCTCATAACCAAAGCGGTTGCTTGAAGTTCTGCTTTCTCGCCTTTTGGTACGATGAACGTTTCAAAGGGGGAAACCTGCCTGTTGTCCAGTACACCGTTTTCTAGAATCACAATCGCGCAGAATCCCTCTAATTTTCCTCTTTCCAGTTTTTCTATCCTGAAGTACTCACATTCGAAGTTTTCAAAGTTCTCCGCTATCAAGTCTTCGACTTTCCTTTCTTTCATCACTTTGAAAGCCTTTTCTATGTGGAGCTCTCTGCCACGTCCCCAATCGTAAACCCTGTAGGTGAGGTCGGACGCCTGCTGAACCTCCACGAGAAGACCACCAGGCCCGAGGGCGTGGACCGTTCCAGCGGGTAGAAAAACAAAAGTTCCAGGTTCTATTTCCACCTTTTTCAACGCTTCATCCCAGCTGTTGTCTTCAAGTGCTCTCTTGACCTTCTCCGGGTCTTCCCCTATGGCGATCTGACCTTTTTCTACGAAGTACCACGCTTCGGTCTTGCCCCACGGTTCGTTTTCCAGCTCCTGGGCCTCATCGTCGTTGGGATGAACCTGAACGGAAAGCCAATCCTCGGCAGAAATGAGTTTCACAAGGAGTGGAAAACGCGGCAACTTCTTTCCAATGAGCTTCTCCATATCTTCGTTGAGATCGAGACCACCTTCCGCCTCTGTAATGAAGAGTGGATGTCCGGATAAAAGCCATACTTCTCCTATTTTCTCGTTTGAACCGAACATCTCACCAAGGCGATAACTGCCCCATATCTGCTTTCTCAGTTTTGGAAAGACTTTTATCGTCACGCTGAATACCCTCCTACTCGTATTTCACCGTCTCTGTAGTAGAAAACCGCTTTTGTGAGTTCTTTTTCCACACGAAACACTTTCTCGAACATGACGATTTCAACACCGGGATAAACAACCTCTTTCACAACAACGGAGGCGTTTTTAGCCATTTCTTCGGCTATTTCTTTGAGCCTTTTCAGTTCTCCCTCGTTTTTCTGAATGGAATCTCTGAGATTTATCAAAGTGTTGTTCACTTTGTTCAGAAGCGCTTCTTTGTCAGGTGGGAATTTGTCTTTCAACATTCCCTGAAGCTTTCTGAGCTCAACGAGTAGTTTCGTCAATTTTTGAACGTTCTCTCTATCAAGAGAGATCTGAGCGGAGAGGAGCTTTATTTTCTCGTTGATCTCAGGATCGACTCCAACTTCTATCCTTGTCTTAACACCTATAGGAGAACCCAAAAAATAGGTTTCTACCTTCACCTGAGCTATGGTTATACCACCTCTTATACTTCCTCCTTTACCAAAAACAGCAACATCGATGGCTTTAACCGTGGAGTTCTCTATGCTCTTTTCCACCTGAACTTCTTCGGCCTCCACTTCTGCGTTCTCTATAAAAACGACTTTGACAGTTTTCTTTGCTTTTACGAACGCCTTCCCTCTTCCTTTTATTCCTCCAGCTGTGATACTTCCATTGAAGGAAATCACCGTTGCCGCTTCTATTACACCTTTCACTGTGATGTCTTCCTGAGCCTTTACGACGAAATCTGGTTTCACATCACCTTTCACAACCACCTTACCGGGAAAATCTATATTCCCGGTGGAATAGTCCACGTTGTCAACTTCCAGAGTGTCATACACGTGTATCGTACCGTTTGTTTCTATGACCAGAATCCCGCTCTTCGTTGCGATAATCTCGTTATCCTTCATCGTCACGTTGTATCCCAAATGGTACTCCGGCACTCTTCCAGGTCTTGGTTTCACGGGGTTTCCAAAAACATCTATTCCTTCCTTTCCAGGAGTCGGTGGTATAATGCGGGCAATTGTTTCTCCTTTCCGCACGATCACTCTCTGCTTAGCGGGAATTTCTCTCAGATCTATCTTTTCTCCTTCATGAGAAGAAGATTCTATCTTTTTTAGAAGTTCCACTCTCCCATCTTCCCCATCCACCGGAGGAGTGCCCTCCGCTACGAGAACAGGTGTGTTGTACACAGGTGATCTTGCCAGGTCCTCTATGATTTCTTCCTTTATACCGTGATTTATTCCGGCGGAGCGTAGTGCATTCAAAAGCTCTTCCTTTGTGAGAGGAAGTTCGCTGGATCCCTCTTTTCGCAGAGTCACATAAGCCTGCATTCTGTCTTCAGAAACTGTGATCTCTACCTTCACCCCTATCCCTCCGAATCACCAGGGATTCTCTTCCAGGAACTTTTTCATTGTTTCAATGGCCCTTTCGGCGAGTTTTTTTCTCTTTTCGAACTTATCCTTCACACGGACCTTCAGCGGAGGAAGGAGTCCAAAGTTTGCGTACATCGGCTTCAGATCTCCTTCGACCTTCTCTATTATATAACTGAAGAGCGCTCCCATCATGGTCTCCTCGGGAAGTTTTAACGGAGAGAGTCCCTTCAGGATACGATGAACATTGTAGGCCACGTAGATTCCCGACGCGGCAGATTCCATGTATCCCTCCACACCTGTGATCTGACCAGCGAAGAAGATGTTAGGGTGCTTTTTCAGACGGAAAAAGATATCGAGCAATTTTGGAGAGTTTATGTAAACATTCCTGTGCATAACTCCATACCTTACGATCTCGGCGTTTCTGAGACAGGGGATCTTTCTCAGAACTCTCTTCTGTTCACTCCATTTCAGCCTGGTCTGAAATCCAACGAGACTGTAAAATCTGCCCTCTTTGTCCTCCCTTCTAAGCTGAATGACAGCGTAGGGCTCTTTACCCGTTCTTGGGTCCACCAGACCTGTTGGTCTCAAAGGACCGTATCTCAGCGCGTCTTTCCCACTTCTGGCTATTTCTTCTATGGGCTGGCAGCGCTCGAAGAGGAGCTTCCGATCGAAATCCTCCATTTCTATCACTTCAGCTTCGACGAGTGCCTTCCAGAATTCCTCATACTCTTCCTTGGTGAGAGGACAGTTTATGTAATCCTTTCCCTTCCCAAATCGGTCTCCCCAGAAAGCGCGCTCCATGTCTATCGACTCGAAGGTCACGATCGGAGATACGGCATCGAAAAAGAAAAGAAAATCGTCACCGAGGAGCTTCTTCAAAAAAGGAAGCAAACCATCCGATGTGGCTGGCCCCGTCGCTACAACCCATATTCCTTCTTCTGGATCGAACTCGGTTACTTCCTCTCTGATGATCTCCACACTCTCAAGACTTTCTACAGCCTCCGTCACTTCTTTCGCGAAGATGTTACGATCTACCGCAAGGGCCTTTCCAGATGGAACACGCGCTTTCTCCGCGGCTTCGAGTGTTATAGAACCCATCAGCCTCATCTCAGCCTTCAGGAGTCCTTCGGCGTTTGTTATGTCTTCCGATTTGAGAGAGTTGCTGCAAACAAGCTCCGCAAAATATCCTGTTTTGTGCACTTCAGTCATCTTCTTCGGTCTCATTTCAAAAAGACGAACCCTTATTCCCCTTTTTCCAAGGTTGTAAGTCACCTCTGAACCCGCGAGCCCTGCTCCGATGACATTCACAATCATTCTTTCACCTCAATTTTTTCTTGACAACGGTGAGGTTTCCATTTCTAAGAGGGCGAACCCTGAATTCGTCGGTGACGCGAGAAATTATGTAGAGGCCATACCCACCCTCTCGCGGATTCTCCAAATCGGGCGGTGTAGGCTTCAATCTGGCGGGATCTACGGGAGGACCGAAGTCTCTCACCAACACGTGAAAGACCTCGTCTTTTAACGTGTAACTCACGATGATTCGCTTCGTTTCATCGTTCTTGTAAGTGTGTTTGATCACGTTCGCGAGGATCTCTCCCAAAACTATCTCCATGTCAACGATCAAACTTTCTGATGATTCATGTATTTGAAGAAAATCGCGCAAGACAGAACGAGCAATCTTTATATGAGACTTTTTAGAGAAAAGCACAACATTCACGGTGTCGATCAATTCAAGCCCCCCTTTAAAATCAAAAACGCTTCAACGGGTACTCTTGGTGACAGAAGGGTTTTCTTCTCGAACTTCAGAATCTCTCTGAAAACGACTTCCACATTCTTTTCAGTCAATTCTGCCACCTTCTGGATATCACCCGTTCTCAGGAAAGTCTTCACCAATTCAGGAATTTGTATGTTCAAAGAAAAGTTGTACGCGGGCAGTTTTTCGTAGAAAGAAAAAGGTTCGTTCACATATCTGTCCATCAACAGAGCTTTTCTCACAGCCTCTTTAATATCCTTCTCTGGATCGGAAAAAGAGACCTTTCCTTCGTTGATCTGCAGCGATATTCCAGCAGGTGCAATACCCACGTCTATTTCTCCGGCGTTGTAAATCACGTCCGCAAAACTTGAGAGTTTCTCCCTCAGAGAAAGTCTGGTTTCGAAGTTCTTCGATCGAACGATGAAGACCCTCTTTCCAGGTCGCCAATCGTTGAACAGAAAATCTACGAGGTTTTCCACTTCTTCGCTGTACAGCCTCATTCGAAGAAGCTCGTGATTCAAAAGTTCGACGAGAAAGTCGCGCCCTTGTGTTTTCTCGTCGGTGAAAATCGCCAACTTTCCGAGGACAGTCTGCGCCGGGAAACAGAAAATTTTTCCCTTCAGCGGAACATTCGACTCGAGAACAGTCCTGGCCATTTCGAAAACTAAGTTCTCCGGTAAACCCAGTCCGTTCCAGAGTATTCTCTTTCCATCACATATAACCACGTTTTCCGGGAATTTCAGCATGTTTCTCCCTTCTTTCCAGAAGGCTGAAAACACAACCACAGTAGTTCTGTCTGTATATCCCGAGCTCCTTTGAAAGCCTCACGCCCTCCTGGTAGGCTCCTCCCTTTCTGAAGTTCTTGAAGAAGAATTTCACCCCGTATTTTTCTTCAATGGTTTTTCCAATATTTTCTATCATCGGAAGATTCTTCCGGGGACTCGCAAGAAGGGTTGTGGAAAAAGACTCGTGACCTCTTTTCCTCGCTTCTTGAGCCGTTCTTTCAAGAAGGAAAGCGATGCAACTCTCACATCGCTTGCTGCCTTCACCGAGATCTTTGTAGTCTTTGACCGCTGCGTACCACTTTCTTATCTCTTCTGTTGAATACTCACCGTAGCGAACACTCAGCGAAAAGTGATTAGCAACTTTGTCCACGGCCTCCCTTCTTTTCTCGTACTCTGAAGGAGGCTGGATGTTCGGATTGTAAAAGAAGAACTCGGCATCCCTCACATGGAATATTGTCGTGAGAAGATCCGGCGCACAGCAAACATGAATCAGCACAGTGCCCACCTCAGAAGAGTTTACTGGAATCGAGAAGAATGGTCACCGGTCCATCGTTCACCAGATGAACGTGCATGTGGGCTCTGAACTTCCCCGTTTCCACTTTCAAACCCTTTTCCCTGAGAAGTTCCACGAATTTCTCGTAAAGCGCTTTCCCCTTATCTGGAGGTGCAGCTTCTGTGAAAGAAGGCCGCTTCCCTCTTCTGCAATCTCCATAGAGGGTGAACTGTGAAACAACAAGGACTTCACCGTTTATGTCTTTAACGGAGAGATTCATTTTTCCATCTTCATCCTCGAAGATTCTAAGACCAGAAACCTTATCGGCCAGCCACTCGCAGTCTTCTTCTGTATCGTCCTTTCCCACTCCAACAAAGACGAGAAGACCTTTTCCTATGGCTCCCACCGTTTCTTCCTCGACAACCACCCTTGCTTCGCTGACTCTCTGTACAACTGCCCTCATTGCACCACCCTTTCCGCGTCCAGAACGTACCTGTAAGATCTGAGTCTGTCGAGAAGGCCGGTGAGTTCGACAGTGTTAGATATTTTTATGTGAATTTGTACGACGAGCGGTTCTTCTGACTTCAAAGTTTTCATGGCCACGAATTCCGCACCGAGGTTCGTTATTCGATCTATCAAACTCGGAAGGTTTTTTTCCGAATCGAGGACCACCCTTATGTGCGCATCGAACATCTCTGAGGTTTCAAGGTTCCATTCAGCTGGGAATATCCTGTCCTGTGACATGTTCTTCAGGTTCCTACAATCCCTCCTGTGTATAGTCATGCCTCTTCTGCTCACTACAGCCACTATGGGATCGCCCATGATCGGATGACAGCACTTCGCGATGTGGAACTCTATGCTATCTATCCCATCTACCTTCACAAGATTCTGTATCCTCGTCTTCTTCTTCGTGGATCGCTTTTTCACAACGATCTTTTTTCCCAGAATAGCTTCTATGAGATCCTGTGTAGTGATGCTGCCTTCTCCGATTCTCATGAAGAAATCTTTTTCCTGATACGTGTTCAAATACCTTTTGATTCCTTCCGTTTGCATCACTTCTTCGAAAGATTTTCCGAGCTTTCGGCAGATCTTCCTGAGAACTTCCTTTCCTCTTTCTACAAGTTCCGGCGCGAGTTTTTCCTTCAGAAATCTTCTGATTTTTGCTCGTGCGCTGTGGGTTTTGGCGTACTTCAACCAGTCGACACTAGGACCCGGAGAGTTCTTGTTGACAATTATTTCAACAACATCTCCGTTTTTCAGTTGATAGTCGATGGGAACGATCTTTCCGTTCACTTTCGCTCCACTGTAGTGATGCCCTATCTCTGTGTGTATCGCATACGCGAAATCAATTGGTGTGGAACCTTTGGGAAGATGCAGAATATCTCCCTTTGGGGTGAAGACAAACACCTCGTCCATCTGAAGTTCTTTCTTGATATCTTCAAACTCGGTGAATCCCTGGGCGAGTTCTTTTCTCCAATCGAGAAGCCTCTCTATCCATTCTTTTGCCGTTTTCACGTCTGGCCTTTCTTTGTATATCCAGTGAGCGATCAAACCGTACTCGGCTTCTCTGTGCATCTCCTCATCTCTTATTTGTATCTCAAGGGGTTCGCCGTAACCTGTTATCACAGTTGTGTGGAGCGAGCGGTAACCGTTCGACTTCGGCGCAGCGATGTAATCTTTGAACCTTCCCGGAAGTGGTTTCCAGATGTTGTGAACGATCCCCAGAACTGTGTAACAGGTGGTCACGTCCTTCACTATCACCCTCAGGGCGATCAAATCGTAGATTTCTTCGAATTTTTTCCCTTTTTCCCTCATTTTCCTCCATATGCTGTAATAATGCTTGTACCTTCCCTCCACAATCGCTTTTATCTTGTGCTCTTCCAAAGCACTTTTGAGAAGGGAGATGTATTCATTGGTTCTCTTTTCTCTCTCTTTTCTCTTTTCAGCGACGAGTTTCTTTATCTTGTAATATTCCTCCGGATACAGCACTTTGAAAGCCAAGTCTTCGAGTTCAGACTTTATCGAGTAGATTCCAAGCTTATGAGCCAGAGGTGCGTAGATCTCGAGGGTTTCGTAAGCCTTGTACCTCTTCTTTTCCTGATCTTGAACGTAGTGAATAGTGCGCATGTTGTGAAGACGGTCAGCGAGTTTTACGAATATAACTCTCATGTCTTCTGCCATCGCAAAGAACATTTTTTGTATGGTCTCTATCTTCTTGCGAGAGTCTTGATCACGACCGATCGGTGCGTTTATGCTGCTGACCTTGGTGACACCATCCACGATCCTGGCCACCTCAGGCCCAAATTCTTTCTTTATTTGATCAAGACTGACATTTTCGCCGTCTTCAACGACATCGTGCAGAAGGGCTGCGACCAGAGTCGTTACATCAACACCCAGACCCGCAAGGATTTTCGTGACTTCGACGGGATGAGTTATGAATGGCTCTCCGGAGAATCTCTTTTGACCTTCATGCACGATTCGAGCAAACTCATAAGCCTTTATGAGGAGTTTCTTCTCCTCTCTTGTGAAGCTCTTTTTTTTGAGACTTTCCAGCTCTCTGATTACCACTTTCGCTTCCGTTTCGATCTCTGTTCGATTGATCACAATTTCACCACCGAATTCACCTTCTGTGGAGAAAATTATAACACGGGAGAGGAGCATAAGCCGGATTCTGTCGTGGGCGGTCATCAATCTGGGGTGTGCGTTACCGCACACCTCAAGCGGCCAACCCGGGGGAATAGGGGGAGCGACCCAACCCCCTGCTTGGCCTTGCTCCAGGTGGGGGTTGCCAAGCCGCCGGGTTGCCCCGACGCTGGTGGGCTCTTACCCCACCGTTCCACCCTTGCCCTCAACGGGCGGTCTTCTTCTCTATGGCCCTGTCCGAGGGTCACCCCTCCCGGGCGTTACCCGGCACCCCGCTCCAGAGTCCGGACTTTCCTCGGGAAGCGCAGGTGTGCGCCCCCGCGACCGCCTGCTCCTCTCCCCGGTTTAATTAGACTCTCTCGGTTTCATCATCGTTCCGGTAAAAAGCGCTACCAGAACGAGTATTCCTCCCAAAAGTTGAAGGAAAGACATACGCTCTCCAAGAAGGAGAAACGAAAGCACAAGAGAAACAAAAGGTTGAGTCATGTAAACGAGCGCAGTCGTGTTGTTTCCCACTTCCTTCTGATACCTCATCTGCCAGAGGATACCGAGGGTCGTAGCGAACACTCCGCTGTAGATCCCCACAGAAATCGCTTCGAGATTCAGGTGCCACCTTTCGCCCAATCCAAAAAGGAAATTAACGGCTCCAACGGTCGCGAACTGCCAGAAAAGCATGTTCTTTTCCTCTTCGGATCTGGAAAATCTGGTTATGAGAACCACGTGCAGTGCAAACAGAACCGCGCAGAAAAACTGAAAAAGATCTCCCAGTGTAATTTGCGACACGCCACCTGTGAGCAGATAGAGCCCCAAAAACCCTGAAGTGAAAGAGATAAAGTGAATTTTTCTCAATTTCTCCCTTTCAAGAAGAAAAGCAAACAAGGGCACAAGAAACACAAAGCTCGAAACGATGAAACCGCTTTTTACAGCACTTGTGAATTTCAATCCCCAGAGCTGAAATATGTACGCTCCACAGAGAACAAGCCCCAGTAGGAAACTCTTCACAAACCTGCCGGGTCCGAACACAAAAAGCGAAAGTAAGGCCGCACTTCCAAACCTCACAGTGTTGTAAACGAAGGGAGAAACGCCTCCCAGAACGAGTTTCTGAAGCGGAAAAGTCGAACCCTGAAGAACCGCCGTTAGAACGAGAAACGCAAGGGCTTTATTTTCCCGCCACATCCAGAACCTCCACCAGAACACTCGGTGCTATCGTGTGTTGAGACACCTTCACATCGTTTCCAACGAGAACTATCTTTCTCAGAAGATCGAGGAAGTTACCCGATACGGTGATGTCTTCCACACCGTGTACGATCTCTCCGTTTTCCACCCAGTATCCCTTCGCAAACAGCGAAAATTCCCCAGATATAGAATTCGCCCCCGCGTGCATTCCTTCAACTTCCGTGATAACGACTCCTCTGCTCATCTCCTTCAAAAGTTCTTCAAAAGATTTCTCACCCGGCATCAGCATGAGATTGACCGGACGTATTCCTCCTACGAATCCATTTCCCGTTGGTTCTACTCCTTCTTTTCTGGCCGTTTTCAGGTTGTGAAGGAACGTTTTCAGCACACCGTTCTCCAGCACAAATTTCTCGGTTGTGGGAACTCCTTCATCGTCGAAGGGAGTGCTGGAAAGTCCCTTGGGATGGTAAGGCAGATCCTTTATCGAAACAGCGGGGTTTCCCACCTGCTCTCCAAGCTTTCCCTTCAGCGGAGAAAGATTTTTCTGCACATTTTCAGCCGATATCATGGGTATGAACATCTCCATGAGATCGAGCAGAGCTGTGTTTCTCATCAACACAGGATACTTCCCGGATGGTATCGTTTTTGAACCGATGAGAGAAATTGCCTCTTCCGCAGCTCTTTTCCCTATTTCCTCGGGGTCCAGCTCTTCCGGTACCCTCGCCAGTTCATACCAAGAACCAGATCGCGGATTGGTGTCTCTAGCGATCGCCATGGCGAAAAGGAAACCGCCGTCCATCTGACTCTCAACGTTCAAGCCCAGTGTGTTGGTGATGATCTTCTTTATTACCATGTCCCTGTACATGACTGTTGGTACCATGGCGACGCGTTCGTCTTTCGCAGCGCTCTCGTGAGCCTTTTTGGCCATACCCATTTTCTCTTTGACAGAGAGCTTTTCGAATCTCCCAACGTACGTTTCCATTTCTCTGTACTCTTCCCCACCCTCGAAGAAGTATTCTTTCTCTTCACTGTCCTTGATCTGCAAATTGCTCAGTGCCTCTTCGAAACACTTTTCTGGATCTTCCAGAACCTGTGTTCTGAACGCTCCTGTTTTTCCATCTTTCAGCACTTTTATTTCCACGTTGAATTTTCCCGCGTCCGTGTACTGATCGAGGTCACCGTTTGCGAGACGAAGGGAAAATTCTTTAGTCTCCAGAAAACTTATCTGAACTTCCACTCCATTTTTCTTTGCAAGAACGAACAATCTATCTTTGAATTCTTCGAAGGTCATTTGTTTCGCCCCCCTACTACGATCTCCTTAACTCTTATCGTGGGCTGGCCCACATCTGCCGGAACGGATCCAGAGAACGAACCGCACATACCCTGGTCTCTCGCCAAATCGTTTCCCACCATGTCGATCTTCTGAATGATCTCGTGTCCCTTACCTATCAGTGTGGCGCCCCTCACCGGTTTCGTGATCCTTCCTTTTTCTATGAGATACGCTTCAGAAACCGCGAAGTTGAACTCTCCAGTGGCCGGATTAACCGATCCACCTCCCATGGTCTTCGCGTAGAGACCGTACTCGGTAGCCGCGATGATTTCTTCCGGGTGGTAATCTCCAGGGAGTATGAAGGTGTTGCTCATCCTCGAAGTGGGTGGGAAGGTGTAGTCCTGTCTTCTGCCGCTTCCTGTGCTCTTCATCCCCATTCTTCTCGCACCGAGCTTGTCCACAAGGTAGCCAACGAGAACCCCCTTGTCTATGAGCAGTGTTCTCTGTGTGGGAGTTCCTTCGTCGTCCACGTTAGCGGAACCCCAGCCGTTCGGAATGGTGGCGTCGTCCACCGCGGAAACACATTCCGCAGCCACTTTCTGCCCGAGCTTTCCCGCAAAAACAGAAGCCCCCTTCGCCACGGACGTTGCCTCAAGACCATGTCCAACCGCCTCGTGGAAAATGACTCCTCCAAAGCCGTTGGCAATCACAACCGTCATTTTTTCAGCTGGAGCGGGTTCTGCCTCGACCATCCTGGCTGCTATTCTCGCTGCCTTCCTTGCCGCTTCCTCCACATCTATTCTGTCGAAGAATTCAAAACCCATTCCTGCCCCAGGACCGTAGAAACCCCTTTCGAGCACTCCGTCCTTTTCCGCCACCGCGTTTATCATCAAGCGAGTTCTCACCCGTCTGTCTTCAGCCCAGGTTCCTTCTGAATTTGCAACCAGAATCTCCTGATCGTAGTCCCAGTACCAGACTACCACCTGCTTTATGAGTTCGGAGTAATTTTTCGCCGCGTAATAGGCTTTTTTCATGACAGACACTTTGTCTGTTTTTTCCACCTGAGCCGGTGGAATGAGTACCACGTGTCTTTCCTTCCTTTTCGTTCTGTTGAAATTGAACGTGAGATCCTCAACTTTCGTTTCCTCGAGTGCTTCTCCCACCTTCTTTGCGACGTTTATCAGATTTTCTCTCGAAAGATCGTTAGTGTAGGCGTAAACGGCTTTTGTACCGAGAAAACCTCTTATTCCCACCCCAACGATCTCACCGCTCGTTGCCTGCTCGATCTTCCCATCCTTCAGCTCGTATCGATTCTCGAATTTTCTCTCAAAGAAAAGCTCAGCGAAATCCCCTCCGTTCTTCAAAACAGCTGAAAGAACGTCTCTGATAACGCTTTCGTTGAGCACCGTGATCCCTCCTTTCTTTTTAACCATTATACTACTTTCCAAGTTCGGGGTGCTAACTATTTCAGCACCTCCAACTGGTGTAGAATAAGATCGATGGGAGGTGGATAACATGAGAAGATTTTTACCGATTCTTTTTCTGCTGATTGCAAGCGCCGTACTGGCTGGTGATTACGTCCTGATCGTTTATTCAGAGCCCCTTTCTCAGGTTTTCGTAAACGGAAACTACGTGGGAACGGTCGATGTGACCGGTCAGATGATACTTACGTTGAATTCTTCCGGGAAATTCACCATAACGGTGAGAAAGAGCTGGTACATTCCTTTTGAAAGCGAAATCATCGTTTCATCTCCAGGAGAATTCGTTATATTCGCGAACTTGAAAGAAGCAGGAGCTCTGAGAGTCTTCTCGAACGTGTACCCCGTTGAGGTCTTCGCTGAAGGCATGTACCTAGGAAAGATCCACAGCGTCAAGGATGTACTCTACGTGCCGGCCGGTACGGTGACGCTCACATTCAAAGCTCCGGGGTACAAGGAAGAAGCGGTGACCGTCCAGGTAAAACCAAGGAGCGAGAACACAATCAACATCTATCTGGAAGAGAAAGCGCTCGCACTCGACTTGAAAGTGGAACCCGAGAGATTCTCACCGAACGGTGACTGGTACAACGATAAAACTACATTCTATATCTACCTCTCCAAACCCGCGGACCTGAGTGTGGAAGTTCTGAACGACAGAGGAGAAACCATCTGGTTCAGACAGCTGAAAGGCTCCGAGGGAACGAACAAGGTGATCTGGGACGGAAAAGACGCATCAGACGGAAGATACAGGGTGAGAGTAACTGCCTCAACCGACGATGAGATGCAGTCTGTAGAAAAAGAAGTGATCGTGGACAGGAGCGAGTACACCTACTTCAAAGAACTGTTCATCGGTTCGGTCCTCGCCCTGGTGGTTCTCCTGATTCTCGTTCATTAACCTCTGAGTACTACAAAGTAAATGTACACAGAATAGATGATGAGGAAAACTGCCCCTTCAAAACGGGAAATTCTCCTTCTGGAGACAGCAAAAACAAGAAGAAGGACCGACGTTAAGAAAAGAAACCAGAGATCCACAGAGTGGTTGACATCCACTGTCAATCTTCCAAAGAACGAACTCACTCCCAGTATGAAGAGGATGTTGAAGATGTTGCTTCCCACGATGTTTCCAACGAGGATATCACTCTCTTTTTTCGCCGTTGAAACGATGCTCACCACGAGTTCCGGCAGAGAAGTCCCAACGGCTATCACAGTCAAACCTATAAACGCTTGAGAAAGACCGAAAGTTTCGGCTATTTTCACCGCGTTCTCTATGGCAAGGTCGCCTCCGAACCAGAGAGCGAGGATTCCACCCACGATCATCAAAAGACTGACTGCAACACTCTTCTGTGGTTTTATCTCTTCCAGTTCCTCTTCCACCACTTCCTTCGCTGAGGTGACTAAGTAATACATGAAGATGACCATGAAAGAAAGGAACACCACCCCATCGTACCAGGAAAGATAATAATTTTTCAGAAACAAACTGATGAAAGAGATAGTCGCAAGGATCATGAACGGAATTTCAGATCTCACAGTGCTTCTTTTCACCGGCACTGCTCGAAGAACGGCAGCGAGCCCGAGGCAGAGTCCAACGTTTGCTATGTTGCTTCCAACCACGTTGGAAATAGCTATACTGGAATATCCCTTAATGGCGGAAACGAGAGAAGAAACAAGTTCGGGAAGGGACGTTCCAAAAGCAACAACAGAAAGTCCCACGATCAACTTGGAGATCCCCAGTGTCAGTGCCAGCGACGACGCCCCCGTGACGAGCCAGTTTGCGCCGATCACCAGAATCGCTATTCCCAGGGCAGTCAGAAGAAAAGCCACAGCCTGATCACTCTCCTATGATCTTGACGAGGACTCTCTTTGGTCTCATACCGTCGAACTCACCGTAGAAAACCTGTTCCCACGGTCCCAGATCCATCTTTCCATCGGTGATGGCTATGACCACTTCTCTTCCCATGATCGTGCGCTTGAGATGAGCGTCCGCGTTGTCTTCTCCGGTGTCGTTGTGCCTGTACTGGGAGTACGGCTTCTCCGGAGCGAGTTTTTCGAGCCACACCTCGAAATCGTGGTGAAGTCCCGGCTCATCGTCGTTTATGAAGACACTCGCGGTTATGTGCATGGCGTTGCAGAGAAGAAGACCTTCTTTTATACCGCTTTCTCTAACACACTCCTCCAGAAGGGGAGTTATGTTGATGAACTCCCTTCTCCTCTTCGTGTGAAACCAGAGTTCTTTTCTGTAGCTCTTCATTCTTCATCCTCCTCCACCAGTACGAAGTCTATCTCGCCCCTGATCTTGTCTGCCCTCATCACTTTTACCTTGAGAACATCTCCCAGCCTGAAGACCCTTCCCTTTCGCTTCCCGATGAGCATGTTCCTTGTTTCGTCGTAGTAATAGTAGTCGTCCAGCGTCGATATGTGAACAAGACCGGAGATGCTCTTTTCAGGAATCTCCACGAACAGCCCAAATTTGGTGATGTTCGTTACCACAACGTCAAAAACCTCCCCTATGTGGCGGGCTATGTATTCTACTTTCTTCATAGCTACAAGGTCCCACTCCGCTTCGTCCGCGACTCTTTCCCTTCGACTGCAGTGTTTCGCGATCTTCGGAAGCACCTTGGAGAATTTTTCGATCTGTTCGGGGGTGAAGTATCCGTTCTGCTCAAGGTAGAGTTTCAAAAGCCTATGAACGACAAGATCGGGATATCTTCTTATGGGTGAAGTGAAATGCGTGTAAGCGTAAGAAGCAAGTCCGAAATGACCGATGTTCACGGCGGAGTACATTGCCCTTTTCATGGATCTGACGAGGAGTCTTTCTACACTGCTTCTCAAAGGATGGTCTTTGACCTTTTCCAGAAGTTTCTGAAGCATTCCCGGGTGGATATTCTGGGGAAAATTCGCTCTTATCCCCATCGCTTCAAGATAGTTCCTCAACTGAAAAATGGTCTCGGGATCGGGTTCCTCGTGTACACGATACATGAATGGAAGTCCGGCGTGATCGAATATTTCAGCCACCGTCTCGTTCGCTCTGATCATGAATTCTTCTATCAACTTCTCTGCAATTCCTCTCTTTCTTGGAACGATATCCACCACCTGACCGTTTTCGTCCAGTATGACCTTCACTTCGTCACTCTCTATATCGAGAATGGCTCCACGCTTTCTCCGTGCTTCTCTCAATATCTCTGCGAGTTCCACCGCGTTGTATATGAGATCTTTGAAAGGTTCGTACTCCTTCATAGAAGAGGGATCTTCCAGGAATTCGTTCACCCTCTCGTAGATCATCCTTTTTTTGCTCTTTATCACACTCGGATAGACATCGTATCTCACGACCCGTCCGTCTCTGTCTATTTCCATCTCCACACTCATGGTGAGTCTGTCTTTCCCCTCAACGAGACTGCAGATACCGTTGGACAGTCTGAAGGGGAGCATTGGAATCACGGTATCGATGAGGTACACACTCGTTCCCCTCTTGAAGGCCTCCTGGTCCAGTGCGGAACCTTCTTTCACGTAATGTGAAACGTCCGCTATGTGAACACCGAGAAGGTAATTTCCGTTCGAAAGCTTTTCCACGGAGATGGCATCGTCGAAGTCCTTTGCGTCCTCACCGTCTATCGTGACGATGACTTTATCTCTCAAATCTTTTCTTCCGACAAGGTCTTTTTTCCTCACTCTGGCAGGAATCGCGTTCGCTTCTCTTATGACCTCTTCTGGAAATTCACCCGGTTCTGGAAGATCGTGTTTCACTATGACGCTTGGAAGGTCGATAGAAGGATCGTCGAGGTCACCGAGTACTTTCACAACCTTCGCCTCAGGGTTCTTGCCGGGAGAAGGATATTTCAGGATCTCCGCTATCACCTTCTGGTTAGGTTTCGCACCATCGATGTTCTCGGGTGCCACGTAGAAATCGTACGCTATCTTCGGGTCATCCGGCACAACAAATCCAAAGGTTCCTTTGTGGTCAAAAACACCAACTACCCTCGTAAGGCCACGTTCGAGAACCTTTACGACTCGTCCCCTTGGAAGCCCTCTCCAGGTTCCTGCTATTTCAACGACGACTCTGTCCTTGTGCATGGCGTACTTCGTGTCTTCAACAGGAACAGCGATTTCTTCAAACTCGTCTGTTATGACAAAGGCCACGTAACCACTTCGTGTGAATTCGATCGTTCCTACTTTGAGATCTTCGCCGAGTTTTCTGTACCTTCCCCTGCTGTCCCTGAAGATTCTTCCCTCTTTTTCCAGCTTTTTCACAACTTCTCTCACTTTTCTTCTCTCTTCTCTTGTCTTTGCCCGGAATTTCTTGTAGAGTTCTTTCAAAGCCATGGGTTTGTAATCGTCTGAGAGAATGAACCTTTCCACATCTTTCTTCCTTATCGGACTCATGTACTCACCTTCTTCTATTTTGTCCTGAAGAGTCTGTCGCCCGCATCTCCAAGACCGGGAATGATGTAACCGTGATCGTTGAGGCGCTCGTCCAGTGCCGCAACGTAGATTTTAACATCTTTGTATTTTCTCTCCACCGCTTCCACTCCCTCTGGAGCCGCGATCAGAGCCACCAGCGTGATCTTCTTCGCCCCGTTCTCCTTCAAAATCTCGATGGCCTTTACCGAAGAAACACCCGTTGCCAGCATGGGATCCAGCAAAAAGACCTCTTTGTCGTCGTTGAGAGGAGGCAGCTTGGCGTAGTATTCCACCGCCTGAAGCGTCTCCGGATCTCTGTATATTCCTATGTGGCCCACCGATGCGTTTGGAAGCAGTTCAAGAATACCATCCGCCATCACAAGACCGGCTCTGAGAATAGGAACCACCACGACATCCTTATCGTTTATACGGTATCCGATCGTTTTCGTTATGGGAGTTTCCACCTCTACCTCCTCGCACTTCAAATGTCTCGTGGCTTCGTACGCGAGGAGGAGCGTTATCTCTCTGAGCAGTTCTCTGAACTCCTTTGGACCGGTGTTCTTGTCTCTCATGATCGTGAGTTTGTGCTTTATGAGGGGATGATCCACTACAACGAGATTCTTCATATTTCCACCCCTTCGATCTTGTCGCGGTACAGAGGAAACCTTTCGCAGAGCTCCCTTACCCTCTTTGAAACCTCTTCCCTCACCTCTGGTTTCACCGTTCCGTTTTCATCGGTCACGTTTGAAAGAACCAGGTCTATCATCTCGGCGATCTCTTCCATCTCTTCTTCCTTCATTCCGCGGGTTGTAACAGCGGGTGTTCCTATTCTGATACCGCTCGCCACGAACGGAGATCTCTTTTCGTTGGGAATGGTGTTTTTGTTCACTGTGATACCACAGCTTTCCAGGGCCTTTTCCGCCGCTTTACCCGTTATGTCTTTTGGTGTGAGATCCACCAGGAACAAGTGTGTATCAGTTCCTCCAGAAACGATCCTGTAACCTCGTTTCTGGAACTCTTCAGCCATCTTTTTAGCATTTTTGACCACCTGATTTTGGTACTCTTTGAACTCCTCCGTCATGGCTTCTTTGAAACAGACGGCTTTCGCCGCTATGACGTGCATGAGAGGACCGCCCTGAATGCCAGGGAAGATGGTTTTATCCACGGCTTTGGCGATATCCGGATCATTCGTGAGTATCAAACCACCTCTGGGTCCCCTGAGGGTCTTGTGTGTGGTAGAAGTCACCACATGGGCGTACTCCAAAGGATTCGGATGAATTCCTGCAGCGACGAGTCCGGCAAAGTGAGCCATATCCACCATCAAATATGCTCCCACCTCATCGGCTATCTCTCTGAATCTTTTGAAATCGATGATCCTGGCGTAAGCACTTCCACCCGCAACGATTATCTTTGGCTTGTGTTCCAGGGCGAGTCTTCTGACCTCATCGTAATCTATCGTTTCCGTTTCCAGATTGACTCCGTAGGGTACCACCTTGAAGATCTTCCCTGAGAAATTCACCGGCGCTCCATGGGTGAGGTGTCCCCCGTGAGACAGGGACATTCCCATGATCGTGTCTCCGGGCTGGGCGAGTGCCAGATAAACCGCCATGTTCGCCTGAGAACCGGAGTGCGGCTGAACGTTCGCAAATTTGGCTCCAAACAACCTCTTCGCTCTCTCTATAGCGAGTTCTTCTGCTCGATCCACCCATTCGCAGCCACCGTAGTACCTCTTCTGCGGGTATCCTTCCGCGTACTTGTTGGTGAGCATGCTTCCCATGGTTTCTATGACAGCGAGTGACGCGAAGTTCTCAGAGGCGATCAGCTCCAGGCCGTACTCTTGACGCTTCAACTCGTTCACAAGAACTTCGTATATTTCGGGATCAACCTGTTTTACATGTTTCCACACGAAAAATCACCTCACTCGACAGTGTATTCTGTCCCCGAAGGGGTATCCTTTAAAATGATTCCAATCTCCCTGAGATGATCCCTTATTCGATCAGAAAGATCGTATCTTTTTTCCTTCCTCAAGACATCTCTCACTTCTATCAGCAGTTTGAGTAGTTCTTCAGAGGAAACTTCTTTCTTCTCTTCGTTGAGATCGAAAAGTCCCAGAACGGGGCCAAACTCCCTTCTGATCAGGTGATAGTAGAGAAGGGCATCTTCACGGTCGTTGTCATCCATCGCTTTGCTGAGGTTTCTCGCGAGTTCAAAAATCAAGGACACAGCCACCGGTGTGTTGAAATCGTCGTCGAGAGCTTCCACAAAACGATTAACGTACTCTTCGTAAACAGCGTTTCTCTTAGGTATTCCGATGTCTCCAGATTTTTCGTATCGTCCCAGGATCTCCCAAACACGTTTGACCGCCCTGGAATAATCCTGAAGGAGTTCTTCAGAGAAGTCCATCGGCGACCTGTAATGCTTTGAGAGAATCATGTACCTCAGACCGTCTCTGCCGTACCTTTTCACGGCTTCACGGACGGTGAAGATGTTTCCCGTCGATTTGCTCATCTTGTCACCGAGGAACCTGACCATGCCGTTGTGCATCCAGTATCTCGCGAAAACCTTACCGGTCAGAGCCTCGGCCTGGGCCTTCTCGTTCTCGTGGTGCGGAAACACGAGATCTTCCCCACCCGCGTGTATATCGAAACTCTCTCCCAGGATTTTTACGGACATAACCGTACACTCTATGTGCCAACCTGGTCTTCCCTCTCCCCAGGGAGACTTCCAGCAGGGTTCACCAGGTTTGGCCTTTTTCCAGAGAGAGAAATCGAGAGGAAACTTCTTCGTTTCGTCCACCTCGACCCTGGCACCCGCGATGAGATCCTCTATCTTCTTTTTTGAGAGTTCACCGTACTTTTCGAACTTTCTCACGTCGAAATAGACACCCGTTTCCGTTTGATACGCAACCCCTTTTTCTACAAGTCTTTCTATTATCTCAACAATATCGTCGACAAAATCGGTGGTTCTTGGATGAAAATTCGCCGGTCTTATACCGAGGGCATGAGCGTCTCTCCAGTACTCGGCTATGAAGGTATCCGCCACGGTCTTGTAATCGACACCGAGCTGATTCGCCTTGTTTATGATCTTGTCGTCTATATCTGTGAAATTCTGAACCATTATGACCCTGTAACCCCTGTACTCGAGGTACCTCCTGAACACATCGAATACCACCGCGGGTCTCGCGTTCCCTACGTGGATGAGGTCGTACACGGTGGGTCCGCACACGTACATCCTCACAACACCGGGTTGAATGGGCACAAATTCTTCTTTTTTTCCTGTCAGGGTGTTGGTTATTCTCATCGATGCACCTCCTGTTTTCACACGTTGATGTTGCTGATCTCCACCAGTTCCTCCGAAGTGAGAACCTCTTCTATGTTCAGAATGATCACAATATCGTCACGAACTTTAGCAAGCCCGAGAATGTATTTTTTTCCTTTTCCCGAAAGACTCTGAGGAGGCTGTTCGATGTCACTCTCTGTGAGGGTCAAAACCTCGCTCACATCGTCCACTAAGAAACCTACCAGTGTGTCTTTCACCATCGAAACAATGATTTTCGCCTTCTTTTTGTCTTCCATATCCGACATCTTGAACTTCTTTCTGAGATTCACCACCGGAATGATCTTTCCTCTGAGGTTCATGACTCCCTCTATGTACTCTGCCGTCTCTGGAACAGGAACGATCTTTTCCACTTCGACGATGCTCTCCACTTTCATGATGTCAACACCGAACACCTGATTTCCCAGCTTGAACGTCACCACTTTCAGTTCCATTTTCATCCCCCCTTACACGATCTTCATTAGTATCTGACCTGTTTCTATGTTGTCTCCCTCTTTCACGAGGATCTCCTTTACTGTTCCAGAAAACTCGGACTGAAGCTCGTTTTCCATCTTCATGGCTTCAAAGACAAGCAGTTTATCTCCCACGTTCACCTTTTGACCCTCTTTTACAAGCAACTTCAACACGATGCCCGCCATGGGAGCCTTAACCAGTTTTTCTTCCTGATCTGGAGACTCTTCTCTTTCCATCACAACTGGTTTTGGTTCTTCCTTGGGAATTTCCTGAATTACTTTCTGAGACACTTCTTTCGCTGGTTTCTCAGCTGATTCCTTTTTACGAACGTTTCCTATTTCTTCCACTTCCACAATGTATTCCTTTCCGTTCACCACCACTCTGAACTTTCTGACCATCTTCTCCTCCTCCAGCCAGTTTTTTTCCACGCTTCGTACCCTCGTTTTTCTCTGCTTTTTTTCACAGAAACTATTCTGTATTCACCTTCGATTACCTGCGAAAGCACCGCCGAGATAACTGCTATCAATTCTTCGTTCTCTCCTGAATACCTGGTCTTCTTTTCTTCAACAACAGCGGGTCTCTCTTTTCCCGAGAAGAATTTCAAAACAATAGAGAAGAAATACAGAATAAGAAATACAAAAAATACTGTCACTATTCCGAACAGAAAGATGGTGATCATTACCTCACCTCACAGAGGGATGTTTCCATGCTTTTTCTTCGGCCTGTACTCAACTTTCGTTTCGCAGACCTCAAGTGCCCTCATTATGTATTTTCTTGTCTCTCTCGGATCTATCACCGCGTCCACGTATCCTCTGCTCGCTGCTATGTACGGATTCGCGAACTGCTGTTTGTATTCTTCGATGAGCTTTCTTCTCGTTTCTTCTGGATTGGAAGAAGCCTCTATTTCCCTTTTGAAGATAATATTCGCAGCGCCTTCAGGCCCCATGACCGCGATTTCAGCGGACGGCCAGGCAAGCACCATATCCGCCCCCAGATGTTTGCTTCCCATGGCGATGTACGCTCCTCCATAGGCCTTTCGGAGAATGACCGTGATCTTCGGGACCGTTGCCTCGCTGTACGCGTAGAGCAGCTTCGCTCCATGTCTTATGATACCGCCGTGTTCCTGAGCGACACCGGGGAGATAACCAGGAGTGTCCACGAAGGTCAGAATAGGAATATTGAAGGCGTCAAGGAACCTGATGAAACGCGCCGCTTTGTCGGAGGAATCGATATCCAGAACACCGGCGAGTACGGAAGGCTGATTCGCCACTATTCCCACTGTCTTTCCCTGGATTCTGGCAAAGCCTATGACGATGTTCTTTGCAAAGTACGGTTGGACTTCGAAGAACTCTCCGTGGTCCACGACCCTTTTGATGACTTCTCTCACATCGTACCCCTTGTTCGGATTGTCCGGAAGGATGTCGAGAATGTCCTCCGGAGTTTCCAGACTGGTATCGGGATCCTCAACGGGCGGTTCTTCGGCGTTGTTGGAAGGGAGGTACGAAAGGAGTGTCCTCACCAGCGACATGGCTTTTTCATCGTTGTCTGCCAGAAAGTGGGCGTTCCCACTCCTTTGATTGTGAACCATGGCACCTCCCAGATCCTCCTGGGAGATCTCTTCACCCGTCACCGCCTTTATCACGTTCGGCCCCGTTATGAACATCCTGGCGGTCTGGTCCACCATCACGATGAAATCGGTTAGGGCGGGAGAATAGACAGCCCCACCTGCACAGGGACCAGCTATCACGGTGATCTGCGGCACCACACCGGAAGCGAGGGTGTTCCTTAAAAATATTTCGCCGTAACCGGCGAGTGCATCCACACCTTCCTGAATCCGTGCGCCTCCAGAATCATTTATACCGATCACCGGTATTCCCATCTTGAGAGCCAGATCGAGGAGTTTCGCGATCTTCTTCGCGTGCATTTCTCCCAGTGAGCCGCCCATCACCGTGAAGTCCTGAGAGAAAACGGCGACTTTTCTTCCGTTTATCTCTCCCACACCTGTAATGACTCCATCCCTTGGAAGTTTCAGCTTGTCGAGCCCAAAGTACGTGTTTCTGTGTCTCACAAACTTGTCGAACTCCACGAACGTTCCTGGATCGAGGAGTAGTTCTAATCTTTCCCAGGCGGTGAGTTTTCCAGACTCATGCTGTTTTTCTACTTTCTCAGGACCGCCACCCTGTTCAATCTCTTTCTCAATTTTCTTCAATTCTTCGATCTTATCCCTCAGACTCATCTTATCCCTCCGTTTCTAATGATGCCAGGACTTCCTCCAGTATCTCCTCTTCATCTCTTGTGTCTCCATCGAGTTTTTTCATGAGAATCTTCTCGAGAACCTCTCCAATTATTTTACCGGATGTTATTCCTTTTCTGATTAGATACTCCCCGTTTATCTTTTCGAGCTTTGTGTTCTTTATCTTCAAAAGATAAGATTTGAACAGCTCTTCTTTCTCACCGCTGAGATACGCTAAGAAGTGACAGATCGTTTCGTTCGAAACTCCCTTCACGAGAGGATAAACAAAGGAAGCAGGAACCCTTTCTGAAAGCATTTCTAAAAGAGCGGGGGCACTCTTTTCTACATGCCTGATTTCATTTATCAAATCCCTGCGAAGAGAATATCTATCCCTCACTTCTTTCCAGCTCTCGTCGTCGTAGAACTCAAGGAACACGTGGAGCACCGCGTAGAATTTGTCAACCTCTCCGAAGTTCTCCTCCACCCACGGAATGTTTCTGAAGAGATTTTCCATCTTCCCGTCCATGGAAGGTGTGTAATAGGTTTTTGGAAACAGATGTTTTATCACATCGAACTGTGCCATCCTTCTGATCGACTTCAGGGGGTTTTTCTCTTCGAGTATTTTCTCCAGTTCCTGCCTGAGACGTGGTCCAGTTGTTCTCTCAAGGTAACCTTCTTCAACGGCCTGTTTCAGGAGCCTCTCTGTTGTTTCTTCTATTCTGAAGTCAAAACGTTGCTCAAACCGAATGGCACGTAGAATCCTTGTGGGATCGTCTACAAAACTCAGGGTGTGAAGAACCCGTATTACTCCTTCCTTCAGATCTCTGTATCCTCCAAAGAAATCGATCAGCAATCCGAAATCTTTCGGATTCAGCTTTATAGCCATCGCGTTTATCGTGAAGTCTCTCCTGTAGAGATCTTTCTTTATCGTACTTATCTCCACATCGGGGAGTTTGGCGGGTGATTCGTAGTACTCCAGTCTTGCTGTTGCGATGTCTATTCTGAGGCCTCCCTTCAGAAAAAGAGAGGCGGTCATGAATTTGTCGTGTTTCACCAGTTTTCCCGGTAGAAAACGTTTAGCGTACTCGGCAAATTCCAGCGCGTTGCCTTCAACAACGATGTCTACATCGAGATTCTTTATACCGAGTAGAAGATCGCGGACGAAACCTCCCACAACGTAAACGGGCATGTTCACCTCATCACCGAACTTCCCGAGGAGTCTGAAAAGATTCAAAATCTTCGGATCCACCCGTTCCACGAGGAGCTTTGAAACGTCTCTGAATATCTGTCCGTTCGCCTGAAACACCGGCATTACGTATTTTTTGAAGGGTTTTCCGAATATCGCCCTCAGAACGTCACTTCTTGTCACGATGCCCACGAGAATACCGTTTTCCAGTATGGGGATTCGTCCTATGGCGTGCTCCACCATGAGTTCTCTTAACCTGGTTACAGAAGTATCAGGGGTCGCCACCACCAGGTTCGTCGACATGATGGATTTCACAGGCCTGTCTCCCAGACCATGGTTCATCGCCTTTTCGACCGCTTTCTTCGTAACAATACCTACCAGCCTGTTTCCTTCAACGACTGGAAATCCACTGTGTCCGGTTTGCTTCATCAACCTATCCACTTCTTTTATCGTCATGTTAGATAGGACCACCTTCACGGGAGAGGACATGATATCTCTTGCGCGGAGGAGTGGCACCACGTGATCATGGAGTCTATTCAAAACTTCTTTCAAAACCTCGTCGATCTCTTTTCCGGTGATAGTCGCAGAGGCTGCCCTCGTGTGTCCGCCTCCCCCGAGGTCTTTCATGAGAGAGCCGAGATCCACATCTGGTGAACCGGTTCTTCCAATAACGTAGATCTTCTTTCCCATCTTCACGATCGCTATGAAGGTTTCCTTTCCCATCATTTCCCAGGCTTTACTCACAATCAGCCCCATTCCCCCAACGAAATCCTCGCACTCTATCAACGAGATCGTTATCGGAACACCGTTCACTTCATAATCACGTGCGTTCTCTATCAGTTTGTCCAGCAGTTCCATCTGCTTGGGGGTGAGTTCTTCTCTTGTGTAAAGTGCCACTTCATCGAGATTTGCCCCGTTCTCCAGAAGGAATTTCGCTATCTCCAGATCCCGCGGTGTGGTTGAAGAAAAAAGGAGATTTCCCGTGTCGTCGTAGAGAGCGATCATGAAAAGAGTGGCTTCGGTGGGATCCAGTGGTATATTTTTCTCCCGAATGAGCTCAACGAGTATCGTGATCGTGGCTCCTACCTTCGATACCATTCCATCGTAAGGACTTTCATCTACGTGGTGATCGTAAACAGTTATTTTCGCCCCCTGGCTTCTCTCTCTGATGCTCTCCGGTATGCGGTCCAGAGAAGGTGCGTCGACGATCACAAGTTCTGTGATCTCACCTTCAAACTCATGATCCCAGACGAATTCAAACCGATCCGAGTAAACCTTGAGGAAATCGGAAAGATTCCTCGCTGGATTGGAAGGCAGAACTATAATGTGGTCATCAAACAGCTTCTTTGCCGCGACACAGGAAGCGAAGGCATCGAAATCGGGTGACCTGTGTGTGGTGATGACCCTCATTCACTCCACCTCTAAGGTGACGGTCACAGAACTCGCTTCCATTGTATCTTCTTCAAGATCCATGACCACTCTCTCTGCTTCCATTTCCAGATCTTTTTCTTTATCCTTCAACCTCACACTGCGGAGGAGTTCTATGATACCGTCTTTTCTTCTGTAAACCACCTCTTCGGAATTTGCCACAACTGAACCCTTCTGAATCTTCACCTCTCCAGTTCCCTGGAAAACGTCCTCTTCAAGATCGAAGGTGATTTGTTCGCACTCTATATAGATCGTTTCTGTACTGGTTTTATCGATGAACTCACCTTTCACATTTCCCGTGATAGTTCCCACTCTGGTCTCCACATCGTAAATGAGGCTATCTCCTTTCAACTCCCCATCTTCAAGGGTCACAGTCACAGATGAACTCGCTTCCGTTATTCTCCACTTTCCACTCAGTTTTTTCACGATTAAATTGTCCGCAGTCAGCGTAAAGTTCTCTTCTTCGATCTTGAGAACAACGTTTCCGGAATACTCTATCCTTTCATCAGAAGGCTTCACAAAATCTGCTTTTATGTGGATCGTCTTTGAGAATGCGAAAAGACTCACAAGGATGAAGAACGCGATCAACAACTTTTTCACAGAACCACCTCCTCAAAGAACCTGGAGAACTCTTCGTAAGCGCGTCTCGTTGTAGAAACCGGAGAAAGGGAAGAACATGCTATTCTCAAGCTTTTAGCCTTTTTTATTCTTTCTTTCTCCAGATGCTTTGTTCTGGCTGTTGTCGACAAAAACAGGTACTCGAGCGCGTTTCTGGGGGGATTCTTTTCTTTCTCCACATCGAAAAGGATAGTCAGCTCTCCTTCGGGAACTCCCGTGATCCAGGTGATGGGAACGTACCTGTCTTCGTATGGGCGGTAGAGTATCGGAAAGGAAAGAGAAATCTTGAGCGCTTTTCTCAAATCGTCCCCCTCTTTGAAAACCACTTCCTTTCCTTCAAAAAGATCGAAAACCCAGATTTCAAGACCTCCTGGGATTTTCTGTGCGGGGAACAGCGAATCTATGTACCTGTACAGGCGCTCGTGATTTCGAACACCGTTCAGCGTGTCACCGATTCTCATCAGTATTCGAAGAGCATCCACCATTGAAAGCTGATCTATGCCTTTCGTGAAGAAAGGATCGAGAAGCTTTTCAATGTTCTTCCATTCCTTCACCAGAATCGAGTACGTCCTGTTAGTAGATCTTGTAAGGAAAAAAAGAGCGCAGGGAATGGAGGAAATTCCACAGCACCTCACCGTGAAATCGACTTTCGAATCTTTTAAAAATTTCAGCACCCCTATGACTCCCAGATAAGCACCGCTATCTCCACCGAACGAAATTACCAGGGTAAAATCACTCCCCTTAGATTTTTAAGTACCTTTCTGTAGATTTCTTCGTACTTATCAAAGGCGTTCCAGGGCTCGTTCACATCGTGCATCACCACAAAATCCGCCTTTGAAAGTTCTTCTCTTTCCAGGAGAATCTCCTTCCACCTGTCCATCACAAAGAACATCTCGAAATGATTCTTAAATCCGTCTTTTCTCTCTCTGTTGAAAGCGGAAGCTACGACGAAGTCTGCTCCGAGTTCCCGCGCCTGAGAAACCGGTGTGGGTGCAAGAACCCCACCATCCAGACAGGGAGTCCCTCCTATCCAGATCGGCTCGAAATATCCCGGCACAGAACTGCTCGCTACGACGGCATCTATCAGAAATCCTTCTGTCACAAGGAGAGAATCCATGTTTTCTGTATCGAAGACCACAACACCGAGCGTCTTCTTGCAGTCAGAAAATTTCTTTCTACCAAAAGCCTCTTTGAGAACAGAAAACAGCAGGTCCGCCTTGAAAAGAGAGCGCTGAAACAATCCTCTCCAGGTGTTCTCCGATTCCGTCTTCTTCAGGTCTTCGAAGTGTTTCTTCATAAGGGAAAAGGTGATGTCTTTCACCAAAGCGGGCTCTCCGTAGAGCGCGTACAGACCACCTACAACGGCTCCTATCGATGATCCGGTGATCACATCGAACACGTCTCCAGATTTCTCCAGGAAAGCAACGTGAGCCGCCCCTTTGACTCCTCCCGCCGCGAACGCTATTCCCTTTGTCACGCTCATCGCCCCACAAGAAGAATGATTCCCAAAAGAAGAGCAAGAGCACCAGCGCCGATCACCATCAGCGTACTGGTATCCATCTGGAGCGAAGATTTCTCTTTTTCTTCCACCCTCTGGGAAAGTGCTGTCAAGTCCGAAGAGAGCCTTTCGATCTTCTTTGAAAGGTCGCTCACCTGCTTTTTCAGATCCTGGATTTCACTCTCCATTGTCGTTCTGTTTTGCTGATCTTCAGCGACGGATTCTTCCAGTCCGGAGAAACGTTTATTCAGGTTTTCCAGATCGCTTTTCAGGTTTTCCACGCTGGACTCCAGCATCTGAAATTTTGCTGTTGTCTGAAGGATACTCTTTTCCAGATCAGAGACCTTTTCCTCCTGAGCGGAGACTCTGCTGGAAACGACAGAAACCTTCTGGTTCATTTCGTTTTTCAGATTCACCACATCCGAGGAGAGTGAGTCCAATTCTTTGCGAAGCTGGTTCAACTCTTCTGAAAGACTTCCTGTTCTTCCCTTCAGCATGAGGATATCCTCGCCCGCGTCCTGTTTCCATGCGAGAAGGTTGCGCGTGTCTGAGCTGAGCTGAGTGATTGCTCCTTCAAGAGAGGTCATCTCTTTTGACACGTTTTCCAGATTCTTTTCCAGAAGAGTCAGTCTCGAGGTATTCTGTTGTGAACTCTCTTCAAGCTTCTTGAGGTTTTTTTCCACAACGTCTATTCTCCTCAGTATCTCCGAATCTATTCCAGCCGTTTCCTGCTTGAAGCTGGTGAAAGCCAGAGATAAATTGTTGAACGCTTCTTCCAGAGAATCGATCTTTGTCTTCAACTCTGAAACTTCACTCGCCGTGGAGGTAATTTCGAGTACAGCAGAATCAACACGAGAGTTCAAAGAATTGTAGTTCTTTTCTAGATTGGAAGTTCGTTCATCTAGAGCGATCGTGGCTGCTTTTACAATATCGAGCTCATCGAGCAGCGGGAGCTTTTCTTTGAGTTTTTCAAGTTCGAATCTCATGACCAGTCTGTAGATGTACTGCGCCACGTCGTATCGAGTCACGAGGAGCGCTCCCCTGAAGTTCCCCTTGTCATCGAGCTCCATGATGCCCGCTTTCACCACGTAGTTCACGGCTTCGAAAAACGGAGAGTCTGGTTCTAAATCCTTTATGTTCTGTGAAAGCAGGAGAATGCTTATCACTACCAACCCAAGAACAAGGATCTTTCTCAAAGACTTCACCTCCCTCTTCAACCTTAAAACATCCTTGAAAACACCCCGTGAACGGCCGGTTTATTGTTTGGAAAAATTTCTCTCCATAACGTCCTTCAACTCCTTCAGATAGTCGAGTATCTTTGAGGATTTTTCTTTACCAAGATCGCTTGTGATCTTCTCGATGAAATTCTCCCTTCGTTCGATGACCTTTTCTATGACCTCCTCTCCTTTTCTCGTTATAACCAGAAAGTAGGCTCTCCGGTCCGCGGGGTCTGGAGTGCGCGTCAGATAACCATCCGCCTCGAGTCTTTTCACCAGACCGGTCACCGTGCTCTTCGCAACTCCCAGCAGAACACTGAGTTCTCCTGGACGTTTGGGACCTTCGAAATAGATCTTCTGAAGAATGTCGAACTGAGCCGGTGTTATGCCGAAGTCTCTCAACACCTTTCTGCCTTCCACCTTCACCATGAAACAGATCTCTCTGAGAATTCTTTCAAAAGGTTGCTTCACGTTCTCACTCCTTCCCAGATAGCACCACTGTAATCTCACCGAGAGGTTTCTTCTTTTCAAAGTGCGAAATGGCCTCGCTCACCTTTCCTCTGAAGAATTCCTGATGAAGCTTCGTCATTTCTCTTGCGATGAACACTTCTCGATCCCCAATTATCTCCAGAATATCTCTCAGAGTTGAGAGTAACCTTTCCGGTGACTCGAAAAACACGATTACTCTGTTTTCTTTCTTCAAGGATTTGAGGAGTCTTCTTCTGTTTTTTCCGCGCGGCAAAAAACCCTCGAAGATGAACTTCGAGCCGGGAAATCCGCTCACCGCGACGGCACTCGTCAGAGCACTCGGTCCCGGAACGATATCCACCTCTATGCCTTCCCTCCAGCATTCCTCCACGAGGTTGTATCCCGGATCGGAGATCACCGGCATTCCCGCGTCGCTGACAATGGCTACTTTCTTCCCTTCCTTGAGAAGCGGCAGAATTTCTTTTATTCTTTTCTTCGAGTTCCTCTCGTTGAAAGAAAGAAGCGGTTTTTTTATTCTGTATTTGTTGAGAAGAACCATGGTTCTTCTGGTGTCCTCCGCAAGTATCAGGTCAACCTCCCTGAGCGTCTTCAAAGCCCTGATGGTGATATCTTCGAGGTTCCCTATAGGTGTTCCCACTATGATCAGCTTCCCCAAACTATCTCCTCCTCACCTTATAAAGAGGGGATCTTTCCCTCGCTTCTTTCAACATACTGCTGTCCAGCTGTATCTTCCTCGAAGTACCGAAAACCTTCTCAAACTGCGCTAAGATTCTTTCTTCCATAGCCTTCACATCAACATCGTAGAGATCCAGGATGCCCTTCAAAGGAGGAACGTCCTCGCCAAAGATGGTTTTCAGAAGATCGATATCCTGCTTCAAAACTATGGATCCATGTTCAACGATGGACTCGGCCGTTCTGAACTGGGCACTTCCCACCACTTTGACACCGTTGATAACGATCTCGTACCTCGACGGAGCATCAAAACAAAGCGCCGTGTTTCCCCGCCTTTCGCTTGACAACTCGGCGTGCAACCCGGCTTCCACAAGAGCGTCCCTTATCAAACTGTGTACAAGCCTGTGAAATTCCAAAACAGAAAGCTTCCCAAAATTTATTTTTTTAGGGACTGCTAAACAATAGGTGATCTCCCGGTGATGGAGCAGAGCCCTGCCTCCAGAGGGTCTTCTCACAACATCTATCCAATCGGGAACGTTTATTCCGTCTTCCTTTTGAAAACGACCCAGAGAAACGGTGGGCCTTTCCCAACCGTAGAATCTGAACAACACCGAGTTCATATTCGCGGACCACTCCGCCATCAGACTATCGATGGCCATGTTCAACGCTCCAGGAAAAACACCTTTTTCAATCACAACAAAGGCCTCTTGAATGGTACACCCACCCTCCTTGGATATTTTTCAGGAGAACTCTCGTATTTTCTGAGTATCAATAGCGCCCTTCTTTCGCCGGTTTTTAGAGAATACTCTCGTACCTCTTCGAGTTCCACCTTCAGCTCTTTCATGGCTCTCTGCGCCTCTTTCAACTCTTCTATGTATGAAGGTCCTTTGTAGAAAAGAAGTTTTCCGCCGGTTTTCAGTGCTGGAGTGCAGATCTCCACCAGAACGTTCAATCGCGCCACGGCCCTGGCTGTTACGTAATCGAATTCCTCTCGCCTTTCTCTGGAAAAGTTCTCCGCCCTCTCTTTGACAGCGGAGACATTTCCCAGATCCAGCTTTTCTATCACTCCTCTGAGGAAATTCACCGACTTTTCTCTGGAATCCAGAAGTACCACCTTGAGTTTCGGGAAAAAGATCGCTAAAATAAGCCCTGGGACACCATTACCTGAACCCACATCCAGGAGTGTCCCTTTCAGTTCTTCTTTCAAAGGAAGGAGAATTTCTACAACATTTTTATGGACAGCAGAGTCTAAATCCCTGTGAGCGGTGAGATTGTAGGGAACTCCCAGGAGTTCCTCAATGTACTTATCTACCTTTTCTATCTGCGGTTCTTGAAATCTCAGTCCGTACTCGAGAAGAATGTTCTTTACTGAATCCAAAAGCGACACCTCCGAAGAAAATTCTAACATTTGTGGAGGGAACATCTGTGATCTTGAAAATCGCTCTGAGAAACTTCACAAAAAATTTGAAAATCTCCCTCGTTGTGATCTTAGGATTGGCAATCAGCTTGTCACTGGTAACGGGAGCGCTGTCCCTTTCGGATTCGATAAACGTGTGGAAATGGGAAAGGATAGAAGAAAACTTCGGCAACGCAGATGCCGTGGCGGAGCCAAAAAGCCCTTCCTTTCTCTTTTTCTCATTTGCAACCTCAAAAATCGACGATTCTGAAATAGAAAACCTGAAAAAACAAGTGAAAGGTGTTCTCCCGGTCTCAGAAGACAGCGCCAGGCTAAACAGCACTCTGGACGTTCTCGTGATAGCCACAGAACCGGAATACCTCTCAGATTTCGTTGGCGAGTCACTGACTTTGAATCCAGGAGAGGCCTTAGTTGGAAAATCCATCGCAGAACTGATGAACTTGAAGGTGGGAGACAGAATCACACTGCTTTTCTCATCGGGGAGTAAGGAATTCACCGTTGTAAAAATCGGTGAGAAAGGTTTTTTGAATTTCAAAGGCGAATCGGCGAGCCTCTCGGGAACTGTTTTCATCAACGTGAAAGATTTTGACGGAGTTTTTCCCACGAAGTGTTACCTTCACTACGATCTTCCGGTTGAAAAGCACGAAGAAACAACCATAGAAACAAATCTCAGGGTGAGGAATATAAAGTACAGCTTTCTCAAATCTCCGATCAACAAATCCCTTGCCTACGTGACACTCGCCTTTTCCGGTATTTCGATCTTCGTTGGTTTCCTGGTTTTTTACATGTTCTGTGAGGACGTGATAAGAGACAGGAGCTCCACACTCGTGACTCTGCGAAAGATAGGACTAAGAAAGATGGAAGAGTGGGGAATACTGCTTTTGGAAGGATTCATGTATTCTTTGATATCGGCATCAGTGGGTGTGTTGATCGGAATTTTCGTCGGAAAGTTTCTTTTGAGTCGTTTTCAGGAAGTCGTTGATGTGATCTCATCTTCGTTTTTCCACTTTGATAAAATAGGATTTCACCTTTCGATCAGTACACTTCTTCTTTCCCTTGGACTCGGGGTTCTTTTCCCGATGTTCCTTTTCTTTCTGAAAGCGAGAGAAATAACGGGAAAACCACCCATTTACAGAGAAATGAGAGAACAGCTGGATGTCTCTTGGAAACTCGTGATCTTTGCTGTGCTTTTGAGTTTCGTTCTTTTCTTCTCCGAACTTCGGGTGTTTTCTGTGGTTTTGCTGTCACTGATCATCGCCATCAAACTCAGAAATCCATTCATCATGATGGCTCTCGGTACTTTGAATCTCGGTATGGGGCTCTTTTCCAGTTTGAATCTTCAAAGTGAGAAAGCCTTCATCTTTTCATCTCTGAACAAAGGGTCCGCCATTTTCTTTGGTGTGACTCTTCTGGTTTTTTCGGTGGTTCTTCTTTCAAAAAACGTTTTCAACAACCTCATGTCCAGGGGCAATCTTTCCCTACTGATAGGATTGTCCTACGTCCAGCGCTTTCCGAAGAAAGGCATCACAGTTTCCCTGACCTTCGCTTTCCTGATTTTCTCCGTCACTGTTTTCAATATACTATCGGCCAGCGCGGACCGATTCGTTCAAGAAAAGGTGAAAGGAGGTCTCTTTGGATACAACTTTCTGGTTCTGGAAAATCCATTCAGGTCCTTGTTGGCGAAAACATCTCTTCCCGTCCACGAGGAACTGAAAGATCCTTCCAGAGTTTACCTCTACACTTTGAAAACGGAAAGAGGAGAAAAAATGATCGCTTTCGTTGATGAATCGTTCTTTAGAAACTCAACGCTGAAGCTTCTCCGGGGATCTGCGAGATCTCTGGAAGCCTCTGATACCGCCTTGATAGGAGATCCCGTTGATCTTGAAGAAATAACAGGTACTCTGAAGTCCATCCTTCCGCTCGGTGGAAGAAAAGAAGTTAAGTTTAAAGTAGCGGGGATCTACAACAAGAACGATTATCTGGTTCCGATCGACATGATTGCACCGATTTCAAACGTTCCCAGTGACGTAAAACCCCTATCCCTGCTCCTTGGAAGAGTTGAAGAGAGCAGTGCTTCCAGCGTGAAACAGTTTTACTTTTCAAAGTTTGCCTATCCTTTCTTTTTGGATGAAGAATTCAAAAAACTCTACAGCGGAATAGAGGGGCTCGTCAGCGTGATAAAGTTCATTTTCCTGTTTGGATTCTTATCCGCCTCCTCCGGGCTCTTACTCTTCGTTCTGAAATCGTATTTTTCCAGGATAAAGATAATGGGAACACTCCGTGCCGTGGGGATGAAAATAAACCAGCTGGTAGCTTCTTTCCTGATAGAACACCTTTTCTTCCTCTTCGGAGGAATACTCATAGGTACCGTCTCAGGTGTTCTCATGGGGTATTTCGTTTCAGAAGCGATGTCTGAAAGCCTCGGAACTTTCATGGTTTCCGTACCAACAGCTTCTATCCTTCTTTCGCTCCTCACAGTGATCGCCCTTGCTTCAGCCGTTATGGTGATACCGAGCCTCATGATGTCAAAACTCTCACCACTCGAAGCCATGAAGGAAGGAGAGTGAAGGCTTTGATCGAGGTTCACAATCTGTGGAAGGAATACAATGGGAAAGAGAAAGTAACAGCCTTGAAGGGTATAAATCTAAGAATAAACACGGGAGAGTTTGTTGTGATACTGGGCCCCTCCGGTTCTGGAAAGACAACGCTTCTGAATTGTCTTTCTGGTGTGGATCGCCCTACAAGGGGAACTGTGATAATCCATGGAACAGACCTGTACACGCTCTCAGAAGAGGAAAGAACGAGGTTCAGAGCGGAAAACATGGGGTTTGTGTTCCAGTTCTTCAATCTCGTTCCTGTCCTCACCGCCATTGAAAATGTGGAACTACCTCTGCTCATTCTGGGTGTGAACAGAAAAGAGGCAAGAGAACGAGCCTTCGAAATCTTGAGGAAAGTGGGGCTGGCTCACAAGTGCGACAGGTTCCCCGAAGAACTCTCCGGAGGGGAAAAACAGCGTGTCGCCATCGCGAGGGCCATCGTCCACAATCCAAAAGTCATATGGGCAGATGAACCCACCGGTGCTCTGGACAACGAGACGGGGAGAATGATCATAGATCTTCTGATGGAAATGAAGGAGAATTCCACACTGGTGGTCGTGACTCACGATGAAAGAATAGCAGAGAAAGCGGACCGGGTTATAAGAATAAGAGACGGTCAAATAGAACAGGATATATGTGAAAAAGCGTTGTAACCCACATGAAGCGTGAGATATTCGAAGCTCCTGTAGCCGCAGCTTTCCCACTGAGTTAAAAGGTTCTCTATCTCTGGAGCGTCCCCGTAGATTCTCATCCTGTCATCGAGAAACTCTACCACGCCGTTTGGCCCAGCGTAGTAGAACGTTCCATCAATCTCTGTGAGTCTCCTGGTGAGGAGATCCACCAGCTCCACGAAGATATGAGAACGTACGAGTAAGATCTCTCTGTTGAATGGAAATTCTCTCAAAAGCTTTCTGTTCCTCTCGAGAAGATTTCCGAGATTGCCCCCTGCCGTTATGAACCTGGTTTCCAGTTTGTAGTTTCCCACAAGATACGGATCCTTTTTTTTGAACAGGAAAGCGGGCTGTCTTCTTGAAAGTTTCAAATTGATAGGTACTATCACCCTCCCACCTTCTTTGAGTTGAGTGAACCACGTCTCCGGCACCTCATCCACACCGACTGTTACGAAGATAACATCGTACGGGGAAAACTCCGGAACACCGTAGTATCCATCGCCACAGACAAAAATAACGTTCTCTATTCCAAGGCGTTCCACGTTCCTTTTCGCGATCTCGCAGATTTTCCTCGAATATTCCACGGAGACCACAAGGCCTTTCTCACCCACAACTCTGCTCATCACGGCAGCGTTGTAACCCGTTCCTCCGCCTATTTCGAGGACTCTCATTCCTTTGTCCAGACCCACCCACTCCATAAACAGCGCCATCAAAGAGGGCTGACTGGAAGTGCTGTATTCTTCTCCATCATCGTAGGAAACCAGAACGATATCCTCGTAAACGTAAGAGAGTGGGTAGGACTTCGTCAGGAACTCCTCACGGGGTATTTCCAGAAAAGCCTTCGCGATGTGATCGCTCACACCGTACTTTTTAAGAATCCAAAAGAGCTTTTCTCTCATAACATCCCCCTGTGTGTTATCATATCACTGAGGAGGGATCGTATGAAGAAAGCAGCGATCATCACTATCGGAAGTGAACTGCTGGAAGGTTTGATACTCAACAAAAACGCACAGTTTCTCTGCCAGGAATTGAAGAATCTGGGATATATAGTTGTCAAGGTATCAACGGTAGGAGATGATTTGATCTCCATCTCAGAAGAAGTGAAAACCCTCCTTCTCAAGGTCGATCTACTCATCCTCACAGGAGGACTCGGCCCCACACAGGACGATCTCACCCGGGATGCAGTCGCAAAAGTGCTGAACAGGAGTCTCAAACTCAATGAAGAACTCCTCTCGAAGATAAAAGAGAAGATAAAAAAATACCATTCTGAAATACCGCAGAACATTGAAAGACAGGCTTTAGTAATAGACGGTGCCGAAGTTCTGGACAACCCTGTGGGAAGTGCTCCAGGACAACTCCTCACTGTGGATGGGAAAATCGTGATTCTCCTGCCGGGACCTCCCAGAGAGCTGATCCCCATGTTCAACGCACTGAAAGATCGATTGAGAACTCCAGATGCCCTGTATCAGGTTGTTTTGAAATACTACAGCATTCCCGAAGCCGTTCTCGAAGATCTTTTGAAAGATATTCTTTACTCCCAGAACATAGTGGAAGTAGCCACCATGGCCGATCATGTAGAAGGAGTACGACTCAGATTGACCACCCATATGAAGAACAAAGAATATCTGGACGAGATGGTGAAAAAGATTCTCGATAAGACTGGCGAACACCTCTACGGTGTAAACGACGAAAAGATGGAAGAAGTCGTGGTTAGACTCCTGAAAGACAGGAAAAAAACGCTCGCCGTTGCAGAATCCTGCACGGGTGGCATGCTCTCATCTTTGGTGGTGAACGTGCCGGGGGCTTCAGAGGTTTTCATAGGAGGTGTGGTAGCCTACAGCAACGATCTGAAAAAACACATCCTCGGTGTTAGAGAGGACACTCTCAAAAAACACGGCGCGGTGAGCGAAGAATGTGTGCAGGAGATGACAGAGGGTCTTAAAAAACTCACCGGTGCAGATATCTGCGTCTCTATCTCCGGAATAGCAGGCCCATCAGGTGGTACTCCGGAGAAACCCGTAGGTACAGTTTTCATAGATATCTTTGAACATGAACACATTACTATGAGGTATAATTTTACAGGCGACCGAAACATGATAAGAACCAGATCCGCTATGATGGCCCTGGAAAATCTCAGAAAATACTTGAAGGGGCGTGAAAGAGTATGATGGAAGAATATCTCGGAGTGTTTGTCGATGAGACAAAAGAATACCTTCAAAATCTGAACGATACCCTCCTCGAATTGGAGAAAAATCCCGAAGATATGGAACTCATAAACGAAGCGTTCAGGGCTCTTCATACCCTGAAAGGAATGGCAGGTACAATGGGGTTTTCCAGTATGGCGAAGCTCTGCCATACCTTAGAAAACATCCTCGATAAAGCCAGAAACAGCGAGATAAAGATAACTTCCGATCTCCTCGATAAGATCTTCGCGGGGGTCGATATGATAACCAGAATGGTTGATAAGATCGTCTCCGAGGGAAGTGACGACATCGGAGAAAACATAGACGTGTTCTCCGACACCATAAAAAGCTTTGCATCATCGGGAAAAGAGAAGCCTTCAGAAATCAAAAATGAAACGGAAACAAAGGGTGAGGAAGAACACAAAGGAGAATCAACAAGCAATGAAGAAGTCGTAGTTCTTCCTGAAGAAGTTGCCCACGTTCTTCAGGAAGCGAGAAACAAGGGTTTCAAAACGTTTTATATTAAAGTGATTCTCAAAGAAGGAACGCAGTTGAAATCCGCCAGGATTTACCTCGTTTTCCACAAGCTCGAGGAACTGAAGTGTGAAGTTGTGAGAACGATTCCTTCGGTTGAAGAGATAGAAGAAGAGAAATTCGAAAACGAAGTGGAACTCTTCGTAATCTCCCCTGTGGATCTGGAGAAACTCTCTGAAGCTCTGTCAAGCATCGCCGATATAGAGAGGGTAATAATAAAAGAAGTAACCGCCGTCACCGAAGAATCAGGGGCTGAGAAAAGAACCGAGAAAGAAGAGAAAACTAAAAAAACTGAGGAAAAGACTGAAAGAAAAAAGGTTATTTCGCAAACAGTCAGGGTAGATATAGAGAAACTGGACAATTTGATGGATTTGATGGGAGAACTGGTCATCGCAAGGAGCAGAATACTGGAAACGCTCAAGAAATACAACATAAAAGAACTGGATGAGAGTTTGTCTCATCTCAGCAGGATCACCTTAGACCTTCAGAATGTTGTGATGAAGATCAGAATGGTTCCCATCTCCTTTGTTTTCAACAGATTCCCTCGAATGGTGAGAGACCTTGCCAAAAAGATGAACAAAGAAGTGAATTTCATCATGAGAGGAGAAGACACAGAGCTCGACAGAACGTTCGTTGAAGAAATTGGCGAACCCCTGCTCCATCTCCTGAGAAACGCCATCGACCACGGTATAGAACCCAAAGAAGAACGAATAGCCAAAGGAAAACCCCCCATTGGAACACTCATTCTCTCGGCACGTCACGAGGGAAACAACGTGGTAATAGAAGTCGAAGATGACGGAAGGGGTATAGACAAGGAAAAGATCATCAGAAAAGCCATAGAAAAGGGACTCATAGATGAATCAAAGGCCGCTACCCTTTCTGATCAGGAGATTCTGAACTTCCTCTTCGTTCCGGGATTCTCCACAAAGGAAAAAGTCTCAGAAGTCTCCGGAAGAGGCGTGGGAATGGATGTCGTGAAAAATGTGGTGGAATCTTTGAATGGTAGCATAAGCATAGAAAGCGAGAAAGATAAAGGAACAAAAGTTACGATAAGACTACCGCTCACTCTGGCCATCATTCAGGCGCTCCTCGTCAAAGTCAACAATCTCGTCTACGCGATTCCGATAGCGAACATAGACACAATACTCAGCGTTTCAAAAGAGGATATTCAAAGAGTTCAGGACAGAGATGTGATAGTCATAAGAGGAGAAGTGATACCCGTTTACCGCCTATGGGAAGTGCTTCAAATAGAGCACAAAGAAGAACTGGAGGAGATGGAAGCGGTTATTGTGAGGGTAGGAAACAGGAAGTACGGTATCGTCGTAGACGATCTTCTCGGTCAGGACGATATCGTGATAAAATCTCTTGGAAAGGTGTTCTCTGAGGTGAAGGAATTCAGCGGAGCAGCTATTCTCGGTGATGGTAGTATAGCGCTGATAATCAACGTCTCCGGCATTGTATAACGGGGGTGAAAACATTGGCGGATGCTTTGAAAGAGTTCGAAGTTCTATCTTTCGAAATAGATGAACAGGCACTGGCTTTTGATGTCGACAACATAGAAATGGTGATTGAGAAATCCGATATAACACCTGTGCCAAAATCAAGACACTTCGTAGAGGGTGTGATCAATCTAAGAGGAAGAATCATTCCTGTGGTGAACCTTGCGAAGATTCTGGGTATTTCATTCGACGAGCAAAAGATGAAGAGTATAATTGTCGCCAGAACGAAGGATGTAGAAGTGGGATTTCTTGTTGATAGAGTCCTGGGAGTCCTGAGAATAACCGAGAATCAGCTCGATTTGACAAATGTGTCCGATAAATTCGGTAAAAAATCAAAGGGTCTTGTAAAAACCGACGGAAGGCTCATCATCTATCTGGATATCGACAAGATAATCGAAGAAATAACCGTTAAGGAGGGTGTGTAAAAGATGGGAAAGAGAGTTTTGATAGTCGATGATGCAGCGTTCATGAGGATGATGTTGAAAGATATCATCACAAAAGCGGGATACGAAGTTGCAGGGGAAGCAACAAACGGTCGTGAAGCCGTTGAAAAATACAAGGAACTCAAACCGGACATCGTCACGATGGACATCACCATGCCGGAGATGAACGGTATCGATGCGATCAAAGAGATCATGAAGATCGACCCCAACGCAAAGATCATCGTCTGCAGTGCCATGGGACAGCAGGCAATGGTCATAGAAGCTATAAAAGCTGGAGCGAAAGACTTCATTGTGAAACCCTTCCAGCCTTCCAGGGTGGTAGAGGCTCTCAACAAGGTTTCGAAGTGAAATCCCATGAGTGGGATTCTGCAGTTTCTTCTGGCTTTCGGAATAGTTCTCTTCTTTCTTCTTCTGGTTTACTATTTTGTGAAGCGGGGAACCTTCATTCAAAAGGGATCCAGCATTTCCGTTCTGGAGAGACACTACCTGGATAGGAAAACTTTCATCGCCATTGTCAGGGTAATCGATGAATACTTCGTCATTTTGGTAACAGATTCCGGTGCCACCGTCATAAAGAAACTGGAGGACTACGAAGAAAAATCTTTTTCCAGTATGTTCTTCAAAAAGCTGGGGAGAAAAATTAAATGAGAAAGCTTCTTCTGATTCTTTTGATCTTTCTTCCCCTTTTGTATTTTTCTCAGGAAATACCTTTTCCTTCGATATCCATAGGTGTAAGACCTGCCGAAGAACCAGAGGACCTCGTCGTTACTCTCGAGATCCTTCTCGTACTCACCGTTCTGGCACTTGCACCCTCCATCCTCGTTCTCTTCACCTCATTCACACGCATAATCGTTGTCTTTTCACTCTTCAGAAACGCTCTTGGAACGCGTCAAACTCCTCCTAACCAGGTTATGATAGGTCTTGCCCTTTTTCTCACATTTCTCATCATGCAGCCCGTCTGGAACGATATCTACAACAATGCCATAACGCCGTATTTGAACAAAGAAATAGGCTATCAGGAGATGTTTCAACGGGTAAACACCCGTATAAGAGAGTTCATGATCAACGAACTGAAGAATCACCACAACGAGGATAACGTTTTCATGCTCGCGAAAAACTCCGGCATTGAAATCGCAAAAATCGAAGAAGCACCGAATGCCGTTCTGATACCAGCCTTTGTTCTGGGAGAACTGGAAGTTGCCTTCAAAATGGGAGTTGTTCTTTACGTGCCTTTCATAGTGATAGACATGATAGTGGCCAGCATACTGTTAGCGATGGGAATGATCATGATACCTCCGGTTTTCGTTTCTCTGCCCTTCAAAATTCTCATTTTCGTCATGGCAAACGGCTGGGATCTGCTTGTAGAAGGGCTGATAAAGAGTTTTGCGAGGTGATTTGCCGTGACCATTGAGGTCTTTCTGGATATAATGAAAAGCGGAATAAGTCTTCTGCTGGAGATCATCGTACCACCCCTCGTTGTGAGTCTCATCGTGGGGCTTGTGATCAGCATCTTTCAGGCCGTCACTCAAATCCATGAGCAGACGCTGATGTTCGCTCCAAGAATAATTGTGCTGTTTCTCACGATCCTGTTTCTGAGCGGCTGGATGGCGCAGAAAATCCTCGACTTCTTCAGTGAAATGCTTCAGAAGTACTTCCAGATGATCTGAGGAGGTGATGAGGTGAAACGATTCCTCGTTGCTTTAACGATCCTCACATCTTCGCTGTTTTCTTTCGCAAGTGCGCTTGATATAATCGATGAATCTTTCCTCGCGCTGAAAGAGTTTCTCGATCAACCTGATAGTGGTGCGTTTCTCTCACTTCTCGAGAGGGCCAGGGGCATATTCATCGTGCCCAAATACCTGAAACTCGGCTGGGTACTGGGGGGACAGTACGGCCAGGGAGTGCTTTTGAAAAGAGACCCAGAGACGAACACCTGGTACGGCCCTCTGTTTGTGAAAATGTACGGATTGAGCTTCGGTCCGCAGATAGGATTTCAATCAGTTTCTCTCATAGCCGTCATCATGGAAAATGTCGATGCCTTCGCCGAAGGAAACATCACCCTGGGAGGATCACTGAGCGTCGCGGCGGGACCCCTTGGAAGAAGACTCAGCGCCGATTACAATCTTGACGCTTCCGTCTATTCGTATTCAATAGCACGTGGGTTCTACGCGGGTTTTTCCTTAGAAGGGGCAAAGATAGACGTCGACTTAGATCTCACAAGGGAGTACTACAACGTGTACAGAATCGAACCTGAAGAAATACTGAGAAGAGAAGTCTCGGGAAGGGCAGAAAAGATCGTAAACCTTCTGAACGAAAAATTGACAGAAGAATAGGGCACCTTCCGGTGCCCTTACTCTCTTGTGCTGACGACTTTATCGACTATCCCGTACTCTTTCGCTTCTTCTGCACTCATGAAGAAATCTCTGTCTGTGTCTTTTTCTATCTTTTCAATCGGCTGTCCCGTGTGTTTACTCAGAATTCTGTTGAGAAGATCTTTTATTCTCAGAAGCTCTCTCGTGATGATCTCCACATCCTTGGCAGGTCCCTCAGCACCACCGAGCGGCTGGTGTATCATTATTCGAGCGTTCGGAAGCGCGTACCTTTTTCCCTTTGCACCGGCTGCGAGGAGCACAGCCGCCATGGAAGCCGCCTGTCCTACACATATGGTTGAGACATCACACTTTATGTACTGCATCGTATCGTAGATAGCGAGTCCCGCCGTCACAGAACCTCCGGGGGAGTTTATGTAGAGGTAGACGTCTTTATCCGGATCCTCCGCCTCAAGAAACAGAAGTTGAGCTATGACCAGGTTTGCAACATAGTCGTCTATGGGGGATCCGAGGAAAACTATTCTGTCCTTTAGGAGCCTCGAGAAGATGTCGTAGGCTCTCTCGTACCTTCCCGTAGACTCAACGACTATGGGAACGTATTGATCAATTATCTTCTTTTCCTTCACTGTCATCACCCTCTCCTTTTGGTTCAACCACTTTCACCTTGACTTCCTGAAGTAACAGATCGAGCACTTTTCTTTTCAGAATAGCCCATCTCAATTCTTCTCTGAGGTCCTGCCGTGCTTTGACAAGGCTCTTAGCACGATCAGGAGAGATTCCCCAGAAAGGAGCGAGTTCCTCCGCTTCTTTCTCGAGTTCCTCATCGTTCACGCTGATCCCCTTCTCCTGTGCGAGAACCTCTATCACTCTGTCTCTCTTTATGTCATCCAGAATTCTCTCCTTCAGTTCTTCTCTGAATTTCTCCTCGCTCTCATACGAACTCACGATCTGTTCGTACCTTCCTTCTCTCTTCAACCTGTTGATTGCTTCGTTAACGAGTATCTCCAGAGTCCTATCAGATATCTCGATCTCCACAATTTCAGGGAGTTTCTCAAGAAGTTGCTCTCTCATGCTCTCTTTCATTTCCACATCGTAGATCTCTTTTCCCTCTTTCTTCAGAGATTCTTTCAGCTGTTCCAGTGTTTCGAATTCGTTGTTCACTGACTTTGCAAGTTCATCACCGATCTCTGGAAGGGTGCGTTTGTACACTTCTTCCACTTCGAGCTTGTATGTGTACTTCTTTCCCTCGTACTCCCTCTCAATTTCCACAACGTCGCCTTTCTTCTTTCCCACGAGGTCTTTCACAAAGGGTCTGTCTTCGTCCTCACTTATCACGTATTCGTATTCACGAGAGGTGAGTTTTTTTTCCTCCTCGTTGTACACTTCCATGTTCACTCTCACGAGATCTCCCGCTTCAGCGGGTCCTTCTTTGGGCTCGAGGAGAGCGTGACTTTCTCTGAGATCCTCTATTCTCCTTTCCACGTATTTTTCCAGGACCTTTTCCTCGTCCACTTTTTCCACTTCTATCTTCGAAATGTCACCTATTCTCACTTCCGGTTCTTCATGAACCTCCACCACCACTCTGGCAGTGACGTCCTTCAGTTCTCTTTCGGTCACTATAGGAGACAAAATGAGCTTTCTGTCTTTGAGCGTGTCTGGTATGAGGTCCATGAGAAAGTCGAGCGTGTACTCCTGAAATTCTTCACCGAGCTTCATCTTCAGGACATTCTTTGGGATTCGTCCTTTTCTGAATCCTGGAATCTCCACTCTCTGGTTCAAGTACCTGACCGCTTTGTCCTCGGCCTGCGCGATCTCTTCTGCTCCAAAAACGTACTCCAGCACAACTCGGTTTTTGTCTCTTTCAAGCTCCTTCACTTCCATTACTGTTCATCCCTCCTGTCGTGTTTTTATCCTCTCCCTAAGGTATCTCCTCTGGTCCATATGTTCTTTTGAAGAGACGATCTGGCTTCTCTGATAACATTGATCTCCTGAAAAAGCGCTGTCTTTCTCTTTTCGATGATTTCCAATCTTTTTCTGTCCTTTTCAAGGATCTCAGACAGTTTGTCCTTTGGGAGTCCTTCCATCAACTCTTTCCTTTTATTCAAAAGAGAAAGAAGCGTTTCATAGTCTTCCTTCTCAATCGCTTCGTCTATTTTTCTTTCTATCTCATCGATGTTCATTTCTCTCACTCTCCGATGAGGATGTTACCATACCTCACAAGCCTGCAACCCGAGCTTTCCAGCAGTTTCTTCAAAGTAAACGGTGGGAGTGAAGTCTCTATCTCCCACCCTTCGACTGACCTTTCAAGGACTTCGAACCTTTTCCTCAAAAAGCTTTCGTCACCTTCTACAATGATATCACCTTTTCTTTTTTCGAGAACAACAAGAGCCACAGCGAATCTATCGTGAGAAAGTGAAACATGAGCGTAGTTGAAGAAGCCGAAATCCTTATGAACGCACAGAACTGGTTTCCCGTTGCTTTCCAGAAATTCCACATCCGTGAAGCTGTGCCCATTCAAACCCGTTCCCAGAGCCTTGAAAAAAGCTTCCTTTAGAGCGAATCTCCCTGCAATGAATTCCCTCCTGCGCTTTCTCGTCAGGAACAGTCTCTTCTCTGATTCACCAAGGATTCTTTCTGCGAATTTTTCCGGAACTCTTTCTACCTCCAGAACATCAATACCCACACCGACTATCATGAGAGAATCACCGGAGGATCTACAATCAATCCCCTTTTTCCGTTTTTCCTCAATCTCAAAAGAACAAGAGTTGCAGCCTTTTCAATTTTACCATGGACAAAACACATTCTCTTGGGCTCCAGTCTGAAAGACACAAACATTTCCAGCCACTCCATGAGGTTCTCCGGTGAGAGAACGTAGACGGCCGTTCCTCCATTTTTCAAAAAACGAAACGTCGCCTGGACGAATCCTTCTATGTCTCTCCTTTCGATGCTCCGGGTAGAAGCTCTCAAGCGGTTGGGGCTCTTAACCTTTGTGTGATGAGGAGGATTCGAAACAACCATATCGAAAGATTCCGGAGGAAAGGAAAGTTCTTCCACAGAGGAGTTCACGAAAGAGACTCTTTCTTCGAGTTTGTTCAACGAGATACCTTCGAGTGCTTTTTCGTACAGCTCCTTTTCTTTTTCCACTCCGACCACTTTCACGTTGTAGAGCTTTGCGAGGGCAAAACTCACCGTTCCCACACCGCTTCCAAGTTCAAGAACGCTTCTGACGTTCTTAGACGGCCTCGTGTACCACACAAGAAGAGAAGAAGCGTGAGTGGGTCTGTGCTGAGGTCCCGCGTCCACTATTTCGACACATCTGATGATATCGGGGTCGAACTTCATAACGATTCCAGAATCTCTCTGACCATCTTGTTCACAAGTTTTCCATCCGCTCTTCCCTTCACCTTTGGCATCACTACCTTCATGACCTTTCCCAGATCCTTTGGGGAAGACGCACCCACCTCGTTTATCGCTTCCATGACGATCTTTCTTATCTCGTCCTCCGAAAGTTGTTTTGGAAGGTACGACTCTATGATTTCCAGTTCCTTTCTTTCCGCCTCCGCGAGTTCTTCTCTACCGTGCTTTTCGTACTCCTCTATAGCTTCTCTTCTTTTCTTGGCTTCCCTCATCAATGCTTCCGTTACTTCTTCATCCGTGGCTTCCTTCATCTTCTCCACTTCCAGGTTCTTCAAGGTTGTGAGTATCATACGAAGGGTGTTCACCCTCACCATGTCCTTGTTTTTCATTGCTTCTTTCAGATCTGACATTAGTTTCTCCTTTAGAGACATGTCCGAATACCTCCTCCCAAAAATCGAGACCCCGCGGGGCGGGGCCTCAGGAAATCACACCTCTCATTATTCGTGCAAGTTCTATGAAAGACTCTTTGAGACTCGCTCCTCCAACGAGACCGCCATCTATATCTTTCTGAACAATGAGACCGAGGAAATTGTCCGGTTTTATGCTTCCACCATAGAGAATCCTTATCGATTCAGCCGTTTCCCCATCGTACATCTCCGAGAGCAGCTTTCTTATGAACGCGTGTACTTCCTGTGCTTGCTGTGGTGTCGCCACCCTTCCTGTCCCGATTGCCCAGACTGGCTCGTAAGCTATTACCACTTTCTTTGCTTCCTCTTTGTCGAGACCGTAGAAACCTTCTCTCACCTGTTTTTCCACAACACAGAAAGTGAGTCCTTTCTCTCTTTCCTCGAGTGTTTCTCCAACGCAGAGAATAGGAGTCATACCTTTTTCAAGCACCGCTTTCACTTTCCTGTTTATGAGCTCGTCGTCTTCTTTGAAAATGCGCCTTCTCTCGGAATGTCCCACGATCACGTATTCAACGCCGATCTCTTGCAGCATGAGAGGAGAAATCTCCCCGGTGAACGCTCCCTGGTCTTCGTAGAAAACGTTTTGAGCTCCCAATTTGATGTTCCTACCCGAGAGTATTTCCCCTACTTCAGACAGAGCAGTGAACGGGGGACAGACCACTATTTCGAACTCTTTCACGTCGTGAAGCTCGTTCACAAGTAGCGACACAAACTTTTTCGCTTCCGCGATCGTTTTGTGCATCTTCCAGTTTCCAGCGAGGATCAGCTTACGTGTTATTTTTTTTTATCCGCGATGCTGGCGATGCCAGGAAGTTCTTTCCCTTCAAGGAATTCGAGCGAAGCTCCTCCACCCGTTGAAACGTGGGAGAATTTGTCTTCCAGACCGAACTTGTTCACCGCCGCTGCGCTGTCTCCTCCACCCACAACGGTGATCGCTCCCTTTTCCGTGAGCGCTGCGATCGCAAGTGCGACCTGCTTCGTGCCTTCAGCGAAATCGTCTATTTCGAAGACTCCCATAGGCCCGTTCCAGACAACGGTTTTTGCATCGGAGAGCTTCTGCTTGAAGAGTTCTACTGTCTCAGGTCCGATGTCGAGTCCCATCCATCCTTCGGGTATTCCGTCGTCGATTCTGACAACCTTCTTTTCCACACCGGGTTCGATCTTCTGAGCGATAACGGCATCAACGGGAAGAACGATCTCAACACCTTTTTCTTTCGCTTTTTCGAGGAGTTCTTTTGCAAGGTCGATCTTGTCTTCTTCAACCCTGGACGATCCAACCTCTTTGCCAAGAGCCTTCAGGAAGGTGAACATCATGGCTCCACCTATGAGAATTCTGTCGGCTTTCTCCATGAGGTTCGTGATGACGCCGATCTTGTCAGATACCTTTGCCCCTCCAAGAACCACAACGTACGGTTTTTCTGGATTATAAGTCACCTTGGAAAGGAACTTTATCTCTTTTTCCATGAGGAATCCCGCTACGCTGGGAATGAACTGCGCAATCCCAACGTTGGAAGCGTGCGCCCTGTGCGCTGTTCCAAAGGCATCGTTCACGTGGATATCGGCGAGGCTAGCCCAGAACTTTGCAAGTTCAGGATCGTTCTTGGTCTCTCCCGGGTGGAATCTGGTGTTTTCAAGGAGGAGAACCTCTCCCTCTTTGAGCTCCTCGACGGCCTTTTTCACCTCGTCACCGACAACAGCGGGAACAAACTTCACTTCTTTTCCAAGAAGCTCAGAGAGTCTTTTGGCGACAGGTGCGAGGCTGAACTCTGGTGAAGGTTCTCCCTTGGGCCTTCCAAGATGGGACAGGAATATCACCTTTGCCCCCTGTTCAAGAGCGTACTTTATCGTTGGAAGGGCGGCTCTTATTCTCGTGTCGTCCTGAACGACCCCATCTTTCACTGGAACGTTGAAGTCCACTCTCATTATGACTCTCTTGCCTTTCAGATCAACATCTCTTATGGTCATTTTTTCCATGTTCGCACCCCCTTTTTGAGTCTGAGAAGGGCGGGAAAACCCGCCCGTTCTTCACATCTTGAGGAGCAATTCGAGTGTATCGACAACTCTGTTGCTGTATCCGTACTCGTTGTCGTACCAGGAAGCCACCTTCACGAGCTTTCCACCGATAACGTTGGTGATTGTGGCATCGAAGATACCGGAGAACGTCGTTCCAATGATGTCGCTGCTCACGATGGGTTCATCGTTGTATCCGATGATTCCCTTGAGTCTTCCCTCTGTGGCTTCTTTCATGACAGCGTTGACTTCTTCAATCGTGGTTTCCTTTTCGACCAGTACTGTGAGATCGGTGATGGATCCGTCGGGAGTTGGAACTCTGAGAGCGAGACCATCAAGTTTGCCCTTCACTTCAGGAACAACGAGTGCAACTGCTTTTGCGGCACCCGTGGTTGTTGGGATGATGTTTACCGCAGCTGCTCTTGCCCTTCTCAGATCTTTGTGAGGCAGGTCGAGAACTCTCTGGTCGTTCGTGTAAGAGTGAACAGTCGTGAGCATTCCGCTGACGATTCCGAACTTCTCATGGAGCACCTTCACGATGGGTGCGATGGAGTTGGTTGTACAGGACGCACAGGAGATGATGGTGTGTTCGGGTTTCAGCTGGTCTTCGTTACAACCGATAACAACGGTGATGTCTTCTCCCTTGGCGGGCGCTGTGATGATGACTTTCTTCGCTCCAGCCTGCAGGTGAAGTTCTGCCTTTTCTCTGTTTCTGAAGACACCGGTGGATTCGATCACGAAGTCAACACCGAGGTCCTTCCAGGGCAGTTTCGAAGGATCGGGTTCCGCGAAGACCTTGATCTCTTTTCCATCGACGATCAGAGAGTTCTCGGTGTACTCGACTTTACCGGGGAACTTCTTGTGAACGGAGTCGTACTTCAGAAGGTGTGCAAGGGTCTTGGTGTCTGTCAAATCGTTAATAGCCACTACTTCGATGTCGGGATTCTTTCTTTCGTAGATGATCCTGTAGACGAGCCTTCCTATCCTACCGAAACCGTTAATAGCCACTCTTGCCATGCTCTTTCCCTCCTTCTCACATCAATCCTGGTATTCCAAATTGCTGAGTTATTTTGCTCATCTCCTCTTCACGGCGTTTCTCGATCTTTTCCATGACTTCGTTCATTCCCGCTATCAGAAGATCCTTCAACGTATCGAAGTCTTCTTTCAAATCCTCGTCTATTTCTATATCCTTGACTCTCCTATCACAGGTTGCAACGATTCTGACGGCCCCTCCACCAACGGAAGCCTCCACTTCTATCTGTGAAAAACTCTCTTCGAGTTCCTGGATTTTTTCTGGAGCTCCTCCTGCATTCTGGCGAAGTCCTTCAAAATCTTTTCCTGCTTTCCCCCACCCAGACTCTTTCCACCAAAACTCTTGATCTTTTTCAAATTATCCCTCCTGTTCAAACAATCTCAGGATCTTCTGAGAAACCTTCTCGATTGTTTCTTCTTTTCCCATCAGTCGAAGTTCAACTTCTACTTTTTTCCCGAGTTTTCTGGAAAAGATGTTTTCCAGCTCAGGCAGTTTTTTCTTCATCAACTCGTAATGCATAGCTTTCGATGAATCAAAAGAAATAATCACCTTTTCTCCGTCAAACTGCACCTCTGAGAGGCTGAGAGCGACAAAGATAGAGAGATCGCCCTTTTCTTTCAGTTCTTCCATGAGTTCTTTGAAACGTTTCTCGAACTCGCTGTCTTCCTGTTTTTCTTCTTTTGCTTTCACTGACTCTTTCTTCTCTTCTTTCTGCTGCACGTTTGAATTGTCGTTTTTTTCTCTGACATCGTTTTCCTGAACGTTTGTGGTGGAGAACCTCGTCGCTATGTAAGCCGAACCCACTTTACAGACGAGTCGTTTTTCTTCGGCGAACTTTATCTCTCTCAGAAGATTCAGAAGTTGTCTCGAAACCTGAACTATATCGTTCGCTGAAACCTGGTAAACCCCTCTCTCCCTTTCCAGGTCTTCGACCAGATCCTCGACCGCTTCCTGAATGAGCACCTCGTAGTCCTTCCCGCTGTAATAGACGTCGTCGAGAACGGTGAAGACCCTTTTCACATCACCTGAAAAAATGGCGTTCACGTAATCGCGAACAACCTGTATCGGTATCAACCCGAGCGCTCTGTGTACCGTCTCGAGATCTATCTTTCCTTCCGAGAACTTCCACACCTGTTCGAGCATGGTGAGCGCGTCTCTCAATCCTCCAGAGGCCCTTTTTGCGATGAAACTCAGGGCTTCCCTGTCTATCTCTATTCCTTCAGCCTCCGCAACTTCCTGGAGCCTCTTTTCGATGAGCTCGTCGGGAATGTTTCTGAACTCGAAAACCTGACATCTCGAGATGATCGTGGGAGGAACCTTCTCAAGGTTTGTCGTTGCCAGCACGAACACGACGTGGGAGGGAGGTTCTTCGAGTGTTTTGAGAAGCGCGTTGAAGGCTTCTTTCGTGAGCATGTGAACTTCGTCTATTATGTAGACTTTGTATTTGCCTTCCATCGGCCTGTATCCAACGGCGTCTCTGATTCTTCTGATCTCGTCTATTCCTCTGTTGGAAGCCGCGTCGAGTTCTATCACGTCCATGAAAGTTCCCTCGTCTATCTCTCTGCAGGCTCTGCAGGAGTTGCAGGGTTCAACTCCCTTTCTGTTTTCACAGTTCAGTGATTTTGCGAGAATTCTGGCAAGAGTAGTCTTCCCCGTTCCCCTCGGACCGGCGAATATGTATCCGTGGGCCACGCTGTTCTTCTGAATAGCACCGATTATTGCCTTCTTCACATGATCCTGATCGACAACCTCAGAAAAAGTCTTTGGTCTGTACTTCCTGTAAAGAACTTCCACAGAATCCCCCCGTGTTATAATCAAATTGCATCCAGCTCTTATTATACCAGAGGAGACATTAAGAATGATTGAACAGAGGAGGAAAATCGTGAAAAAAATAACTATCCTGATCCTGGTGCTCGTGGTGATTCCTGTTTTTTTGAGCACCGTTCCTTCTGAAAACAATATTTCCTTTCGCGAGATCAACTCCATCGCGGTGAAGGAATGGTTCAAAGAACTGGTCAGATCAAGAAGAGCCTCCTACAAACTGAAAAGCGATGAAGAATTCCTCGAAGACCTGTGGAAAACGATAAACAACGTGGCAAAAGAGACGAATTTCGATCCTATTCTCATAATATCCGTCATAGATGTGGAAAGCGACTTCAGAAATGTTGTGGGCTTGTACGGAGAACTCGGCATGATGCAGATAAAGAAAGAGACGGCGGAGATGGTGGCGAACTTGTACGGTCTGGAAATCCCAGAGTCAGGCTGGACAGAGCTCGTGTGGAACTACCGGTTGAACATAAAGTACGGAGCCCATTATTTGAAGTACCTCTTCGACAAATTCAACAACTTGAGACTGGCACTCGAGTACTACAACGGTGGAAACAGCAGAAAGTCCTACGCACGAAAGATACTGGAAACGTACGAAGAGTTCAAGAAAGAACTGGGGATCTAAACCTTCGAGTAGACCTTGCCGGAAGAGTCCTGTACCACACGGAGAATCAGCTTTTCCACTTCCAGTTCCTCGAGTTTCTTGTTGTCCGGAGTTTTATAAATCACCCTCCTCGTTCCCATGACTTCTTCGAGGGGCTCGAACACCACCCTGGAAAACCTCTTCGTTGCAGAAAAAGGATGCACTTTCTCCAGAATCACGCCGTTCACTCCCAAGAGAAAGAGTTTTTCCAGGAGCTCTTCACTCATCTCTTGAAACTGAAGCTTGTTCTTCCTGAACGTTCCCAATACCGCTATTTCTCCCGTCAGATCGTAGAGCTTTGTTCCTTCGTATCTTTCGTATTTTTCAAGGACGTCCACAACGCTTCTGTCCATAACAACGATCTTTCCCGTGTAGTAGACAACATCTCCTGTCTTCAACTTTCTTATGACGTTCAGAGACACGGGATATCTGAGTACTATCAAAAGAATCACCTCACGATCATCCAGACAAAACCATCGATGAACCTCACAAAGGGATTCATAACGAGTGGTATTATCCAGAGCACGAGCAGAGCGATCATGAAGAGAACCCCGTACACCTCGTATTTTACCAGCCACTCCATATACTTGTCGGGAAGAAGAGAAGCGAGAATCTTGCTTCCATCGAGAGGAGGTATGGGAAAAAGAGAAAAGAGCGCGTACGTGAGGTTGTACTTTGCGGCCTTCACCATGAGAAACCACCAGAAATCCTCCTCGGGAAGATGCGAGGCGATCAATCCACAAAGAAAGAAAAGGATGAAGCTAACGGCAGGACCGAGCAGCGAGATTTTCAAAAGATCCTTCTTTTTGTTTTTGAGCTTCCAATAGCGAATGGGCACGGATCTCGTCCACCCGAACTCGAAGAGGATGAAAGAGATCGTTCCCAGTGGATCGAGATGAACAAAGGGGTTCAGAGAAAGCCTTCCGGCCTGTTTTGGTGTGGTATCACCGAGTTTGTAGGCTACAAAGCCTTTGATGTACTCTCTGGGAGTAGCGACTATGAGCACTGCGAGAAACCCTGTGAGTATGTTGCTCAGTGTGGGAACGATTATCCTCATGTTCACCATCCTTTCAGGACTCCTTTCAGCATCTCCTTCATCTCGATAGCGTCGTTTTTCATTTTCTCTTTCAGCTTCAATTCTTTCTTCAACACAACGGGAACCTTCAAAGAGATTTCCAGAGGATCTCTCTTTGAAAAGAAATGATCCTCTTTTGTGTATCTTGTGAAAAATCTTCTCGCTTTTTGACAATCGACGATAATGAACGGTACTTCGAAATACGCTGCCACAAGCGCCGGGTGGAACCTCTCCGTTATCACAATGGACGAACTCACTATCTCTTCGAGCAAGTTCTCTCCATTTCTGAGAGGTGGAAGATAGGAGTGATCCCCTGGAAAAGCCGTTGATATGACAAAGTCGTTGATTCCCTGATCCTTGAGGCTCTTCAATATATACGACACATCCATCGGAGATTTCAGGAAAAACACCGCTTTCTTTTCGGTATTTCTTTCCATATCGGACTCCATGAGGTGGATTATAGCTGGATCCGTTCCGAGCACCGCATTTCCACCAATCATTTTGATGTACCTGTAAGAAGCAGGATCGCGAGCTATGAAAACAGTCCTTTTATCTTTGAAAACGTCCCACACGAGCTTTTTTGAAAGCTTCCTTCTCAACGGTCCCACGCTGTTTCCAAAGAATATGAGAGGTTTGTTCATGAGAAGTGAAGCTTTTGAAAGAGAGTAATAGTAGAGAAGACTCCGGAAACTGGTAACGTCCTGAAACAATCCCCCTCCACCCGCTATGGAAACTTGAGATTTCTTCAAAAGAGAGAGTATCTTGAGCGAATATCTATCGACAGAGGTGATCCCCATGGATTTTTTCCCCTTCGGCAGGGGTGTGTATATGGTCCCGAATCCCAGCTCTTTCAGAAGATTCACACACGCCTTGAACATCAATTCATCCCCGAAGTTGTCAAAGCCGTAGTATCCCCAGAGAAAGGCCGTTGCCAAGGAAAATCACCTCATTGTGTAGAAGAATACTCTTGGAGAATTATACTACACGAGGTGAAAAGATGATCACGAATCTTTCCGACAGAGTGTTCGTGATAGGAACAGGAACGTCGGCGAACAGTGTGCTTGTCTGTGGAAAGAAATTCTGTGTACTCTTCGATTCAACACTTTTTCCTGAAAAGGCAAGGAAGATCAAAGAATTCACCACAGAAATTCTGGGCAAAGATATTGCTGTTGTTTTCAACACGCATTACCATCCTGACCACACCTTCGGGAACGAGGTTTTTGACAGGATCATATCCCACAGTCTCACCAGAAAAGCCCTGGAAGAAATGGATGAAGAGTACATAAGAAAGATCGGAGTGGAGGTTTCTTTGAAGTTTCCAGATGAGACCTTCTCCGAAAGAGAAAATTACAGATTTGGAGACATCGTGGTGGAAGCGGTTCACCTGGGAGGACACACTCCGGATTCTTCGATCTTCGTTTTGAAGAACGAAAAAATCGTCATCTGCGGGGACCTTCTGACAACCGGCATCCATGCTGAAATAGTCACGGACAGTGACCTCTTCGAATGGATAGAAGCGCTCAGCGAAATCGAAAAAATACGGGCAGATTACTTCGTACCGGGTCACGGAAAAGTGGGCACCATCGAAGATATCAGGAACATGAAAAACTACATCTCAAAAGTCCTGCGCTTCAGAGAAGGCAGTATAAAACACTCAGAACTCCTGGAAGACCCGAATTTCATCAACAGGGAACACCCGGAACTTCTGACCTGGGGACTGGAAAACATCATTCGTTGAGAAGCTCGAGCCTTTCTTTTGGACTCACGATCTCTGTTATCCTCACCCCAAAGTTTTCATCTATCACGACAACTTCTCCGCGGGCGATGAGCTTTCCGTTTACAAGGATATCCACAGGCTCGCCCGTGAGTTTGTCCAGCTCTATTATAGAGCCGGGGATCATTTCCAGAACTCGTTTCAGGGTCATTCGCGTTCTTCCAAGTTCCACTGTGACTCTGAGAGGAATATCGAGAAGCAGTTCCAGCTTGTCACTCGGTACTTCGGTTTTTCTGGTTTCAGAAGGTTTCAACTCGGCGAATTCTACCGGTTCGACCTTCACCTTTTTCTCCTCTTTCTTTTCTTCTTTTTTCTCACTGCCTTTAGCTTCGGATTGTTTTTTCGTGAAATACTCGTACATCTTCTTCACCAGATCGGCGCTTATCACCTGGTAGAACTTCGACTTCGGAAGTCCCTCTATCTCCATTTCGAATTCGACAACGGCAACATCTTTCTCCGGATTGTCGGTCACCGGTGGAAACTGAGTGCTTGGATCATCGAAATTCAATATCTCCACCTTTGGCGGAGAGATATTGATGGTTATTCCCAGAAGTTCAGAAAGCGACGTTGCAGCGCTTCCCATCATCTGATTCATCGCTTCTCCAACCGCACTGAGTTTGATCTCGTCCAGTTCCTCGGTTTCTACCTCTCCACTTCCCCCCATCATGAGGTCAGCTATCACTGCCACGAGCTTTTTATCGAGGACAAGTACGTTTAAACCTTCGAGCCCCTCCGTGTATTCCACACTCACCACTACCTGCTCACCACTGAAGTCACTCTTGACGTTCTTCATCTTTTCTTCCCGAACAGTTGGAACGGTGATGTGAATATCCCTTCCGAGAATCATCGAGAGCGTCGTGGCAGCACTCCCCATTGCGATGTTTCCTATCTCGCCTATCATGTCCTTTTCTTCGGGAGTGAGGACACCACCAGTGTCAGAACCGCTAAGAAGCTTGTCTATCTCTTCCTGAGAGAGGAATTCATGTTCCGTCATTCGTATTCACCTCCGTTGGTGAATTCACCGGTCACCTTCACTGCGTACTTTCCCTTGAACGTTCCGGGAATTCCCCTGAACTTGGGCCTTCCCTCAACGTCTATTCTTATCTCATCTTTGTAGTGAGTGCCGAGCCTTATGACGTCTCCCACTTCCAGATCCAGAATTTCCTTCAATCTCAACTCAGTTTCTCCTATCACCGCCTGGACAGTCACAGGTATCTTTTGGGAAGCTTTTCTGAGCTCTTCCATTCTCTCTTCAACTTTTTCGGGTTTTCTTCCCATCATCCAGAATCGATCTGAAAGTTTCTCAAGCAAAGGTTCAAGAAGTGAAAACGGCCAGCACACGTTGATAAAGCTTGTAAATTCGCCCCAGGAAACGGAGGCGGTTACAAGAAGAACGATTTCATTGGGCGGCACGATCTGAACGAATTGAGGATTCGTCTCCACATTCTCTATCGAAGGAATGAAATATTGAAAATCACTCCAGGCCTGAGCAAGAAGGGTTAACATGTTGGTCACTTCTTTTCTCATTATGGAGGTTTCTATCTCCGTGGGAGGTCTGTTTGGAGGGTTATCGCCGGGACCTCCCATTATGATGTCGAGCATGGTATAGAAGAGATCCAGCCTCATTTCGAAGATGGCGCTTCCCTCAAAAACATCGCCGGTGAAGATAACAATGAACGAAGGTATCATCACGGATCTTATGAATTCCTCATAAGTAAGCTGATCTATGCTGATTTCGACATCCACAAAAGTTCTCAGCCTTCCTGAGAGATACGTAGAGAGGGCCCTCCCGAAGTTTTCGTGTATCATCTGAAAGGTTCGAAGCTGTTCTTTGGAAAACTTGCTCGGCCTCTTGAAATCGTAAGGCTTAACCTTTTTCTCCTCTTCTTCCTTCAGGAGGTCCTCTTCCTTCAACTCACCCTTCATCAGTGCCTCGATCAACTGGTTTATTTCTTCCTGGCTGAGAACATCCGACATGTTACCACCTCACTCGGTGGTTGCGAACGCTTTGATGTACAGGTACACATCCAGAACCCCGTATTTCTCCTTATCACCAACGAATCCAGTGATCGTGTTCACCGCATCTCTTATTTGACGCTTCAACAGTTCTAGCCCCGGAACGGTGCTCAGTTCACTCTTATCTTTGCTGAGAAAGATCATCATGAGCGCATCCATGATCTCGTCATTCTTCTCAGCTACAGCCGCCCTGCAGGCATCGCTTCCCACACTGAAAGAAAGAGAATCTATCACGACTACGTCCCTTCCTCCTTTGAGAAGGAAGGTCTGGTTTTCCCCCTGCTGAATGAGAACCGCCTTTATCCTGACGGGGGTCGAAGGTACGTTTTCACCCTGCTTGCCTTGATTCGAACCAAGGAACATGGGCAGCAAAAAATACACTGCCACGGAAACCACAAGCGGAACAACAATGCTCGTGATCAAAGACGCACCCATTCGACGTTTTGGTTGTTCTTCTTCTCTTCTTTCTTCTTCTGCCATTCTTTCACCTCACAGTTTCTCTCGTTTTATGAGGATATCTATTCTCCTGAATTCTCTTCTCAATCTATCCAATTCCTGCTGATATTTTTCTTCCAATTTTTTCAGTTCCGATTCGTATTCCGATCGAGAAATTTCCCCGTTTCTGAACCTTTCATTGATAAGTGTTTTCTCGACGTTGATCTGGTTTTCAAGATCCTGGATCTTTTTCTTTATCTCCCTGTCTCCAAGCCCTATTGGGTAGAACCTGTCAGGATTGTAGAAAAGATCGATGTTGAAACGTCCAAGCTTTATGTCTGCAGCCCTTTCGATCATTCTTTTTTCCTTCAACTCGGTAAGGAAGAAATTCACCACACTCGCTGCTCTGGCGCTCGAAAGATGCCAGTTGGAGACATATATTGAATTTGGAAGAGGCAATCTGTCGTCCGCGTAACCGTAAACCTCAAGAACGTTCGTGGTGTGCTCTATGACTATCTGCCCCACCTTAGCCAGCAGTTCTTTGGCTTCCGCTGTGAGCTTGGCGCTTCCCGGCTCAAAAAACACCATGTCCTTCAGAACGATCAGTGTTCCTTCGTCTCTCTCTTCGACCGTGATCTTTCCCTTATATTCTTCGGACAATCTCATGAGTTCTTGATATATTCCTCTTTTCGATGTGATCAAAGGTTCTTCGTTTATACTCCTTCCACCCATTAGGACGCTCGGTGGGTTTCCACTCAACGCAATTCTGAGTCCCACCGCCACCTGCTGGAACTTTCCGGGACTGATAGTGGACATCGAGATCAGAGCCACAAAGAACGTGAGAAGCAGCGTCACCATGTCCGAATAGGTTGTCATCCACTGTGGACTTCCTTTCTGCTCTTCTTCTCGTTTCTTCGCCATCACGCAGTTGCCTCCTGAGAAGCCGCTTCGTAAGCCTGTCTTTCTTTCTCAGGGAGGAACGATTTGAGTTTTTCCTCGAGGATCCTCGGGTTCTCTCCTGCCTGGATAGAAAGAACAGCCTCCAGTATCATTCTTTTTTCCAAAACCAGAATATCTCTTCTCTTTTTGATCTTTTCAGCCATGGGAAGAAAGACACCGTTGGCCAGAACTGCACCGTAGAGTGTCGTTATCAAAGCAACCGCCATAGAAGGTCCCAGTGTTTCTGGATTGTTCAAGGATTTGAGCATTTGAATGAGTCCGATCAGCGTTCCAATCATACCGAACGCAGGAGCGTACGCCCCTGCAGATTCCAAAACAGCCCTTTCTCCGTCGAGTTCCTCCTCGAAGAGTTCCATTTCCGTTTCCATCATGTTCCTCAGAAGATCTGGATCTGTTCCGTCAACCACAAGCTGGAGTGCCTTTTTCATGAATGGATCTTCTATACTCTCCAGATTCTCCTCCAGAGAAAGCAAACCTTCCCTTCGTGCTTTTTCGGAAAAAGAAACCATCGTTTGAATCAGAGAAACGTGATCGAGCTTTGGCTCTTTCAGAGTTGAAAGCATGATGTTCACGATCTTGAAGGCTTTGTCCTTCGGATGAGCCACCATGGTTGCTGCGATAGAACCAACAACGGTTATGAACAGTGAAGGTATGTTTATGAACGCTGCGAAGTCTCCTCCACCCGTCAGGATTCCTATGAAAAGAGCCGCTATCACAAGAACCAAACCCATCAGGGTTGCAAGGTCCATAGGATCACCTACCCTGGTTTTTCCACCAGTTGAAGATCTTTCTCTTGTATTCTATCACCTTTTGAACAACCTCCTCTGCGGATTCCTTCACGATGTATTTTTTACCGTTTATGAGGGTGATCGTTGTGTCGGGCAGTGCTTCTACGGTTTCTATCAAATCGGCGTTCAGGAAAAACCATCTACCATCTATTCTGGTCAACCTGATCATCTTTCATCATCTCTTGATGTTCACAAGTTCGTTCAGAATCTGATCGGCTGTCGTGATAACACGCGCGTTCGCCTGGAAACCTCTCTGTGCGACGATCATCTTGGTGAACTCTTCCGCAAGATCCACGTTGGACATCTCAAGGGCACCGGGGATCAAAATTCCTCTTCCACCGCTACCGGGGGCTCCTATCTTTGGAACGCCGCTGTTGGCAGACACGACGTAGAGCGAATTACCAACCTCTGAGAGTCCCGAAGGATTGTTAAACACTGCGAGGGCGATCTGTCCAAGAACGTCGGTGAGTCCGTTGCTGAAGGTTCCTATGATCTCTCCCTGCTCGTTTATGGCGAAGGATTCCAAAACACCCATCGGATTTCCATCCTGCCATGGAATGTTCAGAGTGCTGTCGCCGGAGAACTGAGTTGCTCCGGAAAAATCAGCTGTTATTGTTACCACCCCATCTCCACTCTGACCTGCATCAAACTGGATCGTTCTAACCTCTCCAGAGCTGAGATTGTATGAAGAGTCCAGCCCTCTGTATTGAATGGGTCTTCCTGATTCATCGAAATCTATCAACCCCGCTACATAGCCACTACCACCGTCTTCATCGATCAGTGAGATCGGTTCTCCACTATCCGTATACGCTCTCCAGATCCAGGCGTTCTTGAAACTTTCTGAACCAATAGTGGTGTTTCCAAGTCTGACAAATTCATAGTAAACGGTGTACGCGTTTCCAAGAGAATCGTAAACCTGGACGGCGGTGGTGTACCTTGGAGAAGTGTAATCAGTTTGAACGAAATTCGTCGGATTGTCTGATTCGTAGAACCTGGGCTCACCGGAGGTAGGAATGACAAGTTCAGCACCGGGTGCTATTGTGAGAGATGATGATAAAAACGTTACTGTGTAATCGTTCCCGGAAGTTATGTCAGAATCGGAAATTGTGAAACTACCATTTGAAACTGTGGTCGTTCCGTTGTAGACTTCATTCCCAGAAGAGTCTCTAACTATCACCTGATAGTTTCCATCAGAAAGTGTGGTGGTCCCTTCGATGATTCCGTTGGCTGTTGTGGTCTGAGATTCAGAATAAAGAATCACCGTGTAATCGTTCCCGGAAGTTATGTCAGAATCGGAAATTGTGAAATTGCCACCTGAAACATCTACCGTACCACTGTAAATAACATTTCCAGAAGAATCCAGAACTGTCGCATTGTAGTTTCCATCTGAAAGTGTGGTGGTTCCCGAAAGGCTGCTATCAGTGTTGGCTGTCACAGTTTGGTAATCAGAATTAAGCATTACGGTGTAATCATTACCACCGACAATATTGGGATCAGAGATTGTGTAACTACCATTTGAAACATCCACTGTACCATTGTAGACCACATTCCCAGAGTTGTCTAAAACTACCGCCTGGTAAGTGCCATCTGAAAGTGACGTGCTCCCCGTGATACTTCCATCGGTGGAAGCTGTTATAACCTGAGATTCAGCGTATATCCCCGCTTCTTCTATCCTTCCAAACTCGTTGAACACCGCATAACCACTCACGTCCGCCGTTCCATCGTTGTTAACATCGATTCTCATCGTGTACCTTTGAGAGGAACTGAAAGGGTCTGTTCCAAGGTCTCCGGCTGTCTTTTCGAACCACACCCGAACGTCGTGATCAACTCCGCTGTCGTCCGTCAGGGTGATGGTGAAAGAGCCAGGTCCCACGTTGGAGTTGAGATTTCCTTCAAATCTCACGTTCGACGTTTTCTTTGCGGGCATCGTCATTCCTGCACTGATAACAAGATCTCCGATCGGTCTGTTGGTGTCTATGTACCTTTCGCCCGTTTCGGGATCCTGAACGGCCGTCCATCCCTGAACCTTGTAACCCGTTGATGTCTGAATCAGATTTCCATTGCTGTCCAGTGTGAATGCCCCCGCCCTCGTGTAATAGTAGGCGTTACCATCGGATACGATGAAGAAGCCATCGCCCTGTATGGCAAGGTCTGTTTTCACACCCGTGTTCTGGAACGAGCCCTGCGTCATGATCTTGTCGATACTGGACACCTGAGAACCAAGACCTATCTGCATGGGATTTGTACCGCCCACGTTTTCCTGAGAAGATCTTCCCGCCTTGATCGTCTGAGCGAGCATCGTCTCGAAATTCACCCGTGACGCTTTGAAGCCAACTGTGTTCACGTTGGAGATGTTGTTTCCTACAACATCCATCGCTACCTGGAAGTTTTTGAGACCCGTTATGCCACTGTAGAGTGATCTCATCATCACGCATCACCCTCCTGAGAAATCTCCAGGATAGAATCAACAGGATAGAGTGAACCGTTCACAAGAACGAATCCCTCTCCATCCTTTATCTGAACGGCTTCCACCACTCCGCCTTCCATTCCCCCTATTTCCTCCAGTCCGCTCGATGTGAGTTTATAAATATGGTAAGTGTAACTGCCATCTTCAACACTGATCCCGCTGTCATCTCTTCCATCCCACTGCCAGGCGTGAACTCCCGCCTGAACAGTTCCAAGATCTTCTGTTCTCACCACTTTTCCGTTTTCGTCAAGTATTTGAACCACAACATGTGCATCTTCATCCACGTTGAATATGATGCTGTCTGACTGACCGTCTACAAGATTTACCGTGTTGTTCTTCACCACGACGTACTTTCCTATCAGAGAAGCAAGCTGGGCTGGGTTCACACTCGTCTGAGCTTCGACGAAATCTTTCACCGCACTGGTGAGGTTTGTGATCTGTTCAAGGCTCGTGAGCTGAGAAAGCTGAGATATCATGTCCTTCGTTTCCATGGGCTCCAGTGGATCCTGCATTTCCAGTTCTTGAAGAAGGAGTCTGAGAAAAGCTTCCTTGTCGAGAGAATTACTCGAAGAGCTGGAATTATTTCTTACTCCTGTAAGAGAAGAAAGGTATATACCGCTCATGTCGTAGATCACGTTTTCACCTCCTGGATGAACTCCTCAAATAGACTGCCCGAAGTTTCACGTTTGTGGTTTTTGCTTTCTCTTTGCTGCCTTTGATTTCCCTCTTTGTTCTGATTTTCCTGATACAGGTAGTCTTCTTCCTGTTTTTCTACGTAGACCTGCACATCGAATCCCTTTTCGTTGAATCTTTCGATCAGCCGTGGTACGTCATGTTCTAAAACGTGCTTGGCTTCTTCTGTCTGAACTTTGAACACTATCTTCAGCTGGTTCTCTTCCTTTGTTATGGTGATCTCCAGTTTTCCTAACTCCGGTGGTTCAAGGTCTATGACGGCCCTTTCTGTCTTGTGGTAGTACATCTGTTCCACAAACCTTGGTAGATGAACAGTCTCTGTTCTTTTCAGTTCGGGGAGTAAGTAAACCTGCTTCGCCCTTTCCTGAGACAGAAACTCCAACGCCTCTCTGTTTGTTATTTCTCTGTAACTTTCGATTTTTCCTTTCTCTTCGTACCTCATTTTCATTTCCATTGGCTGATTCTTCTCTCGGTTTTGGGAGGGCGGTTTTTCAGAAGTTTTCTCCGGAGATACCTTGGAATTGTTTTCAACAACCTTCTGACCATCAAATCTGTTTGCGGGGGGTTCTCTCCTCACCGAAGAAGTTTCACTACGGTCGTTCAGTACGTTTCTGGTGTTCTTTTCTGGAGAGGAACCATCATTTCTGAATGACAGGACGGTTTCTCTCAAGCTGGAAGAGGTTTTCTCTGATAGTTCTTCTGTGTGAGTATCTCCTCTCTTTGTGAAAGAGTTGATTTTCTGATTTTCTCTGGAATTCTCGGAATTTTCATTTACGAGATTCAAACCAGTATCGTCAAAGCTCGCCTGTGAAATTCTTTGATTGTTAACCTTCCAGACCTTTTCTCCATCACCGTTCGATGATTGTTGCTTTTCGTCTGCAGAGAGAAGCGGAACAAAACTGAGTTTGGACATTTTTATTTCATTCCCGATATTTCCCGTAATCCTTTCTTCAGAGAGTTCGTTTTTGATACCCGTTGTCTTTTCAAAGTCTCTTGATAGCTTCGCCGTATCGGAATTCTGAGGAAGAGATCTTGCCTCGTTGAAAATCGGCTGTCTTGCTGAGTGCTTCGTTTCTTTATCTTGAGCGGAAATTGGTTGTTCCTTGAAAACCTTCGTAGATTCCGATTTCAAAGAAGACTCAGCAGGTGTTCTAAAAGAACTCGAAAGCCTTTTGTTCGATTCACTCCGAAAAGTCTCTGATTCCGAGTACAAGATAGAACGGTGTTTCTTTTCGAACGAAATCTGACTTGCACTTTCTTTGTTCTCTGAATCTTTCACCAGAAAACCGTTTTCTTTCTTTTCTTCATGTTCAGTGGAAGTCAAAAGCTTTTCCGTTGAAATATCATGTGTTCTGGATTTGAAAATCCCTTGCTCACTTTTTCGGTACTCATCATGATTTTCATCAATGAGCTGTTCTAACTTTTCGTTTCTTTTAGACATTTCTTCCAAAACATGTTTTTCACTGGATTTATCATCGGTTGTTTTGATCTCTTTGCTCAGCTTGCTCGAAGATGAACGTCCAACTTCTTCTTCCCGTTCTTTCTGATCCTCAGAGACATTCTGAAGCCTTTCCGAAAACTGTCCATCCAGCATCTTTTCCAAATTCACATCTTCCTCAACCGACATCGAAATGTGCTGAGCGCTGACACTGTCGAGATCGTCCAGCGTGTTCCTTTTCACCTTTTTGAGGACTTCATCACGGTTTTCAGTAGATTCTGACTTTACCTTTTCCTGAACATTCAGAAGGTCAATATCATTATTCTTTTGACGTTCGCTTTTCTTTCCAGCGATCTCTTTTTTCTTCTCATATGTGGAATCAATCATTTTTCCCTTTCTCCCCAGCGATTTCATCAGGTCCTTAACAGACTGAGAGAACAGACCCGCCGCTGATTTCTTTTTTAATTCACCTTTTTCCTCTGCTGTCTTGATCATCGCAAAAAGAGAAAATTGTCCTACCTTCACTTTCTCTCCTCCAGAAGATCCGGAGCGTTCTGAACTATGTACTGAACCAGAACAGAAGCGTGTTCCCTATCCATCATGGAAAGAACCGTTCTCAAAGTTTCTGGATCCACATTCTCCCTTCTCAGGAAATCGACGGCTACCTCTGGTGTGATGTTGTTCAAAGCGTCCGCCACCGATTTCAAATAGGCTTCTTTCTGAAAAAGCTGAGATTCTTTTTCTGTCATCTGTTTCACCGCTTCCTGAGCTTGTTTAACCAGCATTTCGAGCCTTTCAATGGTGCTTTCCACACCCACCATGAGTTCCATCACCCGTGCGGCTTTCTGTGGGTTGACACCGGAGAGCGCCTCGAGAAACTCTCCAGCGTACTCTGGATCGGTTCTTTTAAAGATCACAGCGAGCGTCTCATCGTCCACCTCATTGAGTGCGCTCGCAAGATTTCTCGGATCAGCGTTCAAAAGCACGTTGATAAGCTCGTCTACCTGCTTCTTGTAGGATTCCAGCCTGTTTTTCTCCTCGAACAATTGATTCTTGAGGGATTGAATATCTTCGATCATTTTCTCAACAACGTTTCTTTGCGCTTCCAGCACCTTCGCCTGCTCTTCGAGTTCTTTTTCTTTGCTGATCAATTCGTCTATCTTCTGGTTGTATATCTCTATGTATTTCTGATAAATTCTAGAGTAGTACTCAGCGGGACTTTCCGCTTTGAGAGGCTGATAGTTGATTCTGTCTTTCAAAAACGGAACCTTGGAAGCAAGAAAAGCGATATAACTCCTCCAGTCTTCAAAAGGAGAAACTCTTCCACCGTACAGCCTGTTTATTTCAAAGGAGATGTAGCCGTACATGAACAGAATCAAGAGTATCAGAAACGTTATTAAAAAAACAACGAAAAAACCTCTTCGTTTTCCAGGCAAGGTCCATCTACCTCCCTCGGTTTCATACTTCTACGGGAGATCTATCTTTTCCTAAAGGATGGTAAAGTATGGTAAAACAAAAGAGGGAAACAAATATGGGCAGAATACTCGTGATAAAACGAAGCAGGGAAGTATTTTATATCGATAGAAAATCGATCAAATCCTATTTGAAAATCTCCTCTTCCGGAAAGAAATACCGTGTGAAGATCGTTCTGAGAGATCCTCGTGGTAAGATCTTTTCTGATGAGAGTGAAGGGCCCAGAACATCCCGGAACCTTCTCAAACTCATCGGAGAAGCGGTAACAGAAGCTTTCATTAGACGACATCAAAGAAGTCGCTCTCGCAGAAAGAAGGTTCGTTTTTGCTCATCTCACACTCTCGAAGAATGGAAAAGAAAACTGGCGAATCGGTGCGGCTCCTCTGGAAAAAGATCTTCTCCAGAGCGTTGTTTTCGTGGTAATAGATGCTCTGGTAAAATAGTAAAAAACAGTGCGTGGGGGGTATTTGGATGAGCAGCGCAAAGACACTGGAAGAAGTCATATCAAAGATATCCGGGGTCATCTCCGCCAAGGTGATAGAGGAAGACGGTCAACCCAGAGAAATCCACGTCATAGCAGATCCTTCCAGGAATCCAAAACAGATCGTTCGCGATATCGAAACTGTTGCCCTCGCGTCTCTTGGAATGAAGATAGACAGAAGAATCATCAGCATTGCCCAACTGAGTCAGGGAAGGTTCTCTCCTTCGCAGACTTATGAGATCACCTCCATAGAGGTAAAAAACCTCGACAGGAAAAAGCAGGTGAAAGTCACAATACGCAACCCTCTCGAAGACGAAGACATGGTGGGTGAAAGTGCGGGGCCTGGAACATCCACGAACCTTCCAAGGCTCGTTGGAGAAGCGGTGATAGAGGCTTTCAATCCTGAATATTCCGTCTCGGTGGACGACGTTCAGAAGGTCTTTCTGGCTGGAAGAGAGTTCGTGCTCGTCCACCTCACGATCCAGGACGAAGATCGAGAAAGAACGGAAGTTGGGGTTGCACCCCTCGAAGGAGACTTTTTGAAATCAGTGGCCACGGCCACGCTCAAGGTGGTAAAAGATCTCACCTAAAAAAAGAGCGCTATCGTGTCAACGACTTCTTTTATTTCGTCGTCCCTCAGTTCTGGAAACATGGGAAGCGCAAGACTTCTTTTTGAAAGTGATTCGGCCACTGGGAAATCCCCTTCTCGATATCCCAGATCTTTGAAGCACTTTTGAAGGTGGAGAGGTAGGGGGTAATAAACCGCCGTCTGAATACCTCTCTCTTTCAATCCTTCTCTGACTCTCTCCCTCACCTCTTCACTTTCGAAGATCACCACATATTGATGGAAAACGTGGTACCTGAAGCCTTTCTCCTCCACACGGGGAAAGACCATCGGCAGTTTTTTCTCCTCGAACAGCTCCTGGTACGTCCTTGCCACCCGTATTCTCTCTTCTGTCCACCTTTCCAGATACCTGAGTTTCACTCTCAAAATCGCGGCGTGTATCTCGTCGAGCCTCGAATTGTATCCCACCTCTTCGTGGAAGTATTTCTTTCTTGCACCGTGCACTCTCAGGATCCTGCTTTCTTCCGCTATCTCATCGCTGTTCGTCACGATCATTCCGCCGTCGCCGTAAGTCCCCAGATTCTTCGTGGGAAAGAAAGAGAAAATCGCCGCATCCCCTACAGACCCACTTTTTCTGATCTCACCACTCGAGAACTTCCACTCCGATCCCATCGACTGAGCACAGTCTTCGAGTATCATCACTCCGTATTTCTCCCTCAAAAAGCTCAGCGCCTCAAGATCCACGGTTCTACCGAAGAGGTGAACGGGAATGACAACCTTCACTTTCTCTTTTTTCAGAACGTGTTCGAGCTGGTTCAGATCTATGTTGAAGGTGTTCTCGTCCACATCCACGAAGATTACCCTGGCACCGAGTCTGTAGGGTGCGCTCGCCGTGGCAAAGAAGGTGTAGGGTGTTGTGACCACCGTATCTCCCTTTTCCACCCCCATCGCCCTCAGCGCTATGAGAAGCGCATCGCTTCCACTCGCAACACCAACACCGTGCTTCACGCCGATAAAACTGGCGATTTCTTCCTCGAGTCTTCTCACGTTCTCTCCGAGAATCACCCTTCCCGAAGAGATCACCTTGTCTATCGCGTTCAAGATTTCTCCCCTGATTCTCTCGTACTGCCTTGTGAGATCAAAAAGGTGGATCATTCCTTCACCTCCAGAAAGATCCTTCTGGCGTTCTCTGTGGTCACCTCATCCACTTTCGCTTCAGGCACATCCAGCACCTGCGAGATCGTTTCCACGACGTACTTCAGGTACTTCGGTTCGTTCCTTTTTCCCCTGAACGGCTGTGGTGGAAGAAAAGGACAGTCCGTCTCCAAAACGATGTGTTCAAGGCCCACTCTTTTAACCACTTCTCTCAGAGTCTCGTTCTTCGGATACGTCACAGGGCCTCCTATTCCAAGCATAAAGCCGAGGTCTACAAACTTCTTCGCCCACTCGTAGTTCGAAGAAAAAGCGTGAATCACACCTCGTTTCTCTGGAAGCGGTTCTGATCTGAGTATCTCGTACGCCTCGCTGTACGCGTCTCTGATGTGAACAACGAGGGGAAGGTTCAACTTTCTTGCGAGTTCGATCTGTTCAACGAAGACCTTTTTTTGGACTTCGGCTGGAGAGATGTTCCTGAAGAAATCGAGTCCCGTCTCACCTATAGCGACCACCTTTTCATCTTTCGCGAGTTTTTCGAGCTGTTCTATGAAATCTTCGGGAACTTCCTTCGCGTCGTGTGGATGCACACCTAAAGAACAGAAGATGCGATCACTTGTCTTTGAAAGATCGAGTGATTTCTTCGAATCTTCGAGGTTCACACCCACGTTCACCACAAATTCAATGCTGTTCTCTTCAAAGCTGTAGATGATAGCGTTTCTGTCGCCGTCGAACTGGTGAAAATGAAGATGCGTGTGCGTGTCCACCATTGAAATATCCCTCCTCCTGTGTTAATATACTACACAAAGGCTTTTGTGAAAAAAGTGAAGAGGTTCACCTTTTTGTGATGAAAAGGTTTCTTTGACCTTAACAATTAGGTTGATATAATTCTATTGGATCAAACGATCTGGAGGTGGTGGATATGGTATCGGGATGCGGTTGTTGTTCAGAAAGGTTGGTGAGTTCTTCAGGGATTTCGTGAGTATTTTCAAGCACATATCAGAGGATCTTGAGATGTACCTCAAGCTCGATCCCGCCGCAGAGAGTAAGCTTCAGGTGTTTTTCTTCTACGCTTCCTTCCAGGGTCTTATGTGGTACAGATTCGCTCATTTCTTCTACAAGTGGAAATTGAAAGTCCTCGCCTACCTCATTTATTACTTTGTGCGTGTTGTGTTCTCCATGGACATCCATCCAGCGGCAAGAATCGCTCCGGGAGTGGTGATAGACCACGGTATCGGTGTGGTCATCGGAAGCACCGCCTCGGTGGGAAGGGGAACGCTCATCTACCACGGAGTCACTCTCGGGACGAGAAAGCCGTGCTCCGGAAAAAGACACCCTGACGTGGGTGAGAACGTGATGATTGGAACGGGAGCGAAGATCCTCGGCCCGATAAGAGTTGGAAACAACGCCGTTGTGGGTGCGAACGCGGTCGTCCTCGAAGACGTTCCAGACGGAGCCGTTGTCGTAGGTGTTCCTGCAAGAATAGTCAAGTGGAGGAGGGATTTCTGCGATGATGGAAAGACTGATAGGGAGCACTCCTATAGTGAGGCTCGATTCGATAGACTCGAGAATATTCTTGAAACTGGAAAAGAATAATCCCGGTGGCAGTGTAAAGGACAGGCCCGCCCTCTTCATGATTCTCGATGCGGAAAGAAGAGACCTTCTCAGGAACGGCATCGTGGAGCCAACGAGCGGCAACATGGGAATCGCCATAGCGATGATTGGAGCAAAGAGAGGACACAGAGTGATCCTCACGATGCCCGAGACCATGAGTGTTGAGAGAAGAAAGGTCCTGAAAATGCTCGGGGCGGAACTCGTTCTCACACCAGGGGAACTGGGAATGAAGGGTGCCGTGGAAAAAGCGATAGAGATATCCAAAGAAACCGGTGCACACATGCTCAACCAGTTCGAAAATCCCTACAACGTCTACTCTCACCAGTTCACCACAGGTCCGGAGATCCTCAAACAGATGGACTATCGGATAGACGCCTTCGTTGCGGGAGTGGGAACGGGAGGTACGATCAGCGGAGTGGGAAGGGTTTTGAAAGGCTTTTTTGGAAACGAAGTGAAGATAGTAGCGGTGGAACCAGCGAAATCTCCCGTTCTCTCTGGAGGCCAGCCGGGAAAACACGCCATCCAGGGCATAGGAGCGGGCTTTGTTCCGAAGATCCTGGACAGATCCGTGATTGACGAAGTGATCACCGTGGAGGACGAAGAGGCCTACGAGATGGCAAAGTACCTCGCAAAGAAAGAGGGAATCCTTGTGGGAATCTCCTCCGGTGCCAACGTCGCAGCCGCTCTGAAGGTAGCCCAGAAACTCGGGCCAGACGCGAGGGTCGTGACCGTTGCACCGGACCACGCGGAAAGATACCTGAGTATCCTATGAAGGGAACTTACATTCTGCTTTTGAAACTCGAAGAGAGTGTTGCTTTGAGGTATGGAAAGAAAACATCTCATCTGGAACCAGGTTACTACGCCTACGTAGGATCCGCGATGGGGGGATTCTTCAAGAGGATCCCCCGTTATTTTCTCGGTCCTAAAAAGAAACACTGGCACATCGACTACCTGCTGGATCACGCACAGATCGCCGGGTTGATAATGTTCAGCGGAAGAAATATCGAAGAGGAGATCTCGAATGTGTTATCATATCATTTTGAAGGAATAGAGAGCTTCGGTGCGAGTGACCTCAGGGTGAAAACCAACCTCTACCGCGTTGATCCCGACAAACTCTTTTCTCTTCTGGGGGGGTTCCGTGAGAATAGAGATACTCGACGGGCACAGAAACATAGGGGGAAACAAAATCAGAGTGGTTGATTCTGAAAACGACGGTTTTCTGCTGGACTTCGGGTTGAACTTTTCCAGATGGGGAGAGTTCTTCGAGGAGTTTTTGAACCCCAGAACAGGTAAGATCCTTCATGACCTGCTGAAGCTCGAAATGGTTCCCCGGCTCAACATTTACAGGGACGACCTCTTCGATGGAAAGTTCGAAGATCCTGTGAACCACGCCTTTCTTTTTTTGAGCCATGCGCACGCGGATCACACCGGAATGGTGGGCCTCATAGACGAAAAGATCCCCCTCCTCATGACCGGCGAAACCTTCGCTGTGATGAGAGCCAGTGTGTACACGAGCAACTCAAACGTTCTGACTCAGCTCGGTGGAAAGAAAAGAAGAAAGGCCTCAGATAAAGATCTGGAAAACGGAATCCGCGAAGACCTCACGGTGAGCCCGGGAAATTCGAAGAGCGCGGAAAGATTGACAAGACGCGTTTCTTTTCCTAAAGAGGTCGAACTCAACGACGATTCAACTGTTGTCGATATGAACTCCCTGTGGAAGAACGAGCTGTTCGTTGAACCTGTGTACCACTCCGTCATAGGAGCCGCGGGCTTTGCGGCAAGGGTGGACGATCTCTGGCTCGCTTACACCGGAGACTTCAGAACGGGTCCCGAGACAGCAGAAGAAGAGCGCTACTGGCTGGACACTCTCGGTGAAAAGAGACTCGCGCTTTCTCTCAGGACCTCGAGATTTTTTGAGAATCTGAAAGACAAGCGCCCGCTCGTTCTCATCGTTGAGGGAACCAGAGTCACGAGGGAAGAGAACGTGGAGAACACGGAAAAGGACGTCTTCGAAAACGCGATGAGAGTTTTCAGGGGGACGAAGAATCTGATACTCGTAGATTTTCCCATCAGACACCTGGAGAGGCTCTTCACCTTCCTTAAGGTCTGCATGGAAAACGACAGAAGACTCGTTCTCATGCCAAAAGACTACGCCTATCTTCTCGAGATGGAACGAGTGGAACCACTCTGGAAGCTGACGGATGAGGAAAGGTCCTTCGTTCGTGTGTACCACCCCGGGAAGGTCACCTACATAAACCTCGAAAAAGACGCACTGCTTCGAGCCAGAGAGGAAGGGATCCTTCTCTCACCAGAGGAGATAAACCTGCATCCAGAAAAACACACCATGGTTGCGGGATACTGGGACTTCCCGCACATCCTCGATCTCGACGAAAGAGTTCTGAACGGCGCCGTCTATATCCACTCAACGAGCGAAGCCTACACGGAAGAGCAGGAGATCGACGCAAGGCGCTTCATGAACTGGCTCAGGTACTTCAACATAGTTCCTTTCGGTATAAGAGAAGTGAACGGAAACATCGTCTTCACAAAAGAGTTCCACGCCTCGGGCCACGTTTCTCCTCAGGGTCTGGAAAAGATTTTGAACGAACTGAACCCGGATTACATAGTGCCCGTTCACACCCTGAATCCGGGCTGGTTCGTCGAGCGCTGGGATGAAAGGGTCTTACTTGAGAATGTGATTGTGTTATAATTTTTTTCGACACTTCTAAGAGGAGGTGGAAAAGTGGCGAGCAGAGAGGAGATCTTTTCAAAGGTGAAGAGCATAATCTCTGAAAAACTCGGAGTGGATGAGTCACAGGTCACAGAGGAGGCAAAACTCATAGACGATCTCGGTGCGGATTCCCTCGACCTTGTCGATCTCGTGATGGATTTTGAAAGCGAGTTCGGTGTAAAGGTGGATGACGCCGATCTTGAAAAGATCTCAACGGTCGGCGACATCGTCAGCTACATTGAAAAGAAATTGGGGTGAGCTCGCTCACCCCTTTTCTATCTCCTCCGGTGTTAGGACCCTAACCCTCCTGGGAAGACCGTGATCTCTGAACCTGTCACCGCTCAGAACCACCGCGTCCATGGTGTTCGCAAGGGAGATGATGAGGCCATCCGCTGGAGATTCGAAGAGAACGTTCGGAGAGTTTTTCCACCTTTCGAATCCCTTCCTCTCGTGAACTGGCAGCACGAACTCCGCGTTCCTGTCGAAAACGATCCTGTAGGGAAAGAAGAACTCCCTGAAAACAGCAAGCCTCTCAAACACCTCGTAGATGTAAGAGACGGAGAGTCCTCCACGCCAGAGCAGGTTGCTTCCATCGATGACGATCGGTGCAGAAGGGTTTCTGATGATGGCAGAAAGAATGTACGGGTGAACGTTCAGCGTTCTCACGGATTCCTTTCCTCGAAGATCGAGCAAGGAGTAGAAGTATCTCAACTCCTCAATCTCACTCTCTGATAGTTTCTCAATCGAAAGGTTTCGAACTCTCTCCAGAAGATCCGTGTTCTCTCTTTTTTCTTCCTCTTCTTCCGCTTCTTCGAGATGAAGGTAGAGCTCCATGAAATCCTTCTTTCCAAGTTTCACCCTAAGTCTGTTGGCTTCTTCGATGAACTCTTTCACGCTTTCGGCTTTCAGCCTCTTTTTGAGCCTCTCTGAAGGAAGGGGATACTTCTTCGGCAGGTACCAGAAGAGGATCTCAAGAGTGTCTATCTCACTCACTCCAAGGAGTTTCGAAGAAAGCTTCAAGTTCCCCTTCACGGCCTCCTTGATAGCAAGCTCAAAGATGTCAGCCGGCACGTCCACCCTGGAAAGCTCTCCAAGGAAGATTCCTCTCAGTATATTCAGGTCTTTCTCCTTCCAGCCTCTTCTTTTGAGAAGACTCAGAAAATCCTGCCTTGCCTCAAGAAGAACCTGTTTCATCTGCATATCTCGATCTCGTCTCCTTCTTTAACCGAAAGCACCTGACTCGCGTCTCCCAGATTCACGGCGATTTCGAGGAAACCTGCGCTGTCTGGATGAACGAGCAGTTCTCCCGTGTCCACATCTCCGAAGGCCTTCGCGACAGCCGCTTTGAACTCTTTTCTTCCCACTCTCACTCTCACCACGTCGTCGAAATCCACACTGAGCTTCAAAAAGAGATCGAAGGGAATGTTCGTCGACACGTTTCCGAAGGTGTCAACTATCGCCACTTCTCCGATGACTTTCTCGTTCTCGACAACAGGCTTTCTCATCTTGAGAACCTCGTACGAGAGCAGTCTGTCTCCCACTCTCTCCAGCGGAAGTCCCATGTCGAGGTGGGCGGCAACCGGTGCGAAGATGTCCCTTCCGTGGAAAGTGAAGGAAGGATTCTTCTTGTAGAAGAGCTCTCTGTTCTCTATCTCTCTGATCTCGGCAACTCCGTATTCTTCAGCTACAACCGTGAGAACTCCGTTGTCGGGTGCCACGAAGTACTGGTCGTTCTTGGTCTTCATCACGATCGCCTTTCTTGAAGTTCCAACGCCGTAGTCGACAACCACAAGAAAGACGGTGGAAGGAGGAAAATCGAGGGAGGCTCTGTAGAGAACGTGACTCGCCTTTCTCACGTTGAAAGGTTCTACTTCGTGCGTGATGTCGATGATCTCCGCGGAGGGGTTTATCCTCTTGATCACCGCCTTCGCGACTCCCACGTAGTGACTCTTCAAGCCCCAGTCTGTGAGAAATCCGATCATCTTTCTCCCCCCAGATTTTTTGTTTGTTTATCTACTTTATGGTATTATTATAACGAGAGTTATCATTTTCTTTTCGGATCCCGCCCGAGCCCGCCGGGTCGTGGGGAAAGAGAAAGGGGAGGGCCAGCCTCCCCTTTCTCTGACGGTAAGACTTCCAGATCACTCAACCGGTTCAAAATCCTCCTTCGAAGCTCCACAGAGCGGACAGACCCAGTCGTCTGGAAGATCCTCGAAGGGTGTCCCCGGTTCGATTCCGCTGTCGGGATCTCCTTGTTCAGGATCGTAGATGTAACCACAGAGTTTGCACCTGTACTTCTTCACAGAACTCACCTCACTCTTCAACAGTGATCTTTTGACTGCTTTCCCAGAGGCCGTGTATGTTGCAGTAGGAGAGGGCTATGATCGTTCCCGATCTGTTCAATTTTACCACGGTTGTGACAGTAGGCTCTGTGTAAACAGCGCCGATGTTCGGCCCCTGAACGGACTCTCCGTGCGCGTTGAACTCGTACCTTCCCACCTCGTAAACGTATGGATCACCATCAGGTTGGAAGAAAACTTTGATCCACCTGATGTGGTGTTCTGTTGTGTTCGGGTGCGGGATCTCCTTTCCCACGGTAACCACGATTTGAACTTTTTCGTCTTTTTTCACCTTCTCGGGTGCTTCTATGACCGGAACGTGCTTTTCCTTCTTGAAATCTTCCGTCTTGATGAAATCAGAAAGTTTCATGCTATCCCTCCTTTAAATTGAAAATTCCCTGTAAGCGCTCTTCGGTGCTCCGCAAACCGGACACTTCTCTGGTGGCTCTCCTTCAACGGTGTGACCACAGACGGGACAGATGTAGATCTTCTCAGCTGTGTAGTCTTCTCCCTTTTCCACGAGTTCTTTGGCCTTTTTGTACATCTCCGCGTGGATCTTTTCGGCTTCCCAGGCGAACTTGGTGCTTCTTTCCGCTCCTTTTTCTTCCTGGAACTGTGCGACGGTGTTGTAAACCGGGTACATCTCATCGATTTCGAAGGTTTCACCGTCGATGCACTGCTGGACGTTTTCGGCCATCTCTTTGTAGATCTTTCCGAGTTCTCTGTAGTGGTTCCTCGCGTGGACGTACTCCGCGTACGCGATCGCCCTGAAGAGATTCGCGAGTTTCTTCAGTCCCCTCTGCTCTGCTTCATCCGCGAAGATCAGATACTTCATGTGCGCCATGCTCTCCCCTGCGAAAGCGTCCTCAAGGAACTTCTTCGTCATCTCTCTCATACTCTGCACCTCCCTATTTCCATGGTATTTCCTGGATTTATTTTACCACATAATTATAAACTGTAATGATTTTGAATAGTTACATTAAACGATGAGGCTGTTCTAATTGAACTGAGAAAAGATTGCGATCTGCTTTTAGATCATTCCTCCAAGATAAGTTACCTTAATGTAACTTAAGTAACACAAAATTAACCTTGACAACGAAAGGGGGGTGGGTATAATAATGTCTGTGATACTGAACAAGTTTGTCAACTATAGTGGACAAAGGAGTTGGGAACTTTGTGAGGATCGGAGAAAAACTCAGGAAATTAAGGCTCTCAAAAGGGCTCACACAAGAAGAACTCGCAGAACGCACAGATCTTTCAAGAAGTTTCATTTCACAGCTCGAATCGGATAAGACATCTCCATCCATAGATACTCTTGAAAGGATCTTAGAAGCACTGGGTACAGATTTGAAGCACTTTTTCTCCGACGTGGAAGAAGAGAGGGTTGTGTTCAAAAAAGAAGAGAGAGTTCCGGTCTACGACGAGCCAGAGGGTGTGAAGAGTGAGATTCTGATGAGCGGTGTGGAAGACAAAGAGATCGATCCGATTCTCGTAACACTGGAACCCGGTGCACAGACGGAGGAAGAATCGTACCATGAAGGTTCGGAGTTCGGCTTTGTGATCCAGGGAAGGATAGATCTTTACCTCGATGACAAACGTTACAGGTTGAAAGAGGGAGACTGTTTCTACTACAAAGCAGACAAAAAGCATTACGTAAAGAATTCGGGAAAGAAGAAGGCGGTGTTACTCTGGATCATGATTGACTAAAAATTTCAGAGGGGAGGGATTAACATGAAAAGTCTGGGAAGGCACCTGGTGGCGGAATTCTACGAATGTGACAAAGAGGTTCTTGACAACGTGCAGCTGATAGAACAGGAGATGAAGCAGGCAGCCTATGAAAGTGGAGCAACAATAGTCACGTCAACGTTTCACAGGTTCCTCCCCTATGGGGTGAGTGGTGTGGTGGTGATATCCGAATCCCACCTAACCATTCACACCTGGCCAGAGTACGGGTACGCTGCTATCGATCTCTTCACCTGCGGAGAGGATGTCGATCCCTGGAAAGCCTTCGAACATCTGAAAAAAGCGCTGAAGGCAAAGAGAGTTCACGTGGTGGAGCATGAAAGAGGCAGGTACGACGAGATAGGAATACCCGAGGACTCGCCACACAAAGTCACCGTTTGAGGAGGTGGAAAAGTTGAAAGAATTTGAAAGAGATCTCCAGCCAAGACAGCACCTGTGGTACTTCGAGTACTATACAGGAAACAACGTGGGACTCTTCATGAAGATAAACCGCATGATCTACTCAGGACAGAGCGACATTCAGAGGATAGATATCTTCGAGAATCCCGATCTTGGCGTGGTTTTTTCGCTCGACGGCATCACGATGACCACGGAAAAGGACGAGTTCATGTACCACGAAATGCTCGCACACGTTCCCATGTTCCTCCATCCGAACCCGAAGAAGGTGCTCATCATCGGCGGTGGAGACGGCGGAACGCTCAGAGAAGTCCTGAAACACGACAGCATGGAGAAGGCGGTTCTCTGCGAAGTGGACGGACTCGTCATAGAAGCCGCAAGGAAGTATTTGAAGCAGACTTCGTGCGGTTTCGACGATCCAAGGACAGAGATCGTGATCGCAAACGGTGCCGAATACGTGAGGAAGTTCAAGAACGAGTTCGATGTCATCATCATAGACTCCACGGACCCGACGGCGGGCCAGGGTGGGCACCTCTTCACCGAAGAGTTCTACCAGGCCTGTTACGATGCCCTCAAGGAAGACGGAGTCTTCTCCGCCGAGACGGAAGACCCGTTCTACGACATCGGATGGTTCAAGCTCGCTTACAAGAGGATCAGCAAGGTCTTTCCTATCACGAAGGTTTACCTTGGATTCATGACCACCTATCCCTCCGGCATGTGGTCCTACACCTTCGCCTCCAAGGGAATAGACCCGATAAAAGACTTCAACCCCGAAAAGGTGAAAAACTTCAACAAAGAGCTGAAGTACTACAACGAAGAAGTTCACGTCGCGTCCTTCGCCCTTCCGAACTTCGTGAAGAAAGAACTCGGACTGATGTGAATCGACCCCGCTCCGGCGGGGTTTTTCCTTTCTGGTATAATCTAATTAGCCTGAACGAACTGGGAGGTCGAACATGAGATTTTACATCAAGACCTTCGGCTGTCAGATGAACGAGAACGACTCGGAAACGATGGCCGGTCTTCTAATGAAGGAAGGGTTCACCCCCGCCTCGGCTCCCGAAGAGGCGGATGTGGTCATCATAAACACCTGTGCAGTGAGAAGAAAGTCTGAGGAGAAGGCCTACAGCGAGCTCGGTCAGATGCTGAAGATCAAAAGGAAAAGAAAGCTCGTTGTGGGAGTTGCGGGGTGTGTCGCCGAAAAGGAAAGAGAGAAACTCCTGGAGAGAGGAGCCGACTTCGTCCTTGGAACCCGCGCCGTCCTGAAAGTGACAGAGGCGGTGAAAAGGGCGCTTCAGGGGGAGAAGGTGGCGCTCTTCGAAGACCATCTCGACGAGTACACACATGAGCTTCCACGTATCAGATCCAGCAAGCATCACGCCTGGGTCACGATCATATTCGGCTGTGACAGATTCTGCACCTACTGTATCGTTCCGTACACGCGCGGCAGGGAAAAGAGCAGACCGATGGAGGATATTCTGGAAGAGGTGAGAGAGCTCGCGAAACAGGGCTACCGCGAGGTGACCTTCCTCGGTCAGAACGTAGACGCCTACGGAAAAGACCTGAAGGACGGCTCTTCCCTCGCCAAACTCCTCGAAGAGGCCTCAAAGATAGAGGGAATTGAAAGAATCTGGTTTCTCACTTCCTATCCGACGGACTTCTCCGACGAACTCATAGAGGTGATCGCCAGAAATCCGAAGGTGGCAAAGTCCGTCCACCTCCCCGTGCAGTCCGGAAGCAACAGGATACTGAAGCTCATGAACAGAAGTTACACGAAGGAAGAGTACCTCGCCCTTCTTGAGAGGATCAGATCGAAGGTGCCGGACGTTGCCATAAGCAGCGACATCATCGTCGGTTTTCCAACGGAGACGGAAGAAGACTTCATGGAGACGATCGATCTTGTGGAGAAGGCGCAGTTCGAACGCCTCAACCTCGCGATCTACTCTCCACGAAAAGGTACGGTGGCGTGGAAACACTACAAAGACGAGGTGCCCTACGAAGAGAAAGTGAGGCGCATGCAGTTTCTCATGAACCTCCAAAAGAGGATCAACAGAAAGCTGAACGAGCGCTACAAGGGAAAGACGGTGCGCGTCATCGTGGAGGCTCAGGCAAAGAACGGCCTCTTCTACGGCAGGGACATCAGAAACAAGATCATCGCCTTCGAGGGTGAGGAGTGGATGATCGGCCGATTCGCCGACGTGAAGATCGAAAAGATCACGGCCGGTCCGCTCTACGGAAAGGTGGTATGGATTGAAGAAACTCCTTCTCCTGTTTCTACTGATAAATGAGATAATTTTCTCGCGGGTCTATTTCAGCACGGTGGACGATCTTTCACAGCTGGTTCTCTCACACCTGAACTCTGCAAGCGACATCACGATCGTTGCCTACTCGATCGACCCGGAGTATCTCGGATTGAAAACTGCGAAAATGGCTTCCGAGGTGCCCGTTCAGGGTGCTTTCGTTCACGTTTCAGAGGGTCTTCTTCACTCGAAATTCATCGTTCTCGACTGCGAAACGGTGATCTTCGGTTCTGCGAACTTCAACCGCTCCAGCTTAGAAGAACATCTGAACAACCTCATCGTCTTTCACTCCAAAGAGATAGCGGACTTTTTCGAGGGAATTTATGACTGGCTCGTTCACGGGAAAAGGCCACAGGTTCGGCTCAAGACTGAAGAAGGTGAGTTCTTTTTGATCCCCGCGGTGGATGTCGAAGAGATCGTCTTGGATTCGCTCTGGAAAGCGAAAAGGTACGTTCTTCTCTGCAGCTACGCTTTCACAGATGAAGACGTCTTTGCCACGCTGAAATTCCTCTCCTCGCAGGGTGTGGAGGTGTACATCATCACGGACGAGTGGTTCGAGTCTTCAAAGCTCAGAGAACTTCCACTTGGAACCTTTCACATTCTCGAGGTGAAAGAACCCTTGATGCACCACAAGTTTCTTGTCGTTGATGGAAAAACTCTGATCACGGGCTCTGCGAACTTCACAGAGAGTGGTTTTCACAAAAACGTGGAGGTCGTGTTCAAAACGAGTAACAGAGAGTACGTAGAATCTTTCGTGGAAGAGTTCGAAAGGATCTGGAGGGGATACTTTGTACAGGGTGTTCGTTTTTGATCTGGACGGAACGCTCCTGAACGACAGCCTGGAGATCTCGGAAAAGGACAGAAAAGTGATCGAAAGGCTTTCCAGAAATTGCCACGTCGTTTTTGCAAGCGGCAGGATGCTCGTCTCGACGCTGAATGTGGAGAAGAAATACTTCGGCAGGACTTTTCCCACGATAGCCTACAACGGCGCGATGGTGTACATTCCAGAAGAAGGTGTGATTTTGAACGAAAAGATTCCACCCGAGGTCGCAAAAGACATCGTGGAGTACGTGAAGCAGTTCAACGTGCACTGGCAGGCGTACATAGACGACGTGCTCTACTCCGAGAAAGACAACGAAGAGATAAGGGGCTATGCGAAACACTCGAGTGTGGAATACCGGGTTGAACCGAAACTTCTGGAGCTTGTCTCAAAGGTGGGAACAACCAAGATCCTTCTCATCGATACTCCGGAAAAACTCGACGAACTGAAGAAGATCCTCTTGGAGAAGTTCAACAATGTGGTGAAGGTCTTCAAGTCGTTCCCGACGTACTTAGAGATCGTTCCAGAGAACGTAGACAAGGGAAAGGCGCTGAGGTTTCTCCGGGAGAGAATGGGATGGAAGAAAGAAGAGATCGTCGTTTTCGGCGACAACGAGAACGACCTGTTCATGTTCGAGGAAGCGGGGCTTCGCGTGGCCATGGGAAACGCCATCGACAAGGTGAAGGAGGCGGCGGACGTTGTCACGCTCACTAACAACGATTCTGGTGTGTCTCACGTTCTTGAGCGCATTTCCACAGATTGTCTTGACGGATGAGATTCCAGAGAACTCCACGGGTCTGGTGGCGGTGAGAGTTCCTCTTCAGAACGTTTTGAAAGACGTCTCTCTTCTGTGCCTTGGAAGTTCTGGAAATTTGACCCTCGCAAAAGATATCGGAATCGCTGTAGGAAAGATCCTGAAAGAAAAAGGTGTGACCTACTACGTCTTCGGCAGTTTCGACGTTTTGAGAATAACCGACACAGATCCCCTCGCAAAGGTCTCAACTTCTCCATATATCACCGCTCAGGTGCTATCTCTTTTCGCGGAGGGACTCTCCACAGCGGGAGTTGTGCCCGTTTTCAGCGCAGCTGGAGAGGTGAACGAGCAGGTGATCAGTGCTCTCATCACAAGAAAGGCCACCTATCCCGTGATGGTTGAAAGTGCGGAAAAGTACGAACGGCTGAAAAGGCTCGGCTACACAACAACGCTCGTCATCGACACAGAAGGAAACGTGCTTGTTGGAAAGCCCTTGAAATTCTCCTGGTCCTATGAAAAGGAGATAGACTACGAATCTCTCAGAAAGGAAGTGCTGGAAAACTCCATCGTTCTTTTGAACAGAAACGTCAAAAAAATCAGTGTGAACGATCCGTGGAGCGGTGGGGTGCTCGTTTTCTCTGATGAAGAGTGGCTTCTGAAAATCGCTCAGGACGTACTCGACGGAAGGAGAGCCCCCACAGGAAGGGCACCATAGTTCAAATCTCTATCCCCTCTCTTTTGATCAATCTTTTGAGAAACTCGGGACATCCTTCAAGATCGATCAGATCTATCTCGAACTCAGAGAACCTGTTGATTTCAGAAAGCACCTTGAAATATTCCTCTTTCGGAAGGCCTTCCACCGCAAGATCGATGCCGGACCTTTCTGTGAACTCGCCTGTTCCTCTCAGGTACTTTACAAGAGAGCCAAAAAGAACCACTTTTCCTACGCCGTACCTTTCCCTCAACATTTCTGCGATCCTCTTTGCCTCTTTGAGGGCCTTCTGAGATAACACCTTCATCTTTTCTTCTTCTTTCTTTTTTCTCTCTACCCAGGCCCTTATGTACTCTTCGTACATTCTTTCTCCTCCAAAAGACACACCGCGTAAGCTGAGATGCCTCTGCCTTCACCTTCGAATCCCAAGGTGTTTCCGCTTTTGAACTTCACGTTCACGTGGGGTGTTTTCAACACGCTCTTCAGATTCTCGACGATTCTATCCCTGTAAGCTGACATCCTCACACCGGAGAGGACAACCGTCGAGTCAACGTTTATCACCTTGAACCCTCTTTCTTCTATCATGCCCATCGTCTTTTTCAGAAGCTCAAGGCTGATTGCGCCTCTGTACTCTTCCGTCTCCGGAAACCACGTTCCTATGTCGCCAAGGCCAACGGCTCCAAGCAGAGCATCTATTATCGCATGTGAAAGAACATCACCGTCCGAGTGGCCGAGACTTCCAACAGGAGAGTCTATCTCCACACCCGCCAGAATAAGCCTTCTTCCCTCAACAAGGGGGTGTCTGTCGTATCCAAAGCCGATGAACATAAAATCATTCCCCCTGATAGTGCAATTTTTCCCAGTAGACTTCTTTCCTTTCCACCACATCTCTCACCTGTCTTTCTCTGGTGGACAGATTCCCTGTTTTTCCCGTTTTAACTTCCACGAACACTATCTTCTTAACGTTTCCCTCACTCAAACCATCAAAGACCACGAAATCCACGGGTGTTCCTATAAACCTCGCATCTTTTGAATTGTACTTGAAATCCGGAAAGTACGGTATGAGATGCTCCGTGACCTGTCCCATGATCACGCTCCTGCTTTTATTGATAGCATCCTCTCTGATCTTTTTTTCTTCCGCCAACTTCCACTCCTGAAACCTCACTTCGTATTCTCTTTTCAAATTTGCCTCAAGAACTTTTCTCTGAAGTTCCCACTCGTTCTTCTTCCAGTCTTCAAACATCTTCATAGCCCTGCTTTCGGCTGTTCCTTTGAGCTCTTGAATCTCGCGTGACATTTTTAGAAGATTCCTCGCCAAGATGAAAACTACAATGACGAGAATTACAATAATTACTATCATCATGCGAATCCCCCCTGTCTTAATTCTACATGTTAAAACCCCAGAGGGTGATAGCAGTGAAAGAAAGTCTCATCAATTTCATAAAAGAGAAGATAGAAGAGTACAACTACAGAGGAGCGGTTGTCGGAGTGAGCGGTGGGATCGACTCCGCCGTCGTTCTTTCTCTGTGTGTTCAAGCGCTCGGAAAAGATCGTGTGTTTGGTCTCATTCTTCCAGAGCGCGACTCTTCAAAAGATTCGGTGAAAGACGCCGTTGAACTCTGCGAAAGCCTGAAAGTTGAGTACAAAATAAAACCCATCACTCCCATCTTGAGAAAAATAGGTGTCTACAGGCTCTTTCCACCAAAACTCTTTTTTCCAGAATCGGTCGTGAAAAGATACGTCCTCAACAAATGGAACTCTCTTTCGAAGGATCCTTTCCTGGACGACCTCAGAAACTCCGGCCCCAACGAATTTCTGAAAGGCCTCGCCTACTACAGAATAAAACACAGAATCAGAATGTGCCTTCTCTACTTCGAAGCAGAAAAGAGAGGCTACGCCGTTGTGGGGACGACGAACAGAACGGAGTACCTCACAGGCCTGTACGTGAAGTGGGGTGACGAGGCGGTGGATATAGAACCCATCATGCATCTCTACAAAACGCAGGTTTTTGAACTCGCAAGAGAGCTGAACATCCCGGAGAAGATCCAGAAGAAACCGCCGTCTCCAGATCTCATTCCGGGTGTCACAGACGAGATGGCCTTCGGCATGAGCTACATGGAGCTTGACCGCATACTGATGAAGATCGACAGGGGAGAGAGTTTGGAAGACGAAGACCCAGAAAAAGTAGAGAGAGTGAAGAAGATCCTCGAACTTGCAGAAAAGCACCGCCGTGGGATTCCAATCAGCTTTGATAGAATATAATCAGAACACACCAAGGAGGGAAAGCTGTGGAAGAAAGAGAACTAACGCTCGGCGATATCCTTTTGATGTTCAAAAGAAGGTCAAAACTCTTCTGGATCGTTCTCGTTCTGACGGTCCTTGCAACGGGGATTTATCTTTTACTCGCCACGCCAAAATACGAAGCCTCCGCGAAAGTGAAGGTCTCAACACAAAAAGGCATGAGTCTTGGACTTTCCATTGAAGGTCTTCTTGGAGGTCTTTCCAGCCTTCTTGGAGGTGGAGGAAGCCTCGAAGACGAGATACAGATCATGCTTTCTCGAAGAAACATCGCAGCCGTGATAGACGAGCTTGACCTTGCCCACAAACTCCTCGATGAAAAAGACATAAAAAAAGCTATGGAAAACGGCCTCACAGAAGACGATTTGAAACTCTCTCTTTACAACTACATGGTGGAAAAGCTCATAACCGTCGAGCCTGTGAAAAATTCGAACATACTGGAAGTTAAATTCACCTGGCAGGATCCAAAACTCGCCGCCGAGATAGCAAACAAGATCGTGGAAAACTACGTCAAGATCAGTGAAAGCATCGCCAAAACCCAGCTTGGGGCGAAAAAAGAGTTCCTCGAAGAACAAATCCCGAAGGTGGAGCAGGAGCTCAAAGAATCGGAGAACAAACTCAAGGTTTTCAAAGAAAAGAACAAAATCTACTCCGTTGAAGCGCAGTATCAAACGCTTATAGAACGATACGCTTCTCTTCTTCAAAAGAAGGAAGAATCTCAAATCGCCATGGAAGCGGCTCAAAAGCAGACTGAATTCTTCTTAAACGAGCTCAAGGATCTCGATGTTGAGATAGAAAAGCTCAGAGACAGCATCACGTTCGATCCGATCATCTCCCAGCTAAAAAGCAGACTGATCAACATCCAGATAGAACTCGCAGGGCTCATGGAGCGCTATACCGAATCGAACCCTGCGGTAGTTCAAAAGAAAGCAGAACTCGAAGAAACCCAGAAACAGCTCAAGGCGGAACTCGAAAGACTCCTCACATCTCAGGTGAAAAAGACAGGCTACACCATCTACGGAGAAGCGCTCAGCAATCTCATAAAGGCAGAGTCTGAAAGGATCCTCTACCAGACACAGTACGAAGCCTTCAAAAAGCTCTTTGAAAACTTTGAAAAGGAACTCTCAAAGCTTCCGGAACTCGAACAGAAACTCATCGAGCTCGAAAGAGACTACAAAGTGAAAGAAACGATCTACACCACGCTTCTTCAGGCAAAATACGAGTCGCTCATATCTGAAGCAGCGATCACGGCTAACGTCAACGTCATAGACTGGGCTGTTCCGCCTCTCTCACCCTCGAAGCCGAACAAAAAACTCACCCTCGCGGTCGGAGGAGTGCTCGGAATCTTCCTCGGAATTCTCGCTGTCTTCTTTGCAGAGTTCTCTGACAGAAGGATCAAATCGGAAAGTGAAGCGGAGTACCTCCTCGGTGTGGAAAAGATCGTGGCGAGAGTTCCTCTGACAAGCAAAAGTGAAGTGATAGAAAAAGCCCTCGGAATCCCCGCGGTGAAAGCTGGAAAGGTGGTGTTCATCACCGCCATCGAAGACGGAGCGGGTGTGAGCACCATAGCAAAACACATGGCAAATCTTGTCTCAAAGAAAGAGAAAGTGCTTCTTTTCACCGAAGAAAACGCGGAAGGCTCTTTCGATAAAAGGGACTTGTTCGAACTTCTGAAGGATCCAGAGATCTTAGAGAATCTCAAACAGAGTTACGACAGAATCATCATCGACGCACCCTCACTGAAGAGAACACCGGAGTTCCTCCCGGTATCGGAAAAAAGCGACACTGTCTACATCGTGATCAGACTCGAACACACCTACTCAGAAGACTTGAAAATGCTCCACTCTCTGAAGAAGATAGACGGCTTCATCCTGAACGGCCTGACGAGGAGAAACTCAACGTACGTGGAGGAAAAATGAGGAGGGGATTTTCCCCTCCTTTTATTTTTCACTGCAGCCAATACACCAGAAATTCATCCCACTGTGTGTCGTTGGGGAAGGAGAGAGTCATGTAGTCGTTCTCATATATTCCATACACACTCCTGCTTTCAGGCATGAAGATGCTGACTGGAGCCAAGAGTTTTCGATCACCTTTTTCACCGTAGGAATGAACAACAAACGAGGATGGATCGGGAGCTATAGAGAGTTTTGTCACCCATTTGTCTATAAAATCACCGAGATCAACAAGAACGGGCCGATTGTAATAGTCAATGTAACTCTTCACCACATCAGAATAAACCGCGTCGACCTTGCTCAGATTCGCTTTCAGATCATAAGTGAATGAATCTAAAGCAGAAACAAAACCTTCTACTTGCGAAGTGTCGTACACCGCAAGGCTCAGTCCATCTTGACGGTAAGAATCGTAAGCGGGAGAAGAATAGTAATCCCTGTAACTGTCAACAATCATCTCTGCCACACTGAACTGTGTACTATCGGGAGTTATCTCATCCAAGAAACTGTAATTCCATCCATCCGCTGGTTCGTTGAAACTGGAAGCCACAATGTAATGAGCCGTGTTTCTGAGTTCGTATATCACCTCCAGAGAACCCATAAGGCACGCATCGAACCCGAGAATGTCGAGCTTCTGTCCGTCAAGAGCGCCGTTGATCACGTTTTCAAGCGCCATTCTCAGATCTTTCACTGCTATTGCGCTTCCGGAGGTATCATCAAAGCTGATTGCTTTTGAAGAATCGTACATTGAATCACCTATCCACGCACTTCCGTGATCCTACATGATCAGCGCTCTGTAGGTTGACGAGAAGTTCTCAAAGACATACTTCAACCAGTATTCGAGGTCTTCGTAAGAACCGCTGTTGAAGTCTACCCCCGTTATTCCCATGATTGCTTTCCAGTTTCCATCATTGTCGAGAACCAGAATTCCATCGCTCGTACCTCCCCCATCGTAAAACACCACCACGGAGACGTTTTTTTTGTTGGTGTTTCTCATCTCTTCAAGATCTTGATCACTGTATCCCCACAGATTGTTGTCCCCGCACATCCACACCACAAAGAGCCATTTTGGAGAGATAAAATCAAGGGAAAAGTTTTCCATAAGAAAAGGATTTCCCTTCACCTGAACGTAAAGATCGCACTCACCTTCTTTTGGAGAAAAAAACGAAAGTTCAGCCCATCCGAAGGAATCCGTTTTCGCTTCATCTTCTTTCACGTAGTAAGAACCGTAGGAATTTTTTATCTTCCTGTAGAGTTCCACCGTCACGCCAGAAACAGGATTTCCACTCTTATCGAGCACCTGAACATCGATCAGCGCGTACCTTCCCGCAACGGGTTCCCCTCTCGTTTTCACCACAAGAGAATCGGGGGTCTGCAAACCACTTGTCAAATCAGGCAGCGTACATCCAGCAACAAGAATTACCACACCTGCCACAAGAAGAAACCACCTCATCTCTTCGCCTCCCTCAGAATTCCCATTTCATGCCGAGTCCCACACTCGCGCTTCCTTCAAACAGCTCTAAAGAAAAGAGAAAATTCTTCACACTCCCTCTTATGCTCAAACCGGGTACTTTTTTTGTTTCTCCCTCCTCTTCCTTCGGATACTCCGACTGCAGTGTGTTCGGCCCTTTCACCAGGTAGAAAGCGTTCACCCCAAGGTTCAGATCTTTTCCGAACAGCTCAAGCGAGGCGTTGAAGATCCTCGCATCCGGTCCGAAGGCAAACCCCACCGGATAGTCAACGATCGTTCTGGAGGGAGGAAAATTGGTGAGATAGACGAATCTGTTGTTGAACTTCAAGTAGGGAAGGAACGTGTTGTACACGAACTTTGTAGCCAGAGCGTACTCGACACCCAGAACTCCTTTCAAGCTTCCCGCAGAAAACACCTTTCTTGCTCCCACGTTGAAGGCGTAGGCTGTTGGTTTCGATTCGTTCTCAGTCGTTCCCACAAGGTCGTCGAGAGCAAACTCTCCGTGGATCTCCCAGCCTTTCAGCGGAACGTAAGAGAAGTCAAGCACCGCCATAGAGTTCGTGTAGCCTTCGTTGTAGTTGTTGTGCCAGATTGCGAAGGGACTCGCTGAGAAAAGATCGGGGTACTTTCCGCCGATCATCGTGAGCTCTCCCGCACTGAACCTGAAGTTCTCAAAGGGGTGAAAGTCGAGCCTGTGGGCTACCAAGGTTTTCACCTTCTCGGTGTACGGAGAGAGGGGATCTGCGTTCACAGGCCTGAAAGTACTCTGTTTTTCCCACTCTTCAGTTGTCAAAACGGGATTTATCGAGATCAGGTGGAACGTGTACTGTACCTGGGCCTTCGTTGAGAACGTGAAATGGCTGAAATAAGGGCTCACATCCGAGATCACAACGGGAAACTCGGAGCTTCCCCATCTGATCTTCGATCTTCCAACGGCTACGTAAAAATTCTCACCATCGTAAACACCGTAAGCGGTGTACGGAAAAGTCGAATCGGCGCTCGAAAGCTCTTTCCAAATTGGCGGAACGTTGCTGTGAAGGTCCAGATAAAAGTCGCTGTAGTTGTTTGTGAAGGGGATCTCTGTGTAAAACGAAATCTCTCCCACGAAGCCTTCGAAAGAAACGTTCAAAAAGTAAGGAGTGTTCTCGTACAGGTAGAAGTTCTCCCAGGGAGGATCAGAGAGGACGAACCATCCCGTTTTTGTCTTTCCCTGAAAATTCCCGAAATAAAAAAACGGTGAGACCTCAAGAGAAACTCTATTTTCTCTCTCACCAGAAGGCATGGGAAGAACACCGGGAAGCGCTTTTCCTTCGAGAACGTACTCGTAAACCATCTGAGGTGCGAGCTCTGTGATCAACGGCTCTGAAAACAAAACAGAAGAGACAATCACAGCAAAGAAAACCCACCACTTTCTCACGATCATCCCCTCACAGTTCAATCTTTAGCTCTCTGACCAGAATTTCCTTCAATTTCGAAGGCTTTTCAAGACGAACAGCTCGAAAACCAATCTCTCTTGCAGTCTTGACATTTTCCGGTGTGTCGTCTATGAAGAGGCTCTCTTCAGGTACAATCTTGTATCTTCTGATCAGCTCGAGGTATATCTCTTTCTCAGGTTTCAGGTAGCCTACGTGAGAGGAAATCACCATGCCGTCGAAGAGTTCGAAGAAATCGTACCTTTCCCTCACCATCTCGAAGTAGATCCTTCCATAGTTGGAAAGAGCGTAGAGCTTGAAGCTTTTTTTCAGCACTGGAAGAAGTTTCACGTTCTCTTCAATGGGTCTCAAAAGTTCTGGAACTTCCCTTTCGAGTCTTTCCACGTACTCTCTGAACCCAGAAAGCTCTCTCTTCTTCTTTTCCCACAGCTTGTTCTCAGGAAGAACACCTCTGTCCATCAACTTCCAGTCCTCGTGTTTGAAGATCTCTTTCTCGAGAACTTTTGCCACCTCTTCCGGGAAAGACTCGAGCAGGTATTCACAGGGTCTCCAGTCGATCAGAACCCCTCCAAGATCGAAAACGATGTTCTTCACTTCAAAAGCCAACTTCAAACTTCACCTCCAGACCGATCCCGTCGAGACTGTTCCACCAGACATCCACGTTTCCTCCGTACTCTCCAAAGAAGGTGTTCAGAGACACCTTCACCGTGTGTTCTTCTGTGAGATCGCCGATGAGCCACTTCGTGTCGGGGGGCATCTGTTCACCGTGCCAGGGCTCCTCTGGTGTTCTGTCTCCATAGACGAGGTAGTGGTACATAACACCGAGAGAACACCAGCCAAGAGAGCGTTCAAGGCCGAGCTTCAAAGAGAAGGAATTTTCGCCGTATTTGTATCCGATCATCCTGTCTTCGATCGCTCCTTCGGAAAAGTACGTGTATTCGTAGGGAACGTTTGAGCTTGTCCTCTCGAAGGTGTACGCGCTCGCACCGGAGGCTTCTCCGTAGAATCTCCAGGGACCCGTTCTGTATTCACCGCCGAGAAGGAGTGCTATCTTGTCCGGGTTCAGATATCCTCCTGTTCCAAGGAGCCTGTTCAGGCTCATGTCGTCTATCAGTGCCTCGAAATAGACCCTTCCCGCACCGAAGTTCCACTCGACCCATCCACCCATGAGGGCGTTCGCGTTCTCTGAAGGATCTCTCCAGGGAGCCCCCTCCTGGTACTGCCAGATCTCCTGTACGGCGATCGTTGGGATAGGAACGAAGAAGTAGTAAGGATTGAACACCTCGTTCAGATAAACCACGGCGTCCTCGTAGGCGATCTTCAAGAATCCAAGGTCGAACACCACCGTTCTGTAGTTGAAGCTCTTTTCGTCGTTTATACGAAGCCAGAGTGATTCAACGTGCCAGTTGTTTCGGGAGTAATTCAGAGAAAAACCGGGAAAGCCGTAAAAACGGGAGTTGTTGTCCAGAAAGAGTTTGTCGATCCCGGGACCCCTCTCCTCGTTCAGGATCCCCGCTTTCATCTCGAAGGGGCCTACTTTCCCAGAAAGGTTCGCCTCCGGGATGTAGTAGAACTCCACTAGCTTTTTGAGTTCATCGATGATACCGGTGTGGACGATCCCGAAGCCCTTGCCCACACCGGCTCTGCAGTTGAACTGCCAGTCCTCGTCGAGCCACACACTCTCGGACAGCTCTCCCGTCCATTTGAAGCCGTTCTCATAAGAAAGATCGAAGGAGACATTCATACCGGCGAAGATGAGAACCGGCAGAGCTATCAAAATTGAAACCAATCTCCTCACGTTACCACCCCATGAAGTCTCTGACGTTGCTGATTGTGTTTATCACGGTGTTCACTATGGAGAGCGCCTCTGTCACCTGTATGAGCGGGTTGTCGGGAACGAAGACCACATCACCCGGTGCGACGTTCGGATTCACACCTCCACCCTTTCCAGAAAGAACTCCTGAGAGATCGCAAACGGTGACCTCTCCCTGAGGTCCTCCCTTGAATAAGAATATCCTGCTTGTGGCGGCTCTGTCTGTGAACCCACCGGCCCTCATCACCACATCGAACACCGTCGAGTACCTGTCCACCTTCACGATACCCGGTGTCCTCACGTTACCGAGCACGTACACGTAGTTCGTTTCAACGGGTGGTACGTACACCACGTCTCCTGGCTCTATCTTCACCTTCTGCACCTCGTCTATGTTCGTGAAGTCGTAAGTCGTTTCATTCTCTCCCCTTCTCAGGATCACCTTCGTCTTCAGGGCCCAGTTGCTCAGACCGCCGGCCTGTGCTATGAGCTTCAGAAGTGTCACGTCTCCTTTGAGTTCGTACGCACCGGGTCTTACCACCTCTCCCACGACGTAGGCGAAGTTCTCCGTCTCAAGAGGCACGAAGACCACGCTTCCGCTCTCAAGAACAGGCCCACCTGTGTTGATCACGTCTTCATAATACACTTCTTTCTTCTCACCCGATGGACTCACAACGACGATCCTGCTCGATCCCGTGCTCTTTACACCGCCCACCTTACCCAGAACGTTCCTGAGCGTTGGTTTTTCCTCGTCTTTGAAGGTCACAAGCGTGTTCGTGATGCCTTCTCCGAAGACGTAAACGTGAGGTCTTTCGGTGTACTTCACGTACACGAGGTCTCCGTCCTTCAGCTCGAACAAGCTGAGCTGGTTTTGAGAAACGGTGATCTCACCGCCGTCTCTCAGAACGACCACGTTGCCCGCTTCGAAGAGAGCGTCTTCTTTGTACCCTCCAGCCTTCACAATGGCTCTGTCCAAGAGAGCCGACTCATCGGGCTCGAAGACAACCATCTGGGGCACCTTCACAAAGCCGTCCACGTAGACTCTGACGGCTTCTTTCACATCCACTTCGACAACCGCACCGTCTTCGAGCGAAAGATCGGTAACTTCCGCCAGTTCCTGCACCTTTCCGCTCGAGCGCACCTTCAATCCCGCTATGTACTTCTTCTGTATTTTTCCGAACCTCGCGAGGGCTTTCTCAAGTGTGATGTCTTCGTCTTTCGCAAAATCGACGTATCCGTACACGTCCCCGGTGAAATAGACCCTCTTCGTCTGTATCGTCTTCACGAGGATCGTGTCGCCTGTTTTGAGAGAAACATCCTCCGTCAATACCTTCTCTGGATCGAAGCTCTTTTCTTCACCGTCTCTCAAAAGTGATAGGCTCTTCACAAGAGAGAAATCCTCGATCCCGTACTTCTTCAGGGCCGTCGAGAGTGTGAACGGTTCGTCCTTAGCAAAACTCATCCTTCCGTTCCTTGTAGCATTGTCTCCCACTATGTAAACGAACCTGTCCGTGTACTTCTCCACGTAGACGAACACTCCGTCTTCGAGGGGAATCTCTTTTTCCACTATCTCCTCTGGGAAGTATTCCTTTCCAGACAGTTTCACGGAGACAACCTGACTTTCATCGATGAACCCACCGGCCTTCGCTATGAGGTTTCTCAGCGTGAACGCTTCGCTCTTTCCAAAGGCGTAAAGCCCGGGGCTTCTCACGTACCCGAGGATGTAAGCCTTCTTTGGAACGAACTCCTTCACGTTCACTATGTCGCCGGGTTTCACAAGAAAATCTAACTTGTCTGGTGAAAGCTCCACAACGCTTCCGCCTCTTGCGATGACGATCGAATCGATTTCTTCAACACTTCCTCTGAACCCTCCTGCCATCGAGAGGAGCTTTTCCAGGGTCACCGATTCCTTCGGGGAGATCTCGTAAACACCTGGTCTTGCCACATATCCTGATACATAGACTCTTGTCTCTTCGTATTTTTTTATCTCAACGACATCTCCGACATTCAGCTGAACGTTCTCGTTCAGCACTTCCGGTGCGTACTCCGTGGTTTTTCCATTCCTTGTGATCAGAACCTTTTCTATGTATCTGTTATCAACGGAGACTCCGCCGGCTTTTGCGATGAGATTTTTGAGCGTGAGAGACTCTTCTCTGGAGAAGGTGTACATTCCCGGTCTTGCCACCGCTCCCACAACGTAGGCGAACCTCTCGTCGAGTTTTTGGACGTGCACCGTGTCCCCTGGTTTCAAAAGGAGGTTCTTTTGATAGATATCTTTCTCTGATATCTCAACCGTTTTGTCTTTCGAGAGGACGATTATCTTTCCCGAACTCTCCTGCGTGGTACCGCCCGCTGCCGCTACGGCGTCGAGCAGAGTCATCTCCCTTCTGTAAGGATAGATGCCCGGCTTTGCCACGGCCCCAACGACCTTCACGAACTCCGTATAGCTCTTTTCCGGGAGTATCACCTGATCGTTCTCCTGGAGCATCACGTCTTTCTCGGGAGCTTCACCCCAGAGAAGCGAAGAGAGATCCAGTTCAAAAACCTTCCCATCTCTCAAAACCTTCACCTTCGAAAGATCGACTGAGGAGAGATCCACAGAAAGAAGAGAGAAAAGCTCAGAAACGCTGAGATCTTCTATTCCCATGTCCACCACTCTGTTCACAACACCGGAGACGTAGATGTTCCTTGGAGCAATCTGCTGAAGAGACACGATCACCTCAGGTTCAGAAAAACTCCTGGAGAGCCTTTCCTTGAAAAGCTCTGTTAACTGGTCCACGCTGAGGCCTTCCACCTTCACACGTCCCACGTACGGAAACGTGATCGCACCTTCTATGTCCACCGCACAATTTCTCGTCAGATCTGGGTATCCCACCACTTCGATCCTCAGAACGTCTCCCTTTCTTATGGTGTAAGACAGAGAAAACACCGCAATCAGAAGAAACAGAAAGATCAGCGCTCTTTTCATCTCGAACCCTCCTCTTCGTCTTTTCTGTTGAAAATTATACCTTACGTCTGAAAAAAGACCGAACCAGAAATGATTCGCTTAGCGATTTTTATTCACTAATATGTTGAATATACAAAATTTTATATGTGATTTAACATCCCTGTCAGGACTTATTTATTGGAGGGGCTGCGCAGTCCACAAAAAATTCACAGGAGGTGTTATCATGGAAAAGGCCCTCAGGATCGTGTGGGCAACAGGTGAAGTGGACGAAAACGGAAACCCCGTAACGAGGAGACAGACCATCTCCGTCAGTCCAAATGCGACAGCACAGGATCTTGCGAACGCGGTGAACACCCTCGACTCTCTCTCGAGCTACACTTACGTTTCCGCTCAGCTCGTCACGTACGAAACCATATGAGGAGGTGAAGTGGTATGAAGAGACTGTACATGGATTTTTACAATGAGGCAGAGGGAAAGAGAAGGAGAATCATAGTGAACAGCCCAGCTGACGGACTCACAGCGGATCAGGTTCAGACAGCCATGCAGACGCTTCTGGACTCAAAAGTTCTGGAAGGCTACGCGATCGACAGAGCAGTGATAGTCGAAACGAACTCGAACGAATTCTTTGATCTCATTCAGTAACGAAGGGAGGGCGTCTGTATGATGACAATACTTCCATTTCTCAAGGACGTCCTCCCGCTCGCCGTCTCCCTGGTCGAAAGACCGGGGGACGGTGAGTCCAAGAAGGAGGAAGTGAAAGAGATCGTCTTCGGTCTCTTCGACAGCTTCGGAATCGACCTTCCCTTCGACTACGATATCTTAGATCACATCCTGGACTACGCCATAGACTTCGTGGTGGACTTCTTCAACGATCGGGTGTGGAACAATGCCTGATCACACCAGAAGAAAACTCGAGAACACAAAGGACGAAGATCTCTCCATCGATTTGCTTTTTCAAAAATACGAACCAGATCTGAAGAAAAAAGCGGGACATTACTTCAAGAAATTCGGATACAAGTTCCTCTCCTACGAAGACCTCTACCAGACGATCTGTTACCTGTTTTGCTACGCACACAAACTGTGGAACAAAGACAAAGGAGAGTTCGAACCCTACTTCAGGTGCATCGTAAACAGAAAGATGAACGACATCGTAGCAGGGAAAACACCTCCTCGCTGTTGTGATTATCCTTTCAACGTGCTCAAACCTGAGTATCTCAAAGAGCCGTGTTATCCAGAAGACCTCGACGAAAAGATCGAAAACTGAAAGCGGGGTCATCCCCGCTTTCTCTTTTCCGGAGGTGATAAGATGAAAGAGAAGTTTCTCGGAAGATTCAGCGAAACCGCCTTTCTTCTTGGAAAGCTCACCGGGATGGATCCGAAGATACTCCTTGCCCAGTCCGCCCTCGAAACTGGCTGGGGAAGACACACGGTGGGAAACAACCTCTTCGGCATAAAGAAACTCTCCTGGCTCGAAGGAGGAGTTGAAGCGGAAACGAAAGAGTTCGATGGAGTGAAAACGATCGATACGTTTCAAACTTTTGTCAGTCCAGAAAACAGTATGATCGCCTACTTGATTCTTATAAAAGAGTGTTATAATAAGGCCTGGGAGTGTAGAAAGGAACCAGAGAGATACTTCGAACTTCTTCAAAGACTCGGGTACGCGACAGATCCAATGTACGCGGAAAAGTGCATAGGAGTGTACAGGTGTTTCTGAGAATTGACGAAGAGGAGGAGACAGATTGAACGGGTTAATCCTCATAGATTCTCTGGTGGTTTTCTCATTCAACCTCCTCTTTTTTAACTGGTATTTGGGCCTCCTGTTCACTGCAAGTTTGACACTCTCTTTTTTTGCCTTCAGGCTCTACGACACAGAAAGCCTTCAAAGTTACAACGAACAGCTGATAAGAACCGTAGTGGGAACGATAGCTGGTTTTATCATCGTTTTGATGTTCTACCCCTTGTTTGAAAACGAAATAAACAGATACCATTTCTTCGGGAACTTCCTGTTCTCCTCGGCAGGGGTTCCCGTTTTAAACGTTCTGGTGCACAGACTTATCAAAGAGAAACTGCCCGTGAAGAGATACCTTGTTCTGGGAAGAAGAGAAGAGATCGAACCCGTTCTGAAAGAAGTCGAGGAGAAATCCCTTGGAAGATACAGGTTCGTTGAGTACATCAATCCCTCCATCGAGACGGTGAAAGCAAAGCAAAAGCTCTACGACGCAGTTCTCCTCGCAGATCCTCAGTTCGAACACATCTTAGAGAAAGTCCAAGTTGAGAACTTGGAATACCTTCCAAACCTGGTGGAAAAGACCCTCAAGAGAATTCCCCTCGTGGTCATAGAAAAGTTCAAAGAGTACTACGAAGTCGCGTTCAGCAGTGTAAAAGACGATTCACCCGCAAAGAGAATCCTCGACGTTGCCGTCTCTCTTGTTGCACTCGCTGTCTTTTCACCGATCATGCTGATCGTAGCTATAATGATATACTTGGAAGACGGACTGCCGGTGGTTTTCAAGCAGGAGAGGGTGGGGAAAGACGGGAAAACTTTCATCATCTACAAACTTCGTTCCCTGCGAAATGGAAAGATCGACCCAGCAAATCCAAACAGAGCTATAGAGGAAAGACCATTGAGAGTGGGAAGGATCATTAGAAAACTGAGAATAGATGAGTCTCCACAGTTTCTGAACGTCTTGAAAGGTGACATGAGTGTGGTCGGTCCTCGTCCTGAGATGGTTGAGTTTCATAACATGATGAAAGAACAGATTCCTTTTTACAATATGCGTCTGCTCGTCAAACCGGGTATCACCGGTTGGGCACAGCTGAACTACAAGCACACCACCACACTTGAAGATTACAGGAAGAAGACAGAGTACGACCTCTGGTACGTGAAGAACAGAAACATCTTTCTTGATCTTCGAATCATCCTGCAGACACTGGAGGCTGTGTTATGGAGGAGAGGGGCAAAATAAAGATCCTACAGTTGATCACACGATCAGATTGGACAGGAGCTCAAAAAGTACTTTATTCCATAGTCTATGGTTTGAAAAAGTATTATCCAGATCAATTCGAAGTTGAAGTTGCCTGTGGTCCAGAGAACGGTCAATTGGTAGAAGAATTGAAAAAGATAAATGTGAAAGTACATGTCATTCCTGATCTTGTAAGAGAGATTTCTCCAGTTAAGGATCTGAGGGCTTATTTTCAAATAAAAAGACTCATAAAGGATGGAAAATACGATGTTGTTCACTGTCACTCTTCGAAAGCCGGTTTTTTGGGAAGAATAGCCGCAAAAAGAGCCGGTGTTAAAAACGTGATCTACACGGTTCATGGATGGTGGGGAATAGAACAGTACAGAGGTTTAAAAAGAAAACTCCTCATCCTTGCCGAAAGGTTCGCCGCAAAATTCTGTGATAAGATCGTGTTATTGTGCCACAGAGATCTTTTAAAAGCCAAAGAATGGAAGATAGGAAAAGATTCACAGTACGTTATCATTCCAAACGCTTTGATTCCTCAGCCACCTGCATCCAGAGGAAAACTGAGAAAAGAACTCGGCATACCAGAAAACACAAAAATAGTAGGAAACGTGGCAAGACTGGATCCCCAAAAAAATCCTCTCAGGTTTCTTGAAGTGGCAGAGTTGGTTCTCAAAGAAAGAGACGATGTCGTTTTTGTATGGATTGGTGGAAGCATCGTCGACGACAGTTACGGAAAACTCGTACAAAAATGGCTCGACGAGCATCCGGATGTGGCAAAGAAAGTGTATTTTCTTCCTTTCAGAAAGGACGCTGTGGAACTCATGGCAGATTTTGATGTGTTTCTGCTCACCTCCGACAATGAAGGGTTTGGTCTAGTAATTTTAGAGGCAATGCATCTTGGAAAGATAGTTGTTTCTACTAAATGTGGTGGACCAGAGGATATAATTGAAAACAACATTAGTGGTTTCCTGACAGGATTTGACTGCAAGGAAATTGCTGAGAAGATATCTTTTATATTAGACAATTTCGATGATGTATCAATAAAGATAAGCCAAAAAGCCGTTGAAAGAGCAAAAACCTTCAATTTTGAGAATCAAATTGGGAACTATATAAAGCTATATGAGAAGGATTGAGAAGAATATGGAATTAATAGGTTTATTGCCATATCTTTTCATACTCTTTATAACTCTTGCTGTAGCAATTTTTGGAAAAAGAAGTCGAATGTTAATATATCTTTATTCTCTTCTTTTGAGTATTTTTACTGGATTCACTGGTGAAGTATCACCAGACAGGTATAGATATGCACTGGCATATTTAAATGAATACTATATTTACGAACCTATGTTTAACGCAATTTCTAGGTTTCTTCATGTATTCTCCTTGGATGAACGCTTCTTGTTTTGGACTTTTTCCTTATCAACCTTTATAATTTTGCTTTCGTTCAAGATTCTTGAAAACAGCGGGATCGTACGAGCAATGATTTTTGTTTTAAGAAATCTGGGTCAACTAATAAATCAAAACATGGAATAAAAAGCTATTGAAAAAATAAAAAGATTGATCTTAACAACTGCTCAGAATATTATATAAGGCTATATCGGAAAGTGTGAAGGATGTATCAAGTTTAATTTTAGAAGCTATTGAGATTAGAGTTCATAAAAATTCAAAGAAGAGGTGTACACTATGAAAAAAGTTTTGTACATAACATCGGCAAATCCTTTCGGAGTTTACGGAGGAGCAATTGGAACTAGAAAATTTATTCTACCTCTATGTGATCTCATGAAAAGAGGAGAAATAGATTTTTACATTATCTATATGAAAAATCATAATGAAGTTGAGGATGAAAGGTTAAAAGAAAGCTTCAGGAGTGTGCAAATATTCGAGATAGTAAAGCGAAAGAGTGATAAAATAATAAGTAGAATCTTTCTGTATCCCGATCCATTAAATATTTACAACAGAAAAATAGTCAAACTAGTAAACAAAATACAACCAGATATAATAATCATTCAATCATCGCGGCTTGGGAAAATAGCTTTAAGCATTAAGAAAAAATATAATAAAAACTCAAGGCTTATCGTAAATTTCGATAATTTTGAACTTGAATTTGTAGAAGTTTTCTTCAAATATAAAGGTTTGTTGTCCTTATTAAAACCTGTGGAGTTGCTTTCAGTCTATTTGTCTGAAAGATCGAGTATAAAATTTGGTGATTTTTTTGTTTTTCTCCACAGGGAGGAAGCCGATAAAATTTTGAGTTTTTATAAGTCGTCAAAACAATGGGAAATCATTCCTTTCTTATACCAAAAATGTGAATTCCCAAATCGCAAAACCATTCAAAATTTATTCAATAAAACAGTCAATCTAATCTTCACAGGAAGATTAGATTTTTCCCCGAATATTGATGCAGCAATTTTCTTATTTGATTCAATAGAAGATATCACAGAATTGCTGGGAGAGAATTATCGAATAATAATCGCTGGAGCGAATCCTAACAGATATTTGATAAAAAGATATTTTAGATTAGATCCATATCAAAGAAAATTCATAGAAATTGTTCCTAATCCTTCTCCAGAAGAAATGAAAAAATTGTTAATCAGTTCCCATATTTATGTTTCCCCAGTATTCTCAGGGCCTGGTATGAAAACAAAAGTGATAGAAGCTCTTTGGCATGGATTACCTATAATAGCTAGTCATCTTAGCTTAAGAGGGTATGAAAGGCTCAGTAAATACTATGGTAAATTAATTTTTCCATTCTCTTCTAAACAGGAATTTATTGATAATTTAAAATCTGTTATAAAATTGTTAAACAATAAACAGGCAAATTTTGAAACACTTGCTCAAAATGCTTATCTTGAATTTTTCTCCTATAGTGAATTTCTAGATAAAGTTAGGAAAATCCTTTCGAGGTGATAAAAAGATGAAAATATTTTGGGCCATCTTGTTTGTATTCTCTACTTTTTTTACAGATTTACCATTGTTGAATTTTTTTGGAGAGTTCGGCAGGTCACTTGTTAATCTACTTTTCCCAATGTGGTTTCTAATAACATTTTTAAATATTAAAAAAGAACCAGTTAGCAAGTTCCTGTTATGGTGTGTTGTTTTGATATCATTGGCTGGTTTTCAAATGTTTTTGGGGGATTTGTATTATTTAATTGACACAACCGGGCATCCCGTTATTCGAGGAGAACATATAATTATCAAAAATTTTAAAATGATAATGTATCTTTTATCAAATATTTTCTTTACTTCTAGTATCATTTCACTTTTTTCTTCTAAAAAAAATTTAAAGAAACTACTGAAAGTTTCTTTTTTTGCTTTTCTTGCTCTTCCTTTTATAACAATAATTGAATTTATAGATCCTTTCGCATTTTCATATATCCATGCTAGAGAACTTTCCGGTATTCCCAGGTTATTTACTGCCGAACCATCTTGGACAAACTATTTAATAAATTCCCTATTTGTTGCATCAGCTTTATATTTTGTTTTCAACAAGAGAAAATCATATATTTTCTACACTATAGTATTAACTCAAACATTCCTACTTTTGACATCAAATTCCAAACTATTCTTATTTTTTGGATCAATAAATCTACTGTTAATTGTAATGTTTCAACTCTCAGCAAAAAGACTAGAAAGATTATTGCTTCTCATCGTGATATTTGTATTCATTATCTTCTTTCTCATTCCAAAATTTTTCCAAAAAATCTCAGTAGATGTTGAAAAATTTACGTCATTTGCCACAAGATTTGGAACGAACTTGGCTGCTTTTATATATTTGTTGAAATATCCTATAGCTTCTGGTGCGGTTTATTTACATTATTTTCCAGACTGTCTTGAAGATATAGCGCCGATAATTAAAAAATTTAACTTGAATATTTCCGAGATCTCATCATATATCTATAGCTCAGAAGAAAGTGCTATGACTGTCAAAGGTGGCTGGGGAGCTTTTATGATTTTTTACGGTATCATACCGTTGATTCTAATGTTGAAACTTTTATTCAAATTGCTTTATAATTTAAAGGGCACAATTCAAAGTTATTCGTATTTCATTTATTCTCTATTTCTTTTGAACTTACTAGTAATTCCTATATTTGATGGGATAATAACTCGTCCCCATTTCTGGTATATTTTGGCACTTGCGTATATCATAAAGAATCTCAAAAATCCACGAAATCCTCATAACTTGAACTACTATTAAACTTTTACGATTTTCAAAATTCAGTACAAGCTAATAATTTTCAAAGTGAGTCTTTTATGAAACTTTTATATGAAACTCTTTATCCGCCATAGATTATCAATAAGTCCAAAGTATGTGTAAACAGGTGCAATAGTACACGTATATGTCAAGCAAGAAGAGATAGACCAGGATAATGATGGATGAAACACATTCTTGATGAGGGGTATATTTTATGAAGTTGTTCTAAATCTCAATATTACTTTCCCAAGAGAACCTGCTGGATTCTTGAAATATGTTGGATAAAGGAGCTGGTACTAATGTCTAAGACCGCAGCAATTATTGTAAATTACAACGGTAGTAATGACACTATTGCATGCGCAAAAAGTCTTCTTGACCAATCTGTTCCGATACACAAAATAATAATCGTTGACAATGATTCTCCTAACAATGACTATGAAGTTTTGAAGAAGAAGTTTTCAAACAATCCCAGTATAGTTGTATTGAAATCACCCAAAAATGGTGGTTTTGCTTATGGTAAAAATTTGGGAGTAAAGTACGTTGTGGGAAGCAGTTTTAAATTTTATTATTTTACCTTCATTTCGGGCTTAATCCGAAAAGGTGGATATAAGAAGAAACTTTAAATTATATATAACTCAATGAAGACAAGGAGGTGACAAATTGAGTATACTTATCTTGGTGACGATGATATAACATAAAAGATGCCTTAACTAATGTTCTCGGAGAGAAATCAATTATGAGGATTAGCAAATTGCGCAGAAATTCTACTGTTATGTTTTGTTAGGAGGGAAGATATGAAAATGTTATTTAAAAGTGCGATAAAGCTTTTTTTGGAAATGATTCTCCTGATAATGCCTTGTGACAAAAAAAAGATTTTAATAGTAGACGGTACCCCCTATAGTGGTTCAAACGCATATGCATTGTATAAGTATCTGACGAAGAAAGTGGGTCAGAATTATAAGGTGGAAATCTTTTTTGATGACAACAGCAATATTTTGTCAAAGATAAAGAAAATCGCAGAAATAAAAAGATCGGGAATAATTTTCTCAACACACCTATCAGTTCCTCTCATAAAACGAAGAAAACAGCTAGTAGTAGAACTCTGGCATGGAATACCCCTTAAAGCTATGGGACTGATTGACAGGAGTTTGGGAAAGTGTAATAAAAAACTCTATGCTTATGTTGCAAATAAACCTGATATTATAATTTCTACCTCGGTTTTCTATAACACCATCATAAATGCTTGCTATGGTTGTTATAAGAATCCTTATGTAATAACCGGCCTTCCTCGAAATGATTTTCTATTTGAAAAAGGCAGGCTTAATGAAATTGTCCCACAAATTCATAATTATAAATGGAAAATACTATTTTCCCCAACCTTCAGGTTAGGATATGAAAATAGGGTGGAGGGTTTAAAAAGAGAATCTAATCTTTTTGGGTTTGATCGTTTTGATCACGACGGTTTCCTCGACTTTCTCAGGAAGCATAAAATCCTGTTCATTGCAAAGCTTCACCCTTTTGAGGAGAGATACTACAAAGCGCTTTATGAAAATAAAGAGAATCATAATATGTTTTTCCTGAGTAACCAGATCCTTAGAGAAAAGAGAATAGACCTCTACGAGATTCTACCGGATATTGACCTTTTGATAACAGATTACTCAAGCATATACTTTGATTATCTTTTGCTCGATCGTCCAATGATATTTGTATGTAATGATTTAGAGAAGTATAGAAAAATAAGAGGACTTCTTCTAGAGCCATACGATTTTTGGACACCAGGCCCCAAAGTGACTTCCCAAGAACAGCTTCAAAAAGAATTAGAAAGAGTTATTTTGAAAAAGGAAGACAACTATAGAGAGCAAAGAAAAATAATAAGAGATATAGTTCACAAATATCAGGATGGGAAATCTTGCGAGAGAATCTATGAGTTTGTTTTAAAGAAATACATCTAAAAGGGGTGAAAAGTTATGGGGAAAGTTGTTATTACTTACGGAACCTTTGACTTATTTCATATCGGCCATTTGAACCTATTAAAACGCGCAAAAGCTTTAGGAGACTACCTAATAGTAGGAGTTTCAACAGATGAGTTTAATGCTGTAAAGGGAAAAAAGGCTTTGATTCCCTTCGAACAAAGAGCAGAAATAGTTGCTTCTATAAAATATGTTGATCTAGTAATACCGGAAACATGTTGGGAGCAAAAGATAGAAGACATAAAAAAATATAACGTAGACATATTGGTAATGGGGAAAGATTGGGAGGGAAAGTTTGATTACTTAAAGAAATACTGTGAAGTGGTTTATCTGGAAAGGACAAAGGGTATTTCATCATCATACTTAAGATCCATTTTGAAAAAAGTAAGGCTTCAAAAAGAGGATTTAATGTATGCTCTCAAGGTACTAGAGTCTCTTTCCAATGTATTGGACGACTCGTTATTAAAAAGAATTAGCCTTGGAAAATCGGATATCATAAAAGTATTCGAAATATTAGAAATTCTTGCAAGGGAACTTGATGATACGGAAGATTAAACTCATCAAATATCTTCAAAGTGATTATCGTGGCTTAAAAAGGAGGATAAGAGTTTTTATGAATCCGGAGTTGGTTTTTATAATCCTGAACTACTTGAATTATGAGCTAACGATAAGATCTGTTAGAAGTATCTTGGATAATATTGTATATGATAACTATCTGATTTTGGTTGTTGATAATAATTCCCCCAATGAGTCATACAAGGTTCTATCTGAAGCTTTTTCAGAAGAAAATAGAGTTATTCTCATTAAAAATAACAAGAACAACGGCTACTCAGGAGGCAATAATTTTGGATTAAAATTCATTGAAAAACATTTTCCCGAATGCAAGTATGTAGCCATTTGTAATCCGGATGTTTCTTTCTTCCCCAGCACCAACTTAGAATTGCTTATAAATAAACTCGAGTCCGAACCCGAACTGGCAGCAATTTCTCCTCTGCAGATATTGGATGGACAATTAGATTTTAGGATCGTTGCTTGGAAGTTACCCAAAGGATTGGATGATTTAATTTTAAACTTCTCGATAATTGACAGAATAGTTGGAAAAGTATCTTATAGGAAATTTAAAATCACGGATAAAAAAATAGCATATGTTGATGTTTTACCAGGAAGCTTTTTTATAATCAAGTTTGATGTTTTTAAGGAAATAGGCTTTTTCGATGAGAATACATTTCTATATTGTGAGGAAAGGATCGTAGCAAAAAAATTAAAGGAAAAAGGATTCAAACAAGCTCTTGATTTTGAAACATTTTACCTTCACTTCCATGGGCATAAATCATTTAGACTAGTAGATAGAATTAAGAATTATAATCACTTACTCAGGAGCAGAATTTATTACAATTTGAAATACAATGGGAAAACAGGAAAATTTGTTGCTGGCATGTTATATTTTCTCTACCCTGTAAAGCTACTAGAAATATTATCAGTTCATATTTTGAAATTATTTAAGAAGGAGTGATTTACAATATGCGTAAAGCCATCATCCTAGCCGGTGGGGCAGGTACACGGCTTTATCCAATGACACTTGTAACGAGCAAACAACTCCTTCCAGTTTATGACAAGCCCATGATCTACTATCCCCTCACCACAATAATGCTTGCCGGGATAAGGGATATTCTCGTAATATCAACTCCGAAGGATCTTCCAAAATTCAAAGACCTTCTCGGTGATGGCAGTCAGTTTGGGATACATCTTGAGTACGCAGAACAGCCTCAGCCAAAAGGCATTGCAGAAGCGTTCATAATAGGAGAAAAGTTCATAGGAGACAGCCCGTGTGCTCTCATACTGGGGGACAACATATTCTTCGGACATGATCTAACACGCATTCTGAAAGAAGCGGCTCAAAACACAGATAGAGCCACAATATTTGCCTATTACGTTGATGACCCAGAAAGGTTTGGTGTGGTGGAGTTCGATGAAAACGGAAGGGCTCTATCCATAGAAGAAAAGCCAAAAAACCCAAAATCAAACTACGCAGTTGTTGGACTTTACTTTTATCCATCAGGAGTTTCTGAACTTGCCAAAACTTTGAAACCAAGTGCAAGAGGAGAACTCGAAATAACAGATCTTAACAGGATATACCTTGAGAAAGGATTGCTTGACGTTAAAATCCTTGGAAGGGGCTTTGCATGGTTCGACACGGGAACAGCAGATGCTCTACTCGAGGCAGCCGAATTTGTCAGAATAGTTCAGAAAAGACAAAACATCATCATAGCATCACCGGAAGAAGTGGCTTACAGAAACGGCTGGATTACAAAAGAAGACCTTCTCGAAGCTGCAAAGAAATACAGAAACTCTGTGTATGGAGAGTACCTGAGAAGGGTTGCAGAGGGTAAAATTATATACCGGAGGGAAAACAAATGAAGGTCATCGAAACAGAGCTCCCTGAAGTTCTGATCATAGAACCTAGAGTCTTTGAAGATGAACGTGGCTGGTTCATGGAGAGTTATTCATACAGGGTTTTCAAGGAACTGGGAATAGATGTGGTTTTCGTCCAGGACAACCATTCTTACTCGAAAAAGAAAGGCACTTTGAGGGGTATTCATTTTCAGAACGACCCGATGGCACAGTCGAAACTTGTAAGGTGTACAAGAGGCAGGATACTGGATGTAGCCGTCGATCTCAGAAAGGGCTCTCCCACATACAAAAAATGGATAATGTTGGAGCTCTCCGAGGAGAACAAAAGAATGCTCTTCATTCCCAGGGGGTTTGGGCACGCTTTTTTGACGCTCACTGACGACGTGGAAGTTCAGTACAAAGTCGATCAGTACTACTCAAAAGAACACGACAGAAGCATCAGATGGAACGATCCAGATATAGGAATAGACTGGCCCATAAAAGATCCGATCCTCTCGGAAAAAGACAGAAACGCTCCTTTCCTGAAAGATAGCGATTGCAATTTCATCTACGTGGAGGAGAAAAGATGACGATACTTGTGACAGGTGGTGCTGGTTTCATTGGGAGCAATTTCATTCACTACATGATGGAAAAGTACCCAGATTACAAAATAGTGTGCATTGACAAACTCACCTACGCAGGCAACCTCAGGAATCTGGAGACTGTTCTTGATAAGAAAAACTTCAGATTCATAAAAGGTGACATATGTGATAGAGAACTGGTGTACAGAATCTTCGAAGAGGAAAAACCCGATGTGGTCATAAACTTTGCGGCAGAGTCACATGTAGACAGATCGATCGAAAGTCCTGATATATTTCTGAAGACCAACATTTTGGGAACACAGGTGCTGCTCGATGCCTCACGAAAATACAACGTGAAGAGGTTTCATCAAGTATCAACAGATGAAGTTTATGGTGATCTTCCACTCGACAGGTCAGATTTGAAATTCACCGAAAGCAGTCCATTGAGGCCTTCATCACCGTATTCAGCTTCCAAGGCATCTGCAGATCTTTTAGTTCTTGCATATCACAGAACTTACGGTGTACCCGTTACCATCTCAAGGTGTTCAAACAATTACGGGCCGTATCAGTTCCCAGAAAAACTCATCCCTCTTATGATAATAAACGCACTCAACGACAGGCCTCTTCCTGTCTACGGAGATGGAAGAAACGTCAGAGACTGGATACATGTAAAAGACCACTGCGAAGCGATTGATATCATCATTCACAGAGGAAAAGAAGGAGAGATCTACAACATAGGTGGAGAAAACGAAAGAGCGAATATAGATGTAGTCCGGATGATTTTGAGGGAACTTGGAAAGCCAGAGAGTCTGATCAGGTTCGTGAAGGATCGTCCTGGACACGATAGAAGATACGCCCTTGACATCTCCAGAATGAAAAAAGAATTTGGCTGGTCACCGAAAATATCCTTCGAGGAAGGTTTGAAGAGCACGATAAAATGGTATCTAGAGAATCGTTCCTGGTGGGAGGAAATCATAAACGGTGAATACATGAACTACTACGAACGAATGTACGGGGAGAGATTGAAGGAATGAAGGTTCTTATAACAGGAGCGAATGGACAACTTGGAAGAGCCTTTCAGGAACTGTTCAAAAACGAGAAAGTTGAATTCATAGCAGCACCGAAAGAAGAACTTGACATAACAGATCTCAGAAAGATCAGGGAATTTGTTTCAAAGAACCCGGAAATAACCCACATAATCAACTGTGCTGCTTACAACAAAGTGGACGAAGCTGAAAGAGACTGGAAAACAGCGTACCTTGTCAACGGCATCGGCCCGAAAAATCTTGCGATAGTTTCAAACGAAATAGGTGCGGAACTCGTTCATTATTCAACGGATTATGTCTTTTCAGGAAAGAAAGGATCTCCATACACGATATACGACACTTCCGATCCTATAAACAAATATGGTGAGAGTAAGGTACTTGGAGAAAGATTCGTTATGAGCTTTTCTAACAGATACTACCTCATCAGAACGAGCTGGGTGTTCGGTGATGGTATGAACTTTGTGAGAAAAGTTTTGGAATGGAGCAAGAAAAGCAAAGTGCTGAGAATCGTAGATGATGAAGTGAGTTCCCCAACGTACGCACCAGATCTTGCAAAAGCAACGTGGGAGTTGATAAAACTCAAAGCGTACGGATTGTATCACATAACGAACAGTGGCTATTGCTCTCGATATGAATGGGCTGAGTTCATTCTGAACGAAATAGGGTGGGATGGAGAGCTCAAGAGAGCAAAGCAGGAAGATTTTAATCTTCCCGCGAAAAGGCCTAAGTTTTCGGTGTTGGATGGGTTTGGATTGAGGGAATTTACTGGGATGAAGATGGAATCGTGGAAAAGGAGAACAACAGAATTTATCGAAAAATTAGGAAGTGATTACTGAATATGAATTTGAAAAAGGATTTGGTAAAAGTCTTAGGCGCTAACTTTATCCAATTTTTGATAGGAGTGGTTAATGGCTTTCTAATACCTGCTGTCTTAGAAATTGATCAATATGCTTATCTAAAAACTTTTACTCTTTACACAAGTTACGTTGGTGTATTACATTTTGGGTTTAACGATGGTATTTATTTAAAATATGGAGGGAGAAAAAGACACGAAATAGATCTATCCTCACTGAAGTACGAACGTAATTTTCTTCTTAAGTTTCAACTGGTTGTAACGTTAATATTTATTGTCTTGGGTGTACTAAAAAAAGATTTTATAATCATATCATTTGCTCTGACAATTGTGCCTTCCAATTTACGAACATTCTTTAACTTTCTCTATCAAGCAATGGGAGAATTTTCAGTATACTCAAAAATTGCAGTCATTTATCCAATCAGCTTGCTTACATTTAATTTGATTATAATATTTGTCCTTAATTCGAAAAGTTATATTCCTTTTGTAATATCTTATCTAATAGCACTTTATCTTCCATACCTTGTATATGAAATAGAATACAATCGCTCGTTTAAAATAAACAATGTCGCTGTTGGAAAAGATTTTTCTGAAATAAAGATGTTGTTTAAAATAGGAATATTTATAATGCTCGGAAATCTTTCAACACTTCTCGTTTACTCTTTAGACAGGTGGTTCGTCAAGTTGTGGCTTACAATAGAAGATTTTGCTTTCTATTCCTTTGCAGTATCGTTGATGTCAGTTATAAACTTAGTGATCTCATCTGTTGCAATGACGTTTTATCCATATTTATCGAGAGGATATACAGAATCATTGCTCAACAAACTGAAAAGCTATCTTATCATTGTTGGAAGCATTTCATCAACTTCATATTTTATTATAGGTTTGATCGTGAAGGTTTTTCTCTTTAAATATGTGAAATCACTAGACATAATATCAATACTCTTTGCCAGCTTCCCTGCCACTGCTATTATCAGTGTTTTATATACCAATTTATATAAAGTCAATAAACTGGAAAGAAAGTATTTCAGGACTGTTGTCACAATACTTATTATTTCTTTCACCTTGAATACCATAGCTCTATCTATCGGCCACAATAGTCAATCTATAGCCTTAGCCACAACTATCACCTTTTATATATGGCTGTTCTACTCTCTGAAAGATTTTAGAGATCTTCGATTTCATCAGAAAGAATTTCTATTCTTAGTTGTTTATTTATCTCTGTTCTTTATATGTACTCTTGTCCTGGGATTCATGGAAGGTTTCGTCACTCTTGGAGCGGGTATTTTTCTACTGACAATTACAATTTATAAAAAAGAATTCATCGAATTGATTGGTGAGATATTTAAGTAGAGAACTAGTTTGTAATTTACATATTTATCCCAACTAAGACGTATAGGGATAGGATTTACCTAATACTCTATTCTTGCAATGGTACTCATTTTGGTTACGATGAAGGATTTCGTGCCATTGTTCTTTGGAAGTAAGTTTCTTAAGGTAAAAGATCTTGTGATTTATATAACACCCATAATTCTTTTCATATCTTGGAGCAATCTGTTTGGTATCCAGATCATGGTGCCGATGAAGAAAGAAAATTACCTGACAGCCTCCGTGATAGCTGGAGCATTGGTCAATTTCACAATGAACCTGCTGTTGATTCCAAACTATCAAGCTTTGGGAGCAGTTATCGGAACAGTTGTAGCAGAGTTTACAGTTACACTGGTTCAGATGATCCTGGTACGAAAGCTGATTTCTCTGAAACCTTTATTCTCTCAGATCTGGAAACACATTGTAGCAGGACTAATAACTCTTCTTGTATTGCTCCTTTTGTCTCAGATCAATCTAAATCCGATCTGGAGGATTGTCTTGGAACTCGCTACAGGTTTGACTGTTTATGTTTCAGTGGAGATGATATTGAAATCTTCCATAAATACTCTTGTTTTCAGAAAAATCCTTTCGTTCCTAAGAATATATCCCTCCTAAAAATGATCCCAATAGTCTTTTTATAAAGAAAGAATCGTTTTTTTCTAATTACTGCTTTTGAGATATCATAAGAGAGGATTTCACATTCTACAAAATCGAAGAACACTGGGGGTAACTTCAAAATATGAACACTCTCCTCATCACCAATCTTTTTCCAAAGGTTTCAAATCCAAATTCTGGAATCTTCATTGTCCAAAGATTGAAGCATTACAAGACTTATGGTGTGAACTTCGATGCTGTTTCACCAGCCTATGAGAATAGCAAATTGGTGGTTCTATTGAAGAAACTCTTGAAGAAGCAGAATGGAGAATATCCATTGGAAGAATATGAGAGAGTGAAGTTCAAACCTGTTCTGATTCACAGAAACTTGCATACAGTACTGATGAACAAAATCTCTCGAAGCTATTTTGTAAAGATTGCGGAGCGATTTGTCGGAGCGATTGAACAATCGTTCGATTTCAGAGAATACGATCTGATACACGCTCACGGTATGTACAGTGTTCCAGCAGGTTTAATAGCAAAGATCTTAGCAGAAAAGTACAGAAAACCTTTCATTGTCACCCTACACGGAAGTGATGTTAATATTCTCATGCCGCGGAGAAGAGAGATATACGTGTCCATCCTTGAAAGTGCATCGGCAACGATATTTGTTAGTAAGGCGCTTCTTGAAAAAGCAAAATCTTTAGGATTTTCCGGCAAAAACGCTGTTGTGATTCCAAACGGCTACGACGAGACAATATTCAAACCCATGGACAAAAAAGCTGTAAGAAAAGAACTTGGAATACACAGAGAAGGCTACAAGTACGTGGGCTTTGTAGGAAACCTCATACCGATAAAGCGAGCAGATAAACTGGGAGAGATATTCCATCTCATTGCAAAAGAGATACCAGAGATGTTCTTCATCATAGTTGGAGATGGGCCGTTGAGAAAAAAGATCGAAAAAGAAACGAAAGGCTTGAACATCGTCTTCACAGGAAGAATTCCGCAGAAAGATGTGGCAAAGTACATGAATGCGATGGATGTGATGGTACTTCCAAGCAGAGAAGAAGGCTTCGGTGCTGTTGTGATAGAAGCTCAGGCTTGTGGCACATGCGTGATCGGAAGCAGCAACGGAGGGATACCAGAAGCGATAGGATTTCCAAAATGCGTTGTCGAGGAAGGAGACCAGTTTGAAGAAAGATTCGCAAAAAGAGTGGTTGAAGTTCTAAAGGAAGGATACGATATGAACAGAATTCTGGAGAGAGTAAAAGAATTTACTTGGAAAAATATAGTGGGAAAGGAAATAGATGTGTACGGGCGAGTGGTGCAAACATGATGAGTTCCTTGAGAAGTGACATTAAGGTTGCTCTCAAAAATGGCTTTGTTCATATATTTTCTGCAAATGTCATAAATAAAATCATTCAGTTTGGAACTTCTATCGTCGTTGTTAGAATCGTATCCAAAGAAATATATGGACAGTGGTCATACGCTAACAATGTCTTGAACTTTTTTCTTTTACTCAGTGGCTTAGGCGTAGCATCTGGCCTTCTACAGTTTGCAAGTTCTTCGTCTAATACGATTGACAAGTTGTCCTACTTAAAATACAGTCTGAGAGTTGGGCCAAGTTTCAACCTGATTGTTGCTATAGCGCTATTTTGTTTTTCCTGGATTATCAAACTTCCTCTGGCAGGAAGCACTGAGATTTTGAGATGGTTATCATTTGTTCCGTTGTTCACTATCTCTTTCGATATCATCCAAAGCTTTCTGAGAGCGGAGCTGAAAAACAAGAAGTTTTCAATCTTAACGGTAGTGAATACACTCTCTTTGTTTCTCAGCATTCTGGCTCTTGGTTATTGCTACCAGGTAAAAGGGCTCATCCTTAGCAGATATATCGCCTATTCCATCACATTGATGGTTGCTGTCTATATAATGAAACCTTATCTTAGCTTATACAAAACTGTGTCATTACCTCACAGGGGAGATAGAATCCTTTTCTTGAAGTTTTCCGTCACAGCTATGCTTTCGAATGTAATATCCCAAATTCTTTATCTTATAGATGTGCTGTTAATTGGCCTCATTGTGAAATCTGATACTGTTGTGGCAACATATAGAACTTCGACTCTTGTACCTTTTGCCTTGAATTTCATACCACTATCAGTTATCACCTATGTGTACCCTTACTTTGCCCGCAAAAAAGAGGACAAACAATGGGTCAAAAAGTATTATCACCGATTGATAAAGTACCTGTTATTTTTGAACAGTTTCATCTCAATACTTCTGATAATCACTGCTCCACTGGTGATTAGAATACTATTCGGTTCCAGATATCTTGATGCAGTGACAACATTCAGGATACTTGCCTTTGGATATCTAATAGCGGGTACTTTTAGAATACCAGCTGGAAACATTCTGGCGAGTCTGGGGAAAGTAAAAATGAATCTATGGAATGCAATCATCAGTGGTAGCGCTAACATAGTGCTGGATGTACTGTTGATAAAAGCATACGGTGCTGTAGGAGCAGCTGTAGCTACTGTTCTTGTTTTCGTAATCTCATCTTTCGTATCATACTTGTATCTCGAGAAGTACTTCAAAACTTAAATTGGGAGGGTTTTTCACTATGCCGGGTTTCCTTGCGGAGATATCTCTGAAACAAGGTAAGGTTGCAAAGAATTTCAATCTCACATTTGATAGTGGTTTGATGGTTGAATCCTTAGAGGAGAAGCACTATTACATTGAGAGAAGAACTATAAAAAAATTCGAACGGGACAAGGTGTTTGCTGAAGATGAAAACTACATAGTCCTGACAGAAGGTGTGATACTTAATTCCCTGGAATTGATGGAAAAGTACAAGACCAGTGATCTGAAGAACGCTATTATAAAAATGTACGAGCAGAACGGGGAAACTTTCTTCAAAGAGTTCAGAGGGAGTTTTTCCGGATTGCTGTACGACAGGAAAACTGATAAGTGGCTTATCTACACAAATCATTTTGGAGACAAGCAGATTTTCTACTTGTTACTTAAAGATCGACTCATAGTTGCATCGGAAATGACTTGGATCGTCGATTATATGAAAAACAATGGTATACCTTACTCCCTTGATGAAATCGGAGCATACTTTATTCTCACCTACGGATACATGCTGGAAGATTACACGATAATAAGACAGATAAAAAAATTGATGGCAGGTACTTATATAAAGGTTGAAAACGGAGATTTTAATGTTAATCGCTACTTTGTGGTTGATAACAAACCAGACAACACACAAACGGAAGAGGAAATTATTGAGAACATAGATAAGCTGTTTCGCAAGGCTGTTAGGTTAGAGTTCGAGAAAGACAGAGAGTACGGCTTTAAACACATTGCTTCCTTGAGTGGTGGGCTCGATTCAAGAATGACAGTGTGGGTCGCCCACGAGATGGGTTACACAGAACAGCTGAATGTCACATTTTCGCAGACGGATTACATAGATGAAGTTGTAGCCAAAAGCATCGCCCGAGACTTGAAACATGACTGGGTTTTCTTCTCTCTTGATAACGGTCTGTACCTGACTAACATTTATGACATGCTCAAGATCAATTACGGGAATGTCCTTTATTCCGGTGCTGCTCATGTCCATCATGCTGTGAGTAAATTGAATTTCCAGAATTTTGGATTGTATCATACTGGGCAATTGGGGGACGTAATTCTCGGAACTTATTATGGTTCTGAAGATCCTGAAAAGCCCTATACACCGGGTGCGGGAGCATATTCTACGAAACTGATCAGATCAGATGAGGTAAAATTTTTGCGATATGAGTATGAGAATGAAGAGGTCTTCAAGTTTTATAATCGAGGCTTCAATGGTATTCTATCGGGTAATCTACCAGTTCAGAAATACACCGAAGTAGTTTCTCCTTTCCTAGATGTGGATTTCTTCACGTATTGTCTGAAGATACCTTTAAAGTACCGATTCGATCACAGAATATACAAAAAATGGATCCTGAAGAAACATCCCGATGCTGCAAAGTATGTTTGGGAAAAAATGCAAGGAAGAATCACGGATCTCTCCATAAGAATACGTGGACACTCTATTACTCTAAAGGCACTGCCGAGGAAAGTTATTATCAAGTTATTCAAAAAGAGCTCTTTAGCAAGCAGATGGCATATGAATCCAATCGATTACTGGTACAACACAAACGAAAAACTAAAAGATTTTATAAATTCCTTCTACAGTGCAAACATACATTTTGTGCAAAATCCACATGTTCGGGAGATGTGTGAAAAACTTTTCAAAGAAGGTAACTCTCTGGAGAAAATACAAGTTCTCACAGTGCTTGCAGCCTGGAAATTTTATTCTCCCGATTCTGAATTTCATTGACAAGAATGATAGAATTTTTTCCAACGCCAGCTCTGAAATGCTGCAGAACGCTTCAAATAGTACGCAATTATCTGAAAAGGCTATCTTCAAATTTTACCATATTCGTTCGAATTCCTCTATCTCATTCGATAAAAACGTACGAATTTATCGAATCTGTTCGATAAATACCGACGTGTTTAGTTTTCAAGTCATGTCCGCCCGTGAAAGCTGCCGAATCCGTTCAGCGTCTGTCGAGTCTGTCGAGGGTGTCAGGATGAAGACATACTTATGTTTATGAATGCCATTACTTTGGAATTTTGAATCAAATTGTAACACTACACAAATAAAAAATTATAAAAGAGAAGTAGTATAATTCAGGAAAAATAGGCAAGTGAGTTGTGCGGTGAAAAGATGAACGTCAGGGATATCCAGAAAAAGTGGTCTTGTTTTTAGGAAAAAAAGATTGAACAAGTACCGGATGTATTCGGTGTGTACGAATTGGCAGACAGAAATAAGGAAATCGTCTATATAGGACATGGAAGACTCAAAGAACGCTTGAGAAGACATTTCACCGAGAATATCTACAAAGAGGTAACGTATTTCAGATACGAAGAAACATTCTCAAAAGAGAAGGCGAAAAAGAGAGAAAAAGCGTTGTTGAGTAAGTTCGAGAAAGAAAACAAAAGACTACCAAAGTACAACAAGCGATTTGGTTGATTCTCCGTATGTCAAAGCCGTGGGGGGTTGATACTCATTGTTTTTCAAAAAATTCTGGCAAAAACCCCTATCTGGACAGGAAATATCGATTCAAAAAGTGATGCTATTCAGCCAACCGGAATAATGGGTTCCCTCCGATGGTGGACAGAAGCACTTCTTAGAGGAATGGAAGAATTTGCATGTGTTCCTACCAGCAATTCGAGGTGTCCTGATGATGGGAATTATTGCCCTTCCTGTTTGATTTTTGGTGCTACGGGAAGAAGGAGATTGTTCAGACTTGAAATAAATGGAGGAGAGAGAATCTCCTTTCGTAGAATAAACATAAAACCTTCGAATCGATCACGTGGTTGGTTTTTTGGACCTGGTGTTGCAGGAAATTTAGAGTTGAAAATGATTTCTCTCGATGGGAAATTCGATGAAGTTCTCGTATTAACACCATTGATTATCGCTTCAAAGTGGGGAGGAATTGGAGCAAAAACACAACTTGGATATGGAGTTGTTGAAGTAACAAATCCTCCAGATATCAGTTTCGAGAATTTCAAAAAAGTTCTTGAGAATCTTTCACAGAAAGGAAAACGCCAGAGATCAAATGAACCTGATTTTCCAGACCTCAGAGAAATGTTTTTTGCAAAAGTCAGATTTAAAGTGAATAAAAGTAGTTGGTGGAAAGAAATAGATGGAATAACTGAAGAAGAAACCAAACAGGCAATGGAGGTATGTATTCGCAACGATTTTCTACCCATAGCACCTGTGATCAAAAACTGGTTGAGATACGGTAATGGAAGCCGAATTTGGAGGTCCAATCAAAATGTAAAAGGTTTGGAAAACTGGCTGTTTGGAACCAGCAAAAAAGTGTGTCCAAAATGTTACAGCGCAAAAATTGACAAAGAGAGTAATGAAACCTACAAATGTCGGGACTGTGGTCAAAAATTCGGAGCTGGGGAAATCATCAATAGATGTGCTTCAAAGATAAACATCTCCTGTGCTTATAAAATCAGTGATGATCTTTGGGAAATCAGGATCTGGGGATGGATACCGCAGAGTACATTTTATGGATTTCAGAGGGAGTCATTTTTGAAAAATCTCAAAGATGCATTGAGTAGCAGAGAATTTTACACGCTTTTGGGTAATCAAACATCAGATCACAGACTTGATGTATGGCGAGAATATGCCTCAAATAGAGACACTATTAAGGAAGAGCGAAATTTCGATGATTTCATTGAAAGTTTGTTGAGGGAGGATAAATGATGTATCATGATTTCTATGCCTACTATCAGATTGAAAATGAGCAAAGTATCGACCAACTCATAAATGGTTCTGGAAAATACAACGATATTTTAGACACGTATCAGAAGATTTTACTTCTTTCCACCGCTTACTCCAAAGGTAAAGGCGTCATCGACTATGCGAAATCTGGAAATAGACGTAATAGAGCTGGATTAATAGCGATTTTGCATTCTCAAAAGAAATATGATCAGTACATTCATGGCAAACTGAATGAAATAAAATCACTTGGAATAGATTCAAGTATAGACATCACCCTTTTACCAAAAGGAAGCTGGATCCTTGAATTTCAGTTGGAGCTGGAGAAACCTTTTCTGTCGAAAGACGATATACCGTTTTATATCATCGAAAATCCTGTAAAAAAAGATGTAGTTTTTGGAGTACCCTACACACCTGCTACTACCTGGAAAGGGAATCTTAGATGGGCAATGATGAAAGAGTTTTTAGAAAAGAAAAAAGACGATCCAGAAGAATTTGCAGAAACGAGATTTCGTCATACGCTGCTTTTCGGAACGGAAAAGGGATGGGAAGGAACACCGAAAGGATGGTCGGAGTATCTGGACAGAATGTGCCCAGACGCGAAGAGAATTTATAGAAAGAAACTAACAGAGATGTTTGAAAAAAACAACGACAAGCCAGAAGATATACACGTCGAAGGAATGCTTCACTTCTACCCTACCTTCTGGGACAGGATCGACCTGATGGTCATAAACCCACACGACAGAAAGACAAAGACAGGTAAAAATCCTATCTATTTCGAAATCGTTCCCGAGGGAGCAAAAGGGATGTTCAGGTTACTTTATGTCCCCTATTATTGGCTTGGAGACGATGATGAAAAACTGAAAAAGAAGGTCTGGGAAGATCTGAGCCAGGTCATAGCCGGTGTCAAGGCCATGATGCTCAAGTATGGATTTTCTGCAAAGAAGACGATCGGTTTTGGAAAAGCAAGAAATAACTTCAACACTGGCAGGGTGGAGATAAAAGGATTTTTATCTACCCGGGAATTTTCAAATTTTGAAGGATTGGAGAGTATTTGGGGTGTGGAAGATGAGTATTCTTGAAACGTTAAAGGAGAACAGAACTCCGATATTGCTCGCTGAAATAGGAGCGTATTTGCATCTGGTGGGAAGATTTTCCAAGGAGTTTTTGGAGACACATGTGAGAGATTCTGATCTTCAATTTGATTATCAGAAAATCTGTTCAAATTCCGATTTTTTTGAAAACACAAGGTTATACGAAATGCTCACCAATAAAAAATTAAAAGATTTCATAAGCAAGTTGAACACAAGTGCAGCTGTTGAAGAATTAAAAAAGGACATTGATAATTTCTGCAATTTTATTCAGAAACACACCTGGAGAGATGCTCCAAAAGGACTTTGTAAAATATTGGCAGATGCTCATGGAATCGTATCTGGTATAGACAAATCGTTGGCTGGCAGAATAGTGGAAGCAGGAAAACAGAGAAAAAACTATATATTTCGCTCCACAGCTTTTGGTTACGAAAAAGAAATAGAATTATTGAAAGATCGGGGTTTAAAGAAGCAATTCTTTGAAGAACTTTCTCAGATTTTAAACAACATTTTCACGGAACTCGAGACGAAAGAACAGATTTCCTATGAGAGTTATCAAAGATTTCTTTCGATCATCACAAAATATTACTCAAAAACCATTGGAGAAACAAGGAGATCCATCAATGAAATTTCTCTCTACGATTACGCTTACTCAATTGCATCTCTGGTGAAATCTAACCTTGCCAAAATGCTTGTAGATGGTTGGTATGAACCAAGAAGTAAATCTAAATGGACGATATTATCGGTAAATCTGGATATCCCCAGATTGCTTTCCAAAGGTTTGAAAATAGGAGATATTTTAGGATACCGGGAAGAAACCGAACAACTTTTCAATGAAATCAAGAAGTTCGTTGAGTATGACTATCCGTTTGGTAATGAAATTTACAGAGATGAAACAGGTATTTACTTTTCCAGCCCATCTTTCGAGGAAATAAAAAAATTTTTAGAGGAAATCGAGAAGACTTTCTTCAATCACCTCAGTTTCGATGTTAGTCTTCATATTGATACCTCAAGAGAGAGCAGAAGCATGACTGTTATTGCCAGTGAAAGAATGAATGCTCTGAAAAAAATTTCCTTTCCACATATTAGTGGTATGATGAAACATCAGAGAAATGCTGCAATCAATAACAATCAAGAGAATAAGTTTTCTTTCGAAAAATGCCCAGTTTGTGGTGTCAGAATGAAATCGGAGAAAAATGATAGATGTGAAGTGTGTGATAAGCGATACAAGAAGAGAGCAGAGTCTTGGAATAAAGATCCAAAAAAGACCGTATGGTTAGATGAAGTATCAGACAAAAATGGCTGTGTTGCTATGATCGTTGGAAAATTTAATTTAAATAAATGGCTTTCTGGGGAATTGTTGGACACCTTAATTTCGACAACCTTTGAGGAATGGAAAAGCGAAAACGGAAATATTCAGTTGTGTTCGAAGCTCGGAATCCACAAAATAGAGGATTTAGAAAGAAAATTTCAAGATATGTTCAAAAATTCTAAACTAGACCAAACTGGAAAGGAACTTTGCGAATCGCTTGTTGGTATAAAAATTGATGATTTCAGCAAGCTCTGGAATTCTCTCGCTGAAAGGGATGCTACTGGGTATGCTTTAAATCTTGTGAATGAAGAAGAAAAAGCAAGACATCTCATCAAGCTACTCTTTAGAAAACATCCTTCGTTTGCCCGTTTAAGGCGTATTTGGTCGACAACTAAAGAGTTTATTGATCAAACTATTCTCGAAACAATAATAAATTCTTTTATACCTTCAAACCCAAGAACAAAGCGAATCCAGCTTGTAATTTCTCCAAATCCATCCATTCCAAAGAATGCAACATGCGACATAATTGTAGGCGGTGTAAGATTCAGTCCTGTTTGCATTGATAATACAAAGGGTATTTTTATAAGCACAACAAATCTTGAGATTTTAAGTAAATTCGGAAGAACTGTCGAGGAAATAGCAGAAGCACTTTCCGGGCAAAATATAAAACTGAAAACAGAAGAAGAGAAAAATTGGAAAGATTACATGATCATTGAAGCAAAGCCAGCTGATGATGAATTCCAAGATTATATCCCTTATATAGAGATTTACGATTTCCCAGACCAGTTCATGATACTTGTTCCTGCCTATGAAGCTCTCGATATAGCAGAAAAGATCCTCATGGAATACGAAAAACAATTCTCCAAAGTGAGAGACAGATTGCCATTCCACCTTGGAGTCATTGCTTTCCACCGAAGAACACCCCTTTATATCGTGATGGATGCTGCAAGGAGGCTGTTGAAAAGATTCGAAATGTCGAAAACAATAGAAGCTGATGTGATAAAAGTGGAAGATATCGCTGGAGACTCAGAATTGGGAAAATGTAAAAAACTCGTATTGCAGGTTGATAGAAGGGAAATCCCTCTAAACTGGGTTGTCTCTTACTCTACAAAAGATCCAGAAGTGGAAGATCTCTGGTATCCATATTTAAGAATTTGCAGTGCAGAAAAACCAGACAGGACTCTCTGCTTTGATTATACAGGCAGCGGAGATTATGTTGTTCATATAAAGGAGATAAAGGAAAAAGACAGAATAAAGATAGAGCCCTCCTACTTCAAACTCTGCTACATAGAAGAATCTTCAGATAGATTCAATGTAGATGAAAATTTGAAGTTTATAGATGATATACATCATATCAAGAACTTATGGGAAATGGTGAAACGAAATCTGTTATCGAAAAAATGGACTCTTTCGCAGTTGTATTCATTCTGGAAAGAACTTGAGAGAATAAAAGAGTACGACGAAGAAACCTTTGAGTATTTTCTGGAATCAAACCTCATCAACATACTTGGTCTTAATCCTTCTTCAGATGAATTCGAATTTTTAAAAAAAGCAATTGAAGATGGACTTTTTGAATTGTGTCTTCACTGGAATCTTCAGGTTAGAAAGGAGAAAGCGGAAAAGGGGGCTGATTCAATATGAAACCCTATGTGAAACCCTATTATGCTATGACCATAGACCCAATACATGTTGGAACAGGCGGAACTAGACTAGAAAGAGTCGATCTATCCATAGTTCGAGACCCTGCCACAAAGCTTCCAAAAATCCCAGGGTCAAGCATAAGCGGGCCTGCCAGAGCTTATACCGCACTTGAAACTAAAAAATACAGATGGGAGGAAAATGGTCGTGAATATTCCTGTGCGGGGAGAGGGGGAGAAGGAGGCGAAAAGCACTGTGGAATGGTGAATCCCGCTTGTCCTGTCTGTGTCCCTTATGGTTTCTCTAAGGGAACTGGAAATAGTTTGCAAGGACTCGCTCAATTTTTTGATGCACACATCCTCCTTTTTCCTGTTGCGTCGATGATAGGCCCTGTGTGGGTAACTTCCCCTCTAGCGTTGGAAGCATATGAAATTGCTGATTTTTTGGAAGATAGGTTTTATCCTCTTGGAAAGCAAGTAGAAGCAAGAGAGAACCTCAACTTTGGCTGGATCATGCAGGAAAAGGCAAAAGATAACCTTGAGAAAATAGACCAAATAAAGAAAAAAATACCTGAAGAAATACCTGAATTTATAAAACAAAGAGTTGTCCTTGTTTCAGACACTGTTTTCCCCAAAATCGTAAATAGCAACCTCGAAGTGAGAACATCGGTAAGTATAGATCCCGACACTGGGGCTGCAGAAGAGAAGGCACTTTTCACCTATGAAGCGATACCACGTGGAACCATCCTGAAATTCGACGTCGTATACAACTCAGGTGAATTTTTTAAGGTTGGTGACAAGGATCTAAAACTACAGGATGGAAGAAATGTTGATATACAATGGGTGAAAGAGCAAGTAGAAGAGGGATTAAAACTCTTCGAAGTTCTTGGAATAGGTGGTATGAACACACGCGGTATGGGAAGAGTGAGAGTTTTGAATCTTGAAGAGGTGAACAAAGATGCAAGAGAAAATTAGTAAAAATATTGATCAAATCTGTGCAAGGTACAGCATCGATATCGTCAATGAGATGAAGAGCGAATGCGATTCAAAGGAGATTCAAAGCCTTGTAACTAAGGCACTGGGTGTTCTTCAACAACAAGGTCTTTATGCCTTCGGACTGTTCTGTAAAGCAGAAAATAAAGCAGAGGGAATCCTCAAAAAGGCCATAGAAATGCTACGTGAAATAGGTATTATGAAGAATTCAAATGAAGAAGATCTTTCGAGCATAAGTAACCTCTCAGAGAGAATACACGATTTGATGTTCGCAATCGAGATCGTTGAGAAAACCTTGATATACGCAAGATACCACGCTAAGGCTTTGGTGAAAGAATCTAGCAGTCATAGTGAGTGATAGAACATGAAAGAGGAAAAATGGATTCTCTACTCTCTAGTTTTCCAGTTGAAATCACCATTGCATATTGGATACCATAAAATCATGCACCTCACACGGACGAGATTATATGTTCCTGCAAGGACTTTATGGGGCGCTATGACGGTAAAACTTGTGCAGAAAACAGGGAGAAATGATTATAAAAAAGCTGGGCAATTTCTGAGAGAAAAGATGAGATTCGGATATTTCTACTTTTCAAACGGCAAAGAACTTTTCCTTCCTCATTACACCGAAGAGGGTTTGAAACTCGGTCGAATGTGTCTGTACGAATTTGAGAAGAAATATATCCGCTCTATATCAACAACCGCCATAGATGCAAATTCTTTATCTGCGGAAGAAGAAACCCTACATCACCTTGAATACATAAATTATCGAAACACAGAAGATTCTTCACCTCTATTTCTCGAAGGGTTGATGTGGATAAAAATCGATGGTCACCCTAAAGAAGATGACTTTTTATTCACATATGAAGATGTTCAGGTAAAGCTCTCAGAATTATTGCAGTCTCTGCAAATAGGTGGTGAAAGGAAATATGGATTTGGAGAAACAGAACTGGTGAAATTGGAAAGATTGGATGATACAGATCTCAGGTCAAAAGGATTTTGCGGTAGCTGGCTTGAGAGTGATGAGTCAGTAAAAGTGACGATCTTGCAAGGGAATTTCATTTGGGCACATGCGAAATACGAGCCGAATTTGAACATGAAAGGCGAGATAGAGATTTTTATGGGAAGAGAATGGGATGACAAAAAAGGATCCGGAAGGAACATTGTAACTCATGGTCTTTGTTGGATGCCGGGATCCGTTGTGGAAGAACAAGCAACGTTCGAAATAACTCCTTCGGGAATATGGGAAGTATACAAATAGAATCACCATTGATTCATTCGTATTAAGAAAGCTTGTCCGTCATCTGTCGAGTTTGCCTACTGCGTCGAGATGTTGACCTCCTTCCGATCCCCAAAAAGGGATAAGGTTCTTTGTGCGGTATGCTCAACCTACGAGCTTTAACCGCACAGGGCTGGCCAAAGTCCCTATTCCTACCTCTATCGAGCTTGGAGATACCTTTTTCTGATACGATCTACTAAGATTCTAGCAATTCTAAGCCAAATAGCCATTCATCACGATCCCCTAAAGAGAGTATGCTTTCTGGTTTGTGTTCTATGAGAAAGAGCTTCTCAAAGAGCGTGTCTAATGAACTTCTCAATGAACTCAGAGGGAGTGTATATTTCTATTCCCTTCACGTTCTCGAAATGTTTTCTGTTTCCTGTTATGATGGGCGCTTTTGCTGAAAAAGCAACTTCCAGAAAGGGAAGATCGGACTCGTCGAGTGGATCTATTCTAAGAGGTGATGGTACTACAAATACAGACTTTCTTTTTATGAAATCCAAGAGTATTTTCACATACTCCTTAGGAAAAGAAAACTTTGGACTTAGAAGAACTCTTTCATACTCATCGTATATTCTGGAATCAATACAGAGTATGAGCTTTCCATCCAGGACAAGATTGAGAATATGGGCAGGTCTGCCGTGTGGATTTATGATTCCAGATACCAAAACATTTGTGTCAACAACCACTTTCATTTCTATTTCCTTGCCTCTCTTACTATCTCTTCGATTTCATCCTCTGAGAGCTTGTCCAATCCTTTTTCCAGTGAGAACAACCGTAACTTCTCAACTGCCATTTGAACTCTTATTTTTTCTATGAAATCCAGAATTTCCTTTGGATCTCCATCGATTTTCATGACAATAGCCTTTGGCTTCCCATTCACTGTGATGACTGTTTCGTCGTCCTTCCAGAGCACAGCCGGATTGTTCCTGATGTCTCTACTTGAAACAAAGCGCATATCATCACCTCCACTAAAATCATACGATATGTCCCACAACATGTCAAGCAAAACGTCATAATACTTCTGAGACAGCCAGTTCCTCAAGTGCACTGAATCCTTTTGATGTATCATGATAAACCCAACTCGAAATCTTGAAAACCTATGGCTTCCCGCTTCAACCCGTGATGGCTCGTAAAACTCTCTTGGGGTTCCGCCGCCTCTGAACCATTCACCACAAACACGCTGAATCCGTAAATTCATCTCCATTACGTAGAAAACTGCGCCTTCTTTGCGATGTTCGATAAAAACGCACGAATTTATCAAATTCATTCGATAAATACCGACATGTTTGTATTCACTCAGAGAATAGACGTGGAGTTCGAGGCCTTTCAACCTGATGGTCTTTTTCACTATTTTGTAGGCATCTTCTCTGATTGGGTCATCATAAACTACAAGCAGATCGACGTCGCTGAAGGCGGTGAAGTTCCCTTTGCGTATGAGCTGAAGAGCGCCACGAATCTGAGACGATCTTTTCGGCATAGTTCACCAACCTTTCGGCTTCGATTCTGGAAGATTCAGAAGGAAGGCGAGAAGAAAACATGACCAGTTGTAGAAACTGTGTCGTATCGGCTTTCACTGGGCCTTCTTCTGAGATCATTTGAAAGATTCCTTATGGGCTGAGAGCTGAGAACAGAGATTTCTTTGAACATTGTGAAGCCAAAGGTCGCTATTCGTTCCCTTCAAACACCACAAAGAAGAGCCACGCCGGGATCGCCACGATATTTTCGTCTCTGAAGATCGCATCCTGGGTGATGAGAATTCCTCTGCCGAATACCCTTTTCATTCCAAGATAATCAGATTTGTTTATCCTGTTCTGGTACTTCACTCCGACTGGAATCAGGGTTCCTTCATGGTTGTAGATGAAATCGATCTCGTTTCCTCTCTCTGAATACCAGAAGAACGGCCCGTCGTAGAGATTCATGCCGTGGTGGATAACGTCAGAACCTTTCAAAAGATGCCTCAGCGTGAACATCTCTATGAGTTGTGGAAGTTTGATTGTTTTCCCACTGATGTCAGATATTATATCGGCAATCACCTTGTCGATCGGGTAGGTCTTTTTTTGTTTTTTGGGTCTGATGGTCTTTCTGGAAATATCGATGAAGAAGACGTTCATGAGTATAAAACTGTAGCCCAGATATTCGAAGTATTTCTGAATCGTATCAACACTTTCCACGGTACCTGTGAAAACGTCAACCAGGGAGTTCCAGGAAAATCTCTGACCAACGATGTCTGGAAGTTTTCTGAATATCTCCAGCAAGTTTGTTCTTGCCCTTATATACTTTTCTGCGTCTCCGAGAATGAAGTCTTTGTACACGTTCTTTGTCGTATCGGTGATTCTGCCTTTCCTCAGAAAATCATCTATTACCTTTGGAAAACCTCCTGTGTTCAGGTACTTCATGAAGTGCTCTTTTAAAAAAGCGTTTCTAAGGTATAGTCTGTTCAGATCGTCAATGGTACTTTCGAGAATTTCTTCTATCGTTTTTCTTTCAACTTCAATTCCTGAACTTCTCAGAAATTCTCCGAACGTGATGGGAATGTAAACCAGGTCTTTTCCATGACCCTTTCTTCCTGGAAGTCTTTCACTGGACCTTTTCAGGTCGTAAGCGGAAGAGCCTGTGAGAACAACAAGGCAGTCGTCGAGCAAGCCGATATCTACAAGATACTTCAACGATTTCTGCCAGTCCTCAATGGTGGTTATCTCGTCAATGAAGATATACCTGATCTCTCCCTGTTTTCTTTCGAACATCTGAAAGTAAACCCTCACAGTTTCTATCAGATCGAACCTGTCTTTTATTCCATCACACGTGAAGAAGAATATATTGGATGGTTTCACACCATCTTCGATCAACCTTTTGATGTAGAGTTTAAGGAAGGTGGTCTTCCCTATCTGACGAGGCCCTCTGATGGTGTATATACCGGGTTTATCCTCTGGAATTTCCCTGAAGAATTTTTCTGGATAGTATCTGAACGTGCTTTTTTCGAAAGATCTGATGTTCCTGTCGGCGTATATTTCTTCTGGAGAGCGCCACCACGGATTCATGAGATAAAGTTCATCTATCCGCAATCGGATCACCCCTTTATCCAGTCACACTACTTATTATACCAAACCGTCCGAATTTATCGAACACATTCGATAAACTCGTACGAATTTATCGATTACATTCGATAAATACCTACAAGTTGAAACCAGTCCGTTCATCGAAAGTGTTTTTCTGAAGTCTGTCGAACCTGTCCGGTGTCTGTCGAGTTTGTCGACGGTGTCGAGACGGTAACAGGAATTTGTAGTATAATCTAAACAAAACAGAAAATAATACAGGGGTGATTTTGTGAAGCAAACGGTGGCCGATCTTTTGAGTGTTCTGGTGGACAGACCGCTCAGAGAAGGCGAATCAGAGTACCTGGTGAACAGGGCCAGGGAGATAAACTATCTGAACTCAATAGCACTTCATCAACCTTTTGGGATTGTTGGTGTTTCTGGAGAGACGGGCATTGGAAAAACGACGGTACTCAACTTCGTGAACCCGGAAGGAGTATTCACGGTCAGGGTGAACATCTCGCTCAGAGACTCCATGGAGAGCATACTCTACGATCTTTTGCACAGTCTGGCGCTTTCCCTGGAGAAGGTGGAGGGAGTGTCGGATCTTGCAAAAGAGGTTAGAAAGTGGATAACGGATGAAGTTTCAACCATAAAGGGCTTTTCCCTTGGTGTTTCCTTTGGTGTGAACGCCAGCCTGACACACGAGAAATCGATCAGACCGAGGTTCAACTTCTTCGAAGCCAGAGAAAAACTCGGAGAACTGATAAAACAGACGGTTCAGAGAAAGGGAAAATTCCTTCTGATCATAGACGAACTGGACAAGGAGAAGAAGGAAGACGTTCTCAGGGTGATAGATTCGATAAAGAACTTCATCATCATGGAGGACTTTGTCGTCATACTTTCTCTTCCCTTTTCGATATACCGCGAATACGCTGCCGACAGACTGAGATGGAACGAAGCAGGAAATCTGGAAAACATATTCACGGACATCGTTTTTGTTGAGACTCTGAAGAAACTTGAGATCAAAGAGTTGATCATCAAAAGGCTTGGATCTTACATTGAACTCATCGAAGACGGAGTGCTCGATATAGTGGCCGGTTTTTCCGATGGAAACCCAAGAGACGGCCTGTGGATATTGACAAAGGCGATCTACGACAACATTCACAAGGAACTGTTGAGTAAAGAGGATCTGATCAACACGATCAACAGGACGATATCAGAGTACACCGGGCTGACTCTGAACCTGACAGAAAACCAGAAAAAGGCCATTCGAGTCCTGAGAGGTTCTGTCTACTCCAGAGAAAAGATCATAGAAACACTTCAGAAAGAGGGCTTCAAGCGAACAACGGCGTACTCAGTCATGGATCAACTCCTTCAAAAGCGGATACTCCTTGTTGAAAAGGAAGGCTACAGGATCTCTGGAAAGTTCAGTTACATGGAGATCTGACGGTTTGTCGATCCCGTTCGGCGTCTGTCGAGTTTGTCGAGGTTGTCGAGATTTCTATAACGCTTTATAAACAACCACTCCACCCTCGATCATCTTCGAGATGGTCTTTTCCATCTGTTTGTATTCACTCAGAGAGTAGACGTGCGGTTCCAGTCCTTTCAATTTGATGGTCCTTTTCACTATTTTGTAGGCATCTTCTCTGATTGGATCATCATAAACCACAAGGAGATCGATATCACTGAAGGCGGTGAAATTCCCCTTTGCATAAGAGCCGAAAAGTACCACAAGTCTCACAGGAAGTTTCTTCAGGAGTTGTGGAAGGGAATTCCTGATGATTCCCAGGACCTTTTCCCTTTTATATTCTGGATAGAAGATCTTCGCAGAATCGGATGATCTTTTCAGCATAGTTCACCAGCCTTTCGGCTTCAATTCTGGAATACCTGTTTCTGGGAGATCCGGAAGGAAGGGCATCCGGGTACCTGGTGGGGATATAGGCTTTGTCCAGTTCAAGGGCGAAATCCATGAGTTCTTCAGGGATTTCAAAACGGCTGGAGAGTTCCCCGAGAAAATCCGGTACAGAATATCCCCATGCCTGTGCACCCATTCTCTGGAACACAGCTTTCACGGCTTTTTCTGCTGCCTGCTGGGAAGAAAAGCATGCCCAGTTGTAGAAGCCGTGCTCCAAATCGTGTTTTGCATGCTCCAGATCATCTTTTGCCGCATCCAACCAGTCTTTGCTTCTCTCCAGATCAATACCACCTTTCAATGGGGACTTCTCAAACTATTATAAAACACGCCAGATCTCAACGGTGCCGCAAATATCACCTACAGCCAGGTATTTTCCATTCGGTGAAAAGGTAACAGATCTCACGATTTTTGTGTGCTCTTTCAACGTTTTGATCAATCTACCATCAGAGACTCTTCAGATTCTGAGGGTATCGTCAAGATCTCCCGAAACCAGGTACTCACCACATTTTACTGCTCCATCTCACACTCTCGCTCCACAGCATAGACAGAGCTTTTTCATGACTTCCTTTCAATCCCTTAGAGGGATTCTGACGACTCTCGGGTGTATCTGAAACCACGGGTGGATGTTTTTCTCGTGTAGTTCTGGATTTTTTAGTTTGTGTTATCACCGGGACTTGTGCGCTCTTTCTTCACTCAAAGAGACTCAATGAATTCCTCGAAGGCTTCGAAACCATTCCTCTATCACCTCAACGATCTTTCCAGCGGCGTTTCCGTCGCCGTACAGTCCTGATGGATAGTCCGAACGGTCTTCTTCCATGGTCACGTCGAAGAGATTCTCTTCGCTGGCTAACTTGTTCCATCCCGCTTTGACGAGTTCTCTCCAGCCCGTATCCGGCATCACGACTATCGCTCTTTTCCCCGCAAAATACGCTTCTTTCTGAAGACCACCGCTGTCTGTCACCACCTTCCAACACCTTTTTACGAGTCCCATGAGGTTCAGATAATCTACCGGGTCTATCACAACCATACCTTCCAGGAGGTTTTCGAGGCCGAATTCCTTCACTCTATTTTTCGTCCTGGGATGGATGGGAAAGACTACTTTCTTCTCTCTGGAGATTCTTTTGAGTTGCTCTAAAATCTTTCTCAGCTTCACTGGATCGTCCACGTTGAAATCCCTGTGGAGAGTAACGAGAATGAATTCGTTCTCTTTCAGCCCCAGCTTTTCGAACACATCGTATCTGAATCTATCCTCCATTTTCAGGAAAAGATCGTACATCACATCCCCCACAAAGTAAACTCCTTCTGTGATTCCTTCTCTCTCGAGATTCTTCACCGCGAGTTTGCTTGGACAGAAAAGAATCTGAGAGACTCGATCTGTGACGATCCTGTTTATCTCCTCGGGCATGTCTTTGGGATGCTGTCTCAACCCTGCCTCAACGTGTGCGACAGGTATTTTGAGTTTTGCAGCCACGAGCGCGCCAGCCAGAGTCGTGTTGGTGTCACCGTAAACCAGAACAAGATCAGGTTTTTCCCTGAGGAGAACCTTTTCAAACTCGATCATGATCTTTCCCGTCATTTCTCCATGTGTTCCAGATCCCACGTTGAGATTGTAATGAGGTTGTCTGATTTCAAGAACTTCAAAGAACACATCTGACATGTTGTAGTCGTAGTGCTGTCCGGAGTGAACGAGGATCTCCTCTATCCCCTTCTCTTTGAATTCCCTGTGAAGCATCGCCTCTTTTATGATCTGAGGCCTTGCACCGACCAGTGAGAGTACTCTCAACCCATGACTCTTTCCAGAAATTCTTCTTCCTTCTTCTTGTCCCACACGAATCCCTCCTGATGTCTTCTAATATTCTCCAGTATCTCTTCATATCTCTGACAGGCGTTTTCTATTCTCTTCAAGCTTTCTTCAACGTTTGCCGGGTCTATAACAACTCCTATTCCCAGATCCTCAACTATCTTTGCCATCGAAACGAAAGAATTCTTCACGATAACGGGTGTTCCGGCAGCGATGGAGTCGTAGAATTTGTGCGGCAGAGCGTACAGATCGTTCTTGTAATCTTCTCTCCCGATAGTGCTGTACGATATCAATGAAAACATGCTTTTTGAGAGTTCTCCCATCATCTTTTCGTACGGCAGAAAAGATGTGTACGTGTGCGGAACATCGGAAAACGTTTCTGAATCCATTCCTATTATTCTGAAGGAAAATCCTCTTTCGACAAGTGCTTTTACGAGCCTCTTTTCATGAATGAGATTTCTCGTTGTTTTTCCTACCAGAACGATTTCCATCCTCTTTTTATCCGGATCTGGTTCGATTTTCATCGATGCGTAGTTTGGTACAACGAAAGTTTTCTCCGGGTTCAGTCCGGTCTTTGCCACAACATCGTTCCGTGTTTCTTCAGAGACGAAGATACACAGGTCAGACAGCTGAAGCTGTTTTTTGAATATCCTCCACATCACAAATTCTTTCAGATCACTCAAAGGCCTGGGAAGAGTTTTGAGAAAATTCTGAGGATGATACTCGTGTATATCGTAGACGATCTTTTTTCCACGCTTTTTAGCCACAACGAAGGGTTTTAGAGGTTTTGTAGCCGGAAAGTGATGCATGTAGAGGATATCGTAATCCTCACTCTCTACAAGATGACAGATTTTTTCATCGAATTGTTTTCTTTCAACGGCTTTCTGGAAAATATTTCCCCTGTTCGAACATTTCACGGGGATGTATCTGATGTTATTCTCCTTAAAAGGTAGCTCTTCTTTCTCCGTCCAGTACTGGTAAATAACTTCACCTTTCTTGGACAGAGCCTGAACTGTTCTGAAGACCCTCTTGTCGTTTCTCAGGTGCATGTATCCAATGACGAGCACTTTCAAACCGCTCACTCCTTCTGAAGATAAGGTTCACTGCTGTTCAACATCCACCCCACACCCTTCACTACGACCCACGTGTCAAGGTAGTCGAAGAGCCACTCAAAGAGCGTGGTCCAGATCAGAAAGACCGTGATCGTTCTCAGGGAGAAGTACCCGGTGAGGGCTCCGTAGAAGAAGATCACGTTGTCCACAAGCTGGGCCAGTTTCGTTGCAGCGTTGTCGCGCAGCCACAGGTGTTTTCCGAAAAGTCCCTTCGTTCCCTTCAAAAAATCCTGAAACCTCGCCTTGAATATACCGGACGCGATGAACGCAAGCCAGCTGAAGAGCGTGGTTCTCCAGACGGGGAGAAAGAGAGCCTTCATGTGTTCGTGTGCCCAATCTTCGCTGGAAGGGATGTAACCGAGCGCGATCAGCATCCCCACCAGAAACACGACCTGGGCAAAGAAACCCACCGCCACCAGTCTCTGCGCCTCTCTGTACCCGTACACCTCGGTCACGATGGCGATCAGCGTGACAAAGAAAGGCCCGAGGAAAACCCCGGCGTACAGCTGAACACCGGGAAGCAGTTCGTACGCCTTCAAAACGGCGACGTTCATGTAGAGAACAAGAATCGCTCCAAGAGCGTACATTCCTTTCAGGCCGAAGAAACGTATCGCAAAGAAAACAAGAAGAACTCCCACAAGATACTCGAGTCCAAGGAACATCCAGTTCACCAGCATCAGCACTGCCTCCACACAAGAACGTTGTCTCTGAATTCCCTCTCTATCTCTTTCCTGTCCAGAAGAAAGCTCAGATACGCGTGAACGGTGGATCTGTAGAGTACATACTGTGTGAGATTCTCCAGGGTGATTTTGAATCTATCGAAGAGCTGTTTCATCAGTTCGTCTGTGCTCACAGGACTTTCTGCGACTTCCAGAACGGCGTTGATGATGTTCTCCACTGCCTTTCTGTTTTTCTCCACAAGTTCACCGATGTTTCGAGTCACTTCACCATGAGACGGAACGTAGCAGCTGTAGTTTGTCTTTTCAAGAAAGTCGAGCGTTTCAAGGAACTTCTCCACGCTGTAGATGACGAATATTCTGTGTTTTCTCAGTGTTTCTTCAGAAAACACGGCGTCTGCACAGAAAAGGACACCATCCACAGCCACTCCGATCTGGTTCGGTGAGTGTCCAGAAAGAGGTACTATCTCAAGATCCACGCTCTCAATCGTGATGGTTCCCTCTTCGATCGCCTCATCGACAGCGGAGGGGTCTGCCATGAGAAACTTGTTTCTGAGTTCACCTGGAGGATGAGCACCGTACAGGTAGAAAGGCTCAAAGACGGTGTTTTCTATGATCTCTTTTTCCATCTTTGGGGCGAACACGCGGGTGGAGAAGCGCTTTTTCAGAAAGGCGTTCCCACCGCAGTGGTCGGCGTGAGAGTGGGTGTTTATGAGATACAAAGGAGGCTTTTCCAGAAGTCGAGAAATCTTTCTTGGAACGCTCTCATCGAGCCCGCTGTCCACGAGAACGGCGGTGCTTTCTGTGTACACAACACCTATGTTCACCGGATTTGGAACGTAGGCCACTCTCTCTGTGAGACGCTTTATTTCCACGGTTTCAGGACCTCCCGAAGATCGAGTCTTTGGAAGATCACACCAGCCACTTGATTTTATCCTCCACAAATGGTAGTATTTCTCAGAGCCCAGTTTTTTGTCAAGGAGGTTTTTATTATGAGTATGCACGAGCATGAACATGAACACGAACACACAACGGAAGTTTTCAGCCTGATCGATCAGGATGGAAACGAAGTCTTCTTCCACAAGCTGGGAGAAGTGGAGGACGAAGGAAATATCTTTTGGGTCTGCGAAGAAGTCTTCCTGAACGACGCAAGAGACATGATCGAAGACCTCGGTGAAGTCTACATCTTCAAAGCAGACGACACTCCGGAAGGCGTGATGCTGGAAGGAGTAGAATACGCAACGGCTCAGAAAGTCTTCGAAAAGTGGCAGAACAGCATACCCGATATCGAAGAGATCTTCTTCGAAGAAGACACTGAAGAGGACGGAGAATGAAGAAGGGCGCCGAAGCGCCCTTCTTTCATATCTTCAGGTAAGGAAGTAGTCCCATCTGTCTTGCCCTCTTGATGGCCACCTTCACCATTCTCTGATGCTTGGCGCACGTTCCGGTGAGCCTTTTTGGAATGATCTTTCCCTTGTCGGTGAGAAATTCACTGAGAAGCCTTGTGTCTTTATAATCAACGTAATCCAATTTCATTTCACAGAGTCTGCACTTCTTGACCTTCTTCTTTCTCCTCCTGTAAGCCATCAAACACACCTCCCTCAAAATGGTGGTTCATCTTCACTGAAGGTATCGCCGGAAAAGTCTTCCTCCGGTATCTCCAGTTCCTCTTCAGTCTCGCTGACTGTTTCGGTGGGCTTTCTGTCCATGAATCTCACAACGTTTGCAACAACTTCTGGAGATACCCTTTTTTCTCCAGACGGTGTTTCCCATCTTCTCATTCTCATTTCACCTTCGACGAGAACGAGCCTTCCTTTGGTGAGATAGGTTCTAGCGAACTCTGCCAGTCTTCCAAAGGTGACGATCCTGAAGAAATCAGTCGTTTGAGCGTCGTCCGGCGCGTTCTTTCTGGGAACCCTGTCCACCGCTATCGTGAAGGTGGTGACGGGAGTTCCGCTGAGCGTGTATCTCTTTTCGGGATCTCTCACGAGTCTTCCTATGAGTATGATCTTGTTGAAGAAAGACATTAAGCTTCGGATCCTCCTTCACTCGACTCGATAGCTTCAGCAGCTGCCTTTTCTCTCTGCGCCTTTCTCTCTTTCTTTTCCAGGTCAAACCTTCTGAAGGTCTGCCATCTGATGATCTCCGGGGTTATCCTGTAGAAATTCTCCAGTTCCTGAAGGTGCTGTCCGTCACACCTGAAGTAGATCACCGTGTAGTCTCCTTCGCTGAACTTTTTGATCTCGTAGGCGAACTTCCTCATGCCCATCCTTTCGACTTTGTCGATCTTTCCCTTGACCCTCTCTTCGATGATTCCTTTGACTCTTTCGACGAGTTTTTCTCTTTCTTCTTCTGGTACGTTTGGAGCGATGATGAACATGCTCTCGTAGATCCTCTCCTTCACGTAAGCCACAAAAACTCACCTCCCTCGGACGTTCGGCCCCACCTCCGGACGGGTGGAGCGGGATTTCACTCTCACGATTATACCATCACCTTTTGAGTCTGCAAAGGGTTGGAAACTCTCCTGTTTCCAGATATTCTTTGAAGCCCTTTATGCATATCGGCGTTATGTGTGGACAGTGGGTGAGGAAGTTCATGAAATCAACGACCCTATCGGCGATACTCTCCTCGAGATTGAAGAAGATCTCCCACGCACCCTTTTCTGCCTCTTCCTCATCGAGGAACAGGATCTTCTTCAAAAACTCCTTCAGGTTGTTGAAGCGCTCAAGCTCTTTTTGAGCGAGTTCCATTCCCTTTTTTGTCAGAGAGATAGGACCTCTTCTCACGTAATTTACGAGCTTTTTGTTCGCGAGGTCTTCCAGAATCTGCTTCGCGGAGGGCATTTTCACTTTCAAAAAGTCCGATACTCTCTTCAGTCTCGTGCTTCCCTCTTCCGTTGTCAAAAGAACGGCGAGTAGATACCTTTTTTCCGTTGGTGATAACATATTTCTACCTCCCTTTAAGGTTATTCTAACACAGGTTTTAAAGTGGTAGAATATTCTCGAGTGCAAATGAGGGAGGGATGGACTTGAGATTCTTCGGAATGGTCCTGATACTCCTTGGGGTACTCATTCTTCTTTCTGTCTTCAACGTCTTCGATGTTTCCTTTGGAAAGTTTCTGGGCTTTGTCTTTGCGGCACTCTTTGGTTACACGGGGGTGAACGCCCTCGTGAGGAAGGGCTTCCCTAACGGGCTTGTCTCCTGTGCGATAGCCCTCGTTCTTGTGCTTCACGTTTTCGGTGTCCACAGGTTCACCTTCTGGGAAGGTTTCGTTGTTTTCTTCTCTGTTCTTCTCATAGAGTGGGGATTCTTTGCGATTCTCTCTCACAGGGGCTGAATCTTCATTCCCATTGCTCTCATGTAGCCCATCGATGTGGCGTACTGGACCGATCTTGTCCAGCCTGAACAGTCTCCGATGACGTGAAGGTCTTCCACCACGTCGTTGAGGAACTTGTTGGTGTAGAACTTCACCTCGACCGCGTAGAGCAGGTTGTCGAAGTAAGCAGCCCCCGGTATCACCCTGTCGAGGTTCTCAACGAAGTCCACAAGGGACTCTCTTATCTTCGAGGGGAACACGAGGTTCGCGTCTCCGAGAATGTAACTTTCCGGGTCCAGGGTGGGGTGGACCCTTCCAAGCCTTTTGGTCCTTCTGAACTCTTTGAAATCACCATACGTCTGGAGAATCACTTTTTCCCTGTCTCCTGCGAGGATGTTTGCAAGCTTTGCGAGATTCACCCCGTAGCCCGTCGGGTCTTTGAAGGGCTCTGTAAAACGCGTGGTGACCAGGATGGCAAAGTTCGTGTTCTCTGTCTTTCGAAGACTGTCCGAGTATCCGTTCACCGTGGTGAAGTCCTCGTACTTTTCCAGGGTCACCTTCCCTGCCGGGTTCTGACAGAAGATCCTGCAGATGTAACCCGTTTTGGTCCTGTAGCGAACCTTCACCTCGTACATATCGGAGAATGGATCCATCACGTGGTTCGGGAGTTCGTACCTGACACCGATGTCGACGAACTGGTTCGGCTTGACAAGCTGTGGATATTTCTCTTTGAGACGCTCCATGAGTCTGTGTCCGCTTCTTCCAACGGCGATCACGAGCTCGTCGAACTCGAACTCTCCCCTGTTCGTGTGCACCCTGTGGGGAGGGCCGAACTCCACATCCTCCACAGCGGTTCCAAAGAAAAACTCTATGTTCTCAAAGGAGGAGAAGTACTCGTATATGTTCTTGTTAGTCTCTTTCAGGATGTCCGTTCCAAGATGGAAGAAATAGGACTTCACCGGTTCGAAGCCGTGGTGATAGAAGCGCTTGTAGATCTCTTCGTTCGAGAAGGACTCTCCGAACTCTATCTTCCTGCCATCCCTTTCGAAGGACTTCAGGTAGTTCACGATGCCTTCTCTTTTATCGACGGTGGGAGTGTAGCCGGAAAACTTCAGGTAGAACTCCACCGTCTTCGCCTGGATCTCAAGGGGAATGTAGATCTCTCCTCCCATGCCGTGGGAGATGAAGATCTTCCCATCCATCCTCACACCGGAGATGGTGTTGTGGGAGTAGTCTCTTCCCCTCTCCAGAACGGTGATTCTGTAGTCTTTCACCCTTTCGCTCTCTACAAGGCCGTTGATGAACCCGATGGCGCTCGCTCCAAAGCCGACTATTCCAAGTCTCTTCAACATTCATCACTCCTCGAGCAGTTTCTTTCTCAATTCCTCGAGCGTGACGACCTCCCCTTTTATCTTCTCCAGATAGATCTTCCTGTACTCCTCATCACCACCCGGGACGATGTATATTTTACCCTTGAAGTTCTCAATAGCCTCGAGCTCTTTGTCTGAAAGCTTCTTTGCAAAGCTCAATCCGCCTTCTTTGGGAGTTGAGATGATGAGGATGTCCACACCTTCCAGGTCCTTCAGCATCACTTTCGGGTACTTCACGTTGTAGCCTCTCTTTTCCAGTTCTTCTACGAGCGCTTTGAGTTCTTCCAGGTGATCGTTCTCGTGGAGCGTGTCGATCATGATCACACCCTTCAGTTTCTCTTTCACAGAGAAACCGCTCGACTGGACGAGTTTTCCATCCACAACGAAGGAAACACGATGGTAGCCTTTCTCCAACGGTTCTGTGGGAACGACGAACCTTTTCACCTGGTACGGTGAGAACTTCATTTCCACTTCTCTCAGCGGGTTTTCATCGAGAAGGACAGAAAGCTTCACATTCTGGTCCTCACCGGTCACGTTGTAGATCTCGAAGTAGACCTTCGCCGATTCACCGTCGTGTATCTCTTCTGGAGAGACTCTCACACTGTTCACATAGACAGGAGAAGGTGTCTGGAACCAGATCGGTGAGGTGACTATCTCATCACCGTCGAACTGTTTCATATAGACGAAGTACCACTCGTATCCATCTGGAGGCGTGACCGAAAGGGTCAAGTTCAGTTGCTCCGTGTTAGGTCTGAGCTCCAGAACGGTCCCGCTCTGAGAGATAACGGCAAGATAGAGGAGTTTTTCCGTGTCTTCGTACTCGAGGCTGATCGTCTGTGGAGAGAGATCTTCCACAGAAACGATATCCCCCATCAGATGGGAGCCGCTCTTCAAGAGCGCTTTGACGTTCTTGTCTTCGCTTCCGAAGGTGTGCCTCTTCCAGAGGGCATCCATGATGTCGTCGTAGGTCAGAGCGTCTGCTACGATACCGGTTCTTCCTTCGTTCGCGCTCCCCCAGTTAGGCTTGTGGTTGTCCTGTCCCACGGTAGCACCGAGGTGCCATCCTTTGTTCAGAGCGAGGATGTAGTTTCCGAACATCTCTTCGTTTATCACGTCTCCGGAGGACCAGTTCCCGTTTCCCACCTCGATCAGATTCACATACTGGTCCGCTTCAGGAAAATAGCGGAACGAATCGAAGGTGCCAAAGGTGCTTATGGGGTGGTTGAACTGGGCGAGTTTTTTGTGTTCAACGAGCCACCTGTAGAAACCTTCTAGAGAACTTTCCTGGTTTCTGTCGATCCACTCGAGAGACTCGTACACGTTTATGTGCCCCACTCCCGCGGTCCATTCGAAACCCTGAAGTGCGACGAATTCACCGTCTTTTGTGTGCCTCTCCGCGGCAAGCTTCGTCAAATAGGGTTTTGTCTTTCCGTTGATCTTCTGGGCGAAGTAGTAAGCGTGGTCCGTCACCGCGAGAACGTCGAGGTACCTTTTCGCGTATTCGTAGGCCTGGTCCGGTGTTCCGGAACCGTCGGAGTAAGACGTGTGCGAGTGAAGGTTTCCGTAGAAGATCTCTCCAAAGACCGCACAGGAAAGAATCAGAAGCAGAAGAACGAGCTTTTTCATATCATCGCCTCCTTCATTTCAATCCGGTCCTCGCGATTCCCTGAATGAAGTACTTCTGGGTGAAGATGAAGAGTATCACCACGGGGAGTATCGAGAACGTAGCGGCCGCCATGAGCAGGTTGTACTGAGTTCCCACGTCTGAACTGAACGCCTGGAGTCCCACGGGCAGTGTTCTGTACTTTTCGCTGTTCGTGACGATGAGGACCCACAGGAACGCGTTCCAGCTTCCAACGAATTTGAGAAGTGCGGAGGTGATGACGGCAGGTTTGCTGAGAGGCACCACCATCTGCCAGAGAAATCTCCAGTGAGAACACCCGTCTATCTTCGCCGCGTCGAAGAGTTCTCTCGGTATGGTCAAAAAGTGCTGTCTCAGAAGGAATATTGCAAAGACACTGACGATCCAGGGAATTATGAGGGCGTAGTAAGTGTCGATCCAGCCGAGTTTCGAGATCGTGATGAAGTTGGGAACGAGGAGCACCTCACCCGGGATCATCATGGTCGCAAGGAAGAGTCCGAAGATGAAGTCCCTTCCGGGAAAGACCATCCAGGAGAAGGCGTACGCGGCCAGGGAGGCGGTGACCACCTCGAGCAGTGTCGTTGTTGTCGCAACTAAGAACGTGTTGAAGTAGTACCTCGGGAACGGAGCGGCGTTCCAGGCATCGACGTAGTTCTGAAAGATGTTGGCCAGCACCTCGGAAAACGAGAACTTGAGTTTCACAGAGTCGATGGGCTCGTCGCTCAGAAAGACAGAAGGAACACCCTCCAGAAGGATCTCTATCACTTCTCCTCCCTTCACACGGACTTCTTTCACGAAGTCCGGGGCGTCCACGATTTTCCACGAACTCATCGTGTCCTCGTAGGCCTTTCTGAGAAGAGAGACGTTTCTGAGATAACTGGCGACTTCGTTGAGAAACTCTTCATCCAGACCAAGCTGAGAGAGTTTCGACTTCAAAATTTTATAGGTGTTGCTTCCAGCGAGTTTGACGTCCATTTCAGAGATCATTTGCGAGAAATTTTCTGTTTCGATTCCGTTTTCCTGCGCGAGGGAGATCAGAGAAGAAACAACCGGCTTCACCGAAGCGATGGTGAGAAGATCCACGCGGTGTTTCTCTGAGAGTTCTTTCTCTTTCAAAGAGACGTAGTCCTCAACGGGGCTTTCCGATTCCTCCAGGAGCCTTTCCACGAGCTCTCTGTCGGGGAAGTTTCCGATCTTTTTCAAAAAGAGAGCCTTTCTTTCATCTTTTTTCATCGAGCGGGCGACGATGTCTTTTTCCACGGCAAGTTTCTGAACGCTCTGGAAGAAGCCGCTGACCTCAAGGTAGTAGGAGACGTTTCTTTTCACCTCTTCGAAGGGAGAGGCCACGTTCTTTCTGTAGACAGGAACGAGCGGGTTGTCTCCAGAATATTCGAGCTGTAAACCATCGAGAAGTTCATAGAGTTTCTTCACTTCTTCGTCGGAGAGAATGAGAGTGGTACCCGCCTTCATGCCGAGCACCTTTTCCTGGAAAGAAGAGAGTTCACTGCTCACGGTCTCGAGAAAAGAAAGAAATCTTTTCCTTTCCTTCTCATCTTTTATTCTGATGTCCACAAAGCGCTTCATCTGAGAGATGGTTCTCAGAGCCCCTTCAGTTGAACTCAGAATTTCGTTCACCAGCTTTGCCCTCTGAAAGTACGGATCCGCACCGCTCTTGTAGTATATGAAGAACTGTTCGAAAAACTCTTCCGGTGTTTTCCAGGAGAATTCCACCGGGGATTTCGAGGAGAGTTCTTTGACTCTTTCAACATCCACCCCTGTTGTGTATTTTGCCCCTTTGAGGGGGATCGTCATCGTTCCTCTGTAGAACGGGTCGTCGTTCACCGTGATGGTGAGCAGATTTTCCTCTGCTGTTTTCAGAGCGTACGCTTCTCTCAGGCTGACTCCTTTTGCGACCCTCTGGACGCCCGGTTTCAGGATCACTTTTACATCGCGCGAGAAAGCGAAATTCTTCGTGTAGAAGCTCGGGGGCCACTGCTGAACCTCCGAAGGTGCTTTGAAGGAGGTGAGCAGCATCCAGATGAAAGGCCCCAGCATGACAACGGCACCGAATATGAGAAGGATGTATATGACCAGCTTCTTCACGCTATCACCTCACGAGACATATTCGACCGCTCTTCTCCCAACTCTGTACTGGATGAAGGTGAATATCAGAATGATCGCAAAGAGGATGTAGGCCGCCGCCGAGGCAATTCCCATTCTCTGCTGTCTGTAGAACAGGTCGAACACGTAGTACACGAGCGTCATACCGCTGTTGTTGTACGGTCCCGGAAGTCCATCGTAGAGAACGTAGACTTCCGCAAAGACCTTGAAGGCTCCTATTAGGGAAACTATGAGCAGGAAGAAGGTCGTCGGCGACAAAAGCGGCCAGGTGATGTAGAAGAACTTCTGCAAAGAACTCGCACCATCCACCTCCGCCGCTTCGTAGTAAGACCTGTCTATGTTCTGGAGCCCCGCAAGGAAGATCACCGCATCGTACCCGACGGTCTTCCAGACGGAGACGATGGCTATCGTGGGAATGGTCCATCTTTCGTCTTTCAGCCAGGAGATGGGTTCTATGTTGAACAGAGAGAGGATGTAGTTCAAAAGACCGAATTCGTCGTTGAAGATCCACTTCCAGACGAGGGATATGGCCACAACTGATGTGACGAAGGGTATGAAGTAGGCGGTCCTGAAGAACACCCTGAACTTCACGTTGCTGTTCAGAAGAAGAGCGATCATGAGAGAAAGGAAGATCTGTGAAGGCACACTCAGTATCACGTAGTACAGCGTGTTGGTGAGCGCCTTCAGGAAGAGATTCTTGTCCTTCGCGTCGAGCAAAAAGTTCACAAGTCCCGGAAGAGACGAGTTCAGCTCCACGAAAACGAAGACCGCAAGAAACAGAATGAACCAGAACCAGGTGTTCTTGAACTCCACTCGCTTGAAGTCGTACACCAGCCAGCTCCAAGAGATAGCCGCAATCAGGAAGGAGAGGATAGGATTTTCCACGTTGAAGAGGTTCAAAACGATGTAAACCAGTACTACAGCGGCGTTGGAGATGATACCTGAGAGGGTTCTTTTCTTGATCAGGTGGACGATCAGCATCACGATCGCGCCGGCAACCGCAAGGTGAAAGAAGGTGTTCAAAACGGTGAAGACGAAAGAGTACTTCGGCGGGTAGTCGAACTTGAAGATCTCGATGTAGTTGTCAAGACCCGTGAAGTAGGGATTCTTCATGTTCCTGAAGTCCCACTTGAAGAAGCTCAGAACGAAAGAGAATCCAACTGGCCAGAAGACGAACATCCCAAGGATCACAAGTGACGGAAGAAGAAAGAGGTACGCAAGAACCGCTTCTCTCAGCTTCTTCGAGGGTTTCATACTCAGACCTCTCTTTCCTTGAGTTTCTTCACATTCAAATTATAACCTATGCGGTATAATTCAAGGGGAAAACATCGAGAAAGGAGGGATTCCTGTGAAGAAATTTCTCGTTGTTCTCATGGTGGTTCTCAGTGTTTTTGCCCTCGCGAAGGTGAAGGTCACGTTCTGGCACGCCATGGGCGGGGGACACGGTGAAACTCTCCAAGAGATAGTGAACACCTTCAACGAACTCCACCCGGATATCGAGGTCGAAGCGGTCTACGTTGGAAACTACAGTGCACTCTCTCAGAAGCTCCTCGCGGCAGCACAGGCAGGAGAACTTCCCACCATCTCGCAGTCCTATTCCAACTGGACGGCGAAGCTCATCCAGAGCGGTGTCGTGCAGCCTCTGAACGAGTTCGTGAACGATCCAAAGATAGGCCTCACGAAGGAAGAGTGGGAAGACATCTTCAAGCCTTTGAGAGACAACTGCATGTGGGGAGACACCATCTACGCGGTCCCGTTCAACAAGAGTCTCTACATACTCTATTACAACGCGGATGCTTTTGCGATGTACGGCGTGGATGTTCCCAAAACGATCGATGAGCTTTACGAAGCGGCGCGAATCATGACAGAAGACCTCGACGGAGATGGAAATATCGATCAGTACGGTTTTGGCTTCAGAACGACCGTTGACTTCTTCCAGATACTACTTCTTCTGCGCGGTGGTTCCATCCTGAAGCAGGTCGATGGAAAGTGGGTCTCCAACATCGACAGTCAGGAAACAAGGGACGTTCTCGCTTTCGTGAAGAAGATGGTGGACGATGGTATCGCGTACTTCCAGGGTGGATACCTCAACGATATCTTCGGTCAGCAGAAGATCATGATGTACATCGACACGATAGCGGGAAGACCCTACGTGGAAAGCTCCACGAAGGGGAAGTTCACCTGGAGCTGGGCACCTGTTCCCACCTGGGTGACGAACAAGGTGCCGTTCGCCGGAACAGACATCATCATGTTCAACACGGCAAGCGATGAGGAAAAACGTGCCGCCTGGGAGTTCATGAAGTACCTCATCTCACCAGAGGTCACCGCTTACTGGGCGATCAACACAGGGTACATACCTGTGAGGAGAAGCGCCCTTGAAACGTCGATCTGGAAGGAAGCGGCTAAATCCGATCCTCTGATCGAAATACCGCTGAAGCAGATAGACAACGCCATGTTCGACCCGCAGATAGGTGTATGGTACGAGATCAGAACGGTGGTTGGAAACATGTTCTCCGATTTCATCAACGGAAAGGTAGACATGGAAACTGCGATAAAGACGGCGGATCAGAAGATAAGGGAGTATCTCAAGGAAGAGTACGGTGAGTGAGCGGGAGGCTGTTCCTCCCGCTTTTCTTTTGTTTAAAACTCCTTTAAAGAAAACATGAGAAAATCAAAACAAAGTACGGGATCCAGAGATCCCCTTAAATTTTTTATATTTGGAGGTGAGCTGTGTGTTCCGTCTCAAAGAGAACGGGACGAACGTGAAAACGGAGATCTTCGCGGGTATCGCCACTTTCCTCACCATGGCCTACATCGTTTTTGTGAATCCTTCCATCCTCGTTCAGGCAGTCGGTGTGGACGCGAGCAGCCCCCTGTACCAGCAGTTCTTCGGAGCCTTCATGGTCGCAACGATACTGGGATCCGCCACAGCCACTCTCGTCATGGCCTTCTTCGCGAACTATCCTTTCGCACTCGCACCCGGTATGGGACTGAACGCGTACTTCACCTACACCGTGTGTCTCGGCATGGGGATAGACTGGAGAGTGGCCCTCGCTGCCGTGTTCGTTGAAGGTCTGATCTTCATAGGCTTGACACTCGTTGGGTTCAGAAAGTTCGTCGCCGGGATCATACCCGAGTCCATAAAAGTGGCCATCTCCGCGGGTATCGGTTTCTTCATCGCGTTCATAGGGTTGAGAAGCGCGGGAATCGTTGTATCCAATCCTGCCACTTCCGTTGCCCTCGGTGATCTCACGAATCCCGGTGTATTCGTGACGGTCGTGGGGCTCCTGGTGATCGTGGCGCTCTACCACAGGAAGATCCCGGGAGCGGTGATGATAGGGATTCTCGTGGCCACACTCGTAGGTGCCATCCCCGGCATAGGAGTCACGAAGTACCAGGGAATCGTCGGTCCTGTTCCAGATATATCTCCGACGTTCATGAAGCTCGACTTTTCTGGATTTTTGAGCCTTGACTTCTGGATCGTAGTCCTCACCTTCTTCTTCGTTGACTTCTTCGACACACTCGGTACCATCACAGGACTCGCTCAGAGCGCCGGTTTCATGAAAAACGGAGAGCTTCCAAGGGCGAACAGGGCGTTCCTCGCGGACGCGATAGGAACTTCCGTGGGTGCACTCTTTGGAACTTCGACGGTGACCACGTACATCGAGAGCGGTGCGGGTATCGCGGAAGGAGGAAGAACTGGCCTCACGGCCCTCGTCGTTGCACTCTGTATGCTCGCCATGCTCTTCTTCGCCCCTCTCGCCCAGACGGTTCCTGGATACGCGACCGCTCCCGCTCTGATCTTCGTTGGAGCGCTCATGATCGGAAACCTTGGAAGAGTGAAATGGGACGACATCACAGAAGCGCTCCCCGCGTTCATCACCGTTATAACTATGCCACTCACGTACTCCATAGCCAATGGAATAGCGCTCGGCATCATCTCCTATGCACTGGTAAAGCTCTTCTCCGGGAAATCGAAAGAAGTACACTGGTTCACGTGGATTCTCGCTCTCGCCTTCGCTTTGTGGCTGCTCTTCATAAAGCATTGATATGCAGCATTGTGTTATAATAAATCGGAGGTGGTAATATGAAAAAATTACTCGTGGTTTTGGTTCTTCTGGTTTCGATCGTGATCTTCTCTGGAGTCATCAACGAGATCAAAAGCAGAGGGTACCTGCTCGTTGGACTCTCTGCGGATTTTCCTCCGTTCGAGTTCGTTGATGAGAGCGGAAACATCGTGGGTTTCGATGTCGATCTCGCAAAGGAAATCGCGAGAAGACTCGGTGTTGAACTGAAGATCGTCGATATGACCTTCGACGGACTCATTCCGAGCTTGCTCACAAAGAAGATCGATGTGATCATCTCCGGCATGACGATCACAGAGGAGAGAAAGAAGGTCGTGGCCTTCTCCGATCCGTACTTCGACGCAGGACAGGTCATCGTGGTGAGGAAGGACAGCGACTTCCGACCGAAGACCTACGAAGATCTCGTGGGGAAAACCGTGGCCGTTCAGATCGGTACCACCGGAGACATAGAGGTTTCAAAGTACGAAGGTATCAAGGTCGTCAGGTTCGATAAATTCACGGACGCGTTTCTCGAACTGAAGAGAGGCCGAGCAGACGCGGTGGTGCTGGACTCCGCCACGGCAAGGGCCTTTGTGGCGAAGAATCCGGATCTTGTTATCTCGAGTGGAGTGCTCTCCAGCGAGCAGTACGGTATCGCCGTGAGGAAAGAGGACACGGATCTTCTGGAATTCATCAACAGCGTTTTGAGAGAGCTCAAAAAGAGTCCGTACGACGTGCTCATAGAAAAATGGTTCTCAGAGTGATGGAGGAGTGAAAGATGCCGGAATGGTTGAGCGTGATTGTGGATAATCTACCGCTCCTTCTGAAGGGTGCCCTGAGCACCCTTCAGCTTACTTCTCTGGCCGTTCTCATAGGGCTCGCCATAGGGATCTTCGTCGGCATGGGAAGGCTCTCGAAGTACCGGATCATAAGGTACCCGTCCTCTGTCTACGTGGAGTTTCTCAGGGGAACACCCCTGATGGTCCAGCTGTTTCTCGTGTACTTTGGACTTCCCGAACTGGGGCTCGAATTCGACAGGTTCACAGCCGCCGTTATTGCTCTCGGAATAAACAGCGGTGCGTACGTCGCCGAGATCGTGAGGGCGGGGATACAATCCGTTCCAAAGGGACAGTACGAAGCGGCGAGATCTCTCGGCATGTCACACGCACAGGCGATGATCTACGTGATTCTTCCCCAGGCCTTCCGGCACATACTTCCAGCCCTTGGAAACGAATTCATTGCCCTCGCAAAGGACAGTTCCCTTGCTATGGTGATAGGAACCGTCGAACTCATGAGAAGCGCTCAGTACATTGTGAGCAGAACATTCATGAGTTTTCCCATATACGGCGGTGTGGCGCTGATCTACTTCGCCATCACCTTCTCCGTTTCCAGACTGGTGAAGTTCGTGGAAGGCAGGTTGAAAGTATGACCGTTTTAAAAGTCGAAAATCTTCACAAGTATTTCGGAAAACTCTACGTGCTCAAGGGAATAGATCTCGAGGTGAAAAAGGGTGAAGTGATTTCTATCATCGGTCCAAGCGGAAGTGGAAAGAGCACCCTTCTTCGCTGTATAAACCTGCTCGAGGAGTATCAGCGGGGGAAGATCTACTTCAAAGGTGAGCTCATCACCCACAGAAACATAAACAGGATAAGGAGTTCCATAGGTATGGTCTTTCAGCAGTTCAACCTGTTTCCACACCTTTCTGTTTTGAACAACCTCATACTCGCTCCGATGAAGGTGAAGAACATGCAAAAAGACGAAGCTGTAGAAAAAGCGAAAAAGCTCTTGGAAAGGGTTGGACTCATCGAAAAGATAAACGAAAAGCCCGGAAACCTCTCCGGCGGACAGCAGCAGAGGGTGGCCATAGCGAGGGCCCTCATGATGGACCCGGAACTCATGCTCTTCGACGAACCCACCTCCGCTCTCGATCCAGAGCTAGTGAAAGAGGTGCTCGACGTCATAAAAGACCTGGCTCAATCGGGTATGACCATGCTGATCGTGACACACGAGATGAGGTTCGCCCGTGACGTCTCCGACAGGGTGGTTTTCATGGACGAGGGAAGAATCGTCGAGATGGGACCCCCCGAGAAGATCTTCTCTAATCCCGAAAACGAGAGGACGCGGGAGTTTCTTGGGCACTTTCTTTCAGTTTGAAGTATTCTTCCAGGACCTTTCTTGCTATCTGGGATGCTGCACCGGAACCGTATCCTCCGTGTTCCACCATCACCACAATCGCAACTTCTGGATTTTCCGCGGGAGCAAAGCCTATGAACCACGAGTGAGGAGCACCGTTCCCAGCTTCTGCAGTACCTGTTTTCCCGGCTACTCTGTACGGAAAGTCTCTGAACACGTGGTACGCCGTTCCGGGGTCTTCCTTCTCGTTCCCTTTGAAGGACGTCACATCGACCATGGCATCCTTGATAAAGTTCCATATCTTCTCATCGATCTGAACTTGCGTTTCGATCTCCGGTCCCACCGCTTTCGAGCCGATTCTTTTCACCACGTGTGGTCTGTAGAAGATTCCTTCGTTCGCCACAAGTGAAACGAGTTTCAGAAGCTCTATGGGAGTGGCTGTAAGGTACCCTTGTCCGATGGACATCAGGATGGTGTCACCGGGATACCAGGGTTCTCCTATTTTGGACATCTTCCACTCGGGTGATGGAAGTGTACCGCTCTTCTCGCCTGGAAGGTCTATTCCTGTCTTTTCGAAGATGCCAAGCTTTTTCGCAATTTCCATCATTTTGTCCACACCGAGCTTCAGCCCAAGCTGATAGAAGTAGACGTTGCAGGAAACCCTGATCGCCTTTCTGAGATCGGTGAAGCCATGACCCTCTTCTTTCCAGTCCCTGTACCTCGCCACCACTTCACCTCTGCTGTTTCTGTAATCGAACACTCCACGGCAGTTGATCTTCTCTTCCGGATCGACACCGTTCAGCAAAGCGGCTACGGCCCAGAGTATCTTTATGGAAGACCCTGGACTGTACGCGGAAGATATCGCTCTGTTGATCAAAGGAGAAGGTGAATTTCTAGCAAACCTTTCCCACTCTCTTTTCGTGAAGCCTTCGTAAAAATCCTGGGGATCGTATTCTGGGAACGATGCGAGGGCGAGGATTTCACCTGTTCTGACATCGGAGAGGATCACAGAGCCCGGATTTCCGATTTTTTCGAGAGATTCTTCGGCAACTTTCTGTATCCTGGTATCGATCGTGAGTGTTACATCTTCGCCGGGCTTTGGAGGGCTTCTAAGAACCTCGGAAGATATCGCGCCGGACGGCTCCACAAAGACCATCTTCACACCGTCCGTTCCCGTCAGGAATTCGTCGTACACACTCTCCACACCGTACATTCCCGACCTGTCTGTGTTCACGTAACCAACCACGTGTGGTGCGAGCGGCTCGTACTTTCTCCTGTAATCCATGACGACCCGCATTCCAGCCTTCGAAAGCACATCCGCTCTTGCCCTGTCGATGACTATGGATTCACCTTTGACAAGTGAGAGAATCTCCTCGGGAGTGAAGAGGCCTGTTTTTTTCAGCTCATCTATGCTGTTCAGCCACGGATCGAGGACGTACACCACTTCATCTTTTGCAAGCACTTTTCCATCACTTGAGATGATCTTTCCCCGTGGAGCGGGTATTTTCACGAGCCTTGTTTGAAGAAGGTCTATGTACTTTTTGTGTTTCTCGTGTTCGAGGATCTGCACCTGGAAAGCTTTCATGATGATCAGAACAAACGATAGGGCCATCAGGATCAGAATCAACCTGTTCTTCACCGCTTCGATCCTCCCAGAATGAACACGATGCCAGTGGCGGCGGAAAGCAAAACCGTCAGCATCCGAATTTCACCGACAAGACAGCCGACAGCCACAAGGACAACAGCGGGGAGCAACACTGAAGAGAAATGCTCCCTCAAGGCGTCAAGGATCAAAAATACGATCAAAACGAAGATATACCAGTATCCTGGAATTGCGAAGAGTCTGATCAAAATCACAATAAACAAAAGAGGAATGGTTCTCCTGCAGAAGGCAAGGCCCAGAAAGGCGGGAAAGAAACTCAAAACGTCTTGGAAGACGTAGTCCCAGAAGATGCTGAGAAAGGCAAGAACATAGATCATTCTACCACCCCGATGACGATCACCCTGTCCGGAACGTCCCGTGTCACGTTCAGCAGAAAGTACTCCTCATCACGTCCCGCCACGGTTCCTATGAACAGGTACTCTTTGAAGGCCACGTTCCATTTTTCGCTTTCGAAGTACACCTTCCAGCCCGTCACGTCTATGTCTTCAATGATAGAGAGTCTGGGAACGTGCCCTCCTTTGACGACCCCCACAACAGACTCGTAGTCGTTCTCCACCTTCACCTTCTCCACGAAATCTTCAGAAAACACTCTCATAACCTTTGAAATAGGACCTTTTTCCACAACTATCCCAAGGAACCTCTTCTCCAGCGGATCGAGAACGATGGCACCTTCTTCCGCTTCTCCCAGAATGTAGAAAAAACCTTCTCCCTTCCCGGTCACAAAGAAAAGGTTTCCCACGCTCTTGGTTCCCAGATAAACATCACCTGGATAGATCCTGTTTTGAAACCTCAAAATCACTTCCTGAACCGTGGCTCTCAGCTTCAGGAAGGGGAAAGTTATTCTGTAAAAAAAGGGCTGTAGTTTGTCAGACACGTTGAAAGTCTCGTTCAGAAAGAAAACGGTGAGGAAGAGAAGAAAAAGGATCAGTCTTTTCATCACCCGGCACCCTGAAGCTTCTTCAGAATGTTCACCTTGTCCAGAACCATTCCCGCTCCTTTAGCCACAGCGGTGAGCGGCTCTTCGGACCTGATGACACTGATCCCCGTTTCTTTCTGAAGCAGAGTGTCGAGCCCTCTTAGAAGAGACCCGCCGCCGGTGAGGAAAATTCCGCGTTCTATGATGTCGGAAACGAGCTCGGGAGGCGTTTTTTCCAGAGTGGTTCTCACACTCTCCACTATGGCTACCACCACACTCCTGAGGGCTTCCCTCACCTCTCCTCCTTTCAGAGTGAGCTTTCTGGGCAAGCCGGTGGAAAGGTCTATCCCGGAAACCGTCGTTTCGAGCTCATCGTTTTCTTTGGATGGGAAGACGTTCCCTATCTCTATCTTCACCCGTTCGGCCGTTCTTTCACCGATCGCTACCCGATAGGTCTCCCTCACGTACTGAACTATGGCTTCGTCCATTTCGTCTCCAGCGATACGTATCGACTCCCACGTGACAATGCTTCCAAGGGAGATGACGGCGACCTCCGTCGTTCCTCCACCGATGTCCACCACCATGTTCCCGGAGGGCTCTTCGACGTTGAGATTTGAACCTATAGCAGCCGCCATGGGCTCTTCTATGAGAAAGACCTTACTGGCACCCGCCTCGAGACCTGCGTCGAGAATGGCTCTCCTTTCCACATCCGTTATTCCTATGGGAACTCCTATAACCACACGAGGTTTGAACAGATTCATTCCGCCCTTGGCTTTGTTTATGAAATACCTGAGCATCACAAGGGCCACGGTGTAGTCCGCTATGACACCATCCCTCATGGGCCTTATGGCCTTGATCGTGGCGGGGGTTTTTCCTATCATGTTTTTCGCTTCGAGACCGACCTTCAGTATCTCACCTGTGGTCGAATCTATCGCTATCACCGATGGTTCATTCACCACGATGCCTTTCCCTCTGAGAAAGACGAGGGTGTTTGCCGTACCGAGATCTATTCCTATGTCTTTTCTCAACACCGTATTCCTCCTCCCATGGTCACGTTCTCGATAAGGATTATATCATCTGATAGAATTTTTTTAGTAGCGGAGGTGAAAGCATTGGAAAGAGTGTACGTGATAGGCCACAAGAATCCGGACACCGACAGCGTTTGCTCTGCGATAGGGTACGCGCACTTCAAAAACAATGTGGAAAAGGGAAAAACATTCATTCCAGCTCGAAGCGGCGATCTCACAAACGAATCCCTCTTCGTGCTCAAATATTTCGGAATGAATCCACCCCTCCACATTGAAACGCTCGAACCCACCGTTGAAGATCTCGAGCTGAAAAATCCCATTTTCGTCACTCCGGACACATCCGCCTACGATGTGGCCATGCTCATGGAAAGCAGAGGAATAAAAAACGTTCCGGTGGTTTCAAAGGAGAAAATGATAGGAGTGGTCACTGAAAGCAACATTGCTCGAGTCTACGTGAGGAGATTGAAGATAGAACCATTGGTTATACACCCGGTTCCGTTCGATCAGCTAGTCAGGATACTGAAAGCAGAGGTTGTCTGTGACTACATGAAAGAAAAAACCGTATCCGGAAAGGTTCACATAGCGGTGGATGCCCTTCATGTGCTCCTGGGAAAGATAGAGATAGGTGACGTGGTGATCGTGGGAGACAACGAACCGGCCCAGATCGCTCTTCTGGAAAAAGGAGCAAAACTCATGATAGTCGTGAACAACGCCCCAGTATCAAACAGAGTGCTTGAAATAGCAAAAGAAAAGAACGCCGCCGTTTTGAGAGTGAAGTTCGACGCGTTCGGCGCCGCAAAGCTCATAAACCTTTCACTCCCCGTGACCCTCGTGATGAGCAAGAAATTCCCCACGGTGACGAAGAAGGACACACTCGAGGAAGTAAAAGAGATCGTCTTCACCTCGAAGATAAGAGCAGCGTTCGTAGAAGACGAGAAAGGGCGGCTTTGTGGTGTTATAACTAGGACGGACCTGCTCAAAGATGTGAGGAAAAAGGTGATCCTTGTGGATCACAACGAGATCACCCAGGCACCGGAAGGAGTCGAGAAAGCGGAAATCCTCGAGATCATAGACCATCACAGGCTCGGTGGACTGAGCACTCTGAATCCCGTTTTCTTCTACAACGAACCCGTCGGAAGCACCTCAACAATAGTGGCAGAGTTCTTCTTGAAAAACGGTGTGAAGATGGAAAGGGAGATAGCCGGAATTCTGCTCTCGGGTATCGTTTCCGATACACTCTTCTTCAAACTCTCCACGACGACAGAGAAAGACAGGAAGATGGCGAATTTCCTGGCTGATGTTGCCAAACTCGATCTGGAAAAATTCGCGAAGAAACTGCTGAAGGAAGGGATGAAGATACCGGAAGACGTCGATCCCGCTGAACTGCTGAAGCGCGACGTGAAAGTCTACGAGATGGGAGAAGAATCCTTCGCCGTTTCTCAGATAATGACGTCGGACTTTTCAACACTTTTGAAAGAAAAGGAACGTTTCACGAACGCACTGAAGACCCTCAAGGGAGAATTCGGTGTCAAACATTTCTTTGTGCTCTTCACGAATCCTGTGGAAGAAGCGAGTCTTCTGATGATGGATGGAGATCAAAAGTTAGTGGAAAAAGCCTTCAACGCGGAAAAGAAGGACGGTCTCTTTCTGTTGAAGGGGGTTATGTCCAGAAAGAAGGACTTCGTTCCCAAGATCGGTGAGGTGCTGAGAAGGGAGAGATGACTTTGGAAAGGTTCTTCGCGTGGCTCGTTGTGGTGTTCTGGGGGATCTCTTTTCTTGCCACCAAAGTGGTAGTTCAGGTTCTGGATCCGTTCTTTGCAGGTTTTCTGAGGTTCATCTTCGCTTTCTTTTTTCTTTTCCTCATATCCGGTGGAAGACCAAAGCTTTTCAATAAAAATATCGTGATGGCTGGCTTTTGGGGAGTGTTCAGCTATTTTGCGTTTGAGAATTCCGCCCTCATGTTCACAGAGCCCACCAACGCAGCGATCATAGTGTCTTCAGCTCCTGTATTCTTTCTCCTTTTCTCGCATCTCGTTCAGAAAAAGAAAACCACTTCGAAGATGTACCTGGGTGTGATCCTGTCCTTTCTCGGGGTGGCCCTCGTCGTTTTGAACGGCAGGTTCGTTCTGAAACTGAATCCCCTCGGAGACCTTCTCGCCTTCGGCGCGGCTCTGTCGTGGGTCTTTTACACTCACCACATAGAAAGTCTCGGGAGTCTCTCCTTCAGAGAAAACGCGGGGATCATGTTCTGGGGCGTTGTGTTCTTCCTTCCTTTCTCAGCCGGAAAGTTCTGGCAGATAAGCGAGATGAACTCAATCGTTGTGATTTCTCTTCTTTATCTGGGACTCGTCTGCTCGGGTCTTGCTTACTTTCTCTGGAACAAAGCCATAGAGAGACTGGGAAGCAGAACGACAACGAACATGATATACTACATACCAGTTGTAACGGCCGTGGCGGAACACCTGCTGAAACTGAAACTTCCCTCCGCTCTTCTTGTGGGAGGAGTTGTGCTTGTGGTGATTGGTCTTTTGATCTTCGAAAGGGAGGTTCATTATGAAACTGAGGATAGCACTCGTGGGATGCGGAAGGATCGGACAGAAGAAACACGTTCCAGCGCTGATTGAAACACGTGATTTGTTCGAAACGGTGGCGGTGTGTGATCTCGTGGAAGAAAGGGCAAATCGCGCCGCCGAACAGTTCGAAAAGTCGGGCTTGAGAAGACCCGAGACAATGACGAACTACAGAGAGCTCCTCAAAAGAGAAGACGTAGACGTGATCTCCATAGCCACCGAGAGCGGAAAACACTACCAGATCACCATGGAGGCGCTCGAAGCTGGAAAACACGTCCTCGTGGAAAAACCCATGGCACTTTCGACGAAGCACATGAACGAGATGGTAGAACTCTCGAAACGAAAGAATCTAAAACTCGGTGTTTTCTTCCAGAACAGATTCAATCCACCCGTTCAGGAAGTGAGGAAAAAACTCGATTCGGGGGCGTTTGGAAAGATCTTCTACGCGTCTGTCGCCGTGAGGTGGAACAGAAACGAGGATTACTACAAACAGGCGAGCTGGAGAGGTACCTGGGAGATGGACGGCGGGGTCCTGATGAACCAGTCCACGCACGCCATAGATCTTCTTCAGTGGTTCCTCGGAGGAGAGATAGAGGAGATCTACGGGCACATAGCGAACACGAATCACCCGTACATAGAGGCGGAAGACGAAGGTTTCGCCATCGTGAAGTTCAAAGGTGGAAAGACGGGCCTGATAGAAGCAACGAGCAACGTGTTTCCGAGAAACCTAGAAGAGACACTCGCTATCTTCGGTGAGAAAGGAACGGTGGTCATCGGCGGACTCGCCGTCAACAGGATCCTCACCTGGAGATTCGAAGGGGAAGAGGGTCATCCGTTCATGAATCTACCGGATCCGGACACGGTGTACGGAGACAGTCACAAGTACGTGTACAGAGATTTCTACGAGGCCGTGACGAACGACAGGAAGCCTTACATCTCTGGAGAAGACGGCAAAAAAGCGGTGGAGATAGTTCTTGGAATATACAGGTCTTTCCTGGAAGGAAGACCGGTGAAGTACCCCTTCGACTTCTCCACAGAAGAGATGAAAGGAGTAAAACTTCGATGAGAAAACGGGCTGTCTATTTCATTCTGCTCTTCAACGCGTTCATATTCGTGATGATGACCTTTTCTGGTGTTTTCTCGACCAGGGATCCTGTTCTTCAGATGCTGCTTTTGTTGAGATACGGAGCGCAGTACGGTCCCAGAGTCGACGCGGGAGACTGGTTCAGGTTGATCACCGCTCTGTTCGTCCACGGAGGAATACTCCACATACTGTTCAATTCATACGCGCTTTACTACTTTGGCCTGATCGTGGAGGATATATACGGAACGGAGAAGTTCCTGGTCGGTTATTTCTTCACCGGAATCGTGGGTAATCTGGCAACGCACGTGTTCTACCACGACACAATCTCCGTCGGGGCTAGTGGTGCCATCTTTGGCCTCATCGGAATACTCTTCGCGGCGGGTTTTCGAAAGGACACACCCTTCTTCATGAAACCTGTGACCGGCATGTCGCTTCTTCCCATCATTCTGATCAACGTTGTGTACGGATTTCTCCCGGGCACGAACATCAACAACGCGGCTCATCTTGGAGGTTTCCTGTCTGGAATGCTTCTTGGATACACGATGAGACCCTTCTCGTGGAAAAGGAGGACCCTCTGGAGGGTCCTCGCGATAGTCGTCGTTTCGCTCGTCGTTCTCTCTTACGTTTTCCTGATTAGACAGATCCCGGAGATCGACGAAGCGATCAGAAGGTTCAAAGCAGGATGATCTTGTCTCTGTTTTCTTTCACGTCTTTTGTGATGTTTTTGGTGTCGAAGACCACGGGCGCGTTCTTCACAACGAAGTCGTAATCAACTCCGTTCTTGTGGGCGGTCGTGATCACCACGATGTCCACGCCTTTCAGGTACTCTTCAGTGAGTTCGACCCGTCGGTGAATCCTGTCTCCTCTCTTCACTTCCGGAACGTAAGGATCGAAAAATTCAACTACCGCTTTCTTCTTTTCGAGGTGGTCCCAGACCTTCAGCGCAGGCGACTCCCTCGTGTCGTCTATATCACCCTTGTACGCGACTCCAAGAAGAAGCACTTTCGAGCCGTTCAAAGGTTTCTTTCTCTCGTTCAGGATGTCCTGAACTCTCATCACCACGTACTCGGGCATGAAGTCGTTTATTTCACCGGCCATCTCCACGAGGTCGAGCCTCACGTCGTACTCCTTCGCTTTGTAAGCGAGGTAGAAGGGATCTATCGGGATGCAGTGCCCTCCCGCACCAGGTCCGGGATAGAAGGGCATGAATCCAAAGGGCTTTGTTGCAGCAGCGTCTATCACTTCCCAGATGTTGATTCCCATTCTTCGCGCGACGATGGCCACTTCGTTTATGAGGGAGATGTTGACCAGTCTGAAGGTGTTCTCGAGCACCTTCGCCATCTCCGCCGCCCTCGGTGAAGAGACGGTGTGAACGGGTGCCTCGAGCACGTTTTCATAGAGGATCTTCGCAAGCTCCGTGCATTTTTCCGTCACACCACCGACTACCTTCGGTGTGTTCTTCGTCTTGTAAATTCTGTTTCCGGGATCCACCCTTTCAGGACTGAAGGCGAGATAGAAATCCTTCCCGACTTTCAGCCCGGTGGATTCCAGGATGGGCAGGACGACCTCCTCGGTGGTTCCCGGGTAGGTGGTGCTCTCCAGCACAACAAGCATTTCTCTGTGGAGGTACTTTGCAATCTCCTTTGCAGTATTTATGACGTAGGTGAGGTCGGGTTCCTTGTACTTCCCGAGCGGTGTTGGAACGCATATCGTGACGACGTCGCAGTTCTTCATCTCAGAAAAATCTGTGGTGGCCCTGAGCATACCTTTTTCCACAAGATCTTTGAGGTCCTCGTCGACCACGTCTCCTATGTAGTTTTCCCCGCGGTTCACCATATCGACCCTCTTCTTTTGGATATCGAACCCTAACACTTTGTATCCCGCTTTTGCTTTTTCAACGGCGAGTGGAAGGCCCACGTACCCGAGGCCGATCACTCCGAGAAGAGCCGTTTTGTTCAGAAGTTTTTCTTTCAACACAGTCTTTTCCTCCCTTCTTCGTAAATCAACTTACCAAGTGATTTTTTATCCGATTTTTCGAAGAATTTCAGCCAGCTTTCTACCTCTTCTTTACCGGCGTGTGCGATCGTGTACTGAACTACAGATTCTCTGATGCTTTCGAAATCCACTCTGAAGCCCTTGAGTAAGTTCTTCAGAATTTTCTCTTTTTTTCTCAGAACATCAACCGGTTCCATTTTTCTTCTTTCGAACTCCGTTCCCGGCTTTGGTATGAGCGGGTTGAAACTCATGTGGACCTCCCTGTATCCGAGCCGAACCGCGAGATCTCCGAGTTTCTTGAAGGCTTCAAGATCTTCCTCCGTTTCTTCTTCGAGTCCGTAGATGAAGTACATCTTCACCCTGTCGAAATCCAGCCTCCTTGCCAGTTTCAAGGCGTTTTCTATCTGCTCATCAGTGATGTCCTTTTTAAGGATGTCCCTGATTCGCTGCGATCCCGCCTCTGGGGCGATCGTAAAAGATCTCTGACCGGAGTCTTTGAGGGTCCTGAGCAACCTTTCCGAGAGTCGATCCAGTCTCAGGGAAGAAACCGAGATCTTCAATTGATATTTCTCCACTGTATCGAGAAGATCCTCGAGCCAGGGGTAATCGGTTATGGTGGCGCTTATAAGGCCATATTCTCTGTATGGAGTGTTTCTCACCAGCTCTTCGAACCTTTCAGGTTTCACGAACCTTGCCGGCTTCAGATTCTTTCCAAATATGCAGAAAGCACAGCGCCTTATACATCCCCTTCCCACCTCGACCAGAAGTTTTCCGGGAAAGACACCCAGCGATGGAACAACGCTGGAGTGAGGCAAAAAATCGTTCAGATCGACTCCTGCTGCTATTTCGGTGTGTTCTTTCAGAGAGGGAACCTCCACAGCGGGAATCCTGGAAAGAGAACTCAAAATTTCCTGCTTCGTCTCTCCCGTGAGGGCTTCCGTGAACAGATCCAGGTACTTTTCCAGCTCACCGTAGTAGACGGCATCCGCCACCGGAATGAGGAATTCTTCGTTCAAATAGGTGACCGCCCCACCAGCTATTATGATGGGGTGATAATCTTCTCTTTCTTTCCAGGAAAGAGGAACGTCTTTTTTCTTCAGAATATCGAGAAGGTTTGAAAAGTCGTTCTCAAAGCTCACGGAGAAAAGCCATATGGAGAACTCATCTATAGGTGTCTGCGTTTCAAGGGAGTAGAACTTCTTGAAGGTCTCGTCGTAGAAGAATCTCTCACACCTGATCCTCGGATGGGAGTTGAGGAGCTTCTGGACGTAGTGAAAGGCGAGTCCAGAGGCCGCCACTTCGTAGCCGGAAGGAACAACAAGGGCGACTCGAACGTCGCCCTTTGTCTCCGTTTCTTCGATCTGTTTTTCACTCTCTTTGAATTTCAACACCTTCTCATATTCCAAAAAGTCTTGAGGTCTTCTCGGCCTTCTCAAGGGCTAACCTCCGGAGCTTTTCCCTGGGAACTATCGCTCTGACGAATTCAGCCTCCAGTATCTTTTCGTCACCGCTCATCACGATTCCTCTGAACTTCACCCTGTTTCCCACAACTCCAATCACCCTGACTCCAACAGCGACTCTCGTCCCCGTTGAGACGGCCTTTACGTGTCTTACCAGGCTCTCCACCACAACCGCCGTGTAATCGTTGGGAAGGTACCTGCTCAACAGCTCGTACGACACCCTGTGAACTACCCCTATCAAAGCTGAAGTCGCGACGAGATGGAGATCGAGCATCTCGATGTCTTCGTTCCACACCATAGTTTCGTCGAGAGCCACATCTTCGGTGAGTCTTTTTCCTTCAAGGAATTCAAAATCCATCATTCCACCACCTTTTCGAACTCTTCAGACAGAATACTCCTCAGCTCGTCTCCCTCTATCGTTTCTTTCTCCAGCAGTATTTCCACGATGTTGTCCAGCTGTTTTCTGTATTTCCTTATTATCTCCTTCGCCCTCTCGTAGCAGTTCGTCACTATCTTTTTCACTTCTTCGTCGATTTTGCTCGCTACCTCTTCACTGTAGTTTCTGAGCCGTGTGATCTCTTTTCCAAGAAAGACTTCCTGCTCTTCCTTCCCCCAGGCGAGGGGTCCGAGTTCTTCACTCATTCCCAGCTGACACACCATATTCCTCGCAATTTCCGTGGCCCTTTCTATATCGTTGGCTGCCCCACTCGTCACATCGCCAAAGACCACCTCTTCTGCTGCTCTACCTCCGAGTAGAGCTGTGAGTTTGTCGAGAAGTTCGTTCCTTGAAACAAGGTACTTATCCTCCTCAGGAAGATGAAGCGTGTATCCGAGGGCTTTGTATCCCCTGGGGATTATGGAAATTCTGTGAACGGGTTCCCCGTTTGGAACCACGGTGGATACCACGGCGTGTCCCGCCTCGTGGTACGCTATGATGCGCTTTTCCTTCGGGCTGATCAGCTTCGACTTTCTTGCGGGTCCGGCTATCACCCTGTCTATGGCTTCCTCGAAGTCCTTCATCGTGATTTTGTCTCTACCTTCCCTCGCCGCAAGAAGCGCCGCCTCGTTTACGAGGTTTTCCAGATCCGCCCCGACGAATCCCGGCGTTCTCTTCGCTATGATCTCCAGATTCACGTCTTCCGCGAGCGGTTTGTTTCTCGTGTGAATCTCGAGTATCTTCTTTCTTCCGAGCATGTCAGGTGGATCGACCACGATTTTCTTGTCGAACCTTCCGGGCCTCAAAAGTGCAGGGTCCAGGATATCGGGCCTGTTTGTGGCCGCCATGACTATGATGCCCTCTTTCGAATCGAATCCATCCATCTCCACGAGAAGCTGGTTCAGGGTCTGCTCTCTTTCATCGTGTCCTCCTCCAAGTCCCGCTCCCCTGTGTCTTCCAACGGCATCGATCTCATCGATGAAGACGATACATGGAGCGTGAGCCTTCGCCTGTGCAAACAGATCTCTCACCCTCGCGGCACCGACTCCGACAAAGAGCTCCACGAAGTCAGAACCGCTGATGTGGAAGAACGGCACGTTCGCTTCGCCCGCAACTGCCCTCGCAAGGAGCGTTTTACCGGTACCTGGAGGCCCTACAAGGAGGATCCCCTTGGGCATCCTTGCGCCGATCCTGTTGAATTTAGAGGGATCTTTCAGAAATTCAACTACCTCTTTGAGTTCCTCTATGGCTTCTTCCGCTCCTCCAACGTCCTTGAAGGTGACCCTCTTGTTCCCAGAGGGTTTGTACATTGTTGCCCTGCTCTTTGTGAACGTGAACGCCTGATTGTTCCTTCCAGAGAGGCTCCTCATGATGAAGAGCCACACGACAATGAAGAGTATCGTCGGTATGAGAGTGCCGAGGACGTTTATCCAGAAGGAGCTGCTTCCGCTTCTCTCTCCCGAGACTTTTATTCCCTTTGAAACCAGTTTTTCTATGAGCTGCGAATCGTTCACGGCCCACGGAGCGTCCACTTCGTAAACTCTACCGTCTTTGGTGTAAACTCTCAGTACTCCGTCGTCCCTGATCACAACTTCTGAGACCACGCTTCTTTCGTCCTCGACCATCTGAACAAAACTCGTGTAGCTAAGCTTAGACACAGGTGAGTTTTCGACGTAGAAAAATCTGGCGAGCCAGAAAAGTGTGACTATTATGAGTATCGTGAACAGTAGATTCCAGATGTTAGACCTGTTCAAAATATGTACCTCCTTTCACATAACCGACAGGGTATTCCAGAAGTTCCACAACCACATCTTCTGGCAAAAAGTCTGATCGGGCGATCCCCGGAACCCAGAGAACCCGATCTTCTTCATCGACGAGGAGAGGAACCCTGTCTCTGTAAAAAGTTGGGACTTTTTTCTCGATGAAAACATCCTTCAGCTTTCTCTCCCTGCCGTTGACTATTATTCTATCACCTTCTTTTCTGTTTCTGACCCAAAATTTCATATCGTTTCTGTTATTCACCACTCTTATTTTAAACCCTTCCATCTCCAACATGTCACCTTTCACTTCAACACGGTATTTTTTCTTGAAAACTGTCTTCCCCACAGCTACATAACCGAAAGATCGTTCCACGAAAATTCCGCTCCAGAACTCTACTCTCTTCGACTTCAAGGTTCCGATCAGTTTTTCATACTCTGGTACCCTTCCGTACATCTCTTTCAACACCCATCTTGTGACTTCGAGGAAAAGAAAAAGATCTTCCGGCTCAACGAACACGGCGTAGTCTTTGTAGAAATAGACATTCCTCTCAACAAAGTCCTGCACAGTTCTTTCAACGAAATTTCTCAGCAAATGGGTGACAGAAACCAGTCTATAGACGGCATCCTCCACAGTTGGGTTCAATTCTTTCATGAGAGGGACTATTCTGTGTCTGATGAAATTTCTCGTGTATTTGACGTCGTAGTTGGTTTCGTCAACAACGTAAGGAACACCTTTCTCTCTGGCGTACTCTTCTATTTCGCTCCTTTTGAAGACAAGAAAAGGTCTGATGAACTCTTCTCTTTTAGGAGAAATGCAGGCAAGACCAAGGGGGCCTGTTCCTCTTATCAGTCTGTGGACAACCGTTTCCAGAAGGTCGTTTTTGTGATGTGCGAGGGCGATTTTCGAGGCTCCGACTTTCTTTGCCGTTCTTTTCAGAAAATCGTATCTCACCTCTCTTGCGATCTCTTCCAATGTCTTTCCCGAATCTTTCCAGAGAGAAGGAACATCCACCTCTGACGTTTCTACAGGTATGTTCCACTGGCGACAGATCCTTTCCACGAACTCCCTGTCTCTTCTGGAAGACTCTCTTATCCTGTGATCGAGGTGAGCCGCTGTGATCTTGATCTTCAAAAGGGGGGAGAATTTTCTCAGAACGTACAGGAGGGTCATCGAATCTATTCCGCCGGAGACAGCAACAAGTACGTGCTCTCCTTCTTCAAGCAACCTTTCTTCCTTCAAAAAGCTCAGAAATCTTTCTTCAAATTCGTCGGAAATGCTTCACACCCCTCCATTAAAAAGAAATGGAGCCAGCGGTGGGACTCGAACCCACAACCTGCGCATTACGAATGCGCCGCTCTGCCGGTTGAGCTACGCTGGCCTCCCTCTGGTTTCTATTTTACCAGCCGCACAGGAATTTTCAAGACCTCCTGGGTTGTATAATATCCAAAAAGACCGGGAGGGAAGATCATGACAATCGGTATCGTCGGTGTTGGTAACATGGGTTCGATCTTCGCAGAGAAATTTTCGAAGGAGGCCGAAAGGATTCTCCTTGTTGAAAAGGACAGTGAAAAACTCTCTCGATTCAATGCTCCTCCATACGAAATTGCCGATCTGGAAAAAGTTCGTGAGGCAGATCTGATAGTCCTCGCAGTCAAACCTCAGGACGCTCCCATCGTGCTTAGCGCATTGAAAGGTTTCGACGGAATCCTGCTCTCGATAGTTGCCGGCTTGAAAATCGAAGAGATAAGAAAGTACGGTATTCACAAGGTGGCAAGGATTATGCCGAACGTTGCTGTGAGAGTGGGAGAAGGGGTGCTCGCCACCGCCTTCAGCGCTGATATGAGTTCTGAAGAGAGAGAACTCGTCAAATCACTCCTTGAGAAACTCGGTTTCGTCGTTGAAATAGAGGAAAAGCTCTTTTCAGCCGTCACCGCCCTCACTGGAAGCGGTCCCGCTTTCATCTTCGTCGTGGTGGAGGCGTTCCTCGACGCCGCGCTGAAGATGGGCATTCCGCTCGACACAGCGAAAGAACTCGTTTACAGACTTTTCAAAGGCTCAGCGGAGCTTTTAATAGAGACGGGCGAACACCCGGCTCTGTGGAAACACAGGGTGAGTTCTCCAGCCGGAACGACCGTAGAAGGGCTCATCACAATGGAAAGGTTTGCTGTGAGAAGCGGTGTTATAGAATCTCTGATCTCTTCTTACAGAAGGGCACTCGAACTGGAGGAAAAGTGAATGTTTCCACGAAAGGAACTCCTGAAAGACGGTTCTCTGCTCCTGATAAGAGAAGCCAGCATCTGGGACGCGAAAAGAATCGTGGAGTACATGAAAGAAGTAACATCGGAAACGGATTTTCTGATCACCCGTCCAGACGAGGTTTACGACGTTTCCACGGAAAGGAACTACATAAGAATGTACAGAAACAACCCTGGAAAGCTCATGATAGTGGGCGAGATCAACAGAGAAATCGTTTCTCTGCTGACCTTCACAGGATTCGGAAGAAAGAGGACGAGGCATGTGGGAGAAATAGGTATAAGCGTGAAGAAGAGATACTGGAACATTGGAATCGGAACCAGAATGATCACAAGCGCCATAGAATGGGCACGCAGGAATGGTTTCATAAGGATCCAGCTCGAAGTTCTGAAGTCGAACGAAAGGGCTATAAGCCTTTACAGAAAACTCGGCTTCGAACTCGAGGGAATAAAGAGAAAGGCCGTCAGAAGAGATGACGGCTCCTTTGAGGATGTGCTCGTTATGGCGCTTCTTCTGGATTAGAAAAGCGTGAACTGTTCCGTCTCTGGAAGGTCCCCGAGAACACCCAGGCTTTTCATCAGCTCTATGTGATTTTTGTTGACCTTGGTCCTCTTCATGAGATCTTCCACCGAAGTGAACGGCTTTTCTTCCCTGGCTCTGATTATCGACTCGGCAACGCTGTCACCCAGTCCTGGAAGTTTGTTGAACGGAATTCTCAGCGAGTTTCCTTCTATCAGAAATTTCTTCGCGTCGGATTTGAAGATGTCGGGCGGTAGGAAGGAAAAACCTCTCAGTATCATTTCCAGGGCAACCTCCAGAACACTCACTTCGTTTTTCTTCTGGGCGTCTTTGGCAGGCATCGCTTTGAGTTCTCTCAAGCGCCTCTTTATGGCTTCTTTTCCCCTGAGTACGAGAACCGGATCGAACTGATCACCTTTTATCGTGAAGTACGCCGCGTAAAACTGAAGAGGATAGTGAACCTTGAAGTAAGCGATTCTGAAGGCCATACTCACATAAGCCACAGCGTGAGCCTTCGGAAAGAGATATTTGATCCTCTTGCATGATTCGATGAACCACTCTGGAACCTTCAACTTTCTCATTTCACTCTCCATTTCTTCTGTGATACCCTTTCCCTTCCTGACGTTTTCCATGATCTTGAAAGCAAGAGAAGGTTCCATTCCCTTGTGTATGAGGAAGTTCATGATGTCGTCCCTACACGAAATAACATCGGAGAGCTTGGCGTAGCCGAGGTTTATCCAGTCGCGCGCGTTGTTCAACCAGACGTCCGTACCGTGTGACAGTCCTGAGATCCTCACAAGCTCGGCGAAACTCTTCGGTCTCGTCTCAACAAGCATTCCCCTCACAAACTCGGTTCCAAACTCCGGGATTCCGTAAGTTCCCACGTCGCTCTCCAGCTCAACGGGATCCACACCAAGGGGCTTCACAGAACTGAATATGGCGAGCGTCTCGGGGTCATCCATGGGAATCGTCATGGGATCGATTCCGGTGAGATCCTTGAGCATCTTGATGAAAGTAGGATCATCGTGACCGAGCGCATCTATCTTCACCAGGTCATCGTGGATCGTTTCGTACGCGAAGTGTGTGGTGAACACTCCCGCGTTTCTATCGTTGGCTGGATACTGTATGGGAGTGAAATCGTAGACTTCTTTGTCTTTCGGTATGATCATGAGTCCTCCTGGGTGCTGGCCCGTTGTTCTCTTCACTCCCGTGATCATGGAAACGAGTCTTTCCATCTCCGCCTTTCTGAGCTTCTTTCCGGTTTTCTCTTCGTAGCTTCTCACGTAACCCACCGCGCTTTTTTCCGCGATGGTGTTTATGGTTCCCGCCCTGTAGACGTGGTCTTTACCGAAGAGTTCTTCCACGAAGCGATGAGCACGTTCCTGATACTCTCCTGAGAAGTTAAGATCGATGTCGGGGACCTTGTCACCTTCAAACCCCATGAACGTTTCAAACGGTATGTCGTGACCGTCTTTTTTGAGAGGGGCACCGCACACTGGGCATTTTTTATCGGGAAGGTCGTAACCCGCTCCGTATCTGTCGTCTTCGACAACCTCGAAGTATTTGCACTCCGGACACCTGTAATGTGGTGGTAGGGGATTCACCTCTGTTATTCCGAGGAGATTGGCCACGAGTGAAGACCCGACGGATCCTCTGGATCCAACCACGTAACCATCGCTCATAGATTTCTGAACGAGCTCCTGAGCGATGAGATAGAGAACGGCGTATCCATGATTTATGATGGCGTTCAGTTCCTTTTCCACACGCTTCTGGACGATTTCGGGAAGCGGATCACCGTAGATCTCGTACGCCCGCTTCATGGTGAGGTTTCTCACTATTTCATCGGCGTTCTCTATGATCGGCGGGTGAAGTTTTTTCTCGAGCGGCTGCACTTCCTCGATCATATCGGCTATTCTGTTGGGATTCTCTATCACGACTTCCCTCGCGATCTCTTCATCTTCGAATATCTCCATCGCCTTTTCGAGCATTTCTTCGGTCGTTCTGAGGTAGAGTGCGGGCTGATTCTCGAAGTTTCTGTTTCCCTGAGGTGCCAGAAGTGCAGCTCTGCCCCTGGCATCTTCGGGATCGAGGAAATGAACATCACCGGTCATGACAACGAATTTGTTCAGCTTTTTCGCTATTCTGTAGAGTCTTCGGTACACTTCTTTCAGCCTTTCTCTGTCTAAGTCCTCTTCGTCTTCGGCTATAACGTCGAGCGGCATGACTTCTATGTAGTCGTAGAACTTTGCGATCTCCTCGAGTTCTGAATCACTCGCCCCTTCGAGGGCGGCACGTCCGAGCTCACCGGAGATACACGCGCTTCCCACAAGCAGTCCTTCTCTGTTTTCGATGAGCGCACTTTTGAGGATCCTCGGAACACCGTAGAAGTACTTTATATAGGAATCAGAAACCAGTTTGTAGAGGTTTTTCAATCCCTTTTTGTTCTGAACGAGGATCGTACAGTGGAAGGGTTTCAACGCGGTGTAGTCTATCGTATCCTTCAAATTCTCAATTTCTGAAAGCTTCGTGATCCCGATCTTCTTCATCATCTCAACGAACCTGAGGAAAACCTGAGCGGTGACCCTCGCGTCATCCAGGGCCCTGTGGTGACGGAACGGACCCAATCCGAGCTTTTCCACAACGGAATCCAGAGAGTAGCTTCTCATTTTTAGAAGGGACTTTGCGAGGGCGAGCGTATCTATGTAGGGTCTTTCCCAGTCCAACCCCATCACTTTTTTGATCCACAGCCTCAGAAATCTGTAGTCGAAGTTGGCGTTGTGGGCAACGATGATGGAATTCTCCAGAAAACCGAGGAATTCCGGTAGAACTTCCTCGATGCTTCTCTTGTTTTCCAGCATCTCTTGAGTGATTCCGGTGATCTCCGAACTTCTTCTTGAGATCTCCCTGGAAGGCTTTATGAGAGTGTGGTACTCGTCCACTATCTGGCCGTCCTGTATCTTCACCGCTCCTATCTCGATGATCTCGTCCACCTGAGGGTCGAGGCCCGTTGTCTCGAAGTCGAGGACGACGAATGTGGCATTTTCGAACGATGAATCGTAGGAGAGGTTCCTTATTACGGGCTCCACGTCGCTCACTAAGTACGCTTCGATACCGAAGATGGGCTTTATTCCAGCTTCTTTCGCTGCGTCGTAGAAGTAAGGTATGGCCTGAACGTTCCCATGATCCGTGAGAGCTACCGCGGGGAAGCCCCATTCCTTGGCTCGTTTCACATATTCGTTCACATCCGTTATCGCGTCTTGATCGCTGAACTTAGTGTGGGCGTGGAGCTCCACCCTCTTGACTGGAGAGTTGTCCATCCTTTTCGCTTCGGGAAGTTTTGTGATTCCCTTCACGTAAAGGGTGGGCTCTCCGTTTTCGAGAAGGAGGTCTCCTGTGGCAACGATGACGTCTCCCAACGATATCTTTCCTTCGACCTTTTCAACGTCGTTGAAGACCTTGCAGATCAGAGAATCCTCTCCGTCCGTTAGGTAAATCAGAAGGACCGTTTTTTTCCCCTCGATCTTCTCTATTTTGAAGACCTTGCCCTTCACCGATGTCTTTTTGTTGTACTCAAAGATTTTTGAGGGGGTGAAGACGATCTTTCTGGGTTTCTGTCCAAAGATGTGGTTTTCATCCTCGATCTTCAATTCTTCACCCTTCGGTTCTTCTCTCTTTTCTGGTTGTGGTACTTCCTTTTTCAAAAGATCTTCCGGAGGCTCCACGACCTCAAACATGATCTCCGTTCCGGGAGGCAGTAATTCATCGAGCTGTTTTTTCGTGCTTCTGAGTTTCGAGGCGATCCTGTCCCGTGCGAAATCTCCAAGCACTTTCAGAATCAGTCTGTTTCCTTCGAAAACAACATCCTTTATGTAGGGGACGTTACCGTTGAGAAGAGAAAGTATCTTTCCCTTTAGATCCCCGTTACTTTTTTGAGCGCCGTTCACGATGACTCGAAACCTCGTTTCCTTTTCGAGTAAGCTAACAAGATTCTCTACTTCGGAGGAAAATTTTTCCACAGAAACGAGAACCACACCCGCGTCGGGATCTATCTCTATACTCTCGAATGTTACATCTTTCCATTTCAGATTTTCAATTTTCTCCATGTGTTACCCTCCTTGCTCTGCTCTGAAGGGCGTGGCACCAAGCTATGGCGAGTGCGTCTGCCGCATCGTCGGGCCTGGGAATTTCCGAAAGGTTCAGAAAACGCTTTATGTTCTCCTGAATCTGTTTCTTGCTTGCCCTTCCATACCCCGACAGCGAAACCTTCACTTCGTTCGGTGCGTATTCAAAGACAGGTATGTTTTTTTCCGCGAGAGCGAGAAGAAGTACACCACGTGCCTCCCCCACACCTATGGCAGTGGTAACGTTTTTCACAAAGAACAGCTTTTCCATGGCACACTCGTCTGGAGAGAAACGTTCAAGAACTTTCAAAAACTCTTCGTAGATTCGCTTCAACCTCTTCTCTGCTGGAAGATCTTTGGGAGTCTCTATCGTTCCGTGGAAAACGTGAGAGATCCTGTTTCCGGACACTTCAATGATGCCTATTCCTACAATTCCGTAGCCGGGATCTACCCCAAGGATCCTCAAGGAACCCAACCTCCATTATACTGTTCACATATTTTCGTTTTCTATACTTTGTGTTTAAGAGAAGGGTGTTTTTTCCAAACCGTTACAGAATCAGCATCGCATCACCGAAAGAGAAGAATCTGTATCTTCTTTTCACGGCTTCTCTATAGGCCTCCATGACGAAATCCTTCCCCGCGAACGCTGCAACCAGCATAAGAAGAGTGGAACGAGGAAGGTGAAAGTTGGTAATCAAAGCATCAACGAGTTTGAACTCGAAGGGTGGATATATGAAGAGGTCGGTTTTTCCCACGTATTCTTCCTGCTCGGGAAGTCTGGCGATTGTCTCCAAGGTTCTCACCGTTGTTGTTCCAACCGCTACAATTCTGTTTCCCCTTTCCCTTGTCTCTCTGAGTTTTTTGATCGTCTCTTTTGTAACCTGGTAGAATTCCTCATGCATCTTGTGTTTTTCCACTTCCTCAACCTTCACGGGCCTGAAAGTCCCTATTCCCACGTGCAGAACAACTTCAGCGAATTGAACTCCCTTTTTCTTCAACTTCTCTATGAGTTCTGGTGTGAAGTGAAGCCCCGCGGTCGGTGCAGCGACGGAGCCTTCTTCTTTCGCGTACACGGTTTGATACCTCTCGAGCGGAACTTCGTTTTTTATGTACGGCGGAAGAGGTGTTCTGCCCTTCTCGAAGATCAATCTATCGTCCTGAGGCTGAAACTTCAGAATCCTCGTTCCATCTTCACCCCGACCGAGGCAGACGGCGGACAGATCCTCATCGATTACAAGTTCCGTTCCTTTTTTCACCTTCTGACCCGGTCTCACAAGGCACTTCCAGATACCTTCCTCCAAACGCTCTATCAAAAGAATTTCGATGCTGGCACCCGTTTTTTTCCTCGCGTAGAGGCGGGCTGGTATCACCTTCGACACGTTCAGAACGAGCAGATCGCCGGGTTCAAGATACTCTATTATCTCCCGGAATATGCGGTGTTCTATTCTCTGCGTCTTTCTGTGGAGCACCATGAGTCGGGAAGCGTCCCGTGGTTCCACAGGTTCCTGCGCTATGAGTTCTGATGGAAGTTCATAATCGAACTCTGATACCTTCATTCCTTTCACCTCGCATTCTGGAAATGAAAACACTGACTACCGCCAGAATCACAGAGAGGTAAAAGAACCAGTCTCCGTATCTGACGTAGAACGTTTCGCCTTTTCTCGGTTTGATGTGAAACTCTCCTGCCAGTCTCACCCGCAGAGGAAGAGCATCTACTATTCTACCGTACTCGTCAACGAGACCTGTGATCCCGGTGTTCGCCACCTGAAGGAACTGTCTTCTCGTTTCAACGGCCCTGAACACTCCCTGGACGAAGTGATTCAGCAGCGCTGCTTTGTAGTGAAACCACCCATTGTTCGTCACAACGATGAGGAGTTCGCTTCCGTTTTTCACGAAAGCGCGTGATACCTCCGGAAAGTAACTTTCAAAACAGATCTGAACAGAGAGCGGGGGGCTCTCTCCAACGTTGAAGACGGAAAAATTCCGCCCAGGTTCATAGTAGGACAATCCTTTCAGGAAACTGAAAACCCCAAAAACCCTTGGGTACGGCAGTTTCTCCACAAAGGGGAAGAGTTTCACCTTGGAATAGACCTTTCTGAATCTTCCACCTTCCAGAACGAAAACGCTGTTCTGGTTGTCCGCGGGAAATCCTATCACGAAGGTGTTCTCCTCCGAGAGCTCTCTCAGCTTCTGAGAATAACGCACATCCTCCAGAAAGAACGCCTCGGGAGTGATCACGATGCTTCCATGAAAATCCTTCGTCATCGACTCGAGAAGTTCAAGCATCTCTCCACTCGACACAGAATATTTCAGGGAAGTAGGAACATTTGGTTGGAGTGCAACCACCTTGAAAGAACCACGTTCAGGAACGGGAAGAAGGTGCACAACAGAAGAGTTCAACAGATAGACGAAGAAGATCACAGGAAAGATGAGAAGGCCTTTTCTTCTTCTCAAGAACTCATAGAAGAGGACGTTCAGAGAAACTATCAAAAAAACGAGGCCCAGAGTCCCTGTGATGGAAACGATCTGTATCAGTCCGGTGTGGCTGTAAAGCGCTTCTGAGATCCTTCCTCCGGTGAATCCGAGTTCTCCCACACCGCGGAGATACTCGAAGATGGTATAGACGGAGGCAAGGTAAAGAGTCTTCAGAACGATCGACTGCGGTGCAAAGTACGAGAGAAATCCAAAACCAAGAAATGGAACAGCTTCGATGATTCCCATCAGCACAAACACCACGATTCCAAGCCAGGAAGGGTATCTTCCAAAGACAAGGGGCACGTTCTCCGTCAGAGTTGGAAGTACCCAGAAGAAAGATATCAGCACGTGAGTGAAAAAGTAAACGAAAGAAAGAAACGCCCTTTTCCACACTCCCCTGCCTTCCACCGCGTACAGAAGCGGAATCAGAGAAAACCAGATCAAAGCTCCGGAGAGAAATCCCGGCATCGAAAGAGCGGTGAGAAAGCCAGAGAGAACGCTGAGAAAGAGGCTAACCAACCCTCTCCACCGCCTCTCTGAGGATCTCCACCACCGTCTTCTGTTCACTTTCTGTGATGCTCGTAAAGAACGGAATGGCGAGCGTTTTCTCAGATTCCCTCTCCGTCACGGGAAGCAGTCCTTTCATGCTGCCGAAGAGTTTTTCGTAGAATGGTTGAAAGTGGACGGGATAAAAGTAGTTTCTAACCTGGACTCCCTTTTCTTCCATGTACCTCATCACACGGTTTCTATCTGGACCTTCCAGTCTCACGACGTAGACGAACCAGCTCATCTTAGTGACGTAATCTTCCACGACGGGCACCTTTACCCAGGAAAACTCCTTCAACATCTTTGAATATCTCTCCGCCGCTTCTGCGCGTTTTTCTACGATCTCATCGATTCTTTCCATTTGAGAGCATCCAAGCGCGGCCGACATCTCGTCGATTCTGTAGTTGTAACCGAAACGCACATGGTAGAGCCATTCGTCTCCTTCACCTCTTCCCTGGTTGCTCATGCTCTTCACAGCGGTGTGTATCTTTTCATCGTTCGTCACAACAACACCGCCCTCTCCTGTGGTGATCTGTTTGTTCGGGTAGAATGCGAAAGCGCCGGCCACTCCAAAGGTGCCCACCTTTCTTCCTTTGTACTCGGATCCAAGAGCTTCACAGGAGTCTTCCACCACCGCGATGCCGTACCTCTGACAGACGTCGAGAATCCCGTCCCAGTCGAGGGGATGCCCAAAAACATCAACGGCCATGAAGAGACGGGGTTTTCCTTTTATCTCAATGTTTCCCTGTTTGAATCCTTTGAGGCACCTTTTCACCGCCTCCTCCAGTGTTTCTGGAGAAACGTTCAGAGTTCTCTCATCCACATCCACAAAAACAGGGACTGCCCTTTTCATTAGGATTACGTTAACAGAAGCGATGAAGGTGAAGGAAGGCACAAGGATCAGATCTCCCTCGTCGATATCGAGACTCTCCAGGATGAGATGGAGCGCAGCTGTTCCACTGCTCACCGCCCAGCCGAATCTGGCACCCGTGTATTCGGCCACCATCTCTCCAAAACGCTTCGTGTATTCACCGAGACTGAGCCTTCCGCTTTTTAAAACTTCCACTACCCTTTCGATGTCCTGCTCGTTTATATCGGGCCTTGATAACGGAATCATCGATATCACCTCGTCTCAATGATATCAAAAAATCCCCCTCCACCGGAGGGGGAAAGATCACCAAAGGGGGCTGTATTAACATTGAGGGGAGGTTCTCTATCTCTGATAGATGAAGCTCACGAAGACTTTCGCTCCATTCCTGTAAATGTAAAGGGCGATGTAGTCACCATTTTTAACAATGGATGTAACTTTCTTGAGATCCCCTACAGAGTTTATATCATACCTTTTGCCGTTCACGTACACTGTGGTGATTACGTCTCCCTTCTGTAGACCGAACTTCCCGGTGCTCTCCTTCACTATGACCCCGTTTATCTCTTCCGGGATCGAATAAGTCTCCCTGTCGGCCGGCGTGATGTTCGACACTGTGATACCAAGGGCATCGATTTTTTCCTCACCAGTCGTTGTTTTCTCTTCTTCAGATGAGGAACCGAACGTCACCTGAACTTTCATGATCTTTCCCTTTCTCTCTATAGTGAGAACGGCAGTGTCTCCCGGTTTGTAAGTGTGTATGATGGAGACCAGTTCTTCGTGACTTCTCACGTCCTGATCGTCAACCTTGAGGATCACGTCCCCTTCTTTGAGCCCGGCCTTTTCAGCAGGAGATCCTTTCTGAACACTCGTTATCAGAGCACCACTCGTAGATTCAAGCCCCAGAGCTTTCGCCGTTTCTTCGGTGAGGGTCATGACCGTCACGCCGAGGTAGGCTTTTTCAACCTTCTTTTGGGTGAGTATGGTGTCAAGGAACTTCTTCACCGTGTTGATCGGGATGGCAAAGCCGAGGTTCACAGCTTCCTGAGGATTGACGATAGCGGTGTTTATGCCTATCACTTCACCGTGTATGTTCAAAAGGGGTCCTCCACTGTTTCCCGGGTTGATCGCCGCGTCGGTCTGGATGAGTCCCACGTAGTAACCACTTCCATCTGGCTTTGGAATCCTCCTGTTGGTAGCGCTGACCACTCCCACAGTCACCGTGTGCTGGAAGCCGAGGGGGTTTCCTATGGCTATCGCCCATTCACCGATCTTCACTTTGTCAGAATCACCGAATTCCAGATAGGGGAATTTCTTATCGCTGGCTTTGATCTTTATGACCGCGATGTCGAGCTCTTCATCTCCTCCTATGTACTCCGCGTCGTATTTGCTTCCGTCGAGCATGGTCACAGTGATGTTGTCCGCTCCACCTACCACGTGGTAGTTGGTGAGTATGTAACCTTCTGGGTCGAAGATGAAGCCCGATCCGAGGCTGGCAACCTGCCTTTCGAAACCGGGTGGAAGTTCACCGAACCACTTTTTGAAGAACTGCTCAAAATAAGGATCGAAGAAGGAAGTCTTCACCGTCTTCACAACGTCTATCTTCACAACGGCCGGTGCACACACTTCGACCACATTAACGATGGGACTTTCGTAGTCGGGGTTGACGTATGGAAAGACGCTGGTGAGTATCAGTGCCACAGCGATGGTCAGAAAGAATTTCTTCATCTCTTACCCCTCCCTTCGAAAGGTTTCCGGTTTCTTAGACACACACTCCGAAGGACTGGTTCAAAAACGTATGGTATGCTTAATATTAGTCGGGAAACCAGGAGGTAGAAAGGATGGGACTCTTCGATTTTTTGAAAAAGGGACTCCAGAAGACGAAAGAAACGTTTTTTGGACGAGTGGTGAAGCTCCTCAAAGGAAAAAAGCTGGACGATGAAACCCGCGAGGAGCTGGAAGAACTTCTCATTCAAGCGGACGTGGGAGTCGAGACAACGGAATACATTCTGGAGAGATTGGAAGAGAAGGACGGAGACGCTCTCGAGTCTCTCAAGGAAATCATTCTGGAAATTCTGAACTTCGATACGAAGCTGAACGTTCCTCCTGAACCCCCGTTCGTGATCATGGTTGTTGGTGTCAACGGAACGGGAAAGACCACCTCCTGTGGAAAGCTCGCAAAGATGTTCGTGGATGAAGGAAAGAGTGTGGTGCTCGCTGCGGCGGATACTTTCAGAGCAGCCGCCATAGAACAGCTGAAGATATGGGGAGAACGTGTCGGTGCCACGGTGATATCCCACTCGGAAGGAGCAGATCCGGCCGCCGTTGCCTTTGACGCGGTGGCTCACGCTCTCGCCAGAAACAAAGATGTGGTCATAATAGACACCGCCGGAAGACTTCACACGAAGAAGAATCTCATGGAGGAATTGCGGAAGGTTCACAGAGTTGTCAAGAAGAAGATCCCCGACGCTCCGCACGAAACGCTCCTCGTGATAGACGCCACCACCGGCCAAAACGGACTTGTTCAGGCAAAAATATTCAAAGAAGCAGTGAATGTCACCGGTATAATTCTCACAAAGCTCGACGGAACCGCGAAAGGCGGAATAACTCTGGCCATTGCCCGGGAACTGGGAATTCCCATAAAGTTCATCGGTGTCGGAGAAAAGGCAGAAGACCTGAGGCCTTTCGATCCTGAGGCCTTTGTGGAGGTATTGCTTTCAGAATGAGCAAGTTCTGGGAAAAAGAATTCACCTGCCCTTTCTGTGGAACGAAGTTCAAAAAGAAGATGGTCTTTTTCGACTCCATAAAGATCAAAGCCAGAGATATCGACTTGAAACCTGTTTTTGAAGATGTGAACCCGATGTTTTACGAAGTGGTGACCTGTCCGAACTGTTACTTTTCTGCGTTCGACAAAGATTTCGAGACCATCACCATAAAAGGAGAAGAGACGGAAAGAAAGCTGAAAAAACTGCTCGAAGAGGCCAAGAAAAAGGTCGAATTGAAAAACGTGGAGAACCACGTGGAAGCGATCAAGCGCTACGCTTTGAGTGGAATGGTGTACTCTGTTTTGAACCAGAGAAAAAAAGTAGCGATCTCTTATCTAAAGATCGCCTGGCTGTTCAGAGAGCTGGGAAAGTCAGAAGAAGAAAAGCGCTATCTCGAAAGAGCTTTGAAGGAATTCGAAAGCCACTACAAGTACGACTATTACGAAGAATCGGACGAACCCATGATACTTTTCTATCTGGGTGTTTTGAATCAAATCCTGGGCAACAGGAAAGAAGCCGCGAGGTGGTACGAACTCCTTCTGAGAAAGTACGACGGCAAATCCCTTTACGCGAAGGTGGGGAGGGAAAGATGGCAGGAATTAAGAAGATCTTAATGTTTTCTCTGATACTGATATTTCTCGCAGCATGCGTATCTCCCGAACTGGAGGAAAAATTGAACAATTTAGAAAACCAGATAAGACAGCTGAACACTCAGATAGACTCCATCGAAAAGAAGATGCTGGACTTGGAAAACAAGATGAAGGCACAGGAAAGTTCTCAGGAAGAGCTGGAAGCGCTGAAAAGGGATGTAAGATATCTCAAAGAGGATCTATCTTCCCTGCAGGAAGAGTTCTCCAGCAAAATGAGCGATCTCGAGAACAGTTACTACTCCATCTCCATGAAACTTCCTGCAGTGGAAAAAGCCGCCTCCATCTTCTCCGAGATAGAAGACATGAAATCGAAAATCTCAGAATTGGAGAGAAAAGTGAGTATTGTTTCACTCGGAAGTTCCCCGGAAGTCTCAGAAGATCTGAAACACATCCTTCTCGATCTCGAAGAGAGGGTTTCCACTCTGGAAAAGAACGTTTCGGTGGTGGATCGAATAGAAGAAAGGCTGGAAAGTACTGAAAAACTTCTCTCCAAAGTGGCCTTACGCGTTCTTTCACAGGGCGAAACGGAAGCGAAGGTGGTGAACGTTTCAAACGATGAGCTGGAAAGCAGGATATCTGATATCGAGAAAAAGCTTTCCTATCTCGAAACCAACCAGAAGGCGCTGGAACAGATCGTTCAAAATCTGAAAGATCAGAAGCCTTCCAGCTACGCGAACATAGATGTTGAGAGTTACTCACAGCAGTTGAAAAAATACCTCGACGAGTTCAGAAGACTCGTGAGGAGTTATGAGATCGCAAGGATCCTTGGAATAGAGGAAGGATACGTGTTTGTAAGAGTGGAGCGGGGCGACACCCTCGCGAAGATCAGCAACGCGTTCAACCTTGGACCCGACGGTGTGGAAAAAATCATGAAGCTGAACGGCATAGACGACCCGAGGAAGCTCATAGCAGGGAGAATCATAAAGGTTCCCGTCACGAATCTTTCGACAAGTTTTCCAGTTGGAGAAAAACCCGATCCGAAGGTGATCGTCTCCGGTTTTGGCCTGAAAACCGATGGAACTTTTTCCACGGGAGTCGAAGTGGAAAGCGATGGACAGAAGGTAAAAGCTGCGCTTCCAGGGCGAGTGAAGAGTGTAAGCAACGGAACCGTTGTCATATATCACGGAAACGATGTGGAAACGGTGTACAGAAATCTCGCTGTGGTTTCGGTGAACGCTGGTGACTGGGTGAGTGCGGGTGACACCATAGGATACGGTGGAAAGAACGTCGTCTTTGAACTGTACGTGGAAGGAGAGCCCAAGGACCCCATGCTCCTTTTCTTCTCCAATATGGGTGAGTTCGAAATCAGTTTCTACACGGAGTGGGAAGATGGAAAATTACCGGAACACCCCGCCTTCAGACTCACAAAATCCGGCAAAATCCCTGAAGATTGGAAGACAGCGGCCGCGGACACCACCATCTTCCCCCTGGGTTCTGTTCTCTACATACCAGAGCTCAGAGACACCCCCAGTGGTGGAGTCTTCGTTGTGGAAGACATCGGCGGAGTTATCATGGGAAGAAAAATCGATATATACCTGGATAGCATAAGAGAGGCGCTCCAAAACAGAAAGATCGTGTCCAGAGTCTTCGTGTGGAGGGATTGAGATGTTCACGATGCGTAGTGAATACGCGCTCAGGCTCATGATCGTGATGGCAAAAGAGTACGGAAACTACCTTTCGATGACAGAAATACTGGAGAAAGCGAAACAGTCAGTTCCAAGGGAATTCGCAGAAAAAATCCTGTACACCCTGAAAAAAGCCGGGCTGGTGAAAACAAGAAGAGGGAAAAGCGGTGGATACATGCTGTCGCGTCCGCCAAAAGAAATAAAGGTTTCTGAGATCGTGTTTCTTCTGGACAGGAAGTCGAAGGTTTTCTTCGACATGCCTGGCTGTCCGGACGAGCTGGACTGCGTTATCAGGGCCCTGTGGAAAAGGGTAGAGAACGAAATAGAGAAGATTTTAAGCGGTGTGACTCTCGAAGATTTGGTGAGAGAACAAGAAGAGAAAATGAAACAATGAAGCCCGCTTCCAGCGGGCTCATTTTACTTTCAGGCTGAGTTTTTCTTCAAAAAAGACCTTCTTTCCATCCACCTTGAACTCTTTTATCCCCGTTCTCTGAGCGTATTCCCTCAAAACTTCCTCGATCTCTTTCTTCTCTGCCCTGAGTTCTTTCATGAGATCTTTGATCTCCACATACCTCTTCACCAGCTGTTCAATGGTGGGGTTCTCCATGCGCTACACCTCCTCACAGATCGACAGCTTCTCTGTTGAACACAGGTACTCTCCATCGTATTTTACCCTGAACACGTCGATATTCACACCGCTTTTCAGAGCGCGCCAGAAAACTCTTGAAAAAGCCGGGTCAACGCTTCTGTTCGGAAGAAAACAGTCGCTTTCGAGGAAAACCAGGATCAGCAGAAGAGCCTTGAAACCGCTTTTCACAGAACTGATCAGCTCCTCGATGTGTCTTCTTCCACGTTCTGTGGGTGCGTCTGGAAACATCGCGACACCATCTTCTTCGTACGTACATCCCTTCACTTCCACAAAGGTCCTCCTGTCGATCAGGAAATCGAACCTGCTGTTTTCAAAGCGTTTCTCGCTTTCTATCGTGGAGCCTGGGAACAGTTCTTCCAGAATCTTCCCGGCCACGATACTGTGGAAACCCGAATGGACAAAGACGAATTCATCTCTGTGTTCGACTGCCAGAAGGTCCCAGCCGGTCTTCCTTCGATCGGATTCTGCACGCTTCAGGAGAACTCTTTTTCCTTTTTTCAAAAGCGGAAGGCGCCCTGTATTGTGGATGTGTATCAGGGTCTTTTTCCCTTCGACAAGAGCAACTCCCGTAAATCTGCTCTTTCTTTCCAGAAAGATCCCTTCCGTATCAGCTGGAAGTATCAGTCTCATCTTTGAAGCACCTTTTCGATCTTCCCAAAAAACAGTGTGTGGAATCCATGATCTTTGTAGAATTTATCGATGATTTCCACGGGAAGAACGAATGGTTCCACGTTGCTAGCAAAGGTCACAGAACATTCGATCAGCGTGTGGGCTTCTTTAATGGGAGCGGTGAATCCTTCCAATTCATCTAAGTGAAGAAGTCCCTTTTCAAACTTGTTCTCCTGGTATCCACTCACACGTCCAAAGTAATTAAGCGCTTCTCTGTATTCTTCGCTTAGAAAGTTCAGGGTGAATCTTTTGCTCTCCTTCACAAGACGCCAGGTGAATCTCTGAGGTCTCATAGCAGAGATGAAATACTCTTCCTCCCATATGATCCCGAAGAAACCCCATCCAATCGTCATGCCGTTAACCTTGTTTCCCGCCTTGCTCGTCAGTATTACTCTCCCTTCTCTTAGATCTTCCAACAAGCTCTCGTACACGTTCATTCCCCCTTTTCAAAAGTAGATACACATCGAGCATTCTGTCTATGGGACGTCTCAGAGTGACAGAAAGGGTACTCAACATGAAGGCCCTGAACGGGATGTACTTCTTCACCTTGACTTTTCTCAAAAAGAACACAGCGGAGAATCTGAAGATTCCTGCCATCAAAAAGAGCAGTTGAAGTCCAAAAATTTCGAAACCGTGGAGATTTACGTAAATATCAGAGAGAAATTTCGCCGTGATTCCTCCTGCGAATGAGCCTATAAGACTTCCAGCGCTGGCAAAAGACGCGTTCAGACCGAAGAAAATGGGATCGGACTCGAAAGCAACCTCCATAGGAAGGATGGCAAGCGACAGGTTTATGGCAGACCACGCGATGGAAGAAAGGAAGGCGTCCGCTATCATGAGAGTTCTGTAAGTATTGGTGTTCATGAAGAACCACATACCGGAGACGAAAGAAGCAAGGGTGATACCGAACTCGGCTATCGTTTTGTGTCCTACCCTGTCAGATACTTTTCCAAGAATCCTGTAAACCAGCATCGCCACAAAGTTGTTCACAATCATCATGTAAGCGATGTACGTGTAATCCACACCCAGGTTCTTCAAAAGATGATAGTGATAGAAAGCAGAAGAGAACGTGACTGCCATGTTCCAGTAAAAGGTGAAGAAGACAAATTTCATGAAGTTTTCGTCCTTGAATACCACTTTGAGAGGAATTCCCGTTCCTGTTTCCTTAACTGGAACGTCCGGTATTTTGTTCATGGCAAGGATAGAAAGGACAGTTCCCACTGTGGAGATGAGAAGCACAAGAACAAAACCCGAAGAAAAATGATCGACTATAGAAGAATAGAGGTATATAATGAGAGCATTTCCTATGGAGAGAAACATGTTTCTGTTTCCAAACACCCTTCCTCTTTCCTCTGGAGGAACGAGATCCCTCATCCATGAGTTCCATGTACTGCTGGAGAGGGCCGCGAAGATCTGGGAAATCACGAGTGCAACGATGAAAATCAACGGTTCTGTTTTCTCAAGCAGCAGAAAAACGACGAGAGAAGCGAAACTGAATCTGCTGAAAGCGTTGAACACGTTGACCAGAAAACGCCTCTTCCTGTATTTCTGAACAAAGAAGGAGGCAAACAACTGAAAAAATTGCATCATAGGAGGGATTGCGGCAGCGACACTCAGGAGAAACTCGTCCAGGTTGAAAAGCATCGCAAGACCTGTGAACACAGGTCCCTGTATTAGAAGTGCGTAGAACAGTGAGAAGATACCTTCGAGTGTGAGAAAGAGATAGGCTTTTTTCATGAATGAGGTCTCCAGAAGAATCGTCCTGTCCTCTTCCTGTACACAATCTTTGCCATCGTGTAGCATCCAAGAAGATCGAAAATGAGATCCAGCATGGTGTCGTCCAGACCTTTTTGTGTGTTGTAGCCAGGCAGTATCTTATCCGTCGTGAATTCGGCTATTTCCCAAAGGACCCCGGAAAAGACCCCGAGAAGGAATGACATCAAAACGGCACCCGGCACCTCGTCCCAGAATCTCGACTTTTTCGTCAGAATCTGGTAAAAAAAGTACGTTATGACAAAAGATCCGTAGAAGTGAAGTATCTTGTCCCAGAAAAATATCTTCTCGTAGAAGTTCAAAAATTGTCCCATCACAGAGTGGAGAAATATCGATGAAGAGAGCATCAATTTCGTTCTCTCAGGTATCTCCTGATGGGTTATCTTCTCATAAACGTATGATGAAAAACCACCGAGCCAGAATATGAAATATCCTATCGTTTCGACGATTTTGGCTCGAATAATGGAAAAAACAACTGGAATTCCTAGAAGAGCCACTAAAACCCTGTTCAATTTTTCTTCTCGCTCCTTCACCAGCACTTCGTTTATTTTCTCATCACCTCCTTGCGCTATTATATTTCACGGGAGGGATGAAAAGATTGAAATATCTGTTACTCTTCTTTGCAACGTTCCTTTTCGACAACTCGGGCACTCCCATTCCAATTTTAACAGCAACAGCACTGATCTCCGTTGGAAAGCTGAAGATTTTTCCGTCCTTCTTTACAATCTACATGGGGCTTTTGAGCTGGGATACTGTGACATTCTTTGCTGGAAAAAAGCTCAAATCTGTGCCTTTCAATCTCAGGTGGAAATTCGTACAAAAGATACTTGTGGAGTTTTTAAACGTCTACATTTTTTCAGAAAAAATACTGCTGCCGCTTTGCAAATTCGTTCCCTGGGTGGGAAAGTTCACTCCGTTTCTGGCGGGCTACACGGGAAGAAACTTCCCCACACTCCTCATTATATGGCTTGGAGACTTGCTCTACGAGAGTACATTCTTTTTCTCCAGTCTGATAGCTGGAAGGGTCTTCCTGAAGTTTTCAAAAATTCTGGGGATCGTTCTTTTTGCAGTTGTGATACTTGTTTATCTTCTCTGGAAGAGAAGAATCTCGAAAGACATTGTGAGGCATCGGGAATAGATCAATTGTCGAGTTGACAAATCACAGCCACTTCTTTTTCTTGAAGTAGACCACCATGATGACAGCGATCACACCCATAACAGCGAGAACCACAGGATAGCCCCATTTCCATCTGAGCTCCGGCATGTATTCGAAGTTCATTCCGTAGATACCCGCTATGAAGGTGAGAGGCATGAAGATCGTCGCTATGATGGTGAGCACCTTCATCACTTCGTTTGTTTTGTTACTTACACTCGAAAGATACACATCAAGAAGACCGCTCACGATGTCTCTGAAGGTTTCTACGGTGTCTGCAATCTGGATAGTGTGATCGTATACATCTCTGAAATATGGGACCGTTTCTTTTTCTATAAGAGGAGGAACATCTCTGTAAAGAGAACTCAACACTTCTCTCAACGGCCAGATCGTCTTTCTCAGTTCAACCAGATTTCTCTTGAGTTGATGTATTCTCTGAACTGTCTCTTTTTCAGGTCTTTCGAGCACTTCTTCCTCCAGTATATCGATCTCATCGTCGATCTTCTCCAGCAGGACGAAATAGTCATCTACCAGTGCGTCTATCAGTGAATAGAGGAGGTAATCCGCTCTCTTTTTCCTTATGATTCCCCTGTTGTATCTGATTCTTTCCCGTACGGGATCGAACACGTCCCCTATCTTTTCCTGAAACATAAGAACGCAGTTTTTTGTGAGTATCAAACTGACCTGCTCCGATTCCAGTTCATGAAGATTTTCATCATAGGTGAACATCTTCAGAACGATGAACACGTAGTTCTCAAAAAACTCCACTTTTGGTCTCTGATGCACATTGAGGATGTCCTCGAGCACGAGAGGATGAATACCAAAGAACTCACCTACCCTTTGAACCACATCCGTCCTGTGTATGCCTGTTATGTTTATCCAGGTGGGTGTTGAAGAATCTTTGAAGGGAAGAACGGATTCGACATCTGTGGTTTTGAACTCGTGAAATTCCTCTATGGAGTAATTCATCACTTCGATCTCAAAATCTTCCCTGTACTTCCCTGTGTAAACGAGTGTTCCTGGAGGGAGACCTTTCTTAGCAGACAGCCTCTTTTCCTCCACTGCGATCCCTCCCGATCTTTTTGATCCTATTTTAAAACAAAAGGCGCACCCGAAGGTGCGCCAGTCCGAACCTTAGAATTTTCACTTGAGGAATTTCGAAACGAACGGCGAAGTTTCACCACGCCTCATGAAGTGACCAGATGGCCCCTCTCCGAGGAACTCGGAGAACCAGGATTCGTGTTCGATCTCTTCGTTCAGAATAGCAAGAGACAGTTCGTAGGTCCTGTGATCTTTACCCGCGGTCATGTTGCATATCTCGGTGTACCCTTTCACCGCGCATCTTTCAGCGGCAACGAGCACCCTCAGAATCTCCTGAACAGTTGGTTTGTCCGGAAGTCTTGCTGGTGGACATGCAGAGAGATCGTGGAACTCCTTCATGCAATCTGGAAGTTTCCCACCGAGCTCGTAGATTCTGGGAACAAGCGCTTCGAAGTGATTTCTGTCTTCGATTCTTGCAACTTCCGCAATCTCTTTGATGGTTTCTCCCTCAAGTCCTATGAGGTTCGCTCTCAAGATGGTGTAGTAGTAATAAGTCGTGAGTTCGGCCGCCGCATTCTTGATCAGAAGTTCCAGCAACTTATCGACATCAACCCCTGCTTTTTCCACCATTTCCCTCGCTACTCTCGCCATAGTAACACCTCCTGCTCACTCTCTCGACTCAGTACGCGTTCTTTTCGTGTTTGTAACAAATCGTAGTTGTTCTATTTTTACTTCGAAGTTTCATTCATTATATCACATCCAACAGATAATTCAACCTGTTTTTTTCTCATCAGATAGATCGCCACATCCGTGTTCTTTCTGATTGCTTCCTTTATCGCTTCGATGTTCTTCTCCGACTTCACAAGGGTTTTCCAGGAGTAAACGTGCCAAAGTTCGTGAAAATCGGAGTTCGCCACGTATCGATACTTTTTCACACCAACAGAGTTGAACAGGTCATCACGATTCGCGACTTCCCACGCGTCGAACATGTCCTTGAAACGCTCCATGTTCGCCCAGAGATACCACGAAAGATGTTCTTCATCTTGCTTTTTTCTATCCGGATGCGCGGCTATAACAAGAGCGTTTTGCTCCTTCAACTTCTCCACAATTTCTTCTACAGGCAGTGAAGGATCTACGTACTCCTTCACATCCACGGCGACTATGTGGTACAGATCCGTGTTGTTCGTGATCTCAACACCCGGTATGAGGATCATTCCATATTCTTCCCAGGCCCTTTTCTGTTCTCTCCAGAGACGTTTCAAATAATCCTGAAACTCATCTTCTGTGATCGCTCCGAGCGGTTCTCCGTTCCTCTTTCTTTGCTCGAGGGTTCTTCGGTCGACTATATGATCTGTTATGGCAACCACGTCCACTCCATGTTTTCCAAACAGATCCACCACTTCTCCCAGAGGAAGATGCCCGTCACTCATGTTCGTGTGTACATGGAAATCACAAAGGAGCCATTCCGTATCGGTTCTCATTGATCGTCACCCCTTTGTTCAGCTTAGAAGATGATGTTTAAGCCATTGTTTATTAGTTTTCAGAACCCTGCATTCATTGCATGAAAATTCTCAAATTTCAAATGTTTATTCCAAATTAAAGTCCTGTGACTTTCCTTTAATTCAAAGTAAAGAAAAAGACGGGAGGTCCTTTCAGCGGGTATAATCTCTGAGAAAGGGAAGGAGGTGCAACATGTCCAAGAAGGCACTTCTCGCTTTAGAAGATGGTTCGTTTTTTTTTGGACAAAGTCTGGGTGCAGAGGGTGAAACTTTTGGTGAACTGGTCTTCAACACAGGAATGACAGGCTATCAGGAAGTCCTCACCGATCCCTCCTACACCGGTCAGATCGTCGTCATGACCTACCCGGAAATAGGAATCTACGGAGTGAACGACGAAGACGTAGAATCAGATGGAATAAAAGTTGCCGGTTTTGTTGTCTACAGAAGCGTGGATACCCCTTCCAACTGGAGAGCCACCATGTCTTTCCCCGATTACTTGAAAAAGTACAACATCGTGGCCATAGAAGGAGTGGACACCAGAGCACTCACCAGGAAAATTCGAGTGAAAGGTGCTATGAAAGGTGCCATATCGACCGTTGATCTCGATCCGGATTCCCTTGTAAAACGGGTGAAAGAAAGCCCCAGTATCGTTGGAAGGGATTTAGCCGGTCTTGTTTCACCGAAGGAAGTCATCGTAGAAAACCCGGAAGGAGATTTCTCAGTGGTGGTACTCGATTCCGGTGTCAAATGGGGTATTCTCAGAGACCTGAAGAGAGTGGGAGCAAAAGTGATGAGAGTTCCTTACAGTGTTGATATAGACGACATCAAAAAACTGAATCCCGACGGTGTTCTGATCTCGAACGGTCCCGGTGATCCCGCCGCCCTTTTGAAAACCGTCAGATTGATCAAAGACCTTCTGAAAGAAGAAATTCCACTCGCGGGGATCTGCCTTGGGCATCAGCTCCTTGGCCTCGCCGTTGGTGGAAGGACTTACAAGATGAAATTCGGTCACAGAGGCATCAACCATCCCGTTAAAGATCTGAGAACCGGTCGTGTTCTGATCACAACGCACAACCACGGCTTCGCTGTGGATCCAAAGAGTTTCGGCCTTCCAGAACTGGGAAGCGAGGATCAGGACGCGAACGTTCTCACGAAAAATCTTCAGAAGATATCCGCCCTCGAAGGAATCAGTCCTCAGGGAATAAAAGTCGAGATCACCCACATCTCCCTGAACGACGGAACGATGGAAGGAATGAGGCTGGTTGATTATCCAGCCTTTTCTGTTCAATATCACCCTGAAGCCTCTCCCGGACCTCACGATGCCAAATACTTCTTCGAAGAATTCAAACGCCTCATAAAGGAGGTAAGGTAATGCCGAAGAGAGAAGACATAAAGAGGATCCTCGTTATAGGATCCGGTCCGATCACAATCGGTCAGGCTGCGGAGTTCGACTATTCAGGCACTCAGGCCCTGAAGGCTCTCAAAAGCGCCGGCTACGAGGTGATCATAGTTAACTCCAACTCCGCAACCATAATGACAGATCCGGAGTTTTCCGATGCCGTTTACATAGAACCTCTAACGGTGGAGTTCCTCGAAAAGATTATTGAAAAAGAAAGACCGGATGCTCTGCTCCCCACCCTCGGAGGACAGACCGCCCTGAATCTCGCTGTGGAACTCGCCGAAAGGGGGATTCTCGATAAATACGGTGTTCAGTTGATCGGTGCAAAGCTCGACTCGATAAAGAAGGCCGAGGATAGAGAACTCTTCAAGGAAACCATGGAAAAGGCAGGTCTTGAGGTTCTGAGAAGCAGACTCGTGAACAACCTCGCCGATGCACTGGAGACGGCAAGAGAATTCGGCTACCCCGTCATAATAAGGCCGAGTTTCACCCTGGGTGGAACAGGTGGTGGAATCGCGTTCAATGAAGAAGAACTGAGAGACATCGTAACAAAGGGTCTCATAGAAAGCCCGGTTCACACGGTCCTCATAGAGGAATCAGTCCTCGGCTGGAAGGAGTACGAACTCGAAGTGGTGAGAGATGGAGCTGGAAACTTTATAGTGGTGTGTTCCATAGAGAATCTCGACCCGATGGGAATACACACCGGAGATTCCATAACGGTGGCACCTGCGCAAACACTCACGGACGTTGAGTACCAGAGAATGAGGGACGCAGCTCACAAAGTGATCGATGCGATCGGTATAGAAACGGGTGGATCGAACATTCAGTTCGCCGTGGATCCAGAAACCGGTAGAATGGTCGTCATAGAGATGAACCCAAGGGTCTCCAGGTCATCCGCACTGGCATCGAAGGCAACGGGCTATCCCATCGCGAAGGTCGCAGCTCTCCTTGCCGTTGGTTTCACTCTCGATGAGATACCGAACTACATCACCGGCAAAACGATGGCCGCCTTCGAACCCTCCATAGACTACGTCGTGGTGAAGATACCGAGATTCCAACTCGAAAAGTTCCCCGGGGCCGACCCAAGACTGAACACCCAGATGAAGTCCGTAGGAGAAGTGATGGCGATAGGCAGGACCTTCAAAGAAGCCTTGGGAAAAGCCCTCAGATCCCTTGAACTCGATGCCGCTCCCAAACTGGATCTTGAACACATAAGAGAACACCTTGCAAATCCAACGCCGGAAAGGATCTCCTACATCTTTGCTGCGTTCAGGAACGGAATGGATGTAGAGGAAGTGCACGAACTCACTAAGATCGACAGATGGTTCCTCAGAGAGATGAAAGCGTGTATAGAACTCGAGGAAGAGCTGAAGTTGAAGAAATTCGATGTGGAGATCCTGAAGAAAGCAAAACAGTGGGGATACTCAGACAGGGAAATTGCGGAGATATGGGGTGTTTCAGAAAAAGAAATCAGAAAGATGAGAGAAGACAACCGGATCTTTCCCGTCTACAAGATGGTGGACACCTGCGCCGCTGAGTTCGAAGCACAGACCCCGTATTACTACTCCACCTACAACGGCGTGGAGAACGAAGCGGTACCTTCAGACAGAGAGAAGATCATGATTCTGGGATCCGGTCCCAACAGGATAGGTCAGGGAATAGAATTCGACTACACGAACGTCCACGGAGTGTGGGCCTTCCAGGAAGAAGGATACGAAACCATAATGGTCAACTCCAACCCCGAAACCGTTTCGACTGACTACGACACTTCAGACAGGCTTTACTTCGAACCGCTCACCGTTGAAGATGTTCTGGAGATCGTGAGGAACGAAAAACCGAAGGGAGTGGTGGTGGCATTCGGCGGTCAGACACCACTGAAGATAGCAAAATACCTCGTAGAAGAGAGGGTGAACATCATAGGAACGAGCTTCGAATCGATTGAGATCGCCGAAGACAGGGAAAAATTCGCTAAGCTTCTGAAACAAATCGGGTTGAAGTGCCCTCCATTTGGAACGGCATCGTCCGTGGAAGAAGCGTTGAGGGTAGCAGAGAATCTTGGATACCCCGTTCTTGTGAGGCCGAGCTACGTGCTCGGAGGAAGGGCCATGGCCATTGTGGACACTCCTCAGGAACTCGAAATGTACGTCAAGGAAGCGGCCGTTGTCTCACCGGGATACCCCGTTCTGATAGACAAATTTCTTGAAGACGCGATAGAACTCGACGTAGATGTCGTGTCGGATGGAAAATACGTGTGGATAGCAGGATTGATGGAGCAGATAGAAGAAGCCGGAGTCCATTCGGGAGATTCCGCGTGTGTTCTGCCCCCTGTGAGTCTTTCTGAGAAACTCGTGGAAGAGATAGAGGAAACCGTTTACAAGCTTGTAAAAGCGCTGAAGGTTGTGGGAGTTGCGAACATACAGCTTGCGGTGAAAGACGAGGAGATCTACATCATAGAGGCAAATCCCAGAGCATCGAGAACAGTTCCTTTCGTGAGCAAAGCGATCGGAATCCCCGTGGCGAGAATCGCCGCCAAAATCATGGTGGGAAGAAACCTGCCCGAGCTCCTTTCTGAGTACTTCCCATATCCCACAAGACCAGGGGTAAAAGTTGATAAACTGGGAGAGAGTGAGATCCTCCCAACTCCCTGGCCGAAGATGTTCTCTGTGAAAGAGGTGGTGATACCGTTCCATAAGTTCCCGGGAACGGATGTACTTCTCGGGCCAGAGATGCGCTCCACAGGAGAAGTGATGGGAATCGGTGAAGATTTCGCAGAGGCATTCGCGAAGGCTCAGATAGCCGCCGGAAACCCCCTGCCAACAACGGGTGCAATCCTCGCAACCGTCGCAGACAAAGACAAGAGGGAAGCCGTTCCTCTCTTGGCTCACCTCGCAGACATGGGCTTTGAGATATACGCAACAAGAGGAACGGCAAAGGCTCTGCAGTCACACGGTGTGGAAGTGAAGGTGGTTCCAAAGGTGGGAGAAGGAAGACCGGACGTGATAGATCTTCTGGAGCAGGGAAAGATATCCCTTGTCGTGATCACCCAGTCCAGTGATGAACCTGCGCTCGTCGCCGTCTCTCATGGAAAGGAACCCTTCAAAGTTGAAGGAAGAAGAACCGTCGGATACATGATAAGAACCACGGCGCTGAAGAGGAAGATCCCATACCTGACCACAGTCGAGTCACTCAGAGCAGCGGTGGCGGCGATCAGAAAGATGAAGAAAGGCTCTATCGTGAAGGTGAGAAGACTCACCGACACATGGAAAATGTGAAGGGCCCTGAAGGGCCCTTCACCATATTTCTTCGAGTTTTTTACATATGAGATCTCCCATCTGAGAGGTCGAAACCGCCTTTTCTGGATCCTCTGCGATGTCTCTGGTTCTGTATCCCTCTTCTATCACCAGCTCAACCGCTCTTTCTATCTTTCTTGCCTCTTCCACCATTCCAAAGGAATGCTCGAGCATCATGGCGAGAGAGAGGATCTGTGCGATCGGGTTGGCGATGTTCTTTCCGGCTATATCAGGAGCGGAACCTCCTGCCGGTTCGTAGAGGTTCTTATCACCGAAAGACGCGGACGGCAGAAGACCAAGAGAACCAGGAAGTGCCGCGCTCTCATCCGAGAGAATGTCTCCAAACATGTTCGTTGTGAGGATCACATCGAACTGCGATGGTTTCAGGATGAGCTGCATGGCAGCGTTGTCCACATACATGTGCGTCAGCTCCACATCAGGGTATTCTCTCGCTACTTCGTTCACAACTTTCCTCCACAGCATAGAACTGTAGAGGACGTTCGCTTTGTCGACGGAGGTGACCTTTTTTCTTCTGTTTTTTGCGATTTCAAAGGCAGTTCTCGCGATCCGTTCCACAGTTTTTCTGTCGTAGATCATGGTGTCGAATCCCTTTTCTTCATCCAATCCCCTCGGCTGGCCGTAGTAAACTCCGTAGGAAAGTTCCCTGACGGTCACAAGATCGACCCCGGATCCAATCACCTTTTCTTTCAAAGGAGAGACATGCACAAGCGATCTGTAGACCTTTATCGGTCTTATGTTTGCGTAAAGGTTGAGCATCTTCCTTAGGGCAAGAAGCCCCCCTATTTCCGGCCTCTTCTCCGGAGGAAGATCGTCCCATTTAGGTCCTCCGACGCTTCCAAGGAAGATCGCGTCGGCTTCCAGACATATCTTTTTTGTCTCTTCAGGAAGGGGTTCACCGAATTTGTCTATGGCATCCCCTCCGATGTGTCCAAAGACTTTCTCAAAGGTTTTCCCCGTTTTCTTTTCCACCACCTCGAGCACTTTAAGAGCTTCCCTTACAACCTCGGGACCTATGCCGTCTCCAGGTAAAACCGCTATCTTCATCCGTCACTCCCCCACTTCTTTGAGACAGTATTCAAGCCATCCACCCGCTTCCATGATCTTCATGAGAAACTCAGGATATGGTCTTATTCTGTACTCTTTCCCTTTCGTGAGATTCCTCACCACTCCGTTTTCCAGATCCACCTCTGCTACGTCACCCTCTTCGAATTCGTCGGCTTCTTTCAGTTCGACGATGGGGAGACCGATGTTTATAGCGTTCCTGAAGAAAATCCTTGCAAAAGACTTGGCTATGACACAGGAGATTCCAGCCGCCTTTATGGCAACGGGAGCGTGTTCCCTCGAGGAACCGCATCCGAAGTTCTCTCCTGCCACGATGATCGATCCTTTTATATCGTCTCGTCTTCCAAAGCCGGGTCTCGCGTCCTCCATACAGTATTTTGCGAGTTCCTGAGGGTCAGAAGTGTTGAGGTACCTAGCCGGTATGATCTCGTCCGTGTTCACGTTGTCCCCAAAAACGAAAACCTTTCCCTTTATCTTCACCACCATCACCTCACAGCTTTCTCGGATCTGCGATGTATCCCTTTATCGCGCTGGCCGCCGCCACTGCAGGAGATGCCAGGAAAACCTTGCTGTTCGGATGTCCCATCCTTCCAACGAAGTTCCTGTTCGTTGTGGAGATCGCAACCTCTCCTTCTGCGAGCACTCCCATGTGTCCGCCAAGACAGGGTCCACATGTGGGCGTGGAAACGGCGCAGCCCGCGTCGATGAATATGTCGATGAGTCCTTCTTTGAGAGCCTGTTTGTAAACCTTCTGGGATCCCGGAATTATGATGCATCGAACGTCCGGTGATACTGTCCTTCCCTTCAGAATCTGCGCGGCAAGTCTGAGATCTTCTATCCTTCCGTTGGTACAGCTTCCTATCACCGCCTGATCTATCTTTATTCTCTCTTTCTCAGCTTCGGAAACGTCCTTCGCGTTGGATGGGAGGAAGGGATATGCAACCTGAGGTTCGAGCTCAGAAAGGTCCATTTCCACTTCTCTCACGTATTTTGCGTCTTCGTCCGGGTACATCTCTTCCACTTCTATGCCTCTTTCTCTTTCGTAGGCAATGGTGATCTCGTCCACCGGAAACAGTCCCGTCTTTCCTCCCGCCTCGATCGCCATGTTCGAAATGGTAAAACGGCCGTCCATGCTGATCTCTTTCACACCCGGTCCAGAGAATTCTATCGCCTTGTAGTTGGCTCCATCTACACCGAGTATCGAGATGAGCTTCAACACGAGGTCTTTGGCAGTCACCAGATCCTTGAACTTCCCGCGAAGAGTCACCTTTATACTCTCGGGGACACGGAACCATACCTTTCCTATGAGATAGAAGCCCGCGATGTCGGTGGACCCCACTCCGGTCGCAAACGCTCCAAGGGCTCCGTAGGTACAGGTGTGTGAATCCGCACCGACCACGAGATCTCCGGATTTCACGATTCCTTCTTCTGGAAGCAGCACGTGTTCAATACCCATCCTGCCTATTTCGAAGAACTTTTCGATCCCCTGCTCTCTGGCAAATTCTCTCATCATCTTCACCTGCATGGCGGACTTTATGTCCTTGTTGGGGGTGAAATGGTCTGGAACGAGCACCACTCTGTCTGGATACTTCACTTTCTTTCCACCGTACTCCTTGAACTTCTTTATCGCAAGCGGAGCCGTTATGTCGTTCGCGAGAGCGATGTCCGGCTCCAGAAGGAGAAATTCTCCTGGTTCTACCTTTCTTCCCGCTTTTTGAGAGAGTATCTTTTCTGCGAGTGTCATCTCACTCAGCACCTCCGTTTTTTCTGAGAAGACCTTTGGCGATGAGGTACTTGTTTATCGCGTTTATGTAAGCTATCGCGGAGGCCTCCACTATGTCCGTGGAAACTCCCCTTCCACTGTAGAGTTCGTTGTCTATTCTCAACGTGAGTTTGACTTCTCCCTGCGCGTTCTTTCCAGTTCCAACCGCCTGAATTATGTATTCTTCGAGCTTGGGCTGTATACCGAGCGCTTTGTCTATGGCCTTGAAAATGGCATCCACCGGTCCGTTTCCTGCCTCTGCTGCTTCTCTCTTCTCGTTTCCAACCTGAAGCACGACCGCCGCAGTTGGAAGCAGTGTGTTTCCGGTGTGTACATGGAAGTGAACGAGTTTGTAACCGTTGATGGGTTCCCTCAAAACTTCAGAGACGATCGAGAAAAGATCATCGTCGTAAACCTCTTTTTTTCTGTCGGCGAGTTCTGTGAATTTCTCGAACACTTTCTGGAAAGTCTCTTCGTCGAGTTTGATGCCGTATGTCTCCAGTTTCTTCCTGAGGGCGTGTTTTCCGGAGTGTCTTCCAAGCACGAGCGTCTCGGAAGACCTGCCGATATCTGAAGGTTTCATGATCTCGTAGGTTTCTCTGTGTTTCAGCACACCGTCCTGGTGTATTCCCGACTCGTGAAGGAACACGTTCTCTCCCACTATGGGTTTGTTTCTGGACGGGATGAGCCCCGTTATGTGTGTGAGGAGTCTGGAAGCGGGGTATATGAGCTCCGTCTTTATACCCGTCTCGTAGGGAAGTTTGTCTTTCCTCACCTTGAGGATCATCACGAACTCTTCCAGGGCGCAGTTTCCTGCCCTTTCTCCGATGCCGTTCAAAGTCACCTCGACCTGGGTGGCTCCGTTCTGAACGGCGGCAAGGGAGTTCGCCACGGCGAGTCCGAGATCGTTGTGACAGTGCACAGAGAGATCGACGTTTTCTATACCGGGCACACCCTCCCTCAGAGTCTTTATGAGTTCTCCAAACTCGTCGGGAAGGGCGTACCCCACCGTGTCCGGAACGTTGATCGTAGTGGCTCCGGCTTCGATCGCCGTCTTGTAAGCCTCTATCAGGAAGGGAACCTCCGTTCTCGAAGCGTCTTCCGCCGAGAACTCCACGAGGTCGAAGAACTGTTTGGCGTAACCGACGTATCTTCTGATCCTCTCGAGGATCTCTTCTTTTTCCATTCTCAGCTTGTACTTTCTGTGAATCGGAGAAGTCGCTATGAAAACGTGTATCATACGTTTGTCCTTTGGTCGATCCTTGAGAGCCTCGTATGCTGCGTCTATGTCTTTTTCAACGCACCTTGCGAGTCCCACCACTATGGGTTTCTGAACGGCGCTCGCAACTCTTTTCACAGCCTCGAACTGCACGGGAGATGAAACGGGAAACCCGGCTTCGATGAGATCGACGCCAAGATCCTCCAACATGAGCGCCATTTCTACTTTTTCTTCAATCGACATCGAAGCTCCCGGGGATTGCTCTCCGTCTCTCAACGTTGTATCGAAGATCTTAATTCTCCTCATCGTTTCTCATCTCCTCTTCATCCTTGTGAAGCTTGTACTCTAAGGATTCGAGAAGAGCGGTCCAGGAAGCCTCTATGATGTTCGGTGAGACGCCCACAGTTCCCCACCTTCTCTTTCCATCGCTGGACTCTATGAGAACCCGTGTTGTCGCTTTGGTGCCCGCCTGCTCGTTCAGGATTCTCACCTTGTAGTCCGTGAGTTTCGTGTCTTTCAAAGATGGATAGAATTTCTCGAGGGCTTTTCTCACCGCTCTGTCGAGCGCTTCTACCGGTCCTTCTCCTTCCGCTGCTGTGTGTTCAAAGGGTTCGTCGTGTCCCAGTCTCTTCGCAACTTCGTCCGGGACTCTGACTTTCACGGTTGCTTCGGAGAAACTCTCCTCATCCCTGTTCTTTATGGTCATCACGGTGAAACCGAGAAACTCAAAGTACTTCTTTCTTTTCCCGAGCATATCCCTGACGAGAAGCTCGAAAGATGCCTCCGCACCCTCGAAGTGGTACCCCTGCGCTTCCAATTCCTTGATCTTTTTGAGGATCTCCCTGACCTTGGGCGATGACTCATCTATTTCGAATCCCATTTCCTTTATCTTCTCCAGCACGTTGCTCTTACCGGAAAGTTCCGAGATGGATATGATCCTTCTGTTCCCCACGAGTTCCGGGTCGATGTGTTCGTAAGTCCTTGGATCGCGTTTTATGGCAGAAACATGGACTCCTCCCTTGTGAGCGAAGGCGTAATCACCCACATAGGGCATGTTCTCGATGTGGGGCCTTCCGGAGAGTTCTGCCACGAGGTGTGCCACATCGAAGAGCTTCTTCAAGTTTTCCTTTGGTATAACCTCAAGTCCCATCTTGAGAACGAGATTCGGAATCACCGAACAGAGATTCGCGTTTCCACATCTCTCTCCAAGGCCGTTTATGGTCCCCTGGACGTGCACGGCTCCCTTTCTCACAGCCGCGAGTGTATTCGCCACCGCCACATCCGAATCGTTGTGAGCGTGTATTCCGAGCGGAGCTTTCACGTGCTTTTTCACATCCTCGATGATCTCCTCGATCTCGTGTGGAAGCGTTCCACCGTTCGTGTCAGCGAGAACGAGACAATCAGCCCCCGCTTCTTCAGCCACCTTCAGAGTTTTGAGGGCGTACTCTCTGTTCGCCTTGTACCCATCGAAGAAGTGTTCCGCGTCGTATATCACCTCATCGGCGAATCTTTTGAGATATGAAACTGTGTCGTATATCATCTTCAGATTCTCTTCGAGTGTCGTTCGCAAGGCTTTTTCCACGTGAAGATCCCAGCTCTTTCCAAAGATCGTGTAAACAGGTGTTTCCGCTTTTATGAGGGTTTGAATGTTCGCGTCTTCTTCTATTTTCACATCGGGCCTTCTTGTGGAACTGAAGGCCGCCACTTTCAGATTCTTGAAGTTCATACCTTTTACAGCTTCAAAAAACGCTATATCCTTCGGGTTGGAGCCAGGCCAACCCCCTTCAAGATAGTGAACACCGAGGTCATCGAGTGCCTCGGCAATTCTGATCTTATCTTCGAGTGAGAAAGAAACTCCAAAGGCCTGCGCACCGTCCCTGAGCGTTGTATCGTAGACCTTTATACTCAAAAGACCACCTCCTCAGGGCTTCCTGAAGGTTGCCCCCTTGCTCGCCGACTGCACGAAGAACGCGTACCTTCTCAGGTAATCGCTGTCCACTTCTTTCACCAGAGGCGTGAACTCTTTCATTCTTCTTTCGAACTCTTCGTCTGAGATCAAGAGATTCAGGGTTCTCTTTTCAAAATCTATCTCGATGAGGTCCCCGTCTTTCACGATACCTATAGGACCGCCTTCTGCCGCTTCTGGAGAAACGTGACCTATCACGGCACCGTGCGATCCACCCGAGAACCTACCGTCTGTGATGAGAGCCACGTCCTCCGCAAGGCCCATCCCCACGATAGCGGAGGTGGGTGAGAGCATCTCCCTCATCCCGGGACCACCCTTCGGTCCTTCGTAGCGAATCACAACCACGTCTCCTTTTTTGATCTTTCCAGATAGAATGGCTTTTGTCGCCTCTTCTCCGTCTTCAAAGACGACGGCCGGGCCAACGTGGTGCATCATCTTCTCGGGAACACCGGAGAGTTTGGCAACCGCTCCTTCCGGAGCGAGGTTCCCGAAGAGGATACCGAGCCCGCCCTCTTTGTGGTACGGATTATCGAAGGGCCTGATCACATCTTCATTCAGGATCTTAGCTTCTCTGACGAGATCTCCAATCTTTCTCAAATAGATGGTCATGACGTCTTCCTTCAAAAGACCATTTTCCTGGAGACGTTTCATCACAGCGTAGATACCACCAGCATCGTCGAGATCCTGGATGTGGTACGGACCAACGGGAGAGATGTTGCAGATGTGAGGAATCTTCCTGCTGAGTTCGTCAAAGAGCTTTATATCGAAATCTATTCCAAAACTCTCGGCTATCGCCTTCAAATGCAGAACTGTGTTCGTGGATCCTCCCGTTGCAAGATCCACCATGACAGCGTTCATGAAAGAGTCCAGAGTGACGATATCTCTTGGTTTTATATCTCTTTTCACGAGTTCCACAACGAGTATTCCCGCTTCTTTCGCCATTCTCAACCTCTTCGCATGTACGGCCGGTACAGTCCCATTCCCCCTCGGTGCGATTCCGAGAGCTTCCGCCAGAGAGTTCATCGTGTTCGCGGTGAACAATCCAGCACACGAACCGGCACCCGGGCACGCGAGATCTTCTATCGCTTTGAGCGTTTCTTCATCGACTTTTCCCACTTTGTATCCACCAACCGCTTCGAAGACGGTGATGAGATCGATGTCTCTGCCGTTGTAGCGACCTGCGAGCATGGGACCGCCGGATATCAGAACGGACGGGATGTTCAATCTTCCCATGGCCATCATCATGCCGGGTGTGATCTTGTCGCAGTTGGGGACGAAGACCAAACCATCGAAGGGGAAACCGCTTGCAACGATCTCTATGGAGTCCGCTATGAGTTCCCTCGAGGGCAAGGAAAACTTCATTCCCCTGTGATCCATGGCTATTCCGTCACAGATCCCGATCGTTGGAAAGACGAAAGGAACTCCTCCGGCCATTCTCACACCGGCTTTCACCGCCTCGACAACCTTGTCAAGGTGGACATGGCCGGGAATGATCTCGTTCCACGAGGACACTATGCCGATGAAAGGCCTTCGCATTTCGTCGTCCGTTATTCCGAGTGCCTTCAAAAGTGATCTATGAGGAGCCCTTTCGAGGCCCTTTTTTATCACATCACTCCTCATCGACGTTCCTCTCCTTGAGCCATGGCATCATTTTTCTGAGTTCTTTTCCCACTTTTTCTATGAGATGTTCGGATTCTTTCTTTCTCATGGTGTAGAAGTAGGGTCTTCCCGCCTGATTCTCGAGTATCCAGTCTTTAGCGAACTTTCCTGTCTGAATGTCCTTGAGCATCTGCTTCATGTTCTCTCTCACTTCTTTTGTAACGATCTTTTCCTGACTGATGTAGTCACCGTACTCTGCGGTGTTGCTGACGGAGTATCTCATGAAGGAAAGACCACCTTCGTAGATGAGATCAACGATGAGCTTGAGCTCGTTGAGACACTCGAAGTAGGCAATTTCCGGTTGATAACCCGCATCCACGAGAGTTTCAAAACCGGCTTTTATGAGAGCCGTTACTCCACCGCAGAGGACCGCCTGCTCTCCAAACAGGTCCGTTTCCGTCTCTTCCTTGAAGGTCGTCTCTATCACACCAGCTCTCGTCACGCCGATACCTTTGGCGTAGGCGAGCGCTATATCTTTGGCCTTACCGGTGTAGTCCTGATAGACCGCTACAAGAGCCGGCACACCCCTTCCTTCGACGTATTCTCTTCTCACGATGTGACCAGGGCTCTTTGGAGCGATCATTGTCACATCCACGTTCTTTGGAGGAATGATCTGATGATAGTGGATGTTGAACCCGTGGGCAAACATCAGCATCTTACCCTCGGTGAGGTGTTTTTCTATGTACTTTTTGTAGATCTCCGGCTGGTGTTCATCGGGAATGAGTATCATGATGATGTCGGCCTCTTTTGCCGCCTCTTCTATTGTTTTCACGGTGAGACCCTGTTCCTCCGCCTTCTTCCAGCTCTTGCTTCCTTCCCTCAATCCGACCACAACGTTGAGACCGCTGTCTTTCAGATTCAACGCGTGCGCATGCCCCTGACTCCCGTACCCTATGATAGCGATCTTTTTGTCCTTGATCAGATTGAGATCCGCGTCCTTGTCGTAATAAATCACTGCCATCAGAATCCCTCCCCTTCTTTTACGTTCCACCTGTTCATGGCTACGATACCTGTTCTCGCTATTTCCTCCACCTGCTTCTGAGGAAGAAGATTTATGAAAGCCTCCACTTTGCTTCTCGCACCAGTGATTTCTATGATTGCGCCTTCTCTGGAAACATCGATGATCTTACCCCTGAATATCTCGACGAGCTGGAAGATCTCCTGTTTGTCCTCATCGAACCTCACCTTGATCAGAGCCATTTCTCTTTCCACGCGGTTCTCCGGAAGGGGATCGATGGGAGTTACCTTCACAACCTCCACGAGTTTGTAGGCCTGTTTTTCTATCTGTTCTATCGTTTTATCGTCGCCCTTCACCATTATGACGAGCCTAGAAAGACCCGGAGTTTCCGATTCTCCAACGGTGATACTGCTGATGTTGAACCCCCTTCTGGCGAACAGGTTCGCCACCTTCCTCATTACACCGGGTTTATTGTGAACGAGCATGGACACAAGATGCTCTCGAATCTGGTCCGTCATCTTTCATCACCTCTCCTGCTCTCTTCGATGACCTTCAGAACTCTTTCCACGAAGGTTTCGTCGTATGGGGCTTCAATGAGCGGTGTTCCCACGTCTCCTCCCGGTGGTACCATCGGAAGAACGTTCTCGGCGGGATCAACGACGGCGTGAATGAGCATCGGCTCTTTGGATTTTGCGAGTTTCTCGATCGCTTCATCGACCTGATCGGGCTTTTCTATTCTCATTGCTTTTATACCAACAGCTTCCGCTATCTTCGCGAAATCCGGGTTGTCAGACAGAATGGTGGCAGAGTATCTGCAGTTGAAAAAGAGCTGCTGCCACTGTCTCACCATTCCCAGCGCTTTGTTGTCCATCACGATGATCTTCACAGGAAGGTTGTACCTTTTTATCGTCATGAGCTCCTGTATGTTCATCTGGAAACCGCCGTCTCCGGCAAAAACTACAACCTCCTTGTCTGGGGCTCCTATCTTGGCTCCTATTCCAGCGGGAAGGGCGTATCCCATCGTTCCGAGTCCTCCGGAACACAGGAAAGACCTCTGGTGTTTGAACTTGTAGAACTGAGCAACCCACATCTGGTTCTGCCCCACATCCGCAACGACCACCGTGTCGTCTGGAAAGACCTCGTTCACCTTTTCCACAACGTACTGGGGTTTTATGAGCTTCCCATCCCTCTTGTAGGTGAGCGGGTACTTTTTCTTTATCTCCTGGAGCTCTTCGATCCAGTCCGAGAAGTCCGTCTCGATTTCGTACTTCAGGAATTCCTCAAGGACACTCTTCAGATCGCCGACTATGGGCACGTCTACCCGAACGTTCTTTCCGATTTCGGCGGGATCTATGTCAACGTGGACTATTCTGGCGTTCTTCGCGAACGTCCTGGGATTTCCGAGGATTCTGTCGCTGAATCTCACACCGAGGGCGATGATGAGATCTGCGTTGGCCACGGCGTAGTTCCCATAGTAAGTACCGTGCATTCCGATTCCTTCGTAGTAAAGCTTCTCGTCGGAAGGATTCACACCGCGTCCCATGAGCGTGCTGACAGCTGGAACCTTGAATTTGTCGATGAACTGGTTCACAAGATCCATGGCACCGGAAAGATTCGCTCCACCACCCACGATGACAACGGGGCGCTTCGATTCTTTCAAGAGTTCAATCGCCTTCTTTATCTGTTTGGGATGGCCTTTCACCGTGGGTTTGTATCCCGGAATTTCCACCGTATCAGGATAGTTGAATTCTCCCTCGGCCGTTTGTATATCTTTTGGAAAGTCCAGAAGGACAGGTCCCGGCCTTCCCGTTGTGGCAACGTAGAACATTTCCTTTATCGCGTAAGGAAGTTCTTCTATACTCGTAACGAGGTGGTTGTGCTTGGTGATGGGCATGGTGATTCCCGTGACATCCACTTCCTGAAAGGCGTCTGTTCCTATGAAAGAGGTGGGAACCTGACCGGTAATCACCACGATCGGAATCGAATCCATGTAGGCGGTGGCTATGCCTGTGACCGTGTTCGTGGCACCTGGGCCAGAAGTGACGATGACCACTCCGGGTTTTCCCGTGACCCTCGCGTAACCGTCTGCCGCGTGTGTGGCTCCCTGTTCGTGTCTGAAAAGATAGAAGTTTATCTTATCCTCGTAATTGCAGAGTTCGTCGTATACGTTGATGATGGCACCGCCGGGGATACCGAAAATCGTATCGACTCCTTCTTTCAGAAGGGCTTCGAATAACATCTTTGAACCTTTCATCTTCACGTGAACCACTCCTCTCGGAGATTGAATGATTATACCAGACCTGGAATAATAAATAAATCACGGGGGGTTTTTAGGAATGGTATATCACTCACTTTAAAATGTCAAGTTGTTGAATCGAATTTTTTGTTAGAAGTAGCATTTTTATCATGAAAATGTAAAATTTAGGATAAGATGAGAACATATCGATCCTTTAAAATGTTCACAAACTCTTCCCAAGGAGTGAGAAAAGTGCGGGTAGGAATCGCAGGGCTTGGAACTGTGGGTGGCAGTATATACCGCATACTGAAAGAAAGAGGAAATGAAATAGAAAAAAGGATCGGTGAAAAGTTCATCATTTCGAAGGTGATAAATCGCTCTCCTCAAAAGTACGAACTGCTTGGCGTTCCGAAAGAGGAGATAGCTTTCGATTTCGATGACCTCATTTTGAACAGCGATGTGATTGTAGAAGCAATAGGTGGAACGGATGTGGCAGTCGATCTTGTGCGACGTGCCTTGGAGCTGGGGCGAATCGTCGTAACTCCAAACAAAAATCTCATCTCCGAATACGGCAACGAGTTCTCAGAGTACATAAAAAAACGGAAGCTCTTCTTCGAGGCATCCGTGGGTGGGGGTATTCCCATCATATCTCTCCTTCAGGATTATCTGATCTTTCAGAAAGTCACCAGGATACGCGGAATAATGAACGGAACGACGAACTACATCCTCACGGAGATGAGCAAGGGAAGACATTTCGAAGAAGTTCTGAAAGAAGCACAGGAACTTGGCTATGCTGAAGCTGATCCCACAAACGACATCGAAGGTTACGACGTGGCGTACAAGGTCTCCGTCTTAGCTGGTGTGGTAACGGGAAGGTTTCCGGGCATAAACAGCGTGCAGTTCGAGGGCATAACCAGAATAGATCCGGAGTATCTAAAAGAGATCGTTCGCTCCGGAAAAAAGCTGAAGCTGATCGGGGAACTCGATTTTTCAACAAACAGATACGAGGTACGTTTGAGAGAAGTGACACCGGAGGATCCGTTCTTCAACGTGGATGGTGTGGACAACGCGATAGAAGTTTCAACTGATCTCGCTGGAGATTTTCTGCTGAAGGGAAGGGGAGCGGGTGGATATCCCACCGCCAGCGCCGTGATAGCGGATCTTTTCAGAGTGGCGAAATACAAAGTGCTCGGCGGTGCCGAGAAGTTCTCGGTTGTGGTGATGAAGTTCGGTGGAGCCGCTATCTCCGATGTGGAAAAACTCGAGAAGGTGGCCGAGAAAATCATAAAGAGAAAGAAGAGCGGTGTGAAGCCCGTTGTCGTGCTTTCCGCCATGGGAGACACCACGGATCACTTAATAGAACTCGCAAAGACGATCGATGAAAACCCCGATCCAAGAGAACTGGATCTCCTCCTCTCGACGGGAGAAATACAGAGTGTGGCTCTCATGAGCATCGCACTCAGAAAAAGAGGCTACAAAGCGATCTCTTTCACTGGAAATCAGCTGAAGATCATAACCGACAAGCGTTACGGATCAGCGAGGATCATCGACATCAACACGGATATCATTTCGAGGTATCTGAAGCAGGATTTCATACCCGTTGTCGCCGGGTTTCAGGGTATAACCGAAACGGGGGATATCACCACACTTGGGAGGGGTGGCTCAGATCTCACAGCGATCGCTCTCGCTTACTCACTGGGAGCAGATTTGTGTGAGCTCTACAAAGACGTGGACGGGGTGTACACGGCGGATCCCAGGATCGTCAAAAACGCGCGGGTGATAAAAGAGCTCTCCTGGGAAGAGATGATCGAGCTCTCGAGACACGGCGCCCAGGTGTTGCAGGCGAGAGCAGCGGAGTTCGCGCGAAAGTACGGTGTCAAGGTTCTCATAAAGAACGCACACAAAGAAACTCGTGGAACCCTTATATGGGAGGGGACAAAAGTGGAGAACCCAATCGTCAGGGCGGTTACCTTTGAAGATGGTATGGCGAAGGTTGTTCTGAAAGATGTACCGGACAAACCCGGTGTCGCAGCACGGATTATGAGAACACTCTCTCAGATGGGAGTGAACATCGACATGATCATACAGGGAATGAAGAGCGGGGAGTACAACACCGTGGCGTTCATCGTTCCGGAGTCCCAACTCGGAAAACTCGACATCGATCTTCTGAAAACAAGAAGCGAAGCGAAAGAAATCATCATTGAAAAAGGACTCGCAAAGGTCTCCATCGTAGGGGTGAACCTCACTTCAACACCGGAAATCTCCGCTACTCTCTTTGAAACACTGGCGAACGAGGGGATCAACATCGATATGATCAGTGCATCGAGCAGCAGGATTTCTGTGATCATAGACGGAAAATACGTGGAGGATGCCGTGAAGGCGATACACAGCAGATTCGAACTGGACAGGGAGTGATGAAATTGGGCATACTCGAAAAGTACAGAAGATTTCTTCCCGTAACAGACAAAACCCCCATGCTCTCTTTGAATGAAGGGAACACTCCTCTCATACCTCTTGTGAACATGAGCAGGGAACTCGGAATAAACATCTACGTGAAGTACGAAGGATCCAATCCGACGGGGTCCTTCAAAGATAGAGGAATGGTCGTTGCCGTCGCAAAGGCACTGGAAGAAGGCTCGAAAGCCATCATGTGCGCTTCAACGGGGAACACCTCCGCATCCGCTGCCGCGTACGCCGCAAGGGCGGGAATAAAGGCGATCGTTCTGATACCAGAAGGGAAGATCGCACTCGGAAAGCTGGCTCAGGCGATGATATACGGCGCCGTGGTGCTTCAGGTGAGAGGGAATTTCGACAAGTGTCTGGAACTGGTCAAGGAGATCACATCCAAATATCCCATCACACTCGTGAACAGTATCAATCCCTACAGACTCGAAGGTCAGAAAACGGCCGCTTTTGAGATAGTCGACGAGCTCGGAGATGCACCGGACTACCACTTCATCCCCGTGGGAAACGCGGGCAACATCTCCGCTTACTGGATGGGATACAAGGAGTATTATCAGCATGGATTCTCCACCAAGCTTCCAAAGATGATGGGATTCCAGGCGGAAGGGGCCGCCCCCATAGTTCGCGGTCATCCCATAGAAAACCCGGAGACGGTCGCCACTGCAATAAGGATCGGTAACCCCGCGAACTGGGAAAAAGCGGTCCGGGCACGCGATGAATCGGGTGGAGACATCGACATGGTGAGCGACGAAGAAATACTGCGCGCACAGAGACTCTTGGCTCAGAAAGAAGGGATCTTCTGTGAGCCCGCATCCGCTGCATCGATAGCGGGGCTTTTGAAGAAGCACAGACAGGGAATCTTCAGGGGTGGAGAGATCGTTGTGTGTACCCTCACAGGGAACGGTTTGAAAGATCCGAACATCGTCATCTCACAGCTCGAACCCCCAAGGACCATAGAAGGAAGAGTAGAAGAGATTCTGGAGGTACTCGACATATGAAGGTCCTGGTACCGGCCACAACGACCAATCTCGGAGCGGGATTCGACGTCTTTGGACTCGCGCTGGATCTTTTCAACGAAGTGGAGTTTTCTTTCGATACAAAAGAGACAACCATAGAAAGTACTGGAAAATACGCTTCGGATTTGAAGGACCACAATCTGTTTTTCGAAGTCTTCAGGTTCTTTGAGAGAAAAACCGGGTACAGAGTTCCGCCAGTCAGGATCAAGCAGACATGCAACATCCCTGTATCGAGCGGTCTTGGATCGAGCGCCGCTGTGATCGTCGCGGCGCTCCACATTGCGAACGAAGGAACGGGCAGAAATCTTTCACGGGAAGATCTCATGAAACTCGCTGTGGAGCTGGAAGGACACCCTGACAACGTTGTACCCGCTTTCACAGGGGGGCTTGTCGTTTGCTATCAAAACGGAAGTCATCTTGATTTCGAAAAGTTCGAAATCGATCTTTCTCTCACATTTTTCGTTCCAAACTTTTCGATGTGCACGAACGAGATGAGAAAGATCCTTCCGGAGAAGGTCCCTTTCGAAGATGCGGTCTTCAACATAAAGAATTCATGCCAGTTCCTTGCAAAGATCGCAGCTGGAAAGATCAAAGAGGCTCTGAAATACGTAGGGGATCGTCTTCACCAGAACTACAGGATAAACGACAATAAGAAGATGAAAGAGTTTGTGGAAGCCATCTTATCAAAAAATCCCGAGTACTGGTTTGTGAGCGGATCCGGTCCTTCTGTTTGTTCCAATATAAATGACTTTGAAGGGATTCCCTATCTCAAGGACGTTCTGAAGCTGAGGGTGAACAACAGGGGGATGATAGTTTCAGAATAGGGGGTGTATCGATGGGGGCAGTGGTTGTAAAGGATCTGAAAAGAAAGATTGGAAAGAAAGAGATCCTGAAAGGAATTTCTTTTGAGATCGAAGAAGGAGAGATCTTTGGTCTCATAGGACCGAACGGTGCGGGAAAGACCACAACACTCAGGATCATCTCCACGCTGATCAAGCCTTCCTCCGGAATCGTCACCGTATTTGGAAAGAACGTTGTTGAAGAACCACACGAAGTGAGAAAGCTGATCAGCTACCTTCCCGAAGAAGCGGGTGCCTACAGAAACATGAGGGGAATCGAATATCTGAGATTCGTCGCGGGTTTCTACGCTTCCAGTTCAAGCGAGATAGAAGAGATGGTCGAACGGGCAACGGAGATCGCCGGTCTCGGTGAAAAGATAAAAGACAGAATCTTAACCTACAGCAAAGGTATGGTGAGAAAACTCCTCATAGCGAGGGCTTTGATGGTGAATCCTCGTCTCGCCATCCTCGACGAACCCACCTCCGGCCTCGATGTCCTCAACGCAAGAGAAGTGAGAAAGATATTGAAACAGGCATCTCAGGAAGGTCTCACCATACTGGTCTCTTCTCACAACATGCTCGAAGTGGAATTCCTCTGTGATCGAATAGCGCTGATTCACAACGGAATGATCGTGGAAACAGGAACCGTTGAAGAACTCAAGGAAAGGTACAAAGCACAGAACATCGAAGAGGTCTTCGAGGAGGTGGTGAAATGTTCGGAAGACTCCTGAAAAAAGAGATAAAAGAGCTTCTCAATCTGGGGACGATCGTTTCTGTCGTTGTGGTGGCTGTTCTGTACGGTTCACTGGGCAACGTGTTCAAAAGCACCGTAGAGAAATCCACTGTTGGTCAGAAGGTGGCGATCGTGAGGGAAGACACTGGAACGATCGCCGAACTCGCAGAAAAAGCACTCAGCAATATGGTGGATATCGTGTACGCAGGAAGTGATCTGAAAGAAGCGGAAGAAGCTGTGAAGAAGGAAAAGGCTTCTGCGATCATTGTGATACCCAAAGGTTTTTCTCAAAGCTTGGAATCAGGTGAAAAAGCGCGGTTGGAAATTGTGTGGTACCTGAGAGGAACCGGCCTGTCAGAAGCGGTCTCCACGGGTATGATCTCATCCCTGATCGAATCCCTCAAGGTGCAGCTTGCTTCATTCTTACTGAACGATCCGAAAAAAGCCCAGCTTCTGTTCGATCCACTCGAGATCGTTCAACACACCTACTTGAGGGGCAACCTCTTCGAAAATCACTCACCAGAAGCGATAATGAACGTCTTCTACTCTCAAAACATAATGATTCCCATTCTCATCATGATGCTGATAATCATGTCGGGATCTTCCCTCATCTCTTCACTCGCGATGGAGAAAGAGAACAAGACCCTCGAGACACTCCTCACGATGCCCGTGAAGAGAGAACACATCGCACTCGCAAAAATCGTGGGAAGTGCGATCGTTGGTTTGATCCTTGCGGGAATATACATGGCAGGCTTTTACAGCTATATGAATTCTCTGACGCAGAATGTTCAGGGAATGGGATTGAACTTTAAGGCTGTGGATTTCCTGCTAATAGGATCGAGTCTCTTTCTTTCCATCCTGGCTGGCCTTTCTCTCTGTATGCTACTCGGTATGATGGCAAAAGACTACAGAAGCGCTCAGCTTCTCACGTTTCCCATTTCGATACTCGCACTGGTTCCGATGATAGCGAACATGATAATGGATTTTTCGAACCTTCCAGGAATTCTCAAGATGATCGTTTTCCTGATTCCTTTCTCTCATCCCATAATGTCTCCAAAGCTGGCTTTCTATGGAGACTACGGTCTCATTGTTTCAGGAATTCTGTACCTTCTCATCTTTTCGGTCGTCACCACAGTTTTTGTGTTCCGAATATTCAACTCAGATTACGTTGTTCTCGGGTGGCAAAGAGAGAAAAGGCTGAAATTCTTCTCACGCTGAATCTCTGACAGCGGTATAGACATTCAGATGAACCTTCATGTCGAAGGCCTCTGGTATGATACGCTCTGGTTCTGGTTCACACGAGCGAGCGATGGCTTCCACGGCGGAGAGAAGCATGTTCTTTGTGATCTTCGATCTTTTTTCCACAGCTCCTTTCATAATGCCGGGGAAAGCGAGGAGGTTATTCACCTGGTTTGGATGATCTGACCTTCCCGTTGCAACGATGAAGGCACCCGCTTCCCTTGCGAGTTCTGGATCTATCTCGGGAACAGGATTCGCGAGGGCAAATATCACAGGTTTTCTGTTCATCTTCCTTATCCACTCTGGTTTGAGGATGTTCCCCCTCGAAACACCTATGAAGAAATCAGCCCCTTCCAGGGCCGTTTCAAGATCGCCCGATAGTCCTTCTGGATTGGTGGTACGTGCGATTTCGAGGTGGTACTCGTTCAAACAGGTCTCCGGATTCTTTTCGTTGAGGATACCTTTTCTGTCGACAGCTACAACGTTTTTTACACCAAGATCGAGTAGAAATTTCACGATGTTGTAGCCAGCGGCTCCTATGCCGTTCACAACCACCTTTACTTCTTCGATCTTTTTCCCCGTGAGTTTCAGTGCGTTGAGAAAAGCCGCGGACACCACAACGGCGGTTCCCTGCTGGTCGTCGTGGAAAACAGGAATGTTCATCTCTTCCGAGAGGCGCTGAAGGATTCGAAAACACTTCGGCGCTCCTATGTCCTCGAGGTTTATGCCGCCAAAGCTCGGCTCTAAACTCTTCACAATGGAGATTATTTTTTCCTCATCCGATTCAGAGAGACAGATGGGAAAGGCGTCGAGATCGGCGAAAGCCTTGAAAAGAAAGGCTTTCCCCTCCATCACTGGAAGGGCACCGTAAGGCCCTATGTCACCGAGTCCCAGAACGGCGCTTCCGTCTGAAACAACGGCAACTGTGTTCCATCTTGAGGTGTAAACGTAGGTCTTTTCTGGATCCTCAGCGCAGATTTTGGCAACGTCCGCGACACCGGGTGTGTAGAGCAGAGATAGCGTCTCCCTATCAACCTTCTCAACAGGAAGGGCAGTTCTTATCTTTCCCTTCAGAAATCTGTGTATCTCGAGTGCATCCATATCTCTCACTCCTTGAAAATCGTGTTCCCACTGCTGTCGATCGCCACGATGAGGGGAAAATCCTCCACTTCTATCTCGTAGATCGCTTCGGGCCCGAGGTCTTCAAAGGCCAAAACTCTCGATTTCTTCACCCTTTTCGAGAGGGCAGCGGCCGTGCCGCTTGGGGTAACGAAATAAACCCTCTTCCACTTCTTACAGGCCTCTATCGCCTTTTTTGAACGCTTTCCCTTCCCTATCGTTGCGATGGCTCCCAATTTGAAAAGCATCTCCAGGTAGTCGTCCATTCGAGCACTCGTGGTGGGTCCTATGGCACCCACGGGCTTTCCAGACGGCGTTTTGGCGGGACCCGCGTAAAAGACAATTTGACCCCTGAGATCCACCGGTGGTTCTTCTCCTCTATCAACGATTTCTTTCAAGCGTCTTTGAGCCTGATCTCTCATCACGATGAGCTTACCGGAGTAACGAATTTCCTGACCGGCTTTCAGATCTTCAATCCTCAAAAGTCACTTTCCCCCTTCTGCAGAGGTAGCAATCCACCGAGACGGCAACCGGCAGGGTGGCGATATGGGTCGGAAAATGTTCTATGTGAACAGAGTAAACAGTGATACCCTTTCCGAGACCTTGAAAGCCTATTCCGAGAAAGTTGAGTTCCTTTTCAAGTTCCTTTTCGAGCCCTGCGTACTTTGGATCTTTGTTTCTCTCTTTGAAGCTCTTCGTAAGCGCTAACTTCGAGAGGAGAAGGGCCTTATCGGCTGTTCCTCCGATTCCGATACCCACGTGAAGCGGCGGGCAGGCCTTTGCTCCGTGTTCTTTGATGTGCTCGATAACGAATTCTTTGACTTTCTCCACATCCGAGGTGGGAGTCATCATACGAAGAACCGTGAGATTTTCACTGCCTCCACCTTTCACCAGAAATCTGATCTCAAGGGATTTTCCCTTCACCTGGAAGATGTGGACGATTGCGGGAGTGTTCGTTCCAGTGTTGATTCTCTCAAAGAGCGGATCGGAGACGATCGAATAACGAAAAGGATACTCGCTGTACACCTCTCCAACGGCTCTGTTCAGAGTTTCCTCGATGGGTTCTTCCAGTTTTACCTCGTGACCGATGAAGACGAAGAATTCCACTATCCCTGTGTCCTGACAGAGTGGAAGTTTTTCCTCTTTGGAAACGCGGTAGTTTTCCTTTATTATATCTGAAAAGGGGCCTTCGTACCGCTCGATGATTTCTTCTACCTCTGGATTGATCTTTATGTTGGCTTCAACGATAGCCTTCTTGATCTTTTCGGAAATAACATGTTTGTTTATCAAAGCTCTTCACCTCAAGAGAGATTATATCACTGAAGGAGGGGGAATATGAGAATTGTTGTGAATTTGAAACCTGAGGAAATTCCAAAGCACTGGTACAACGTACTCGCAGATCTTCCGTTCAAACTCGATCCGCCGCTGGACCCCGAAACGAAACAACCCATTTCACCCGAGAAGCTCTCTGTTATCTTCCCCATGAGTCTGATCGAACAGGAGGTCTCAGAAGAGCGGTTCATCGAAATACCCGAGCCCGTTCTGAAAGAATACGCCGTTTACAGACCCACTCCCCTCATCAGAGCCACTTTCTTAGAAGAGTACCTCCAGACTCCGGCGAGGATCTACTACAAGTACGAAGGAGTGAGCCCCACTGGAAGCCACAAGCCGAACACGGCCATCGCCCAGGCCTACTACAACAAAACCGAAGGAGTCAAAAGACTCGTCACAGAAACGGGAGCGGGACAATGGGGCAGCGCTCTCTCGTACGCCGGCGCCAAGTTCGGGCTGGAAGTGAAAGTGTTCATGGTGAAGATCAGTTACCAGCAAAAGCCGATGAGAAAATACATGATGAACCTCTTCGGAGGAAAGGTAACTCCAAGCCCCAGTGAAGAAACGAATTTCGGAAGAAAGATCCTGAGTGAAGATCCAGACAATCCAGGTAGTCTTGGCATCGCCATCAGTGAAGCACTGGAAGTGGCCGTGTCTGATCCGAACACGAAGTACTCCCTCGGAAGCGTATTGAACCATGTTCTGCTCCACCAGACGGTTATAGGCCTCGAAATCAAGAAACAGCTCGAACTCATAGGTGAAAAACCAGACATCTTACTGGGATGTCACGGAGGAGGATCGAATTTTGGAGGAACGATACTTCCCTTCGTTCCAGACAAACTTTCCGGAAGGGATATCAGGTTCGTCGCCTGCGAGCCCGCCGCGTGTCCATCCTTGACGAAAGGGAATTACGATTACGATTTCGGAGACACCGCGGGACTCACACCTCTGCTGAAAATGTACACCCTTGGAAAGGACTTCATTCCTCCGAAGATACACGCGGGAGGTCTCAGATACCACGGCTCCGCTCCGATAATCGCAAGACTCGTGAAAGAAGGACTTGTGGAGGCACAGGCTTTCGATCAGGACGAGACGTTTGAGGCAGCGAAGATCTTCGCAAAGCTCGAAGGAATAATTCCCGCCCCGGAATCCGCTCACGCCATCGCAGGAGCCATAAGGGAAGCAAAGAAAGCGAAAGAAGAAGGAAAAGAACGTGTGATAGTATTCACTCTGAGCGGCCACGGTCTGCTCGATCTCACAGCGTACGTGTGAGGAGGTAAAACACGTGAAGAAGAAACTGCTGTTCTCCATATGGCTGAACGCCATCATAACGCTCTCTGAAGTGGTCGGCGGCTTGATATCCGGGAGTCTCGCCCTTCTGGGCGACTCCCTTCATAATTTTTCCGATACCATGAGCCTTCTCGGAAGCTTCATCGCGATGAAGATCAGCGAGAAACCGAAGAACAAAAAGTACACCTTCGGCTACAGAAGAAGCGAAATCATTGTGGCTTTCTTGAACTCCGTATCCATCTTCGTTGTTTCAACACTCGTTGTCATCGAAGCGGTGAAAAGATTGGTAAACCCCGCCACCGTTCACACGTCGGTGCTTCTCCTCGTCTCCTCGATAGGTCTCACTGCCAACTTCTTTTCCGTCATCCTTCTTCACACCCACAGCAAAGAAAGTATGAACGTTCGATCCACGTACCTGCATCTCATCGCGGACACCCTGTCCTCGATCCTTGTGGTTCTTGGGGCTGTTTTCATGAGGGTCTGGAAAATATACTGGCTCGACCCTGTTCTCGCCTTCGTTATAGCCTTATACATGTTCAAAGAGGCTTATGAAATAGTGAAAGAGTCCTTTGAGATCCTCATGGAAGCTTCACCGAACCTGGACTTTGAGAAAATAAAGGAGGAAATTGAAAAAATAGAAGGTGTGAGGAACGCCCACCATTTTCACGCCTGGAGAGTGGGAGAGAAAGAAATCCACTTCGAGTGTCACGTTGAAGTGGACAACATGGAACTGAAAGACGCCCAGAAGATCATAGACGAAATAGAAAAAAGATTGAAAAAATACGGGATAACCCACACCACCGTTCAGCTCGAATGTGAAAGGTGCAGCAAAGAGATGATCTGCAGTTAGAGTTTCAAAACGGGTTCTTCTTTCAAAAGCCTCCTGTCGCTGGTGAATAGTACAACCTGTCTGGTCTTGGACACCTCTTTCAGTTCCTGCCAGAGTAGGTCTATCTTCTCATCGTCCAGATCGACAAAAGTGTTGTCCACAACAAGGGGACTCTCAACCTCCAGAACACGACTTATAAACCTCTTCATCTGAAAACTCAGGAGTTTCAAAGCGGAGGTGTTCAACACATCGACAACCTTTTTTTCTTCGGGAACGTTGATCGTCACCATCAGATCCGGAGAAACCTTGAAAACCTGATTTTCCTTGAAGAACCTTCTGTAAACATCCGTCAACTCTACTGCCAGATCCCTTGTGTAACCCCTCAACAGTTCCTCGTGTTCTTTTTTGATCCGATCCTTAAACTCGGGAATGTAACCAATGGCCCGCTCAAAAATCTCGAGTTCAACCTTCTTCCTGAAAAGCGCTTCCAGAACATCGAAAGGTTCTTCGAGAGGTGAAACCACGAGTTTCTCCAGTTCACTTTCTATCTGTTCCACTTCTCTTTTGAGTTCTTCTATTCTCGCGTTTGATCTGCTCGATTCTATCTCTTCTTTTTCTTTCATGAAGTTAGCGATTTCTTTTTCCAGTGAATCTCTGGTTTTCCTCAGATTTGCACGTCTTTCCAGAAGGTCTCTCAACACCTTCAATTCATCTTCGCTGTCGACTCCTATTTCCTTCAGCGTGTTTTTCAGTACTTCTTCCTGCTCTCTGGAGTACTCCTGCAGTTCTTCCAGATTCTTTTTCTTGGCAGATAGAGAAGCCTCAACGGAGCTTTTCAAAATCAGAAGTTCTCTCATCTGTTCTTCCACGTTTTCAACCGCCTTTCGTGGTTCACTTCCGTACTTCGAAAGAAACGGTATTCTTTCGAAGACCTTCTTCACGATCTGATCCCTCAAAAATTTTTCGAGTTCTTCGATGTTATCAACACCTGCGGTTTCCTTCAGCTTGCTCACGATCTGGTTCTTTCTCTCGATCAACGACCTCTTTTGCGTCGAAAGATTCATGAGCTCACTTTCAAGTTCAAACAATTTCCTTCTCAACCTGTAATAGTTCCACATGGAAACCACGGAGGCACCTGTTCCTGCCAGTGTCAGATAGAAGAACAGGTATCCCGACTTGAGAAAGGCAAAGATGATGGAAACCAGTGCAAAGGTCAGGAAAACGGCAACAAAAATCCTGAAAATAGAAAGTGTTTTGTCGAAGCGCTTCATGTCGTCACCTGTATTTTCGATCTTTGCCTGAGTTTCTTCGAGTTTTTCATCTATTTCCCTGAGAGGCTCTCTGAGATGACCTATTATCTCGTTCAGCTTTGCTTTCTGTTCGTTTTCCACCAATTCTATCTGTAACTTCATGTTCTCCAACTTGAGTTTCAGTTCTTCAAGACTGCTGACGGAGAAGTCTTTCATGATCGTCTTCAGTCTTTCTTCCGTATCTTTCGATTTTTCCTCGAGTGATTCTATCTCTTTTTCCAGTTCTTTACCGCGCTCTCTCAAATAATCCAGTTTCTGGGCAATCTCGATCGCTTCACGAACTTTTTCTTCGGAAACCGCTGTTTTCCTTTCGATCTCCTCGAGTTCTTTTTCAACACGGAGAAGCTCCGCTTTCATCTCATTGATTCTGGCTTCGATAGAAGACAATCTCTCAGACTTTTCACTCTCGAATCTATCGATCTCTTCCTCCAGAAGTCTTCTCTTCTCCTGAAGATCCCGCGAAAGCTCTTTCTTTCTCTTCAAAACCAGAAGGAGCGATCGTCTTTTTTCTTTCCAGGCCTCAACTCTCTCTTTCAGGTTTGAGATCTCAGCCTCCAGTTCTTTCGTCTTCTTCATCAAGACAGAGAAATCCTCGTTCAATATCCTTTCAAGTTCCACTGCTTCGGGTCTGTTTCTGTAGCTTTCCATAAGGAAGGAAGCGACCTTTTTCGAACCGTTGAGGGTGTTGTCCACTCCCTCCGATATGAAAGAAGTGAAGGAAAACAGTTCGGGATCCAGTCTTCCCTGACCGAATTCCACCCTTCCCTCACTCGTCTCGAGATATCCCCCAAACCTGTTCGAAAACCATGGCCTGTAGTTCTCAAGTTCGGGAAGCTCTCCCGTGAGGCAGTATCTTATAAAATTCGCAAGGGTGGTTTTTCCAGCTGCGTTCCCTCCGAAGATGATGTTCAACCCGCTTTTCAGGGGGAAAGAAAAATTCTCGAATTTTCCAAACCCTTCAACGTGTACACGCTCTATTTTCATGTTTCATCCCCCGTTTCGATTTCTTCCAGCAGCAATGCATCAAGCTTTGGCCGGTTTTTCTTTTTCAAGATTTTACCAGTGAACTTTACGCTTCTTCTGTTCTTTATTCTCTCAACTTCCCTATCCCAGAAGATCCCTTTCAAAAGGGTAAAAGATTCCTCGGGAACTTCCATCAATTCGTCGAAAACGCTTATTTCTTCGAGCTTCACTTTGAAACCCGAAAGATCTATTCTTTCGAATCTTTCACCATCGTACACGAGGCATTCACATTTTTCAGAGAGGGGAGAAGACGTGAACTCAGGGTAGGAAAAATCCAGCCTTCGTTCAACAGAAACATCGAGATAATCCACGATCTCATCCAGAACAATCGAATTCTGAGGAATATAGTCCTTTATGAATTTTTCAGCGATGATAGGATCCACCTCTTCTGAAAAGAGGTTTATAAACACAAACACTCCTTCAAATGTCCTCAAGACGTGGTTCAAAAGTTCAAGTTTTGCGCTGTCCAGTTCTTTCCGAAAAAACAACCAGCCCCCCGGGTAGTCGAAAAACCTCAAATCTTTGATCAAAATGTACTTCATTTCACCCCTCCTTTTTCAAGGGTTTTTCAAGAAAATTTAAGGCGTTCTTTTTGATCGTTTCAAGAGGATGTTACGGAGATCGGTTAAATTCTAACTTGCGTGTCCCTCATCCCCCCGATCCCCCCTGACCCGATGAAGACAAGACACAAAGTATGGGAGGGACGAAAGTCCCTCCTTGTGTTTTTATTTAGGTATGTAAAGCTTCAAATCACGCTCGATGTTGTCTATTCTGGTCTGCTGCACCTGAACGATCTTCGTGGGATGGTAGGTTGTACCAACCCCGAAAACGAGCAGGAACACCCTGTTTGGAATCCCCACTATTAAGGTGGCGTCTCGTGGTATTACAATATCGTATTCTGTGGAGATCTTCGGTTTTTTGTAGTAGAAGAACCTGTAAGGTGAAAGACCTGGCTTCACATCCCTTGAAAAGAGTACTTCATTTCCGTCCTTGACGGTGATCCACACGGGATCGTTCCCTATGACAAAGATCCTCATGTATCCAGTCGTGGGATCGTCTTCGATCTCAGAAAATATCCTTTCAAAATCCACGCTGGCTTTTTCAAAGTATTCGTACGCAGTTATATAGCGACTGATAATGGAATTGGGTTTCAGAAGTTCCTCTACCACCTTCAGTCGTTCCTCGTAACTCTTCAGTGTAGATTGAAACTGTTTTTCCACTTCGTCCATCCTGGCTTCAAGCTTCTTCAAAAAATAGAAATTGAAAACAGACAGCACGAAGAAGAGTAAAATAGCGATGACTATCAAAGAAGCGAAAAACGTTACGAGACTGTCTTTTTTCATCTTCGATCACCCTAATCCAGAAATCATTCTCTTCACCTTCTGAACCGTGTTGTCAACTTTCTTTGTGTTCACACCGAGCTCTTTCGCTATCTCGCTGTATGAGCATCCATCAAGCCATCTGAGAAAGATCTCTTTTTCTTTTTCATTCAATAGTTCAAGGACTGTTTCTAAAATTATGCCAGAAAATGCGCTTCTGGCAACATCGGTCTCGCTATCGGGCACTTCAAAAGGTGCGTCATCTTCCTCTTTTTCCATACCATCCACGTTCACAGCGTCTGAGAGCATCCTGTTCTTCTTTCTGTTCAGATAAGTGAGAAAGGACTTTATCTCGGAGTCAACACTCCTCCATGCAAAAGACGTGAAAGAGCTTTTGGTTTTATCGTAATAGAAAATCGCCTTTATCAATCCCACAAGGCCGTTTTGAACTATATCTTCGTGTTCGGCCCAGCTCGCAAAATACTGGGAAGCGATCTTAACAACCATAGGGTAATACTTCTCAACAATGAGGTCGATGGCTTCTTTGAATCCTGCCTGCGCGTACTCAACGAGTTCTTCAACTCTCTTACTTCTCAGTCTGTATTTCAGCATTCTATCCGAGAGACCTCGGATCCAGAGCGTCTCTCAACGCGTCACCAACGAAGTTGAAAGAAAGCACGGTGATGAAGATGAAGATACCGGGTATGAGAAGCCAGGGGTACTTCGTCATGTAGGTGACGTTCTGAGCCTGTGCGAGCATGAGCCCCCAGCTGGCACTCGGTTCCCTGATACCGAGTCCAAGAAAACTCAAGCTCGCTTCACCGAGGATGTAACCGGGTATTGCAAGGGTCGCGGCAACGATGAGGTAGCTTGCCGTGTTGGGCAGAACGTGCCTGAAGAGAATTCTCGTGTCAGGAAAACCAAGTGCTCTCGCCGCTTCCACGAATTCACGCTGTTTTATTGAAAGAACCATTCCCCTTATAACCCTGGCTCTTCCTGCCCAGCCGATGAAAGAGAGGATGAACACAAGAAGCACATACACCTGTGTGGATGGGATATCGAGTGGTAGAAGAGATCTTAAAAGGATGAGCAGGTAGAAACCCGGCAGCGACATGATGATCTCGGAGAACCTCATCATGAATTCGTCCACGATGCCTCCATAGTAGCCGGAAATACCACCGAAGACGAGCGAAAGGGCGAACGTGATGAACATTCCGATGAAACCTATGGAAAGCGAGATCCTGGAAGCGAACACTATTCTGCTCCACACATCCCTTCCATACTGGTCAGCTCCCATGATGTAGAGTCTCACGTACTCGTTGTTATCGTAGTTGTCCACCCCAAAGAGATGATAGTGGAACGGAAAGATCCAGAAGAGGTACCCTATACGGTTCTTCGCATCTCCACCCCAGGATTTGACAAACCACTTCACCGGATAAGTTTTGTAGTCGTAGTCGATCACCTTTCCTGTGATCATCTCAATGTCTTCACCTTTTTTCACGAGGATCATGTTGAGCTTCTCTTTTATGACGACCTTTTCGATCTCATCGGGGGAATTCAGGCCAAGTCTGAAACCGTATTTCCCAAAGTACGTGTCTTTCGCGGCTTCGGAAGAGGTTTCTATATCTGCCTCTCCTTTCGTTAGAACCTTTTCGTCGTATCCGAACAGAAGGTAATCAACCACTTTCGTTGTTGAACCGGCGTATTTCATGGTGCCGTCCTTTGGAACGATGTAATACTCTTCGTCCAGCATGAAAGAGAATCCCGTTACACCGTCTTTTCCGATTTCGTACTCAACCTGTGTTCCGAAAACATCGAGAACGAGCCTTTTCGGGAAGAGCATTTCGTAGAATTTTCTCTCGAAAGTTGCTTTGTCCACGTAGCTTATCGTGGGAAGCACGTAGGCACCCACTCGTTCTCCCTTGTACTCCCTGTGTATCTTCGTGGGAGGAGCGAAGGAATGCTTGAGAGACTGTTCGTAGGGATGGTGCGGGGAGAGAAAATCCGCGAACAACGCCATGAGATAGAGGACGATCAGAACGTACAGCCCGAACATTCCGAGTTTGTTTCTTTTGAAGGCTCTCCAGACGAGTTCCCTCCTGGAAAGGACCCTTTCCTTAAACTCTATTTCCCCGTTCTCTATCATCGTCTTTTCCTCAGCCATTGCGATTCCTCCCTCACTCGAATCTGACCCTTGGGTCCACAGCGGCGAGAAGCACATCCGCCACAAGGTTACCAATCACGAGCATTATCGCACTGATCACGGCGGACGCCATAACGATGTAAATGTCCTGCTGAAGGAGTGCCTGGTAAATGAGCCTTCCCATGCCGGGCCAGGCAAAGATGTTCTCTATGATGACCGCTCCTCCGAGAACGTTGGAAATACTGAACCCAAGGAAAGTGATCATGGGGTTGATAGCGTTCCTCAGGGCGTGCTTGTATATCACCACACGTTCTGGCATTCCTTTCGCACGGGCAAATTCCACGTAGTCCTCGTTCAGCACGTCGAGAAGACTACCTCTCATGTATCTCATGAGGGAAGCAAAACCACCGAAACCAAGAGCGATGGTTGGAAGAACAAGATGAGATGCGATATCCTTGAACTTCTCCCAGGTTGTCATCTGGTTGTGATTCACCGAGACCATACCGGCGATTGGAAACCAGCCGGTCTTCGCAGCCATGTAAAGGAGCAGAATGGCCAGGAAAAACCCTGGAAGGGCAATTCCACTGAAAGCGACAACTGTGAGAATCTTATCCCAGATGCTGTACTTCTTCAGAGCCGAGAAAACACCGACGATTATTCCAAGCAACCACTCGAACGCAAGGGAAGAAACGGAGAGTATCACCGTAGCGAAGACCCTCTCCCAGATGAGTGTGGAAACGGGCCTTCTGTAGTAGAACGAGTAACCAAAATCTCCTTTCAAAACGTTTTTCAGCCAGATGCCGTACTGAACGATCCAGGGCTTGTCCAGGCCAAGCTCCTTTTCCATCTTCTCGAGGAACTGCTGAGAAACGGAAGGATCGAGACGGTACATGTCCAGGAAATCTCCTGGAGCCGCCTCCATGATGATGAAAACTATGAAAGAGATGATTATGAGCTCAGGAATCATGATGATCAATCTACGTGCGATGTACTTGAGCAAGCAAGATCACCTCTTTGAACAGAATTTGAAGGGGAGGGGAAGATCCCCTCCCGATAGATTACTGCTCTTTCCAGACACAATCCTGGTTCCAACCCCACACACCGCCGAAAGCGGTGGGTTCCACGTTGTGAAGTTTGTTGCTGTAGGCGTAGAGATAGAGCTGCTGGGTGGTGTAGATGAGCGGTATGTGTTCAGACACGAGCCTCTGAAATTCTCTGAACATATCTACGACTTTCTGCTGATCGAGTATCTTCACGTTCTCTTCGAAGATTCTGTCGATCTCTTTTTCCCAGTCTGGCAGGTAGTAATCGTTGGGATCGACGAAGTCTTTGACCTCCGGATGGTAGTTCCAGAAGTGGAGAGCACCTTTTATTCTCCACACGTTCGCTCCACCCTGTGGTTCGTCGGATCCCGTGAGCCCTATTATGACAGCCTCCCAATCACCGTTCACGACGAGTTTCTGAACGAGTGTGTTGAAGTCTATAGGAGCAAACGTCACGTCCATTCCGAGTTTTTTGAGCGCTTCTGTTATGATGTTACCCATTCCTTCGCGGATCTGGTTTCCGGCGTTAGTCATGATGATGAACTTCACCGGGTTTCCTTCGCTGTCGAGGAGCTGACCGTTTTCATCCCATTTGAAACCACCGAGCTTGAGCATCGTTCTGGCAAGATCGAGGTTGTACGGGTACTTTCTGAGAACGGATTCATCGTAATAAACGGTCGCAGCCTGACTGATGGGGCCCCACTGTTCAACCGCGAGGCCGTTGTAGAGTGTATCGATCATCGACTGCTTGTCGATGGCGTACGCCACTGCCCTTCTGAAGAAATCGTTCCTGAACCACTTCCGCTTCACAGGATCGGGAGCGTTCCAGTTGAAACTGATGAAAGTGGTTCCAAAGTTCGGGCCTCCGATACCCACAACCCAGCCTTTTTCTCTTGCCATGGCTTTGAGTTCTGCGTACTCTGTTCCGCGAGGTCCGTACACATCGACTTCTCCGTTTTCAAACGCGAGTCTCTGTGCATCCTGTGTCGGAATGATCTTGAAGATGATACCGTCGAGATAAGGAAGCTGCTTTCCTTCTTTGTCGTACTTCCAGTAGTAGGGGTTCTTCACGAATCTCACGTACTGATCGGGAACGTACTCAACCGGAATAAACGGACCAAGTCCCACGATTTCTCCCTTGTTGATGGCGTCAACCGTCCAGAATTCCTTGAACCTTCCTTCCTTCACATACGGTTCCGCGAGGTGTTTTGGGAAGATGGGAATACCTCCAATGTACCTTACCGCAAGTCTGTACGTTTCTTTGAGGGTTGTCTTCACCGTGTAGTCGTCGATCTTTTCAGCCACGGGCCAGTTGTCGGCAAAAAGGTCCTGCATATCGTTCGGTATGTCGGGATTGAAGTAAATGTCGTTGATCGTGAAGACCACATCGTCCGCTGTGAACGGAGTTCCGTCACTCCACTTGACTCCCTTTCTCAGATGCCAGATGATCTCCATGCTGCCGTCTTCGTTCTGTTTGAGCTCCCAGCTTTCTGCAAGGGCGGGATGTATCCTCGCGTGGTTGTCGAGTTCTATCATGGAAGCCATGAACCTCGCTATAACATCTCTAGAGCTCGTCTCCTGAGCCACGACATCGTTACACGTTCTGGGACCAGAGAGCGTAGGAACTACGAGCACTCCCCCGTACTGTCCTGTGAACTCTGCTCCGATGTACGTTTCGAACTGAGCGAACGGTGAAAGTTCTGCGAAAAGTGCAACGGCTGCAATCATAAGGAAAATACCAAGAAACCTACGCATAACATCACACCTCCTCTATGACGAATGTAAATGACACGCCACCCAGTGACCTGGGGAAATTTCCTTCATCACCGGATACTCTTTCTCACACACGGGCATCTTGTAAGGACACCTCGGATGGAAGAAGCAGCCAGTCGGCCTGTTGATCGGGCTTGGAACCCCACCCCTGAGAATGATACGCTTTCTTGTGCGCTCAACCTTCGGATCCGGCACGGGAACAGCAGAAAGCAGGGCTTGGGTGTACGGATGAAGGGGATTGTCGAATATCTCATCGGTGTTTCCCATCTCCACGATCCTGCCGAGGTACATGATGCCGACCTCGTGGCTTATAAATCTCACAAGTCCAAGGTCGTGCGAGATGAAGAGATACGTAAAACCTTTCTCTTCCTGCAGTTTGAGAAACAGGTTTATAACCTGTGCCTGAACGGAAACGTCCAGTGAAGCCGTGGGTTCGTCGAGTATCACTATCTCGGGGTTTATGGAGATCGCCCTTGCGATAGCGATCCTCTGTCTCTGGCCTCCACTGAACTGATGGGGATATCTTTCGAGGTGATATTCCTTGAGCCCCACGCTTTTGAGAAGATCTTTTGCCATATCTACGGCTTCTTCTCGTGTTTTCGCCAGTCCGTGGAACAGAATGGGCTCAGTGAGGATGTCGCCAACCGTCATTCTCGGGTTCAAGGAACTCATGGGATCCTGAAAGACGATCTGTATCTTCCTTCTGAATTTCATCCTCTTTTCATCGATGTTATCAAGCAGGATATTATAGAACTTCTCTTCGCTTTCTTTCGCTTCTTTAAAGAAGATCTCCGCGTACTTCTTATCCACATCCTCGAGCACGTCCACAATCTGATCCGGTGAGAGTTTTTCCCTCATTTCGCGGAATATACCCACGTAGGTCGTTTTCAGGTAGTTCTCCGCATCTTTTCTCTTCATGAAGTAGTATGTTGTGTCGTCACCGTCGATCACAACACGGCCCGCGGTGGGATTCGTGAGGCGCAGGATCGTCTTTGCGGTCGTTGTCTTCCCACATCCCGACTCGCCAACGAGGGCGAACGTTTTTCCCTTTTCCACGGAAAAAGAGATATCATCGACCGCTTTCACATAATCGACGATCTTTTTCACAAGAAATCCTTTTCTGATCGGGAAATACTTTCTCAGACTCAGCACTTCGATACTCTTCATCCTGAACAGCTCCCCTTCATATGATGAGTGTGTATCCCAGACTGTCAACCACCGCTTTTATCTGCTCTTTGGAAATCGTTTCATCGTCGTAGTCCACACCAACAACTTCGGCTGCCATTTCGTAATCCACCTTGAACACACCATCGAGTTTCTCGATTGCGCTCTTCACCTTTTTGTAGTCTTCCTCGGTCTTTGCTCCTTTCAGCATGAAGTAGTTCAACCTTCTCAACTCTCATACCTCCCTTCCAGCTTCATTCCTTCTTCTATCAGTCTTCCGTTCCTGAGTTCCCAGAAAGTGAGTTTCTTTTTCCCGGGAAGTTGCAGGTATTTCACCTTCACCATTCCTTTACCGGTTCCTATCCAGGCACCCTCTCTATCTATATAGTGTATCAAACCTGGTTCATCTCCCGAACTATCTATCGCTGTCACTCCGAACAACTTCACCTCATCGTTTCCCAAGAAGGCTCTTGCACCGGGTCTGGAATCGTAAGCCCTGATCTTGTTCTTCACCGATTCAGCGTCCTTTGAGAAATCCACGATCAGGTCCTCTTTTTTTATCATTGGAGCATAGGTTGCTCTAGAATGATCCTGCTCTTTCAGCTCTATGTCCCCCACTTTCAACTTCTCTAAGAATTCGATCGACATCTCTTTCGACAGTTCTATCAAACGTTTCTCCAGCTGATCGAAAGTTTCAAATGGATCTATAGAAATTTCCCTCTGGAGTGCGATGGGACCTGCATCGAGCTCTCTCACCATTTTGTATATGGTAACGCCCGTTCTTTCTTCACCGTTCTCGAGCACTCTCTGTATAGGAGAAGCGCCCCTGTATTTTGGAAGAAGAGAGGGATGAATGTTGTAACAACCGAGGCTTGGAAGAGAAAGTACCTTTTCACCCAGGATCTTTCCGTAGGATGCGACTATTATAACATCTGGCCCCACAGACCGGAGAAATTCTAAAGCTTCTTTCTTGTTTATCGATTCGGGTTGAATGAAAGGAACTCTGTGTTTTTCAGCTACTACCTTCACCGGAGTTGGCTCAACTTTCCTTCCCCGTCCCCTCGGTTTGTCCGGCTGGGTGACCACACCCACCACGTTGAACCCGTTTTTGATCAAATGCTCCAGTATTTCCGCTGCGAACTCCGGTGTCCCCACAAAGACAATTCTCAAGATGCCACCTTCCTTTTCAACATCTCAAGAGTTTCCCGATCAGTCTTCAACGTGATAAGAGCGTATCCTTCCCCGTAGTCTTCGTTCAGTATCTCCAGTCGATCTTTCAGAGCGTAGATCTGCCCTATCTTTTCCAGGGGAACTTTCAAAGTTTCCTGAATATCCTTTTGTCCCATGATTTCTTCCAGTGTGTCCAGAAGCTGATCCAGTCCTATCCTTTTTTCCGCTGAAATGAACAGAGCCTCCGGATACTTCCATTTCAGCGTTTCTATCCTCTCTCTGGGACAGAGATCGATCTTGTTGAAAACAAGAATCCTTGGAATCTTATCGGCACCGATTTCTTCCAGAACCCTCTCAGAGGCTTTCATCTTTTCTTCGAGATACGGATCGGAAGCGTCAACAAGATGTATGAGCACATCCGAATACTTTATCTCTTCGAGTGTCGCTTTGAACGCACTCACGATCGTGTGGGGAAGTTTTCTTATGAATCCAACGGTGTCACTCACCAGGATGATTTTCCCGCTTTTCAGTTTCAAGCGTCTTGTCACCGGTTCAAGCGTGGCAAAGAGCTTGTCTGCAATATAAACATCACTCTCTGTGAGTGATTTGAGAAGAGTGGACTTTCCTGCGTTGGTGTAACCCACAATGGACACATGGGGTATCTTCTTTTCCAGTCTCTGCTTTCTCTGAACTTCTCTTTCTTTCTCTATCTCCTTCAGCCTTTTTCTGAGATGTGAAATGCGGTTTTTGATATGTCTTCTCAAAACCTCAAGCAGGGGTTCACCGGGACCCCTCGTTCCAATACCACCACCGAGTCTTGAGAGCTCCTCTCCCCTTCCAACCAACCTCGGCAATTCGTAAAGGAGACTCGCCATTTCCACCTGGAGTTTTCCTTCTTCGCTGGTTGCATGGCGTGCAAAGATTTCAAGGATCACCTGAGTCCTATCCAGCACTTCCGTTTCCAGGTACTCTCTCATGTTTTTCGACTGAACCGGGGTGATCTCATCGTCCACCACGACAAGGTCTGCTTCACAGAATTCCACTATTTCTTTGAGTTTCTGAAGTTTTCCTCTCCCAAGGTAGGTAGCAGGATCGGGTTTTGATCTTTTCTGCCAGAGCCATTCAACAACATCAACGCCCAGGGTTTTGCACAACCCCTTCATTTCTTCAAGGGACTCTTTTATCTTCTCTTCATCCTTTCCAACGGCAACAACGATCGCCTTTTTCCCTTCAAGATCCCTGGTCTTCAGGAGTTTCATCCTCCTTTTCTGGCTCCTGTTTTCTGGGCATCAACATAACGTACGAAGAGGGTATGATGGTGCTGATGGCATGTTTGTAGATGAGACTTTGCTGATTTCCACTCTCCAGAAGGACGGTGTAACTGTCGAAAGATCTGATGAACCCCTTAGTTTGAAAACCGTTCACCAGGTACACTTTCACCTCGATCTTGTTGACCCTGAGGTGGTTCAGAAATCTGTCCTGAAGGTTGAACTTTTCTGCCAAGGTGAACTCCCCCCTCAACGTGAGATTCAAATATAGATTATACCGAAAAATTCTTCACTATGAGTTCCTTCAAAGTCTTCTTCAACTCCTCTTTGCTCACGAAAGTTAAATTGTACCATATGGCGTTCTCGTACCTCTTGAACCATATGATCTGTCTTCTTGCAAAGTGCCTTGTGTTTCTCTTTATGAGATGAACCATCTTTTCGAAGTCGTACTTTCCTTCCAGGTATTCGATCACTTCTTTGTATCCTATCGTCTTCATTGAGTTCAGGTCTTTTGAGTAGCCCATACTCAAGAGTCTCTTTACCTCGTCCACAAGACCCATCTCTATCATTCTGTCGACCCTTCTGTTTATCCTGTCGTAGAGATCGTACCTTTCCCTCGTCAGCACTATTATGAAGAACCTGTCGTCTCCTTTTGTTTCCTTCTGAAGTTCTGATATCCTCCTTCCCGTCTTCATATAAACTTCGAGTGCTCTGATGGTTCTTTTAAGGTCGTTCGGATGAATACGTGTTGCCGCCTCTGGATCGAATTCTTCGAGCATTTTCCTCAGGATCCCTGGTTCCCTTCTTTCGAGTTCTCTCAATTCCTTTCTTATGTTCTCATCTGCGGGCACTCCCTCGAATATACCCCTCACAAGAGCATCCGCATAGAGCCCCGTTCCACCCACGTATACGGGTATCTTCCCACGCTTGAGAATGGCCTCCACTGCCTTCAGTGAATCTTTCCTGTAAAGAAAAGCGTTGTAATATTCGTCAGGATCCAGTATGTCGATCATGTGGTGAGGTACCCTTTTTCTCTGCTCCGGTGTTGGTTTAGCTGTTCCTATATCCATGTAGCGATAGATCTGCCTCGAGTCCATCGAGATGATCTCCGCACCTATCTCTTCACACACTTCGATCATGATATCTGTCTTTCCGACAGCAGTGGGTCCACCGACTATGGCTATCTTCATCGCTTGTGTATCACCCCGTACAGAACACCGCTCTTTCTGGAACCTTTCAGTTCGTCAACCCTGATTCTTTTGAAGAGAGAATCCTTCACGTGGCTTTTGAGGATCACCTTCTTCTTCGCGATTCTCAGCATTTCCTCAATGTCTTCTTCGTTCACCGTGTCGTACACGGCGAAGGGCCTCAGAGGATTCATGGCAGAGGACTCGTACACGGGATTCTCAAACATGGGATCACAGTAGACCACATCGAAAGAATTGTCGGGCTGACTTCTGATGTATTCTTTGAAATTCGCGTGATAAAGCTCTATTCTTTTTAAAGCGTCTTTCAACCACTGAATGTCAGTCTCGAAATTTTCCATTCCGTATTTCACGACGGTGTATATGTGAATGGATCCCTCAAGGCCGATTACCTTACCTTCAGGAAGAAAAGCGGCCATGAGTATGGCCTCGCTTCCAAGACCAAAGGTCGTATCCAGCACGAGTTCGCTCCCCTCCGGCTGAAGGGACTCTATCAGGTAGTCCTTCTGACCGCTTCTTATGTTCCTCATCCGGAGGATAGCCGAAGAAGGATGAAAAAAGAACTCTCCTCCGGGCCATTTTATTGAGATTCTGTTCTTCTCCACCACGTAGTAAAAGTCCACTTTGAACTCTTTCAATCTCCTTCTTGAAACGTAGATGGTGCCGAGTTTTTCAGCGAGTTCCTTCGCTTTCATTACCTGCTCCCTGTCCGGTTTGTGTGAGGTTGTGACCACGAAGTTTCTCATTCTCTATCACCTCTAAGAGCTTCTCGTTCAGCGCCTTCTGTTCCTCTATCTTTATCTTCAATTCCTGGTATTTCGACATCAACCGATTGTGCTTCTCCAGTGCCACCTGATAGTTGTGATAGCTCACGAGAAAAACAAAGATCATAAAGAAAAGAAGCGTCAGAAGTCCCAGATTAACTCTGAAATGTTTCCGCCTTCTTGGCCTCAGTTTAGAACGCGACCTCGTATTCGTCCCTCCCCTCCTGTATGGTGAGGGATGTTGAATCACTATCAAAAAACACATCCACATCGTAACTTTCATCCGTTCCTGGCAGATAAAACAGGAATTCCCCATTGTAAACGGGAACTTTCATTTCGTATTCCCCGAAACTCAGCGTCACCACACTTCCCTCGCTGGTGAGTTCACCGTACACCTTCACAGGGTCTTCCACTGCGAAGATTTTTTTCTTTTCGAGATCGAGGAGTTGGTACGCGTTGCTTTTCAGCACCGTGTCGGTGCTGAACTTTCCCGCGGAGTGGTAAAGCACCACCGGTGTTGTCTTAAAAGACACTTCTTTTGTCTGCTCATCGAACACGATCGTAGCCGCCACGGTGAGCTCAAAATCCGACAGATCGAACGGTATATCCACCGTGGTCAAAAAGACTCCCTCATCATTGGCCAATACATCCTCGAGCGTGTACTCTTTTCCATTCACCGATAAATAACTGCTTTCCAGATCCACAGTAGCGTTTTCGTCTGTTCCCACGTTGAACAAATAGACGTACAGATCCGCCTTTCCAGGGCTCACCAGAGCACAGCCAACGGCGAGCAGCAGAAGAAAAGCAGGAAGAAGAACCCTCACGGGAAACACCTCACAGTATGTACGCGCTAAGGTCCTCGTCCTGAACGATCCTTTCGAGCCTCCTTCTCACGTATTCGGCATCCACAACGATCCTCTTTTCCGGAATATCCGGTGCTTCGAAAGAGATCTCCTCGAGGACCTTTTCCGCGACCGTGTAGAGCCTTCTGGCTCCGATGTTTTCGAGCCTTTGATTCAACTGGTACGCTATTCGAGCCATTTCTCTGATTCCATCCTCGGTGAAGACGAGTTCCACGCCTTCCGTCGAAAGGAGTGCCTGGTACTGTTTTATGATGGCGTTCTCTGGTTCTTTCAGTATCCTCACGAAATCCTCCTCGGTGAGAGGTGACAGTTCCACACGTATCGGGAAACGTCCCTGAAGCTCCGGGATGAGATCCGATGGTCGCGAAACGTGAAATGCTCCAGCCGCTATGAAGAGAATGTAATCCGTTCTCACCGGTCCGTACTTGGTCATGATCGTGGTACCTTCGACGATGGGGAGAAGGTCTCTCTGGACACCTTGTCTGGAGACATCTGGTCCCACCGCACTCTCTTTCCCGGCGATCTTGTCTATTTCATCTATGAAGATGATTCCCCTGTTCTGAGCTCTGTCGAGTGCTTCCTGAACCACCTTGTCCATGTCTATGAGTTTTTCCGCTTCCAAAGGCAGCAGAACCTTCCTCGCTTCAGAGACTTTCATCTTTCTCTTTTTCTTCTGCTTTGGAAGCATCCCACTGAACATATTCGTGATCTCTATCCCGAGGTCTTCCATACCCGGTCCAAAGATTCCCATGAACGGAGAAACCGTTTCTTCGAGTTCTATTTCGATCTCTTCGTTTTCCAGCTCTCCCTTTCTCAGTTTCTCCCTCATTTCTTCCCTTTTCGCTCTGAACCTTCTCCTGTCTTCCGGCGTGTACTGCTGTTGCTGTCCACCGGTTATGAGGTTTATGAAGGGATTCGTGACAACCGGCACGGCTTTCGATTCGGGCACGAGAGCATCGAGAATTCGCTCTTCAACCAGTTCTTCTGCCTGTCTTTCCACTTCTTTTATCTTTTCCTGCTTCACCATGTTGACACTGATCTCAACCAGATCCCTTATCATCGAGTCCACGTTCTTTCCCACGTATCCCACTTCCGTAAACCTCGTCGCTTCGACTTTCAAGAACGGGGATCCGGAAAGCTGAGCCAGTCTCCGGGCGATCTCTGTCTTTCCCACACCCGTGGGTCCGATCATCAGGATGTTCTTGGGAAGCACTTCTTTTCTCCATTCTTCTGGAAGCTTCTGTCTTCTGATTCTGTTTCGAACTGCTATCGCCACGGCCTTTTTCGCTTCGTACTGACCAACTATGTATTTATCGAGTTCTTGAACGATTTCCTTCGGAGTCATTTCATCGAAACTCTTCATAAGAACACCTCCTAAACTTCTTCGATCACTATGTTCTGGTTCGTATAGATGCAGATCTCACCTGCTATCATCATCGCTTTCTCCACGATTTCCCGCGCGGAGAGATCGGTGTTTCTGAGAAGGGCCTTGGCGGCGGCGAGTGCGTAAGGTCCTCCTGAACCGATGGCGGCCGCATCGTCGTCGGGCTGGATGACCTCGCCGTTTCCCGATATGATGAAGATGTTCTCTTTATCTGCTACAAGAAGCAGGGCTTCCAGTCTTCTCAGAACTCTGTCCGTTCTCCAATCTTTTGCGAGCTCAACGGCGGCCTTTGTGAGGTTGCCGCCCCATTCCCTCAGTTTCGCTTCGAATCTATCGAAGAGCGTCATAGCGTCCGCCACAGATCCCGCAAAACCAGCGAGTACTTTTCCTTCCCCAAGCTTTCTAACCTTTCTCGCGTTTCCCTTCAAAACGGTCGAACCGAAAGTGACCTGACCGTCTCCTCCCATCACCGTTTGCCCGTTTCTTCTCACAACCAGTATCGTTGTTCCGTGAAATTTCATGGTTCAACACCTCCTCAAGTTATTTTAACTCAATTTCTCAAATGAAGGAAATGGTATCATCTTAAATGAGGAGGTGCGAACTTGAAAGTAGGTGTGGCTCTGAGTGGCGGCGTGGACAGTGCTGTTGCCCTGTATCTTCTTCTCAAAGAAGGACACGAGGTGAAGGCATTCCACATGAAAACAAAAGAAGACGAGTTCTTCCTGAAAAAAGAGATAAAAAAGAAGGTCTGTTGCAGTCCCTCTGACACAGCCGATGCGATAAGGATCGCTCGCTCTCTGGGCGTGGAAATAGAGATCGTCGATGTGAGAGAAGTCTTCAGAGAAAAGGTCATAGAACCTTTCAAGAGGGATCTGCTCAGAGGACTCACTCCCAATCCCTGCGTCCATTGCAACAGGTATGTGAAGTTTGGATACTTCATGGACTACGTACTTTCGCAAGGATTCGACGCTTTCGCAAGCGGGCATTATGCGCGTGTTGAGTTCAGTGGCAAATACGGAAAAAAGGTAATAAAGAAGGGCGTGGACGGAAAAAAAGATCAATCGTATTTCCTTGCCAGGATAGAACCCTGGAGGATAGAGAAACTTCTCTTTCCAAACGGCATCTACACGAAGGAAGAGATCAGGAGAATCGCAGAAGAGGCCGGTATACACGTGGCAAAGAAACAGGAAAGCCAGGACGTGTGTTTCATACCGGATGGAAGCATCGAAAACTTTCTGAAAGATGAAGGAATAACCCTTTCAGAAGGAAAGGTGATCACAGAAAAAGGCGAAGTCGTCGGACACCACAGAGGTTATCCACTCTACACGGTCGGCCAGAGGAAAGGACTGAAGATAGAAAAGTTCGGTGAAAGACTTTACGTGAGAGAGAAGATACCAGAAAGCAACGTCGTTGTGGTCTCTGGTCTGGAAGATGTTTTCTTCTCCGGTTTGATCGCAGAAGATCCTGTCTGGCATGTTGAAGTGCCGGAAGAGTTCAGATGCGTCTGCAGGGTGAGGAAAAAATCGGAAGAAGCCCCCGCAGTTGTCAGGGTAAGAGATAACGAAGTGGAGGTCAGGTTCGAGAAGAAGGTCTTTGCCGTCACACCGGGCCAGATCGCTGCCTTCTACGACGAAGACACACTCCTTGGAGGAGCGATCATAAAGGAGGGAATCCGATGAGAAGCATCGTTCAGAACAAGGTGGAAGAGTGTCTCGAGATATTGAAGTGGGACAAAACGAAATGGATCGACTTCTGGAGAGAGTTGAGAAGAAAGTTCGGCCCGATAGTCCCAAACTACGAGAGAAAACTCGAATTGAACGATGAAAAGATCGAGAAGATCCTTTGGGAAATAGAACGAAGAGAGCTCGACAGATTCAAGTGGGACTGGCTGGACGTCTCGAGGAACAAAAAAATAGAGTGTGCAGAATCGCTCTCAGAGAGAGAAGATTTCCTCGATTTGAAAAGAGAAGACTTCTCCGTTTTCCTCATGTCGCTTTTGGGTCTTTCAGACTGGGTTGTTGTGGATGGAGAGAAAGAGAAGATCGTGGTGATGGATGTGTTCTCTCTCTGGAGAAAGGGACTTCTAAGAGAGCTTTCACTCGCCACGCTCCACGCGGTGATAGAGTTCAGAAAAGGAAAAGAAATCGGGAACTACGGAGGAAAAAAAGAGTACTTCGATTCTCTGCTGAAGGAAATCGAGAAGATTTTAAAAAGAGGAAAAGAAGCTCTCGGTGATCTGTGCGAATTTTTGAGAAACCACGTTTCGTACTACGACTGGGTGGGATTTTACTTCGTGGAGGATGGAAAGCTAAAACTCGGTCCGTTCATAGGAGAGCCAACAGAACACGTGGAGATACCGTTCGGAGTTGGAATCTGTGGTCAGGCAGCGGAGAGAGAAGAGACCTTCGTTGTTCAGGATGTGAGCAAAGAAACAAACTATCTCTCCTGCAGTCCAAAGACGAAAGCGGAAATCGTGGTTCCCATTTTCAAAGATGGAAAAATCATAGGAGAACTGGATATAGATTCGTACAGTCCTTCTCCTTTCTCCGAAGAAGACAGAGCCTTTCTCGAAAAGGTGTGCGAACTCGTATCAAAGGTGGTGTGAGGTTCTCCCTCACACCACTCTTTTGAAGTGCTCGATGGATCTGTCCCAGGTTTTCTCTGCGTCGTTCGGGAAATAACACGCGGGAAGTTCTCCGTGCTGTCTGTGGTAGTGCATACATTCACAGCAGATGCCTTTTCTCGGACATCCAGGATAAGAACAGTTGCAGTAAGAGAGATTCCTCTCCTTGTTCGGGCAGGCCTTCACGATCTCACCTCCAGATTTCTCATGATTCGATCGTCCATATCGAGAAATTCGTTTATTTCTTGAGAGAGCCTGACAACCAGATACAACCAGTACACACCGAGAGTGAGCAGAGTGAGGAGAAAAACCGATAACACGTTCCTTTCCTTTATTACCGGTTTGTATTCGATGTTGAAAAGGGTTCTGTAGAGGTAGATTTTTATCTCTTGGAGTTTCCTTATAGTTTCAAACAGATAGTGAAGAAAGATCACAAAAAAGATCAACTGAAGCAGCGAGAAAATCCATATTCCCGCAAAGAGAAACTCGAGAAACCAGAAGGCTATAAAGGCAATGTACGGCCAGTTTGGAACAAACGGTCTCTCATTCAAGTTCACAGAATGTTGTTCCGATAGTTTCAGCGTTTCCAGAACGTTGATGTTCAGGAGCACACTCCACTGTCTGTAAACGATCAAAAGAGAAATCGTGGAAATCAGAGAAAGAAAAAGGGTCATAGACCCAAGGGTGTAACTGGGAGATCCTGCCAGAATCTCCCTGTAATATTCTAACAGCAGAATCGAACTCATCGCAGAAAAGACAACACCCATCCAGGCCAGGTTCATGTTCACCCTCTTCAATTTCTATCCCTCCAGTGTTCGATGAGATCGTCCCAGGAGCTCTCCGAGGTGAAATCGTTTAAAGCAACGAAATCGTCCCAGTATTCCGGATTTTTCACTTTCTGAGGCAAGTAGATCGTCAGGTCCGTGTAGCTATCAGGTGTTCCATAGATCCTTGCGGAAACTATGGCACTGTAGAGACCTTCTCCGTATTCTCTTAGGACACTATCTGATGAATTTTGAAGCGATTTTGCAAAACTTCCAAGTTCTACGAGTTCGGTGGCACTTCCACCCACAACTCTTCTTTCAACCTCGAACTCCCACGGAGAAAGGTTGCTCTCGATCATGTACTGGGCCACTCTGTTCAACCACAGCATGATCTCAGCCAGTTTCGAAGTGTCCCAGACGCTCAGAGAATATTCTGTACCGTAGATCTCTCCGTATCTCTTAACGATGTTCGAGAGAAGAGAAGAAATATCTTTTGAGTACCTCAGCACTGAGTAGTCCCAGCCGTTCCCGGGCACCTCTTTTGAAGACACAACGATGTATCGAGCGCAGTCTTTCAGCTCCCACAAGATCTCAAACGTTCCCATTAAACAGGCATCGAAGCCAAGCGCCGTAACGGGAGAACCCCTCAAAACGCTCTTTATCTCGCTTATGGTGAAAAAATCCAGATCCGTGAAATCGTAAGCTACGCCTTTCACCTTCTTTTGAGACTCTCCACGCCACCAATCTCCGTGGTTCCAGATAACAAGGAAAGAAAGATCTTCTCCCCTGTACCCGTTCAGGAACGAAGAAAGAATAATCGGATCTCCTGAGTTTACCTCATCGAAAGTTTCCAGAGGAATCAAATCTTCCTCCACACGGTAGAGCGTATCAGAAGAAAAAGAAGAAGAAGACCTGTAATCTACCAGAGCGAAAACGTCTATCCAAGATAGGTTGCCCGTCATCTCCTTCAGATCCTGAGGGATGAACTGCTCCAGATCGTTGTCCCCCGCTATTCAGACGAGGAACGAAAGCGTGTGTTTGTAAACAGGAATGCACCCGAAAATCAAGAGAAAAAGACTACCTGTTAAGATAATCAAACTTCTTGCCCTGATACGTATCTCTCCTCTCGAGTTCTTCTTCTATCATGTTGATGATTTCTATCTTGCTCTTTCCCCAATTGCCGAAAATCGTTCCCTTTCTCGGAGGATCTGCGACCAGTCTGTGAATGACCACGTTTGGGGAGAGGTATTCGAGAAATGTGATCGCTCTGTCGATGTACTCCTCGAGTGAACAGATTTTTATTTCTCCCTTTTTGTACATCTCCGCGAGTTTTGTTCTTTCCACTACGTAGAGCGAGTGGAGTTTCACACCGTCTACATCCAGAGCGGAGAGAATCTTGGCCGTCTCTACCACATCCTCCATATCGTCCCAGGGCAGATTCAAAATCACATGCACCACGAGTTCGATGCCTCTCCTTTTCACTCTCACAGCGGCATCCACGAACTCCGCGAGGGTGTGGTCTCTGTTGATCTTCTTGAGTGTTCGATAGTTTGCCGTCTGAAGGCCAAGCTCAACGGAAACATCGACACGCTTTTTGAATTCTTCGAACAGATCCAAAACTCGTTCGGACACGAGATCGGGCCTCGTGGAGACAGAGAGCTGGACTATACTGTCGTCCACGAGGGCTTCCTCGTAGCGTTCTCTGAGCACCTCAACAGGAGCGTAGGTGTTGCTGAACGACTGAAAGTACGCGATGAACTTCTTGATTCCACGCTTTTCGTATTTTTTTTTCATTTCCATGACCTGCTCTCTTATCGGGAGCCTCATCAGAGTGGTAAAACCGCTTCCCGTGGCATCACAGTAGATACAGCCACCCCTACTTTTCGTACCGTCCCTGTTCGGACAGGAGAATCCCCCGTGTATCACTATTCTTTGAACCCTTTCACCGTATCTTTCCTTCAGATAATCGCTGAGCTTTCTGTATCGCACGGCCCATCCTCCTTTTCCTATCTATGATACAATAGTTTCAAAAGAACTCGAAATCGAGGAGGAGATCGGCCTTGCGGATGAAAGACCTCTACGCTCCTACTCTCAAAGAAACCCCTTCCGATGTTGAGACAGTGAGCCACGAGTATCTTCTTCGAGGAGGCTTCATCAGAAAAACAGCTGCCGGTATATACACCTACCTCCCATTAGGGAGAAGAGTGCTTCTCAAAATAGAGAATATAGTTCGGGAAGAGATGAACAGGATAGGGGCACAGGAAATTCTGATGCCCATCCTTCAACCTGCGGAACTCTGGAAACAGTCAGGAAGGTGGGACGACTACGGTCCTGAGATGATGAAACTCAAGGACAGACACGAAAGAGACTTCACACTCGGACCCACACACGAAGAGATCGTGACAGACCTTGTGAAGAACGAACTTCGCTCCTACAGACAGCTTCCCCTCGTTGTCTATCAAGTAGCGAACAAGTACAGGGATGAGATCAGGCCCAGGTTTGGCCTTCTCAGAGCAAGAGAGTTCATAATGAAAGACGCCTACAGTTTCCACTCCAGCTGGGAATCGCTGGACGAGACCTACGAATTGTTCAAAGAGGCTTACTCGAGGATAATGGAAAGACTCGGTGTGAAGTACATGGTCATAGAGGCAGAAACGGGTGCCATCGGAGGGAACGCTTCTCATGAGTTCGTCGTTCCCGCAAAGATCGGAGAGACGAACGTACTCTTCTGTGAAAAGTGCGGCTACCAGGCAAGCGACGAAAAAGCCGAATACAAAGGTGAATATACTCAGGAACAGGAAGAAGAGAAACCCTTCAAGAAGGTTCCCACACCCGGGGTGAAGACGATCGAGGAAGTTTCAGAGTTTCTCGGTGTTCCTCCGTCGAAGATCGTGAAGTCTCTTCTTTACAAAGGAAGAGAAGGATACGTCATGGTACTCATAAGAGGAGACCTGGAGCTCAATGAAGCGAAACTCAAAGCACATTTGAAAGATCAGTCGCTGAGAATGGCAACTCCAGAAGAAATTCTGAAGGACTTCGGTGTTCCTGTCGGATTCATTGGACCCATCGGTGTGGATGTGAAGAAAGTGGCCGATCACAGCGTCAGGGGGCTGAAAAACTTCGTCGTTGGGGGTATGGAAGAGGACACGCACTACGTAAACGCAAACCATCCCAGAGATTTCAAGGTGGACGAGTGGTACGATCTGAGAACGATGGTGGAGGGCGATCCCTGTCCCGTCTGTGGTGAGCCTCTCAAGGCAACAAAAGGGATAGAGCTTGGTCACATATTCAAACTCGGTACAAAATACTCCGAAGCCATGAAGGCCTACTTTATGGATGAAAACGGTGAGATGAAGCCTTTCATCATGGGCTGTTATGGCTGGGGTGTTTCCAGAACGATGGCGGCTGTTGTGGAGCATTTCCACGATGAGAACGGTATGATCTGGCCCCTTTCGATCGCCCCTTACACCGTTGTGGTGGACATTCTGAACATGAACGACGCTGAACAGAAGCAGGTGGGAGAAAAGATTTACCAGGTTCTCTCAGAAAAAGGAGAAGAGGTTGTTCTGGATGACAGAGAAGTCTCGCCTGGTTTCAAATTCAAAGACGCCGATCTCATAGGCTTTCCCATAAGAATAAACGTGGGAAGATCCCTCAAGGAAGGTGTTGTTGAACTGAAGAAACGCTATTCGAAAGAACTCGTCAAGGTGAACATCAAAAACGGTTTCGGCACGCTTCTGGAAACACTGGAAAAGATGAAGCGGGAGTACGATCCCAAGGAGGCTGCCAGGTGAACTACAGCAAACTCTCCTCCGCCACGATACAGGGAATAGAAGCAATGAAAATAGATGTGGAAGTGGATTTCGACAACAGGAGCGTTTTCAACGATATAGACGTGGTCGGTCTCGGTGACACCGCTGTGAAAGAGAGCAGAAAAAGGGTGAAAAGTGCTATTCTGAACAGCGGATTTTCTCTTCCACACGGTAAATACGTGGTGAACCTCGCTCCTGGAGACGTGAGAAAAGAAGGTTCCATGCTCGACCTGCCAATCGCACTGTGCATACTCGCTTCAACAGGAATAGTTCAGGTGAGCGAAAACATCCTCGCTATAGGAGAACTCTCGCTGAATGGAGAAGTGAAGAGGGTGAACGGGGTTCTTCCCGTTCTCCTTTCTCTTTCAGAAAGGTTCAATGGTACGGTGCTCATCCCAAAAGAGAACGAAGAAGAAGCAAAGTGTGTGAAAGGGCTGGATATATATGCAGTGGAATCTCTCAGAGAATGCGTTGAGTTTTTGAGGGGAGATAGAGCGCTGAAACAGATCGAGTATTCGGGTATAGGAAACACGAACGTTGAATACGAGATTGATTTTTCCGACGTTAGAGACCACGAGATGGTGAAAAGAGCGGTGGAGATAGCCGTCGCAGGTTTTCACAACATCCTCATGATAGGAAATCCCGGTTCCGGAAAGACCATGATAGCGAAGAGAATTCCCACGATCTTTCCTCCCATGTCCGAAGAGGAAATCCTCGAGACGAGTAAGGTGTACAGCGCATCTGGTTATCCCGGGATCGTGAAACTCCGTCCCTTCAGATCTCCCCATCACACAGCGTCGACCGTCTCCATCATCGGTGGCGGCACCAACCCAAGACCCGGTGAGATTTCCCTCGCACACAACGGTGTTCTGTTCCTCGATGAACTGCCGGAATTCAAAAGAGACGTGCTGGAAGCGTTGAGACAGCCTCTCGAAGAAGGCATCGTCACGGTTGCCAGAGCGAAGTTCACCGTCACCTACCCCGCTCGCTTCATGCTGGTCGGTGCCATGAATCCCTGTCCCTGTGGAAATCTTGGAGACCCGAAACAACCCTGTGTCTGCTCTCCCAGAGACATCATGAGGTACAGAAAGAAAATCTCAGGTCCTCTTCTGGACAGGATGGATCTGGTGATCAACGTTCCGAAGCTCTCCTTCGAGGAAATGATGAAAAAACCCGAAGGAGAGAAAAGCTCTTCAATCAGAGAGCGGGTGATTAAGGCGAGGGAGATACAGAAAAGACGTTTCAGGGATACTCATATTTCCTGCAATTCACAGATGTCTCACAGAATGCTGAGGAGGTTTGTCCAGCTGGACGAGAAGAGTGAGGACCTCCTGAAGAGATACGTGGAAAGATACGGACTGTCGGGTAGAAAGATCGATAAAGTTCTGAAGATCTCACGAACAATAGCGGATCTGGAAGGTTCGAGCAGTGTAGAAATGAGTCACCTCGCAGAAGCGCTTCAGTACAGGTTCAGAGAGAGTTAGCTTTCCCACCAGAATTTCCTCTCCGCTATTTCATCCATGGTCTTCCTTTCTTTGAGGTTTTCCTCACGAAAGTACTCTCGCATCTTTCTTTCTTTTAATTTTTCAAGAATCTTTCTCTCCTTCATTTTTTCAAAAAGTTTACTTCTCGTTTTTTCCTGTTCCTTCATCAGTTCAGAAAGTTCACTTTGCTTTTTTTTGATCTCTTCTTCATAAAACATCATCTGCATCTCCATATTCAGGAGATCTTCCTTTCTGAGAACCTTTTTGTGAAGAAAATTACTTTCTATTCGCTTCTTTTCAGCGGAAAGTTGTTGTATAATTCTCTGGGTATTTTCCACTTTTTCATTGATTTTTGAGAGATCGTTTTTCAAAGTTTCTTCTTCCTTTCTTCGAACATCGTATATTCTCTGAAGTCTAAATCTAAAAGGCACGAATCATCACCCCAATAAGATTTTTGGAAAAATTTATAGTGGATGATAAAATTAAGTAAGGTTCTGATAATTTCCAGAAATATTTTACCAGAATCCGGGGGAGAAAGGCTTGTATACAAGGGAAGAACTCATGGAGATAGTGTCAGAGAGAGTGAAAAAGTGTACGGCTTGCCCACTTCATCTGAATAGGACAAACGTTGTCGTAGGAGAAGGAAATCTGGATACGAGGATCGTTTTTGTGGGAGAAGGACCGGGAGAGGAAGAAGACAAGACGGGAAGACCTTTCGTCGGAAGAGCGGGAATGCTTCTGACGGAGCTACTCAGAGAATCAGGTATCAGAAGAGAAGATGTTTACATATGCAACGTTGTGAAATGCAGGCCTCCCAACAACAGAACACCCACTCCTGAAGAACAGGCGGCATGTGGACATTTTTTACTCGCTCAGATCGAAATCATCAACCCAGATGTGATAGTTGCTCTCGGAGCCACGGCATTGTCTTTCCTCATGGATGGGAAAAAGGTATCCATAACCAAAATCAGAGGAAATCCCATCGACTGGCTCGCAGGAAAAAAGGTCATTCCAACATTCCATCCGAGTTATCTTCTGAGAAATAGAAGTAATGAACTCAGAAAGATCGTTCTTGAGGATATTGAGAAAGCAAAAAGTTTCATAAAGAAGGAGGGTCGATAGCATGCCAAGAGGAAGAAAGAAAACCCTGACACCTGCGCTCGAAGATTACCTTGCGGTGATTCAGGAGATACTTCAGAAACAACCCGCGGCGAGGGTGAGCACCATCGCGAGAAAGATGGGTGTGAGCCTTCCAAGTGTGACAAACGCCATGAAAAGACTGGCAGAACTCGAATACGTCGAATACGAGAAGTACGGATACATAACCCTTACCGAGAAGGGAAAAAGAAGAGCAAGATCGTTGAGAGGTTCTCAGAACAGACTCAGAAACTTTTTCTTCTACGTGATGGGAATACCTTCGCCCACCGCGGAAAAACTCGCGCGTCATTTCTCACACTTCCTGGATACAAAAACGAGAGAAAGATTCAAGAGATTTTACGACATAATGGTGAATTTCGATGAGAGCAAGGTGCAGGAACTGAAGGAATTCCTCGAAGAGAGCAGAAGACTTGTGAACGTTCAGGAAATCCCTGAAGAAGCCAGAATTATGGAAGAAGATGAAGAAGAGGAGGCTCAACCATGAACGTTCTGGTAACAGGCGGAGCGGGCTTCATAGGATCCCACGTGGTGGACAAACTGATAGAAAACGGATACGGCGTCATTGTGGTGGACAATCTATCCTCTGGAAAGGTCGAAAACCTCAACAGAAACGCGCTGTTTTATGAACAGAGTATAGAGGACGAAGAAATGATGGAGCGGATCTTCTCTCTGCACAGACCCGAGTATGTCTTTCACCTCGCCGCTCAGGCTAGTGTCGCCATCTCCGTTAGGGAACCTGTCAGAGACGCGGAAACGAACATCATTGGATCTCTTGTGCTTCTTGAAAAATCCATCAAGCACGGTGTTAAAAAATTCATTTTTTCATCCACCGGTGGGGCTATATACGGAGAGAATGTGAAGGTCTTTCCAACACCAGAGACGGAGACACCTCATCCGATATCACCTTACGGTATTGCGAAGTACAGCATCGAGATGTACCTGGAATTCTTCGCAAGAGAGTACGGGCTGAAGTACACAGTCCTCAGATACGCCAACGTTTACGGGCCAAGACAGGATCCGTACGGTGAAGCGGGCGTGGTGGCCATCTTCACTGAAAGGATGCTCAGGGGAGAGGAAGTTCACATATTCGGTGATGGAGAGTACGTCAGAGACTACGTTTACGTTGATGACGTAGTCAGAGCGAATCTTCTCGCCATGGAGAAAGGCGACAACGAAGTCTTCAACATAGGAACGGGAAGGGGCACGACCGTGAACCAGCTCTTCAAACTGCTGAAAGAGATCACTGGCTACGATAAAGAGCCCGTCTATAAACCACCGCGTAAGGGCGACGTGAGAAAGAGCATTCTCGATTACACGAAGGCGAAGGAAAAACTCGGCTGGGAACCCAAAGTTTCCCTTGAGGAGGGATTGAAGCTCACCGTTGAGTATTTCAGAAAAACCCTTGAATGAACTGCTCAGGCCGAAAGATTTCGAGGATTTCGTCGGTCAGGATCATATATTCGGCGATAAAGGGATTCTCCGGCGAACTTTAAAAACAGGCAACATGTTCTCCTCCATCCTTTATGGACCACCGGGGTCTGGTAAGACCTCGGTTTTTTCACTGCTGAAAAGGTATTTCAACGGCGAGGTAGTTTATCTGAGCTCCACCGTTCACGGGGTTTCTGAAATAAAGAACGTTCTCAAAAGAGGAGAACAGCTGAGAAAATACGGAAAAAAACTGCTTCTTTTTCTCGATGAAATACACCGCCTGAACAAAAACCAGCAGATGGTCTTGGTTTCCCATGTTGAACGAGGAGACATCGTACTGGTTGCGACAACAACTGAAAACCCAAGTTTTGCCATCGTACCCGCACTTCTCTCAAGATGCAGGATTCTTTACTTCAAAAAACTCTCTGACGAGGACCTGATGAAGATCTTGAAAAAAGCAACAGAGGTTCTCAACATCGATCTGGAAGAAACGGTAGAGAAAGCCATAGTAAGGTATTCCGAAGGAGACGCCAGGAAACTCTTGAACACCCTGGAGATCGTCCACCAGGCGTTCAAAAACAAGAGGGCAACTCTTGAAGATCTGGAAACTCTGCTGGGAAATGTGAGCGGGTACACGAAGGAATCACACTACGATTTCGCTTCAGCCTTTATAAAGAGTATGAGGGGTAGCGATCCAAACGCCGCCGTTTACTACCTCGTCAAGATGATAGAGATGGGAGAAGACCCGCGATTCATAGCACGAAGAATGATCATATTCGCCAGCGAAGACGTTGGACTCGCCGACCCAAACGCTCTACATATCGCCGTTTCGACCTCCATCGCTGTCGAACACGTGGGACTTCCCGAATGCTTGATGAACCTTGTAGAGTGTGCCATCTACCTTTCCCTCGCTCCCAAGAGCAATTCTGTTTATCTTGCAATGAAAAAGGCCCAGGAACTTCTTGTGGAGGACGTACCGCTTTTTTTGAGAAATCCCGTCACCGAAGAAATGAAAAAGCGTGGATACGGGGAAGGGTATCTTTATCCTCATGATTTCGGCGGCTTTGTGAAAACGAACTATCTTCCAGAAAAGTTGAAAGGTGAGGTCATCTTCCAGCCAAAAAGAGTAGGTTTTGAGGAAGAACTCTTTGAAAGGCTCAAACGTCTTTGGCCCGAGAAGTACGGGGGTGAAAGTATGGCCGAAGTGAGAAAAGAACTGGAATACAAAGGGAAAAAGATCAGAATCGTAAAGGGAGACATCACAAGAGAAGAAGCGGACGCCATAGTGAACGCGGCGAACGAATATCTGAAACACGGAGGAGGAGTAGCGGGAGCGATCGTGAGAGCAGGTGGAAGCGTTATTCAGGAGGAAAGCGACAGGATCGTTCAGGAGCGTGGAAGAATTCCGACAGGCGAAGCGGTGGTAACCGGCGCTGGAAAGCTGAAGGCAAAATACATGATTCACGCTGTGGGACCCGTTTGGAGAGGAGGCAGTCATGGAGAGGACGAACTCCTCTACAAAGCAGTTTACAACGCACTCCTTCGAGCTCACGAACTGAAATTGAAAAGCATCTCAATGCCTGCCATCAGCACAGGAATCTTCGGATTTCCGAAAGAAAGAGCGGTGGGAATCTTTTCAAAGGCAATAAAAGATTTCATCGATCAACATCCGGATACCGCTCTGGAAGAAATCCGCATATGCAATATAGACGAGGAAACAACGAAAATTTTCGAAGAAAAGTTCAGCGTTTGATGAAACCAAAAGAAGGGGCAAACGCCCCTTCTTTTTTTAAGACCTCTGAGGAAGTATTGAATCAACTCAAACGAGTTCTTGGATCTATTCCGCAACAGATTTCCATACCTGAAAGGAACTATTGATATTTTCATCATACCACAGAAAGTAAAAAAAGTAAAGGGGGCCTTTGGCCCCCTTGTTATCATTTAGAATTCTTCAGGAATACTCGGTGTTTCTTTTTTCTCCTCGGGTTTTTCAACGATGAGCACTTCCGTTGTCAGGAGCATTCCAGCGATGGACGCGGCGTTCTGCAGGGCGCTCCTTGTAACCTTTGCTGGGTCAATGATTCCTCTTTCAAACATGTTGCAGTATTCTCCCCTGAGTGCGTCGAATCCATAGGCTGGATCGTCATTCGAGAGTATCTTCTCTATGATCACCGCTCCGTCGTATCCTGCGTTTTCAGCAATCTGCTTAATGGGGGCTGAGAGTGCCTTGTAAACGATCTGAGCTCCTATTTTCTCGTCGCCTTCGAGCTCTTCTATGACCTTTTCAACGGCCTTTCTTGCTCTCAGGAGTGTTACTCCTCCACCGGGAACGATACCTTCTTCAACGGCTGCTCTTGTAGCGCTCAGTGCGTCTTCAATTCTGTGTTTCTTTTCCTTGAGCTCTGTTTCGGTGGCCGCTCCAACCTTTATGACGGCTACTCCTCCTGCGAGTTTTGCCATCCTTTCCTGGAGAGTTTCTTTTTCGTACTCAGATGTGGTTTCCTCTATCTGGGCTTTGATTTGAGCGATTCTCTTCTTGATAGCCTCTGGATCACCTTTTCCTCCAATTATGATGGTTTCATCTTTCTTGACCCTCACAAGATCGGCTCTTCCGAGATCTTCAAGGGTGAGATCTTCGAGATTGATTCCGAGCTCTTCACTTGCCACCTGACCTCCGGTGAGAATTGCTATGTCCTGAAGCATGGCTTTTCTTCTTTCACCGAATCCAGGAGCCTTCACGGCACAGGACTGGAGAGTACCCTTGAGTTTGTTGAGAACAAGTGTTGTCAGAACTTCTCCTTCAACGTCTTCCGCTATAACGAGAAGTGGTCTTCCGGTCTGAGCGACCTTTTCAAGGATCGGAATGAGAGGTTTCACAGCGCTGAGTTTCCTGTCAGTGATGAGTATGAAGGGTTCCTTCAGAACGACCTCCATCTTCTCGGCATCCGTGACGAAGTATGGTGAGATGTAACCTCTGTCAAACTGCATACCTTCGGTGAATTCAACGTAGGTTTCGAGTGTTTTGGAATCTTCCACAGTGATGACCCCGTCTTCTCCTACCTTGTCCATAGCTTCTGCGATGAGCTCTCCTATTTCGGCGCTGTTCGCAGATATAGCGGCAACGTGGGCAATGTCCTCCCTACCGGAAAGTTTCTTGGAGACCTTCTTGATCTCTTCAACGGCTTTCTCAACGGCTTTGTCTATACCCCTCTTGAGGAGAATTGGATTGGCGCCCGCTGCAACGTTCTTGAGACCTTCTTTGATCATAGCCTGTGCGAGAACCGTAGCAGTTGTTGTACCATCACCGGCAACGTCGTTTGTTTTGGAAGCAACTTCTTTCACGAGCTGAGCCCCGAGGTTTTCGAATTTGTCCTCGAGCTCAATCTCCTTGGCTATGGAAACACCGTCGTTGGTTATTGTTGGAGAACCCCACGATTTTTCGATAACAACGTTCCTTCCCTTCGGTCCGAGAGTCACCTTTACCGCGTTAGCAACCTTGTCCACACCTCTTTCGAGTGCCCTTCTCGCTTCTTCATTGAACTTCAGAATCTTCGGCATATCTCACACCTCCTTCACTCTTCGATTTTCGCGAGTATGTCATTCACATCGATGATGATGTAATCCTCATCATCAATCTTTATTTCTGTACCCGCATATTTGGAGTAAATAACCTTGTCTCCAACTTTGATGTCAAATTTTTCCTCGTCATCGATCTTTCCCACGGCTACGACCTCTGCCTTCATCGGTTTCTCCTTTGCGGAATCTGGAAGAACGATTCCTCCCTCAGTCTTCTTTTCCTCTTTGATGGGCTTGATGAGAAGCCTTTCACCGAGAGGTATCACTTTCATCATCCATCCCTCCTTCGTAGATTTTTAGCACTCTCATCGTTCGACTGCTAATATAAATATACTACTTTTTACGAGCCTCTTCAAGGGATATTGATTAAGAAAAACGAACACAAACTCAACATTATCGTTAATAATGGGTAAACAATGAGTCAAAGAGGTTGAAGAAAAGTAAAAAGGCGCTTGAAGCGCCCTTTTTCTGGTGGAGGCGGGGGGATTCGAACCCCCGTCCGAAGATGGAGGCCCCTGGGCTTCTCCGAGCGCAGCCCGTGTTTTCGATTTCAGGGGGGACCCCCCACGGGCAGGGTGTCCTCTCCCACAGCCTTCCTGAAATTTCCCGATTCAGGCCGGAAGGCGAAGCCCGAATCGGTAGGCTGGATCTCTCACGCCCTCTTCCGAAGCCCAGCCAACTTCGGAGAGGACGGCCGCTTATCTATTAAGCGGCAACAGCAACAGGTTCGTTGGCACTTATTCTTTGTCCCACCTTTTTTACGAGGAGGTGGGGACCTCAGCTCGCTTCCCAGGGGACTCCATCCCCGTCGAACCCGTTCGCCCCCTGGTTTATCAATCCATCTTTATTATACCACCTTTATTATACCACTGTTCAGACTCTTCCAAATGTCGGAAGGTTCAGGGTATGTTGTATAATCATATGAAGATACATACCCAATTTACGACCAGGAGGTGTACCAGGTGACCGCATACATCATACGAAGACTTCTGCTCTTGCCCCTGATTCTCTTAGGAGTAACTTTCATCGTCTTCTCGATGATCCAGTCCCTCGGGCCGGATAAATTGCTCGCAGCGTACGTCAACCCGAATATGCTGGACAAATTAACGACTGAGCAAATGGATGCCCTGAAGGAAAAGTACGGTTTGAACGACTTTTTCGTTGTGAGATACGTCAAATGGCTCTCAAACACTCTGAGAGGTGATCTCGGGTGGTCCCTTGTTGGGAAAGAACCGGTGAAAGATGCTCTTTTGAGAAGACTCCCATACACCGTTGAACTTGCGCTTTACGCCATCTTCCCTGTTGTATTTGTTGGAATATGGCTCGGTGTGAAGGCTGCGGTTCACAGAGGAAAATTCCTCGATCATTTCATAAGAATCTTCGCCGTGGTTGGCTGGTCTTTTCCTGATTTCGTCTTTGGATTGCTCGTTCTGATGATCTTCTACAGCATACTGAACTGGCTTCCTCCTGGGAATCTGAGTATGTGGGCTGAAGAAGTGATCAAATCTCCGGAGTTTCATCGCTACACAAAGCTCGTTACAATAGACGCACTTTTGAACGGCAGACTGGACATCTTCTGGGATGGGCTAAAGCACCTCATAGGTCCCATCATAACTCTTTCGTGGCTCTGGTGGGCGTATCTTCTGAGAATCACCAGGTCGAGCATGCTGGAAGTCCTGAACAAAGAATACGTGAGAACCGCCAGGGCAAAGGGTCTTCCCGAAGATGTGGTTATAAACAAACACGCCAGAAGAAACGCCTTGATTCCTGTTACCACGGTTGCCGGTGGTATGGTCATCGGTCTCTTCTCCGGTACCGTGATCGTGGAAACGGTCTTCAACAGAACGGGTGTGGGAAGTTTCACCGCGCAGGCAGCTCTGCAGCTCGATTACGCTTCGGTGATGGCTTCTGCGTTGTTTTTCTCAACAATTCTTGTTGTTGGAAATCTCATAATAGATATTCTGTACGCCCTTATAGACCCCAGAATAAGACTTGGATGAGAGGTGAAACGACGTGAACCAGGAATTCAAAAGAATAATGAAGAGATTTTTTAGAGATCCATCCGCCATCATAGGGTTCTCTCTGGTGCTCTTCTTTGTGGTGATAGCCATTCTCGCGCCTGTTATAGCTCCTCCCATTCACCCGCTCACCAGAGCCAAGCTACCCGATCCTTACTTGATGCCCGTGGTGAGCTGGAATCAGAGCCCACAACCCCCTACCACGAAAGAGGATGCCCTGGCGAAGAATCCCAACAGAGAACCTATACGCTGTGTTGATTATCATCCATTCGGTGTCATTGGTGGCCGTGATATTCTATACGGAATCGTCTGGGGCACAAGAACGGCTTTCAAGATAGGTCTCATAGTCACACTCGCAAGACTCCTGATAGGAGTGTTCATAGGTTCAATCTCAGGTTACTTTGGAGGATGGATAGATGAGGTTCTCATGAGGATCACCGATATCTTTCTCTCTATTCCTTTCCTCATAGCGGCTGTTGTGCTGACAACCGTTCTCGGGACAGGTCTCGACAAGGTTATGATAGCGATGATCGTGTTTGGATGGATGGGAGCGGCAAGGCTCATCAGAGGAAACATTCTTCAGGTGAGGGAAGAACAATTCGTTCTGGCAGCGAAAGCAATAGGTGTGCCCGATTTTCTCATCATACTGAAACACGTTCTTCCGAATACCATTTTCCCCGTCCTGATATGGGCTTCCATGAACATGGGATCTCTCGTGATAACGGCCGCTGTGCTCAGTTTCTTGGGACTCGGTGCCCCCCAGGGATACGCCGACTGGGGATCCATCCTCAGTTACTCGAGAGACTGGATGATGGAGATAGGAAAGCACTGGTACGCCCTCGTTTATCCCGGTACCGCTATGGTTCTCTTCGTTCTGGGATGGAATCTGCTGGGCGATGCGCTCAGAGACGCTTTCGATCCAAGGCTAAAATTCTAAGGAGGGATCGAATTGACAGAGCCTCTGCTTAGGGTGGAAAATCTGAAAACCTATTTCTATACAGAAGACGGTGTGGTGAAGGCGGTCGATGGTGTTTCTTTTGAGGTCAGAGAGGGAGAAACCCTGGGCATCGTTGGGGAATCCGGAAGTGGAAAAAGTGTGACATCGCTCTCAATAATGAGACTCCTGGATCAGAACGGAAAGATAGTTGATGGAAAGATCATCTTCAAAGGAAGGAATCTTCTCGAACTTTCAGAGAGCGAAATGAGGAAGATCAGAGGAAAAGAGATCGCCATGATATTTCAAGAACCCATGGTGGCTTTGAACCCTGTTTTCACGATAGGGGATCAGATAATGGAGGCAATAATTCTTCACCAGAACGTCTCTGAAAAAGAAGCGAGAAAAATGGCTATAGATCTTCTCAGAAAAGTGGGAATTCCCGAACCTGAAAAGAGAGTGGATGAGTACCCCCACCAGCTCTCCGGTGGGATGAGACAGAGGGCTATGATAGCCATGGCACTCTCCTGCAGACCGAGTCTTCTCATAGCGGACGAACCCACCACCGCTCTCGACGTGACCATACAGGCTCAGATCCTGGAGCTCATGAAGGAACTCCAGAAAGAATACGGAATGGCAATCATTCTGATCACCCACGATATGGGCGTCGTTGCGGAAATGTCCGATAAAGTTGCTGTCATGTACGCGGGAAAGGTGGTCGAGTACGGAGACGTGAAAACCATCTTCACCGAACCCAAGCACCCCTACACCTATGCTCTTCTCGAATCCATTCCCAGAATAGACGTAGAACAGGAGAGACTGAAGAGCATTCCGGGAAACGTACCCGACCCGCTCAACTTCCCTCCGGGATGTAAATTCCATCCCAGATGTGAATTCTTCGAAAAAGGAAAATGCGACGTTGAAGAACCTGAACTGGAAGACCTGGATGGCAATCACAAGGTGAGGTGTTTCTTCTGGCAAAAACTCGATGAAATGAGACATGCAAAAAGCGAGGTGTGAAACGTGAGCAGGGAAATCCTTAGAGTTGAAAATCTGGTGAAACATTTTCCCATAAGGGCTGGTGTTTTTAAGAGAATTGTTGGATGGGTGAAGGCCGTCGATGGTGTCAGCTTCAGCATAAACGAGGGAGAAACCTTCGGCCTCGTTGGAGAGTCGGGTTGTGGAAAAACCACGATTGGAATGACCCTGCTCAGACTGTACGAGCCAACATCGGGACGCATCATCGTGGACAACGAAGACACGACCTACTACTTCATGCCGCGTTCCAAGGCAAAAAAATACATAAAGCGCACCTATCTGAGCAGGTTCGTCAACATGAAGGAGTCAGATGTGGAAAAACTGGAAGGTGTCGACAGAGAGTACGCCCGTATTTTCTTTGAGGAGGCAAAGGGTTCTCCAAAGAAGTTCATGTCCATTCTTCTCGATGATCTACCGGAGAAAAGGAAAAAATTTCGAAGAGAGATGCAGATAGTGTTCCAGGATCCATACAGTTCCCTGAACCCGAGGTTGAGAGTGAAGAGCATAGTGGGTGAAGGCATCGTCACACACAGGATCGCAAGGGGGGAAGAAGTAGAGAAACGAATCAAAGAAATCTTGGAGGATGTGGGTATTCCTTCGGCTTACGTGTACAGGTTTCCACATGAATTCTCCGGTGGTCAGCGCCAGAGAATCGGAATCGCACGTGCCCTGGCTTTGGAACCCAAACTCGTCGTGGCGGACGAGGCCGTCGCTGCTCTGGACGTCTCGATAAGAAGTCAGATCATAAACCTCATGGAAGATCTTCAGAGGGAACACAAACTCACGTACATTTTCATTTCGCACGATCTGGCTGTTGTAAAGCACATAAGCGATAGAATAGGTGTGATGTATCTTGGAAAGATGGTGGAACTTGCTCCTAAAAAAGACTTGTTCGAAAAACCGCTCCACCCTTACACTGTAGCTCTCATGTCTGCGATACCGGTACCTGATCCAACAAAGAAGAGGGAAAGAATCATTCTCAAAGGAGATGTTCCGAGCCCTATAAATCCGCCGTCTGGCTGTAGATTCCACACAAGATGTCCCATAGCGAAAGAGATTTGCTCCAAGGAAGAACCGGCTTTTCGAGAGGTTGAAGAGGGACACTTCGTCGCCTGTCACTTCCCGGGTGAGCTGAGGTGAGAAGGTACTGGCTGGTAATTTTGTTGATCGCCATCGTCATTCTGTTTTTTAGAGTGAAGTGGGAAGTGAAGAGAATACACGTTGAAGATCCAGAGATCAAAAAAATGGTTGAGGAAATTCTTCGGGAAAAACGTTACAGATACAAGTTCACCGACACCAGAGAGAGAGCTCTGATAATAGAAAAGGACAGAGCTATCGTACCGCCAAACGAAGTAGTTCTCCACCTGGACTGGCCGGAGAAAGTGAAAGAGAAGGTGAAAGAACTGGTTGAACCGTTCTTTCAAAAGATAGAGCTTTCCGCCACAGAATCACAGATGGCTACAGCAGAGGTGTTTTTGGAAGCTGTGATCGAAAGTTTCTTTGAAGGAAATCAGTCTCTGTTTGAGAATTCTTACTACTGCGGGGAGATCTACGTGTTTTCAAACGGAAAATGTGTGGCGGAGTACGATCCGTCAACTGGAGAACTCGTTTTTCTCGATAAATAGGAGGTGAACGGTTTGGCAACGCTTCTGGAAGTGAAAAACCTCAGCACGTGGTTTTACATGGAAGAAGGTGTAGTCAAAGCCGTGAACGATGTGAACTTCTCGCTGAATTCCAACGAAGTTCTCGGAATTGTCGGTGAGACTGGTTCCGGCAAGAGTGTGACAGTGAAATCCATAATGCGCCTCATAAAGCCTCCCGGAAAAATAGTGAGCGGTGAGATCATATACAAAGGTCAGGATATACTGAAGATACCCGAAAAAGAAATGCACAGGATTCGAGGAAAAGAGATCGCAATGATCTTTCAGGATCCGATGATGTCTCTTAATCCGCTTTACACGATAGGAGACCAGCTCATGGAAACGATCAGGTATCATCTTGGCTACGACAAGAGAAGAGCCTATCTGAGAGCGGTGGAAATGCTGGAACTCGTTGGAATACCGGAACCCGAAAAAAGAATGAACAACTATCCATTCGAATTCTCAGGTGGAATGAGGCAGAGGGTGGTTATAGCCATCGCCCTGTCCTGCAATCCCAGTGTGCTCATAGCGGATGAGCCCACCACCGCCCTCGATGTGACCATACAGGCACAGATCCTGGAACTCATGAAAGAACTTCAAAAAGAGTTCAAAACGGGACTCATCTTCATAACACACGATCTTGGTGTGATCGCTTCCATGGCAGACAGGATTATGGTGATGTACGGAGGAAGACAGGTCGAGATAGGAACATCCGATCAGATCTTCTACTCACCCAGACACCCTTACACGAAGATGCTCCTGAGAAGCGTGCCGAGAGTGGATAAAAGACTTGAAAAGCTCGAGTCCATACCGGGGCAACCCCCAAGGATGGTCGACATACCACCGGTGTGTCCCTTCTTGCCTCGCTGTCCAAGAAGAGTGGAGAGGTGCTTGAAAGAATTACCAGAGCTTTCCGAGATAGAAGAAAACCACTACGTCAGATGTTTCAATCCGGTTGAGGAGGAAGTGAGTCTTGAAAGAAATTCTTGATTTTCAGAAAAACGAGATCACTGAATACCACGTGTATCGAAAGCTATCGAAGAGAACGAACAAGAAAAACGCTGAGATCCTTCTTGCGATAGCGGAAGATGAGAAAAGCCACTACGAAAAACTGAAAAACATCACCGGGAAGGATGTTAAGCCTTCCTATATCAGGATGTTCTGGTACTCACTGCTTTCCGTTCTTTTTGGTTTGACTTTCACTCTCAAACTCATGGAAAACAACGAGAAAAAAGCGGAAAGAGCCTATGAAAGACTGGAGAAAGAGTATCCAGAAGTAGTCCATATTCTCAAAGACGAAGAAAAGCATGAAGAAGAGCTTCTGAACATGCTCGACGAAGAGCGTCTCAATTACGTGAGTTCTATGGTTCTCGGGTTGAACGATGCTCTCGTGGAACTGACGGGGGCACTCGCTGGTCTCACGTTCGCCTTTCAAAACACCAAGATAGTCGGATTGTCCGGCTTGATAACCGGTATCGCTGCAGCCTTCTCCATGGCAGCTTCCGAGTATCTTTCGCAGAGAGCGGAAGAAGGATCAGGTGAATCCAAACCCTTAAAAGCCGCCATCTACACAGGCATCGCTTACATCGTAACGGTCGCCGTGCTGGTGGCTCCATACCTCATACTCAAAAACCCATTCTTATCACTTGTCCTTACTTTGACGGGAGCCGTTCTCATAGTTCTTCTTTTCACCTTTTTTGTCTCGGTGGTTAAAGAGAAGGATTTCGCGAAATACTTTCTTGAGATGTTCCTTTTGAGTTTCGGTGTGGCAGGATTTTCTTTCCTCGTCGGTATACTCGCGAGGAAGATCTTTGGAATCGAAATCTGAGGAGTGCTCGCCATGATATGGAACGACACCGTTTTTTGCGTCGTAGACACAGAAACCACGGGAACCGATCCCTTTGCCGGAGACCGGATAGTTGAAATAGCCGCTGTTCCTGTCTTCAAGGGGAAGATCTACAGGAACAAAGCGTTTCACTCTCTCGTGAATCCCAGAATAAGAATCCCTGCGCTGATTCAGAAAGTTCACGGTATCAGCAACATGGACATTGAGGAAGCACCTGATATGGATGCGGTTTACAATCTCTTCAGAGACTACGTGAAAGGGACGGTGCTCGTGTTTCACAACGCCAACTTCGACCTCACTTTTCTGGATATGATGGCAAAAGAAACGGGAAATTTTCCAATAACGAATCCCTACATTGACACACTCGATCTTTCAGAAGAGATCTTTGGAAGACCCCATTCTCTCAAATGGCTCTGCGAAAGACTTGGGATAAAAACCACGATACGGCACCGTGCACTTCCAGATGCCCTGGTGACCGCAAGAGTTTTTGTGAAGCTTGTTGAATTTCTTGGTGAAAACAGAGTCAACGAATTCATCCGTGGAAAACGGGGGTAATAAAATGGTTAAGAACTACGTTCTCGACACGAACGTCTTGATTCACGATCCAGATTCCATCTTCTCCTTCGAAGACAACAACGTGATCATTCCTCTTCCCGTTCTTGAAGAGCTCGACAAGCTGAAAAGAGAACACGGAAGTGTGGGAAAGAACGCCCGAGAGGTGATTCGACACCTCGATGAACTCAGAAAGAAAGGAAATCTCAGAAAAGGAATCCCGCTGGAGAACGGCGGAATTCTCCGCGTCATGGTTTTGGAAAGAGAAGTGGAGAACGTTCCAAGATTCCTTCACGAACGCTACGTGGACAACATCATTCTCGCGTACGTGATAGAGCTCATGAACAGAGAAAAGATCCCCACCATTCTCGTCAGCAAGGATATAAATCTTCGGGTGAAAGCGGACTCTCTTGGTATTCCCGCCCAGGACTATCTGACCGATCGATCCGAGCTGGAGACGATGCCTAAGGGGTATGTCGAAATCGACGACGAAGAACTCAAAAAACAGTTAAAAGTGAAAGGAGTTGTGGAAAAGAAACTCGACCTTCTCGACAATTTCTACATAGATCTGGGTGGAGTGTACGGGAAATATCGCAAAGGAAAAGTTCTGAGAGTGGAACCTTTCGAGACTATGGGCATTTCTCCGCGGAACAGAGAACAGATCTTTTCCATGGATGCCCTTCTGGATGACGAAATACCTCTGGTCTTCCTTGTTGGAATCGCAGGAACCGGAAAGACGCTTCTCGCTCTCGCTTGCGGTCTCTACAAAGTCCTCGTTGAAAAACGCTACAAAAAACTGATAGTGACTCGTCCTACGGTTCCCATGGGACGCGATATCGGGTATCTCCCCGGAGAACTTGAAAAGAAAATGAAACCGTGGCTCCAACCGATAATGGACAATCTTGAACTCATATCTTCTCTTTCCGGTTTGAAAATCAAGGAACTCGAGAAACAGGAAATACTGGAAGTGGAAGCGATATCTTTCATCAGGGGAAGATCCATACCAAAGCAGTTCATCATCATAGACGAAGCACAGAACCTCACTCCACACGAGGTAAAAACGATCCTCACACGTGTGGGAGAAGACACCAAGATAGTTCTCGTTGGAGATCCGTACCAGATCGACACCCCGTATCTGGACAAAGACACGAACGGACTGGTTTACGCAGCCTTGAAACTTCTGGAATCGGATCTTTCCGCGGTGATAAAGCTGGAGAAGGGAGAAAGGTCAAGACTCGCCACCATCGCTGCTGAGCTTCTGTGAGACCTCTTTCAATATTTCATCCAGCATGGTGCTTTCAACAAACGAAGGGGAAAGCTGATACAGATAGCTTTTCCCCTTTCTTTTCTTTCTGACAATTCCCATTCTCTGAAGCGAGGAGAGAACAGCGGATGAGTCTTTCCCCCTGAACGCGTCTATTTCGCTCTTTGGAATCGGTCCTGAGAGGAGAAGCAGTGCCACCACTTCCATCTGCGCATCGGTGAGATTTTTGTACTTCCTTCCGGACAGCTTAGAAACGAAATCAGCGTACTCAGGTTTGGTGAAAAAACGATACCTTCCATTCACCTCTCTCAGAACAACTCCGTGTGCTTCGTCTTCGTATTCCTTTTTCAATTCTTCGAGAACTCTTTTTATCTCTTCAGGATCTTTTTCGAGTATTTTGATAAGCCTTTCCAGAGTGATACCATTTGAAGCAAATATGAGTGCCTCAATAGCGGCCTTGAGCTGCATTTGTGTACCTCCTGATCCTGCTTTCTCCCACGAGAATCAATTTCCCTATCTTCACAAGCTCGAGGATAGCAAGAAGTCTGACTATCAGTTCGTAGACATTCTCCGCTCTGGAAAGCAATCGCAGGATCTCGATCTCACCATCTATTTCATCAAGTATTCTCTCCATCATCTCTTCAACAGAAAGAGTTTCGCTCCTCACCTTGTGTACAGCTTCACGTAGTGATTCTTCTTTCCATATCCTCTCGAGCGTTTTCCTGAACCTTTCCAGGCCTTCTATTCTTTCAAAGAAGACACTTCTCACCCTGATTTGTTTTCTCTTCAGAAGATTCGTTTCATTTCTGATTCTCTGGATAATTTCCTTCACCTTGGAGTATTCCTCAATTCTTCTGTAGAGTTCTTCTTTCTTTCTGTCTACCTCTTCTTTTTCTTCTTCTCTCACTCTCGGAATGAGCATTTTCGACTTGAGCTCCATCAGAGTGGAGGCCATTTCCAGAAAATCGGAGGTGACCTTCATATCCAACTTTTTCATCTGCTCGAGGTATTCTACGAACTCGTCTGCGAGCTGTGCGATGGGTATTTCTCTGATATCTACCTTTTTCTTTCTCACAAGATAGAGCAGAAGATCGAGAGGTCCCTCGAAAACGGGAAGTTTGAAGACAAGTTCCATTCTTTCACCTCAGAACATCAAGTTCATGGCCTTTCTCACTTCCTCCATCGTTTTAGAGGCTACTTCTCTGGCCTTCTTCGTCCCTTCCATTATAACGTCTTCTACGTAATGTGGATCTTCGTCTATATTTTTGAAATTTTCCCAGATCGGTGCCAATTTTCGTTTCATATTCTTCAACAGCAACTTCTTACAATCAACACAACCGATGCTGGCCGTTGTACAGCCTTCCCATACCCATTTGCTCTCTTCTTCACTGATATCGAACGCCTGGTGGTATTTCCATACGGGGCAGTTCTCCGGATTTCCAGGGTCGCTCCTTCTCACTCTTGCCGGGTCGGTCATCATTCTCAGTATAGTCTGTTCCAGTTCTTTTTCCGTGATTTCAAGGTTTATTATGTTCCCATAGCTTTTGCTCATCTTTCGGCCGTCCGTTCCTGGAAGCTTTGGAACTCGAGACAGAATTGCTTCTGGTTCTGGAAAGACTTCATCGTAGAGATAGTTAAAACGCCTGGCGATCTCCCTCGTGAGTTCTATGTGGTAAACCTGATCTTCACCGACTGGTACTCCTTCAGCTTTGTAGATCAAAATATCGGCTGCCTGAAGAACGGGATAGATGAGAAAACCAGCCGTGGAAAGATCTTTGTAGTTCAGCTCACTTTTTATCTCTTTGTAAGTGGGAACCCTCTCGAGACGTGAAACAGAAACGATCATGCTGAAAAGCAGTGCAAGCTCAGCGTGCTCTTTGACACCAGACTGAACAAAAATCACGGACTTTTCAGGATCTATTCCACAGGCGAGAAATCCCCTCACCAGGTCGCGGGTGTATTCTTTGAGCTTCGAAACATCGTCGTAGTGGGTGGTCAAAGCGTGCCAATCCGCGACAAAGTAGAAACATTCGTTTCCTTCTTCCTGAAGCTTCACCCAGTTTTCCAGAGCTCCCACGAGATGACCTATATGGAGTTTTCCGGTAGGTCTCATGCCGCTCAGTATTCTCAACTTTTATCCCTCCATGTTCTGTGATAATATTAATTGAGAATATCAAGAATGAGGAGAGTGAAAAGGTTGAGCTCAAGAACCATCTACATCTTGCTGATCATCATGGTTGTTTTCATGCTCGTCGAATTTCTCTTTTTCTTTCTGGGAGGAAGAGCTCCCTTTGAAATAGTATACTACAGGAGCACCATGGAATACGATTATTCCGGGAACGCCACGTTCACCACCAGTGCGAAGCTTTATTTTAAAGATGAGAAGAAAAAAGAAGAGTACAAGATCAATTATGCTTCTGCATCTAAGGAGGAGTTGAATAAATACTTTTCTCAGATCAGCAAAGAAGTTGGAAGAGAAATAGTTCCACTGGATTACAACGTGAGAGTTGAAGACACAGGAGGTATGCTCGAAGTCACAGAAACAACGCTCCTGAGGGGAGCTGCACAGGTGAAGGGTGATGTCTTGGACACCAGCATGGGAAGTCTCACAATGAACGTAGCGGGTGAAACGGAGATCGTCGTGAAATTACCTGAAGACGCAGCTGTGATATCGGTCACACCAACCCCATCTGAACGTGAGAACAACACTCTGATCTGGCGTCCAGATTCATCCATGGTGTTTCCAAAAGTTATCTTTAAAAGGGTGAATGAAAATGAAGGAATTCCTGGATCTTCTCAATGAATCCAGATTGACCGTCACTCTCACGGGAGCCGGTATCAGTACCCCAAGCGGCATACCAGATTTCAGAGGACCGAATGGGATATACAAAAAGTATTCCCAGAATGTCTTCGACATTGATTTCTTCTACTCTCACCCTGAGGAATTCTACCAATTCGCCAAGGAAGGTATTTTCCCTATGTTAGAAGCAAAACCGAACCTTGCACACGTGCTGCTCGCAAAACTGGAAGAAAAGGGCCTGATAGAGGCTGTGATCACACAGAACATAGACAGACTTCACCAGAGAGCGGGCAGTAAAAAAGTGATAGAGCTACACGGAAACGTTGAGGAGTATTACTGTGTGAGGTGTGAGAAAAAATACACCGTCGAAGATGTTATAGAGAAACTCGAATCATTGGATGTTCCACGCTGTGATGACTGCAACGGTTTGATCAGGCCGAACATCGTGTTCTTTGGGGAAAATCTGCCGCAAGACGCCCTCAGGGAAGCGATCGAACTTTCATCCAAGGCCAGTTTGATGATCGTCCTGGGATCTTCGCTCGTTGTGTATCCCGCTGCCGAGCTTCCCCTCATAACTGTCAGGAGCGGTGGAAAGCTCGTTATCGTGAATTTGGGAGAAACTCCTTTCGATGATATCGCAACTTTGAAGTACAACATGGACGTTGTCGAGTTCGCCAGAAGAGTGATGGAAGAAGGAGGTATCTCATGAATCTCGTAGACTATCTGGTGGTGCTTTCCACGGTGGGAACGGTGGTCTTTTCGTGGACGTATCTTCTCCTTGGGAGGAACGGTAACTCAAAAGAGCCGAATCAGGAGGATGTAGAAGAGAGGATCATGGAACTCATGGGAAAGTTCCGCTACCTGTCGGCCAACAGACTCGAACTCCTCGAAAAGAAGACACAAGAGTTAAGAAAACTCATATCCGAAGCCAACACCGTGATGTCAAGGCTGATGGTCAAGATGTCCGAAATAGAAAGAGAAAGGATCTTCTCCTCTGAAGATGAAGGGGAAAAATCTGAAAAGATGGAAAAACCAATTATCCCTGTTATTCAAGAGCAGGATGAAACGAAAGCGGAAGAAAAAGAAGAGGAACTGGAAACCGCTTTAGAAAGAAGAATCGTCTCGATGTACGACAGGGGATTTTCAGAAGTGGATATCGCCAAAAAACTGGGTATCACGGTTGGAGAAGTCAGACTGATACTCCAACTGTTCAAGAGGAACGCCGGTTGAGAAAGAGAAAACGGTACTTTCCGGCGGAATCCTTCAGGAAAACAGCGTCGGAAACGATCTTTTTCAACTCCTCCACCTGGTCTTCTCCTATCTCCATCAGCACAATCTTTCCACTCGTGTTGTACCTGCCGAAAAATTCTCTGTAAAAGTCGAGGCCGTCCTCTCCTCCAAAAAGCGCCTCTGCAGGTTCGAAAAGAACATCTTTTGGCAGATGAGCACTTGATTTCACGTATGGAGGATTCGAAAGGATCATCTCGATCGATGCGAACTTTTCTTTGAACGGTTCAAGAAACTCACCTTTTCTCACAAAGAATCTGTCGGAAACACCGTGCCTCTCCGCGTTTTTTCTGGCGACTTCAACAGCTTTGGAAGAAACGTCCGTCGCGAAAACAACCACATCGGAGAATTTCGCTACACTCACTCCAATGGCACCGCTTCCTGTTCCTATGTCTGCGACTGCTTTTATTCCGTACTTTCTTATCAGCTCGAGGGCGAGTTCGACCAGTTCCTCCGTCTCCGGTCTTGGAACGAATACACCTTCTTCCACGAGTAAAGAAAGACCCATGAACTCTTTCTCACCGAGAATGTAGTGCAGGGGATATCCACTTGCTCTTTTCTCCACGAGTTTCAGAATCCTTTTTTCCTCAGTTGGAGAAACTACCAAGTCTTTCAAAAAGAGATCTTCCTTGCGGATCCCAAGTACCCGGGAAACGATGAGTAACACCTCAAGAACAGGAGTTTCGGTCACTCCCTCGAGTTTTCCAGAGCAGTCTTTTATCAAACTCCAAATTTTTCTCTCAGCTCCGGAGACATTCTTTCTGGTGTCCATGGTGGGTCGAATGTGAGCTCCACCTCCACGTTGTTGACTCCCTCGATCCTCTTTATCGCCTCTTCAGCGTCGGAAAGAATCATTCCGGCAAGAGGACACATGGGTGTGGTCATTGTCATGAGGACTTTCACGTTGTTCTGATCGTCTATCTGGATGTCGTACACCAGACCCAGACTCACCACATCCAGACCGAGTTCAAAATCGATCACGTTTTTCAGGGCGTTCAGAACATCTTCTTTAGTCACCTTTTTCGACATCGGCATCCCTCCCGGTTCTATTATACTATGTTATAATTCAAATTAGAAGAGCCGAATTGAGGAGGTGAAAAAATGCCGAAAGTAACGGTTTCCATAAAGGTGATTCCCGCCGTGGAAGATGGAAGACTCCACGAGGTGATCGACAGAGCGATCGAAAAGATCTCTTCGTGGGGCATGAAATACGAAGTGGGTCCTTCCAACACCACCGTGGAAGGTGAATTCGAAGAGATCATGGATCGTGTGAAAGAGCTCGTCAGATACCTTGAACAGTTCGCGAAACGATTCGTTCTTCAGCTGGACATCGATTACAAAGTCGGAGGTATCACGATTGAAGAGAAGGTATCGAAGTACCGCTAAATGGCTGTTTTTTATAGCTCTGATTTTCGTGTGGGAGTTCTCGAAAGTCCCACAGTATCTTCTTCCCAAACCTTCTTCCATAGTTCTCGAGGGACTTTCGCAGTGGAAAATCTTGATGGATCACAGTCTCTACACGATCCTTGAGGCTTTTTCTGGCCTGGTTATAGGCCTCGTGTTGGGAATGGGGCTTGCGGTCCTGATGGATCTGTTCCAGACGGTGAAAGAGGTAATGTACCCGATCCTCATCATCTCACAGGCGATACCCATCGTTGCTGTGGCACCGCTCGTCATCATCTGGTTCGGTCTGGGCGTGGGCACGAAAATAGGCATAGTAGCGTTCGTCACACTCTTTCCGGTTGCGCTCAACACTCTCGAAGGATTCAGAACGATCGATCAGGACGCTCTGGATCTTTTCAAAGTGATGAAGGCAACGAAGATCCAGATCTACAGGTACCTTGTACTACCGCACACGTTACCTTACGTTCTCTCTGGGCTCAAGATATCCGCCACATACGCTGTGGTTTCCGCTGTGATAGGAGAATGGCTTGGAGCAGAAAAAGGCCTGGGCATATACATGATAAGGGCAATGAACACCTTCAGAGCTGACAGGCTCTTTCTCTCTGGCTCTTTCTCTCTGTGATAGTTGTGGTTGTGCTCAGCGTTGCCGTCTTCAAGATAGCTGATATTCTCTCCAGAAAACTCACACCTTGGTTCGAGGAAAGGAGGCTGGTAAAATGAAAAGACTGACCTTCATTGCGATGTTTTTGATCTCTGTCCTTGCACTTTTCGCTGAAGAGGTAACGGTCGTACTGGACTGGTATCCCAACACGAACCACACGGGGCTCTACGTAGCCAAGGACCTTGGATACTACAGAGAAGAAGGGTTGGATGTGAAGATCGTTCAACCGTCTCGGTTGACAGCGGAACAGCTTGTAGCGAGTGGAAAAGCGGAATTTGGCGTGAGTTATCAGGAAGCGGTCACCCTCTCCAGAGGAGAAGGGATGCCCATCGTCTCCATAGCTGCCATCATCCAGCACAACACATCGGGTTTCGCTTGGCTGAAGGATGAAGGAATCAAAAGTGTGAAAGACTGGGAGGGTAAGAGATACGGAAGCTGGGGTTCTCCTATAGAGAAGGCGACCATAGAATACATCATGAGAAAATACGGTGCAGATCCTTCAAAGGTGATTTTTGTGAACGTGGGACAGATGGATTTCTTTGCGGGAACGCTGAACAATGTGTTCGATTTTGCCTGGATCTTCTACGGATGGGACGGTGTTGCCAGCAAGGTGAAAGGGATAGAGATAGAGTTCCTCCCGCTGAAGGATATAGACGAAGTCTTTGACTACTACACGCCGGTTCTGATAACGAGCGAATCTCTCATAAAGCAAAATCCAGATCTCGTAAGAAGATTTTTGAGAGCCACGGCCAAGGGATACGAGTACGCAATACAGCACCCTGTGGAGGCAGCCAAAATACTCCTCAAATACGCTCCGGAACTGGATGAAAAGATCGTTGTAGAATCTCAAAAGTACCTCGCAGGTCAGTACAAAGCGGACGCGGAAAAATGGGGCTACCAGAAAGAAGAAGTCTGGAGGAGATACGCGGAATGGCTTCACTCTATGGGATTCCTGAAAGAGACGATAGACGTGACGAAGGCGTTCACAAACGAGTTCCTACCGTGATAAAGGTATCCCACCTCACGGTTTGCTACGGAGAACTCAAAGCGGTGGAGGATCTCTCCTTGGAGGTTCAAAGGGGAGAGATCCTCTCCCTTGTGGGACCATCCGGATGTGGAAAGACCACCGTTGTGAAGGCTATTCTGGGATTGATTCCCTACGAGGGAAAGATAGAGATCTTCACATCTCGTCTCGGATACTGTCCTCAAAAGGATGTGCTGTTCGACTGGATGACCGCCTATGAGAACGCCGTGCTCCCACTCGTTCTCAGAAAAGAACTGCCGCCATCAAACATAAAAGAATTGTTTGAACGATTCGGTCTTTCTGGCTTTGAAGAGAAAAGGCCGTACCAGCTGAGTGGCGGTATGAGGCAGAGACTGTCTCTTCTGAGGGCCGTTCTATCGGGCGAGGAGCTCCTCGTACTCGATGAACCTTTTTCTTCGGTAGATGCTTACACTCGAAAGAAACTCCAGATATGGCTTTCTGAGATCGTACACAGGATGAAAAGTACGGTCGTACTCATCACTCACGACGTGGAGGAAGCGGTCTTCCTTTCAGACAGAATATTGATCCTCTCCGATCGCCCCGCAAGGATTTTGAAGGAAATACGCGTGCCGTTTCCAAAGCCGAGAACCATAAAAACTTTTTCCGATCCTCGTTTCTCAGAAATAGAAGAAGAGGTGCTGGAGACTCTCATGAATCAACCCTGATATTTTCAGGGAGAGTCTCTTCAGTTTCCTCCAGGGTGTTCTCCGTGTTCAGCAGACCGTTCAGGTAGTTTCTCAATCTTCTGACCTGGAACATGAACGCCTCCAGCTTGCTCTGTACCGTTGGTGTGAACGGATTCCCATCGGACTCTATGTGTATCACGGGAAGGTCTCCGAACTCGTCCAGTACTTTTCTCAAAACCCCTGTGGTCTTCTCTTTTTGTTCTTTCAAGCCTTTTTTCACAACCGCTTCCGCTATCCTGCTCGGCATGCAACCAAAGGGTCCTATTGAGATGATACCATCGTAGTGGTTTACGATCTCATGCAGGACGGTTCCTATGGTGAGGATCGCTTCTCCGGTGAGCTTTGGATTCAGGTAGTCTTTCGCCGCGTCAACAATGGATTCTACATCCACCATATGAGACCTGTAAAAGCCGCTTTTTTCCAAGATTTTTTTCACTCTTCTCTCTACGTACCTTTTCACGAGGATCTCGATTCGCTTCTTCAGCCTGTCCACGCGGGTGGAATTCGGAGAGATCAACCTGTTGAGGTACAGATAATCCGTGTAATAGATCCACTCGTGGACCGGCGATATGTGCATGATGATCCCGTTCTTCTCCATCAGGTTTTCGAGGTGTTTTCTGGAAAACTCGTCTCTTCTCACGTAGATTTCTCCTGTGAGCAGTACCTTCGGTGCCTTTTCGTAATCCATTATTCTCTCAACACCCGAAAGTATCTCTGAGACTTCATCGAGTGTTTTGAAGAAGTCCCTGAGAGAATCGTTTGCAAGACTGTTCAATATCTTTTCCCTGCATCCTTCAAGGATTTTTTTCGCTTCTTCTTTGTCCCTCGCCAGCGTCATCACAGCGCGTTCCACATCGAAGAACACATCGGAAACGACAACAGCCAGCCATGCTCTGATCCTGAAAGCGATTCCAAGCCCCGCGTAGGCGTTTTCGGAATTCAAACCGAAGAGCGTCACGTTTCTCACGTTGTTCCTGTCGAGCCACAGGTTCATGAAGACACTGTACTGCCCGAAACGGCACGGTCCCATCGTCTCTGGCATGAAATAAAGTATGATCTCGTCATCGGATGCTTTCTCTCTGATGTACTTTATGAGGCTTCCAAGAGTGAGTTGAAGAGGAAGACACTCCTTCGAAAGAGAGTTCCCCCTTCCGAGTTTGAACTCCTCGACGTCCGGTGGAGGACACACGTCGGACCTGACACCGTAGTATCTGAAAGCCGCAGAAAGACACTGAGACCCGAACTGACCCATCGACGGGAAAACAACCTTCACCCTTTCATCGTTGAGCCGCAGTCTCTCTCCGTCCGGAGTGATCACGTAGAGGGTGTTTTTCTCCAGCACTGTTTGGGGTCTTTTCGCACTCTTTCTTTCTTCTTTCTTTCTCTGAAGTCTGAGATAACTCTTCACAATGTCTATGAAGGCTTCGATTCTCGTTTCTATGCCCGCGTCCGCTGTGTGACTGTCGAGTTCCAGAACGAGTGATGGTTTCTTCGCCATTATGTCTCTGAAGTAAGAGATGATGAAAGAATCGGGCCCACAGCTGAAGTTGGTGATGTAAACCCCAAAGAGTTTTGGATGCTTTTCGACGAATCGTGACGCTTTGAGAATCATCTCTCCCCACGACCAGTACATGTTTCTGTAGCCCTTTTCATCCTCGAAGGGTATGGAATCGAAGTTGATGATGGGAATTCCGCGGGTGGCGAATTTTTCGGGGATTCCCATGTTCGCATCGGAAGAGAAGGCGTTGTAAGATCTTCCAAAGAGAACCACACCGAATTCCGACTCGTCAAGAATTTTCAGAAATTCATTCCACTGTTTCTTTATGAGACTAAACCTTTCGTTGAAAGCCTTCCAGGCCTTTTCAAAGGCTCGTTCCCCTTCCTCGCGTGATCTTCCAAGCCTTTCAGCCACTCTGAGAAATTCTTCCTTTTCATCACCGCGCGAGAAATCGAAATAGCCCGTCACGAGCTTTTCTTCCATTTCAGGAAACGCAGATGTGAGCCAGTCAACTTCACTCTGAACAAAGGGACAGAAGACGTTGTAGTTCTCTGAATTTTCCACTTTGATTCCTCTCAACCTTGGAACGAATATCAGATCCGGATTCTTCGAGATCAGATCGTACATGTAGCCGTGGGAGAGTTCCACCGGGAAGCAGAATTCGGAGTTCATCATCTCCCAGCCGCGTCTGTCGGACTTTTCGGGAACCACAACGTCGAAACCGAGTTCTGTAAGGAAGGTGTAGAAAAGCGGGAAAAGGTTGTTCATCGCCAAAGATCTGCTCAAACCGATGGTCTTTGCTCCCTTCACTTCTCTCTCGAGGTGGAAAATGTATTTCTCCCTGTTTTTGACGAAGTTGTACTTTGTGCTGTCTATGTTGGCGTGTCTCAGCACGTTCTCGTACTTGTTGCAGGCACCACCGAACGGGAACCGCTTTCCATCGATCTCTATGATCCTGATCTCACACTTTCTATCGCATTTTTCTTTCCCACCGGGACAGATGAACGTTCCTCTGTATCTGACTTCTCTGGAGATCAATTCCTTCAGTTTGAACTCTTTCTTTTCCAGAAAACCGAGTTCAAGATTCTCTTTGGTGAGCAGAGCCACTCCGTAAGCGCCCATCAAACCCGGGTGCGGGGGAACAACTATGTTCTTTCCAACGAGAGCAGCCATGGCAACAGGCACCGCTTTGTTGTAGCAAACTCCGCCCTGCATGAAGATCTTCTTTCCTACAGGTCTGCTTCCTTTCACCCTGTTCAGGTAGTTCATACACACGGAGTACACAAGCCCGGCGCATATGTCTTCTTTAGAGATCCCTTCGTTCACCGCCGTCTTGACGTCGCTTCCTATGAAGGCCGCGCACTGATCGCTGAAGTTCGGAGGATTTTCGCCTTTCAGAGCGAGATCTCCGATCTCGGTGTAGTGGACTCCAAGGGACTCTCCCGCTGCCTCTTCGAGGAAAGATCCCGTCCCGGCCGAACAGGCTTCGTTCATCGCGTAATCCGCCGGAACCCCGTTCACCAGATAGGTGTACTTGGCATCTTGACCTCCTATCTCGAAGATCGTGTCCACCTCTGGATCGAAATGAGCGGCCGCTTTCGCGTGCGCCATTATCTCGTTGTACACGGCGTCGGTCTGAGAATACAGCCCAACGATCTTCCTCCCTGATCCCGTCACACCGAGTCCGATTATCTTCACTTTCGTCCCGTTGAGCTGCTCCAATATAGAGGAGTAGCACTGCCTTGCCGCTCTTATGGGATCTCCCAGAGTTCGAAGGTACACTCCCGCCAGGATGGCTTCATCATCGTATCTCATCAGCACCGCTTTCGTTGTGGTGGATCCAACGTCTATTCCCAGCACACACACATCCCCATCTCTTGCCTGCTGGAACGGCATTTCTTTGAACTCGACCATGTGCAGGTACTTTTTGAGAGGCTCGTGAGTGGGAAAACTGGTAATTTCTTCTTTTTTGATCGTGAAGGTCTTTTTCGATACCACTCCGTTCAGCTTTCCCCACAGGTAAGCCCCGTAGGCTTCGAAGAACAGCGCTTCTTCCGGAACGATCACTTCCAGAACTCTTTCCAGGTGCTTCAACATGAGCCTGTTTCTCGTCGTTCCACCGACAAGGAGGATCTTCTTAACTCCTGCCTTGTGAGCCAGTTCCACTATCTTGTCGGCCATCACCTTTCCAAGACCGTTCAGAACGAGTTCCTTTGGAACCCCTTTGTTCAGCGCGTGGGTGCAATCACTCTTGCAGAAAACGGTACACCTCGAGGAGAGTTCATAGTACTCTTCCGTCTCGACACTGTTGGCTTCCTCAAGAGATATTCCCATCCTCTGAAGCTGCTGAAGGAAGAATTCTCCCGTTCCCGAGGCGCACTTGCTACCCGTGTATATGCCGGTTATGATTCCCTTATCGTTCACTCTGTAGAGAATGGTGTTCTCCCCACCGGCACTGACAACGGCTTCGACCTTTCCGTATTTTTTCATGAGATGCCTGTAGGCGATTTCCGTTGCCTCCGCTTCGGATATCTGAGGCAGATCTATTATTTCTCTTGTCTTTCGACCTGTGATGACCACGGGCCCTTCATCGAGAAAAGCGGGGATCATCATGGAAAGCAGAGCGAGGGGATCTCCGTTGTGAGGAAGATTTCCTTTCTCCCTTTCACTGTAGAATGAAACACTCGAGGAACCGATGCACACTCCGGTCATTTCACATCACCTCTTTGTTGAATATTTTAACACCTAACGTTCGCAGTCTCAACTCACCTCTTGAAATCCTCTCCACTCTGTGATATCATTTGTACCGGCGACCCGGTAGCTCAGCAGGCAGAGCACCTGACTTTTAATCAGGGGGTCGTGGGTTCGAATCCCACCCGGGTCACCAGCGGTGCGAGAGTGGCGGAACTGGCAGACGCGCTGGACTTAGAATCCAGTGGGCTGAAGCCCGTGTGGGTTCAAGTCCCACCTCTCGCACCAGGATAGAGCAGGCGGGTGTAGCTCAGTGGTAGAGCACCAGCTTGCCAAGCTGGGGGTCGCGGGTTCGAATCCCGTCGCCCGCTCCAGACAAGAAAGAAGGGGAAATCTCCCCTTCTTCTTTTTCTTTACGTCGTGGAGGTAGAAGAGTCTTGAACACTCTGTCAGTGTTGTTATCCCTTTTCACAGTCATTGTTGTGCAGAGAGTTTTCAAAAAACTTTCCATTTCTCTGCTCTCTGGTGTCATCGTGATGATTCTCTCTCTCAAGGTGAGAAACATTCCGGAAATTCTTTCCTGGACAATCTCTTCAGATTCCTTCTGGTCACTCATTGCGACGGTTTTTCTGATATACCTTCTTTCAGGAATGATGGAAAATTCAGGTGATTACAACCGCTTTTCCGAGGAAATGCGAACTATCTTTTCGAAGAACGTGGATTCGTTCGTCCCCGCTCTCATAGGTCTCATGCCGATGCCCGGCGGAGCTCTCTTCACAGCTCCCATAGTGAAGAATTCACTTCCCGAAGAGAATCCGCTGAAACTCGCCGTCAAGAACTACTGGTTCAGACACACGATAGAATTCTTCTGGCCCATATATCCAGCTGTGGTGCTCGTCTCTGAACTCTCCGGGATCCATCCGGGAAAGGTTTCTCTGACTCTCTTTCCTGTGTTTGCCATAGCCTTTCTTCTGGGATGGTTTTTTTTCAATGGAAAGCAACTTCCCCGTCTCTCTAAACCCAGATCTTTCTTCAATCTTCTTCCACTGATACCCGTTCTGGGAACGGGTGTTCTCATACTTATTTTCAAAGTTCCAGGATGGTTCGCACTTCTTTTGAGCACATCGGGTTATGCGGTATTCAGGAGAAGATACCTTCTAAAGACTCTGAAGCAGGTTTTCAATAAGTGGGATGTTTTTCTCGTCCTTTTTCTTGTTTACATCTACAAGGTCATAGTTGAACACTCCGGCGTGGGTGAAGGCATCGCGGCTGAATTTGTCAGATGGAATCTTTCTCCCTGGATCCTTCTCATCTTTTTACCTCTCGTGTCGGGAATCTCCACGGGTATCACACAGGCAGCCGTCGGTATTTCTCTTCCTGTTTTGATGGAGGTGTTCAGCAGCAAGTACGCCGTGTACACCTACATGTTCGCTGTGGGTGGTGTCATACTGTCTCCGGTTCATCTGTGCGTCGTGCTGTCTGCGAAATTCTTCGAGGTAGAGGTGTTCGACATTCTAAAGAAGGTGTTCCTCCCACTGGTGCTGACTCTGATCCTCGGCGCCCTCGTTTTGGGGGTGATCCTGTGAACGAAATCGTGGTGAAAGGAGCAAGAATTCACAATCTGAAAAACATAACCGTGAGGATTCCAAAGAACAGGCTTGTTGTCATAACGGGAGTTTCAGGATCGGGGAAGTCTTCACTCGCCATGGACACGATATACGCCGAAGGGCAGAGAAGATATCTGGAGTCACTTTCTACGTATGCGAGACAGTTCCTCGGCAACCTGAAAAAACCCGATGTTGACGAGATAGAAGGGCTTTCCCCCGCCATAGCCATAGATCAGAAAACCGTCTCTCACAATCCCAGATCGACCGTTGGAACGGTGACGGAAATTTACGATTACCTGAGGGTGCTCTACGCGAGGATAGGAAAAGCCCACTGCCCTGAGTGCGGAAGGCCTCTCGAGAAAAAGAGCATCGATGAGATCCTTCAGGATTTGTTCAATTCTTTCAAAGAGGGGAGTCGAATCTACATACTCGCACCAGTTGCGACGGAGAAGAAAGGAACATTCAAAAAAGAGATCGAAGAGTTCATCTCCAAAGGATTCGCGAGAATAGAAATAGACGGCGAGATTTACAGGCTCGAGGAAGTGCCGGAACTCGACAAGAACAAACGACACACTGTGAAGCTGGTGGTCGATAGGTTGATCCTTGAAACCAGAAACGAACACAGGATACTGGACAGTCTCGAGCTAGCAATGAGGGAAGGAAAAGGATTCGTCGAGATCAGAAACGTCGACACCGGAGAATGCAAGATCTTCAGCGAAAACCTCATGTGCCCGGTGTGTGGTATCGGGTTTCCAGAGATCACACCAAAGCTGTTTTCTTTCAACAGTCCGTACGGTGCGTGTCCGAACTGTCACGGCCTCGGCTTCACATTTGAGGTGGATCCATCCCTCGTGATAGACGAAGAGAAGAGCGTTCTCGAAGGTGCGATCATTCCGTACAGATGGGACAGAAGGCTCTCGAGATGGGTCGCAAGGGAGATAGAAAAGCGAGGTGTTTCCCCTCACCTTCCCTTCAAAGATCTGCCTGAAGATGTGAAAGAGTTCATCTTGTACGGAGATGATCGTTTCGAAGGAGTGGTTCCAAAAGTTCAGAGGTGGCACAGAGAAACGGAATCTCCCGAGATGAAGGAGTGGCTGGAAAAGAACTTCATCGTACAGAGAACCTGCTCCGTCTGCGGTGGGAAAAGACTGAACAGGGAAGCCCTCTCTGTGAAGATAAACGGTTTGAACATACACGAGTTCACCGAGCTTTCTATCTCAGAAGAACTCGAATTTTTGAAGAATCTGAATCTCACCGAAAGAGAGCGAGAAATCGTGGGAGAACTCCTGAAGGAAATAGAAAAAAGGCTCGAATTCCTCGTGGACGTTGGACTCGAATATCTCACTCTCTCCAGATCCGCCACCACACTCTCTGGAGGAGAATCTCAGAGAATAAGGCTCGCAACACAGATAGGTTCGGGTCTCACGGGAGTCATCTACGTTCTGGACGAGCCGACTATTGGACTCCACCCAAGGGACACAGAGCGACTGATAAAAACCCTCAAAAAGCTCAGAGATCTTGGAAACACGGTGATAGTGGTGGAACACGATGAGGAAGTGATCAGGAACGCTGACCACATCATAGACATCGGACCGGGCGGGGGAACGAACGGTGGTCGGGTCGTCTTCCAGGGTACCGTGGATGAACTTTTGAAAAATCCAGACAGCTCTCTGACGGGTGAATACCTCTCGGGGAAAAGAAAGATCGCAGTAAACAAAACGAGGCGGCTTCCTTACGCGTCTTTGAAGATCAAAGGCGTTCGTCACAACAATCTGAAGAACATAGACGTTGAGATTCCCCTCGGTGTCTTCGTCTGTGTCACGGGAGTGTCGGGATCTGGAAAATCTTCCCTCGTCATGGAAACGCTCTACCCGGCGTTGATGAATCTCCTTCACAAAACCAAACTTCCCGCTGGAGAATTCGATTCGATCGAAGGACACGAGAACATCGACAAGGTGATCGCGATAGATCAATCTCCCATTGGAAGAACACCGAGGAGCAACCCGGCTACCTACACCAAGGTGTTCGACGAAATAAGAAGCCTCTTTGCCATGACCCCCGCTGCTAAGGCACGTGGTTACACCAAGAGCAGATTCAGCTTCAATCTGAAGGGAGGAAGATGTGAAGCCTGTCAGGGTCAGGGTTACGTGAAGATAGAAATGCTCTTCCTTCCCGATGTGTACGTGGAGTGCGATGTTTGCAAGGGAAAGAGATACAACAGAGAAACACTCGAGATAACCTACAAAGGAAAAAACATTTCTGATATACTCGATATGACGGTGGATGAAGCGCTGGAGTTCTTCAAGAACATACCCTCTATAAAGAGAACGCTTCAGGTTTTGCACGATGTGGGCTTGGGATACGTGAAACTCGGGCAACCAGCCACCACCCTCTCCGGGGGTGAGGCGCAGAGAATCAAACTCGCCTCTGAGTTGAGAAAAAGAGATACGGGAAGAACCCTCTACATACTCGACGAGCCAACTGTTGGACTTCACTTTGAAGACGTGAGAAAACTCGTGGAAGTTCTCCACAGGCTGGTAGATAGAGGAAACACCGTAATCGTGATAGAACACAATCTCGATGTCATAAAAAACGCAGACCACATCATAGATCTCGGTCCTGAAGGTGGAAAAGAAGGTGGCTACATAGTTGCAACGGGAACACCAGAGGAAATAGCAAAGAATCTTCACTCTTACACCGGAAGATTCTTGAAGAACGTGTTATAATGCCCAGGGAGGTGTAGTGATGAAGACGTTTTTCCTAATCGTTCACACCATCATAAGCGTGGCTCTCATCTACATGGTCCAGGTACAGATGTCGAAATTCTCAGAGCTCGGTGGTGCCTTCGGAAGTGGAGGACTTCACACCGTTTTTGGAAGGAGGAAAGGCCTCGACACCGGTGGAAAGATCACTCTTGTCCTGTCTGTACTCTTTTTCGTTTCCTGCGTAGTAACAGCTTTCGTCCTAACGAGGTGATAGGATGACGCCGGAAGAACAGGTGAAAATTCTCAAAAGAAATGTTGTTGACCTCATAAGCGAAGAAGAACTCCTCGACAGAATAAAAAGAAAGGGAAAACTCCGCGTGAAACTCGGCGTGGATCCCTCAAGGCCCGACCTGCATTTGGGACATGCGGTCGTTTTGAGGAAGCTGAGAGAGTTTCAGGATCTCGGTCACACGGTCGTTTTGATCATAGGAGACTTCACCGCACGCATTGGTGATCCCTCTGGAAGGAACGAAACGCGTCCCATGCTGACCAAAGAAGAGGTTCTGGAGAACGCAAAGACCTATCAGGAACAGGCCTTCAAGATACTGGATCCAGAAAGAACGGAGCTTCGATTCAACGGTGAATGGCTCGACAGGATGACCTTCGCGGATGTGATCGTTCTGGCTTCAAAGTACACGGTTGCGAGGATGCTCGAGAGAGACGATTTCGCAAAGAGATTCAAAGAAGGCATTCCCATCGCCGTATCGGAGTTTCTGTACCCGCTCGCACAGGCCTACGATTCCGTTGCCATCCAGGCAGATGTGGAACTCGGCGGAACGGATCAGCTTTTCAACCTCCTTGTGGGAAGGAAGATACAGGAAGAATACGGTCAAGAGCCCCAGATCGTCATGACGATGCCGATCATCGAAGGAACGGATGGAAAATTGAAGATGAGCAAAAGCTACGGAAACTACATCGCTTTCAACGATCCGCCCGAGGAGATGTACGGGAAACTCATGTCCATACCTGATGAACTCATCATAAAATACATGCACCTTCTCACGAACATCCCAGAAGAAGTGATCGAAGAGTACGAGAAAAAGATGAAGGAAAAAACGATCAATCCACGAGACGTAAAGATGGTTCTCGCGTACGAAATAACCCGTTTCTTCCACGGAGAGGAAAACGCAAAGAAGGCCCAGGAACAATTCGTGAAAGTCTTTCAAAAGAAAGAAATTCCTGACGAGATGCCGGTCGTTGAGATTTCTCAGGATAAGAACATCGTGGATCTCCTCGTGGAGATAGGAGCTGCATCCAGCAAAAGTGAGGCTAAAAGACTCGTTTCTCAAGGTGGAGTGTACATCGACGGAGAGAGGATAGAGGACATAAAATTCACTGTAGAACCTGATGGAGAGCGAGTTTTGAGAGTTGGAAAGAGGAAGTTCTACAGAATATCAGGTGGAGAGACAAAAAAACTTTAGAAAACTCTTGAATTTCCTTTGGACGGGATGGTATAATCACCACAGGATTTAACTGTGATCAATGAGAAGGGAGGTTTGTCCCATGAAGAGAGTTCTTCTTACCGTTGCAATGCTGTCCGTTTTCTTCTCAGCGATGTTCGCGTTCTTCCCTGATGTTCCAAAAGATCACTGGGCTTACGAGTACGTCTGGAAGCTGTGGCAGAGGGGTATCTTCATAGGTTATCCGGACGGCGAGTTCAAAGGGGACAGGTACATCACCAGATACGAAGCAGCGACTGCGGTGAGCAGGCTCCTCGATTTCATCGAACAGAAGATGCTTGCAGGTGCTTCAGGTGATCTGGCACAGGTTGTTGGAAATCTCTCCGACAAGTACATGGCCCTCGAGGAGAAGGTTAACGGTCTCACCGGCATACTGGACACTCTGGCATCCCAGATAGGTACCACTCAGGCCAATCTCACAGAAACCGAAAGAGAACTGCTCGAGAAGATCGATTCTGTGAAAGAAGAGATCGAGATGGAGTTCGACAAAGAGATCTCGCTCAACAGAGAAGTTGTGAACAACATCGGGCTCAAACTTGGAAATCTCTCCAGAGACTACGAAAGATACAAGGAGAATGTGGACGCAAAGATCTCTGAAGTGAACGAAAAACTCGCAGCCCTTGAAAAGGACCTTGGAAACAAACTCGCCGATCTCAAGGCCATGGTTGATCTCCACGAGAAAGACATCATAAACATTTACAACAAGATCAGTTCCGTTAACGAGGAACTCAACAACAAGATCGCCGCGACAGAAGAGAAACTCTCCAGGAAAGATGAAGAAATCTCCGCAATGGTCGAACTTCACGAAAAAGACATCATAAACCTCTACAACAAAGTCGCTGCACTCAACGAAGATCTAAACAAAAAAATACTTGACACGAAGGCCGAACTTTCTGCTAAAATAGAGTCACAGGAGAAAACGTTGAACATGGTCTACACAAAACTCCTCGACACAGAAAGCAAATTGAACGATGAAATTTCCGCTCTCAAGGAAAAGGATGCGGAGATACAGAAGACGGTTGATCTTCATGAACAGGATATCGTCAACCTCTACGGAAAAACGTCGTCTCTCGAAGAAGACCTCAACATGAAGTACAACGAGACTAACGAAAAGATCGATCAGGTGAAGGCGGAACTCGAGGACAAAATCGAAAGCGTGAAGGCTTACAACAGGAATCTCAGCATCCTCACAGGTGCGTTCTTTGGAATTCTCGGTCTCATTCTGCTTGCAATCAGTGGTAAATAACTCAAAATTTCATTCTGAGGGGAGGTAAGATGTTATGAAGAAGCTTCTCACACTTCTGGCGGTTCTGGGATTGCTCTTCACAGCAGCAGTTGCAGCCGAGTTACCTTTCAAGATGGGTACCTGGGGTAACCTGGTATTCACAGCCATCATCGACGAGGAAGGTATCGATCTCACACAGACAGGAGCCTCTTACGGAAGCTACATGGTGACTTTCTCGCAGACCTTTGGTTCAACAGTGACAGTGAACTTCTCCTTCAACGGATCTGGTCTAAGCCTCAACACTGCTGATTTCTGGCTAAAGCTTGAAACACCCCTGTTCGACGCAGAGTACAACCCAACAGCTATTATCGCAGATGACTACATCTTCTACGTAAGTCCATCCAACGCTGGTGTAGATTATTCTATCCCCAACTATACTGTGACACCGAAGCTTGGAATCGAAGGGCTTGGCCTTGCATTCTACTACGCTGATCTTGTTAACGAAACAGATCTTGACGATGCCACCACAACAACAGGGAATTTCTTCGACGACGCGATCGGTGTTAAGGTCTCCATCACAAATCTGGATCTTGTCGATGCAACACTGTTTGGTGCGTTCTACGACACCGACATCGATTCAAGCACAAGCACCTACGCATACGGTCTCCATCTGAACCTCACTGGAAAGGACGTTCTCGACGGTCTCGTGGTTGACCTTGCTTACACGAGCGACAACGCAACAAGCAACTACATCGTTTACGCAGAATACTCCAAAGAATTCGACTTCGACGTTGTCAAACTCACAGTGACACCGTACCTCAACTACTCCGAAGGAGCTGCCAAGTTCTACGATAACAACTCGTACATAAGTTACGAAGGATGGGACAGTGACACCGTTGATTGGGGTAAGAAATACTTTGGAGCCACCGTTCTTGCTCAGGCAAATCCCGTTGATTTCCTGACGGTTTACGCTGGTGTTAAACCATTGATCTACCTTGATGGCAGCAACAGCTACGAACTTCCCGTGAGAGCAGGTGCGCTTCTTGACTACGAAGGATTCAAACTCTTTGGAAACCTCAGACTCGATGCTGAAAAATCTGCCGACAACTTCTGGTACAACGTCGGTGCAGCCTACAAGTACGGAGAACTCCTCGCGGGTGTGCTCTTTGGAACGTACAGGGACAACGACTACGATTTCTTCACAACTCAAACACTTCTCGACACAAATCAGGATGGAAATACAACACTTGATGAACCAACATTCTTTGGATTCATCACCTACAGGCTCGCATTCTAATCCACACCACCGCAAATCAACCCCCGGCACTTGCCGGGGGTTTTGTTTTGTTGTATAATTTAAAACTGGAGGCGTGTCCGAACTGGCTAAGGAGCCGGTCTTGAAAACCGGTGGGCCGGAAGGCCCGTGTGGGTTCGAGTCCCACCGCCTCCGCCAGCCCCGCACGGGGCTTTTCTTTTTAGGGGGTGAAAACGTGAGAGCCCTTCTTGTGGTGGACCTCCAGAGGGATTTCGTTGACAAAGACGGTGCTCTTTACTTCGAAGGAGCAGAGAAGGTGATCGATCCCATTTTGAAGTGGGTTGAAGAGTTCAAAAAGGAAAACCTTCCCATCATCACCACACAGGACTGGCACGATCCTGAAGACAGAGAATTCAACATCTGGCCAAAACACTGCGTTGCAAACACTGATGGTGCAAGACTCACTGAAAAACTCGAGAAAGCTTTGAAAGATTATCCCAATCACTTCTCTGTGAAAAAAAACCGTTACAGTGCCTTCTACAACACGAATCTTGAAAAGATAATCAGAGACAACGAGATAGACGAAGTTTACGTTTGTGGAGTTGTAACACACATCTGTGTGCTCTTCACCGTCGAAGAGTTGAGAAACAGGGATATCCCTGTTAAAATAATCACTGAAGGCGTTGCTTCTTACGATGAAGAGCTTCACCGCTTTGCACTGAGGGAAATGAAAGAAATTTTAGGAGCAGAATTCATTTGAGGTGATCAATGTGAAAAGACTCAGTCCCGAGGTCTTCAAGGTTCCCATCGACCGCATCAGGAACGGTTACTACTCGGACATATACTTCATAAACTATGTGAAGGTCTTGAAAAGGGACAACCGCCATCCACGGGTGTACTATCAGTTCTTTCCGAGGAAAGACGCCGTAATCTGCGGAATTGACGAGGCCCTCGCCATTCTGAAGTTCTGCACGGGATACTACAAAGACGAGGAAAAAGCGAGGGAACTCTTCGAAGAGATCTTGAAATTAGACAAAGAAATGCAGGCTGCTTCAGTTGAAATGGACGTTCAGAAGATTCTGGAGCTCACTCAGAAAAAGTGGGACCTCAGATTGAAACTGAACGATCTTTGGGTAGACAAATGGGATGAAATAGAAGTACACGCCCTCTACGACGGCGAGGAAGCGAAAGAAGGAGAGCCGATAATGACAATAGAGGGAGATCCCACCTATTTCGGGTATCTCGAAACGGTGCTTCTCGGTGTGATCGCAAGAGCCACCAGCACGGCAACGGCCGTCAAGAAAGTGGTGAAGGCAGCGAGAGGAAAACCCGTGCTCTTTTTCAGTGCCCGTTTTGATCACTACTGGGTCCAGGCAACGGACGGCTACGCAGCTCTCAAAGCGGGGGCCTTTGGAGTTTCTACAGACGCGAACGCGGACTACTGGGGTGTCAAATCCTTGGGAACGATGCCTCACGCCCTGATAGCCTGCTACGATGGAAAAACGGAAGATGCTGCCATTGCTTTTGACAGACACATGGAAGAAGATGTGAACAGGATCGTTCTTGTGGACTGGGACAACGATGTGATAGGAACAACCTTCAGGGTCATCGAAAAGTTCTACGAGTACGTGATGAAAAAGCCGTTCAAACTCGGAGTGACAGATCCTTCACCGATCATAGGATCTGGAAAGAACAAGATATGGGGTGTGAGGTTCGACACTTCCGGGAACTTGAGAGATAAGTCCGTGGTTCCAAAGGATGAATCCTCCTTTGGAGTGTGTCCAGAACTCGTCTGGAGAGCTCGTCAGGAGTTCGACAAAGTGGGGCTCAATGATCTGAAGATAGTCGTCTCCGGCGGATTCGACGAGAAGAAGATAGATCTATTCGAAAGATTGGGGGTACCGGCAGACGCGTACGGTGTTGGTTCTCGCCTGCTGAGGGAGAAGGTGGATATCACGGCAGACATCGTTGAAGTCAATGGAAGACACTGCGCAAAGGTGGGAAGATACAAGATAGAAAATCCCAGATTGAAAAAAGTGGGGAAACGCTACTGGGAGGAAGAGTGAGGAGGTGAACGCGATGGAAATCAAAAAGGGTACCTGGATCATAAAGAAGGGTTTTGCGGAGATGTTCAAAGGCGGTGTCATCATGGACGTCACCTCTGCTGAACAGGCCAAGATCGCAGAAGAAGCGGGAGCCGTTGCGGTAATGGCCCTCGAAAGAGTTCCGGCCGATATCAGAAAAGAGGGCGGAGTCGCCAGAATGGCAAGCATCGCAAAGATCAGGGAAATCATGGAGGCAGTATCCATCCCTGTGATGGCGAAGGTGAGAATCGGTCACATAGCCGAAGCAAAGATACTGGAGGAACTCGGAGTTGACTTCATCGACGAATCCGAAGTCCTTACACCAGCTGACGACAGGTTCCACATCAACAAACACGAATTCAAAGTGCCCTTTGTCTGCGGTGCAAGGGACCTGGGAGAAGCTCTCAGAAGAATAGCAGAAGGTGCAGCCATGATCAGAACGAAGGGAGAAGCCGGAACGGGAAACGTTGTAGAAGCAGTGAAGCACATGAGAAGGGTGATGGAACAGATAAAACAGGTGACGAAGATGGAAGACGAAGAACTCGTCGCTTACGGAAAAGAGATAGGAGCTCCCGTCGAGCTTCTCAGAGAGGTCAAAAGACTTGGAAGACTTCCCGTCGTGAACTTCGCAGCGGGTGGTGTGGCAACTCCTGCGGATGCGGCTCTCATGATGATGCTCGGAGCAGATGGAGTGTTCGTGGGATCCGGTATCTTCAAATCCAAGGATCCAAGAAAGATGGCGAAAGCCATGGTGCTGGCCGTTACCTACTGGGACAATCCAAGGATACTCCTCAAGATCTCCGAAGACATAGGAGAGCCGATGAGAGGGCTCGATGTCGAAGAACTCGAAGTGAGAATGCAGGAGAGAGGGTGGTAAGGGATGAAAATAGGAGTTCTGGGTGTTCAGGGAGACGTCAGAGAACACGTGGAAGCTCTCCACAAGCTCGGAGTTGAGACCCTGATAGTGAAACTTCCAGAGCAGCTGGACATGGTGGATGGTCTCATCCTGCCTGGTGGAGAATCGACCACCATGATAAGAATTCTCAAAGAGATGGATATGGATGAAAAGTTGGTGGAAAGAATAAACAACGGCCTTCCCGTCTTTGCAACGTGTGCCGGTGTGATCCTTCTCGCAAAGCGCATCGAAAACTACTCCCAGGAAAAACTTGGAGTTTTGGACATAACCGTTGAAAGAAACGCCTACGGAAGACAGGTCGAAAGCTTTGAGACGTTTGTAGAGATACCCGCTGTAGGAAAAGATCCATTCAGAGCCATTTTCATAAGGGCTCCAAGGATCGTTGAAACAGGAAAGAATGTGGAAATTCTGGCAACTTACGATTATGACCCTGTTCTGGTGAAAGAAGGAAATATACTCGCGTGCACGTTTCACCCAGAACTCACCGACGATTTGAGACTGCACAGATACTTCCTGGAGATGGTGAAATGAAAGTGAAAATCGATCTGGAAGATGAAAAACTTCGTGAACGAATAGCCAGCATCGTTCAAGAGGTAGGTTTTTTCATAAATGAATCGGCGGATGTGATCATCACCGACGATTTGAAGGAACAGGGTCGGTGGGTGATTCTGGTCTCAAAGAACGTACCTGAGAAGATTCCGGAAGGTGTGCTGGACGTGATCGATCCACGCCTTCCGGATTTTCTGCTGAGAAGAAAATTCGAAATGATGAAAGCGTACCTGATATTCCCATCTGGTATCCTCAGCTATCTCGAAGACGAATTCGAAAAATCAAAGCGATACGGATTTCCACTTTCTGTTATCTATCTCTTTTTCGAAGATGACGGTACGGCAAGACGTGTCTATGAACTCCTTCGAGAACTTTTGAGGTCTTCTGATAGATTCGATTTCCTGAAGAGAAACGAAATAATGATCGTTCTTCCCGGAACATCGAAAGAAGGCGCGGAAAGACTCCTCAAAAGGTTGAAGAGAAAGTTCCTGAGATTGGATTGGACGAAACAGCCGATGCTTGAGTACGGAGTCGCCCAGGTCGAAGACTGGATGGAAACCGTTGAAGATCTGCTTGCATCCCTCGAATCTTCTTTGAGGAGGTTGTGAAAATCTGAGTAAAAAAGAGTGGATCAACATAATTCTGGCGCTGGCTTTTGGATTTCTCGCCGTCTTTTTTATTTTCAGGGAAGTAGATCCCGCTGAATTTTCCAGATATTTTCATTTAAAATCTCTCCTTTACATGTTCCTCCTCTGCGGAACATTTGTTTTTTCTATCGTCATAGACTCTCTCAGGATGAAGTGGCTTTACTCGTTCGTATGGAAAGAGAAGTTTCCACTGTACGATTCTTTCTTCAACAATTACATGAGTTTTGTCTTCAGTATGCTCACCCCTTTTTATTTTGGAGGACAGTTTTTCCAGACGTATCACCTCTCAAAGATGGGTTTCAAATCTGAGCACAATGTGAACGTGATTCTTTCCAGATTCGTAGAATACCTGATCTCTGTTACTGTTCTTTCGATTCTGGGCCTTGTGAGATACAGAAACCTTCTCTTCTCGAACGCACTTTTGACTTCAAAGTTGATACTTCTCGCGTACCTCATCAGCGTATCGTTCATAGCCGTTTTGATGTCTGCGCTGATAAATCCTCCTCTTATCGCACGTCTTTTTAACGCTTTCAAAAGAATAAGATGGATAGATCGACTCATCAAAAAGATCACCAAAATAGAAGATTGGGATACCAGATTTCTCGAATGGACAGAAAAATTAAAAGAAAGCGTTCAAGTACTCTGGAAAAGTGGCTTTATGTTTTTCGATTTTCCTCTCACTTTCATTTCCCTGCTTGTTCAATCTTTTGTTCTCTACCTTGCCATCTGGCTCACATCCGGAAAAATAGGTTTTCTCGACGTCACAGGCCTCTTCTATTTCCTGAGTTTGGTCGTGTTTTACATACCCACTCCTGGAGCGAGTGGAGGAGTGGAAGCGGTTTATCAGATCGTTTTTTCCAAGATTTTGAATTCTTCTGAAAAAACACTCGCCTCCATTCTCATCTGGAGGATTTCTACCTATTATCTTCCGATATTCATCGGCATTGCATTCCTCTTGATTTACCGCTATCCGAAGGAAGTGGCAAAATGAAGATCGTTCTCAGATTCAAGAAAAAAGGAATGAGGAGATTTCTCTCAACACTTGAGTCTATAAAACTCGTGGAAAGATCCATAAGGAGAGCAGATTTTCCAATCGTTTTCACGGAAGGTTTCCATCCAAAACCGAAGATGAGTTTCCTCGACGCCATGCCGGTGGGTGTGGTGAACCTCGCTTTCTACGTGGAACTCTTTGTGAAAAACATCTCAGAAAAACACATAGAGACTCTGAAAAACATCCTCCCAAAGGATTTCGCTTTAGAAAGCGCATGGATCTTCGATGGAAACATCAACGAACTGGTCAACTCGTATCGTTTCTTAGTGATCTCAGAAAAACCTGTGGATCTGGAGAAGACTATTTTGAAAAAGAACAAAAAAGTTTCGTTCAAAGAGAGTCTTCTTGATTTTGAAGTATCGAGTGGAAAAAAGTATCACATCTTCAGGTATACTCAAAAGAGGGAGAAACTGATAAACCCGTTACTCCTTGCAGAAGAAGGAACTTTTTTCTTACCCATATGTGAAGAAGCCATGACCGGGCACGGTCCTCTCTCTTCTCTCCTCGAAAGGGGTGGTACGCGTGTCTAAAAAGATTCTTCTTGTTGACGATTCAGCGGTTCTGAGAAAAATCGTTTCTTTCAATCTGAAAAAAGAAGGTTACGAAGTGATAGAAGCGGAAAACGGGCAAATAGCCCTGGAAAGACTCTCGGAATTCACACCAGACCTGATAGTTCTCGACATAATGATGCCCGTGATGGATGGATTCACCGTGTTGAAGAAGCTTCAGGAAAAAGAAGAATGGAAAAGAATTCCGGTGATAGTCCTCACGGCAAAGGGTGGTGAAGAGGACGAATCTCTGGCACTTTCCCTGGGTGCCAGAAAGGTCATGAGAAAGCCGTTCAGTCCCTCCCAGTTCATCGAGGAGGTGAAGCATCTATTAAATGAATGAAAGGGAAATTTGCGAAAGAATCGCTGAAATCTTGAATCTTGAACACGACTGTTCAAAGGGAATAGATGATCTTCTGAAGATCCTGGAGTACGAGATAAACGAATATCGAAAAAGTTTAGAAGAACAGGCCATGTTCATGGAAGCACAGATTGAAGAACTCTCGCGCTCGTACGAAGAAATATCAACTCTGCTTGAAATCTCGGAGATTTTCGGTACGTTCGAATTCCCTTTGAACTTGCAGAACAAACTGGAAAAAGTCATTCGACTCCTCAGGAACGTGATAAAATTCGAAAGCTATCTCGTTCATCTTGAAAGTGAACTGACAGTCGGGGATCTGAACAGAGAAGAAATAGAAGCGGAGATAGGAAATCCAGAAAAGACTGTTCTGATAGAACCCGGGAAATCTGAGAAATTTTCAAATCTTCTGTTTGTACCGATAAAAGGGAACAGATATTACGGATACGTGTGTTTCGCTGGAAAAGAAGACGGAGGAGTTTTTACCGCAGGTGACAGGAAAATAGCTGAGATGACGGCAAGATACATAGCGAGTGCTCTCGACAGATTGGATTTTCTCAAAAAGGAGATAGAGCGAGAAAGACTGGAAGAACAATTGAACATAGCAAGACAGATACAGACCAATCTTCTTCCCCGGAAAATTCCAGAGATTGGTTTCGTAGAAGCAGATGCCTGCTCTCAACCCGCTGTTCAAGTTGGTGGGGACTATTACGATTTCTTCGTGTCACAGGAGAAAAGATTTCTCACAGTCGTGGGTGATGTGGCAGGAAAGAGTGTACCGGCGGCTCTGCTCATGAGCGCAGTGAGGAGTTATCTGAAAGTACTGGTCACCACGTGTCCCGATCTGGAAGGACTCGTGAACAGGTTGAACTCCATTCTCTGTGAAGATATGACAAACGATCGTTTTGTAACGATGGTTTTCATAGAGATATCTCCAGATGGAACTTTGAATCTTATAAACGCAGGCCACAATCCAGTTTATTTCTTGCATAAGGGAGAGCTAGTCAAGATCGAAGCTTCCGCGATTCCAATCGGTATAACAGAGTGGGAATACAAAAAACACACCATTCACCTGAGACCTAATACGTTCGTGATATCTTACTCCGACGGATTGACAGAAGCAAGGAACGAAGCTGGTGAAGAATTCGGATACGAAAGGCTCGAAAAGATTCTAAGGGAATTTAAAGGTGAAACACCCGCTGAACTGCTTGAGACACTGAGAAAAAACGTTAAGTCGTTTATGGGAGATGCCCAGCAGCATGATGATATGACAATCGTGGTGTTAAAATATAAAGGACAGCAGGAGGTGGAATGATGTCAGGTCACAACAAGTGGGCCAATATTAAACACAGGAAAATGGCCCAGGATGCGAAGAAATCCAAGATCTTCACAAAACTGATCAGAGAAATCATCGTTGCAGCAAGGGAAGGAGGAGGAAACATAGAAACAAACCCGCGATTGAGAGCAGCAGTTGAAAGAGCAAGGGCGGAAAACATGCCCAAAGAAAACATTGAAAGAGCCATAAAAAGAGGAACGGGAGAACTCGAAGGTGTAGACTACCAGGAAGTGATCTACGAAGGATACGCACCCGGAGGAGTCGCTGTGTACATCAGAGCGCTCACAGACAACAAAAACAGAACTGCTCAGGAGCTTAGGCACCTGTTCAACAAATACGGTGGCAGTCTTGCAGAAAGCGGTTCGGTGAGCTGGATATTCGAAAGAAAGGGAGTTATCGAAATCTCGAGAGACAAGGTGAAAGACCTGGAAGAGCTCATGATGATTGCTATAGACGCGGGAGCGGAAGACATAAAAGACACAGAAGATCCGATACAGATAATCACAGCACCTGAGAATCTTTCAGAAGTGAAGAGCAAGCTGGAAGAGGCCGGTTACGAAGTGGAAGCAAAGGTAACATTCATCCCGAAAAACACGGTGAAAGTCACGGGTAAAGATGCCGAAAAAGTCCTCGAATTCCTCAACGCACTGGAAGATATGGACGACGTGCAGGAAGTGTATTCGAACTTTGAAATGGACGACAAAGAGATGGAGGAGATACTTTCCAGACTGGAAGGATAATCCTGATTTTGTTTATTCTGGCAACTGTTTCTGCATACGCTGGTTTCACCGAAGTGGGAGCAGGAGTTTATGATGAAACTCCCATAGTGGGTTTTGTACTGTCTCCTGAACTCAAAACAGATTTCATAGAAGGAAAGTTCAGATTCGATTTCTTTGCAAGTTTTTCGGAAGGGGAGCCCTCTCTCCTTCCTTTCATTTATGACAATCCTGTTTATTTCCGATTCGGAATCGATGATTTTTCGTTCGAATATCACGCACCGGCAGTTTTGAAAGCGACCTTTGTGCCGTTCAAAAAGAGCTGGAATGTGAGACTTGGTTTCATGGGTGGAATCTGGAACGGAGAAAATATTTTCTTTTTCACGGAGAAACCCGTGTTTCTCGTTTTGTCGAACGATGATAACTACCACGTTGGCCTAAACTTCAAAGTGTTCGATACAGGTCTTGAACTCTTCGTTGAAAACGAAAAGCCCGGTGTCTGGTTAGAACTTGGAAGTTTAAAAGTTGGTGTTTCGAACTGGATTGGTTTGATCTTTGAACACAAAAAAACGGTGGTTCGTTTTCTTTACGATGGAGAATTCAAACCCGGTTTGGCATTGCTGGAGGAAAATGGTTGGATCTTCATCAACAGTGACTACGTAGAAGGAAGCTGGAAGGTGGGTAGATTTCATGCAGGAGGAAAGATCGGAAAAGAAAATTGGGCCTTTCAAATTTCAGTCGAATTTTGAGTGGAAGGAATTCCCTCAGGAAGAATTCGAATGGTTCGTGAAAGAGGTTGAAAAGAGGTTCGGACTGAACCTCTCTTCTTACAAACCACAGAGGGTAAAGCGCAGAACAGAACTTCTTCTCAGAAAGTACAACGTGGGATACAGAGAGTATTTGAACATGCTCATAAAGGACAAGAAATACCTCGATGAATTCATGGATAAGATGACGATAAACGTGACAGAGTTTTTCAGAAATCCGGAAAAGTGGTGGGAACTGAGAGATGAGATCATTCCTTTGATTGCAAAAAATTCTCTGAGAATGAAGTTCTGGAGTGCGGGCTGCTCCTCTGGAGAAGAACCGTATTCTCTGGCCATCCTGGTTCACGAACTCAATCTTTCCTATAAAACACGTATTCTGGCAACGGACATCGACATCGGCGTGCTAAGAAGGGCCCAGGAAGGGATTTACGAAGAAAGGGCCTTCGTCAGTACTCCAAAGGAATACCTGGAAAAATATTTCGAGAAACTACCGGATGGAAGGTACAGGATAAAAGATTCTGTGAAGAAAATCGTGGAATTCAAAAGGCACGATCTTTTGAAGGATCCGTTCGAAAAGAACTTCGACCTGATAGTGTGTCGAAACGTGGTTATTTACTTCGAACCAGAAGCGAAAAATGAGCTTTACCGAAAGTTCGCTGAATCTCTGAAACCGGGAGGGTTCCTCTTCGTCGGAAACACCGAAAGAATTTTCAACTACAAAGAACTGGGATTTGAGATATACAAACCGTTCATCTACAGAAAGGTGGAGTAAATGACTTTTGTGATGGTTCTCACAATTGTTCTGGATCAGCTTACAAAGCGGATAGCAAGCGAGATACACGGAACTTTCTTTATAGTTCCGGGTTTTTTGAGATTCGTGAAGGCAACCAACCGAGGAATCGCACTCGGGTTGTTTAAAAATCTTTCCGAACAGCTTCTCTGGACCGTGATGTTCGTTGTTGTTTTTCTCTCCCTGCTTCCTTATATTTTCAAGTTCAGCAGGCTGGAAAGAATAGCCATGGGCTTCATTCTTGGGGGAGCTCTCGGCAACCTTCTCGACAGAATCAGATTCGGATACGTTCTTGATTTTCTGAACTTGACCTTTCTCCCAACGATATTCAACCTAGCGGATGTGTTCATCATAGTCGGAGGAGCACTTATGATACTGGGAGTTTTCAGAGGTGGAGACAATGAAAGTTTGGAGAGTCGAAAAAAGAGAAGAGGGCTGGAGACTGGATCAGTTTTTGAAGGAGAAGACACCGTCGTGGATTTCGAGATCACTGATTCAAAAAGCGATAAAAGAGGGCAAAGTGAAGGTCAACGGTCAGATTAAAAAGCCAAGTTACAAGTTGAAAGAGGGTGAAATAGTAGAGGTTGACCTCCCTGAAAAGCCGCAGGAAGCGACCGTTCAACCCGAAGAGATAGAATTGAAAGTTCTTTATGAAGATAGAGACATCGTAGTTATCGACAAACCCGGAGACATGATCGTTCATCCTGTTCCCTCCAAACTCAGCGGAACTCTCGTGAATGCCCTTCTTCATCACTGCAAAGATCTTCAGGGAGTGGGAGGAAAGCTCCGGCCGGGGATAGTTCACAGACTCGACAAAGAGACCTCCGGTGTTATAGTGGTTGCCAAGAACGACTTTGCTCATCAAAGCCTTTCGAAGCAGTTCAAAGATCGAAAGGTGAAGAAGACCTATATACTCCTAGTGAAAGGTAGAGTGAAGAGTGATGAAGGAGTTATAGACCTTCCTCTCGCAAGGCACCCCGTTCTGAGGATAAAAATGGCTGTCGTTGAAACAGGGAAGGAAGCGATCACGGAGTACAGAGTTCTGAAAAGGTTCGATGATGTTGCTACACTCGTTCTCGCCTTTCCTAAAACAGGTAGAACGCACCAGATCAGAGTACACATGAAAAGCCTTGGGCATCCGATCATGGGAGACAAAATCTACGGGAAGCCGAAAGAGGATGAGATCTTCGGAATAAAAAGGCAGATGCTTCACGCCCTGAAACTCGGTTTCTTCCACCCTCGAACGGGCAAATGGATGGAGTTCGTCTCACCTCTGCCAGAGGACTTCAAAGAAGCCATCAGAAGGATCCATGAGTACGTGAGGGAAAGATCATGATTCCATGGGTGATATCTCCCTATTCTTTCGATGGCTCAGTCGTTCGATTCGAAAAACTGGCCCTTCTCTTGAAAAGTAAGGGATTGAAATCTGTCATCCTCGCCGACAGAAACTTCCACGCCGCTGTGAAGTTCAACACGATCATGAGAAAACACGGCCTGATACCGGTTCACGGCCTCTGGAAAGGCGGCAGAATCTTCGTCGCGAGAAACAGAGAGGAATTCGACAGACTGGTCAGGTACTACAGTGGAGAAACGCATGAACTCGAAGACATACCTGTTTTCCACGAAAGCGAACTCACACCTGTAAGATATCTCGATGTCTATGAAAAAAAGGCAAGCATCTTCATGAGAAAAGTCTTCGGACTCGACGAAGACGTTCAGGGTTTTCCAGAAAAATGTGAAGATGTGGCCGACATTCTGAACGCAGAAGCCTACGATCTCAGAGTGAATCACAGATTCCCCACTCCCCCAAAGGGTTGGAACGAATCACTCATAAAAAAGGCAGAACCATTGGGTGAAGAGTACATTAGCCGTCTGAAAAGAGAACTCGAGGTGATAAAAAGAAAGGGTTTCACCCCGTACATCTACACGGTGGAAAAAGTGGTAGAGATCGCAAAGAAAATGGGCATAAAAGTTGGGCCTGGAAGAGGAAGTGCGGTTGGTTCCCTCGTTGCATACCTGTGCGGAATAACAGAGGTAGATCCAATAAAATACGACCTTCTCTTCGAACGCTTCTTGAACGAAGAAAGGCAGGAACCCCCCGATATAGATGTGGATGTGGAAGACAGGAGAAGAAAAGACCTGATAAAGGAATTATCAAAGTCTTTTCAAGTCTATCAGGTTTCAACCTTTGGAAACCTCACAGAGAAATCTCTGAAAAACCTCATAAACTCCGTTCTTCCAGATGCGTCTCTTGAAGAGAAAAACGAAATCTACAAAACCGTTTACGGACTGCCGCACCACCCCAGTGTTCACGCCGCGGGAGTCGTGATCTCAGAAAACCCCCTGCCGTTGCCTACAAGAATGGAAGAAGATATCCCAATAACGGACTACGACATGTACGATCTTCAAGAAATAGGTGTTGTGAAGATCGATATACTGGGTCTTAAAACACTCTCGTTCATAAAGGATTTCAAAAAAGAGATTTTCGATTACTCTGATGAAAAAACGTATCATCTCATCTCCAAGGGAAAAACTCTCGGTGTGTTTCAGCTCGAAGGTCTCCAGGCAAGAAAACTATGCAGAAGAATCTCTCCCAGAAACATGGACGAACTCTCCATTCTCCTTGCCCTCAACAGACCTGGTCCATTGAGGTCTGGCCTGGATGTTATGTTTTCGAATCCGAAGAACGTTCCCGAGTTTTTCAGGAAGACGTTTCCAGAGACAAGAGGGGTTCTGATCTATCAGGAACAGATCATGCGACTCGCCATGTTCGCGGGTCTCTCAGGCACCGAAGCGGATATTTTGAGAAGGGCCATTGCAAAGAAAGAAAGAGAAAAAATGGAACCTCTCCTTGAAAAGATGAAAAAAGGCCTTCTTGAAAAAGGTATGGAGAACGCAGAACAGATCCTCGAGATCCTCCTGAACTTTTCCTCCTATGCCTTCAACAAGTCTCACAGCGTCGCATACGCCCACATCACATACCAGACGGCATATTTGAAAGTCCATCATCTTGAAGAATTCTTCAAGCTCTACTTCGCGTACAATTCTTCAGACACCGAAAAGATCTTCCTTGCCGTTCAGGAACTGAGAAGCGAAGGATACAGAGTACATCCTCCAGATATCAACACCTCTGGAAAAGAACTGGTCTTTCACGGTAAAGACGTTTACCTTCCCCTGACGGTTGTGAAAGGAGTGGGAGCAACCCTGGTTGAACAAATCGAAAAAATCAGGCCGATCAACAGTGTGAGAGAACTTCAGGAAAGGGTAACCGGAGTTCCGAGAAACGTTGTGGAAAACCTGATCACAGCAGGCGCCTTCGACAAACTTTATGAAAACAGAAAACTGGCACTGGAAGAACTGAACAAAAAGGTTGAGAAAGATATTCTTGAGATTCGAAGCCTCTTCGGAGAAAAGGTGGAGCAGGAAAGCTCAACCGTCAAAATAGGAGACATCACCGAGCTCGAGGAAAAGAGCATGGGATTCCCGTTGACACCCGTTCATGAAGTTCCCACAGGACTCTTTGCCCGTATAGCCGATGTCTTCACGTATGGTAGGATCCTTCCTGTGCTCGTCAAAAGAGTTTCGAGAAACATCGTGACGGATGGCCTTTCCGTTTGCCGTCTGAGAACAGACGTTCCCGATGGTGTTCACCTTGTGCTCCTCTCTCCCCTTCAGAAGATCATCAAAATCTGGCCCTTCAACGAAAACACCAGGTTCGTGTACAGAGTGGATCCCACCGCGATGCTGGAAAAGGCCGGTCAAAACGAGATAACGGAAGTCCTTAAAAACGGGGCTGTTGTAAGGTATGAAGGCTACCGACCTCTAACGGATGAATATCGCTACAGAATCGTTCCCCGATAGGCACAGTATGCTATAATTCAAATATAGTAAGGAGTCATCACATTTTTGGAAAGGGGGTTTCGCTATGAAGAAACTGTTTGTGCTGTTTCTGGCAGTCCTATCAGTTCTGGTACTGGCCGAAGTGAAAAACCCGGACACCATAATCGACGCCACCATTGGAGAACCCGACACTCTCGACCCACACTACGCCTACGACACAGCAAGTGGTGAAGTTATCTACAACGTGTACGAGAACCTGATCGCCTACAAAGGAGAGAGCCTCAAAGAATTCGAACCACGCCTTGCAGAAAGATGGGAAATTCTGGACGACGGGAAAACTTACAAGTTCTACATCAGAAAAGGTGTGAAGTTCCACGAAGGAGGAGATCTCACACCAGAAGACGTGGAATACAGCTTTGAGAGAGGCCTCATCTTCGATCCAACAGCGGGTCCTATGTGGATGCTCTGGGAAGCCCTGTTCGGTGTGGATTCACTGGAAACTTTCGTTGAGGAAAAGATCGGTAAGCCTTACAGCGAACTCTTCGACGAAAACGGTGAACCGCTTCCAGAGTACAGAGACGCTCTCATAAAGATCTACACGGATTACATCGATCCCACCATTGAAGTTGAAGGTGACGCCGTTGTGTTCCACCTCGTGAGACCCTTCGCACCGTTCATGTACATACTCGCCCAGAGCGCCAGCTGGAGTGCTGTCCTCGACAAAGAGTGGTGTATAGAGATAGGATGCTGGGACGGAAGAGCCGATACCTGGTGGAAGTATCACGATATCAGAAAAGAAGATTCTCCTCTCTACGCGAGAATGAACGGAACTGGACCCTTCAAATTCGTCGAATGGGACAGAGCTCAGCAGAAAGTCATCCTCGAGCGAAACGACAACTACTGGAGAGAACCCGCGAAGATCAAAAGAGTTATCATCTGGGGAATCGACGAGTGGAGCACAAGAAGGGCGATGTTCCTTCAGGGAGACGCCGATATCTGTGCTGTCCCAACCCAGTACCTCGAGCAGGTGGAAGGAAAACCCGGTGTCACCGTTATAAAGGGACTTCCTGAACTTGCAATAACATCCCTTCACTTCGCGTGGAGCGTTCCCGAAGACAGCAAGTACATAGGCTCTGGAAAACTCGACGGAAACGGAATACCACCCGATTTCTTCACTGATGAAAACGTGAGAAAAGCCTTCATCTACGCGTTCGACTACGACACATTCATAAACGAAGTGCTCAAAGGTCTTGGTAGAAAGATACCAACAGACCTTCCAGAAGGACTCCTCGGATTCAACGAAGAGCTGCTGAACGATCCAGACGCTCCACACTTCGATATTGTGAAAGCAACGGAGTACTTCCAGAAAGCGTGGAACGGTGAGGTCTGGAAGAAAGGATTCAAGATCACGTTGCTTTACAACACCGGTAACGATGTGAGAAGAGCAGCCGCAGAAATGCTGAAGGCATACATCGAGATGATCAATCCGAAGTTCAAGGTCGAAGTGAGAGGCGTTCAGTGGCCTACGTATCTCGACGCAACCAAGAGAGGAGAAGTGCCTGTCTTCATCATAGGATGGCTCGCAGATTATCCGGATCCTCACAACTTCATCTTCACATACTACCATAGTGCAGGAGTTTACTCTGGAAGACAGGGTGAGAACTTCAGGAAGTTCATTTCCACACCACATCCCGACCTTGGTGGTAGAAGCCTCGACGAGCTCATAGAAGAAGCGATCGCGAAGACCGATCCCGCAGAAAGACAGGCACTCTACGAAGAGATCCAGAGGTTCGCAATGAAGCACGCCCTTGGTATGCCTCTCTACCAGCCGCTCGGTGTGAGAGTCCAGAGAAGCTGGGTCAAAGGATGGTACTACAATCCAATGAGACCTGGTGACGACTACTACGTGCTCTGGAAAGCAGAAGAGTAAAAAATAAAAGGGGCTCCTTTCGGAGCCCCTTCTTCTTTTCTCTTTGTTTCTCACGCGAGTTCTTCTTCCACCGCGGCCCTTGGGGTTTCTTCCACCTGGATTCCCGCGAAGACATCGAGACCGGTTCCTGCGGGTATCAGCTGACCAACGATCACGTTTTCCTTCAATCCAATGAGCGGATCGACCTTTCCTTCGATCGCCGCTGCGGTCAACACCCACGCAGTTTCTTCGAACGCAGCCGCGCTGAGCCAGCCGGGGTAGTTAAGAGCCGCTTTCTTGAGCGACAGGAGTCTTCTCTTGTACTTGATAGGTTCCTTCGGGAGAATCTGGTACGTCACAACTTTATCTTTTTCGAAGACGTCGATCTCTTTTATTCCCGCTTCTATGATCTTCTTCAAAAGTTCCTCGGTCACTTCATCGCCTTTTTGCGCGAGTTCCACGAGTTCTCCCTCTTCTGTTTCCGCGATGATCCTCTTTGCGAGCGTCTTTCCTATGACCCACTTCCTGTTCTCTTCCACTTTCGCATTTCCTTCGAGGATTTCCCTGTTGAATCTCTTTATATCCACAAGTGGTACAAGCTGGTCCGGTAGATAATCGCTGTCTCCAGGATCGACGATCGTTGCCATGCTTAGCATCTGTTTGAATATGATCTCGAAGTGCTTGTCGTGTATACTCACACCCTGCTGGACGTAGGCGTTCTTTATGATCTTCAAAAGATTCATCGCCGTCATTACACCTTTTTCTGATTCGAGCTCCAGGAGTTTCCACCACACAATGGCGCCGCTGGTGAGGGTTTCTCCTCTCAGGACTTTCTGGCCTTTTTCTACCCTTACTTTCGCTCTCTTCGGTACTTTGTAAGCGTGGATGTTACCGGCGTAATCCTCGATGTAAATCACCGTTCTACCACTTTCATCGGTTGCTATGTCTTTAACGAAACCATCGACCTCACACAGAATGGCTTCGGATCCATAGTATTTTCTGATTTCTTTCTTTCCACCGCTCTTTTCTTCTCTCAAGAACGCGTACGGTTCGAACGTCTTCTCCACAGTTGTGAGACCGCTGACGATGTCGCTCGCACCCATGACTCCTCCAACGTGGAATGTTCTCATTGTGAGCTGTGTGCCGGGCTCTCCTATGGACTGAGCGGCCACGATTCCCACAGCCTCACCGACGTTCACTATCTTGTGGTTGGAAAGATCCATACCGTAGCAGGCAGCGCAGACGCCGTACTCAGACTCACAGGTGAGAGGTGATCTCACAATGATATCGGGTCTCACGGGAACTTTTTCTATTCCATTCTCTTCGAGCATCTTCGCCACGATCTCGTTTATCACTTCCTGGTACACGAGAAGCTGTCTTTCACCTTTTTTATCGTACAAAGGTTCCTCTTCCGCGTAAACGGTTCCAACGACAGGATAGACCTTCACCTTTATGCGGTATTTCCCTTCGTTCTTAGCAGCTTTTACCACATCCCAGGTGAGTTCCGTTCCTTCTTCGTACTCTCCAACGGGTTCTGCTATCTCGGCGTACATGTTGGGGAGTGAGAGTTCTGTTATGTCTATCTCTTCGTACCTCACAACGTCAACCATTTTCTTGTAAGAAGCCAGGAAGTTCGCATCGTCGTCTGTGAGCATGGTGTTTCTCGTGTATTCCTTGCCCGTTTCTGGATTCTTTAAAACTTCTTTTGTTTCTGGATCAAGCACGTCCCTTGCGAGCACTCTACCGAAGAGGAACTCGTTCATCTTTTCCACGACTGTTCCTTCTTTTATCAGATCCATGGCTCTGATTCCCTCATGTGTTCCACAGTCGGGTTCCGATACTGTGACGCTCTGGGCTACATCCACAAGACGCCTCGTCAGATATCCCGCAAAGGATGTGTTCATTGCCGTGTCAACCTGTCCCTTTCTAGCACCGTAGGTGGATATGAAGAACTGCAGGATGTCAACACCTTCTCTGAGGTTCTTATCGACTGGATAATCGAAGGTGAGTGCTTCGTGTATTGCCTGACCTTTGAAGATCTTGGACTTTATTTCCCTGGATCGCGGGTCGTACGCCTTGATCATCAAACCTCTGATACCGGCGAGCTGTTTCACCTGATCTATGTTACCTCTAGCACCAGAGTTCACCATCATGTATATGGGGTTGAACGGATCCTCTGCGAGTGTTTTGGATGTGAGTTTTGTGATCTCCTCCGTCACACTCATCCAGAGTCGTATGATTTCACTCTTTCTCTGTTCCTCCGTCAGGAAGCCCTTTTCGTAATTCTCTTCGATTATTCTGACCTTCTCCCAGGTCTTCCTGAGAATCTCATCTCTCTCTGGTGGTATCTTCAGATCTTTCAACGAGAGAGTCAGACCGGAAACGGTTGCGTAGTGGAAACCGATGTCTTTTATGTCATCCAGGAGATCCGCAGCTCTGTCTATACCGTGTCTCTTGAACGTTTCATAGACGAGAGCGTTTATCTGTTTTTTGTCGAAAATTCTATTGTAATCCCTCAAATCTTCCGGGAGAATGCCGTTGAAGATCACTCTTCCCAGAGTCGTCTTTATTCGTTTTTCTTCGCCGTTGATAACGACCTTTATCAGAATCGGAGTGTGAAGTTTTATGAATCCAAGGTGGTAAGCCAGCATCGCCTCTTCGGGCGAAGAGAACTTCCATTTCACATCTTCTTCTTTCAGTGAGTCGAATTCTTTACCAACTGTTGTGAGGTAGTAAGAACCTATGATGATATCCTGCGTCGGCAGCGAAATCGGCTTCCCGTGTGCTGGGGAGATGATGTTGTATCTCGAAAGCATGAGAAATCTTGCCTCTGCCTGCGCCGCGGCCGAAAGCGGTACATGAACCGCCATCTGGTCACCGTCAAAATCCGCGTTGAATGGTGGACACACGACAGGATGGAGCTGTATGGCGTTTCCTTCAACGAGTTTTGGTTCAAACGCCTGAATTGACATCCTGTGGAGTGTGGGAGCTCTGTTCAGAAGAACGACGCTTCCCTTTATCACTTCTTCAAGCACTTCCCAGGCTTCCGGCATCTCTTTTTCTATGATCGCTTTCTTGACCTTTCTCATGGTTTTGCTGGAAGAACCCTCTCCAAGGAGTTTCGCCAGAACAAACGGTTTGAAGAGCTCCATTGCCATTTTCTTTGGAATACCGCACTGGTGTATCTTCAGATTTGGGCCCACGACAATAACCGCTCTTCCAGAGTAATCCACACGCTTTCCAAGCAGGTTCCTTCTGAACCTTCCCTTCTTTCCTTTCAGTAGATCGGTGAGCGATTTCAGAGGCCTGCCGTTTCTGTCTTTCAAAACGGCTCTTCTGCTTCTCTTTCCCTCCGAATCAGAGCCGTTGTGAATGAGAGCATCAACCGCTTCCTGAAGCATTCTTTTCTCGTTTCTCAGAATGATCTCAGGTGCCCCGAGTTCCAGGAGTTTTTTGAGTCTGTTGTTTCTGTTTATGAGTCTTCTGTAAAGTTCGTTGAGATCTGTTGTGGCGAACCTTCCTCCCTCAATCTGTATCATCGGCCTGAGATCGGGTGGAATCACGGGAACGACCTCAAGAACCATCCATTCGGGTTTGTTGCCAGATTTAAGGAAATCCTTCACCATCTTCAACCTTCTTCTGAGCTTTATCGCCTTCGAGCTGGAAGAAGGTAACTTTTTGAGTTCCGCTTCGATTTCCGCCTGAAGCGCTTCCAGATCCAGATTCTGAAGCAGTTTCTTTATCGCCTGCGCTCCGGCATCAGCCACTATCTTTTCTGGATATATCTGAAGATACGCTTCGTACTCGTTTTCTGTGACTATATCGCCAACTTTCAAGCCTGTCTCTTTGGAAACCTCGGGATCTATATCCGTTATGACCACGATCGGTCTGTCGTTTTCCGTTCTCTCTTCAACATCGAACATGGTTGGATAGTGGGACTCGAAGATTTTGTACTCGGTGGCAGAGAGATACTCTTCCTCGAAGAGGAATCTGTCAGCTAAGTGATCCCCTTTCTTCACCTGGTCGCCGTTGTTAACGTAGACAAGCGCTCCTTCAAAGACAGGATATTTTCTCTCCTCTATAACCTGTTCTACATAGACTTCACCGGTGGAGAGCACTTCGAAGTTTCCGTCTTCAAGCGCTCTTATGTTGAGGTTGGAACCAAATCTCACTGTACCAGATATGCTCGATTTGACGGATGGGAGGCTGGTAGAAGTCGTGATCTGATCACCTTTTTTCACTTTCTGGCCGTTCGAAACAAGAATCTTCGCTCCATAAGGAACCGTGAAAACAACCGGCTGATCCTTACTGGTTGTGAGAGGTTTCAACGTAATAGTATTCGAAAGTTCATCTATTTCCACGTGACCGTCAAACGGAGCGTAAACAGGGTCGATTGTCATTTCTTTTGTCAGATCCTGTCCTTTTTCCACTTCTTGGCCATCTTTCACAACGAGAATCATTCCAGGGAGCACCGTGTGTGTGGCTCTGGTAATGTTCTTCACAATGATCCAGGTGATTTCCCTTCCTGTGATGGACTTTTCTGTCTTCAAAGTCACTTCTCCATCGATATCGGAAAGAACAGGAGATTTTGGATTCTTCACCACGAACGCCTGTTCAACATCGAAATCCCACTTTTTTCTGTATATCCTGTACTCGGTCTCGTAGATCACATCCCCCTGGGAGAACGGAGTATCTTTGGGATCAGTTACAATGAAAACCCTTTCTATGACACGGCGACTGCCGTAGTAGATGATGTTTTCCAGGTCTGAAGTGCTCATGTTCAAGAGTGTTCCGAGAACACTCGGTATGCTCTCGAGATACCAGATGTGCACAGCGGGTGCTGCCAGTTCTATGTGCCCCATCCTTTTTCTCCTGGCTTCTCTGGATTCGACTCTGACTCCACACCTTTCACAGACGGTACCTTCGTATTTCTTCCCCTTGTACTTACCACAGGCACATTCGTAGTCCTTCACAGGACCAAAAATCCTCTCACAGAAAAGGCCGTCTCTCTCGGGCTTGAATGTCCTGTAGTTGATCGTTTCTGGTTTCTTGACCTCTCCTCCAGACCAGCTTCTTATCACTTCTGGAGAGGCTATCTTTATCTGAATTGCCTTTATCTTCCTCTTGAAAGAGGACATTGGCATTCTACCAACCTCCCAATCAGTACTTGTCGATATCTATTTCGTTACCGTTCTCATCGTAGAGTCTCACATCGAGCGCGAGACCTCTGAGTTCTTTGATGAGAACCCTAAAGCTTTCGGGAACACCAGGTTCAGGTATATTCATGTTTTTCAGTATGGCTTTGTAGGCTTCGTTTCTTCCTTTTATGTCGTCGGATTTTATGGTGAGCATCTCCGCAAGAGTATGAGCAGCTCCATAGGCCTCCAGAGCCCAGACCTCCATTTCTCCAAGCCTCTGTCCACCGAAGTGAGACTTTCCACCGAGAGGCTGCTGGTGAATGAGAGAGTACGGCCCTGTGGACCTTGCGTGAATCTTTTCTTTGGCTATATGGATGAGTTTCAGCATGTACATGTAACCAACCACCACAGGATTGTCGAAGGGTTCTCCCGTTCTTCCATCTCTGAGAACCACTTTTCCATTCGGATTGTTTTCGTCGTCTCCAAGGTGAAGGCCCCTCTTCTTCCTTTCTTCGTAAAGCGGTCTGAGAATCTCGTCTTCCTTTGCCCCTTCGAACACAGGAGTTGCGAACCATTTTCCGGTCAGTTTGGCGAGCCATCCAAGGTGCGTTTCCAGAATCTGACCGACGTTCATACGTGAAGGTATTCCCAGCGGGTTCAGCACCATCTGAACCGGTGTTCCATCAGGTAGGAACGGCATGTCTTCTTTTGGAAGTATGTTTGAAACGACTCCTTTGTTTCCGTGACGTCCTGCGAGCTTGTCTCCGATGTCGAGCGTCTTTCTCGAAGCAACGTACACCCTGACCAGCTTCAAAACTCCTGCTCCCAGTTCTGCTATATCGTTTTGATCGTAAACATCAACCCTTATAACTCTTCCCTCAACCCCATGAGGCAACCTGAGGGATGTATCCTTCACGTCTCTTCCGCGTTCACCAAAAACGGATCTGATGATCTTTTCTTCGGGTGTTGTGTCTCCTTCACCTTTCGGCGTCACCTTTCCAACCAGTATCGCCTGAGAACCCACTCCATAGTCACTCACAACGTACGCTCCAACTCTGATGATTCCGTTCTCATCGAGATTTTTCAGAAGTTCTTTGCTCACGTTCGGTATATCAGCGGTGATTTCTTCAGGACCGAGCCTCGTTTCCCTTGCCTGGGTTTCATAAACTTCTATGTGGATCGATGTGAAGACGTCTTCTTCGAGAAGCTCCTGACTCACAAGGATGGCGTCCTCGTAGTTGTAACCTTCCCATGGCATGAAGGCAACGAGGATGTTCCTTCCAAGTGCCAGTTCTCCCATGTCGGTTGCCGGACCGTCGGCTATGGGATCACCCTTCTTCACAAAATCGCCTTCGTTGACAATGGGTTTTTGATTTATCATCGTATCCTGGTTGGATCTCACAAACTTTAGAAGTCTGTATTCATCAACCACTGGGTTGCCTTTATCGTCGTACATGAGATTTCCATTCTCGTCCGTTCTGTGAACAACAACTCTGGCGGCGTCGACCTCTTTCACTATTCCATCGTGTTCTGCGAGAACAACATAACCAGAATTTTTCGCTGCTTCCCATTCCATTCCAGTTCCAACGAGGGGTGCTTCTGTTTTCAGAAGTGGGACGGCCTGCCTCTGCATGTTCGAACCCATGAGGGCTCGGCTAGCGTCGTCGTGTTCGAGGAACGGAATGAGTGAAGCCGAGACACTGAAGGGTTGCTTCGTCGATACATCCATGAAATCTACTTCTTCTTTGGGAACAAGCCTGATATCTTCACCCATTCGAGCCACTACTCTCTCTGGTATTATGTTACCCTCTTCGTCTACAGGTGTGGTGGCAGGTATGATTTTGTACTCTTCTTCCTCGTTGGCCCTCAGATAGACCACTTCATCCGTTACTTTTCCATTGACTACCTTTCTATAAGGAGTCATGAGAAATCCGTATTCATCGATTTTAGCGTATATAGCCAGAGATGTTATGAATCCTATGTTCGCGCCTTCGGGTGTTTCAATGGGACACAGCCTTCCGTACTGAGAGTAGTGCACGTTTCTTGCTTCGAAGACTTTGGATTCTCTTCTCAATCCACCGGGTCCAACAGCAGAAACCCTTCTTTTGTGAGTGAGTTCTGACAGAGGATTCACCTGATCCATGAACTGAGAAAGCTGGTTCATCGCGAAGAACTGGTTGACCGTTGATATGATGGATTTTATGTTTATAAGGCTCTGAATGGAAACCTTACTCAGAGAGTTTATGAGTGTGAGTCTTTCCTGAATGGCCTTCTGCGCCCTTGCGAACAATCTCTCGAACTCTCTCTGAACGAGTTCTCCAACGGTTCTAACACGTTTGTTCCCGAGGTGATCCTTCGTATCGAAAGGTATCGAAGGAAGCTCTTTGTTTATGTTGGAAACATACCTGATAGCAGCAAACACACCGAGATCAGATGTTACTCCGTAGTTTCTCCGGAACACAGATACAAGTTTTCTGAGATCGTAGGGAGCCGTTTTTCTCTTTTCCAAGTATTCTTCCTTGAAGATTCTGATCAGATTCTTCAACTCGTAGGAATCTATTTCAAAATCGTTGACGTATCTTCTCTCAAAGTAGTCGAAGAGAATTCTGGAAGCGAGGACTATATCAAGTGGTTTCAGAACGAGAGAAGTTTCGTTGTAAACCTTCTTCCTCGCCTCTTCGGGATCTTCCCCTTCAACCTCTATGAGGTACCTGATGTAAGCGTTTCTGAGTCTTTCGTTGACTTTGTATCTTCCCACCTCGGAAAGATCGTACCTTTCTGGATTGAAGAAGAGGTCGTGCAGATACCTTTTTGCCGCGTTTATTCTTGGAAGTTCTTCGGGTCGCAATCTTCTAAATATCTCCAGATAAGCGTCCACAACGGTAACTTCGTTTAAACCGTAAATCTTTGTCTTTTCCTCTTCTTCCTCTCCCTCTTCGCCCGAGGAAGACACCAATTCCAGCATCTTTTCAAATGTATTTTGAGCTATTGGATGAACTATTTTTATCTGATTTATGTCATCTATCATCAAAATCCTTTCCGCGAGATCTTTGGTCAGGATATCCCATTTTTCGGCGATCTTCCTGTCACCATCGTAGATGTCTTCAAGCAGAATGGAACCCACATGGAGCAGGAGACTGTCTTCATCGTCGGCATCCAGATAGGTGGGATAAAGAGAGAGGATATCCTCATCCTTTTCATAACCGATCGTTTTCAGAAAGAGGAAAAGATTGACCTTCTTTCCGTCAAGACCCGCGTAAAGAACTCCATCGTAGGGATCGAGGATAACTTCAAGCCATGCGCCTCGAGATGGAAGAAAGTATCCGCCGTACTCTTCTCTGTCGATGTACTCAGACGAGAAGTAAAGCCCTGGAGAAACTACTATCTGATTGACCACAACTCTTTCTGCTCCATTTATTATGAACGTTCCACGATCTGTCATGTAGGGAATGTAGCCAAGGAACACTTCTTCTTCCTTCATTTCACCGCTTTTCATGTCGGTAAGGCGAGCCGTTGCGTATATTGGAACACTGTAAGTTAAACCCTTTGCTTTACATTCAAGGGGATCAACAACAGGTTCTCCTATCCTGGTTGAAACAAATTCAAGGGCAAATCCTCTGTCCGATTTTTTCAAATCTGAGCGAGTCGCCTGCGAATAAATGGGGGAAAATTTTTTGAGGACTTCGAGCAAACCTTCTTCGAGGAATCTTCGGTAGGAAATCTTCTGAATCTCCACAAGGTCTGGAATTGGTAGGGGCTCTCGGCTCTTGCCGAAAGAAACCCTTGTCCTCCTACCGCAAGAGATCTCTTTCATTTTCTCACCTCTCAATGTGGAATAAGAAACTCCCAGGATTTCTCTCCCGGGTTTTGCTTAGATTGAACGGAAAGGAAACAATAGGGTGAGGAAGAGCTTTTGTACCACACTCTATTTATTAAAACACAAAAACCCTGTACCGGCAAGAGGCGGTACAGGGTTGAAACATTCTTTTTTCACAAACGAAAATTTACTTCAGTTCTACCTCAGCACCGGCTTCTTCAAGCTTTTTCTTGATATCTTCTGCTTCCTGTTTGGGAACACCGCTCTTAATGATTGCGTCGGGTGAACCGGCTTTTTCAACGAGATCTTTGGCTTCCTTGAGACCGAGTCCGGTGATCTCTCTGACAACCTTGATGACCTGAATCTTGTTCTGACCGAAGCTCTTCAAAACAACGTCAAATTCTGTTTTCTCTTCCTGAGCGGCACCGGCAGCGGCTCCGGCAACTGGAGCGGCAGCAACGGCCACAGGTGCTGCAGCAGTCACTCCAAATTTGTCTTCGAGCTTCTTCACGAGTTCTGCAAGCTCTGAAACCGTGAGTTTCTCAATCGCTTCGATGATTTCATCAATCGTCATCTTCAAACACCTCCATCATTCGGATTTTTTCTCTTTAATGGCATTGAGCACATACACGAGATTCCTCAAAATACCACTCAGAACAAACACAAGACCGGTAATAGGAGCTTTCACACGACCAACGAGCATAGCGTAGAGCTCTTCTTTGGATGGGAGTTTTGCGATGTTTTCCACTTCTTCTGCCGTGAATTTCTTTCCTTCGAGGAAACCACCCTTGAGCCTCGAAAGATCAGCCTTTTTATCTTTGTAAAAGTTGTAAACTATCTTGACAGCCTCCACAGGATCTCCTTCCGTGACGTAGAGTACAGCTGTAGGTCCTTTGAGAAATTCTTCGTAGCCTTCGTATTCAGCGTTCTTGAGCGCAAGATTCAAGAGAGTATTTTTCACAACCCTGAACCTTGCTCCATCTCCGTACTTTTCTCTCAATTTGGAGCGAAGTTCGGTGAGATCAGCCACCGTGAAACCCAGGAAATCGGCAAAGAGTATCAGCGATGTTTTTTTGAATATTTCACTCATTTCTTCAACTATGAGTTCTTTTTGTTGCCTGGTCAGCAAAGGATTCACCTCCCAAAAAAAATTTTGTGGACCCCGGAGGGTCCACAAAAAGGTCATAGAACCTTTCTGGGACGCCTCCGGCAGGATCTTTAACCCCAAGGGCCCTGCCATCTACGGCGTCTTATTGAGTTTTCGATTGCTTTACTCTTTCAACAGGCTCTGAAGATTCAACTTTATACCGGGTCCCATTGTAGAAGACAAAACCGCTTTTTTAATGAACTGTCCTTTCACACCTGCGGGTTTCATCTGCATGATCTGTTTTATTGCCGCGATTATGTTTTCCTTCAGTTTCTCGTTATCAAAGCTCCTCTTACCAACGGGTATGTGGATGTTCCCAGTTTTGTCCGTTCTGACCTCGATTCTTCCTTTTTTAAACTCTTTAACCGCTTCTGCTACTTCCTGAGTTACCGTTCCTGATTTGGGCGATGGCATCAAACCTCTTGGTCCCAGAATCTTTCCGAGCCTTCCGATTATTCTCATCATATCAGGTGTGGCTATTGCAACATCGAAATCGAGAAAACCTTCTTTTTCTATTTTTTCTACAAGATCCTCAGCTCCTACGTAATCCGCGCCCGCTTCCAAAGCCTCTTTTGCCTTTTCACCTTTGGCAAACACCAGAACCTTGACTTCCTTACCTGTCCCGTGTGGAAGCACGATCGTTCCTCTGATGTGCTGTTCAGGTTTCCTGTAGTCTATTCCAGTTTGAATGTGGAGTTCTATCGTTTCATCGAATTTCGCCGTGGCAGTTTTTTTAACGAGTTCTATGGCTTCGTCAAGATCGTAGTACTTTGTTCTGTCCACCAGTTTCCTTGCTTCAAGATACCTCTTGGAGTGCTTCGGCATTGCGCCTCCTCCTTTCCGTTACATCAGTCCACTACTTCTATTCCCATACTCTTAGCGGTTCCTTCAATGATCTTCATGGCTGCTTCCAAGCTGTTTGCGTTCAAATCTGGCATCTTTGTTTTCGCTATTTCTTCAATCTGTTTTCTGGTAACTTTTCCAACTATCTTTCTTTTTGGCTCGGAAGAACCCTTCTCTATACCCGCTGCTTTCTTGAGAAGGAAGGAAGCAGGTGGTGTTTTGATGATGAAAGTGAACGACTTGTCTTCGTACACTGTGATAACAACAGGAAGTATCATGCCTGCTTTATCCGCTGTTTCGGCATTGAACCTTTTACAAAACTCCATGATGTTAACACCGTGCTGACCCAAGGCGGGTCCAACGGGTGGAGCCGGCGTGGCTTTTCCGGCAGGCAGTTGTAATTTAATCTGAGCCGCTACTTTCTTCGCCATGTTCGAACCTCCCTATGCGTGGTGCGGATTCCTCCTCCCACGTTTTCTCACTCGATTTTCTCCACTTCAGAAACATGAAGAACAACAGGAGTTTCACGTCCGAATATAGTTACGTTTACTTTCAATTCCTGTCTCTCTGGATCGATTTCCTTTATAACACCCGCAAAATCTTCGAAGGGACCGCTTATTATCTTCACCATGTCTCCAACCTTGAAACCGAGTTCGACCTTCACAGGTTTCTTCTTCTCTTCATACTCTTCGAGGCCCGCGAGTCTCAAAATAGGTCTCATTTCTCTGTCTTTTACGGGAATAGGTTGTCCACCTGAACTAACAAACCCCATAACGTATGGCACGGAACGAACGAAATTGTAGGCCTCATCGTTCATGATCATTTCCACGAACACATAACCCGGGAAGAGTTTTCTTCTTTTCGTCTTGTAGATTCTGATCTCTTTTCTTGTTGAATAATCCACCACTTCGACTCTTCCCGAAACCTTGGCGAAGAACTTCCTGGCTTCCGCAAGCATTTCCCCCTGTTTCACTTCTTTTCCTTTTTTTATCCTATCCCTGTCGAAAACATCCAAAGGAATGTAATAAACGTCCTGCTCACCATCGGGTGTCTGAACGACCACTTTTTTCATTCGTTCTATCTCAACGATCTTTCCATCCAGTTCACAGATGTACTCTTCGTTTTTCGAAAGCGGCAGTCCCTGCTTCACTTTCGTTCCAACCCTCAAACCCGGCTCGATTCCCGCAGACTCGGGAATGTAATACGTCTTCGTATACTTCCTATCGATGGTTTCCACAACAATCTTTCTGACGTTCTTCACGTCAACGATCACACCGCTTCTTCGAGCATAAATAGGAGGTTCTTCAGCTATCAAATCCCCTTTGTTAACATCTTTTCCATTGTTCACATGTAATTTGGCCTTCGGAGAAAGTATGAGCCTCTCGGAAGGGCTGGTGGCGTCCAAAACTACCTCTTCAGGAATAACAATACGGCCCACCAGATTTTTTATCCCGGTGGCTTCGACTTTCTTTTCGATATTTTCTTTAACCTTTTCCTCGTAACCGGACATAGTAAGGACTATGTACCACTTTTTCTTCATCACCTATCACCTTATCCTATTCCCAGCGCTTTGAAAATCGCACTTACAACTCCTGAGAAGATGAAATCAAGCACAAAAAAATAAACACTTGTAACAGCGAGTATCACGAGAACAACACCAAAAGAAGTGAGCAACTCCTTTCGGGAGGGCCAGGAAATTTTCTTTGCTTCGGCGATGACTTCCCTGAAGAACTTTCGGAGTTTCTCCATTCTCGATGCCCCCTCAGATCAAAAAATGGCAGGGCCGGCAGGACTCGAACCCGCAACCACCGGTTTTGGAGACCGGCGCTCTACCAGTTGAGCTACGGCCCTGCGATTACGCTTTCGTTTCGGTATGAATCGTGTGGGCGTTGCACTTTGGACAGTACTTTCTCAGTTCGAGCTTTGCTCTTTTGTCCTTGTTCCTTGTGGTGTAGTAGTTCTTGTTACCGCACTGAGAACATTTCAGAGCCACTTTCACTCGCATATCTTCCACCCTTTCTCAAAAAATCTGGTGGTGGGGGGAGGATTTGAACCTCCGAAGGCATTCTGCCAGCGGATTTACAGTCCGCCCCCTTTGGCCACTCGGGCACCCCACCACATACTTTTGGAGCCAGCGGTGGGACTCGAACCCACAACCTACTGATTACAAATCAGTCGCTCTACCGGTTGAGCTACGCTGGCCCTATTTCCTTTCCGATGACCTATGGCGGCGGTGGGACTCGAACCCACGACACGGTGATTATGAATCACCCGCTCTCGCCGCTGAGCTACGCCGCCCAAGACCGTTCATTAATTTTACTATCAGAGCTTTTCTTTGTCAACCTCGAACATCTTTGAACGATGTGTTAAAATAATAAGGAGAGCCGTGCTCTCCTTCAGGAACTGGTGGGCTCGGGAGGATTCGAACCCCCGACCACCCGGTTATGAGCCGGGCGCTCTGCCAACTGAGCTACGAGCCCACACCGCTATCAGATTATATTCTAACAAAACCCCGTTGTCAAGGAGTGTGATCAGCATGAAGAAAGATCCCATCAAGGAAATGCTCGTAAAATATCCGAGAATTCTCGTGATAAAAGCCGCTCTGAAGATTTTAAAGGACGGAAATAAGATAGACCGAGAACGGATCGAAAAAACGATCGTCAAGATCATGACCAAAAAGGAGGGCTGAAAACTTCAGCCCTCTAAGCTTATATGTTAGTATTGTTATAAAAGACCGGCACCCTCCAACAACGAGCACTTTCCAGAAGGGAGGATATCGATGAAGATCGATATCTTGGACAAAGGATTCGTTGAACTTGTGGATGTGATGGGAAACGACCTCTCCGCTGTACGGGCTGCCCGCGTTTCTTTCGATATGGGTTTGAAAGACGAAGAAAGGGATAGACATCTCATCGAATACCTCATGAGGTACGGCCACGAGACTCCTTTCGAACACATTGTCTTCACCTTCCACGTGAAAGCTCCCATATTCGTGGCGAGGCAGTGGTTCAGACACAGGATCGCATCCTACAACGAATTGAGCGGCAGGTATTCAAAACTCTCCTATGAATTCTACATTCCCTCTCCCGAACGCCTGGAAGGGTACAAAACGACCATCCCTCCCGAACAGGTGACGGAGAAGATCTCAGAAATAGTCGATAAAGCGTATCGAACGTATCTGGAGTTGATAGAAAGCGGTGTTCCTCGAGAAGTGGCAAGGATAGTGCTCCCTTTGAATCTGTACACGAGGTTTTTCTGGACTGTGAATGCAAGAAGTCTCATGAACTTTTTGAACCTGAGGGCAGATTCTCACGCTCAGTGGGAAATTCAACAGTACGCTCTGGCAATCGCGAGGATTTTCAAAGAGAAGTGTCCCTGGACTTTCGAGGCATTTCTCAAGTATGCTTATAAGGGAGATATCCTGAAGGAGGTACAGGTATGAAAAGAGAGCTGGTTCTTCTGATGGTTCTGCTGGCTGTTTCCGCGATGGCAATTTACATCTCGGAAGTCGATTTCAAGGGATTGAACACTCTCAATTCCGAATTCATAGTTCAAAAAGTCGGAAAACTCTTCGGAGAGGTATCATCCGATGAAATTCAGGAGTATCTGAAAAAAGTCTTCGACCTTGGATATTTCTCCTCTCTAACACCCTCTCTGGAACCAGCCGATGTGGGTTACAGACTTGTTGTCTCACTGGAGGAAAATCCAGTTGTCAAAGATTGGAAACTGGAAATAGATGGTCCAGGTCTGGTGGACAAAAAAGAACTCGAAGAGCTCGTTAAAATCGAGAAAGGCATGCCGTTGAACGTGAACCTTTTGAAAGAAACGTTCGAAGCTATGAGAAACAAGTATCAGGAAGCAGGATACTTTCTTGTGGAGATAAACGGAAACTTTGAGGACGGTACTTATAAAATCGTTGTGAAAGAATACGCTCTATGGGACATCGTTTTCAACGGAGAAGTGGATGGCCTTGATTTCGTTTCCATCCTTTCGAAAGCGAAGATAAAAACCCTGAGAGACTTCTATTCTTCCTCTCCACTGGTGAGGTTTTTCACCATGAGCAAGAAAGATTTCTATCCAAAGTACTCCGATATAAACAACCTCATCTCAGTTATAAACTCCTACCCGTTCTTCTCGAAAGAAACAGCGGTTAATTTCAAGAAAACTACAGTGAAGGATATCGAAGAAAAGAATGTCGTGATCATGGTGGTCAATGTAGTACAGAGAAGACTGTTTGAAGGAGAGAAAGCTTTCAAAGAGATCCTATTCCACGGTAACACGATCTTCACGGATCAGGAGCTTTTGAAAGCGTCCGGGGTGTCTCCAGATCAGACCTACACGAATGCTCAGGTGCTTCTCGCGATGAACAGAATAGTTGATTTTTACGAGAAGAACAATTTCCCATACACGTGGGTGGAAGCAAAGATAGAAGACGACAGCCTCGTGTTCGATATCTACGAGAAATACGTTCGCTCCGTTAAAATCGAAGGACTCAAGAAAACAAAACCCTACGTGGTGGAGAACCTGGTCACCATAAAAGAAGGAGAACCTCTGAACAAAGAAGAGATCATGCTCACCTACTCTTATCTGCAGAACAGCAGGTACTTCGATTCTGTGAACATATATCCACAGCTTTCTCCAAGCGCAACTCAGGTGGATGTCGTAATAGATCTCAAAGAAGCGGAAAAAACGAGGAATTTCATCGGTGGAATTGGATGGACCATGCCGAAAGAAGGCGATTGGTGGCAGGGCTTCAGCGGAATGGTTCAGCTCTCCGCAGTGAACACTTTCGGATACGGAGAGTCCTTCTCAGTGAATCTCAACCTCGGTTTCACCGAAAGAAGCGTTGAAGGAAGCGTGAAACTCCCTGTCAAATTCGAAGTTCCAATGAACCTTGAACTGGGGATTGGATACACAGATTACACCACCTCCAGCGGCACCGATACGATCAGCCTCAAAGGCTTGATCTCTTCTCTTCCGTACAAGGGGCATTCCTTCGGTATCGGTCCTATCTACGAAAAAACATTGGTCGACGGAAGCAAGGGAACTCTCGCAATCCTCACGAGATACAGATACAACACCAAGAACTCCGCAATCCTTCCAACCGAAGGGTACTACCTCTCGCTCGACCTGACGCGCGCGGGTCTTTTCGGACTGGACGATCAAAAGTACTGGAAGGGCATCCTCTCGGGAGAAGCGTACTATCCGATCTTTGAAAGTCTCTTCTGGAGCTTCAAAGGTACAGGCGGAATGGTCCGCAACGAAATTGGAACGGAACTTTTGGAAGTTTCCGGACCTTACGCAGTGCGTGGCTACAACTACTTTGAGACTGAAAAGATGTTCAAACTCTCAGCCGATCTGAACTGGATTCTTCAGAAAGAAAACGTACCCGTCGTCACCGGACTGTTCGTTGACTACGGCGGAATAGAAGAGAACGGAAATATGAACACTCTCTCTTCAGCAGGCGTGAAACTCGATCTCGTCGTTCCCCTTCTTGGGAGCGTGGAAGTTGGCGGTGCCTACAGATTCAACGAGAAAGACTGGCAGTTCTACTTCTTCATGGGAAGCTGGTGAGGAGGGAGGAGATTTGAAAAAGATCGGTATCATCGGCGGTGGCCAGCTTGGCAAGATGATGACCCTCGAAGCGAAGAAGATGGGTTTTTACGTGATAGTGCTCGATCCAACCCCCAGAAGCCCCGCCGGACAGGTGGCGGATGAGCAGATAGTCGCAGGTTTTTTCGACTCAGAAAGAATTGAAGATCTGGTAAAAGGTTCAGATGTTACCACCTACGATCTTGAACACATCGACGTTCAGACATTGAAGAAACTCTACGACGAGGGCTACAAAATACATCCCTCTCCGTACACTCTGGAAATCATACAGGATAAGTTCATTCAAAAAGAATTTTTGAAGAAAAACGGCATCCCAGTTCCCAGATACAAACCGGTGAAGGATCTGGAAAGCGACGTCAGGGAGTTCGGTTTCCCTGTTGTTCAAAAGGCGAGAAAAGGAGGATACGACGGCAGAGGTGTGTTCATCATAAAAAACGAAAAAGATCTCGAAAACGCTATAAAAGGCGAGACCTACCTTGAGGAGTTCGTTGAGATAGAGAAAGAACTCGCTGTCATGGTGGCGAGAAACGAAAAAGGAGAAACAGCGTGTTATCCCGTGGTGGAGATGTACTTCGACGAAGATGCGAACATCTGCGATACGGTGATAGCACCTGCCAGAATAGAAGAAAAACATTCGAAGATCGCCAGAGAAATCGCAACGAGTGTTGTAGAGGCGTTAGAAGGTGTCGGTATCTTTGGAATAGAGATGTTTCTCACAAAACAGGGTGAGATACTCGTCAACGAGATCGCTCCACGCCCACACAATTCCGGCCATTACACCATTGAAGCGTGTGTGACGAGCCAGTTCGAACAGCACATAAGGGCGATCATGAACCTGCCTCTCGGATCAACGGAGCTTCTCATCCCCGCGGTGATGGTGAATCTCCTCGGTAAGGAAGGATATTATGGGAAACCCGCCCTCATTGGATTGGAAGAAGCTCTGGCCATAGAAGGTCTTTCGCTTCATTTCTATGGAAAAAAAGAAACCAGACCGTACAGAAAAATGGGACATTTCACGGTGGTGGACAGAGACGTTGAAAGAGCGCTCGAAAAAGCGCTCAGAGCGAAGAAAATACTGAAAGTCGTCTCGGAGGAGGGAGCGATGTGCCAAGGGTAGGAATCATCATGGGAAGTGACTCCGATCTTCCTGTAATGAAGCAGGCAGCTGAAATTTTGGAAGAATTCGGAATAGATTACGAGATTACGATCGTTTCTGCCCACAGGACACCGGATCGCATGTTCGAGTACGCAAAGAACGCCGAAGAACGGGGAATAGAAGTGATCATTGCGGGAGCGGGAGGAGCAGCTCACCTCCCGGGAATGGTGGCAAGCATCACCCACCTTCCTGTGATAGGTGTTCCCGTGAAAACATCCACACTGAACGGTCTGGATTCACTTTTCTCCATAGTTCAGATGCCAGGGGGTGTGCCCGTTGCCACCGTTGCCATAAACAACGCGAAGAACGCGGGAATCCTCGCTGCGTCTATTCTGGGAATCAAATATCCGGAGATCGCAAGGAAGGTAAAAGAGTATAAAGAAAGAATGAAACGGGAAGTTCTGGAAAAAGCCCAAAGATTAGAACAAATTGGTTACAAAGAATATCTGAACCAGAAAGAGTAACTTGTGATAAAATTAACATGAAAAAGACCGTTCCACCTGAGGTGGAGGGCACCCGACACCGAGGGGGAACTCACCCCTTCGGTCGTGCGAAGGGGATTTTTCTTTATAGAGGGTGATATCGTGAGATTGCCGGACGCTGGTTTCAGGAGATACATCGTTGTCGCCGGAAGAAGAAACGTCGGGAAATCATCCTTCATGAACGCACTCGTTGGACAAAACGTGTCCATCGTGAGTGAATACGCAGGCACCACGACAGATCCCGTTTACAAATCCATGGAGCTTTACCCCGTAGGCCCTGTAACGCTGGTCGACACTCCTGGGCTCGATGATGTGGGAGAACTTGGAAGACTCAGAGTGGAGAAAGCAAGGAGAGTATTCTATAGAGCGGACTGTGGAATACTCGTAACAGACAGCGAACCGACACCGTACGAAGACGACGTTGTCAATCTTTTCAAAGAGATGGAAATTCCCTTCGTAGTTGTCGTAAACAAAATCGACGTTCTTGGAGAAAAGGCCGAAGAGCTGAAGGGACTCTACGAAAGCCGTTACGAAGCGAAAGTACTCCTTGTCTCGGCTTTGCAGAAAAAGGGATTCGACGATATCGGGAAGACCATCTCCGAAATTCTTCCGGGTGATGAAGAGATTCCTTACCTCGGTGATCTGATAGATGGCGGCGATCTTGTGATCCTCGTGGTCCCTATAGATCTCGGTGCTCCAAAGGGGAGGCTCATCATGCCTCAGGTCCACGCGATCAGGGAAGCCCTCGACAGAGAAGCCATCGCCCTCGTGGTGAAGGAAAGAGAGCTCAGGTACGTGATGGAAAACATAGGGATGAAACCAAAACTCGTCATCACAGACTCTCAGGTGGTAATGAAAGTAGCGTCTGATGTCCCGGAAGACGTGGAACTCACCACCTTTTCCATTGTGGAGTCACGATATCGAGGCGATCTGGCCTACTTTGTGGAAAGCGTGAGAAAGATAGAAGAGCTGGAAGACGGAGACACTGTTGTCATCATGGAAGGCTGCACCCACAGACCTCTCACCGAAGACATCGGAAGGGTGAAGATTCCAAGGTGGCTTGTGAACCACACGGGAGCCCAGTTGAACTTCAAAGTCATAGCGGGAAAGGATTTCCCGGATCTCGAAGAGATCGAAGATGCCAAACTCATCATTCACTGCGGAGGATGTGTTCTGAACAGGGCAGCTATGATGAGAAGGGTGAGAATGGCAAAAAGACTCGGTATTCCCATGACGAACTACGGTGTGACGATCTCTTACCTCCATGGAGTACTCGACCGGGCGATACGTCCCTTCAGAGAGGAAGTGAAGGTGTGAGAAAGGAACACGATTACCTCGGGGAACTGGAGATAGAAGACGAAGCCTACTATGGAATACACACAAAGAGAGCCCTCATGAACTTCCCATCCACAGGTGAAAAGCTTGACGAAACTTTCATCTGGGCCTATTTCATGGTGAAAAAAGCCTGCGCCCTTTTGAACACAGAGCTCGGTTATCTGGACGAACGAACAGGAAACGCCATCGTGAAGGCCTGTGACGAATGGGAAGACCTGAAAAAACACGTGGTTGTGGATCCACTCTCTGGTGGGGCTGGAACTTCCATAAACATGAACGTAAACGAAGTGATCGCAAACAGGGCTACGGAAATACTCGGTGGAAAGAAAGGAGAATACCTGGTCGATCCCATAGACCATGTGAACCTGCACCAGTCCACGAACGATACCTTCCCAACGAGTGCGAAAATCGCCACCATCGTGAAACTCAGAAAACTCATAGATGAAGTGATAAACCTTCAGGAGAAGATTCAGGAGAAAGAGAAGGAGTTCTACTCCATAAGAAAACCAGGAAGAACACAGCTCATGGATGGACCGCCCATCATGTTAGGGCAGGAATTCGGCGCTTTCGCGGATGCCCTCGCAAGAGACAGATGGAGGCTCTACAAAGTCGAAGAAAGAATAAGAAGTGTAAACATCGGGGGAACGGCCATCGGAACGGGAGTTGGGGCGCCGAAAGACTACATCCTCAAGATCGTCGAAAAAGTGAGAGAAGTAACGAAAGTGAAGATTGCTAAAGCAGAAAACCTCATAGACGCCACGCAGAACTGGGACGTTTTTGCTGAGGTTCATGGTCTTTTGAAATCTCTTGCTGTGAACCTCTACAAGATCTCAAATGACATCAGACTGCTGGGAAGCGGACCAAACACCGTGATCGGGGAACTGATTCTTCCAGCTGTGCAGGCGGGAAGCTCCATCATGCCAGGAAAAATAAACCCGGTTGTTCCCGAGTACGTGATGCAAATCTGTCACATGGTTTTCGGTCACGACATGATCCTGAACCATGCCTGCGCACTTGGGAATTTAGAACTCAACCAGTTCGCTCCTCTGATAGTTCACCTAACACTGAAATCTCTCACACTCCTCACAAACGCCTGTAGATCACTCGCCAGCTACATCTCAAAAATAAAAGCGAACAACGAGCGGTGCGAGGAACACCTTCGAAGGTCTGTTTCGAACCTCACACCTTTGATAAAGTTGTTTGGATACGAAGCGGTCTCTGAAGCAATAAAAAAAGCGAATTGGGACATAAAGAAAGCCGTTGAAATTCTATCCCAGGAGAAAAACATTCCTGTCGAAGAGATACTGAAGGTTCTCAACCTCAAAAAGATGACGGGGCTTGGCTACTCCTTGTAATAATAGTCCACGAGTTTTTCGTACAGGAACTTATAATCACTGTACAGTCTCTCGTACACCGCGTTTCTTTCAGAATCAGGGTGAAACACCCGCTCTACCCGAACCTCTTTTTCGATAAAGCCTTCCACATCTTCTCCCAGCGATTTCAAAGCCATTACGTAGGCTCCAAAAGCGGAAGGATTCTCCACGTTTGTGACGATTATATCCTTTCCAAGAACGTCCGATAAGAGCTGGACCCAGTACGGAGAGCTGGTGAAACCTCCCGTCGCAACGATTCGATTGGGATCAACACTTCCCACTCTTTTAACCGCGTTGTGTATGTCCTTTATCCTGAAGCAGATTCCCTCGAGTGCCGCTCTTGCAATGTCACTCCTTCTGTGAGAGGAAGTGAGCCCTACCAGAACGCCCCTGTATCTTTCTCTCCAGTGCGGTGCCCTTTCCCCGTTGAGAAACGGCAGGAATACCAGTCCGTTCGCACCAGCTGGAGACTCCTTTGCTTCTTCTATGATATCGTCGTAACTGTCGAACCTCATGACATCTTTAAGCCACATCAACACGATACCGCCATTGTTTATCGCCCCGCCGAGAACGTAGTTTTCCTCATCGATCAGATAGCACCAGGTGGAAATCCCCTCCCGATCGATCACCGGTCTGTCCATGACAACACGAAACGCGCCGCTCGTTCCGATCGTCACGGTGGCTGAATCAGGATCCATCGCGCTCAATCCCACGTTCGTCATCACTCCGTCTCCACCGCCAAGGATCAGGTAGACTTTCTTGAAGCCAAGCTCTTTTGCTATCTCGTCTTTCACCCTCACCTGTGTGTAAGGTGATTTGATCTCAGGAAGATCTTCTTTCCTCACTCCCGTGATCTCCAGGATTTCCCCGTCCCATTCGAGGGAATGTATGTTCATCATACCGGTTCCAGATGCGAGAGAAAGCTCTTCCACAAATTCTCCAGTCATCTTGTTGACGATGTAGGCTTTTATCGAACAGAACTTTTTCGCATTCGAGTTTTTCTTCATCCACAGGATCTTTGAAGGCCAGTACATCGGATGGAGCGGGCACGCGGTTTTTTCATAAAAGAACCTGACACCGTACTTCTTCTCCAGTTCTTCCTTTTCCCTAAAGGATCTCCTGTCTGCCCAGTTGAGGAGGGGAGTAACCGGATTGAGATTTTCATCAAGACCGATGATGCTGTGGAACACAGAGCTCATACCAACGTAGAGAACCTCGTCCTCGTTGGGTACTTGCTTTAAAAGATCGAAAACAGCGGAAAAGATCTCATTCGGGTCCTGTTCTGCCGCCTCGGGTGATGGAAAGAAGATTCTATATGACTTTTTCAGAACTTTCCACTCACCGTTACTTTTGAACATAAGACGAGCGCTCTCTGTTCCAATGTCTATGGCCGCTATCATCCTCTCCTCCCCTTCAGATCGTAGAGGTACTTTCCACCCGGGACTATCCAGAGACTATCCTCATCCATGAAATCTTCTTTTCTGATCTTCGACGGATCCATGTATCCAAGGTTCACTGCCCTGCATTCGTCTTCAGGAATGGAGGTAGCGAGAATCACATCGAATTCGAACTCCTCTTTACCCGTTTCTGGATCGAACGTTCCAGCTCCTCTTACGTTGATCACATGTGCTGCAACGTTCTTGTTGAAATCGGGATGTTTCTTCAGATACCATTTCACGTAGTCTTTGCAGTGGTATCCTATTTCCCTGATCCACTTGTCCATCTGCGGGTTGGAGTGGAACCTCTTTATGTGCGGTGCGTAGATGATGATCTGACCGCCCTTTGCCATCACACCTGGTTTTTGAAGCTTGTAGGACCCCTTCCCCGCCGTCCAGACCTCGTCGTATTCCTCTCCTATCACCTGGACAGCCCTTCTGAGAGGTCGGTCTATGTATTTCACGTGAAGTTGAGAGCTGAGCTCGCAAGCTTTTTCGTATGCCCTTAAAAAGCCTTTGTATCCTTCATCTATGTAGAGAGCTCTTGGAATCACTTCTTCTTCCTCTTCGTACACCATGTTGAGTGTGAAGGATCTTGCTTTTATCTTCTCAAAAATCATCTCCGATGCCCTGTTTATGATCTTACGCGCGGGATTGTCCACCGTGCCTATGAGTTTTGGAATGCCCATGAGAACTGCTGCCCAGTGGAAAGTATCTACAACTTCCGTGCTGGCGATTCCCGGAATAACGATCTTCAAGCCACCGGAAAAACCTGTCGATTCGTGAGGAACTGTACCGTTTATGAAAAAGATCGCGTCGAAATCTTCAAAGAGGATTCTGTTCACCTTTATCGGTATCTCCTCTTCCAGATCTCCCTCGGTCATCTCTGAAACGAAATCAGCCGGTAGTGTGCCAACAAACGCCAGTGCTTCAGGATTGAAAAACTCATGGTTGTGGAAAAACACTCCTCTTTCGTTTCTTGAGATACCGAGTTTCTTTTCGAACTCTTCAATTTTCATGGCCCTGTGTGTACCGCTCGCGTTGAGCGTATGAAACTCTTTCAGACCTCTTTCAAGGAGAAATCTGTAGAGGTTCTTTGCCACTAAGTGGGTGAAATCCACGCGGGTGTAATCTGTGTGCACCACCAGCACTTTTTTCACTTTTCCAAGATCTTCAACCAATTTTGAAAGACCTTCTTTTATCTTCTCTTCGGTCAAAGGATCTCCTTCCAGATACACCGTCACTGGCCTCACCCCTTCAATTCGCAGTCCAACCACCGTCTACAAATATGATCTGTCCAGTCACGTACTTCGCCTCTTCGGAAGCAAGGAAGACTGCCACACCCTTCAAATCCTCTGGTACACCCGTTCTGCCAAGGGGTATCCTCTTGAGCATGTAGTCCAGTTTTTCTGGATCGCTGAATACAGCCTCTGTCATCTTGGTTCTGTACCAGCCCGGCGCTATCACATTCACCCTTATGCCGTACCTTCCCCACTCCTTCGCCAGAGCTTTTGTGAGAGAAGCTACGCCCCCTTTCGAAGCAGCGTACGCGGATATGTTGGGCATGGTGACTTCTTCAACGGTGAGAGATCCTATGTTTATGATAGAGGGGTTATCGGATTCTCTCAGGAGTGAAAAGGCCTCCCTACACACGTAGTAAGTTCCAAAAAGGTTCACCTCTATCACCTGTCTGAACTCATCGAGAGGAAATTCTTCCGCTGGATGTCTTCTGTTTATCCCCGCAGCGTTGACCACCGTATCGAGCTTTCCAAATTTCTCTTTCACTGCTTCCAAAAGTTTTTTCACTTCCTCATAGTTTGAAACATCGCATCGGAAAGCCATCGTTTCAACGCCGTATTTTTCTGTCAACTTTTGAGCCGCTTCTGATGCTTCCTCCAGATTTCTGCTTGCAACGACCACTGAACATCCGGCCTCTGCCAGCCCCTGAGCGATTCCAAAACCCAGCCCACGAGAGCCACCGGTTACGAGGGCAACCCTCCCCCTGAGATCGAACACACAAATCACCCCTTCAACAGGTCTACGTGCCTTTTTATATGTTTTGCCACGGTCTCGTAGAAGAGTTCCTCATTTTGTTCAAGCGTCTTAAACAGCCGTTCTTTCAAAGATGCATCTTTCAGAACAGAGCCATAGGTGACATGGATCAACTGTCTCACGTTGATGTCTTCAAAAAGACCTGGAAGATCTTCATCTTTCACTTTCTCTACTTCCGGAACTTTCGACAGATCCGCAGATATGTGATAGGACTTTCTGTCTTCCTCAAAGTGATCGAGAGCACACCTGTAGATCTCCCGGAAGAGCTCCGGGTTGACCATGGATATGACCTTCACCGCCTCAAGATAACTCGTTCCGGCTGTCTTCACGTGGAAAAGGCCTCCTGTCGCGGAAGCAAAAGCAGGATACACGGAAAATTTGTCGCTTCCAGAGTGGAGTGATATTTTGTATCCTTCGAACATCCTTGCGATTTCTGCGTGCATTTTGATTTCTCTCTCGAACTGTGCAAGATCCCCCTTGTAATCTATTCCCTTTTCCCATTCGCCGATGAATCTCAGGGCAAGATTGGTGAACTCCACACCTCTTCGTCTGAGTTCTTCCACAACGAAAATGTGGAAGAGAGGACTCGTGGGAGTTTCTGTTTCGTCAACTGACACTTCGAAGTCGAAATCCGGGGTTTCGTCTTTCAAAATTTGATACATCATATCCACGTGGGCAATCGCATCGTAATACACGAGCGCCGCATCTCTGAGATTCTTCTCATCGAATTCGATCTTCTCACCGAGAACAGAGTATTTCTTACCGAGATAGATCCTGTCGATCCTTTCCTTTCTCAGAATCTCTTCGAATTTCTCATTTCTTTCCTTTTCTGTAAGTTTTGAAAGATTCCTCACATGATCCGAAGGATCGATTGTGAACATGGTGAAACCTTCCCTTGCAGCCGAAACAAGATCCTCCGGCCGCTTCACGTGATCGGCGTCTGCTCCGAATCCCTCACTGTATCCCTCCTGGAAAACTCCCCATGTGGCATCGTCCAGCACATCTCTCCAGGTCCTTCCCGTTCTCTCGTTCTCCCTCACCGACTGCTGCGCAAAGATGGGAAAAAGCCCTGAATCCTTCAACGCCCTCACGTGAGCCGGTGTGGTGATACCGAGTCTGTCACCTGTTCCAAAAGACGCTCTCAATCCCGCTCGAACTGGTTTGAGATCTGGAAAGTATTTTCTGAGAACTTCCAAGTTCTCATGATTTCTCTCACAGAAAAAGAACGAAACACCCTCCACCCGCTGTTTTTTGAAAAACGACAGACCCTCAGGTGCCTTTTCTCCAGCCACTACCAGAATTTTTCCTTCCTCTCCCTTTGTCAAGAAGAAAGAGAGAGAATCCTTTTCTCTATAAGACTTTTCGTAAACTTCGTATCCCCTTCCAAAGTGATCTTTGAACACTTTCAAGACCATAACTTCTCAACTCCTTTCATATGTGTACAGGTTCTTTATGGTCTCCGCCTCCACATTTTTCAAGTGTTCTTTCAACTTTTCTATAGCGCCTTCTTTATCGCCGCTGATGATTCTCTCTATGAGTTCTTTGTGTTCTCTGTTCGAAACGACGTATCTTTCGTTCAGATGCCTTACGAGGTCTATACGATCCCATATCTTTTCATACAAAGATATGATGAGATCATTCCCTGAGGCTCTGATAAAGAGTTTGTGCAGTCTTTCATCGGAATCGTCGAAAATCTCTCTCTTTGCACTTTTCTCCACATCATCGATTTCTCCCTTTATCTCTAAAAGTTCTTCGGAACCAGCAATTTTATCGAAGTAATTTTCAAGACAGAAGACTTCCATCATGATTCTCGTTTCTATGGTTTCTCTTATGAATTTCTCATCGACGTCGGTTACAAAAAAACCAACCCTTGGAACCACCTTCACAAGACCCTCAGTTGCAAGCTGGAGAAGGGCATCCCGCACAGGAGTAAAGCTGATACCAAGTTTTTCGGAGAGTTCTCTCACGTTTAGTTTCTCTCCAAGCTTCAATTCGTGGTTCAGTATCATTTCTTTGAGAAGATTGTAGACCTTCGTTCTCACGAGGTCCACTTCGATTTTTTTCATCCTATCTCTCCTTCCTCCCAGTTGATGTGGAACACACCTTCTCTGTCTACTCTCTCAAAAGTGTGTGCTCCGAAGAAGTCTCTTTGAGCCTGTATGAGATTCGCCGGCAGTCTCTCTTCGGTAAGACTCATGAAGTAGTTGTAAGAGGAATTCAAAACAGGAACGGGGATTTCGTTCTCTATGGACGCCTTCAATATGTTCTTTAGAGAATCGATTTTGCCTTTCAATAGATTCATCACTTCTTCGTTCTCCAGCAAATACGCGTTCTCGTTAGATATGTACCTTCTGAGTGTGTCTATCAACTTCGCCCTTATGATACATCCACCCTTCCATATTCTGAGCACCTCCGAGAGGTTCACCCCATAGCCGAACTCTTTCGATGCTTCTGCGATCAACCACATGCCCTGAGAAAAGGCCATGAACATGGCAAAGAAGAGAGAGTTTCGGAGATCTCTCAAAAATTCCTCGCTACCCTGAGTAGCGCTTCTTCTCTTATTATACAGTTTCGAAAGCCTTGTTCTTATGTCTTTGAAATGGGAAATCACCCTTTCAACCACCGCCAGGTTTATGGAAGGGGTAGGTATTCCGAGGTCAAGGGCTGCTTGGGATGTCCACTTTCCAGTTCCCTTCTGTTCTGCCTTGTCCAGAATCACATCGACCATCGGTTTTCCTGTTTCTTCATCTTTCTTTCTCAAAATCTTGTAGGTGATCTCCACCAGGAACGAGCTGAGTTCTCCTCTGTTCCACTCTTCAAAGATACTGGACATTTCTTCAGATGATAGGCTCAAAACATCTCTCATAATGTGATAAACTTCCGCTATCGCCTGCATGATGGCGTATTCTATGCCGTTGTGAACCATCTTCACAAAGTGGCCCGCTGATCTTTCCCCAACGTATGTACAGCATGGTCCCTCCTCTGTTTTCGCTGCTATTTTCAAAAGAATCTCCTCAACCAGGTTGTACGCTTCTCTACTTCCTCCAGGCATGAGAGAAGGCCCGTAAAGAGCCCCGTACTCACCACCAGAAACTCCCATACCGAGGAAAAGTATTCCCTTTTCAGAGAGTTCCTTGAAGCGTCTTTCGGTATCCATGTAATGGGAATTACCACCGTCTATTATCAAATCACCTGGTTCGAGGTGAGGAAGAAGCTGAGAAATCGTATCATCCACGGGTTTACCTGCCTTTACCATTAAGATTATCTTTCTTGGCCTTTCGAGAGACTTCACGAAGCTTTCGATATCGTAATGAGGTTCTATCTCTTCATTCGTTACACGATTTTTCACAAATTCTTCCGTTCTCTGTGCTGTTCTGTTGTAAACCGAAACTTTGTAGCCTTTCCTCGCAATGTTCAGTGCAAGATTCTGACCCATCACCGCAAGACCGATGAGACCGATATGAGATTTCACCGGTGTCACCCCCCTTTTTATTTCAGCAGAGCTTTACCTTCGATGTAAAGCTTTTCGAATCTTGATCCATTCATGATAACATTCTCCATCCCCAACTGACCGAACTCAAGAAGAACAGAGATCTTCGCTCCTTCCATTATAGTATCAGATATCATGATATCTTTTACATAATCATTCTCCAGACCCTCAATCCGTAGAGCGTATTTTCCACCTGTCGCCTTCAGGTTCTTAACAAAAACGCTTCTGACTACAGGGAGATATTCCCCCTCTTCGTTATCGTATCTGAGATTTATTCTGATCACCTCTTCCGAAACGTTCACAGCCACGTTGTCTATAAAGAAGATGTTCTCCATGTATCCTCCACGCCTGGAATTCGTTTTCAACCTGAGAGCCCTTTCCACATTCATGTAGACGTTGTTCCTTGCAACGACGTTTCTCACACCACCGGACATTTCACTCCCAATCACAAGTCCACCATGACTCGCCTGACTGATCACCAGGTTGTCCCTCACAAGAATGTATTCAGAAGGCACTCCGATTCGCCTTCCGTCCGCGTCTCTCCCCGATTTGATGACCACAGAATCATCACCTGTGTCGAATCTGCATTTCTCAATGAGCATATACTTGCAGGATTCAGGATCGATACCATCATTGTTTGGGCCCGTGCTTGAAATTTCAATGTTTCTTATGATCACATTTTCAGAAAGAACAGGATGTACACACCACATAGGAGAGTTGATGATCTTCACATCTTCTACCAAAACATTCCTGCATCTGTAAAACTGAACAAAACTCGGTCTCAGATAATGTCCCTTTCCGAACACTCTCTCTTCAACTGGTGTTCCTCTCTCTGCCATCTCTTTCAGTTTTTTTACATCCTCCTGCTGGTTGGGAAGTCCTTCCTTCCATCCGAAATCTTTCTTTCCTTTCCAGGGCCACCAGTGTTCGTTGTCTGCTGAACCGTCTAAAACCCCACTTCCGGTGATAGCCACGTTTTTACAATCCAAGGCGTAAACCAGGGGAGAATAATTGTACAGTTCGATTCCCTCGAACTTGGTGAGAACGACGGGAAGGTATCTCTCAGGATCAGGAATGAATTTTATGGTTCCCTTCACGTGGAGTTCGATGTTGCTCTTCAAATGAATTGGTCCCGTTAGAAACACACCTTCGGGAACAATCAGTCTTCCTCCGCCCTGTTTTGAAAGTTCTTCTATGGCCCTTTTGAAGCTCTCAGAACAGTCGGTTCTTTCATCCCCTCTCGCTCCAAAATCAAGGAGGTTAACCTCCCGATCGGGTATCTCAGGCTCTCTCACGTGATTCAAAATCTCTTCTTCAATCTTTTTTGCCAGTTCTTCCATGATCATCCCTCCGGATAAAGGATTACCTTCAAAGCCTCTCTCGATTCCATGAGTTCCAGTGCTCTGTTTGCCTCTTTCAAAGGAAGTCTGTGCGTGATGAGTTTGGAAAGAAGTTGATAATTCCTGGACGTGATTGAAACCGTCTTCACAAAGTGTGAAGTATCACTGACCCAAATTCCCTTGAAAGTCGCGCTCTTCAAAACAAGCCATTCGTAAACTTTAAAAGGTACAGGATCCTGTGGCACAGCTACCCCCGCAACAGCGTAAAATCCTCCTCTTCTCAGTAACTCAGCTCCTTCGAGAAGCGCTCTGCTGTCCCCCGTCGCTTCCAGGACAAAGTCTGCTCCTCTACCGTGTGTGATATCCATTATTGTTTTTCTTCTCTCCTCAACACTCGTTTCTCTTCTGTTCAATGTGAGATCTGCTCCTATTTCTTCGGCGAGTTTCAGCCTGTTCGGAGAACCCGCTATTACAACCACCTTCTCCGCACCAAGACTCCTTGCTATAACAACTCCAAACAATCCCAAAGGTCCCGCTCCCTGTATAACAACGGTCTTCCCAGCAAAGGATTCAGGATACTCATCAAATGCGTGATATGCAGTTGCTCCTGAACACATCGCCATGGCAAGAACATCAAGATCGTCTTTTTCCGATACTTTCAAAACATCTGTTTCTGGGTCCAGCACAATGTGAGAACTGTAGCATCCTCTGAGGTGAGGATACTCAGAACATCCCCTGTTTATTCCATAGACCATTCTGTTCGGACAGAGATAAGGTTCTTTTGACACCTTACACCAGTAGCATTCACCACAGGTGATACCTCTGTTCCAGACGATCAAATCACCGGGTTTAAGAAGTTCTCCGTTGAGATCCCTCTTTTCTCCGTTCACTTCGACAACTCTTCCTGCACCCTCGTGTCCCAGGATGATGGGAAGGGGTACTCTGGGATCTTCTCCGCGAAACATGTGAACATCGGAACCACAAACACCTGCAGAGAGAATTTCAACCAGAATAGATCCTCGTGGAATGTCTGAGATCTCGAATTCTTTACATACAAGAGGTTGATTGAACTTTTCCAGCACCATGGCGTGTGCTTTCAAATCCATCACTCTCCCCTAAGATGTTTGATGTTTCAGGTATAGTTTACCATAATTCATATTTCTGTCAAAGAATATGTCAATTTTTTTCAGATATTTCCAGCACTGCAACGAGAAAAATTTTAGAAAATTAACAGTAAATTTACTTTGAGTATTCGAAAGCACATTTGTAAAATATTTGATGTTCTGAATCCAAAATATCAGATATCACTTGAATGGGGGTGAAGGTATGAGAAGATCGCTTGTAGTTGCTCTGGTTCTTTTTTCATTGATGATGTTTGGCCTCGGCCTGAAAGAGGTTGTGCCCGGAGAACAGTACAATCTTTCTGACTATGAACGTCTGACAGGGAAGAAGATCACAGAGTTTCACGAAGCCCCTGCGCTATCAGAACTTGTAAAGCAGGGCAAACTCCCACCTGTTGAAGAAAGACTTCCGAAAAACCCACTTGTTGTAACTCCTCACGAGGAAATTGGAGAGTACGGGGGTGTTTTAAGAAGAGTTTGGTACGGCATAGCAGATTGGTGGAACATAGGAAGAATATGTTTCGAAGGATTAATTATGGCGGATAAAACCGGAAGCGAGTTCTTACCGAATATATTCGAGGATTTGAGAATGGAAGAAAATGGTAAAGTGTTTATAGCCAAAATAAGAGAAGGCTTGAAGTGGTCTGATGGAGTACCAGTAACAACAGAAGATGTTCTTTTCTGGTATCATGATATCTTTCAAAACAAAAACTTTACATCTGCCATTCCGGACTTTTTTAAGCCTGGCGGAGATTTCACAATAGAAGCTGTGGATACCTATACTTTTAAAATTATCTTTCAGAAACCCTATCCACTTTTCCCACTATTTCTAACTGACCAAATATATTCGGCTATTCTGCTTCCTTCCCATTATGTCAGAAATTTCCTTCCAGAATATATTGGTCAAGACAAAATCGAGAAACAAGCTAAAGAAAAGGGATACTCTTCATGGCAACAGTTTGTGCTTGATTATTGTTTATTAGAAAACGCTTGGGTGAGAAATCCTGACCTTCCTGTTCTTTTCCCTTGGAAACTTTCCGATCGTTCTACAGACGAGCTTACCATTTTCGAAAGAAATCCTTATTATTTCAAAGTTGATACTGAAGGAAATCAATTGCCTTATATTGACGAAATACACCTCTACAGAGTAGCAAATAAGCAAATACTCCTTATGAAGGCTCTTGCGGGTGAAATTGACTTCCAAATGAGGGGATTTACAACTGATGATTATCAAATTCTAACTTCGAATGCCGAAAAAGGAGGATACAGAGTTATTCTGGTAAAGAAAACCACTGGTAGTGGGACCTCTCTCTTCATGAACCAGACTTACACCGGGGATCCTATCATAGCTGAATTATTAAAGAATCCAAAGTTTAGATATGCTATCTCTTTAGCAATAAACCGTGAAGAAATACTACATCTTGCCTATTTAGGTCTTGGAGAACCACGTCAAGCTTCGCTTGTGACAGGAGTTAAATACTACGATCCTGAATGGGAAAAGGCATTTGCTGAATACGATCCAGAAAGAGCAAATAAACTTCTTGATGAAATAGGACTTGAAAAACGTGATAAAGAAGGATACCGACTAAGACCAGATGGCAAAAGACTAGAGCTCATTATAGAATATACTGAACCACGATCTGAATTAGAACTTATAAAATCCTACATTGAATCCTTAGGAATAAAGGTTCTTCTAAAACAGGAAGAAAGATCACTATGGTTTACAAGGCTGGAAGCAGGAGAGATGCAAATAGGTGTTTGGGTGTTTGGATCCATTTCGATTTTCTTAGATCCAGATATGATGGGATATAAATGGGCTCCTTTAGCTTATCAATGGTATGTTAATGGAAAAAAAGGAGGTATTGAACCAGAAAAAGGAACTGACCTCAGAAAACTTTACGATTTGTGGGACCAAATATTGTTTGAACCCAATGAGGAAAAAAGAGATGCACTCGTAAAAGAACTCATAAATCTCTTCAAAAAAAACATATGGATAATTGGTACAGTAGGTGAATTCCCTCTTCCTGCAGTAGTGAAAGACAATCTTAAAAATGTCCCTGAAGGATTACTTTTTGATTTTCATTTGTTAAAAACACCAAAAAACTTCAGGCCAGAACAGTTCTTCTTCAAAAAATAGTCACAGGGAGGGATGGTTGTGAAGAAAGTGGTATCACTCCTCATTATTGTCCTTTTCTCTGCATCGTTTTTTGGAGGTGCACTGATATCCATGGAAAAACTACCGGACGCTACTATGGACAATCCTTACACTCTAACCATTCAAAGTCAAGCAGATGTGGTTATATCCATCTTCATGAACGACAAAACTGTTCTTCAAGAAACTCTTCTTAAAGCAGGAAACAGTCTGAGTGTGGACCTGAAATTTGAAGTGCCGAGAAACACCATCAGAATTGTGGTGAGAAATATGAACAACTTAAACGAAGAGCAGATTTTTGTTAAAAAAATCCTGTACCTTTCACAAGTGGATGCGGTCGTAGATAAAAACTTCACAGGAAACGACGGAGAATCAGTGAACGGTGTACCGCACTTCACAAGCATAAGCGCAGCTCTTGAGTTTTTGAAGAACAGCAAAAATGATGAAGAGAAGAGAAAATACATCTTCATCAAGAGCGGAAACTATTACGAAAAGATCACCATTGACATACCAAATCTGAGCCTTGTGGGAGAAGATGTTCTTTCAACAAAGATTTACTACGATGACGCAGCAGGGAAAACGCTCCCAGATGGGAAAAAAATAGGAACATCAAAGAGTGCAAGTGTAACCATAAAAGGTAGTGCTACAGGGTTCACAGCAGAAAACATCACTTTCGAAAATTCGTTCGATGAACAGAACAACCCTGAAATCACCAGCAAACAGGCGGTAGCGGTTTTAACCCAGTCTGATAGAGCCGTTTTCATCAATTGTCGTTTCATAGGAAACCAGGATACTCTTTACGTGAGAAATGGGTTACATTATTTCAGAGATTGCTATATAGAGGGCGATGTCGATTTCATATTTGGCGATGGACGGGCAGTTTTCGAAGATTGTGTCATATTCTCGGTCGATAGACCCGGAATCAAACCCAAAGGATACATCACAGCGGCCAGTACTAAAAAAGACAATCTGGGTTTTCTTTTCACAAACTGTGTCTTCACATCGAACGTAACGGATAAAAATTCTGTCTATCTTGGAAGACCGTGGCATCCAAGTTCCGATCCTTACAGTGTGAATTCTAACGTTGTGATAAGAGAAAGCTACCTTGGAGAACATATCCACATGGATGGCTGGACCAGTATGAGTTCTAAAGATCCCAAAACAGGAGAGAAAATATGGTTCTACCCTGAGACAGAAAGGTTCTTTGAGTACCAAAACTACGGACCGGGAGCCATAATAAACGAAAAAAGACCTCAACTTGAAGGGGAGAATGTAGAACTCTACAGTAAAGAAAAATTCCTTGACGATTGGGACGTAGAAAGGTTCATAGAACAACTCTATCAGTAAAAAGCCTTCTTTCCAAACAAATCTTTAAAAACAGCGGGGCCTGATGCCCCGCATTTTGAAAGTCTAAAGAAGGGGGAGCTAACATGGATCTGGAGGAGAAAGTGAATTCTCTTCTTTCCAGAATGACACTGGAAGAAAAGATTGCACAGCTTGGATCAGTTCAGGGAAAAGACCTGGTAGATTCTGATGGGAACTTCAATATAGAGAGAGCTAAAGATCTTTTAAAACACGGCATAGGAGAAATAACAAGACCTGGCGGATCAACGAACCTTCCTCCGGAAAGAGTGGCAAAGCTTGTAAACGAGATCCAGCGTTTTCTCATAGAAGAAACGAACCTTAAAATACCTGCCATAGTACATGAAGAATGTCTGAGCGGTTACATGGGACCGGGTAGTACGAATTTCCCGCAGGCAATAGCGATGGCGAGCACCTGGGATCCAGATCTCATAGAGAAGATGGCAGCGGCCATCAGAGAGGACATGAGGAAGATAGGAGCACACCAGGGACTCGCTCCCGTTCTGGACGTGGCAAGAGATCCAAGATGGGGAAGAACGGAGGAGACGTTCGGAGAGTCTCCTTACCTTGTCGCAAGAATGGGCGTTTCCTACGTGAGAGGTCTTCAGGGGAATATAAAACACGGTGTGATAGCCACATTGAAGCATTTTGCCGGGCACGGTGTCCCAGAGGGCGGCAGAAATTGCAACCCCACGAACATACCGGAAAGGGAACTCAGAGAAGTCTTTCTCTTTCCATTTGAAGCGGCCGTGAAAGAAGCAGGGGCTTTATCTGTTATGAATTCTTACAGTGAAATAGATGGAGTACCCTGTGTGATGAACAGATGGCTTCTTACAGACATCTTAAGAAAAGAATGGGGATTCAAAGGCATTGTAGTAGCAGATTATGGAGCGGTGATAAGATTAAAAGAACATCACAGGGTGGCAAAGGATGAAAAAGAAGCGGCTTTGCTTTCCTTCACAGCAGGTTTAGATCTGGAACTTCCATCCATCAAATGCTACGTACACTTAAAAGAGATGGTGGAAGAAGGTATTTTACCCGAAACCCTCATAGATGAGGCCGTTTCCAGGGTACTGAAACTCAAGTTCATGCTCGGTCTTTTCGAGAATCCATACGTCGACGTGGAAAAGGCAAAGATAGAAAGCCACAGAGACATTGCCCTCGAAATCGCTAGAAAATCCATCACCCTCCTCAAAAACGACGGAACACTACCCCTCCAGAAAAACAAAAAAGTCGCCCTGATAGGACCGCATGTTTCTGATCCACGACTCTTTTTCGGTGATTACACCTTCCTTGGGCACATGAGAATCACCTCAGAAAAGATATGGGATCCCGCCGTGGTGCTTCCAAAGATTCAGAAGGAGAGAATGAAACAGATCTTCGAAGAGGAACTTTCAAAGATTCCTTCTGTTGGAGACATCTTCAAAGAAGAAGGCATCGAATTTGAGTATGCGAAGGGATGCGAAGTAACAGGAGAGGACAGAAGCGGGTTCAAAGGAGCGATCGAGGTTGCAAAAAGGTCAGACGTTGCCATCGTTGTGGTCGGAGACAGATCCGGCCTCACCCTCGACTGCACAACGGGTGAATCCAGAGACATGGCAAACCTGAAACTCCCCGGCGTACAGGAAGAACTCGTCCTCGAAATTGCAAAAACAGGAAAACCCGTCGTTCTTGTCCTCATCACAGGAAGACCCTACTCACCCAAAAACCTGGTCGACAGGGTGAACGCCATCCTTCAGGTGTGGCTCCCTGGAGAGGCAGGTGGAAGAGCGATCGTCGATGTCATCTACGGAAAGGTGAATCCCTCCGGAAAGCTCCCGATCAGTTTCCCAAGGAGTGCAGGCCAGATCCCCGTCTTTCACTACGTCAAACCCTCTGGAGGAAGGTCTCACTGGCATGGAGACTATGTGGACGAGAGCACAAAGCCCCTCTTTCCCTTCGGACACGGTCTGTCCTACACGAGGTTTGAGTACAGCAACCTGAGAATAGAACCAGAGGAGGTACCATCTGCGGGGGAGGTTGTGATAAAGGTCGATGTGGAAAACGTGGGAGACATGGATGGGGACGAGGTGGTCCAACTTTACATCGGTCGTGAGTTTGCAAGTGTCACAAGGCCTGTGAAGGAGTTGAAGGGGTTCAAGAGGGTTTCTTTGAAGGCAAAAGAGAAGAAGACGGTTGTGTTCAGACTTCACACGGATGTTCTCGCATATTACGACAGGGACATGAAGCTTGTTGTGGAACCCGGTGAGTTCAGGGTGATGGTGGGTAGTTCCTCTGAGGACATCAGACTCTCCGGTTCTTTCTCCGTCATCGGCAAAAAAAGAGAGGTCTTCGGAATGAGAAAGTTTTTCACAGATAGTTTTGAAGAAACCATTAAACTGGATTGAATTTCTACAGTTTTCTTACAAAAAACAATTCGATTTCTTTCTGCATCTCCAGGGAGAAGACATGTCCTTCAGGGAACACTCTGAAGGAAAGGTTTTCGGGCGACTGTTCATAGATTTTCTCGAGTCTTTCTTTAATAACGGAGATCCTTTCCTTTGGGAACAGATGATCCTCTTCTCCTGCTATAATCAAAAGATCTCTTGGAAATATCAATCTTGCTATATCCGGGAAGGATATGTATCTTGACAAAAATGGTATATGAACCATGAACGTATGAACCGCATATTTCCCCAACATATTCTCATCGAACTCTCCCATAAAACATACCACAGCACACGTCTTGATCTCTGTTTTCAAAGCCGAGACAAGGAAAGATCTGAATCCTCCAAGAGAAAAACCAACGCTTCCTATTCTATTTTTGTCAACATCTTCTCTTGCAAGCAAATAATTCACCCATGCGATATCCTCATTCAAAAGAACGGTTGGCCAGTTTGTTCCAAGGAGGTTTATATTCTTCCAGACAATCGGTTCTAACTGCGAAGAGATTCTGTTAAAAAGTTTTATGTATTCGTCGGTACCTTCTTCCATAGATAGTAACTCCTGATAAATATCGTTTCCCACAAATTTCTCAATTATTTCCATGCTTAACCGTCTACTTCCAAAGTAAAACGCATCTGGACAAAAGACGGCAAATCCATTCTTCACCAGATCCAGTACCCATCTTTTTCCCTGATATCCCTTCTTTCGATATTCAAACATGAATGAACCAAAAGGAGCGTCCATGTAGAGACGCTCCTTACCGTGAAAGTAATAACCTCCATGATCGTGAAAGGCTATTACAACAGGAAGAGGAGATCTTGCATCCTTAGGCCTCAACAGAACACTCTCAGATCTTACAGAGTTCAACTCAGCTACTATGTGTTCTTCATAATAAAATTCTTTTTCGATAGAAAATTTCTCCTTTTCCACAAAATGAAGTTTCAGATCGACGGGAAGAAGAGAGAGAAGGACTTTCCTAACATAGCCGTCATCTTGTATCCTGTTTTTCTGGACTGTGTTGTGCTGTCCCACAAACTCAAGAAATTTCTTCCTCATGCTTTGAATTCCCCTTTTAGAATCCTTTTCATAAAGCGAAGTTCCTCCATTCTCTGGAAAGATTCTCCACCTTCATGTTCGTTGAATGGATACACTTTGATTTCTTTTGGACCAGCGTAATGGTTGTAAGCAGCAAAAACTGTAGAAGGTGGACAGGTTTTGTCCATGAGAGCAACAGAGAAAAGTGCTGGTATTTTTGCCCTCGCAGCAAAGTTCACTCCATCAAAGTACGAAAGCGTTCTGAACACAATTTCCTCTTTGTCTCTGTGGACTTTCAAATAATTCACTATCTCACTGTAAGGAGCGTTATCTGTTATCTGAACCGCTCTTCTGAAATGACACAGAAACGGAACATTCGATACAAGAGCCTTTGGAATTTCGGAAAGCGCCGCCACCGCCAATGCAATTCCCCCACCCTGGCTTGTTCCCACGACGGCTATCCTTTCGGGATCTATTCCCGGGAAACTCGAAGCGGTTTCCACTGCTCTTACAGCATCGGTAAAAACTCTTCTGTAATAGTAAGTCCTGGGATCCAGTATTCCCCGCGTCATGAATCCGGGGAATTGAGGATTTATGGGTTCATCACAGTAGTCAGGAGTATCACCCTTTACTCTACTGGTTCCCTGGCCGCGAGTGTCCATCACGAAATGGGCATACCCCGCACTGCTCCAGAAGAGCCAATCGAAGGGAAAACCTCTTCCTCCCCTGTAACCTATGAATTCAACGATGCAGGGAAGCCTTTCTTCCTTCTTAACAACCGGTAGAATCAACCACGCCTTTATTCTTTGACCCCTGTAACCGGAGAAGGTGACATCGTATACTTCCACGTTCTCCAGCAGATAATCTACTCTTTCAAAAATAGGATCCAGTGGGAATTTTCTTGACTCCTCAAGAGTCTCTTTCCAGAACAGATCAAAATCTTCCTCCTCGTATCTATCGGGAAGGTATGATCTTAACTTTTCCAGAGGCATATCAAATAGCGCCATATCAATTCTTTCCTCCTCTTGAATAATGCTTTTTCATTTCCTCGTTAAAAGGCAGGTTGAGGATATCGTCGATGACGGCAACGACCTGTTCGTAGGATTTTGTTCTGGGATCTCTGATGAGAATCTCCTCAAAAACCCTCCTGTCACCACTGATGAACGCCTCAAGTGCCCATTCCATCCTCAAAATCCTCGGAAGAAGATAGAACTTCTTGACCCTCTCCGTAAGATCAGGCTCTATCTTCTCCGGATGTATCCCTTCCTTGTCCACTATCACCGGCACCTCCACAACCACATCGTCCGGTATCCCCTTTATCGTCCCTCTGTTCTCCACGTTCAAAACCAGCCTTGCTTTCTTCCCGTTCACAAGGGCGTTGATGAAAGGTATGTGCTGCTCTACACTTTCACTTCCTGTTGTGAACACCTCAGGCCATACCTTCGTGAGCTCTATCGTCGGATCTTTCTCCACTTCTTTCGCAAGTTCCATCAGCCTCTTTCTCTGCTTCCTCAAACTCTCGTAGAACTTCGGCCTTTCCACTTCGTTGTCTATTCCTCCATACTTTCCGAACCACTTCTTCTTCGTCTCAAGATCGTAGTGGTACTTCCACGTCCCACTCCTCACCGTGTCTCCTATCGGATACATCCCGTAAAACCTGTACATGTCTATCGCAGCAGGTGAAAAGTCCACGTCCCATGGACTCTTCGGCTCCCAGTTCGACGCGTTCTTCTCTATCCACTCATCCAGCCTGGGATAGAGGTCCTCTCCTTTCCACCTGAACCTGTTCAGCCATATCGCATGGTTTACCCCTGCTACCTGCCAGTCGAGTTCTTCCGGTTCTACCCCAAGCACCTTCGCAAGGTGAAACACGTGTGCGTATCCATGGCAGAACCCCACTATCTTCGCCTTCGTCAGCCTCTTCACAAGTTGGGTGATCTCAAAGACGGGATTTGCCGTCTGCAGTATCCATGCATCCGGTGAGATTTTCTCCACAGCTTTTGCTATATCAAGGCTCATCTTCAGATGGTTGTAGTTGCTCAAAGTGTAGTAGTCCGATACCATGTTCAGCTCCTGGCTGTCTATTCCCCTGTAGTAACCGTGTCTTTCCCCTACTTCCCTCATGATCTCGTAGTGCACGTACCCGTCTTCATGTCCAGGTGCCCTGTAGAGTGCTGTGTTGATGACAAACTCTGCCCCTTCAAGTGCCTTCTCAAGGCTTGTCGTCTCTTCCACCTCATATTCTGCCTTCAACTCCTTCAGGTACTTCTTCACGAGTGTGAAGGTTGCCTTCAGCCTTTCTTCGTCGATGTCCATCAAAACCAGTCTTGACCCGTATAGCTCTTTTGTCTTTGCCAGATCACCTACCAGTTTTATCGTGTACCTCACACTCCCTGCACCTACAAATACGATGTTGGGCATGTAGATACCTCCTTATTCTCTTATATTTTTACTCCAACTAAATTCAATCTTTCAGCAAAGTGACACGCCACGAAGTGAGGATTTTGGTCAGAGCCGACGTTTCTGAGCTCTGGGTACACCTCCTTACAGATGGCTTTAGCGTAAGGACACCTGGGGTGGAAATAACAACCAGACGGTGGATTGGAAGGATCCGGCACCTCACCTGTGAGCTGAACTTTCTTTCTCTTCCTCTTTGGATCAGGTTTTGGAACAGCAGAAAGAAGTGCTTCCGTGTAGGGGTGCTTTGGAGAAGAAAAGAGATCTTCAGTCTCTGCAAGCTCCACGATCCTTCCCACGTACATCACGGCCACCCTGTTTGTGATGTGTTCCACCACACCAAGATCGTGTGAGATGAACAGATAGGTGAGATTGTACTCTTTCTGAAGGTCCTTGAGAAGATTTATGATCTGTGCCTGAACGGACACATCCAGAGCGGAAGTTGGCTCATCACACAGAACAAGCTTTGGCTTCAAAGCGATCGCACGTGCGATGGCGATTCTCTGTCTCTGCCCACCCGAGAAGGCGTGGGGATACCTTTGCATGTACTCTGGCCTCAGGCCGACAGCCCTCAAAAGATCTGATACGATCTGGTCTATCTCCTCCTTCGACTTCACCAGTTTGTTTACAACAAGGGGTTCTGCTATGATATCCCTCACGGTCATTCTTGGATTCAAAGAAGAATAAGGATCCTGGAAGATCATCTGAACGAACCTTCTCACACCCTTTTCCCTGAGTTCTCTCTCAGAAAGCTTTGTGATATCGACCTTCTCTCCGTTCATACTCAAAATAATCTTTCCCTCTGTTGGCTCGATCCCTCTCATGATGAGTTTTGCCGTTGTGGTCTTACCACAACCGCTCTCTCCAACAAGCCCGAGGGTTTCCCCCTCTTCTATGTGGAAAGAAATACCATCCACCGCCTTCAAATATCCAACAACCTTCCTTCTAAAGCCACGCTTTACAATGGGAAAGTACTTCTTCAAGTTCTCCACTTCAAGAAGCGCCATCTTCTGTCCCTCCATAGAGAAAACAACTGACTTTGTGTCCTGGTCCTACCTCAACCTCAACTGGCTCTTTCTCATCACAAAGACCCTTCATCCTGTAGGGGCACCTTGGATGGAACCTGCAACCTTTTGGCATGTTCCTTGGATCTGGTACATCCCCTTCTATCACCTCGAGCCTTTCCACCCTCTTTCCCACAACAGGAATGGACCTCAAAAGAAGCGACGTGTATGGATGCTTTGGATTGTAAAAGAGCTCCTCAACGGGTGCACTCTCCACCACCCTTCCAAGGTACATCACCACAACATGATCAGACATCTCCGCAACGACTCCCATGTTGTGTGTGATCATCATGATCGACATGTTGTAATCTTTTTGAAGCTCCCTCAAAAGATCAAGAACCTGAGCCTGTATCGTCACATCGAGGGCTGTAGTCGGCTCGTCTGCGATCAAAAGGCGCGGATTACACGAAAGGGCCATCGCAATCATCGCACGCTGCCTCATACCACCCGAGTACTCGAACGGATAGGCGTCTATCATCTTCTCCGGCTTTGGAATACCAACTCTTCTTAAGAGTTCTATCGCACGCTCTCTTGCCTCTTCCTTTGATATCTTGAAGTGATAGACCATACCTTCTATAATCTGGTCTCCCACCGTGTAGACAGGAGAGAAGGCAGCCATCGGCTCCTGAAAGATCATCGCTATGTGTCTTCCCCTGACCTTTCTGATCTCCTCCTTCGAGAACTTTGCAAGATCCACCACCTTCCCGTCCATGTTGTAGAGGATCTCTCCGGAGACTATCCTTCCTGTTGTGCCAAGAAGCTTTATGATCGACCTTGCCGTCACACTCTTTCCACAGCCACTCTCACCGACAACACCCAGTGTCTTTCCTTCCTCTATCTCAAAACTCACCCCATCGACCGCCTTCACAACGCCTTCGTCTGTAAAAAAGTAGGTCTTCAGGTTCTTCACCTCAAGAAGTGCCATCCTCTTCCCTCCTACATGTTCGCATACGGATCTGCTGCATCCCTGAGCCCGTCCCCAACGAAGTTGAAGCACAGAACGGTTGTGATCACAAACACAACGGGTATCAAAAGCCATGGATACAGGGCAACAACCGTCAGATTCTGTGCCTCCTGAAGCAGCACTCCCCAGCTGATCACAGGCGGCCTCAGACCAAGTCCAAGAAAACTGAGACTCGTCTCACCAAGTATCATCCCGGGAATGGAAAGTGTGATGCTCGCTATCAGATGGCTCATAAAGGAAGGAAGCATGTGACGAAAGATGATCCTTGCTTCTGAAGCCCCCATGAACCTTGCTGCCATCACGAAGTCTTCTTCCCTCAAAGACAAAAATCTGCTCCTTACAACCCTTGCAAGACCTGTCCAGCCTGTAAGGGACAGAATGATCGTGATCGCAAAGTAGACCTTAAGAGGTGACCAGTTCTCAGGAAGAGCCGCACTGAGTGCCATCCAGAGGGGAATTGTGGGAATGCTCCTTATGATCTCTATCGTTCTCTGGATGAAGTTGTCCACTGTACCTCCAAAGTATCCTGAGATGCCCCCTATGGTGATACCAAGAACAAAGCTCAAAAAGACCCCTATAAGACCGATCGATGTCGAGATGCGGGCACCGTAGATGATCCTTGAGAGCATATCCCTTCCCAGTCTGTCTGTTCCAAGAAGGAACATGTAGCCTTCTTCCACTCCGATGAAGTGTACGTTCGTCTTCCATATGCCCCAAAGTTTGTACTCGTCTCCCCGAACAAAAAACTTTATCCTGAAGATCTTGCTCTTATCTTCCCTGTAGATCCTCCTCAGGGTCTCAAGGTCCACCGTGGAGGTGTAGCCGTACACAAAAGGCCCTATGAACTTTCCCTCGTGGAAAAAGTGTATCCTCTGCGGCGGTGCGTAGGGAAACCTGTAGTTGTACTTGTTCGGATCGTACGGAGCAAAAAACTCGCAGAATATCGCAAGAACGTAGATTATTAAAAGCACCACTCCTCCTATCACCGCAAGTTTGTGTCTTTTGAACCTCCACCAGATGAGCTGCCATTGTGATGCGTAATAGAACTTTTCTTCCATCCTCTCTTTCTTCTTCATGCTTCCCCTCCTACTCGAACCTGATCCTCGGATCCACCCACGCAAGAAGTATGTCTGAGATCAGTGTCCCTATCACCGTGAAAAAGCTCAAAAACATCACCAAACTCCCCGCAAGGTACATGTCCTGACTCTGAAGCGCCCCCAGAAGAAGTGGCCCAACGGTCGGAAGGTTCAGAACTATCGCCGTGATCGTCTCACCGGAAAAGATCCCCGGCAGTGACCATCCCACCGTGCTGATGAACGGTATCATCGCTATCCTCAAAGGATACTTCCAGAACACTTTGTTCTCTGGAAGCCCCTTGGAGAGTGCTGCCTCCACATAGGGCTTGTGAAGCTCATCGAGAAGGTTCGCCCTCAGCGTCCTGATGAGCCCTGCCATGCCCGCCGTTCCCACAACGATCATCGGAAGCCACAGGTGCTTCAGCATGTCCACAAACTTTGCAAAACTCCACGGTGCATCAAGGTACTGCGGTGAAAACAGCCCTCCAAGGTTCACCCCTGTCGTGCTGTAAACAAGCCACAGAAGTACCAGTGCCAGCAAAAAGTTCGGTGTGGCAAGCCCAATGTAGCCCAAAAATGTCGCAAGATAGTCCCCTATCGAATACTGATGTGTCGCAGAGTACATGCCTATCAAAAAGCCACTCACCCAGCTGAAGATCACAGCAACCGTCGACACAAGAACCGAAAGCCCAAGTCTTCCCCACAAAAGTTCCGATACCGGCCTGTTCCACGAAAACGAGTAGCCAAAGTCCCCGTGCAGTATCCCCCACAGCCACTTGAAATACTGTACGTATATCGGTAAATCCAGTCCATATTGCTTCCTCAATGCCTCTATCGTCGCTTGATCCACTGTCTCTCCCGTCGCTGCCAGTGACGCTATGTACGATGTCAGATAGTCCCCAGGTGGAAGCTGTATGATCACAAACGATATCACCGATATCACAAACAATGTCACCAGCATCTGTACCAACCGACGTAGAATGTAGCCCAGCAAGATCCATCACTCCCGAATCGAACGAATTTGTAAAGGAAGGGGGCGGAGACCCCCCGCATCATTTCTTGAAGAAAAACTGTTCCGGTCTCAAATTCTTGGGACTCCTGAGAGGATCGTCCCAAAGGAAGTCTTCGGGAACGTTTTCAAAATTGTTCTTGACAACCACTGGCTGTGGTAAGGCTCCAACGGTGCCTATCGCCCACAGATTTTTCTTGTGTATTTCCAGAAGTTGCCTCATGTACTCATCTCTTTTCTGATCGTCAGGTTCCTTCCTTGCCAGGTCATACAGTTCATAAATCTTCCACATATCAGTTCCTTCCTCAGGAGCCTTTCCACCCTGTCTGCCCTGGTTGTACCAAATGTAACTGAGAGGAGCCCAGGTTCTGTATCCCAGAAGAAGTGAAGGATCACCAAAAACGTCGGAATTTCTGTCGAACCACCATGCGGCTATTTGTATCTGGCCCGTTTGATTCCTTGTATCCCAGAGGCTCCTCTCTTCTGATTTAAGAAGCACTTTCACACCTATTTTCTCCACATAATTCTTTATCATCTGAAGAGCATCGTCCCACGCTGTGAATACACCGGTTGGATACTCGATGGTTATTTCAAGCCTCTTTCCATCAGGTCTGAGACGATAACCTTCCGAATCGCGTTTGGTGAGTCCCATTTCATCGAGAAGTTTATTGGCTCTTTCGGGGTCGTACTCGGCATACGCCTTTTCCCATTCAGGATCGTAGTATTTCACTCCTTTGATCAGAGACGCCTGGCGCGGTTCTCCTAGTCCGTGGTACACAAGCTGCCATATCTCTTCCCTGTTGATCGCAAGAGAAATAGCCTGCCTGAATCTCACATCCCTGAGAATAGACGCAAGTATTTCATCTTCCTCGTAATTCTGGTTGAACCAGAGTGTAACATCACTTCCTATAGCCTGTCTTTCGAAAATGACTCTGTATCCTCCTTTTTCCTGATTAGCCAGCAGCAGCTGAAGATCCGCCACTGACAGATTCCTGCCCTGCATATCTATCTCTCCGGTTATCGCCTTGAAGACAAGCATTTGAGAGTTCTGAACGAGGTAATGAACTATCTCATCGATATAGGGAAGTTGATTGCCTTCTGGATCGATTTTGAAGTAGTACGGATTTCTTTCAAGAACCAGCATGGTGTCGGTGGTCCTTCTGGACAACTTCCATGGGAAAAGAACTGGAAGATCGGGGTTCCTCAACCAGGAATCACTGTTCAGACATCTTGCTTGCACAAACTGCCACCAGTTATCGAAACCGTTTTCTTTTGCTATCTGCTGGGCTTTTTCCTCTCCTACATATTTCGGATGAAATTGTTTGATGTAGTGAGAGGGAACGACGAAACTCGTTCCAGCCACCCAGGACTTGGTTATTCTCCAGGGCAGTACCATATTTGGTTCTTTAAAGATCATTCTGAAAGTATAGTCGTCCACTATCTCCAGTTTGAAAACTTCTCCCCCAGATCTCAAATCGGCAGATATAGATGGTGTTATTTCCTCGTTCAAAAGTATGTCTTCATACCAGAACCTGACATCCTCAGTTGTGACAGGAACTCCATCAGACCACTTCAAACCCTCTCTAATTTTGAAAGTAAAGGATCTTCCATCTGGCGACACTATCATACTTTCAAAGACATTCGGCACAAGTTCACTTCCATCATTACTTCTGAATATTGGATACTCAAAGCAGATCTTGTTTGGTCCCCATTTGTCAGAAAAACCGTACCAGGCTCTCCTCCATGTGCCACCGTACTGTCCGATCTCTTTTACGGGAGTCACAACAAGGGGGTTTTTCGGAAGTCTTTCTTCAACAGGTGGTAACAATCCCTTCTCAACCATCTCTTTCAGCATAGGAGCCTCGTTGAACTTTGTGATCTTCTTCCCCGTCAGACGTTCATAGTCGGAAAGGTTGTAATATTCCCCCGGCCTGATCTCTTTGAGGCCAAAACCCATCACAAGAATTTGAAAAACAAGAAGTGCAACGAGGACCAACACAAACCGTTTCATAAGAAAACCTCCCTTCAAATTGATGATTTCCGGGCGGGGAGTCCCCGCCCGGAGAGATCATTTAGAAGACATGAGATCTTCAAAAACCAGTTTGCCTGCTCCTGCACCATCCACTACTATCTTTGGAACATCATCGACGGGATCGAGTGTGTAGTCGTAGTATTCGTGAGGATCAAAAGCAGGCTTTCCTTCCTCAACAGGACGGGTTTCAGGTTCCTTGCAGTAGTAGAACTTGTTCTTCGCATCGCCCTCACCCAGTGTCAGATAACCTTCCACAGGCCCCATGATTCTGGTGGGAAGGAACGCAATGCCGGCTTCTGCCATGACAGCACCGTATCCCATGAAGTAGTTTCCCTCAACGTGAACTTTTGCTCCCATCGCTGAAGCCACGCCATAAATGGGAAAGACATTTCCAGAGACACCTGTTCTCAGGCCCATGCTGTAGAAGTTATTGAACACGTGTGCCATTCCAAATCTAATTCTGGGCATTCTCTGAATACAGTTCTTGAAGTAGTTATGGTGGTACGTGACCTTGTAAGCCTGACCTGCCTGTTCCGGATCTTCTTTGTCGGAGGAACCAACGAGGGAGACTTTGTCGTGATCCACAAATTTACACCAAGAAACAGTGATGTAGTTTGAGTATTTTTTAATATCCACTGCACCATCGTTGCCGTTGACGAAGGTACAGTGGTCGATCCAGATATGATGAGAATTTTCTGCGTTGATATAGTCGAAATCATACTTCTTACCTTGAGGATCGTCCTCCATGTAAAAACCCTCAAAATGAATATTTCTTATGATCACATTCTGGGCATCCTTTATTACAAGACCTCCACCGACTATCTTTGCATCGTTTATTCCCACGATCGTTTTGTCTGAAAGAACTTTAATTTCTCTCTTTGGTTCAAAAACGATCGTTCCATCAACGACTATTACGTACTTTCCTTCTGCTGTTGTGTATTTCTCCAGTTCTTCCGCTGTTCTGACGAAAACGATCTCACCACCCAATCCACCAACTGTGCCCTCCGGTAAATCCGCCGTCGGTACGGATGCAAATCCCACAGGTTTGTCATTGAGAGAAGCTTTTACAGCACCAGTTAGAACAGCTGTGAAAACAAGAAGCAGTACTAAAGAAACCACACGAGAAAACCTCATGAGCATCCCTCCCTACTGAGATATCTGATGTTTCAAATTTTCACGTCAGTGATGTTACCACATCTTTTCGATTCAAGTCAATATTTGGTTTCATAAGAACACACACAATAATTGGATATAATTGTTTCTAATCACTCGTAATCGATCGTTCTTCAAGTTAATCAAACTTGACACGGATGAAAATTCGGTGATAAAATCCCTTTGAAGTATCAGACATCAAAATCGAAAATCTTATGTTAGGAGGGGAGAGTTATGCGGAAACTCGCAGTTGTTCTTTTGATCTCTTTGATACTTCTACCGGTGCTGGTCAGTGCTGTGAAACTCACCATATGGTGTGGAGGAGGTACTGAAAGAAAGGGTCTGGAAGCGGTGGTTGCTGAATACAAGAAATTGAATCCAGATGTCGAGATCGAACTTGTGGATGTTCCTTACAGTTCTTATGAGCAGAAGATAAGATTGGGAATACTGAGTGGTGATCTCCCAGATCTTGTAACAATTACGTACCCATATGCACCTGGATACATGCAGTACATGCTCGATCTGAGACCTTACATTCAGAAGTATCTTGGAATCACACCAGATGATTTCCTAAAATCTCTCTACGATGTTGTAAGAATTCGTATAACCACAAACGAAGGAGAAATCAAATATGTTCCTTTGCACTTCACGGCACAGTGTCTCTGGGTAAACAAGGATTATTTCGAAAAAGCAGGCGTCCCCTATCCACCTTTTGGAGGAAGAGAAGAACCCTGGACATGGGAAGAATTCATTTCGGCTTTGAAAAAAGTGAAAGAAGCAAATGGCATTCCTTACGCTCTCTCAATGCAGAGAACTGCTGAAAGATTGTTCGCATACATGGCAATCAGAGGAGTCAAAATAATTGATGAAAATCTCGATTTTACACTGGATAAGGATCCAAGAGCAAAACAGCTGCTTCAGGATTTTGCAAACATGTTTAAAGAAGGTCTCATGGTTCCCGCCGAATGGATCTCTGCTCAGGATCCAAACATGGCATTTGGAGGAGGATTGACAGCAGTTCTGTGGGCTGGAAGCTGGAGCACAGCCGATCTTCTTTCGATTGAAGGTAAAAACTTTGTGCCTGCTTATCTTCCAAAGGATATGTACTGGCTGAGTCTCGAAGGTGGAAGGTTCTTTGGTACCTTCAAAACGGGCGATAAAGCCAGAGAAGAAGCAGCCGCTAAATTCGCACTGTGGGCTGGTTGGAAAGGTCTCGGCTATGACATCTATTTGAAGACTACATTTCATATGTCTGCCTACAAGAATCACCATGTGGACTATGGAAATCCAATCATGGATCAGGTTCAGAAAGTCTGTGGCGATATGATAGCTAGTACACCGGAATGGGTTGTCACCATAAGGAATTCTGTTGCCTGGTCCAGATTGCAGTCTCCAATTGTCAGTCAGATGTCCGCTCTGGTGGCGGGTCAAACAACAGTGGACAATGTTATAAAGGCGCTTCGAAATGAATACGACAAAATAGTAGCCGAAGTTGGAAAGAAATAAGCCCGGAGGGGAACACCCCCCTCCTTTTTCACAAAACACAAAAGACTGAGGAGGTAGTTTGATGTTATATAAGCTGGTGAAAAGCAGATTCATATTCGTCATACCCGCGCTTGTTTTCCTTAGTCTTTTCGTTCTGATACCCATCGTCAGTGTTTTTGTTATGAGTTTTTACGATTGGGATTTACTATCTCCCCCTCAGTTTGCCGGCATCAAAAACTTTTTGATGATGTTCAAAGACAGAATGTTCTGGAACTCTATTCTTATATCACTCAAAATACTGATCATCACAGTGCCTTTCACATTCTTTATACCACTTTTTTTAGCACTTGCGCTTCACAGAGAGACAACATCCTCGAAGGTGTTAAGAGCGCTCTTTTACTGGCCTTACATGATGCCAGCTGTGGCGGGAACAACCATGTGGAAATGGTTACTTTCCTATGACACAGGATTGCTGAACTATTTGCTCAGAATTGTAGGATTGAAACCTGTACCCTGGCTCCTATCCCCTACACCTGCTACTATGTCCATAGTATTTGTCAGGACCTGGGGAATGACGGGATTACTTATGATGATGTTTATAACAGGTCTGCAAAACATTCCAAATGAATATTATGAAGCAGCCATGATAGATGGTGCGAATCGATGGCAGATATTCTGGAAAATTACGTTTCCTCTTTTGAAAAATACCAATCTTCTGGTCCTTGTCACGTCCATTGCGCATGTATTCAGAGATTTTGCGACTATATATGTTTTGACAGGTGGAGGTCCCGGTTATGCCACAACTGTCACACCTCTTTACATTTATCTCACTGCCTTCACCCAGTTCAGAATAGGTTATGCATACACCCTTTCTGTCGTTTTCTTACTTATATCCTTCGTAATAGCTATGATATCTCTAAGAATTAGAGAATCGAGGTGAGAAGAGATGAAAATATCTTCTATAATAAAATGGTTTTTTCTCATAACGCTCCTCATTCTTTACATGTTACCTGTGTACTATGCTATCATTTCATCTTTCAAAAGTTTGGGTGAGATCTATTCCTATCCCCCAACCATAATTCCTAAGGTATTCACCTTGAAGGCTTATAAAGAAGCCATCCAGGGACAGGACCTTTTGATCTATCTCAAAAATACTCTATTCGTCGCAGTCGTAGCAACTGTAATAACTGTCGTAGTTTGTGTAATGGGAGGATATGGCCTCGCCAAGGGTACCTTTCTCGGGAAAATAGCCCTCAACAGAGTTGTTGTAATGACACTGTTTGTCTCAGCACAGGTTATCATGGTTCCCCTCTTTGTCATGATTAAGAACCTGGGACTCATAAACAGTCTCTGGGGATTGATTATACCAGCAGTTTATACCCCCACTGGCATGTTCACCGCTATACAATACATGAAGGAAATTCCTGATGAAATACTGGAAAGTGCCAAAATCGACGGAGCAAATGAATGGCAAATTTTCTGGAGAATAGTCTTCCCGCTCTCGAAGCCACTGGTAGCTGCTCTTTCGATTTTCTCTTTCACCTGGAGATGGAACGATTTTGTTCTTCCACTCCTTGTTGTCAACAAAAGAAGTCTTTACACTCTCCAGCTTGCTCTCGCAACTATACAGGGAGAATACGGCGGAACTCCATGGAACGTGATTCTGGCCTTCTCAACTCTGACGATAATACCTACTTTGATCATTTTCCTCCTCTTCCAGAGATTCTTCATGAGAGGTATAATGGCAGGTGGATTGAAATACTGAACAAAAATCTGGAAGGGGAGGAGAAAGTATGTCTTTGAGATTGAAAGTCTTAATTATAATGTTAGTCCTCGCATCTGGATTGATCATAAGCTTTGGTTTCCTCTACAATAATGTCTCTACATCGATAATTAACACTGTTAAAGAAAGCATATCAAACCAAACGAGTGCTCTCTCAAAATTCATTTCCGAAAAAATCGTGAACATCACAAACATATCAAAAGCAGCTGCCACCTATCTTGGTTCGCAATTTTTTGAGGCATTCATGATAGCGAATCAGATGAAGCCAACTGTTGAGAAAGATCAGGGAACTTTTGCTTTTGGTTTTGCTGTCCTTACCCTGAACAAAAGTGCCGCCACTGTTACCAAAGAAAGAACGGTGAGAGAAGATTACAGTAAATATGAGAGGTACGTTAAACTGGTCGAAAACAAAGATTACGTTTTGATACCAGAAACCTTTCAGGGAACGCCCGTCCTGACCGTAGTGGTTCCCATAGAAACTATGAATACCCGTACCGGGATTGTGGGTTTTGGAATAAATCTTTCCGAAAACTCTGATCTCTGGAAGGCAGTTGTAGAAGAAGGGAAAGCGAGCAAGAGCGGCTACGGGCTTCTTGTCACAAGCGACGGGAAAGTACTGATTCACAAAGACATGGGAAACTTCATGAAAGACGTGAAGGAGCTTGGAGACTTTGAGAGAGCATTCGAGGAAGCAAAGAAAGGTGGAGAGAAATACGTAGAGTACGAATACAACGGAGAGAAGAAATACACCGTGTGGGAGAAAGTGCCCGGATACGACTTCTACATCTTCTCGACGGGGTACCTGGATGAACTTCTTGCAGAAGGAAGGAAAGCGACCTTTGGGACGATAGTGACGTATGTAGTGTTTGGCGGCGTGATCTTTGCGGTGTTGTTTGTTTCGATGATGCCGATAGTGAAGAGAATGAGGCAGCAGGTAGAGAAAGTGAAGAGATTCGGAGAAGGGGACCTGACAGTAGAGTTCGAAGCGAAAGGGAAAGATGAACTGACCCAGATAGAAGAGAGCCTGAAAGAAGCGGTACTATCACTCAAAGAGATGATAGTGAGCATCATAGAAGCTTCGAAAGAGCTTAGCGGAGCATCAGAAGAGATAAAAGTTCTCTCAGAAGAGAGCCACAAGATGTCAGAGAACCTGCACGAAGAAGCCAAGAAGATACTGGACGAGGCGAACAACATGAGCAGTGCGCTGACAGAAGTGACGAGTGGCGTAGAAGAAGTGGCAGCGAGTGCGCAGAACATTTCAAAGATCACCCAGGATCTGACAGAAAGGTCAGAAGCGGTGACGAAAGCGGCAAGAGAAGGAACAGAGAGAGTAGAAGCGGTGGGAGGAGTCATAAACAAACTCAAAGGGTCAGCAGAAAGACAGAGGGACTACCTGAGAGAACTCGTTGACTCAGCCAAGACGATAGGGGAGATAGTGGACACGATCAGCTCGATAGCAGAGCAGACGAACCTACTTGCCTTGAACGCAGCGATAGAAGCAGCTCGAGCTGGGGAAGCGGGAAGGGGCTTTGCGGTTGTGGCAGACGAGATAAGGAAACTTGCAGAAGAGAGCCAGAGGGCGACAGAAGACATAGCGAAGATGTTGAGCAGTTTGAGGGCAACGATAGAACACGTGGAGAACGGCTCGAAAGAGATGTTCGAAGGAGTGGACGAGATAGCGGTGATGGGAGAAGAAGTCACAAAGAGGTTCAGGGAGATCCTTGGAAGGATAGAAGAGATCAACAGCATGATAGAGAACACAGCTGCCACTGCGCAGGAGCAGGGAGCGGCTGCAGAAGAAATGGCAAGCGCTATGGACAACGTCACAAAGATAGTCGAAGGAGTTGTGGAAAGTCTAAACAGAATGGAGTCTCTCATAGAAGATCAGACCGAATCTGCTGCCAAGGTCTTTCAGGCCGCTGAAAGACTGTCTGAGCTTTCTGAACAGCTCTCAGCACTCGTTCAGAAGTTCAAAGTGTGAGGTGAATCTGGGTGAAAAAAAGGTTCAAATACAGAACACTCGAAGAGATGCGCTGGGAAGCTATTACGTTGGGAATCGATCTTCCACTGTCGGGTGATTTCGATGTTTTCAGAGATCCTGTTGATCTTGGTTCAAAGACAATACCGAACAGGTTCGTTGATCAACCCATGGAAGGAAACGACGCACAGCTCGATGGAACCCCTGGTCCCCTCACACTGAGACGTTACAGAAGACTCGCCGAAGGTGGAGCTGGTGTGATATGGGTGGAAGCCATCGCCATTTCCAGGGAAGCGAGGGGAAACGACAGACAACTAATGTTAACAGAAGAAACTGTGAACTCTTTCAGAAGCTTTGTTGCAGAGATAAAAAGTGCTTCCTTGAAAACAAACAACTTTGAACCGTACGTTGTAGCCCAGCTTACCCATCCTGGAAGATTTGGAAAGAACAGAAAGATTCTCTTCCACGATAAATTCTTGGATGAAAAATACGGTATAACAGAAGATTTCCCCCTCATGTCCGATGAAGAACTGGACAGCTTGAAAGAACAGTACCTGAGAGCTGCAAAATTCGCAAAAATAGCTGGATTCGATGCGGTTGATATCAAAGCGTGTCACAGATACCTTCTTTCCGAACTACTTGCAGCACACACACGCGAGGGAAAATATGGGGGTTCCTACGAAAACAGAACAAAACTTCTGAAAGACATCGTAAGACTCGTTAGAGAGGAAGTCGAAATAGATATTACCGTGCGATTGAACCTTTCTGACTTCATTCCTTACCCATACGGATGGGGATCGACAGAAGAAGGAACACTCGATTTCACAGAACCTGGAAGACTTCTGAAAGAACTGGAAGAACTCGGTGTGAAAATAATCAACGTGACCGCTTCCACACCGTATCTGAAACCTCATATAAACAGACCGTATGATGAAATGGGAAAGTACAATCCCCCTGAGCATCCCATCGTTGGAGCCATGAGACTTCTGAACCTGGCGAAACTGGCCAAAGAAACTCTTTCAAGAACGCTCGTTGTTGCGAGCGGCTTCACCTGGTTCAGACAGTTCGCACCCTACGTTGCAGCCGGTATGCTGAAGAACAGCTGGTGCGACCTTGTGGGTTTTGGAAGAATGACATTCGCTTATCCAGACTATCCAAAAGACATACTGACAAAGGGGGAACTCGATCCGAAGAAGGTCTGTATCACCTGTAACAAATGTGCAGAACTGAAAGCCGCGGGAGAAAGCTGTGGTTGCGTTGTCAGAGACAGTGAAGTGTACCTTCCCATATACAGAAAGATGGAGGAGAACAAGAAATCATGAGAGAGTCGGTTGTTAAGTTAAACGAACACACCCTGAGAATTTTCTCTCTCAATACTATCGTGGTGGGTTCTGGTGCTGCGGGTTTGAATGCAGTAGACAGGGTTTTCTCTTTTGGTCAGAAAGATGTGGCACTTTTAACGGACAACCTGAAATGGGGAACATCCAGAAACACTGGCTCTGACAAGCAAACATACTACAAGCTCACGCTCGCAGGTAATGTACCTGATTCCGTTTATGAACTTGCTGAAACATTGTTCAACGGAGGAAGTATGGACGGTGACATCGCACTCGTTGAAGCTGCCCTTTCGGCCCGGGCGTTTTTCAGGCTCGTGGAACTTGGGGTTCCTTTTCCCCATTCGAGGTACGGTGAGTACGTTGGATACAAGACAGATCATGATCCCAAACAGCGCGCTACCTCTGCAGGTCCTCTGACTTCCTATTACATGTGCGAAAAACTCCTGGAGGAGATCAGAAGAAAGGGTATAAAGATCTTTGAAGGTTACCAGGCGATTGGTATCTTAACAGACAGAAACGAAGAAAAAACAATTGGTCTCATCGCGCTCGATCTGAACAACCTCTATGATCCGGAAAAGAGATACGTTCTCTTCAACGTGAAAAACATAATCTATGCAACCGGTGGACCTGCGGGAATGTTCTATTTCCACTCGGTTTATCCTCCTGTGCATTTTGGAGCCACTGGTATCGCTTTCGAAGCGGGGGTTATGGGGAAGAATCTGACGGAATGGCAGTTTGGAATCGCTTCCAAAAAGTTCAGATGGAACCTGTCTGGTACCTATCAACAGGTCATACCGAGGTACGTTTCTACGGATGAAAATGGAAACGATGAAAGAGAGTTCCTTGAAGAGTACTTCCCGGATCCTTCCACGATGCTGAACGCCATTTTTCTGAAAGGTTACCAGTGGCCGTTCGATGTGAGAAAGATAAAAAACTACGGTTCCTCTCTGATAGATATCCTCGTGTTCTACGAAACAGTAATCAAAGGTAGAAGGGTCTGGTTGGATTTCACAAGAAACCCCAGCTGGGGAAGCAAAAACGGGGAACTGGACTTCTCCCTTCTTGGAAAAGAAGCGTACGAATACCTGAAAAATTCAGGTGCTCTCTTCGGTCGACCCATAGACAGGCTTGAAAAAATGAACGGACCCGCGATAGAAGTCTATTTACAGCACGGAATAGATCTGAGAAAAGAATACTTAGAAATCGGAGTCTGCGCCCAGCATAACAACGGAGGTCTTCATGGAAACATTTGGTGGGAAAGCAATCTGAAACATTTCTTCCCGGTGGGAGAAGTGAACGGATCCCATGGAGTATACAGACCCGGTGGTAGCGCTCTGAACTCTGGACAGGTGGGAGGAGTGAGGGCCGCCCAGTACATAGTAGAGAACTACTCTGGTGATCCTCTGTGCGAAGAGAAAATTCTGGAAGAGGCGAAAGATCAAATCCTCAAAAAAATTGAACTGGGCGAAAGTTTTGTGAAAAGAATCACTGGAAAATCCAATGTGTCATCCATTCTCAAAGAGATAAGCGAGCGTTCCATGAGAAGTATGGGTATAGTGAGATCTCTTGAAGAAGCGAGAAAAGGGAAAAACGAGACCCTCAGAGATTTCAATAATCTGATTGAAAAAGTAGAACTCTCCTCTATAAGACAACTTCCTTTCGCATTCAGACTTTACGACGTTCTTCTCACACAATACGTGTATCTTTCAGCAGTTGAAAATTACATAGAATCGGGTGGAAAGAGTAGAGGTTCTTACATCGTTCACGATCCGACCGGAGAACTTCCCATCCCGAATCTACCAGAGATGTTCAGATACAGCCTGGCTGGCGAATCTTTTAACAAGAAAATTCAGAGAGTTCGTTGCAAAGAAAACAGGTGTGAATTTTTCTGGGATCCTGTGAAGGAAATTCCAAGGGAAGATACCTGGTTCGAAACGGTATGGAATAGCTTCATGAGGAGAGAAGTTCTCAGATGAGAAGGAGGCAACAACTCATGAAAGAAGTCTCTGTGGTTCTCGTAGGCATCGGGGGTTACGGTAACAAATATGTAGAGTACATACTGAGAGAAGGAAGAGAAAAAGGTGTTCGAATATCTGGTGTGGTAGATCCGTATCCACAGAACAGCAGGTTCTATGATGAACTCCGTTCGTTAAACGTTCCTATGTACAACACACTCGAAGAATTTTACTCTCACCATACAGCAGATCTTGCTATCATTTCTTCTCCTATCCATTATCACTGCGAGCAAACCTGTACGGCAGTCAGAAACGGAAGTCACGTGCTCTGTGAAAAACCCGCTGCAGCTACTGTAAAGGAAGTAAAAAAGATGATCGAATGCAGAGAAAAATACGGAAAGATCGTAGCGATAGGTTATCAGTGGTCCTATAATCCTGCGGTTCTCAAGCTCAAGGAGGATATTCTCGCTGGAAAATTTGGAAAGCCGGTTCTTTTTAAAACTCTTGTCCTCTGGCCAAGAGATACGGCTTATTACAGAAGAAACTCCTGGGCAGGAAAATTGAAGGTGAACAATCGATGGGTTTTAGACAGTGTGGCGGGAAACGCTACAGCACACTTTCTCCACAACATGCTTTTCTTGCTGGGTGAAAAAATGGAAGAAAGTGCGTATCCTGAAAGTATAGTTGCGGAGCTCTACAGAGCCAACGACATAGAAAGTTTCGACACCTGTGCTTTGAAAATGACTGTGAGAAAGATACCCGTTCTTTTCTTCGCAACACACGCTGTAAAAGAACGTAAAGGACCTGTTTTTGAATACAGATTTGAAAAGGCCCGGGTCATATGTAATTACCCGGAATATCCTGAAAGTGAAGAGAATCTTCTCGTTGTTTATGAAGATGGCAGAAAAGAGATTTACGGTCCAACAGATCACGGTAGTATGAGAAAACTCTGGGTTGTGGTAGATGCAGTGAGGGGGCAAAAGGAATTCATCTGTACCCTTGAATCGGCCATGGCCCACACAATTGCTATAAATGAAGCACACGTTTCCATGAAAGAAATCCAGGATTTTCCAACAGAACTGAAAAGAGTAGAGGGAGAACCTCCTCTGATTTGGGTAGAAGGATTAAAAGAGGCCATGGAGAGAGCCTACGAGGAGGAAAAAATCTTTTCTGAACTGAATCTACCGTGGGCGAAGCGTGGTGAAGAAGTAAAGCTTGAAAACTTCGAGGGGCTCGAAGGGGAGATAACATGCTGAAGATATGCGTAATTGGCTCCTCTGGTCATTTCAGATATGCTTTAGAAGGACTCGACGAGGAGTGTTCCGTTACCGGAATCGCACCAGGGGTACCAGAAGAAGATTTGTCAAAGCTGGAAAAAGCTATATCTGAAATGAACATAAAACCGAAGAAATACAACAACTGGTGGGAAATGTTAGAAAAAGAAAAACCCGATATTCTGGTTATAAATACCGTTTTTTCTCTGAACGGAAAGATCCTGCTAGAAGCTTTAGAGAGAAAAATCCATGCCTTCGTAGAGAAACCCATAGCTACCACCTTCGAAGATCTGGAAAAGATCAGGTCTGTCTATCAGAAGGTGAGGAACGAGGTTTTCTTCACAGCCATGTTTGGTATCAGATACCGGCCACATTTTCTCACCGCCAAAAAACTTGTCAGTGAAGGTGCTGTGGGTGAAATCAGACTCGTGAACACACAGAAGTCATACAAACTCGGACAAAGACCAGATTTTTACAAAAAGAGGGAAACATACGGAGGGACCATTCCCTGGGTTGGAATACACGCGATTGACTGGATCCACTGGATCACCGAAAAAAAATTTCTCTCCGTTTATGCTACTCACTCACGTCTTCACAATTCAGGCCATGGAGAACTCGAAACGACGGCACTCTGCCACTTCACATTGGAAGACGAAGTTTTCGCATCCCTTTCCATAGATTATCTCAGACCCCATGGTGCCCCTACCCACGACGACGACAGAATGAGAATAGTGGGGACCAAGGGAATCGTCGAGGTCATTAATGAAAGAGTGTTTCTCACTGACGAGAAAGGACACAGAGAAGTACCACTCGTTGAAAAAGGGCAGATTTTCGAAGATTTCTTGAGGGAAATTCGTGGTCAAGGAAAGTGCATGGTAACCCCGGAAGACTCTATTCTCACCACCGAGATCGCATTGAAAGCAAGACTTTCAGCAGATACAGGGCAAATCGTTAGGATTTGAAGGAGGAAAAAAATGCTCTATACGACGTTCTCGGCGATAATTCCTTCTTTTCTCATAATCCTCATCGGCTACACTTTGGGGAAAGTTTTTTCTGAAGAAACAATGGGTCTTGCTTCAAAAGTTGCAATCTGGGTCATGGTTCCAACGGTAACGTTTACCTTTATAAACGAATACACTCCCAGTTTTTCAACTCTTGGAGAATTCGGACTTGGAGTGGCTATTATTTTTGTTATCTTCTATCTTTATTCCAGACTCTTCAAGGAGAAAAAAGAAGTGATTCACGTCACCGCAGTTACCGCAAACGTTGGCTATTTGGGATATCCTATCCTTCTTTCTTTGTGGGGAGAAGAAGCACTTTCTCTCGGAGTGGTTTACGCCACCCTGAACATCATCATGTTCTCCGCAGTTCTTCCCATGTTCCTTGGTGAGAAAGTGAACATTAAAAATCTGTTCAGACTTCCTTACGTGTACGCTCTGATTGCAGGATTTCTAACCGGAAAATTGGGCTGGAGTTTTCGAGAACTTCCCGAATGGCTTGTAAATGCTATTTTGATGTTGAAGCAATCTGCCATACCGTACCTTCTTCTTTACGTGGGATTGTCTGTTTCCAAACTGAAACTGGGAAGACATCTTTCGAAGATTGGCGGGATCATCGTTGTGAATAAGCTCTTCCTTGCCCCCCTCATTGCACTGGTTTTCGCTCTGATTTACGGTCTTGAAGGACTCACAGCCAAGGTTTTCGTGCTGGAAACCGCGATGCCTGCTGCTGTGAACGCAGTGGTTCTCACTTCTGCCCTCGGTGGAGACAGTGAAACAGTGGGTTACGGTGTTACTCTCACCACTTTCTTTGCCATCTTCACTCTTCCTGTCTGGGCTGTCATCTTAGAGAGAATATTCAGTTGATATTGTCAGCTACCCTGTTCCATAGGAGGCAAGGCTCTCCGCTTCGACCCGTGATAGATCGTAGCCTCTTTTCGGGTTCTGCCGCCAGAGTACGTTCCACGGGCATGAACTCGGACGGTTCCTGTCCCTATCGTGATGCGTTCCACATGCACTTCACGTCCATTCTCTAACATTCAAGCACCTTGTAGAAGATGGAGTCCTCTTTGCAAGTCTTAATAAAAATTTTTCTATACTTCGTGAAAAATTTAACAATTAAGGTTGATAATAATGGTAGGAGGTGATAATCATGATAACAACCACCATATTTCCAGGTAGATATGTTCAGGGGGCAGGTGCTATCGACATTCTAGAAGAAGAACTTTCTCGTTTTGGAGGAAGGGCATTTGTGGTGATCGATGATTTTGTGGACAAAAACGTGCTAGGAGAAAATTTCTTCAGCTCTTTTATAAACGTCAGGGTAAACAAACAGATCTTTGGTGGAGAGTGTTCAGACGAAGAGATAGAGAGACTTTCAGGTCTTGTTGAAGAAGAAACAGACGTGGTGGTGGGCATAGGTGGCGGAAAAACACTCGATACCGCTAAAGCGGTCGCCTATAAGTTGAAGAAGCCTGTTGTGATTGTTCCAACTATTGCCTCTACAGATGCTCCATGCAGTGCCCTTTCCGTGATTTACACACCAAACGGGGAGTTCAAAAGATACCTGTTTTTGCCAAAGAATCCAGATGTCGTTCTAGTAGACACGGAGATTGTAGCGAAAGCCCCCGCGAGATTTCTCGTTGCCGGAATGGGAGATGCCCTTGCCACGTGGTTTGAGGCAGAATCTTGTAAACAGAAATATGCTCCAAATATGACGGGAAGACTTGGTTCGATGACAGCCTACGCACTCGCAAGACTTTGCTATGAGACACTTTTAGAATACGGTGTACTCGCGAAAAGGTCGGTGGAGGAAAAGTCTGTCACACCTGCCCTTGAAAAAATCGTTGAGGCGAACACCCTTTTAAGTGGTCTGGGATTCGAAAGTGGAGGACTGGCAGCTGCACATGCTATTCACAACGGTCTCACCGTTCTGGAAAATACCCACAAGTATTTACACGGGGAAAAAGTGGCCATAGGAGTTCTCGCATCACTGTTTTTGACTGACAAACCCAGAAAGATGATCGAAGAGGTCTACTCTTTCTGTGAAGAAGTGGGATTACCTACTACTCTGGCAGAGATAGGACTTGATGGTGTTTCGGACGAGGATCTGATGAAAGTGGCTGAGAAAGCCTGTGACAAGAATGAAACAATACACAACGAACCCCAACCTTTGACATCAAAAGATGTGTTTTTCGCCCTAAAAGCAGCAGACAGGTACGGAAGGATGAGAAAAAACCTCACTTGACCTTTCTTCTTTTTTTAGTCTTGTTGTTGTCTGCTGCAAGAATCAGACGCCTTCTCAGAAGGTTGAGGGAGTCCGCATACTCATCAGCGAATCTGTCCATGGAGTTTATCTACTCCAATTTCTTTGACAAATCCCAGTTCTACAAATCACCTGGTATTTCTGTTTCGTCCAGTACCTCCACACCGTTTCTTTCCAGAACGAAAGCGGTAACTCCCTTTCCCGGAACCAATCTTCCGGAAAAACTTCCATCGTAGACGAATTTTTTTCCACAGGAGGGACTTTTAGATTTCAGAATGGCGAGGTCTACTTTCAGAAGGCGAGCAACCTTGAGGGTGGTTTCCGCGCCTTTCAAAAAATTCTCAGTTCTGTCGCTTCCAAACTCATCGAGAACTCTTTCCTTCCCGGTCCATCCGCAGCCTCCATAAATCTCACACCGGGGCCTTGGAGTTGGAAGACCACCAAGTTGCTCGGGACAGACAGGTATCAGATCGTGCCTTTCCAGCAGCGAAAGAACTCTTTCATCTGCTGCTGAACGTCCGTCGTATCTTGTGGGAAGTCCCAGAAGGCACGCGCTTACCAGGATCTTCATTCTCCACCGGTTCCTATGAGTTCTTTTTTCAACACCCAGATCTGGTTTGGCAGGTAATTGATCGGATTCACGGCTTTCTCATTCACTCTAACCTCGAAATGAAGGTGAGGCCCTGTACTCAAACCGGTGTTTCCAACCCTTCCTATTATCTGACCTTTCTTTACGTACTGACCCTCGTATACATCTATTTGGGAAAGATGCCCGTATATGTGTTCGTAAGAAGCAGATTTTATTTTTATCATGAGGCCATATCCGCCGTTTTCCCCGGCGAACTCCACCACTCCGCTTTCGGCGGCGAATATGGGTGTACCCTCCGGTGCCGCTATATCAACCCCTGAGTGAAAGGAATATTTCCCGGTTATGGGGTGAATCCTCCAGCCAAAACCGGAGGAAATGACACCATAAACAGGCCAGATGAAGAATTTCTCATCGTTGAACGCCTTTCCAATGATACTTTCAGGTATGAAAAGCTTCTGTCCCGCATATATGGTGTAAGACTTGAGCTGATTCGCTTCCTTTATGAAAGTAGCGGTTGTGAAGAACCTTTTTGCAATAGTATCGAGGGTGTCTCCTTTTTTCACTGTGTAAAGGTAGCCAGGAGGTTGAGGAATCACGATCTCCTGCCCCACTCTGAGGCTGTGAGGATCGAGTCCGGGATTCCAGTCAAGAAGGAGAGAGGGGGAAATCCCAAAGTTGAGGGAAATACTGTAAAGGGTGTCGTTCTTCTGGACCTTGTAATGAATCAGAAAGTAGGATGAAAATCCATGTACGAAAAAGACAACCAGAAAAAGCAAAAAGAAGCCTCTCTTCATCCTCCCCATCCTTTCATACGAGTTCTATCAGCTTCTCAGGTATCTTATAGGCCGGAAGGACGTAATCAGCGTAACCTTCTTCGATCACCGACTTGGGCATTCCAAAGACGACACATGTTTCTTTGTCCTCGGCTATTACCGTTCCACCGTAAAACTTGACCTTGAATGCTCCCTTGGTGCCATCTTTGCCCATACCCGTGAGAATTACAGCTATCGTTTTGGATTTGTATATCTCCGCTGCTTTGTCCAGGGTGAAATCCACCGATGGCCTCACGTTGTTTATTTTATCAGACTTGTCCAGGAAGAAAAAAACCTTGCCGTTCTGGGCTTTCAAACCAAGATGGAAGTCCCCGGGAGCGATATAAACAAAACCGGGCTTGACCTCTTCTCCGTCTTCAGCCTCTTTCACGGTGAGTTCAGAGGTGCTATCCAGCCTCATTGCGAGCGATTTTGTGAAACCAGGAGGCATGTGCTGGACCACAACTATTGGAGCTGGGAAGTTTTTCGGAAGGTTTGGGATGATCATGTCGAGCGATCTGGGCCCTCCGGTTGAGGAACCTATAACCACGATTTTCCCACTTACAGCTGGTTTGGTTATGGTGAGCCGTGAAACCTTCGGCTTAAAGAGGAGAGTGCGTGGATCCACGTTCATCGCCTGTCTGATCTTTTCCAGAAGTTCCGGGGCAACTTGTCTGAAAGTGAGAGAAACCGAACCGTGCGGCTTGGTGATGAAATCCACCGCACCGTTTCTGAGAGCTTCTATTGTGATCGCCGCGCCTTCTTCCGTCAAACTGCTCACCATGATGACTCGTGTGGGGACTTTTTTCATGATGAGTTTCAGCGCTTCAATTCCGTTCAGATTCGGCATTTCGATGTCCATGGTTATGACGTCTGGTTTGAGTTCTACAGCCTTTTCAACGGCTTCCAAACCGTCTTTAGCGAATCCCACTACCTTCATGTCTGGCTGAGAATCTATGATATCTTTGAGTACCATCCTCATGAACGCCGAGTCATCTACCACCAGTACTCTTATCACCCTGTCTGTCATTTCTGTACCTCCTCATGGAAAAAGAGATTACAGGAAAGAATATCAAAACACCAGAAACGAAGAACTTGGCAAACGAAGGTTCCCAGGAGAAAAGAGCTTTTCCCAGTATCAAAATACCCACAACCACTGAAAAAAGTGAATACCAGAGAACCACACCGGCCGCTATATCTTTCACGAGCTTTACCGATTCACTGTACTCCTTGAAGAAAAGATCGAGAAATTTTTCCACCACCGTGTTGAGAAGCTCCGCTCCAATGACAGAGAATATGGCAAAGTATATCCACAAAATATCATTCGCACTCAACGGCAAAAAGAGAGAAAAAATAGCCACAACGATCCCTATGAAGAAATGTATTTTGAGATTTCTCTCAAGTTTTAAGGCATTTTCTATTCCTTCAAAGGCGTTTTTGAAGGACTTCAAAATATTATTCGAATCCCGCTGCAAGCCTCTTCCACACCCTCTCTGTTTTTATCTTGAACTGTTTTTCGAACATGTTGTAGCCGAACTCCAAAGCCTTCAAGTTTATGTCCCACAGAGGCCTCCTCACGTGATCTTTCAGTGCTCTTTTCAAAGAATCGAGCTTCACTATGTTACAAACTTTGGCAAGTACCCCCACCATTATGACGTTAGAAACCATAGCCGTCTTGAATTCTGAAATGGCCCTTTCTGTAGCGGGTACAAACAGAATCTTTCGGGTTATTCTCTTTACGAAGTCAGGAACGTTCTTCACAAAAGTTTGATCGAGAATGACCACACCGTTTACTTTCACCGACTTGTAAAGCTCGTCCATCGCTTTCTGATGAAGAATACACACAATGTCGAAATATTCACTCTCTGGATAGTCTATCGGTGAGTCGTCGTAAAGCACGTCGCAGTAACTGACATCTCCTCTCACCTGAGCGCTGTAAGACTGCGTTTGGACAACCCATTTACCTTCATAAACGAGAGCCTTCGCGAGTATCAAACCCGCCAGTATGTTTCCCTGTCCGCTGATACCCGCTATTCGTATGGAAACAGGCTCTGTCATTCCATCGCACCTTCTTTTCTGGTCAAACGCCTGTAAACAGTCAGAAAGTCTTCTTTTTCTTCCTCACGGAAGATTCCTATCTTTATTTTACCTTCTTCGGGTCGTTCCAGAAAACACGTGTTGTTCTTGAAGTATTCCATCATCTGATGAGGTTCGGGCATGCCGTTGTACCGTCCAAAGTAGGTGTGACAGTTCGTTAGAACGTCAACAACAGAAATTCCCCGGTGCTGAAGGGCCTTTTTTAGGACTCTCACCAGGTGATCGTAGTGATAAACGGTACTTCTCGCAACGAAAGTGGCTCCAGCGGAGAGAGCTATCTCCACCGCGTCGAACGGTTTTTCAAAGGCCCCAAGAGGAGTTGTCGAAGTCTGATAATACTGAGGAGTCGTTGAAGAAACCTGGCCACCTGTCATGCCGTATATCATGTTGTTGAAAATGACAACGGTTATATCTATGTTCCTCCTACACGCGTGTATGAAATGGTTCCCACCTATCGAGAGAATGTCTCCGTCTCCTCCCATCACAACCACTTCGAAATCCGGCTTTGCCAGCTTCACTCCCGTTGCGAAGGCGATTGCCCTTCCATGAAGGGTGTGCAACGTGTTGAAATCGAGGTACCCTGTAGCCCTCGAGGAACAACCGATTCCAGACACCACAGCCACTTTTTCTTTTGGAAGTGCGAGGTCATCCACGGCTTCCAGGAACGCTTTCAGGACTATTCCGTTCCCACAACCCGGGCACCAGACGCTCGGCCACCTGCCCGGCCTGAGGTAAGAAATGAGTCTTTCCGTCTTCACATCTCATCACCTACAAAGCGAACACTTTCCACTCCCGTGAACTTGAAGAAGAAATCTGTCAGAGGATCAGGATAATCCTTCTCGTAAACGACTCTCTTTATTCCAGCGTTAACTATGAGTCTTGCACAGATTGAACACGGTTTGTGCGTGACATATATGGTAGCACCGTTGACCGCTATACCGAACTTTGCCGCTTGCATCAATGCGTTCTGCTCCGCGTGTAGCGCGTAGCATATCTCCTGGTGTTCTCCAGAATTTATTTCAAGGTCATCGCGGATACATCCGATTTCGTTGCAGTGGGGAAATTTCGAGGGAGGCTGGTTGTATCCGGTGGCGAGGATTCTGTGATCTTTCACAATCACAGCTCCCACTTTTCTGTGAACACAGGTCGATCGCTCACTAACCATCCTGGCAATCCTCATGAAGTAGGAGTCCCAGGATTCTCTACTATCCGGTTTCTTCTCTATTTTCAGATTGTTCAGGTATTCCTCCAGCCTGTCTTTCACAAACTCACCCTTATGAGATTGTATCACAAACAAAAGCGAGGGCTTTACGTACCCTCGCCTTCTGTAGTATAATTTCAATCCCAGACGTCGTTTTAAGGGAGGCCGAAAAAAGGGAGGAGGTTTCTCCTCCCGAAAGGAAACCTTATCCTATGGCCTCCCGTCCTCTTTCTCCCGTTCTGATCCTAATGCAATCCAGCAGATCCAGCACAAAAATTTTCCCATCTCCTATGTTTCCTGTCCTTGCTCCTTTTTGAATCGCCTCGATAGTTGGTTCAACGAATTCTTCATTGACCGCTATGAGAAGCATCACCTTTTTGAGAAGATTCACCTCTTCTACTTCACCTCGATACGTTTCTGTGTATCCCTTCTGTTGACCACATCCAAGAACGTTCATGACAGTCATCTTGTAAATCTGAGCATCGAAAAGTGCCTTTTTCACATCCGGTAACTTGTGGGGTTGTATAACAGCTATGATCAGTTTCATACTGTCACCTCCTTCATCTTGTGGTGAAGATTTCAAAATCAGCGTATCCTTCCATGCCGTGCTCCTCTATATCCAGCCCCTTCAACTCTATGTCTCTGTCCACCCTCAAACCAATTGTCTTTTTGATGAACCAGAAAACAAGGAAACTGGTCACTACTGTCCAGGCAAACACACTGACCACCCCCAGAAACTGAACTCCAAGTTGATGCACTCCTCCTCCGAAGAAGAGTCCGTTCACATCCCCCATCCCGCTTGCAAGAGCGTACTTGCTCTCCGCAAAGAGCCCCACGGCGAGAGTCCCCCAAGCACCGTTGACACCGTGAACGGATATGGCCCCAACGGGATCGTCGATTTTCAAAACTTTGTCGAAGAACTCAACCGCAAACACTACGAGCACCCCTCCGATCGCTCCTATGATCAAAGAACTCACAGGAGACACCACAGCACACGGTGCGGTGATGGCAACAAGGCCAGCAAGAGCACCGTTCATCGTCATACTTGCATCCGGCTTTCCATATTTTGCCCATACGGTGAACATCGCGGCAAGTGCTCCAGTGGCAGCAGCGAGGTTGGTGTTCAATATGATCATCCCTATCGCACCGTTCGTTCCGGCAAGGGTACTCCCTCCATTGAACCCGAACCATCCAAACCAGAGGATGAAGGTTCCAAGAGCAGCAAGAGGAATGTTATGCCCTGGAATAGGCCTGGGATTTCCCTGACTGTCGTACTTTCCAAACCTGGGCCCAAGAAGAGCCGCACCTATCATGGCAGCCCATCCACCAACAGAATGAACAACTGTGGAACCTGCAAAATCGATAAAACCTTTCTGTGCAAGCCATCCTCCTCCCCAGATCCACCTTCCAACAACCGAATAGATGATTCCTGTTATGAAACCTGTGTAAGCGAGGTACGCGGAAAACTTAGTGCGCTCTGCCATCGCTCCGGACACAATCGTCGCGGCCGTACCTGCGAAAGCCATCTGAAACATCCACATGGCAAAATCCCAGAGACCTTCTTTTGTGGAGGGATCAAAGGTGAGAGGATGTTTCCCGAACATAATCCAGTAACCGAAGATGAAGAAGACCACAGATCCGATCGCAAAATCCATGAGGTTTTTCATGAGCACATTCACCGTGTTCTTTGCGCGGGTGAAACCGGACTCTACCATGGCAAAACCCGCCTGCATGAAGAAGACCAGCGCTGCGGAAATGAGGATCCAGACCATGTCGAGTGACCAGCCGACATCTGTGACACCGTTCTGGGCGAAACCCACAGAAAGAAAAGCAAGAACTAGCAACAAGGAAAAAACTCTCTTTCGCATAAAAACACCTCCTTTTGGTAAATATGTTTGTTGACTCTTTTAAGATTAATTCTCTATCAATATGATACAAATAAACAATATTCTTGAAAAACAAAAAAACAAACACCATGGGGTTCGTTTTCTTGAGGGTACAAACCCCATGTTGGATTGGATATTTATTACTAATTTCCGGGAATAAATTTCTGGAGGATTTTATATGTCTCAATACTATCAATTCAAAAAACCGCTGTCAATTATGAGAATGTTTCAGTTTGACTGGGAAGATTGTTAACACTCCGGGTTGTATAATCGTCGGGGAGGGATCGACATGTCGGGAAAATTGACCGTAATCACGGGTCCCATGTACTCCGGAAAGACAACCGAGCTTCTCTCCTTTGTGGAGATATACAAACTGGGAAAGAAAAAAGTCGCTGTTTTTAAACCAAAAATCGACAGCAGATATCACTCCACCATGATCGTCTCTCATTCTGGAAACGGTGTTGAAGCACACGTGATAGAACGTCCTGAAGAAATGCGAAAGTACATCGAAGAAGACACCCGGGGAGTTTTCATAGATGAGGTGCAGTTCTTCAGCCCCGGTTTGTTTGAAGTGGTGAAAGACCTCCTTGACAGAGGAATAGATGTTTTCTGTGCGGGACTCGATCTCACACACAAGCAAAATCCCTTTGAAACAACCGCTCTGCTTCTCAGCCTCGCCGACACCGTGATCAAAAAGAAGGCAGTCTGTCACCGATGTGGTGAGTACAACGCTACTCTCACATTAAAAGTAGCAGGAGGCGAAGAAGAAATAGACGTTGGGGGACAGGAGAAATACATTGCGGTCTGCAGGGATTGTTACAACACCCTCAAAAAACGAGTTTGAAGGTGCTACCTTTTCCTTCTTCGCTTTCAAGAATTACCTTCGCTTTCAATCTGGAAGCGAGTTCTTTGACTATGGAAAGGCCAAGTCCAGAACCCTCTGTGTTTCTGGATATTCTGTAGAATCTCTCAAAGATTCTCTTCTGTTCTTTTTTCGGAATTCCAGGTCCTGTGTCCTGAACGTAGATGGTTAATCTACCTTCCTTTCTTGCACCGACGATCACTTTCCCTTTCTCTGTGAACTTCACAGCGTTATCGATCAGATTCTCCAGTATCACCCTCAAGGTATCTTTCTCGGTTTCTAAAAATAGATCTTCTGGGCAATCTATTTCCAGCACCAAACCCTTTGATTCTGCTTTCGGTTTGAATTCATTCACGATCTGCTGGAGAAACTCCTTGAGGTTTATTCTCTCTTTCACAACACCGTTGAAAGAACTTTCGCTTTTCACGAGAAGAAGCAGCTGATTTATTTGTTTACTCATCTTCTCGACGTTCTTTTCCATTATGCCCAGCTTGTTTTTCACATCATCTGGTAAATCTTCTCGATACTTCAAAACATCGAGACTTGTTCTCAGAACAGAGAGAGGCGTTTTCAGCTCATGGGAGGCGTCCATCGAGAATCTTTTCAGGCTGTTGTAGGCATTCCTCACGGGAAGCAGAGCCAGGCTGGACACGAAATATCCGAATACAGCGGCTCCCCCCGCAGAAAACAGAATCACGAGCAAATACATGGAAAGAAGTCTTCTGCTTCGCTCTATGAGATCGGAGATGTCCTTTCCCACCCTCAGGAATATTGTGGTGTCTCCCAGATCTATCTTTTTGGTGAAAATCCTGTAGTTCCCTTCCGTGGAAAACCCCTCTTCCACGGGAGTTTCGGGAGTTCCTATCTGTTCTCCCACCTCCAGAAAGACCTCTCCCGAGGGAAGCAGGAACTGAAACGCCTCACCACGTGGAACAAAGAGAGGATCCACTCCTCTAAACGTGCGGAGCATGCCCATCATACCGGGCGCTTTCAGTCTTCTTTCGATGAGATCCGCTGTTCTCCTCAGTTCACCATCGAATTGGGTGGTTATTCTTCTCTTTTCTACAATGAAAACAGCGCCCACCGTGATGGCCACTATGAGAACTATAGAGAGTGTGAACACGGCCGTCCAGATAAGCTGTGTTTTTCTGAATGCCTTCTTCTCATTCGTCACGGGCAACATAACCGATACCTCTCACCGTGTGAATTATTTTCTTTTTAAACCCTTTGTCCACTTTCTTCCTCAAATTCTTTATATGACTTCTCAAAACATCGGAGAAAACTTCATCATCGAAGCTCCACAGGTGTTCCTGGAGCTCCTCCTTTGTGACAACTCTGTTTTTGTTCATCACAAGGTATTCCAAAATTTGGTACTCCTTCTTTGTCAAATCTATTTCTTTACCGCCCCTGTATGCCTTTTTAGTGGCTGTATCCAAAATCAAGTCACCGCACACGAGTTTTGTGCTTTTGCTTTCGCTTTTTCTTCTGATGAGAGCTCTCACCCTGGCTATGAGCTCTCTGAGATCGAAAGGTTTGGGAAGGTAATCGTCCGCCCCCATGTTGAGACCTTTCACACGGTACTCCACATCTGAAAGAGCTGTGAGCATCAAAACAGGAGTGTTCACTCCGTTTTCCCTCATAGACTTCAGGATCTCCCACCCATCGTGGACGGAAAGCATTATATCAAGAATCACAACATCGAAAGGTTCGTTCAGAGCCATGTACATACCCTCTTCTCCATCGTAACAAACATCGACGGTGAACATTTCTTTCTTTAAAGCCTCGGCTATCAGATCGGCGAGATCTCTTTCGTCTTCTACCACAAGAACTCTCACGTTCATCACCCCGATTTTTGACCTTGATTAAATTCTATCAATTTGAACGTGAAAAAAACGTGAAACACCACCCCTTGAACTATCCCTGTTCTTGATGTATAATTTGAAAGGCCGTTGGGAGGTCGTCTAACGGTAGGACGGCGGACTCTGGATCCGCTGGTGGAGGTTCGAGTCCTCCCCTCCCAGCCAGAAAGGGGATGCAATGCATCCCCTTTTTCTTTATCCACAGACTAAATTAATTTTTATGCCATAACTGGAATAATTACACGGATGTTTCATAACAGACTTTTACTTTTCTCAAACGAAACAATACTGATACAGTCCTTTGATTGAGAGAACACATATGGTATAAATGTTATACACAAGATTTTATATTCATGCTCTTCTCCTTCAGGAGGTGAATGCCTTGTCCTATGACCTTCCCCGTCTGATACCAGATAAAGATTTCAAAGTCCCATCCGCCTGTGGAGTCTCCGGGATAATGAACACCTCTGGAAAGAGATTCAGTGGAAACATGATCGTGGAAAGCATGGCGCTCATGAGAGAAAGAGGAAACGGGCTTGGGGCTGGATACGCTGCGTATGGAATATATCCGGAGTTGAAAGATCTTTACTGTTTCCACATGCTCTACGACAGCGATCTCGATAAGAAAAATGCCGAAGAATACATAAAAGATCACTACGAAATCATCGAAAGTGAACCCATCCCCACCAGGAAAAATCCCCACATCAAGGAAGTCCACATCCTCTGGCGATACTTTTTGAAGCCAAAATTCATTCCTGAAGACATGAGCGAAGAGGACTTTGTCGTCAGCACTGTCATGTTCATAAACGAAAAAATTAACGGAGCCTTCGTCATGTCCAGTGGAAAGAACATGGGTGTTTTCAAAGGAGTGGGATTCCCGGAAGACATCGCTGATTTCTACAGAATAGACGAGTACAAGGGTTACATCTGGACCGCGCACAACAGGTTCCCCACGAACACCGTCGGATGGTGGGGAGGAGCACATCCGTTCGGTATTCTCGACTGGACGGTCGTTCACAACGGAGAAATATCTTCCTACGGTATAAACAGAAGGTTTTTGGAAGCGTACGGCTACAAATGTACACTCATGACGGACACTGAAGTGGTGGCGTACCTGGTGGATCTCTTCATGAGACGGTTCGGCTACAGTCCTCAGCTCACGGCAAAGATCCTCGCAGCGCCTCTCTGGAAAGATATAGACCTCATGCCAGAAGAGGAAAGAAAACTCTACACCGCTTTGAGAATGAACTACGGAGGAGCACTTTTGAACGGACCGTTTGCCATTATCGTTGCGAACAACAACATGATGATGGGGCTGAACGACAGAATAAAGCTCAGACCACTCGTCGCCGCTACAAAAGACGACTTTCTATACATCGCTTCCGAGGAGTCCGCTATAAGAGTTGTTTGTCCGGAACCTGATGAGGTCTGGGCTCCAAAAGCCGGTGATCCCGTCGTTGGAGTGCTGAAATCCGCCAGGAAAACTCAGGTGGTACTGTAGGGAGAAAATGGCTAAGAGAAAAGTACCCCCCGAATTTGTTGTGGAACGCGATGATTATAAATGTATAAGGTGTCTCGCCTGTGTGAGGGTTTGTTCCTACGGTGCGAATTTCTACGATGAAAACGCCAACAGAGTGTACACAGAAAACACCAAGTGTGTTGGATGTCACTTCTGTGAGGCTATCTGTCCAACAGAGGCCATCACGGTTCGAAAGAACGATTTCGACATCAGACCTCTTGCCCACTGGACTCCAGAGCATCTCATAGGCATCATGAAGCAGGCAGAAACCGGAGGAGTTCTTCTCACCAGCATGGGCAACGACCGACCTTATTTCAGCTATTTCGACCGCATAGTGCTCAACGCGAGTCAGGTGACGAATCCTTCGATAGACCCCCTCAGAGAACCCATGGAAATCAGAACGTACATCGGAAGAAAAGAAGAAAAACTGGAAATTGAAGAAGACGAGGATGGAACAGTGAAACTCAAAACAGAGATCGCTCCTCAGCTCAAACTGGAAGTTCCAGTCATGTTCACCGCCATGTCCTACGGTTCGATCAGTTTGAACGCAATCCTTTCACTCGCAAGAGCTGCAAGGACCGTGGGAACCTTCTTCAACACAGGTGAAGGAGGACTCCCGAAAGAACTGAGAGAGTTCAAGGACAACATGATCGTTCAGGTTGCATCCGGACGCTTCGGTGTGAGTGCAGATTATCTGAACGCTGGATCTGCGGTTGAGATAAAGATAGGGCAGGGTGCAAAGCCGGGTATCGGTGGACACCTTCCGGGAGAAAAGGTCACCGAGCCCATATCGGAAACCAGAATGATTCCCGTTGGAACCGATGCTCTCTCTCCCGCACCGCACCACGACATCTACTCCATAGAAGACCTGAGACAGCTCATCTACGCCATAAAGGAAGCCACAAGATACGAAAAACCAGTTGGTGTCAAGATCGCTGCAGTCCACAACGTGGCTCCAATCGCTGCCGGTGCAGTCAGAGCCGGTGCGGACTACATAGTGATAGACGGTATAAGGGGTGGTACAGGAGCCGCTCCCAAGATAACAAGAGATCACGTCGGAATTCCCATAGAATTCGCTGTAGCCGTTGTTGATCAGAGGCTCAGAGAGGAAGGCATAAGGCACATGGCCTCTATCGTGGTTGCGGGTGGAATCAGAAACAGTGCCGATGTGATCAAAGCGATCGCACTCGGAGCGGACGCGGTTTACATAGGAACGGCCGCTCTCATTTCACTCGGCTGTCATCTCTGTCAGACGTGTTACCTTGGAAAGTGTAACTGGGGAATCGCCACCCAGGATCCAAAACTCACAAAGAGACTGAATCCAGAGATAGGCGCAAGAAGAGCCGCGAACCTTCTGAGAGCCTGGGCTCATGAGATAAAAGAAATCCTCGGTGGAATGGGTATCAACGCCATAGAGTCACTGAGAGGCAACAGGGAAGTCCTCAGGGGTGTGGGACTCCACGAATACGAGTTGAAACTCCTTGGTATTAAACCCGCAGGAGAGGCGTGGTGATAGCGGTGAGAAGAATACTTATCAGGGAAGAGTACTGCATGGGATGTAAGCTGTGTGAGATAAACTGCGTCGCTGCACAGGTGGGAACGGGAAACCTCATAAAGGTGTACAGATACGTCCCGGAACTTCCCGAACCAAACGTGATAGTGGAAGAGCACGATTACGTCACTTTCGCACTTCAGTGCAGAAACTGTGATGATCCATCCTGTCTGAAGGCCTGTATGACGGGCGCGATGCACAGAGATCCAAAAACAGGAGCCATCAGAGTGAATCAAGAAAAGTGTGTAGGATGCTGGATGTGTGTGATGGCCTGTCCCTTCGGTGTGATAAGAAGGAACACGAAAGAAAAGAAAGTTGCCTCAAAGTGTGATCTCTGTGCCGATAGAGGAACTCCTGGCTGTGTCGAAGGCTGTCCAAACGAAGCGCTCGTTCTGGTTGAGGTGAGAGAATGAGGTACGTGATAGTTGGATCCGGACCAGCCGGTTTGAACGCGATAGAAGCGATCAGAGAAGTTGACAAAGAAGGAGAAATCCTTCTGATCACGGCAGAGAAATACGTGGGATACTCAAGACCTTTGATCACCTACTTGCTTGGAAGAAAGGTCACAGAGGAGAAGATGTATTACAGAACGGAAGACTATCTGAGAGAAATGAGGGTCGATATAAAACCCGCTACAAGAGTCGAAAAGGTGATACCAGAGGAGAAAACAGTAGTAACAGACAGCGGAGAAGAAATTCGCTACGACAAACTCCTGATTGCCACCGGTGGAAAGCCGTTTGTTCCAAACATAGAAGGACTCACTGGAAAGAAAGGTGTGTTCACATTCACCACGTGGGAAGACGAAGAGAAGGTAGAAAAGTACATAGAAGAAAACGATGTGAAAGAAGCCGTGGTGCTCGGTGGAGGTCTGATCGGTCTTAAAACAACGGAAGCGCTGATGGAACTTGGAGTAAAGGTCACCATTGTTGAACTGGCAGATAGGATACTCTCCGTTACCTTCGACAGAAAGGCATCTGAGATCATCACCGAAGCTTTGAAAAAAGAAGGATGCAGTGTTATAACGAACGACACAGTGGTGAAAGTGAACGGTGATGACACGGTTTCCTCCGTTGTTCTAAAAAGCGGAAAGGAGATCCCAACAAAGCTTCTCGTCATCGCTATTGGAGTAAAGCCGAATGTGGAATTTCTCAAAGACTCCGGGATAGAGATAAACCGTGGTATTGTGGTGAACGAAAAGATGGAAACAAACGTGGAAGGTGTTTACGCTGCGGGAGACTGCACTGAATTCTACGATCTGATAGATGGTCAGAGAAAAACGATCGCCATCTGGCCTGTGGCTGTTGCGCAGGGAAGAGTGGCTGGCTACAACATGGCTGGGAGAAACGTGAGGTATCCCGGCGGTATCCCGATGAACTCCGTTGAACTCGCCGGTATTCCAACCATATCGGTCGGGCACTCGAACGTGGAAGACGATGGGTATGAAATCCTCACCTTCGAAGAAGGAAACACCTACAAAAAAATGGTGTTGAAGGACAACAGACTCATAGGTGCCATCCTTGTGAACGACATAGACAGGGCCGGAATCTACACAGGCCTCATCCTTCAAAAACTCGACGTGTCTTCTTTCAAAGACAGACTACTCGACGAGAACTTCGGCCTCGTTTACCTTCCAAAAGAGTTCAGAAAGAAGATGCTGGAGGGGGAAATCAAGATATGGTTAGAATAGACGCGAAAGGCCTCCACTACAAAAAACTGAACGACTTGATCTGGGAAGCGATAGAAAACGGAGAAGAAGAAATAGTTCTGGACAACGTTTGCGGTCAGAGATACATCGGAGCCGGAATCAGAAAGAAAGTAAAAATAGAAATAAACGGCGTTCCGGGGAACGATCTTGGTGTTTTCATGGACGGTCCTGAAATCATCGTGAACGGAAACGCACAAGACGGTGTAGGAAACACCATGAACGCAGGAAAAATCGTGGTTCACGGGCACGCGGGCGACATCATAGGATACGCCATGAGGGGTGGACACATCTACATAAAAAGAAATGCTGGATATCGAGTGGGAATACACATGAAGGCCTACAAAGAAAATTACCCCGTTGTCGTCATAGGAGGCTTTGCGAGAGACTTCCTCGGAGAATACATGGCAGGAGGACTTCTCATAGTGCTGGGACTGGAAAAAGATGAAGATGGAAACATCGCAGGAAACTACGTTGGAACAGGAATGCACGGTGGGGAGATCTTTCTCAGAGGAACCGTAGAAGAGCACAAACTCGGAAAAGAAGTGAAAATCTTCCAGCCCACCGAAGAGGATATCAACAGGATCAAGCCTTATGTTGAAGAGTTCTGCAGACTCTTTGACTACGACTCAGAGGAGATTCTGAACGGAGAATTCATCATCCTCAAACCCTACACACACAGACCGTACGGAAGATTGTATGCGTATTAAAAAAGAGCTCCCGGGATTCCGGGAGCTTATTTCACAATATAAGGAAGGTATTTGTCAACAACCGCCCGAGCCGCGCCGAGCATCCAGTTCGCATTGGCCACCTGAAATTGCACTTCTCCCACAAAATCGCGATTGAATCGAGCTCTAACCATCTCTTCCAAGATCTTGATCATTTCTTCGTTGACCACACCCTCTCCCGCGAAGAACACCCGAGAAACACCCGAACCCATGATAACGTTCCCCAAGACCACAGAAAAGGTTTTGAATGCCTTTTCGTAGTGCACTTTCACAGAATCAAAATCCTTTCTGGCTTTTTCTCTCAATTCTTCGATTGTCTGCCTGTACTTTTCTTCTTCGCTTGTGATGAAATCTTCGAAATCAATCTCTTTTCCAAGGCAAGACTTCAAAACAGCGTACTCTGAAGAATGATACTCCAGACAACCTGTCTGTCCACAGTAGCACTTTCCTTCTGAAGAAGCCAGCATGTGTCCCATTTCTAAGTGATGAATCCTCTTATCTTTCCAGAGACTCGCACCTATGCCGATGCCGTAGCTCACCAGAAGAAAGTCTGCGTTCACTCTCTGGGAAATTTCCCGGCAGAGAGCATCCGAATCGTTCATGACGAGGATCCTTTCAAGATCTTTCAGGACTTTCCTTGGATCCCAGTCTTTCACGTTCATCACATGGGAAACGATCACTTTTCCTTCTTTCACGATTCCAGAAGAGCAAATACCCACTCCGAGAAGATTTTCACTGTGAAGTTGTTCGATGGTTTCTCTGAGAGCACGAGTATAACCGTCGTTGTTTCTCATACCGGACAGAATCTGCACTCTGTGTTCTTTCAAAGGATTCATGCTTGCGTCAAAGAGTACACCCCGTACCTCTTCGCGACCCACCTTCACCCCGATCGCGGTGAATTTCTCTGGATTGACTTTCAAAATCTGATATGGTCTTCCTCTCCTCTTCCTGATCTCTTCAAAGACGAGGAAACCTTCATCGAGCAACTCGTCGATTATGTAGCTCAGAGTGCTGTGTGCGAGGTTCAAATTGCTGGCAAGCTGGTTTCTGGTAGTTTTTCCATTTCTCAGTATGTACCTCAAAATCTTTATCTTGTTCTCTCTTCGAAGAAGCGGTGAAGGCACTCTCTCACCTCAACAGATCTAAGAAGAGTTTCAGATAGTTCTTCAGATGCACCGTGATAATGAAATTCTCCACCACAGTTTGCCTTCCTTTTTCTCCCATTTTTCTTCTGAGTTCTTCATCCTTTATGAGTTTTACCACGTATCCTGCAAGGTCCTCTCTTTCCCATGCCAAATAACCATTTTCTCCATGTTTCACCTGTATCTTAACACCACCAACTGGCCTTGCTACGACCGGAACTCTCTTGTAAAGTGCTTCACTTATGACGAGACCGAAGCCTTCTCTTGTTGCCGTGTGCAGAGCGACAGTCGTGGCCCTCTGAATAGCGTTCACTTCCTTGTTTCCAACACCTTTCAGGTTCGTGCAGAATTTTATATCTTCGTCCGTTCCGGCGTATCTGAGGACCTTTTCAAAGAAGAACCATCCCTCCGGATCGTCCGTTGCCATGGCGGAAACTACGGCAAGCTGAACCTCCGGGATCTCTTTCTTCACCAGTCTATAGACGTCGATGGCACTGAAAAGATCTTTCCATGGATCAAATCGAGACACAACAGTTATCAGAGGCCTTTCCGGGTCTATTTCGAGTCTTTCGAGAGTTTTTCTTATTGTGTCTTCATCAAGATCTCGATTCTTTTCACTCAGGGGATCTATACTCGGTGGGAAAGCTATGCTCCTTTCTTTCCATCCCTGCGGGAAATACTCCTCGAGATGGAAAACAAGTCTGTCGTATCCCTCCAAATACTGGGAAAATCTCTGCCAGACCTTCATGTTTGGAGTGGATAGATCTATATGACATCTCCAGATCCACTTTCTGTCGTTCAAATCCACGAATTTTCTCAGAGCTGCTGGTTGGGGATCGTGGATCACGAATAACTCTTCGTCCTGGATCAGTTCTGCGTTTTTTCTGCAGACCTCTTCGTAAAGGTTCCACTCTTCCTCTGAAATCTCTATATCAGCACCTTGAAGCGTGTTGTGAAACTTTTTTGTGACGTTGAAAAACTCATCGGGTGCCTCTATGACCCTCCACCTGGCGTCCAGACCAACCGATCTCATAAGCGGAACGAGATTGTGGAGGATTTCGGCAACTCCTCCACCGTAGGCAGTCGCATTGACGTGAAGAACCTTTTTTCCTTTAAGAGGTTCTGCAAGTTTTTTTATCTCGTCCACCTCGTTTCCGATTATGGTGCGGTACTCCTCTATGTTTCGCTCTCTCAACACAACATCCACGGTGATCCCTCCCGAATTTATTCGTAACTTGAATTAATACACAATTAATCATACCACAGGATGGAAATGTTTCAAGAGGTTTTTTCGAGTTAGCGAAAATAAAGGTAGTTTTGAACAATATTGTTTTATGCATACAAACCAGGTTAGTTCCAATCATTCACAAAGTAGGTGATGTGTGTACTTGGCATTGGAAGGTCGATACGGAGTATGCAATTACCGGTAACGAAAAATTTCATGCGGGTTTGTGGTACCGGAAGCTATGCGTTAAAAAGGGAATAATGGATGATATGAAGAGACAATATGAAGAGAATTTGTGGTAATCGATGACGTGTAAGCGCTTTGAATTCGAGAAGTTAATAGTTAACTTCTAACACATTGAGGAATGCCTTCTTTCATCTATTTGTGAAACATGGAACTAATCGATTTTTACCAGAAACACCCCAAAATGCCCTGACGTAGGTTGATATAATTTATCTTCTGTTTTTTGCTTGTGTTCTTTTCTTGTTTGACTATGCAATTATTCCATTTTTCCAAACAGTACTTGAAGGTGCTCTCTTGTGTGTTAGAATGGTTTATGGAAAGGGAGGATATGGAAGATAAAAAAACATCTTGCTTTCAGATTGTGTTTGTGGTATAATTTCTCTTGAACTCAACGGGTTTCAATAGTTCCTTAGAGGTATGGAAACTTTCTTATATGATGTATGACCAGTCCAACTTGTTTTCATGTTTCAATAGTTCCTTAGAGGTATGGAAACCCGATATTGAAAAAGAGCTCGAATAATGGAAAAATGGTTTCAATAGTTCCTTAGAGGTATGGAAACTATATTTTGCCGTGTCAGGATATCCGATGTATGATTGTTTCAATAGTTCCTTAGAGGTATGGAAACAGCACTTCCTTTTCTCCCTCAAGTTCCTTGAGTTTGTTTCAATAGTTCCTTAGAGGTATGGAAACAAACTGGGGGAGGGTGCTACAGATGAAGACAATCAGTTTCAATAGTTCCTTAGAGGTATGGAAACGAAGTAGAGATAAATCTATATCCGCTAAAGAAATCGCGTTTCAATAGTTCCTTAGAGGTATGGAAACTGGTAAATTCGGACAACAAAATGAATATCGGGAAATGTTTCAATACTTCCTTAGAGGTATGGAAACGTTTCTGTGAATGTTACATAAATGTATTGCGTTTCGCTGTTTCAATACTTCCTTAGAGGTATGGAAACCAATTTATTGTGCCCTTTAGTTGTCCTCTCCACTCTGTTTCAATACTTCCTTAGAGGTATGGAAACACAACAGCGAAGTCGTCGTCGACCGTCATCACTATGTTTCAATACTTCCTTAGAGGTATGGAAACCATTTTTGAAGTATTCCTCATCATCAGAGTTTTCGGTTTCAATACTTCCTTAGAGGTATGGAAACGCGACCTCAAAAAGCAGGGTCTGGTAGAACCTTCGGTTTCAATACTTCCTTAGAGGTATGGAAACACAGGACCAGGCCCTGTGTAACCACCTTCCTGTTTGCGTTTCAATACTTCCTTAGAGGTATGGAAACAACCGGCGGGCGACATGGATAAAAATGAACGGAAACGTTTCAATACTTCCTTAGAGGTATGGAAACGAGATCCAACAAAATATCTACCACTTGCTTGGGACCGTTTCAATACTTCCTTAGAGGTATGGAACCACCCGATTCCGTGAGATATGAGAGAACCATTTCACGAAGCAGGGGAAAACCCTGCTTTTTGTTTTTTGTTAAAATTCTTGGGGAATTCTATCTTCGAGGAGGAATGGAGATGAGATTTTTTGTTCTCGGTGCAGGGAGCTGGGGGACAGTTTTTGCACAGATACTGCATGAAAACGGAGAAGAAGTGGTTCTCTGGGCAAGAAGGAAAGAGATCGTCGATCTCATAAATGTTTCACACACGAGCCCTTATGTGGAGGAATCGAAGATCACCGTAAGAGCCACAAACGATCTTGAAGAAATCAAAAAAGAAGACATTCTCGTTATAGCGATTCCCGTTCAATACATAAGAGAACATCTTCTGAGACTACCTGTGAAGCCTTCCATGGTGCTGAATCTTTCAAAGGGAATAGAGATCAAAACAGGTAAAAGAGTGTCTGAGATCGTTGAAGAGATACTGGGTTGTCCTTACGCTGTCCTCTCCGGCCCTTCACATGCCGAAGAGGTCGCAAAAAAACTTCCAACTGCCGTCACACTCGCTGGAGAAAATTCGAAAGAACTTCAAAAGAGGATCTCCACCGAGTACTTCAGGGTGTACACTTGCGAAGATGTGGTGGGTGTGGAAATCGCTGGAGCATTGAAAAATGTCATCGCTATCGCCGCGGGGATCCTGGATGGATTCGGTGGTTGGGACAACGCAAAAGCAGCACTCGAAACTCGCGGTATATACGAAATAGCAAGATTTGGAATGTTTTTTGGAGCGGATCAGAAGACCTTCATGGGTCTTGCAGGAATAGGCGATCTCATGGTCACCTGCAACAGTCGTTACAGCAGAAATAGACGCTTCGGAGAATTGATAGCGCGGGGATTCAACCCGCTGAAACTCCTTGAAAGCTCAAACCAGGTTGTAGAAGGTGCCTTCACTGTGAAAGCTGTGATGAAGATAGCCAAAGAAAACAAAATAGATATGCCCATCTCCGAAGAGGTTTACCGAGTCGTTTACGAAGGGAAACCACCTCTTCAGTCGATGAGAGATCTCATGAGAAGAAGCCTGAAAGACGAATTCTGGGCGAGCTGATTATTAGACACCGTAATTTCTCTACCTTTGCAGTTGAAATTTAATCCGAAAAGTAGTAGAATTGTGAATGGAAGATCGTGAAAAATTTCTCTTTTGGAGGGGAAAACATGAGGTACGATGTTGTAGTTGTTGGAGGTGGACCAGCCGGTCTTGTGGCGGCATTCACCACAAAAAGATTCTTTGGAGACAAAAAAATTCTCGTTGTCAAGAAGACCGAGAAAGAAATGGTACCCTGTGGAATACCGTACATCTTTCACACTCTCGGCAGTGTGGAAAACGACTACATGGGAATTGAAGACCGCTTCAAAGGTGCAGGCATAGATCTTCTGATAGACGAAGTTGTCGATGGAAACCCAGATGAAAAGAAGCTTTTCACGAAGAGCGGAAAAGAGATTTCTTACGACAAGCTCATCATCGCAACTGGATCTTCACCGAACACACCGAAGATCCCAGGTGTGGATCTAAAAGGCGTGTTCACCGTTCCAAAAGAGGCCGACTATCTCAAACTACTGCACGAGAAAGTGAAGGATGCCAACGATGTGGTCATCATCGGGGGCGGTTTCATAGGTGTTGAAGTGGCTGACGAGATCAAAAAGTCCGGGAAGAACGTCACCCTCGTGGAAATAATGGACAGCCTCCTTCCCGTGTCGTTCGACCCGGATTTTGGAGAACTCGCGAGAAAGGAACTCGAATCGGACAACGTCAAAGTCCTCACAGGAAGAAAAGTAACAGAGATCCTCGGAACGGAAAAAGTGGAGGGAGTAAAGCTGGACAGCGGAGAAACGATCCCGGCCGATGTGGTCGTGCTCGCAACGGGTTACAAACCGAATTCTGAACTCGCCAGAAAACTCGGACTCAAGGTGACAGAACTCGGCTTCATAGAAACGGATGAGTACATGAGAACTTCAAAACCTGATATCTTCGCTGCAGGCGACTGCGTACAGCACAAAGACTTCCTCACTGGAAAGCCTTCCAGACTTATGCTTGCCTCCGCTGCTGTTTTTGATGCCAGAATTGCAGCGTCCAACCTGTACGGTCTGAAGGTGATCAGAACGAACAAGGGTTCTCTGAACGCGTACTCGACCGTCATAGGAAGCAAGGCCTTCGGCTCTGTGGGAATAACGGAGAGAATAGCGAAGGAAGAAGGATTCGAAGTTGTCGTTGGAAAGGCAGAGGCACCAGACAGACATCCTGGAAAGTTCGAAGATACCTCAAAACTCGTGGTGAAACTCATCTTCTCGGAAGACAGCAAGATCCTGCTCGGTGCGCAGGTGTGCGGTGGAAAGAGCGTCGGTGAGATAGTGAACCTAATAAGCCTCGGCATACAGAAAGGCATCACAGCCAACGATCTGTTCACCATGCAGATCGGGACACACCCGCTTCTCACATCCGCTCCAACGGTGTATCCATTGGCGAAAGCGGCTGAAATGGTATTATAAATTTCTCATATGGAGGTGTTGCTCATGGCAGCGAAAGAAAAACTGGAACAGATTCAGAAGCAGCTTCAGGAAATCATCGGAAAGGCACCTGAGATCGGAAAGTTCGCAGAATACGTTCACATGGCTGAAAGCACAAAAGCACTCGACACAAAAACGAAGGAACTCATATCTCTTGGAATAGCTGTGGCAGTGAGATGTGAACCGTGTATCGTCTGGCATACGGGAGCCGCAGTGAAAGCGGGAGCGACAGAAGAAGAGATCCTCGACACAATCAAAGTGGCAGTCTGTATGGGCGGTGGTCCTGCACTCATGTATGGTTTGAAGGCATACGAAATCGCCCTCGAATTCCTCGGAAAATGAAATAACCCCTCCCTTTGGGAGGGGTTTTCTCAGGAGGGAAAGAGGATGTACGATGCGGTAATCATAGGAGGAGGACCCGGAGGTTACGTCTGCGCCATAAAACTTGTACAGCTTGGAAAGAAGGTCGCACTTGTCGAAAAAGATGCCCTCGGGGGAACCTGTACCAACAGGGGATGCATTCCAACGAAGGCGATGCTCACAGTCTCTCATCTCATGGATGAAATGAAAGAGAAAGCTTCAAAGTACGGCTTGAAAGTCTCAGGAGTCGAATACGACGTTGATACCATAATGAAACACGTTCAAAAGAGTGTGATGATGTCAAGAAAGGGAATAGAGTATCTGTTGAACAAGAACGGAGTTGAAGTCTTCAAAGGAACGGCCGTCGTGGAAAACAAAAACACGGTTGTCGTCCAAGAAACGGGAGAGAAACTGGAAGCAAAGAATCTTGTTCTCGCACACGGATCCGTTCCCTCCGTTTTTTCTCCCTTCGATATCGACGGAGTCTGGACGAGTGATGACGTGTTCAATTTGAAAGAATTTCCAAAGTCGCTTGTGATAATAGGCGGTGGTGTCATAGGTGTTGAATTCGCAACGTTCTTCGGTTCTTTCGGTGTGGATGTGACGATCGTGGAGATCGCAGAACACATCCTCCCTTACGAAGATTCGGATGTGGCAGAAGAAGTGAAAAAGGCCCTCAAAAGGAAAGGTGTTAAGATCCTGGAAAAAACAAAAGTTTCCTCCCTGAACAGAGTCAGTGACGGCTTTGAAGTCGCACTCGAAAATGGAGAAACCCTGAAGGCAGAAAAGGTCCTGCTCGCCGCAGGAAGAAAGCCCAACATACCGGAGGACGTGAAGGCTCTCGGAGTGAAGATAGAAAAAGGAGTCGTCACTGATAGCAGGATGAGAACGAACGTGGAAAACGTTTACGCGATAGGAGATATCAGAAGTGGAATCATGCTCGCTCATGTGGCCATGTACGAGGGAATAGTCGCTGCAAAGAACATCGCGGGAGAAGAGGAAGAAATGGATTACTCGGCCGTTCCGAGTATCATCTTCTCCTCTCCGGAAGTGGCATCTGTCGGTGTGAGAGAAAAAGACGTGAACTCCGAAGAAGTTGTGATCTCCAAGTTCCCGGTTTCTGCAAACGGAAGGGCAAGAACGATGCTTGAAAACATAGGGTTTGCCAAGGTCATAGCGGACAAGAAGGATAGAACAGTTCTCGGCATGAGCATCGTTTCACCATCGGCTACCGATATGATCATGGAAGGTGTCATAGCCGTGAAGTTCAGAATGAAAGCGGAAGATCTGGAGAAAGCCATTCACCCGCATCCAACGCTGACAGAAACCATCCTCGGGGCTCTTGAAGGGGTCTCAGGAAAACCCATTCATCTGTGATACGTGGTAGCACTCTTTCCTTAAAGGGCAGACACCGCACTTCGGAGTTTTGTTGCAAAATTTTTTCGCGTGTTCCACGATGAGCCCGTGAAATTCCTGGTAAAGACGAACATCTTCTGGATAGTGAGTCATAAAAAGCTTTTGCACTTCGTCGTAGTCGTTCAGTTCGATGTTGAAGATTCTCTTCAAAAGTCTTCTTGTGTAGCTGTCAACGACGAAAATCGGTTTTTCCAAGGCGTAGAGCAGAATGGCATCGGCGGTTTCTTTGCCGATGCCTTTTATTTTGAGGAGTCTTTCTCGTAAAATATGTGTTGGAAGATCTCTCAGACGAGATAGATTGTAGTTGTATTCTTTGAGAAATTTCAACAGTGCCTTGAGACGCTTTGTTTTGATGTTGAAGAACCCCGCTGGTTTTATGAGCTCTGCTACCTTCTCCTCGGGAAGAGAATCCAGTTCTTTCAGCAGGTTGTTTCCTTTGACTGCGTTTTTGATGTTTTCCATGACACGTTCAACGTTCTTCCAGTTCGTGTTCTGGGTGAGGATGGCAGTTATTACGATTTCCTCAGGTGTTCCGGGCCACCATTTCCCAACCGATCCGTGTATTTCCAATAACTTTCTGTAGAGTTCTGTCAGTCTCATACTTAAAATTATACGGGGGTGAACCAGATGAGCATCATCTACAGGAGAAGGAGTATCAGAAAGTATCAGAAAAAGGACGTTCCGGACGAACTGGTGGGAGAGATCATCCGTGCCGCCATGCACGCTCCTTCTGCGTGCAATCAACAACCGTGGCATTTCGTTGTTATCAGAAACGAAGAAACAAAAAAGAAAATCGCGGAGATCCACCCTCATGCACAAATGTCTGCAGAGGCGCCCGTTGTAATCCTTGTCTGTGGAGATCCCACACTTGAAAAATGCAAAGGCTACTGGGTCCAGGATTGCTCTGCCGCCGTGGAGAACCTTCTTCTGAGAGCGACAGAACTCGGTCTTGGAGCCGTGTGGTGTGGAGTTTATCCAAGAGAGGAAAGAGTGAAAGCCTTCAGAGAGCTTCTTGGAATACCCGAACATGTCGTTCCTTTCGCCATTGTTCCTGTGGGATACCCCGCAGAGCAACCTGCCCAGGTGGACAGGTTCAAGCCCGAAAGGATCCATTACGAAAAATGGTGAAAAACATTAACAAACAGATCCATCTTTTTAGAATCTCCACCAACAATTTTTTGAGATGTAACTAAACAAACCACAATATATTGTGGTAAAATCTTAACAGATCTCACCGGAAGGGGGTCCTTCCCTTGTATGTGAACCGAATAGGAACTTTCCGGGATCATCCAGATCTCTATGGGGTGTCGGTTTACTTCCAGGGGTGCGATGCGAAACCAAAATGCTACATGTGCCACAATCCAGAAACATGGCATCTTTCAGAAGAATACAAAAGACCCGCAGAGGTTGTGACAAAGATCATCGATGAAAAACTCTCGAGTCTTTTGAGGTACTTCCCAAAAGCCGCCCTCGTCTTTCTCGGGGGAGAACCCCTCGCACCGTACAACAGAGAAGAGACGCTTTCTCTTTCGAAGATGTTCAAGGAAAAGTACGGAGAACGCTTGACGGTAGTGCTGTTCACCTGGAGGCTTCCGAAGGACATCGTAAAAGAGAACCTTCTCAAGTACGTTCAATACGTGGATGAGTTTGTCATGGGAAGGTACCTCCACGCTTATCGTCAAGATGGATTTCCAGCTTCTAAAAACCAGATTCATATTGACAGGAGAACTTTTGAGAGAATGATCGAAGCAGTGTTGAGGAGGGGACACTATGAAGGTTCAGTATTCGTTCGAAAGAGAATTTGAAGAACTGATGAGTGATCTTCTTTCCAAGTACGGTTATGAGATGTTCCAGATGGACGGCCTCGGCGACCAGCTCGATGTGGTAAAGTTCACAGAAGACTTCGTGAGACGGGGAATCATCGAGTCTACGATCGACGCAAACGCGAACGTCAGGGTCACAAACATCAGTACTTACTTCATCGAGATATCTAAGCCGCACACGTACCTCTACTCGCTGTACAGGATCTGGCAAAAGATGAAGGAGATGTTCGGAAAAGAGGTCGCAGACGAGTTTGTTGAAGCGCAGATAAACGGTGCCGTCTATCTTCACGACAGACACCACGCAGCTCTCATGCCTTACTGTTTCGCCTACACCCTGCAGCCCATAGTGGAGAAGGGGCTTCCGTTCATAAAAACCATAAAATCCGAGCCCGCAAAGCACCTGTCCACATTCATTCAGCATGTCATTCAGTTCGTGATGTTCGCGTCCAACCAAAGCTCTGGTGCGGTTGGACTTCCTGACTTTTTCGTCTGGATGTGGTACTTCGTCAAGAAAGACCTCGAGGAAGGAATTATTCCTCGCGACAAACTCGACTGGTACATAGAACAGCATTTCCAGATACTCACCTACTCGCTGAACCAGCCCATCAGAACAACGCAGTCTCCGTACACGAACTTCACGTACCTCGACAGAAACTACATAAAAGCGATTTTCGAAGGGGAAAGATACCCAGATGGTTCTTTGATCACAGACCACGTGGAAGACATCATCGCTCTGCAGAAACACTACTGGGAGTGGGTGTCAAAGGAAAGAGAGCGCCAGATGTTCACTTTCCCTGTACTCACAGCAAGCCTTCTCTATAGAGACGGCAAGTTCCTCGACGAGGACAGCGCTCGCTTCATAAACAAAATCAACATGAAGTGGCAGGACACGAACTGGTACATCTCCGACTCAATAGACGCTGTGGCGTCCTGCTGCAGGCTCACATCGTCTACTCAAACTCTGAAGAAGTTCTCACTCTCGAGCGAAGAAGAAGAAAAACTGAAAGGAAGGATGAACTCTATCGGTGGATCGGACCTGAACATCGGATCCTTCAAAGTGATCACGATGAACCTTCCAAGAATCGCTCTTGAAAGCGGCGGAGACAGAGAAAAGTATCTTCAGATTCTCAGGCACCGCGTTCAGCTCATCAAAAAAGCCCTCGCCGCAGTCAGGGAGATCATAAAAGAGAGAATATCCGAAGGACTTCTTCCTCTCTACGAAAACGGTCTAATGCTTTTGAACAGACAGTACGGAACCATCGGTGTCACTGGTGTCTGGGAGAGCGCCTCGATCATGGGATTGACCACGGAAGACATCGACGGTCTGAAGTACACAGAAGAAGGAGAAGTGTTCGTAGACAACGTTTTGGACACCATCCGAGAAGAAGCGGAAAAGGGATACCATGAGTACGGCTTCACCTTCAACATAGAACAGGTACCCGCAGAGAAAGCGGCTGTGACTCTTGCTCAGAAAGACAGATTTCTCTTCGGTGAGAAACAGCCGTTCGAGATCTACTCCAACCAGTGGGTGCCTCTCATGGCGAACACGGATGTTCTCAACAGAATCCGCTACTCCGGAAAATGGGACAAAAAGGTGAGTGGAGGAGCGATTCTGCATATCAACCTCGGAGAATCTTTCAAGACGGAGGAAGAATCCTTCAACATGGTGAAAATGATCGCGGACATGGGTGTAATGTACTTTGCGTTCAACACGAAGATCAGCGTGTGTGAGGATGGACACGCGTTCTACGGAGAGAGATGTCCTGTCTGTGGAAAAGCCAAAGTAGATGAATACATGAGAATCGTAGGGTATCTCGTTCCCGTTTCCGCTTTCAACAAAGAAAGAAGAGAAATAGAGTATCCCAGAAGACAGTTCTACGATTCGCTGACAATCAGAAGGTGATCAGCCCCCGCACAACGCGGGGGTTTTTTGTGGTACAATTATTATTGAGAATTAGTTTCAACTTTTTTGGAGGTGAGTTTCATGAGGGTGAAGCACTTTGAACTCCTCACGGACGAAGGGAAAACATTCACTCACGTTGATCTTTACGGGAAGTACACCATCCTCTTCTTTTTTCCTAAAGCAGGAACGAGCGGTTGCACGAGAGAAGCCGTCGAATTCTCCAGGGAAAACTTCGAGAAGGCTCAGGTAGTAGGGATCTCCAGAGACAGTGTTGAAGCATTGAAGAGATTCAAGGAAAAGAACGATCTCAAAGTGACTCTCCTTTCAGATCCGGAAGGAATTCTCCATGAGTTTTTCAACGTTCTGGAAAACGGAAAAACAGTTCGATCCACCTTCTTAATAGACAGGTGGGGCTTTGTGAGGAAAGAGTGGAGAAGAGTGAAGGTCGAAGGACATGTTCAGGAAGTGAAAGAAGCTTTAGATCGACTGATAGAAGAAGACCTTTCACTGAACAAGCACATAGAGTGGAGAAGGGCAAGGAGAGCGTTGAAAAAAGACAGAGTACCGAGAGAGGAGTTAGAACTCCTCATAAAAGCAGCTCATCTTGCTCCTTCGTGCATGAACAACCAGCCGTGGAGGTTCGTGGTAGTGGATGAAGAGGAACTCCTCAAAAAGATACACGAAGCACTTCCCGGTGGAAACTACTGGATGAAGAACGCACCCGCTTTGATAGCGGTTCATTCGAAAAAAGACTTCGATTGTGCACTCCCAGATAACAGAGATTACTTCCTGTTCGACACTGGGCTTGCCGTGGGAAACCTCCTTGTTCAGGCAACACAGATGGGCCTTGTGGCTCATCCCGTTGCAGGCTACGATCCTGTGAAGGTCAAAGAAATCTTGAAAATCCCTGAAGATCACGTGCTGATAACCTTGATCGCTGTAGGATACCTGGGAGACGAAAGTGAGCTTTCCGAGAAACACAGGGAGCTGGAACGCTCAGAAAGGGTGAGAAAAGAGCTCTCCGAAATTGTCAGGTGGAACCTTTAGTCTTCTTTTCTCAGAACGAGTGACGCTGTGTAAAAGACAAACATAAGACCAGCTAAGAACATGATCACTGCGGTGATAAGGTACCTGCTGAACGGAAATATCTCAAAGCCCAATGAGTACCTGATGAGTTCCACACCATATTTCACAGGTAGGAAGTAAGAGACAACTCTCAGATAATCAGGGAGGAACGAGACCGGAAAATAAACACCTGTTAGAAACATCATAATGGTGAAGAGAATCACAGCAGCATCCGTTGCCACATCGGATTTCTTGAACAGAATTGATATCAAAGCTCCAAGCGCGATGAAGGATAGAACAGAACTGACGACGGATATCAAAAAGAGAAACACGTTCAGTTCGTAGCTTGCTTTAAAGATCAAAGTTCCCAGCAGCATTATGAGAGCGGTGCTCAAAATTCCGTAGAACATCCTCGCTGAGATGAGACCAAAGACAAAGGAAAAGTTTCCAACGGGAGTTGCTTTGAGCCTCTTCAAAAAGCCTCTTTCACGATAGCGGGAGAACACGTCCACGGTTCCAAAGAGCCCGATCGAGAGTAGAGATACGGCGATCACACCCGTGAGGGTATAATCGAAAGATGTGAGCTCTCTTGCGGTTTTCAGAACTTCTTTTTTCACCATGATGACGGGATTCAGACCGTTGAGGAGCCTTGTGACCTTGTTTTTGAGGGAGATTTCCCAGGAGTCGAGAAGCGATTGATAGTATTCGTCCGTTGTGTTTCTTATAAAGATGATTCTTTCTTTCTCCACCACCGCCACTTCGTGGTAGTAGCCCTTCAACTCCTCGAGCGAGGTGTAAACATCTCCAAAATCCGAAAGATCGTAATCGACGGTCACAACTGCTGTTTTCACAGAATTGCCGGAACCGCCAAAAAGAAAACCAAAAATCAGAAGAAACATGACGGGAAAAGCAATGCTGAAAAAAGTGGAAATTTTATCCCTCCACGATTCTTTCCACATAGCAGAGAACAGAGCCAAAAACTCACTCAACCATCATCACCCTCCTCCAGTTCAAAAAAAAGAGAACTAAAGAGAGTACTATCCACACGATCGGCACTAAAAAGTGATTCGAGTAAATCGTTCTGTATCCGAAAGATCCCCTCAGATAATCCACCAAGTAGGTTGCAGGATTTCCAAGAACAACCGCTTTGATCGGCCAAGGAATTCCGGAGACATCGAAGTAAAAACCTCCGAGGAACATGAACACCTGGTTGAACACCTGCGAAGCTGCACTCAAAGCGGAGAAGGTTTTGAACAAAGACACCATGAGCAGAGACACACTCAGAAACGTAAGAAAGGAAAGAAGCACACCGCCTAAGAAGGATACATTGATGGGGAACTCTATTCCGTACACAAAACGTGCAAAGAGCGTCACAGAAGCGGAAGTGATGGACATGGCAAAAAGTCCGCAGACGACTATGGAGAAAAAGTAGTGATGACCTCTCAGTGGAGAAGCAAGAATTCTTTTCAAAATTCCCTGCTCTCTGTAGAGAGCGAGCTGATACGGAACAGTGAAAAGGCCGACGGACATCACACCCACAAGAAGAACGGCAGGAAGAATGTAGTGAGAGTAATTAATAGCCTGCCTTTCTTTTTTTCTGTACTCCACTTCTACCTCCTTAACCTTTCTGAGTTGAAGATCAAGCGACTCGAGTATGTTAGAAACAACGTTCGCAAGGACAATGGATTCCTGCCTCTCCGGAGCGTAAAGAATGGTGATCTCCACAGGAACAGAGATCTTCGTTTTGGAAAAGATGATAGCTTTTGTGAAAAGATTGTCTAAGTTTTCTGGCAGGATCACACAAACATCGATCTTTCCGTATTTGAGGTCTCTTTCAGGGTTCTGTGTTCTGATGATCTCGATACCGGATGGGAGATGGCTGAACACACTCTCTACCAAACTACTCTCTCCCACAAGTCCTATCCTCAGGTTCATGTTAGAAGACATATCTCCGAAGATGGATACGAGAATGAGATAGAGGAGTATTGGAAAAAGGAAATTCCAAAAAAGAACGCTCTTAGTTCTGAAGTAATCGTTTTTCAGAATAGAAACAACAAGATGCCTCATTCTCTGAGATCCCTGCCTGTGAGCTTCAGGAAAACATCTTCAAGATTCGGTTTTCTTATCACGATGTTTGAAACGTTCCAATTTTTCAGGAGATCTTTTATGAGTTCTTCTGGGGCGTCAGTTTCCACGACGTAGTGGTTCTCTTTTTTCTCCAAGTATCTCACGTTCACGTCCTGATCACAGTCAAACTCGACGACGGTTTTCAGCCCGGAAGAGCTTATGAGAGAGGAAGGAGTTCCTTCTGCTATGATCTTCCCGTGGTCTATGATGCAGACGTGGTCAGATAGTCTCTCTGCCTCTTCCATGTAATGGGTGGTGAGAAAGATGGTCTTTCCAAGATTTTTGAAGTGTTCTATGGTGTCCCATATCTGCCTTCTCGCCTGTGGGTCAAGACCTGTCGTTGGTTCGTCGAGGAAAACAATCTCCGGATCGTTGATGAACGCCACAGCCACTGCGAGCCTCTGAAGCTGACCCCCAGAGAGTGTTTTCACCATTTTTTTCTCTATGTTTTCAAGAGAAAACAATCCCATCACTTCTTTGAGATCCAATCCCGTTCCGTACAGCCCGCGGAACAATTTGAGGGTTTCCCAAACGGTGAGGTTTTCAAAAAACGCACTTTTCTGGAGACACACACCAATTTTTCTCTTCGTTTCTCTATCCAAGACATCCTTTCTCTCACCGAAATAGTAGATCTCCCCGGAGTCTTTCTTTCTGAGACCTTCGAGTATCTCAACGGTCGTGGTTTTTCCCGCACCGTTGGGTCCAAGAAAGGAGAAAACAGTTCCACGCTCCACGGTGAAACTTATCCCGTCCACGGCCTTCACGTCACCGTAGTGTTTCTTCAGATCAACGACTTTCAAAATCTCCAGAAAAAATCCCCCCTTTGAATGTAATACTACCATACATTGAAACAAAAAAGCGCCCCTCACGGGCACTTTTGTTTAAAGGATGCATTGAAATTTGTTGAGCTTAGCGGAGATCATCGATACAAGACAAGTTTCCGTACCTCTAAGGAAGTATTGAAACTCGCAAAGAAATTCGAAACATTCGACGGAAAAATCGTGTTTCCATACCTCTAAGGAACTATTGAAACTGAAGGAATGGAGAAGCGTAACAATCTATTATAACGGTTTCCATACCTCTAAGGAACTATTGAAACGAAGCAGGAACTTTTGCAAGCTCTTAGCAGGGCATTCTAGTTTCCATACCTCTAAGGAACTATTGAAACGTGATCAAAAGGAGTTTGCAAGATGGCAGAGTAATTTTGTTTCCATACCTCTAAGGAACTATTGAAACTCGGGACTGTAAACGAGTGCTCCGGCGGAAATGCCCAAGTTTCCATACCTCTAAGGAACTATTGAAACAAAGTAATGAGCTGGGTCAAAATTGCCAAAGAAACATAGTTTCCATACCTCTAAGGAACTATTGAAACCCTCCCTCACAGCAAGTCTGCGAGTTCTAAAAGGTGTTTCCATACCTCTAAGGAACTATTGAAACCTTGTATGCATAGTAAGAATTCTTCAATCCTTTCTTTCGTTTCCATACCTCTAAGGAACTATTGAAACATGCGACCTTTATAAGAAACTCGACTGGTTTTTCGAGTTTCCATACCTCTAAGGAACTATTGAAACTCCTGAAAACAAGGAACAACAGTAGCACGAAAAGTGGTTTCCATACCTCTAAGGAACTATTGAAACTTAAACGTGCAAACAGATTGATGAAGGGAAAGTCGGCGTTTCCATACCTCTAAGGAACTATTGAAACCAAGCATGAATGGACACTTGCACCACAGCCAGGCTTGTTTCCATACCTCTAAGGAACTATTGAAACGATCCACGTCCTTGGGGAAGAAGGATACATATCCCCCAGTTTCCATACCTCTAAGGAACTATTGAAACGAGAAGAACAAAAAGGAGAAGATCAAGAAGAAAAAGAAGGGTTTCCATACCTCTAAGGAACTATTGAAACAGGGAAACCCGTTCATCGAATTCCCTCTGCACGCACAAAGTTTCCATACCTCTAAGGAACTATTGAAACCTCCAGCATTAAGCAACTTGCTGACGAAATCACCTTGTTTCCATACCTCTAAGGAACTATTGAAACGGTTTAAAACGAACGATGGCTGGATAGCTGTAGAGTTGTTTCCATACCTCTAAGGAACTATTGAAACCGTGTCCTGGTACTGGCTTATCGACACAGACGAAGGTTTCCATACCTCTAAGGAACTATTGAAACGCAAGCGATTTTCTGCGTCACCAAAGCACGTGGGGATTGGTTTCCATACCTCTAAGGAACTATTGAAACAGTTTGACCTTTCACAAGAGAGAAGGGATTATGAAGGTTTCCATACCTCTAAGGAACTATTGAAACGTGCTCCCTTACTCTTTCATATCCACTACAAACATGTTTCCATACCTCTAAGGAACTATTGAAACGTGCTCCCTTACTCTTTCATATCCACTACAAACATGTTTCCATACCTCTAAGGAACTATTGAAACGCTGGCACCATCTTCCGAACTCAAATACCGTCGCCAGGGTTTCCATACCTCTAAGGAACTATTGAAACTAAGCTCGCCTCCTTTTTTAAATTAAATCGTCCAGATTGTTTCCATACCTCTAAGGAACTATTGAAACCCGTTGAGTTCAAGAGAAATTATACCACAAACACACTCTGAAAGCAAGATGTTTTTTTATCTTCCATATCCTCCCTTTCCATAAACCATTCTAACACACAAGAGAGCACCTTCAAGTACTGTTTGGAAAAATGGAATAATTGCATAGTCAAACAAGAAAAGAACACAAGCAAAAAACAGAAGATAAATTATATCAACCTACGTCAGGGCATTTTGGGGTGTTTCTGGTAAAAATCGATTAGTTCCATGTTTCACAAATAGATGAAAGAAGGTATTCCTCAGTGTGTTAGAAGTTAACTGTTAACTTCTCGAATTCAAAGCACTTACGCATCATCGATTACCACAAATTCTCTTCATATTGTCTCTTCATATCATCCATTATTCCCTTTTTAACGCATAGCTTCCGGTACCACAAACCCGCATGAAATTTTTCGTTACCGGTAATTGCATACTCTATATCTATCTTCCAGTGCCAGATACACACATCACCTACTTTGTGAATGATTGGAACTAACCTGGTTTGTATGCATAAAACATAATATGTTAAAACAAATATATTTCACACTAACACAAAAGCAAAGAACAGAGTGGTAAAATTTTTCAAAACTTTTTTGGAGGTGTTCTGAGGTGATCGTTCTTGTGTTCCTTGGGGGTATCCTCGCGGGCTTTTTAAATGTTCTTGCAGGTGGTGGCTCAATGATCACACTTCCTATCTTAACTGCTCTGGGACTCGGAATAGATGTTGCAAACGGAACAAACAGGATCGCCATAATACTTCAAAATCTTGTGGCAATTGAAAGGTTCAAAGCCAAGAAGGTTTTGAAAATAAAAGAAGCGATTCTTGTTGCTTTGCCGGCCATAGTGGGAGCGATTCTGGGAAGCTCCATAGCGGTTCAGATAGAAAAAGAGATGCTTCAGAAAATCGTAGGTGTTATCTTCCTCGTTATGGCCGTTTCTCTTGTCTGGAAACCCAGAATCTGGCTTGAGGATAGATTCGTCAAAAGAAACTGGGTTCTCATATACATCGTCTTTTTTCTGATCGGTATCTACGGTGGGTTCATTCAAGCGGGGGTCGGTTTTCTTCTCATGCCTGCGATCGCTCTTCTTCTTGGATATGAACTGGTCAAAACAAACGCTGTAAAAGTTTTCATCGTGGCTTCTTACAATATAATCTCACTTGTGATCTTCATTCTGAACGGAAAGGTGAACTTCCTCTACGGTTTCATTCTTGCTCTTGGGAATATGACTGGTGCGTGGCTCGCTGCCACTTTCTCCATCAAAAAAGGTGCAAATTGGGTGAGATGGATCGTCTTTACAGCAGTAATCGTGGTTGGAATAAGATACGTTTTTTAATTAACTTTCAATCAAAAAGAAATAGAAGTGTGCCATGATAGAAGATGGAATAATGCATAAAGTGAGGGAGGTGTACCAGTGACAAAGAAAGAACCTGGAATAATCGTTGGTGTAAGCAACAGGCATGTCCATCTCTCAAAAGAGGACCTGGAGATTCTCTTCGGCAAAGGCTACGAACTCACCCCCATAAAAGATCTCAGACAGCCCGGTCAGTACGCAGCGAAAGAGACAGTGACCATAGTAGGACCGAAAGGCGCGATAGAGAACGTTCGCGTACTGGGACCTGTCAGAAGAGAAACACAGGTCGAGATCTCCAGAACGGATGCCTTCAAACTCGGACTCAGACCCCCTGTTAGAGACTCGGGAGATCTCGAGGGAACACCGGGAATAGTCATCATAGGTCCAAACGGCATTCTGGTTAAAGAGAAGGGAGTCATCATAGCAAAAAGACACATACACATGCACCCAAAGGATGCCGAACACTATGGAGTTAAAGACAAAGATCTTGTGAAGGTGATCGTTGAAAGCGGAGACAGAAAACTGATCTTCGATGATGTTCTCATAAGAGTGAGGGAAGACTTCGCACTGGAATTCCACGTGGACACAGATGAAGCGAACGCAGCGATGCTCAACACCGGGGACTTCGTTTATATCGTGGAGTTCTAAAAAAATAAAAAGGGGAGCGTTCGCTCCCCTTACTCTTGAACTTCCACCTCGATCACTTTCTTCTTCCTTTCTTCTTTCTTTGGTACCCTTATCGTGAGAACACCGTTCTTGTACTCTGCTTTGATCTTTTCTACGTCAACGTAGTCTGGGAGTCTGATTGCCCTTTCGAATTTTCCAGCGCTTCTTTCAACGTAGTAATAGTTTTTACCTTTCTGTTCTCTTTCGAGTTTCTTTTCACCAGAGATCTTCAAAATGTTCTCTTCAACCGTTATTTTGACGTCTTTTCTGTCTATGCCTGGGATTTCTACTTCTATCACTACTTCATCGTCTGTTTCGTACACATCCATGTCTGGTGCAAAGAACTCCTTAGCGGGTCTGACCTCCGTCCTGAAGAAGTCATCGAAGAGCCTGTCGATCTCCCTCTGGAGTTCCCTGAACGGCCTGAAGATGTCTTCTCTTCTTCCAAGGAGCATCGTGTCACCCCCTTTTCACTGGTTCGATGTTTCTCCACCAGTTGCAGATTTGTAGAGGTATTCTCCTATCTTCATACTTTCCTTCTGGAGATCATCGAAGAGCATCTTCACTTTTGGTATGTCGTTTCTGTTTATCGCGTCTCTGAGTTCTCTGATCATGTCTTCAAGTCTGGACTTGAGATCCGCTGGTATCTTATCTCCGTGTTCTTTCAGAGTCTTTTCTACGCTGTATGCGAGATCGTCTGCTCTGTTCTTGAGTTCGATTTCTTCTTTGAGACGTTTGTCCTGTTCTTCGTATCTTTTCGCATCTTCTATCATTCTCTTTATTTCGTCTTCGGAGAGCTTGTGTCTTCCTGTGACTACCATGGACTGTTCTTTTCCAGAACCGAGATCTTTTGCGGAAACGTGGACTATTCCGTCGCTGTCTATGTCGAACGTGACCTCTATCTGAGGAACACCCCTCGGTGCCGGTGGAATTCCAACGAGTTTGAAGCTTCCAAGGAAGATGTTTTCCCTCGCAATCGGCCTTTCACCCTGATAGACTCTGATTTCTACTTCGGTCTGACCGTCTTCAACCGTTGTGAAGATCTTGCTCTTCCTCACGGGTATCTTGGTATTTCTTGGGATTATCGGTTCGAAGAGTCCGCCTTTGACTTCTATTCCGAGTGTTAGTGGTGTTACATCGACGAGAACGATATCTCTTCCCTTTGCTCCTTCGGTGCCCGCAAGTATCGCCGCCTGGATCGCCGCTCCGATAGCAACTGCTTCGTCCGGGTTGACGCTCTTGTTGGGTTCTTTTCCGAAGAACTCCTTTATGAACCTCTGCACCATTGGAACTCTGGTCATACCGCCGACGAGTATGATTTCGTCGATATCCTGTGGTGAGAGCTTTGCATCGTTCAGTGCCTGTTCGATTGGGCCTCTTGTCATTTCAACGAGATCTCTTGTGAGCGATTCGAAGAGACTTCTGGTGATTCTCATTTCAAGGTGCAGAGGCTGTCCGCTCGGAGAAACAGCGATGAACGGCAAACTCACATCGGTTTCCATCTTCGTTGAAAGCTCTATCTTGGCCTTTTCGGCAGCGTCTCTCAATCTCTGAAGCGCCTGTCTGTCTTCTCTGAGATCTATTCCGTGCTGTTTTTTGAATTCCTCTGCCATCCAGTCGATGAGTCTCTGATCGAAGTCGTCTCCACCGAGGTGGTTGTTACCAGCTGTAGCGATGACCTCGATCACACCTTCTCCTATCTCGAGTATGGAGACATCGAACGTTCCACCACCGAGGTCGTAAACCAGCACTTTCTCTTCTTTTCCAGCTTTATCGAGTCCGTAAGCGAGGGCCGCTGCGGTTGGTTCGTTGATGATCCTCAAGACCTCAAGACCTGCTATGATTCCAGCCTCTTTCGTTGCCTGTCTTTGGGCATCGTTGAAGTAAGCGGGACAGGTGATGACGGCTTTCTTTATTTCACCACCGAGGTACGCTTCCGCGTCGTTCTTCAGCTTCTTGAGAATGAACGCGCTGATCTCCTGAGGAGTGTATTCTTTATCGTCTATTCTCACTTTGTAATCAGTTCCCATTTTTCTCTTTATGGATTTTATCGTTCGTTCAGGATTGAGTATCATCTGTCTCTTGGCGGGTTCTCCTACGAGTATCTCTCCACTCTTTGTGAACGCAACCACGGATGGTGTGACCCTGCTTCCTTCAGCGTTCGGTATCACTTCAACTGTACCGTCCGGTTTCATCCAAGCTATAACAGAATTTGTCGTTCCAAGGTCTATTCCCACAACGAATTCTTTCTTTTCTGCCATTGTGCCACCTCCTCAGAACCTTTTCTCATCCATGAGAAATTATAGTGAGGCACAGAATGGGATGTCAAGGGGTCGTATGAGAATTTGTACAAACATATATTCGTCTCATAATGATGGAAATCGAATATATAATTTTTTAGAAACAATATCGTATAGCAAATGAAACTTTTGAATGATAATAACAATTCAGATCGAAAGTGAGCTATAATTTGTTCTGTCGGGGAGGGATCGAAGTGAAGATCGCGGAAATCTCTTCGAGAAGACCCATAGCCATCTTTATGCTGTTGACAGCTGTTGTCTTCCTTGGTTTCATTTCGTTTCAGCATCTCAAGCTGGATCTTCTTCCTCAGATAGAGTACCCTTACGCTGTTGTTATAACCACGTACATGGGAGCGGGCACGGAAGAAGTCGAAGAACTCGTAACCAAACCTCTTGAAGGGTACATTTCCTCAACTCCGGGTGTTAGAAGGTTCACCTCCATGTCGATGGATTCCGTTTCTTTCATCCTCGTCGAGTTCGACTGGAATGTGAAAACCTCCGAAGCCGTTGGAAGACTCTCAAGGTACGTAGATCTTGCCACTCGCGACCTGCCAGAGGGTGCGAATCCTGTGGTCGTAGAGTTCGATCCTTCCTTACTTCCCGTGTATGCTTTCTCAACGGAAGATGACTACGAAGATGTCGTGTCGAAAATCAAAAGACTGCCGGAAGTCGCCAGTGTAGAATTGATGGGAAAACCAGAAAAAATCGTCGAGGTTATACTTGATCAGGAGAAAATAAAACGGTTCGATGTCGATCCTTCGTTGATAGAGACCATCCTTTCAGGGAATCTCGTTTACCCGTTCGGCTATGTGAGCGATTCTGAAGGAAACATTTACCCCGTTTCCGTCGATGGCCGGTTTGAGAACATAGAAGATCTCAAAAACACAATCGTTGGTTTCAGGGGAGTGAAATACCAGTCCCTTCTGCAGGGTAAGGTACCGAACATACTCGTTCCCGTGAGATTGAGAAACATAGCCGAGGTTAATATAACGAACGAAAGCGTTCAGGGAGAAGTCAGGGTCAACGGAAAGAAGGCTTCTCTCATCGCTATCTACAAAAGAAGCGGTGCGAACACCGTCAAAACTGTCCGTGAAATAAAGAGGATACTGAGAGATTCCAAAATAAATTACATAGAGGCCATGAACCAGGCTTATTACACTGAAAGAGCGATCGACAATCTTCTCAAGAATCTTCTCTACGGCTTCATCGCGGCTTTCGTGGTGGTTTTGATCTTTTTGAAGGATTTCACGTCAACCATCGTCACTTCGTTTTCCATTCCGCTGTCCCTCACGATCACCTTTGTTCTTCTTTACGCCTTCGGCTTGAACCTCGACACGCTCACGCTGGGCGGTCTCATCATGGCACTGGGAATGCTGGTGGACAATTCCATAGTCGTGTTTGAGAACATATACCGCCATCGCTCCCTCGGTGATCCAATACCGGACGCTGCGAGAAAAGGTGCGGGAGAGGTGTGGCTGGCGATTCTTGCTTCCACACTCACAACCGTTTCTGTTTTTCTTCCCATAGTGTTCTTCACAGGTTTTGTAGTGAGACTGTTCAAGTATTTCGCCATTGCGTTCGTCTTCGCACTTTCTTCTTCGCTGTTCGTATCTACAGTCGTCGTTCCAGCGGGTACAAGGTGGATAAAGCCAAGAAGGGGAAAACTCACCGAAGCACTGCAAAAGCATTATCGGAAGGCATTGGAATGGTGTTTGAAGAGAAAGAAACTGGTCCTGGTGATTTCTTTTGCTCTGGTTGCAATCTCCGTGATTTACCTTCTTTCGAAACCTCTGGGTTTTCTCCCGTCTTTCCAGACGAATCTCATGGTGATAGATGTGAAACTTCCCTCTCAGTCGTCTTATGAAAAAACCACCGAAGCTGTAGAGCAAATAGAAGATTACCTGAACAAACACAGAAACGAGTACAAAATCTCTTCTTTCTACTCGGAAGTTGGAATAACGAATATCTACTCTCAAATAATGGGAAGGGGACAGAACGAAGCAAGAATAATGGTGAACCTCGGAGGAAGCAGGAGGGAATTCGCGAAAAACAGAGAGAAACTGAAGAATGCCATCTCCCAGCTGAACATTCCAGAAGCGAAAATAGAAGTTCTTGAGCAATCACAGCAGATATACGAAATTCTGGGCTATCCTGTGACGATCGAAGTGAGAGGAGATGATCTTTCTCTGATACAGGAAAAAGCAAAAGAAATCTTCGAGCGTTTAAGGGAACTGCAGGAAGTCAAAAAGATTCAGATAAGAAATTCCTTTGAAAAGGAAGTCCTTCATGTGAAAATAGACCGGAACAAAGCCCTCATGAACGGTGTGGTGACAGGCCAGGTCTTTTTGGATCTCCAGACCTACCTTCTCGGGAAGAAAATCGGAACACTGAGAACGGAAGAAGGAACACTTCCCATCGTTTTGAAAAAGGCAAAATCTTTATCTCCCGAAGACTTATCGAAGATTTCGCTTACTGGTCTCAAAGGGGATGTCTCTCTTGGTGCAGTTTCAAACATATCGAGGGAAACACTTCCTTCTATAGTGGAACACTCCGATGGAGAACGTGTTGTTTACGTGGATCTGGTGAGTATAGAAGGTTCGATCGGCGAAGTTGCAAAGAAAGTAGAAAATCTCTTAAATGAAATTGATCTTTCTGGTGTAAAAGTGGAAATCACCGGACAGAAAAGTTTCATGGACGAAGCGTTTTCGGAGCTTCAGTATGTTGTTTACATAGCGATCGCACTCGTATACATGATTCTCGCTGCGCAGTTCGAGTCTTTCACACTGCCTTTCATTATATTCTTCACCATACCCTTCGCTGTCGTTGGGGTTGCCTTCGCGGTTTTCGTGAACGGATACTCACTGAATGTACCCGTTCTTGTTGGTCTTCTCACCCTTTCGGGAACGGTTGTGAACAACGCCATCGTGATGCTGACAAGAATAGAACAGATAAGACAGGAAAAAGGTCTCTTAGAGGCCACACTTGAAGGTGCTCAGAGCAGGTTGAGACCCATCCTGATGACCACCTTCACCACGATCGTTGCGCTTCTACCAACTGCACTTAGCCACGCAGAAGGATCGGAAATAGAGTCTCCAATATCGTGGGTGGTGATCTTTGGAATGCTTATATCCATGCTGTTCACTTTGTTTGTGATCCCTGTGATCTACACTGCGATCAGAAGAAAAGTCAGAGTATAGATGAGAGCTTCTCAACTATCTTCTCACAGCTTTCTGGATCGCGCACAGCAACGAATATGGTATCGTCTCCTGCGAGAGTGCCCACTATCTCGTCTATGTCGAGTCTGTCTATAACCCGAGCGATACCGCTTGCGGTACCTGGTATCGTCTTTATGACGATGAGATTCCCTGCCCTGTCTATACTCTCAACGAAGGATTTGAAGTTTCTTTTCAGCTCTTTCCATGGATCGATCACAGGGGTTTCATCGAGAAGTTTGTACACGTAGTTTCCGCTCTCGTCCATGATCTTCACGGCACCTATCTCTTTCAGATCTCGAGCGACGGTCGGTTGAACAGCTTTTATTCCATATTTTTTCAGTTCTTCTACGATCTGGAATTGATTACTTATTTTTTTCTCATGTATAATCTTCCTTATCAGTTCCTGTCTTCTCTTCTTTGAAATTTTCAATTGAAAACACCTCCGAAGAACATTTTTGAAAGCATACAACTATATATATAGCATAAATATGAAAAATATGAACAGAAAATTCAATTTTTATGATGTTGTTATCAAAAAAGTAACGTATTGGTTTATCAAACGAAAAAAAATGATTGCTAAGATAATTGTGGGGGGGGGAATATGATCAAGAAGGTCAAGACGGGAATTCCGGGGATGGACGAAATCCTTCACGGCGGAATTCCTGAGAGAAACATCGTGCTCATCTCTGGAGGACCCGGTACCGGAAAGACGATCTTCTCTCAGCAGTTCATATGGAACGGACTTCAGATGGGGGAACCCGGCATCTATGTTGCACTCGAGGAACACCCCGTTCAGGTGAAGAAAAACATGGAAGTTTTCGGCTGGAACGTTGATCCTTTTGAGAAGGAAGGAAAGTTCGCCATAGTGGACGCGTTCACTGGTGGAATCGGTGAATATGCCGAGAAAGAAAAATACGTCGTAAAAGACATAGACGATGTCAGAGAGCTCGCCGAAGTGCTGAAGAGAGCGGTGAAGGAAACACAGGCAAAAAGAGTTGTGATCGATTCTGTAACCACTCTCTATATCACGAAACCCGCAATGGCAAGAAGTATTATCTTCCAGCTCAAGAGAATACTCTCCGGTCTTGGATGTACATCGCTCTTTGTGAGTCAGGTGTCAGTCACTGAGAAGGGATTCGGAGGTCCTGGTGTTGAACACGGAGTGGACGGTATCATCAGACTGGATCTTGATGAAATCGATGGAGAGCTCAAAAGAAGTTTGATCGTCTGGAAGATGAGAGGAACGTCTCACTCGATGAGGAGGCATCCGTTCGAAATAACCGATAAAGGAATCGTCATACATCCTTCGGAGGGGGGTGAAGAAAAATGAAACTCAACTTCAATCCCGTGACCAAAGAGGAGATTCACCAGCTCGAGATCGCTTTGCTCGTTGGTACACTTTTCAGAAAGGAAGTGCTCGAGGAGATCAGAAATTCTGCTGAGAGGCTCACCTGGGTTGACAGCCTGGCGGTGGCCGCCGGTGCCCTCGCAAGGGCAAAGGCAGGAATGACAGCTTCCGAAATAGCAGAGGAACTCGGAAGGACAGAAGCAACAATCAGAGAACACGTCAAGGGAGAAACCAAAGCCGGAAAGCTGGTGAACGAAACTTATGAACTTCTGAAGGAAGGAAAGTTGAGTGTGGAAGGATTGATAGGTGAGGGTATCAAGGTAGTCACTACTACTACTGGTAGTGACGAAAAGCTCCAGGAAGTCAAGAAAGAGCTCGAAGAAATCAAACAGAAACTTGAAAGTGTGATTCAGAAACTGTGAGGCGGGGAATCAATCCCCGTCTTTTGTGAACAGAAGAACCACTATTCCTCCTGAAAGCACAGCAAGACCCAGTGTCGAAAACATAAGAGAGTAAGACTTTTCTGCGAGCAATCCCGCCAGGAAAGGTCCGATGGTTGCTCCAAGAAATCTGGCAGAGCTCAAAAGACCAAGTGCTCTTCCCCTCTGAAGGTAGTGGAATCTTCTTCCAAGAAAATTGTTCGATCCGTTGATGAAAGCTCCAAAACTCGCTCCCAAAAAGGCATAAGCCAGCACTGGTGCCCAGTTCTCAGGTATCATCATGAGAAAGGGAACCAGTGAAGACATGAAAATGCCTAGAACACTTATGAACTTCGGATCTGTTTTTTCAACGAGTTTTCCAAAGAAAAAATGTGATGGTATCTGGATGAGTGGATTCACAGCCGTGACGAAACCTATCGTTGAAGCACTATAATGAAATCTTTCGTTTAGATAGACAGCTATCAATGACATGGAGCCGGAAGTTCCCATCTGCCTCAAGAGACTCCCCAGGTACAGTGCCCAGATTCCATGCTCCATTACCTTTCTTCCAAAATGAAAGTCTTCCTCTTTCTTCTTTTGGATCTTCTCTTCTTTCAACCCGAGAGCAGGAATCACGGATACTGCCACGACTATCGAAAAGAAAACAAAAGCGAGTTTCAGATCCATGAACATCAGCAGAAAACCTATGGAAATCCTGCTCAGAAGCATCCCAAGTGAATTTGAAGAGTTGTAAAGTGAAAATCCAAGTGACATTCTCTTTGCAGTGCTGCTGAGCGCCATGGCAGCGGGAGGATACATTCCGTTGAAGAACGCTATGATCATAGAGACGAACAGAAAAGCAGAGGGAACGTTTATGACCGCGTACAGAGGATAAAAAGCAGATGCTAGAACGAGGCTCAATATGATGAATACCTTTCTTTTCCCAATTTTGTCCGAAATTCTTCCCCAGAAAACGTTAGAAAAGGTGTTCATTGCCCCTTGCAAACTGGAAAGGAGCCCTATCATAAAGAGAGTTGCTCCTATTTCTTTCATGCGAAGCTGTATCAGAAGATTGAAACTCATGGTGCCCATAGAACGAAAAACATTGGTGAGAAAGAACATCCTTCAACCCTCCAGCAATTAGTTCGGCATGTGAATTATTTTATCACAACAATGAGAAACATCAAACATCAGAAAAATGAAGTGTAGAAGAAACCCGCCTGAAGCGGGTTTCTAATGAATTTGAAGATCATTTTAAAGATTACAATTTAAATACTTCCATCCCTTTTTCTAATTTTTCTGCAATCTGATCCAGTTTATTCATGGCTTCGGACAGTGTATTGACAGCCTTGGCCTGTTGTTTCATCGCTTCTGCGATTTCGTTCATTTGCTCCGCTACTTCTACCATTGATCTGCTTGCGTTGTCCATGGCGCTGCTCATTTCTTCAGCCGCCGCGCTCTGCTCTTCAGCTATTGCTGCGAGATTTTGAATCTGCGACACTATGCTGGATATTCCCTGAGCTATCCTGTCAAACTGGCTCGCTACAACTTCTGCTCTACTGCTTATGTTCTCCACTGCCTGCACCGTTCCTCTCGTCTCTTCGTTCGCTTTCACCACTTCCTGGCTGATCTGATTCAATATCTGTCCTATTTTTTCCGTCGCACTCTTGCTCTCTTCTGCAAGTTTTCTTATTTCATCCGCCACAACTGCGAATCCTCTTCCCGCTTCTCCCGCTCTCGCCGCCTCTATTGCCGCGTTCAAGGCAAGAAGGTTCGTCTGCTCTGCTATCGAGTTGATCGTATCGAGTATCTGTCCTATGTTCCTTGCGTGTTCGTTCAACTCCTCTACAACACTTGCTGTTTGTTCTGCCCTGCTTCTTGCCTGTTTTATCATCTCGACTATTTCTTTGATGGCCTTCTCACCTTCTTTTGCTGATTCGCTGACCTGTGTAGATTTTTCTGAGAGATCCTGAGCTGCTCTGGAAACGTTTTGAGCGCTCGCTGCTACTTCCTCAACCCCACTCGTCAATTCCTGAATCGATGCCGATGTGTTACTCACGTTCGATTCTACATTTTCCACCTGCGATGTTACTTCCTCGATAGTTGAACTGACTTCCTGAGCTACGGAAGCCACACTTTCTGCGTTTCGTTTTATTTCAGATGAATTGTTCTTTATGTTTAAAGCTATTTCTCTGAGGGATTTAACCATATGTGTTAGAGCATTTCCAAGTTTTCCGATTTCATCCTTTGAATTGAGCTGGATTTCGACAGTCAAATCACCTCCAGCAATCTTATCTGAGATAGATGCAAGGTGTTTGAGCGGTTCCGAAATATATCTTCTCGACATGAAGAGCGCAAAGACTATTGCAGCAACCAAAGAAACAAGAGTGATGGTTATAAGAACCACCGTGGATTCTTTCACTTCGCTGTAAACGATTTCTTCTGGTACCACGATAGCGTATATCCAGCCGTTCGGTAGTTTTTTGTACCCAGTTCTTCTTGGAATACCATCGAACACGTATCCAAACACGCCGCTTTCCGATCCTGCATGCCACTTTTTAAAGAAATCCGTGTCTTTTATGTTTTCGCCTATGTAATCCTTTTTGCTGTGAAGAGTGATAGTACCATTTTCATCGACAAGAGCGCTCATATATCCCTTTTCTACACCTTTTTTGAAGAGCTCATCAACCAGTTTTGAACAGTCAAAATCAAGGCCAAGAACACCTACGATTTCCTGACCGATCTGGACCGCTTTTGCGATTGTTATGATGGTTTTTCCAGTTGAAGCATCCGCGTAAGGATCGGTGATGACGATTTTACCTAACTTAGCAACTGCGTCTTTGTACCATGGTCTCACCCTTGGATCGTATCCTTCTGGAAGTTCTTGCTCTGGAACCAAATACATCCTTCCATCTTTCAAACCTACATAGACATTCATAACGTTTGGGTAGCTCTTCAGAACTTTCTCGAACAAGCTTTTCACATCTTCTTCGTTGGTTTCATCCCTGTACAGATTGATCACACCCTCATCGCGGGAAAGCAAATCCACAAGTTGTGTGTGAGCCTGTAAGAAGTTCCACAGTGCATCGGCGCTTCCTTCTGACTGGGTCAGAAGGTTCATATCAGTGTGTTCCAGCATCTTGCTTCTAATCGTTATCGTACTCAAAGTACCAACAAACGTTATACCTGCACCAAGTATCAGCACTAAGATCATGATTTTCCAGAAAACAGGTAAGTTTTTCACGGCAACACCTCCTTTGCGTAAAATTATAACTGCAGTTCATTGTATTTTCATCTGCTACCCGTCTGCCTAGGAACAAGAGACTTTATCCACTCGACAAAAGCGGGATAATTCCTCGTCTGGACATAAATTCTTCCTGGGCCTGTGAAGGTACACACCAGACCTTCTCCACCGAAGAGTGTGGATTTCAGGCCACCAAATGTTCTGACGTTCCACTTCACCGTTCCATCGAACGCCACGACATGTCCTGTGTCAACGGTAAACTCCTCTCCCGACTGGAGTTCTATAGATTTTATTCCTCCAAAAGAAGAAACGGCCACATCACCGTGACCAACGAATTTCAAGAGAAATATTCCTTCACCAGAGAAGAATGACTTCAAACCACCGAATGAAACGTCCATTTCCACCGAAGGATCACATGCCAGGAAAGAAGTCGATTGAACGTAGAGGATGTCTTTCAGAGGTATCACGTCTATATCTCCCGGAAGCTGAGGAGCCAGACCGACTTCACTTTCTCCGCGGGAGATGTACGTGTTCATGAAAAAGTTCTCCCCGCCCAAAATGGCTCTTTTGAGGGCTTTCCAGACACCTCCCGTTGCTGAAGTGTTAACTTCGATGGGTCCTTTCATGTAAACCATCGCACCCGGTTCTACCACAACACTCTCCCCAATCGAAAGAAACACCTTCAAAAGAGCGTAGCTACCTTTCAGTACGATTTCGTACTTCACCCTTTCCCCTCCTTCTGTAAAACTCACAGTGATTCTTCAGAAAGCACTCTTCACACAGAGGATTCTGCGGTTTGCAGATTCTTCTTCCGAATTCGACCATAGAACCGTTGATCGGCCCCCAGAGATCTTCCGGGAGCAATTTCTTGAGGGCTTCTTCTGTTTCTTCCGGTGTTCTTGTCTTCACCCAACCCAGTCTGTTGCTGATTCTGTGAACATGCGTATCAACCGCGAGGGCAGGTTTTCTGAAACCCACCCACAGCACTATGTTCGCTGTTTTTCTTCCCACACCGGGAAGTTTGAGCAGTTCTTCCAGCGAATCGGGAACTCTTCCGCCGTACCTTTCCACGAGGATCCTGGATATCTCCACGATTCTCGCGGCTTTTTGCCTGTACATCCCGGACTCCTTTATCAAATTGTAGAGATCCTCTGGTTTTGCCTTTGCGAGTTCCTGCGGTGTTCTGTAAACTTCGAAGAGCTTCTTCGACGCTTTCTCTGTGTTCTCGTCGCGCGTTCTCTGGCTCAGGACAGTGGAGATGAGAACTCTGAATGGATCCGTTTCTTTGTGGTTCCTTGGAAATCGCTTCACGATTTCTCTTGCCAGCTCTTCTATCAAAGTACCACCTCACAGTTTTTCCATGAGACTCCTGTAAGCAACGTAGGTTTCGAAGAGGTCCGCCTTCGAGGAGATTTCAAAAGGAGAGTGCATTCCGAGAAGGGCAGGTCCCATATCGATCACATCGGATCCTCTCTCAGCAAAGAACTTGGCAATTGTTCCTCCTCCGCCCTGGTCCACCTTCCCGAGGGTGGCCACCTGCCAGATGACTCCCTGTTCGTTCAGCACTTTTCTCACACGAGCTACAAATTCAGCGTGCGCGTCGTTCGTGGAGTATTTTCCCCTTGCACCCGTGTACTTCACAAGAGCAACTCCGTATCCCAGTTTCGGAGCGTTGTGAAGATCGTGGACATCTTTGTAAGGAGGATTCACGGCAGCGCACACATCTCCGGAGATGACAGAGGTATTCTCAAGAACTTCATCGAGCACGAACTCCGAATCTTTCGCACCCTGCATTTTCAGAATTTGTCTGAGGGCTTTCAAGTAGAATCTGGCTTTTGCTCCCGTGTTTCCGTCGCTTCCTATTTCTTCCTTGTCGAAGAAGATCACACCTATCGATTTTTCGGAATTTGCAGACAGAAGCGCTCGAAGAGCTGTGTAGGCACATATCCTGTCGTCCTGTCCATACGCTCCTATGAGACTTCTGTCTATTCCTACCTCTCTCGGTGAGAAAACAGGAACCACTTCTATCTCACCGCTCACGAAGTCCTCTTCGGTGATACCGTACATCTCGTTCAAAATCTTGAGAACGTTCGTCTTCACCGCTTCTTTTTCTTCTCCACTGAGGGGGATCGTTCCGGCTATGAGCATGAGGTTTTCTCCTTTGAACTTCTCAGAGATCTTCGCGTCTTCCTTGTCGAGATGCGGAAGAAGATCTGGAATCGTGAAGACGGGATCCTCCGGTTTATCCCCTATGTGAATCTCTATCTCCGTTCCATCGTTTTTGAAGAGAACACCGTGTATTTCAAGAGGAATGCTCAGCCAGTGATACTTCTTTATTCCTCCGTAGTAGTGTGTTTTGAACAGGGCTATTTGTTCGTCTTCTATCAACGGATTGGGTTTGAAATCCAGCCTCGGAGAATCTATGTGCGCAACCACAAGGTTCAGACCTCTTTTCAGGTCATCCACCACACGAAAGGCGGCGATGGCTTTTCCCCGGTTCACAGCGTAAACTGTCATGTTCATGGGATCCCCCGCGAAGTCTTCAAGAGGAACGAATCCCGATTCGTCGAGGATTCTCTTGATTTCTTTCACCGTCATCCTTTCGGTTTTTGCTTTGCTCATGAATTCTATGTACTCTTTCGAAAAGGCTTCTATCTCCTTCTTCTTCCTGTGGTGCCAGACGTTTTTCCTTTCCATTTTCATCAAACCACCTCCGTTTTGTAAGGCTTCATTTTAACTCCCTCAAAGACAACCTCTTCCCCTGAAAGATTGTGAAACACCTTCAAAGAATGCTGATCATCGTAGAGTCTGTACACAAGGAACTTGTCCTCTTTGCACAAAAATTCGAGCTTTGCCCGATCGATCCACTGGTTTTCCTTTCTGAATCTCGTCCATCCCAGCGTGTGTGAAAGAATCGAATCGGGATCTTTCTTCTGGTATTCCACAGAGACACCAGAGAAAGGCCCGTTGTACGCGGGCCACTTCCAGAAGGTCTGTCCCTCAACGCACATACTCTCATTCCACGGAAACGGATCCAGAACGACTTCTGTGTTCGGTTTCTGGTAAATTCCTTTCATTCCAAGCTCATCCCCATAGAACACGAGAGGAACTCCCGGGAGAGTGAAAAGAATGGAAATCGAAAGTTTGATCTTTTCTTTGCTGAAGCCTCCTTCAAAGCTTGCAAGCCTTGACATGTCGTGATTCGAAGTAAAATTCACCGGGAGGTAGTCTTTGCCGACAACGGCCCTTTCGATCGACTCTATCAGAACTCTTGTGTTCTCTTTCCATACAGCTTCCTTTATACAGTGGGATGTGTCAAAGTTGAGCATGTAGCCAAATATTCTGCCGTGTTCATCCACCATTCTGGCCTCTGCCCATATTTCCGCGAGGAAGATGCCCTTCAAATCGGAAAGAAAGTACTTCCAGAAGCGAACGTTCTGTTCGATCGTGTCCCTCATGTGCTTTGCTGCGTCGAACCTGAAACCATCCACTCCCATATCAAGAAGGTGGAGAACCAGCTTTTTCATTTCATCGAATACCTGTGGGTTGTCGTAGTTCAAATCGGGTGAAAAAGGTCCAAAGAGTCCTCTGTAGAACCTTCCATCTTCCAGGGGATGCCAGATCTTTTCTCCATCCCACTCTCTTCTCTCGTCCAGATCCGTCTCTTTGTTTGCCCATACGTAGTAATCTCTGTAGTGTGGATCTCCTTTCAGCGCCTTCTGGAACCACGTGTGGAGAAAGCCTGTGTGATGGATGGGAAGGTCAAGAACGACTTTTATTCCGCTGTCGTGGAACGCCTCGAGCATCTCTTTGAACTCTCTCACGCTACCGTACTCAGCTTTGAAAGAATAAAAATCCACCACGTCGTACCCGTGAAAAGATATGGAGGAAAAAACAGGCATGAGCCAGACAAAGTCAATCCCCAGTTCTTTCAGGTAGGAAACAGCGTTTTTCAATCCCCTGAAATCTCCCACACCGTCGAGGTTTCCATCCCTGAAAGATCTCACGTAGATCTGATAGCCTATCATCCCTCTATCCTCCTTGGCTCAACAAGAATGGTTTTGTAGTTCGTGTATATCACCATACCGGGTTTGAACCCCTTAGGTTTTCTTACATATTTTATAAACGTGTAATCGACCGACACTTTCCCGGAGTTTTTTCCCTTCGAGTAACCGGCTGCGAGACTCGCCGCATACTCCACGACTTCCTGAGGCACCTCCTTTCCTTCTGTCTTCACCACAACGTGAGCTCCCGGCATTTCATGAGCGTGGAACCACAGGTCCTCCTTCGAGGAAGTTCTCACGAGTTCATCGTTCTGTTTGTTGTTTCTTCCTATGAGAATTTTGAATCCGCCGTAGTACACCTCTCTGAAACGGGTTTTCTTTGATTTTTGTTTTTTCGTTTTCCTCTCTTTCAGGAGTCCAAATTCTCTCATTTCTTCTTCTATCTCTTCGAGTGTTTCCAGATCTTCCGCGTCTTCGATCGTCTGCCACAGCTGATAGAGATACTCTTTTTCCCGCTGTATCTCTTCGAGCCGTTTTTCTACCTGTTCTTTCTTTCTCTGCAGTTTTTTGTAGGTATTGTAGAACTTCTGAGCCGTCTGGGCAGGATCTTTTCCCACATCCACAACGATCTTTTCGTTTGTCTCCCAGTCCGTGAGTTCGACCTCTCCGGATTTTCCCTTTATACTCCAGAGGTTCTGAACGATGAGATCGCCGAGTTTTTTGTATCTTTCGGCTTTCTCTGCTTCGGAAAGTTCCCTCGAAAGTTTTTCTTCAAGATCCTCCAGATCTTCAATTCTATTCACAACCACTTTGATAAAACGATTTTTGGTGTTTTCAAAGGTGGATTTTTCTTCTTTCCATCTCACAAATTCGTTGATACCCTCGGAGGGTTTTTCAAAGTACCTTTCTTTGGGGCCCAGCATGGTGAACCTGAAGGCAGAAACTTCCACAGGGTGTGAAGCTTCGTAATAAACAAACACCCCCGGGAGTTCCAGCTCCTTTTTTATCTCCTCAAGAACTTCGAGTATCTTCCCTCGATTCACAGACCTCCACGGAGTATTCAGCTCGTAGCCGGTTCTGTGGATCAACTCCTCCACGGAGGCGGGAGAAAAGCCTTCAAGAAGTGAAAGGAGAACGTTTCGAATCGTTTTTTCACTCTCTGGGGGAAGTTCTTTCAATTCAAAAATAGATAACTTTCCAGAGGGAAAAATCACGAACTCCCTTCCGGGGAGGATTTCTCTCTTTTTCGTTACAATGCGTCTGTGTGCGTCAACGATTCTCCCGTCTCTGACCAGTATCATGTTCGAGTGGATCCCCATTATTTCGATGTAGAGATCTTTTTGAACGATTCCCTCTATCTCATCGAATTTCTCGAAGGAAAACCGCAGTGTTCTGTCCATCCCAATTTGTTCTACCTTTAGAAGTTTCGCACCTTTCAGTTCCTTTCTCAGAAGCATCGTGAACGAAGAGGGCATCTTCTCCGATGCCTCTTCTTTTTCAGCGATCGTTACATGGGAAACATCGGGTCTCAAACACACCCGAACGGTCGCACTTCTGAAAAGAAAATAATAATCAACCGTTGTTGGTTGATAGATCTGCCTCAAGTGTTCTCCTTCGAGTTCCTTTAACTCTCTGACTGCTTTGTGCAGAAGCAACCCATCGAAGGGCATATCAATCGACCTCTATACCGAATTTTTCTATGATCTCAAACACTTTCTTTATATCCTCCGCGTGCTCTTCGTTTCCACCGGGGGTTTCCAGGATCCACGGAACTTCCTGGATCTCTTTGAAGGAGAAAAACACGGCAAAACCTTCTTCACCTATGAATCCGCTTCCTATTCTTTCGTGTCTGTCTTTTGCCGCTCCGAGGGGGTATTTAGAATCGTTCAGGTGTATCATCTTGAGTCTTTCCAGGCCAAACAGGGTTTCTATTTCGTTTAGCAAGGCTTCGACACCCTCCTTTTTTGTGATGTCGTATCCAGAGTCGAACCCGTGACACGTATCGTAGGTGACAGCCACACGGTCTTTTTGATCGACGAGATCTCTGATCTTCTTTAGCTGTTCCAATTTGTATCCGATATTTCCTCCTTTTTGTGAAACGTTCTCAAGGAGAATTACCACACCTTCGGTGTTGTTCAGCACTTCGTTCAGTCCTCTTACTATTCTGTCTATTCCCTCTTCCTCTCCTGTCCCGAGATGGCTTCCGGGGTGAATGTTCAGATACCTTATACCCAGCTTTCTGCAAATTTCCACTTCTTTTTTCAAAAGTTCAACGGATTTCTGCCAGATGTCCTCCTTTGGACTGGCAAGGTTTATGAGGTATCCACTGTGACAGAACGCATTTTCCCAGTCGATACCGTTTTTTTTCATTTCCCTTTTGAATTTCGTGGCGACCTCGTCAGAAGGGAGTTTTGCACCCCAGGACCGGGCGTTGTGCGGGAAGATCTGGAAGGAGTTCCCCCCAATGTTCACTGTGTCTTGTGGTACCCTGTCAAATCCTTTCGAGATGGGCATGTGAGCTCCTATTTTTATCATGCTTCTTACCCCTTTCCCGCGGTGATATAATGAAACAGTGCATGGAGGTGACATCGTGTGGATCACCGCACTCGTTGTTCTCGGATTCACTCTATATTCATTTTACACCTGGGCGTTTCTTGTTCGTCACAGAAAGATCATCTCGTACATAGAAAGGGATATTTTGGAGTTGGAAGAAAGAGAGAAGCTCTTCAGAAGAGAAGTTGCCTCAGGAAATGACTTTGTCAAAGAAAAATACGAGAAAATTCTGAAGCTCCTTGAAAGGGCCAAGGAAGACTACAACTTTGAGGTAGAGAAATTCAACAGGAAACTCAAATCACCTCTTTATTTCATACCTGCAAAGCTTTTTGGAGAGGTTCCCTTGGAGAAGAAAGATTAAATTTTCTTTTTGCGCTCTTTCCATATCTTTTCCGCCTCTTCTAAGGAAATCTTTTCTTCCCAGAACAGCCAGGGCTTCCTGTGTGAGATCTTTTCCACCACCTTCTGAATGGCACTTTCAAGGTCTATTCCGTAATCTCTCTGTGCCACTGCTGCCACGAGAAGCGCGTCGTAGATGAGATCTCCTATCTCTTCCTCGAGATTTACGAGGTCGTTTTTCTTCACAGCTTCAGCGACTTCTTCTATTTCAGAAGCGAGGGCTTCAAGCAGAGTTTCAATGCTCTGTTTCTCTAACCAAGGGCACTTTCTCAAACTTCTTTCGATGATTTCAAGAAGTCTCTCTACCATCCCTTGACCTCCTCCCAATCCCCTGAAGGGGATGGGACTTTTGGTGGCTCTCAGGCCACCTTCCATGGAGCCAAAGATGCTCCATGGCCACAGAGGTGTGGATGAAACCTCACACCTCTGACGGGGGCCAAGCCCGCTACTACCTGGCCTGTGCCAGGATACCTTTTCCAGATGTTGATTGCTCCAACTCCGTCCCTGTGATACTCAAAACCGCAGGCTTTGCAGTGGTATCTTCTTCCGTTCGGATTGTTCTTTGCACCACAGACAGGACACGTCTTGCTTGTATTCGCTTCTGAGATGAGTTTCACTTCGATTCCGAACTGCTCTGCTTTGTACCTTATCATCTCGATGAGTTTTCTGAACTGCCACTGGTGGATCTTTTGGTTCGCGTTGTCGCTGTAGTCTGCTCTTTCTCTGATCCCTGTGACGTCTCCTATCACGATGGTTCTGATTTGTTTTCTGAGGCACAGTCCGATGAAACTGCTTGTGATCTTGTGCATGATGTCGTTGATCTGGTTTCTGAGCCGTCTCAGGGCTCTTTTCTTTGCACTAACAAGCTTGTTGTACCTTCTTGATCCCTTCTTGCACTCTGCTATGGCAGACTGAAAACTTGCAAGGCGTTTGTTTCGATAGCGAAGAGTGCTGCTGAGGACTCCTCCGTGGTAGCTGATGACTTCTTTTCCATCAAAGCACGTGATGGGACGGAGCACTCCAAGGTCGACCGCCATAACACCAGAGCCAGCATTCTTCTCTTCAATCTCCACCTCTATCGCAAGGTGGAGATAGTATCCATCTTCAAAGACAAGTCTTGCCTGTTTGATGCGAAGGGGAGGTTTGAGAGGTGTTTGTACAACAAATGATTCTCGTTCTTTGCCCAAAGACAGTCTTAGGGTACCGTCTGGCAGAAGTTTTACAGCGCTTTCTTTCCATATGAACGGCAGATAGCGTTTTTTCTTGTGGGGAGGTTTTGCATCTTGATTCTTTTTGGCTGCTTTGAAGTACCCTTTGAGGGCTTGAAAGTAGAGCTGAACAAATGCCTGCTTTGAATGGACGTGGATTTTGATGTTTTCTGCCCAGCGGAGGATGTATTTGTCTGCGGCAGGCCAGGACAGCCAGAAGCCTTTCTTTTGGTGTATCTTTTGCACGAGAGACATCGTTTTGTTGTAGATTCTTGCTGCTGTGCGGTTGAGTTCTTCGCATGTTTGACTCAGGTGTCTTGGTACGGCGAGTTTGTAGGTTCGTATCACACGTCTTGACATTCCTCGATGTACCTCCTGATAGTTTCTTCAGAGGCATCACCAGCTGTTCCAACGTAGTAACTTCGAGCCCAAAGGCCCTCTTTGGTTCTAAGCTCTGGAAATTTCTCCAGCAGTTTCCTCGCTGAAACACCCTTGAATAGGTTTGCTATCTCAGCCGGTGAAAATCTCGGAGGCGCCGATACAAACAAATGAACATGATCAGGCTGAATAGAGAGGGCCAGTATTTCTATTCCGTGTTGTTTTGCTGTGTTGCGGAGTATTCGTTCAAGTTCTTCAGCTATGGAGCCGACCAGGATTTTTCTGCGGTATTTAGGTATCCACACAAAATGATAGTTCAGATTATAATGACTCCACCTTGTCTTCTTGATATGCATACCTATCACCACATTCAATTATATCATAAGATAATTAACACCACAACAAACCTATCCCCCTGAAGGGGGATAGTAAGTGGTTGGGGTTCTGTCATTCTATTTGCTTTTAGAATCAGCTCTTTTGTTTCCATGCTCAAAATTTCTTTCAATTTCATCACGCTCCTAAATTCGATGAATTCTATAATATATTATAGGAAGTTCTTAAAATTTGCATCACAAAAAGGAGGTGAGAGTATGAAAATCGGATTCCTCAGCAGATGGGGTGCCACGTGCGGTGTGGGGATGCACGCAGAGATACTTGCAAGAGAGTTCATCAGAATGGGACACGAAGTTGTGGTCTTTGCACCAACAGAAGAGAGTGCCAGCAAGGAAGTTAAATACTACAAAAGAACGGAAGCCCAGGATCCGGAGTTCGTGAAGAGAGAGATCTACACGGAAGTGGACAACGTAACAGAGGAGGGCTGGGTGAAAGAAGAAGAGATTTTAAAGGAAAACCTGGACCTGCTCATAATAGAAACCTTCTGGAGAGTTCCGGTAAAACCACTCACCAGGCTCATAGAAAAGCTGAAGATTCCGGTTATTTCCGTTTTCCATGAAGCAAACATCTTCAAAGCAAGAGAAGTGGTGAAACTGCCCTGCGATAAAATCGTGGTTTTCGATAGAAGGTTTTACGATGAGATTCTGGAGTTTTACGAGATCCCCCGGGAAAAGGTCGAAGTGATCAGCTACCCGGTTATGAAACCCTACGATGTGGAACCAGAAAGACCCGTCAGTGAAGACAAGTTCCTGTTCTTTTCGTTTGGAAGACAACCCGTCGAAGAATACTGTGACTTCCTCAACGCCCTGAAAAAACTCAGAAAGAGATTCGACAACGTTCACTACTGGATCATCAGGTCAGATGGAAGGGTGGATTACGAGGCTGAGTGGATCACTCAGTGGCAGAAAAGACCAACCGTCGAAAAACTCTACAGTTATCTGAAGGGATCGAACGTACACCTTCTACCAAAAGGAAACACTCCGAACGTTGTTGTGTCTTCTACCCTGTATCAGATCATAGCGAGTGAAACCCCCATCGTCATAAGAGACAGTAGATTCGTTGAAACCATAGAGACCGACGCGTACGGATTCGGCCCCATCGTGAAGTACAGAAATATTCACGATCTGGTTCACAAGCTCGAGCTTTTGATGCTGGACAGAGAGCAGGTCGAGGATATCAAGAAAGAAGTGAGGGTTTTTGTGGAAAAGTACGGCGGTGACAAGATCGCTCAGGAATTCCTGGATCTTGCAAAGACCATCACCAAATGAGGGGGTAGCCTCCTCATTTTTTCACCAGCACCCTTATAACCCCGGGGATTATTGAAAAGAAAATCTTCTTGGCCCAGAAAGATTCACCATCGAATTCCACCGGTTCATCTCTTTGAAACTCCACCACCACCTTTTTCGCCTGATAACCCTCCACCCCGGGATGTTCCAACAGCTTTCCGTTGAACACCCTGTGCAGGTTAGCCAGGATTCTCAACTTTCCTATGTCGTTTATCACTGTCACAGCAAGAAGGCCGTCGTCTGGCACAGCGTGGGGAAGTTGGTTCATGCCTCCTCCATTGTATTTACAGATCCCAACGTTCATGGAAAAAACCCTCTTCTCCCACACCTTTTCATCGATCTGGATCCTGGCAGTAGGGGGATCGTATTCGATGATAGAGGAGAAAATCCTCGAGAAGTAAGAAACGCGGTTCTTCCTCTTGAGAAGGTTGGTCCTGTAGGTCACAAATCCGTCGAAGAAAAGGCCTGCAACATTCACGAACGCGCGCTTTTCTATCTCTCCGCTCGCTTTTTCGTATTCACCTACTCCCAGATCCTGAACGAATTCTTTTCCATCTTTCAATGTTTTGATCGCTTCTTCGATCTCAAGAGGAACGCCGATCGTTCTCGCCCAGTCTTTGCCGCTTCCGAACGGTATCCACCCGAAGACAACTTCTCTTAAATCGTATCCGTTCAAGAAGATCCCGTTTACCACCTCGTTTACCGTTCCATCTCCACCGAACGCTGCTATTCTTCTGTATCCCTCTTTGAAAGCCTTCTTTGAAATTTCCATCGCGCGACCTGGCCTTTCTGTGAAGGCAACCTTGTGATCTATCCCGTGTTTCTTCAGAAGATCTTCGACTCTGTCCCAGATTTTTCCAGCTCTTCCTCCACCCGCAGCGGGATTGTAGATCAGGAATACCATGTTCATCCCCTTCCGATCAGAGCAAGCAGAATAGATACAGCAAAGGCTCCAAGACTCACAGAGAGGAACTGCCATCCTTTTTTATCGTAGAACTTTTTCTTTTGATTCTGCTTCTTCTTTATAGCACGTGTTCCAAGATCGAAAAACACTATCGCGATGAACAAAAGTCCAAATCCGGCAAAGAACAGAAAATCCGATACAAATCTCAAAGTCTCACCTCCGCAGGGGATATTCTACCAAAAAAAGGGCAGGAAATCCCTGCCCTTCTTTAGTGTTTCTGATTCCTTTACTCAATAAGGCTTCAAGGATTCTTTATAGATTGCTTCCACCAGATTCTCATCTACTTTCATTGGTGCCAAATTCAGCAGAAGATCTAATGCAGGAGTTTCAAAAGCAAGCCTTACAAGTTTAGGGATGTCTTTTTCAGAAAATCCAACATCCGCCAGTTTCTCTTTGACACCCAAGTTAAAAATCCACTGTTCAAGTTTTGAAGCAGCTTCTTCCGCTTCATTCGGTCTTCCTTTTAAATCAGGAATTATAGGCTGATATACGTAAGCAAGTATTTGTGGTTTCGCTTTATATGTGTATTTAAAAACAGCTGGAAGCAGCATAGCAAGTCCCAAACCATGGGGAAGATCGGGTTTGATAGCACTCAGCGGATGTTCAAGAGCATGCGTGAGATGTAGCATACCATTATCGAAAGAGATACCTGCTATTGCAGAAGCATACATCAGGAAGTAACGCGCTTCTAAGTTATCAGGTTTTTTGAGAACCTCGGGTAAGTATTCAGATATCAATTCCACAGTATTTCTTGCAAGATTTATTGAAAATGGATTTCCTAAAGAAGTTGTAGCTGCTTCTGTGATATGATTCAGTGCATCAAGAGAGGTATAAATACTTTGTTTTTCTGGAAGACTTTTAGTTAGCTCTGGATCATCGATAGAGAAGGTTGGATAAATGCAATCATAGGCTATTGGTGGTTTGTATTCTTTTTCCAGAATAGATGCCACTGCAAATCTATCGACTTCTGTTCCTGTACCATGTGTTGTGTTTATGGCAATTATGGGTTTTGCTTTTTCGGGTATGAACTTTTGTTCATACAATTCTTCAGCTGTTTTTTCAGGATACTCAAGTAATATTGCGACACTTTTTGCAGTGTCGATAGGGCTTCCTCCGCCTATTCCTATCACGGCTTGAGCGTTTATTTCAAGCGCTTTTTTTGTAGCCTCGTTTATCTGTTCGGTTGTGGGATTTGGTGTCACATCATCATAAACTACGTATTCTATACCTCTCTTTTCCAAAGCAGGCTTCACTTTATCCCATGCACCTGTAACTTTGTACGCAACTTTGTCACTAACAACTACCACAGACTTTATACCTCTTTCCTTCAGAAAATCCAGTATATCCTCGATTTTAGCTAATGCACCCGCCCCAAAGTAACAAGTCGTTTTTGTTCTTATTTCAATTACATTTTTGATGTTAATCTCTTTGGACCACATAATCTATCACCTCCTGATTTTCATTGTACCCGGACTTTCTTCATTGTGAATTTCATAACAATTACATTTGTGAAAATTTTCTCACACGACTATTCTCACCTCGTATCCCTTTGCGATCAACACCCTCTCTATCTCTTCAACGTGTTTTTCATCGACCGTCTCAAGCTCGAGCTCTATTTTGGCAAAACCAATGGGAACTTCCTTTGCGGAGCGATTGTGAAAAACGGAAAGGACGTTTGCGCCGAGTTCCGCCACTATCCCGAGAAGCTCTTTCAGGGCACCAGGTCTGTCCATCACGAACGTTTCTATGAACACTTTCCTTCCGCTCTTCACGAGTCCTTTGTTTATGATTCTGTCTATCATGTTCACATCTATGTTGCCACCGCTTATCACGATCGCTACCTTCTTTCCCTTCACATCCAGTTTGTTCAAAACAGCGGCCACCCCCACTGCTCCTGCACCTTCAGCAACCACCTTTGCTTGCTCAAGAAGGAAAAGGATGGCATCCGCTATTTCTTCTTCGTTCACCACGACCATCTCATCGACGTACTTCTTCACCAGCTCGAAGGTCAGGTCACCGGGCTTTTTCACGGCTATTCCATCGGCAAGCGTGGGTTTACCCTCGACCCGCTCTGCCCTGCCCCTTCTCAGTGAAGCGATCATGGAAGGCATGTTCTCCGTTTGAACGCCTATTACTTTAACCTCAGGATTCATCGATTTGATCGCAACGGATACTCCCGAAATCAAACCACCTCCACCAACGGGCACTACCACCACTTCCACATCCGGAAGATCTTCCATTATTTCCAACCCTATGGTTCCCTGCCCAGCGATGACATGAGGATCGTTGAAGGGATGCACAAAAACCGCACCTGTTTTCTCCTGTATTCTGAGAGCTGCTTCGTAGGCCTCATCAAAGATGTTCCCCTCAAGAATCACTTGAGCTCCAAGATTCCTCGTTTTGGTGATTTTAGAAAGAGGAGCGTACTTCGGCATCACGATGGTAGCGGGAATACCGAAGATTTGAGCAGCAAGTGCCACTCCCTGCGCGTGGTTTCCAGCGGACGCGGCAACGACTCCTCTCTTTCTTTCCTCTTCGCTCAGGTGGGCTATTTTATTGTACGCTCCCCTTATTTTGAACGAACCGGTCTTCTGGAGATTTTCCATCTTCAGGTAGATCTCTCCACCTGTCACTTCGCTCAGAACAGAGCTGTAAGCAAGAGCGGTCCTGTGCACCACATTCTTCAGCGTTCTTTGGGCTTCTTTTATATCCTCGAGTGTGATCACGAGAAACACCTCCCGGTTTTCTGAGCAACCACAGTTTTAATCTTACTCCAGGCCCGAACTCGTTTGAAAGAAGGAGTTTCTCATTTTGCTTGTGAGAAATTCACACTTTTTTCACAAAGAAGAGTATAGAATTTTACCGTCAAACAATCGAAAAAGGAGGTATTCGTATGAAAAATCTCTTCGTGGCGCTGTTGTCTCTCGTTTCTGTGCTGAGCTTTTCTGTTTCTCTGAATGATGTTCTTCAAACCGCTCTTGCAAGCAGTACAGATTATCAAATCGCGCAGATCAACTTAGAATCCGCGACGATGGACTACGAAAAAGCAAAACTCGAAGCAACGAACAAGAGATCAGAACTCTCCGCAGAACTCAGCTACTACAACAACCTTCAAAGCTACAGAAACTCGCTGAAATCCGCTTATCAAGATGTTCTGGGAAGGATTTTCAATCTCCTGACCGCTGACCTTTCCTACGAAATCGCACAGCTGAACTTCGAAAACGCCCAGGAAGACTACAAAACCAGTCAGGAGCTTTTCAAGAAGAATCTCATTTCCGAGAACGACCTGAAAGATTCAGAGCTCACCCTCGAAGAAGCCAGCAACAACCTCCTTTCCGCCCAAAAAGACCTTGAAGAAGCCCAAAAAGATTATGAGGAGATCTTCAGCGTGGAAGTGAGTGAAATAGAGCTTCCTCTCATCGATTATCAGAACCTTGTGAGTGAAGACGAATACCTCGACAATCTTTCTTCCGTCAAGATCGCGGAGCTGAACATGAAGATCGCTGAATACGATCTCAACAACCTCTCCGCTTCCGCTTCGAAGTACGAACAGAAAAAGGCAGAGCTGAATTACAAGAAATCAAAGATGAACTACGACGAAGCTTTGAAAGAAGCAAAAGACAGCTATAAGAGCACCCTCGATTCTCTGGAAATCGCCTTCTTGAATTTGAAAGTACTGAAAGAAAAGGTTGACCTCAACGAGAACATCCTCAAAGATTACCAGGAAAGATACGAAAAGGGACTGATCTCAAAGAAAGAACTGAACACCCAGAAGATCAATCTTCTCAACACCAAAAAGAACTACTTCAATTCGCTACGCAGCTACTACACTTCGATCGTGAACTTCCTGATAGACGCTGGAAAAGAAGTCTCCTTTTGAAGAAGGTGGTAAGAAATGAAACGATTTTTTCTGGTTTTTCTCCTTGTTCCGGTTTTCCTCGTGGGGAACGTCTTCGATCTGTTCGAGGAGAACCTGAAAAATTCGTCCGGTTACTGGTCGAGTGTGGAAAAGTTCAAAGAAGCACAGCTCAACTACAAACGTTACACAAACTTCTGGAATCCTGAGATATCCGTTTCATTGGGAAAGACAGGTATCACCATAACAGAGGATGGTATCTCTGATTTCTCAATATCTCCAATTGTCAACTTTGTAAACATCTACGGATTCGAGCTCGGACTTTCCTTTCCGATCTCCGTGAACACTGACGACTGGTCTTTTAACTTCGAAGGAACACAGCTCAGTGTGTCCAGAAATCTCAAAACGGAATACACAGTGGACAAGTTGAAGACAGAGGCAAACTACCTTTCCAGCAAGTATTCTTTGAAATCCACAAAGAACAGCATTTTCATCCAGACCGTCCAGGACATATTCGACTGGTACTACTACACAAAGAAGATCGAAATACTCTCGCAGAGACTTCAGGTGTTGAACGAAAAACTCAGCAAGGCAAAAGATGACGACGAAAAGAAAGCTCTGGAAAAGCAGATACTCTCCACTGAACAAACCCTGAGAAGTGCAGAATACAGTCTTCAGACGATTCAAACAAAGAACATCGACGAAGAAGTGTATCAGAAAACAAGAAAGTTTCTCGAGGGGGTCACTCTGCCGGCCACCACTCTGGAGTACAGAGAAGACCTGAAAGCTCTGGAGCTTCAAAAGAAAGCCGAAGAGATAGAAAAGAAAACATGGTTTCTTCCGTATCTTCCGGAACTGACGTTCTCGTTCAACTACGACTTCGAAGATAGCGAGTGGTCGATCGGAATAGGATTTCAGATGACGCTCTGGGACTTTGGAGAAAGAAAACTGGAAGCAGAGAAAAGAAAATCCCAGCTGGTTTCTCTGGAATATCAGGAAAAGGTGCGAAACATAGAAAACTCGTTGAGCCAAGAGCTTGTCAACATTGCCAATCTCGAGTCTCAGCTGAGACAAAAAGAAATCGAACTGGAAGATCTGGAGGAAAGCTCCAAAACAAACGATCAGCTTTTCAGGAAAGGCTTCCTGAGTGAAGAAGACTACACTCTCTCGAAACTCGACTACGTGGAAGGAACTCTCGAGAAAGAAAATCTGGAAAATTCATTGATTCTGGAAAAACTGAAATACATAAGCATCTTAGGATACGATCTTGAGAAATTCCTCAAGGAAGGTGATCAGAATTGAAAAAGTGGATAACCCTGCTGATCATAGCAGTACTGGTGGTCCTGGTGATCGTTGTGATCTTTTTGAACAGAGCCAGTGCCCAGACCGTTTCTGAAAAAGACGCCACTTCAACACAGGCTCCTGTCTATCTCACCTACACTGTGACGAAAGAGAATGAAACTGTAGAAATAGTGGGTCAGGTCACCGCCGATACGAAGAAAGTCACTTCCAAAGTATCTGGAGACGTTCTGGAAATTTACGTGGAAGAGGGAGATGTGGTTCAGGTAGGTCAGAAAATAGCAAAGATAGACGACACAGATTATCAAATCAGTTATCTTTCCGCTCTCAACAGCTACAAAACTTCTCCCACCGAGATCAACCGTTTGAATCTGGAGAAAGCAAAAGAGAACCTGGAGAACACAACGGTGGTTTCGCCTGTGAATGGAGTAGTTCAATCGGTCAATGTGGATGTGGGAGACAGTGTGTCGGTTGGTACCAGCATAGTCACTATAGTGGAAACAGATACCCTCAGAGTAGAAGGTTCCATCAGTGAATACGACCTCAAGAACGTCAAAGAAGGAATGAAGGCTGTTTTCACCTTCGAACAGCTTGGCCTCACCCTGACCGGAAAGGTGAAAAGAATCAGTCCTGTTGCGGAAACGTCCGGTGGAGTTACCGTGATACCGGTGGAGTTTTCTTTCGATCAGATACCTCCCAGCTTAGTGATACCTGGTCTCACGTGCGACGTGGAAATAATCATCAAAGAAGCTACAAGTTCTTTCTTTGTACCAAAAGAAGCGGTCAGTCAGGATCAAAACGGTTACTACGTGATGAAACAAACACCCCAAGGACCTCAAAAGGTGTATGTTGAGGTGGGTGAAGAGCTGAACGATAAGATAGAAATCAAAAAGGGTGTTTCCGAAGGAGACGTTTTGCTTCTCATCCCGTCACAGCAGGAAATCCAGAGACTTCGAACAAGACAAGGTCTTCCAATGTTCGGCCCCGGAGGGGGACGAGCAAGATGAAAAAGGTGATGGAGCTTGTCGATGTGTGGAAAATATATGACCTGGGTGAGGTGAAGGTCGAGGCTCTTCGTGGTGTTTCTTTCGAGGTGTTCGAAGGAGAATACGTGATCATAATAGGACCATCTGGAAGCGGAAAGTCTACACTCCTTCACATTCTTGGATGTCTCGATCGTCCTACAAAGGGAAAGGTACTCATAGAAGGAGAAGAGGTTTCGAGGATGGGTGATCGAAGGCTCGCGCAGGTTAGAAACAGGAAAATAGGCTTTGTCTTTCAGAGTTACAACCTTCTTCCCCGTCTCACCGCTTTGGAAAATGTGGAGCTTCCAATGATCTACGCGGGTGTACCGGCGAAGGAGAGAAAAAGGAGGGCAAAAGAGCTTCTGGAATTGGTCGGTCTGGGAGACAGACTCCATCACCGGCCGAATCAGCTTTCAGGAGGTCAGCAACAAAGAGTTGCGATAGCGAGGGCTCTGGCAAACGATCCTGTCTTCATCCTCGCAGACGAACCAACGGGAAATCTGGACACAAAAACTGGCGAAGAGATACTGGAGCTGTTCAGAAAACTCCACGAGATGGGAAAAACGCTGGTTGTTGTGACTCACAACCTCGAGATGGTGGACGAAGGAACGTGCATCGTGAGAATCAGAGATGGAAAAATCGAAGGTGTAGAACGTCGAGGTGTTGTGTATGGAGATACTTAAAGAGGTTCTGAGATCACTTCTTGCCAACAAGATGAGAACGTTTCTATCGATGCTCGGTATTGTGATCGGAGTGACCGCCGTTATCATGGTGATGTCTCTTGGGGCAGGTATGAAAGAAAGCGTGACAGAGAGGCTCACTTCGCTTGGATCGAACATCATCATGATCACACCTGGATTCACTGGAGGAAGAGGAGGTACGATCGCTCAATCGGTGGAATCGCTCGAGGAAGACGATGTAGAAGATATCCTGAAGATGTGCCCGAGTGTTGACAAAGCGATCGGTCTTGTGAATGGAAGTTTCCTTGTTCAGTACAGAGAGACAAACACCAGATCTAACGTGTACTCTGCACCAGCTGATATTTTCCACATTTTGAATCTGAAAGTCTCTTCTGGAAGGACCTTCTCCCAGGAGGACAACACTGCCAACGTCGCGATCATCGGACAAGAAGTGGCGTACAACCTGTTCGGAAACGAAAATCCTCTGGGCAAAAAGATTTACCTCGTTCAGGGAAATAGAAAACTCGTCTTTGAAATCATTGGAATCTTCGAAAGAACCGGTAGCATTCTCATGTTCAACCCAGACAACATGATTCTGATCCCCTATGAAACGGGAAAATTCAGGGTCTTCCAGACACACGGGAAGGTTTCCATGATACTCGCAACAAGTAAATCCGCGGATGTTGCTCAAAGGGCAGTCATGGAGATAGATCACCTGCTCTACACAAAGTTTCACGAGGAAGAAAGTTACTACAACATCATCAGTCAGCAAGCCATCTTGAACGTGGTCTCTGAGAGTGTGTCTATCATCAACCTTGTTCTCGTTGCAATCGCCGCTGTGTCGCTGATCGTTGGTGGTATCGGTATCATGAACATCATGCTCGTCTCTGTTGTTGAAAGAACCAGGGAAATAGGTATAAAGATGGCTATAGGAGCATCAAGACTCAGAATTCTTTTGGAGTTTCTTGTGGAAAGCGTTGTGATCACATTCGTTGCTGGTGCCATAGGTGTTGCTCTGGGTATCTTAGGTTCGAACACGATAGTTAACACCTTTGGCAGTCAGTACGGATTGAAAGCCGTGATAGATCCGCTCTCTGTGATTGTTGCATTTGGAGTTTCGGCAAGCGTTGGATTGTTCTTTGGGTTCTATCCCGCATACAGAGCCTCCAGACTGAGTCCAATAGAAGCCCTGAGGTACGAGTAATTTAACCGGATAGCGGAAACACAAAAACAAACATTTGCCCCGAAAGGGGCATTTTTTGTTTTGTATCAGATTTCCATGCCTCTAAGGAAGTATTGAAACTTAAGATGTCTATACCGGGCATTCTACAAAACAGCGTTTCCATACCTCTAAGGAATTATTGAAACGTTGAGACCATTCGTCAGGATTTTCGGGTGAATAGTGTTTCCATACCTCTAAGGAACTATTGAAACGTACATGGGTTGCTGCGGCAATGAATCCAGAAACCGAGTTTCCATACCTCTAAGGAACTATTGAAACGATGATGATGTAATTGTTCTTTCAGGTAGTAGATACGAGTTTCCATACCTCTAAGGAACTATTGAAACTCACAAAAGACGGAAAAGTCGTCGCGAAAGGAAAAGAGTTTCCATACCTCTAAGGAACTATTGAAACGGATCAGGAAAGAGGTCTGGCCAACGGTCGAGGAATGTTTCCATACCTCTAAGGAACTATTGAAACCGTTGAGTTCAAGAGAAATTATACCACAAACACACTCTGAAAGCAAGATGTTTTTTGACCTTCCATATCCTCCCTTTCCATAAACCATTCTAACACACAAGAGAGCATCTTCAAGTACTGTTTGGAAAAATGGAATAATTGCATAGTCAAACAAGAAAAGAACACAAGCAAAAAACAGAAGATAAATTATATCAACCTACGTCAGGGTGTTTTGAGGTGTTTCTGGTAAAAATCGATTAGTTCCATGTTTCACAAATAGATGAAAGAAGGTATTCCTCAGTGTGTTAGAAGTTAACTACTAATTTCTCGAATTCAAAGCACTTACACGTCATCGATTACCACAAATTCTCTTCATATTGTCTCTTAATATCATCCATTATTCCTTTTTTAACGCATAGCTTCCGGTACCACAAACCCGCATGAAATTTTTCGTTACCGGTAATTGCATACTCTGTATCGTTCTTCCAGTGCCAGATACACGCATCACCTACTTTGTGAATGATTGGAACTAACCTGGTTTGTATGCATAAAACATAATATGTTAAAACAAATATATTTCACACTAACACAAAAGCAAAGAACAGAGTGGTAAAATTTTTCAAAATTCTTGGGGAGGAAGATGATGATTTCCATATTCTTCGGGAGTTTCCTTGTGGGGCTTTCCGGTGCGGTCGCACCGGGCCCTCTAATGATGATAGCCATATCCCAGAGTGCAAAAGGTTGGAAAAACTCTATAAAACTGATATCCGGCCACGTTGTTCTGGAAGCTTTTCTTGTTCTCCTGCTGGTTCTTGGCTTTCAATGGGTCCTGAAATCTCCGCTTGTGACAAAAGTGATAGGTCTTCTTGGAGGATCTTTCCTTGCTTTCATGGGGATTTCTCAGCTAACAGCCATCAAAGGTGAGATCTCACAGGTAGAAAAAAAACGATCTGAAAATCCCCCTTCCCATCACAGGAGCTCTCGTTTCACTGTCCAACCCGTACTTTCTTCTTTGGTGGATGTCCGTCGGCAGCGCTTTCCTTGTCAAAGCGCAGACATCGTTTCTGGCTGGGGTTACTGCCTTCTACTTCGGCCACATTCTCTCAGACATTCTCTGGTACTCTCTGATAGGTGTCTTTGGAAACACCATATTGAAATCCTCACGGATCTATAAAATAGTGATGGCCGTGACCGGTCTGTTCCTCATCGGTTTTGGTCTTTTCTTCGTGCTTGATTCTTTCAGGTGAGTTCTTCCAGTTTCTTTTTTATGTACTCCAGAGCCAGAAGGTAACCGTACACACCAAGTCCGCTTATCTGACCGTCGCACACCTCAGCCGTAACGCTCCTTCTTCTGAACTCTTCCCTCCTGTGTATGTTCGATATGTGAACCTCCACCTTCGGCACCTTCACGATCTCCAGGGCATCCCTTATGGCGTAGCTGTAGTGGGTGAAAGCCCCCGGGTTTATCACAAGACCATCGAAATCGAGCCTGTGCAGTCTATCCAAAATTTCTCCCTCGTGGTTCGACTGAAAGACCTCCACTTCCACATCGTTTTTCCTTCCCCAATCTTCTATCATCTTCACAAGATCCTCATGAGAAAAGTTTCCATAGATGTTTTTGTCTCTTTTTCCGAGCATGTTCAAGTTGGGTCCGTTCACCACGAGTACTTTCAATCTACCACCTCCAAAAGTTCGAGCGGATCGACCTCTAAGAATTCGATCTTTCCGATTTCTTTCACGTAAGGAAGCCTAACTCTGGAACCTTTCAGGATCTTCTTGTCGTTCAGAATGAGATTTCTGGCTTTCTCAACATCGACGGATGGAACAGGAATTGGTACGATCTGTTTGACCTTTTCTACGATCCATCTCATGGTTTCCTTAGGCACTATTCCCTTTCTGTACAGGTACATCGTCTCTTTTTCGATGCCCCACGCTACCGCTATACCGTGAGGTACCCCTTCCAGCATCTCGTACACATGACCGAGCGTGTGTCCCAGATTCAGGGCGTGTCTCAAACCCATGTCGTAGGGATCTTCCATTACTATCCTCGCTTTATCTTCGACGGAGATTTTTACCATCTCGCTGAGAACTCTGAGATTTCTCTTCTCAATCTTCTCCGGCTCATCGAAGAGTTCTACCCCGCGACCCGATAGAATCGTCATCTTGAAGGCTTCCACGACTCCCTCTTCGAACCTGCCCTCATCCATCGAAAGCGTGACGGTGGGATCTATGATGACGTAGTCTGGCATTCTGAAAGTCCCAACGACGTTTTTCACTCCAGCGAAATCGATGGCATTCTTTCCACCAACGGAAGCGTCCACCTGAGCCAGAAGTGTTGTCGGATAGAAAGAAAGTCCCACTCCCCTTTTGAACGTGCTCGCCACAAAGCCAGTGAAGTCGGTGAGAGCACCTCCTCCGACACCCGCTATGGTCTTTCCCCTGGGAAAGTCCATCCTCACAAGTTCGTAGTACGCTCTGGAGACATGCTCCAGCGTCTTCACTTCCTCTCCATCCGGAAAAAGAAGCCGATTCTCTGGAAGGTACCTTCCGTATATCTTCTCCACCCTCTCCGTGGTGAAAACCAGCTCTTCGTTCCTCACCCTCTTGAAACCACCGAGGATGATCTTCACCAGGTGTGGTTTTTCTATCGTTGAGATTTCTTTCTCGTCCAGAGCCTCCAGCACAACGAGTGCGGTTGTTTCCCACTCGTTCAACTTGGAGGTGTCGATCCCTCTAAACTCCGTGTAGAACTGTTTTCTCCTTTCCCAGATCTCTCGTATTCTCTCTTTTCCTTCTCTCAGAAGAGGCCTGTTCTCTGTTGTTACTCTTTCCATCAACACTTCAGGGGGAGCGTAGAGAAAGAGAGTCTTCTCTTTCTTCAAAAGCTCCCTGTTCTCTGGATCGATCACAACACCTCCACCCGTTGCCACGACCACGTTGTCTCTTTCCACAAGTTCCCTAAGAAGTTCTTTCTCTTTCAATCGGAAGTACTCTTCACCGTCTTCTTCGAAAATCCTTCGAACGCTTCTTCCCTCTCTTCTTTCTATCTCTTCGTCCATATCTATGAACTGAAGGTCGAGCACCTCGGAAACCCTTTTACCGATCGTACTCTTTCCAGAACCCATCATCCCAACGAGGAAGATTCTCATTCCCGAACCTCCTTTTCAGGTCGTCGATGTTTCCATCGCCCAGGTGTTCGAGCAAGGCGTCCGAAATCACCACAGCGAGCGCGGCTTCACACACGACGGAAGCGGGAGGAACGGCCGTCACGTCAGATCTCACGTACGGTGTTTTCGCCGGTTCCATTGTTCTCAAATCAACGGAGTTCAACGGCTTTCCTGTGGTAGGAATGGGTTTCACGAAGACGTTCACCCACACGTCTTCTCCGTTGGTGATGCCCCCTTCTATTCCTCCCAGATTGTTTGTTCTTCTCTTTATCCTGCCGTCTTCCAGTTCGAACTCATCCAGATAGTCAAAGCCGTACCACATCTCTTCACTTCCAATCACCACTCCCTTCACAGCGGGAATGGCAAAAAAGAGGGAACCTATCTTCGAGTCGAGCTTTTTGAAAAGATCGGAGTAGCTCCCGATGCCTGCCGGGACACCTCTTGCAATGACCTTCACCTTGCCGCCGAGGGTGTTTCCCTCTTCTTTCGCCCTGTCGATCTCGGAGATCATTCCTTCCGTTGCCTCTGGATCTGGACAGAAAACGGCCGATTCGTCCCTCTTTCTTCTCAACTCCTCAAAATTGTCTGGGATATTCTTCGCTTCCACGTTTCCAAGTCTTGTGACAAACCCGAGAACATCTATGTTGAACTCTCTGAGGAGACTCTTCAGAAGAGCACCCGCCGCCGTGAGAGCCACCGTCCATCTGGCACTGGATCGTTCCACGTAGACGTTCAGATCCGGCAGTTTGTACTTCACAAAGGCAGCGTAATCTATGTGACCCGGTCTCGGCACGCTTCGAACGTCTTTCACCGGGTTGCCCGCTTTGTTTGGAACGAGAATCGTCACCGGTGCTCCCGTTGTGATACCTCCCCACACTCCGGAGACGATCTCGAAGGCATCTTCTTCCATGCTCATCCTCTTTCCTCTACCGTAGCAATTTCTTCTCCTGAAAAGCTCTCTTCTTATGATTTCTTCGTCGATCTTCAAACCCGCAGGAATCCCTTCCAAAACCGCTATCATGTACTTTCCGTGGGAATCTCCCGCTATTGTGAGCCTCATCTCAGTACCTCCTCGAACACTTCTTTGAACGATCTTTCATCGTAGATTCCCCATATTTTGAGATTCTCCATCGCCTGATAGTAAAACATGAGGTTTCCCTTTACAACGTGTTCCACTCCCAATCTCTTCGCATCAGAAACGAGAGGAGTCTCAAAGTACACCACGTCGTAAACAAGATACAGACCTTTCAAAGAAGCTTCGGAAACGGTCAGTTTCTCTCCCTTCATTCCAACGGAAGTGGTGTTGAAGAGACTCTTCGCCTTTTTCACAACCTCGTCGAGCTGATCGAGAGAGAAAATTTTCACAGGAAAATCGAGAGCCTTCGCCCTTTCGATCGTTCTGTTCACCACCCAGATGTCTTTCACGCCCATCTGGAGGAGAGCGTAGATCACAGCACGTGCGGCTCCGCCCGCTCCCACAACGACAACGGGTTCTTTCACCTCTACACCCTCGAGCGATTTCACAACGCCAACCCAGTCGGTGTTGTATCCCTTTCCCCGAAAGACGCAGTTCACGGCTTTTATTCTCTGCGCATCTTCAGATGGTTCGACGTACCGCATCACTCTTTCTTTGTGAGGAATTGTCGCGTTGAAACCATCGTATTCTTCGAGAATCCTTCTTATCTCCGTGTCGAAAGATTCAGGTGGTATCTCTTCCATACCGTACGAGTGGTTCATTCCCGCCCTTTTGAAATACTCGTTGTAAAGCCTTGGTGATATGCTGTGACTCACCGGATACCCTATGATGCAGAATTTCATGATATCACCACTCTCTCCAGCAGTTCGTAAAAGTTCGGGAAAGACACCGCCACGCATTCGTGATCTTTCACATCAACCCCCTCTTCACTCACGAGCCCTGCTATGGAAAAGAGCATAGCCATTCTGTGGTCGCCTTCTGGATCCACCGATCCACCTTTTATGCTCTGCTTTCCAACGATCTTGAAACCATCTTTGAACTCTTCTATTTCGACACCGAGCCGTTTGAAGTTTTCCACCAGAACCCTTATCCTGTCGGATTCCTTCTTTCTCAACTCCTCCGCGTTTCTCACAACCGTTTCTCCTTCCGCAAAAACACCGAGAAGCGCCACAAGAGGCAGTTCATCTATCATGAGAGGTACGAGGTGTTCGGGAACAACCACACCTTTCAGGTTTGGAGATGTCTCAACCCTCACAGTTCCTATCGGTTCAAGATTTTCTTCCGTGATCTCCCACTCCAGGTTGGCTCCCATGAGTTTCATAACTTCGAGGAGTCCCGTTCGGGTGGGATTCAGGCCAACGTCCGTTACTGTGATTCGAGCGTTGGGATGAATGGCGCCGAGAACCACGAAGAAAGCAGCCGACGAGATATCACCAGGGACTTTCATCGTGAAACCCCTGAAGGTAGCAGGCTCCAGAACCACACGTGTTCCCTCCACCTCGACGGGAACACCGAGGTTTTTGAGCATCCTTTCCGTGTGATCTCTGCTTTTTGCTGGTTCGATAACGATTGTTCGTCCGCTGGCTCTGAGCCCCGCCAGAAGAACCGCGCTCTTCACTTGAGCGCTCGCCACCGGTGTTTTATAGCTGATACCGGAAAGGTGATTTCCCTTGATAGCCATGGGAAGGTAGTTGTTCTGCCTCGCCATGAAACGCGCTCCCATCATCTCCAGAGGTTCGATCACTCTTCTCATCGGCCTTCTGGAAAGAGAAGAATCCCCGTAAAGCACTGTGAACATCTCGTATGAAGCAAGAACTCCACTCATCAACCTCGTGGTTGTTCCGGAGTTTCCACAGAAGAGAGGTTCTATTGGCTCAGCGAAGGGCTTCGGAAAGACCTTCATCTTTTCCCAATCGCCTTCAAAACGTGTACCGAGTTTTTCGAGAATATCGTGGGTTCTCTCTGTGTCGAGACACCTCAAGAGGTTGTACAGGGTGCTTTCCGTTTCCGCCAAAGCGGACAGAATGAGAGCCCTGTGAGTTATGGATTTGTCCGGAGGAACGCTCAGCACTCCTTCAACCTTCTTCGCCGGAAGTACCTTCAAGATATCACTTCCCTTATCACTTTTTTCAGGTTTTCGAAATCCTCTTTCTCTGTGAGATGATATAAAACATTCAGAAAGTTTCTTGCGTTCTCCAGGTATTTGAGGATGTTTTCTTTATTATATCTGATCATATCCAGCGCCATCTCCATGTTCTGTTTCGAAAGTCTCGTGTTGGAAAGATAACCAGGTCCCGCGTATTCTTCAAAGGGTTTCCCTACGTACCGTGCGCTCAGTGAGATCAAGTACTGAACGTGGCTCACCGCAGCGACGATCTCGTCGTGGATCCTGTAGTCTATCCACAAAGGTCTGGCACCAAGATCTTTCACGATGTTTTCAATCATCCCATCCTCTTTTCCGTCGAGAGAGCAGAGAAAGAAGATCTTTCCGTCGAACATTTCTCGATCCCAACCTGATTTTCCCTTTCGTTCGTTTCCGGCCATGGGATGTCCTCCTGTGAAGTTCAATCCCCTCTCTCTGGCTATTTCCATGAAAGGTGTCTTCACGCTCGCCACATCGAGAATCTTCCCTGAAAAGTCCGTTTCTTTCAGGAATCTCTCCTCGACGCTCATGGGAAGCGCAAGAACGAGAAGGTCTGTATCGTAGAGATCGCTTTCCTTTGAAACAGTTTCTATTCCGTTTTCTTCCAATGCTTTCATCGTTTCTTCATCTCTGTCGAAGGCTGTGACATGATGCTTTTCTTTCAATTTAAGTGCGATCGATCCACCGATGCATCCCGCTCCGAGCACAGAAATTTTCAATTCACCTTCACCCCCAGGGCATCAGCGAGTTTCTTCATTTCCTGAACCAGTTCCTTGAAGAGCTCGAAGTCAAGACTCTGTTTTCCATCCGAAAGTGCCTTCTCCGGCTCCGGATGAACCTCCACAATGATTCCATGAGCTCCAACCGCTATAGCGGCCCGGGAGAGTGGAATAACGAGGTCTCTTCTTCCCCCAGAGTGGCTCGGATCCACCAGAATGGGAAGATGGGATTCCTTTCTGATTATAGGAACAGCGGATATATCGAGTGTGTTCCTCGTGGCCTTTTCGAACGTTCTGATTCCCCTTTCACACAGTATGATCTTCGTGTTTCCAGAGTTTGCGATGTATTCAGCGGAGAGAAGGAACTCTTCGATGGTGTTCATGAAACCCCTTTTCAGAAGAACGGGTTTGTTGTAGCTTCCCGCTTTAGAGAGCAATCTGAAGTTCTGAGCGTTTCTCGCTCCTATCTGAATGATATCAGCGTACTCGGCCACTTTTGGAAGATCGTCTTCTCCGAGAGCCTCCGTCACCACGTACATACCGTACTTGTCGGCAGCTTCTCTCAGGTACTCCAACCCTTTCTCTCCGAGTCCTTGGAAAGAGTAAGGAGATGTTCGAGGCTTGTAAGCCCCTCCCCTCAAAACCTTGACACCGAGTTCGCTCAAAAAGTGCGCGGTTTCCATGAGCATTTCCCTGCCCTCAACTGAGCACGGTCCCGCTATGATGGTGAAGTAGCCGTTTCCTATCTTCACATCTCCGAGGTCGATCACCGTGTCCTCCGGATGGAACTCACGAGAGACGAGTTTGTAAGGCTTGAGCACCCTCACAACGCTTTCCACACAGTCCAAAGATTCGAACTTGTCCGCCACCACGTACCTATCGTCCCCGATGATCCCAATAACCGTTCTTTCCTGACCTTTGGAAATGTGACACTTCAAGTTGTAACTCTCAGCCAACTTCACCACCTTCCTTATATCTTCTTCTGTGGAACCGGGTTTCAAAACGACTATCATAGATCTACCACCTCCTACGGGATTTTGGTAATAAAAAAAGGGCTCCGCTGCCCGGAGCCCTTCAGTGTTTTCTATCGCTCCGGGCAGATACCGAAAGAGGCACCTGCCCGGAGCGGTAGCACTCACGGACAGGTGCCCCTGTTAAACCAAAAGTAATAATAATTGTGTTCAATCGATTTGAGACATATTATTCTTCCACATCGCATAACCTTTCACCCCTGTTTGGTTACTATTCTAACAAACAACGCTGGAAAAATCAAGTGGGAAGCTCTTTTCCCCTCAAAGCTACCAGAAGCAGCACAGCGACCAGAAAAGAAAGCGCTCCGACAATATAGTAAAGAAAATGGACCGGCACTCTATCAACGAGGTATCCGTAGAGAACCGATCCGAGCGGAGTGACTCCGTTTGCTACGAGAATGAGGAAAGAAAAGGCCCTCGCTCTGATGTGAGAAGGTGTCATCTTTTGAAACGCCGTGTCCAGAGGAACGTTGATGATGGGATTCAAAAAACCCATTATCAGGAACGTGATGAAAAACAGCGAGAAAAGAACCAGTCTGTTCAAGGAAAAATCAGGCATGACGAGAAAGCCAAGGAAGACGATGGGAAGTTCAAAAAGAAAGATAGAAATCTTCATGGCCTTCCACATGTTCTTCTTTGACAGGTACGATGCGATCAGAAAGTTCCCAAGAAGCGCCCCTAAGGTGAAGGAAGTCTCCAGGAAACCAAATTCCTGAGCCGAAAATTTCATCACTTCCCTGATCGTGTAAGGATACACCACCATGAACAGCGGAGAGATGAGCAGATTCAGAAAAAGTGCGAAGATCAGAATGGTTCGTATGAGCTCGTGGTTCCAGATGAAGAGAAATCCTTCTTTGAGATCTTCAAGGATCTGAGAGAATTTTGCTGGCTTTTTCTCCACCTTTCGGCTGTAAACGATGAAGATCTCACTGATAGCAGAGAGGACAAAAGACACCCCATTCACAAGAAAAACGATCGCTATACCGTAGAATCCGTAGATCACTCCTCCCAGTGCGGGGCCCAGGATCTGTGGAAAGATCCTCACCATACCCATGATGGAGTTGGCTCTCATGAGAAAATCCTGAGGAACGATATCGGGAAACATCGCACCTGTCGGTATGTCGAAGAGATTGTCCATGACAGCCATCGCTATCTGAGAAACGTAGAGAACGGGAAGGGTGACGGAGTTTCTGAACGCAAGAAGGGCCAGAAAACAGATGAGAAATCCCCTCAGAAAATCCATCGAGACCATGAGAAACTTTCTATCTCCCCTGTCTCCCACGATCCCGGCTATGGGTGTGAAAAGGATCCTCGGAACCATGTAGGCTACGGTCATCAGGGCAACAGCAGATCCAGAGTGTGTCAGATCCAGTACAAAAAGAGGAATCGCAACCGCCTGAATGGAACTTCCAAGAATCGATACGAACCTTCCGAGGGCAAGAAGGAAGAAGTTCCTCTTCCAGTGTAAGAGCTCATTCACAGTACTCCCTCCTCATCGATCCTGAAGACTTCCAGGTACCATTGCACTGGATGTTTCTGTGACACCCAGTTCCCAAACCGCCGGTGAAGATGGAGCTGTCTCTACAGTAGAAAAAAACAGCACATACAGCCATATCAAAGAAAACAACATCACCACAAGAATCGTCGAAACCATCAGATACACCTTCATGGAAGATCATTCTTTTCCTTCGACCTTCTTCTTGGAAGAAACAGAGATGTTACTGATGAAAGGAGAGACCATTTTCAAAATACCGCTGACGAAGAAGTTCGATATCCTCGCGATATCACCTTCCACCACCGGTGTTTTCCCTGATTCTTTGACGCCGATGAGAGCGAGATCTCCCTTCACCGTTCCTCCATCGAATTCGATCTTTCCGCCGATGACGGCAAGATCACCTTCCACCTCTCCGGAAAAGAACGTTTCACAGTTGATGAGCGCAAGATCTCCTTTGATTTTTCCCCTTATGATCGCTTTCTTTTTAGAAAGGACGAGATCTTCTTCCACTATCTCGTTTTCGCCGAGGATGTAGTCGCCCTCCCGTTCAGAAAAATCACCTTTTGGCCCGATTTCTTCTCTTTCCTTTTCCTGTACCGCCTTTATCAGCATCTCCCCTTCTTCTGGACTGATTTCTCCCCTTGCCACAGCTTCCAGGATCTTTCTGATCTCCTCAGACATCGCTCTCTCCTCCTTTTTTCCTCTTCTTCAGAATTTCCAAAGCTTCCTCAACGCTGATCTTCCCTTCTTTCACCTGCTTGAAGAGATCCTCTTCTGCAGCTTCTTCCTCCACTTCTCCAAGGGGTTGGAGATTCATCTTCTCCAGGATTCTCTCCAGCTTCCCCCTCAAGGCGAAATAGCCCTGTCCTGTGTAACGCTCTATCTCCTTCAAATTCCCACGCGCCTTGAAGAATAGAATCACGAACTCGAGTTCATCTTTGTCGAGAAAATCGAACGGGCTCGCTTTGAAATGTCCCCGCACAGTGACATCGTCTCTTTTGCAGTGAAGCTCTGTAACTATCATTTCTTTTCCGCAGACCGGACACTTGGGCAACATATTTTGTCACCTCCTGCAAAATATTTTAGACTATCACCAAATATTTTGTCAAGTCCCCAAAAATTTTTCTGTGAGGATTCTTATTGCTCCCTTCTTCACCGTGAAATGAGTCTTTCTTTACATATAATTAGCGTTACCTTATTTGACTCTTAATCTCCCGATGATACACTTACACATGAAAAATGAGAGTAATTCTCAAAAAGGAGGTGAGGAAAATGTTAGTGTTGATACCGGTAGATGTGTTGATTTCGATCCACAATGAAAAGATAAAGCAACCTCAAAAGAAATAAGTGTCGTGCCCCTGCGTCCCTGTTTTTTAACCAGGCCTCGAAACGAGGCTTTTTTTGTTTTAAAATACATAGGGTGATACTGTGTTTCTTCCCACAACACGTGAGGAAATGAAAAAATTAGGCTGGAGAGAGCTCGATGTCATTCTTGTCACAGGTGACGCTTATGTGGATCATCCCTCCTTCGGTGTTGCCCTTATCGGTCATTATCTCGTCTCTCACGGCTTCAAAGTGGGAATCATAGCTCAGCCGGACTGGAGAACAGAAAAAGACATCACACGTCTTGGAAGGCCTCGTCTTTTCTTCGGTGTCACCGCTGGAAACGTTGACTCGATGGTGGCGAATTACACGGCCTCAAAGAAAAAGAGAAAAACGGACGACTACACACCGGGTGGATCTGGTGGAAAAAGACCTGACAGAGCAACCATCGTCTATACGAATCTCATCAAGAGATTCTTCCCGGAAGTTCCCGTTGTCCTTGGTGGATTGGAAGCGAGCCTCAGAAGGTTCGCACATTACGACTGGTGGAGCGAAAAGGTGAGAAAATCCATCCTCATCGATTCAAAGGTGGATCTCCTCGTCTATGGAATGGGTGAGAAGGCAGTTCTTGAGATTGCACAGATTCTTTCCAGAACAGGTGATATAGAAAAGTGCAAAAGTGTTCGTGGAGTTGTCTGGTGGTCCTCTCAAAAACCTGAAGGAGGCATCGAACTACCCTCCTACGATGAAATCTCAGAGAATCCCGAAAAATACGCCGAAGCGTTGAAACTTCAGACCTGGTATACTGATCCATACAAGAACATTCTGATCTACCAGAAACAGGACACAAGATATGTTGTTCAGAATCCCCCGCAACTTCCACTTTCCCAGGAGGAACTCGACCGGCTCTACCTTCTTCCTTTCGAAAGAGAAGTTCATCCCTTCTACGCAAAGATGGGAAGAGTGAAGGCGATAGAAACGGTGAAGTTCTCGATAACGGCCGTGAGAGGTTGTTTCGGAAGCTGTTCTTTCTGCGCCCTCACACAGCACCAGACGACCCACGTTTCCTACCGCAGCAAAGATTCCATTCTCGAAGAAGTGAGGATCCTCACAAAGAAAAAGGATTTCAAAGGTACCATCACGGATGTTGGAGGGCCGACTGCGAACCTCTACGGTTCGAGCTGTTCCATCAGAGAAACGAAAGGACAGTGCCAGAAGTTCTGTTTGTATCCCAGCGTGTGCAAGATTGTCCGACCGAACCATGACGAATTCATCTCTCTTCTCGAGTCGATCAGGAAAATACCAGGTGTCAGAAACGTCTTTGTCTCTTCCGGGATCAGGCACGACTTCGTCCTTGCCGAAAAAGATCCAGACGTCTTCATAAGGGAACTCGTGAAGTACACCCCGGGACAGCTGAAACTCGCCCCCGAACACGCTCATCCAAAGGTGCTATCTCTGATGAGAAAACCGCCTGTAGAACTGTTCCTCGAGTTCAAAAGGCGCTTTGAAACACTCGCAAAGAAGATAGGAAAGAGAAAGTACGTGATCGGCTACTTCATAGTGGGACATCCGGGAGAAGGCTGGAGGGAGAACAATTACTTGAGAGACTTCATACTCAAACACCTCGGGTACTTTCCTCAGCAGATCCAGATATTCACACCTACTCCCGGAACGGTGAGCACCGCGATGTACTACTCTGGTTTGGATCCCTTCACAGGTGAAAAGGTTCACGTCGAAAGATCGCTGAAGGTAAGAAACAAGATGAAGGAGAACGTGCTGTTCAAAAAGAAGGGGAGGGAAAAGAGATGAGACTCACTGTCTTCCTTTCGCTCTTTCTCGGTGTGATGGTGTTTGGTGCCTTCGATCAGGAAGCGTTTCTCTTCGTTCAACATCTCACCTCTGAAAACTTCGAATCGGCTTTGAATATGTGTTCCAATCAGGTAAAAGCACAGCTCAGTGTCCAGAGTCTTTCAAACATCTGGAACTCTCTGAAAGCACAGCTCAGTGACTTCAGAGAAATCGCTGGATACGAGAAAATCATCCAGGCTGAATACGAGATCTACAACTTCACTCTGAAGTTCGACAGAGGAGAAATCTCAGCACTTGTCACCATGGACAGAGAAGGAAAAGTCGCCGGACTCTTCTTCAAACAGGCTACAAAGACAGAGTACGAACTTCCAGACTACGTGGACCCGGAGAGCTTTGAGGAGAAGGATATCACCGTGAACGGCCTTCCCGGGAAGATCACGATCCCAAAAGGAAGCGGACCGTTCCCGGCTGTTGTCCTCGTGCACGGCTCTGGACCGAACGACATGGACGAAACCATCGGTCCAAACAAGATATTCAAGGACATCGCGTACGGTCTGTCTTCGAAGGGTATCATCGTTCTCAGATACCACAAAAGAACGTTCGTCGAGAAAGTAGACCCTACCACCCTGACCGTCGAAAAAGAAGTCATAGAAGACGCACTGGAAGCGGTGAAGATACTCAAAGAGAGAAAAGACGTCTCCCGAGTTTATGTGCTGGGACACAGCCTCGGTGCGATGCTCACACCGGAGATAGCGGAAAGATCGAAGGCAGACGGTGTTGTCATGATAGCACCGCCCGCAAGACCGCTCGAAGAAGTCATGGAAGATCAGTTGAAATATCTTCAGTCTCTGGGTCTTGCAAGCAACGTAGAAGAAACTCTGAACATTCTGGAAAAACTCAAAAGAAAAGAGATTCCTCCAGATGAATTCGTCCTTGGAGCTCCCGCGAAGTACTTTTACGATCTGAGAGAAAGAGATCCTGCTTCAATTGCGAAGAGACTAACCATCCCCATGCTTTTGATCTTCGGCGGCAGAGACTACCAGGTGACTGAAAAGGACCAGGAGATCTGGTTGAAGGAACTTTCAGGCAGGGAAAATGTGAAAATACTCGTCTTCGACGATCTCAATCACTTGATGATTTCAGGAGAAGGAAAATCAACGCCGGTTGAATACATGAAGAAAGGTCACGTTGACAAAAGAGTAATAGATGAGATCGCCAGGTGGATGGTAAAATAACAGGAAAGGAATTCGGAGGGAAAAGTGTGAGGATCTACGATCCGTTTAGAAAGAAATGGATAGAAGAAGAAATAGAAACACCCTTTCCCTCGAAAGGATTGGTTGCCACGTTTCCCTTTGTCGATCTTCACGTTCATGTTCGCCTCAATGGTGGAGAAGATTACAGCTCCTTAGAAGAAGCCTCCCTTGTGGGAGGCTTTTTTAAAGTGGTGGTACAGCCCAATACAAAGCCACTCATAGACAGCAAAGAAGTTCTGGAAAGACACCTGGATCTCTCCAAAAACAGAGCGGTCGAGTTTCTCTTTGCCGTTTCTCCCTTCGGATCGATCGAAGCTGAAGGAGAAAGAGTGGTGGGCTTTTCAACGGACGGCATAGAGTACGACTACCCTACACTCGTTGAAACGATGAAAAAGAAAAAGAAAGCCCTCTGGTTCGACCACAGCCAGATGTACGAGGTGGATGGAATCTTCTACGAGGGAGCTCCTCTACCGTTTCAGAAAAGACCGAGATCGAACGAAGCGATAGCCATAGCACGAACCGTTCTGACGGGCCTTGAGTACGGATTCGAAAGATTCCACATCCAGCATGTAACAACGAAGTACTCCGTAGAAGTGATATCGTTTTTGAAGAACCTGGCAAAGGTCAGCTGTGAAGTAACACCGCACCACCTGTTTTTCTGCTACGAAGACATCAAAAACACGAACTTCAAGATCAACCCTCCTCTCGGATCTCCGGAGGATAGAAGAGCTCTCATTGAGGCCGTGAAAAAAGATGTGATCGATGTTCTAGCGACGGATCACGCGCCACACCACGAAAAACCGGACGATTTTCTCACCGCTCCCTACGGCTCAACATCCATAGAAATCGCCTTTCCTGCCTATTACACAGCCCTGGGTGATCTCGAACTCGTCGTAAAAAAACTCACGAAAAAGCCCCTCGAAGTGCTCGGTGTTGAAGCTCGTCTCACAGAAGATACTCTTGTGTTCATCGATCCGGAGGCAGAGTTCATCGTGGACGCAAAAAAATTCAAAAGCAAAGGGAAGAATTCCATGTTCGACGGTGTCAGACTGAAGGGAAAAGTGGTCGCTCTTAAACTCAAAGGAAGATGGGTGATGATAGATGGAGAGGTTATTGCTGACCAAAAAGAAAACGATTAGAGTGAACGAGGATACCTGGATCGTTCTCTTCGAGGAGCGGATCGATTTCTCTCCAGGACAGTTCGTCATGTTGGAGACACCGAAACTCGTCAGAAAGCCTTTCGTTCTCGGATACTGGGAAGATCACACAGCGATCTCCGTTCAGGTGAAGGGAAAGGGAACGAAGTGGATCGTCGAAGAAGCAGAGAAGATAAAAGGTCACGGTCCTCTTGGAAACGGCTTCGAAAAGCCTGGAAAAGGCCTTCTCATCATCTCTCCCACATGCCTCACGATGGCCGAAGCGTTCCGAAAGAAGATGAACGTGGATGTACTCGTGGGAAGCAGAACTCCCTTCCAGATACCACTTGATCACGAAACGGCCGTTGGTGATGAGGAGTTTTTGAGTAAACTCTCCTCCACGGGAGAGTACGACTGGTACCTCGTCTCCGGTTCTCGGGGAATGGAAAAAGTCTGCTGGGAACACCTGAAAGGAAAAGAAGTTTACTTCTCGCTCGAAGAATACATGGGATGCGGAATAGGAGCGTGTAAGTCCTGTGCCGTCTTCACAAAAGAGGGTGTGAAACACGTCTGCACCGATGGCCCTATATTCAGAGGTGATGAACTGTGCTGGAGCTGAAACCTCCCCTTGTTCTTCTCTCCGGTCCTGCCGGCTTTGGAGAGTATCTGAAGCTCATGGATCACAGATACGTGGGCGGTGTTTTGCTGAAAACCGTCACGCTCCATCCGAAAGAAGGAAACCCCACTCCCAGAATGGCAGACAGCGATTTCTACGTGATAAACAGGATCGGACTGGAAAACCCCGGAATACACGCGTTCGTTGAAAACATTCCGGAACTTCCCGTTCCCATGATCGCAAGTCTCGGCGGTGATTCTTTCGAGGAGTATCTGGAAGTGGCCCGTGTGTTCAAAAAGGTAGCGGACAGATTCTATGCGGTGGAGTTCAATTTCTCCTGTCCGAACGTGAAAGAAGGAGGACTCTCCATAGTCAAAAACGCGGAAGAGTGGAAGAAACTCCTGAACACACTTAGAAAAGAACTTCCCGACTCCTTCCTGATAGCGAAAGTGGGAGTAGAGGGTATCTTCGTGGAAGACGCTGCGGAATTCGTGATGAAAGCGGAATGGGACGGAATCACGCTCGTGAACACGGTGAGGGGACTGCATTTTGAAAAAGACACGATGATCTTAGGAGGACTTTCTGGTCCCGTGCTGAAACCGATCGCCCTCAGGGCAGTGTACGAAGTGAAGAAAAGATTCCCAGAACTCTTTGTGATAGCAAGCGGTGGTGTGTACTCCGTGAAAGACGCAGAAGAATTCCTGAAAGTGGGAGCGGACGTGATAGGAGTCGGAAGCGCTCTCTTCAAAGATCCCGGTGTTGTGGAAGAAATTGGAAAATATCTGCTGGAGGTGAAAAGATGACACCTGTTCTCAGTCTGGACATGGAAGATCCTATCAGATTCATCGACGAAAACGGCAGTTTCGAAGTGGTGAAGGTGGGGCACAACCTCGCCGTACACGGAAAAAAGATCTTCGACGAACTCGCAAAGAGGAATTTGAAGATAATCCTTGACCTGAAGTTCTGTGATATCCCTTCAACGGTGGAACGTTCCATAAAGAGCTGGGATCATCCGGCGATCATAGGTTTCACAGTTCACTCCTGCGCTGGATACGAAAGCGTGGAGAGAGCCCTCAGGACAACAGACAAACATGTGTTCGTTGTGGTGAAACTCACTTCCATGGAAGGATCTCTCGAGGATTACATGGACAGGATAGAAAAACTGAACAAGCTTGGGTGTGATTTCGTGCTTCCTGGTCCATGGGCAAAGGCTCTGAGAGAGAAGATAAAAGGCAAAATTCTCGTTCCCGGCATCAGAATGGAAGTGAAAGCAGACGATCAAAAGGACGTCGTAACGCTCGAAGAAATGAAGGGAATAGCGGATTTTGCTGTGCTCGGAAGAGAGATCTACCTGAGCGAAAATCCCGGAGAAAAGATCAAAAGAATAAAGGAGATGAGACTGTGATAAAGGAAATCCTCGAGAAAACCGGTGCTTTGATGGAGGGGCACTTCATTCTCTCTTCCGGGAAACACTCCTCAAGATACGTGCAGTGCGCACGTCTTTTCGAGTTCCCAGAGTACGGCGACATCGTGGGAGAAGAATTAGCAAAGCTTCTGAGGAAGTACGATGTGGAAACAGTAGTGGGTCCTGCGATGGGAGGAGTGATACTCTCGTACGTCGTCGCAAGGTACCTGAAAGCGAGGTCGTTGTTCGCGGAAAGAGAAAACGGAGTGATGAAACTCAGAAGGGGCTTTTTCGTAAGACCTGGTGAGAAAGCAGCGGTAGTTGAAGACGTGGTGACCACGGGTGGTTCTGTGAAGGAAGTGATAGAGCTCTTGAAAGAGTATGGAGCAAACGTGGTGTGTGTGGGTTCCATCATCGATCGCTCCGGCGGAAAAGTGGACTTTGGAGTTCCGTTCGAAAGTCTTCTGAAGCTCGACCTTCCGGTCTACGATCCTGAAGACTGTCCACTCTGCAAACAGGGAATCCCGGCAGAAAAACCGGGAAGCAGGGGGTTGAAATGATAATAAAAGGTGCCCTGGTGTGGAATGGAAGGGAGTTTGTTCAAAAAGATCTGTTCGTGGAAAACGGAGAATTCGTCGAAAAAGCAAATGAACCTGTCATTGATGCGAAAGGATACTTCCTCGTTCCGGGCTTTGTCGATTCACACGCACACGTTGTGGGAACGGGCTTTTCGAAACTCAGTGTCCAGTTCAACGATTGGGACGAGCTTTTCGAAAGAGATCTCACCAGTGAAGTTGTGGTGGGAAGGGGTTGGTTCGAAGAACCAGATGGATCGGTTGTTGAGAGGTTGGACAGAATCGAAGCGCCTGTCTTTCTCATAAGAAGGTGCGGTCACAAAGCGTTTCTCAACAAAAAAGCGATGGAGGTTCTGGGAGTCGAAGAAAGGTATCTCGTAGAGAACTTGGAAAAGATCTACGAATACGTCTTCAAAGAGAAAATAGCAGAATTCTACAGAGTAGGAGAAGAGGAATTTCTCAAACACGGTGTAACATTCGTTCAGAGCGATGACCTTTACGGTGTGAGCGTGGAAAGGCTTCTTTCCATTATAAAACACTCCAGAATCAGACTCTTCGAGAAGCTGAAACCAAAGGATCTAAAACCCGAACACTTCGGAGATCTCAACAAGAGAGTGCACGTTAAAGGAGTCAAAGTCTTCATGGACGGTTCCCTTGGAGCAAAAACGGCTCTCATCTCCGGTGAATACGACGACGGAACGCAGGGTGTGCAACTTCTCACAGAAGAAAAACTCGAAGAACTGGCTCGCTTCTGCGACGAACACGATCTCATTTTGAACGTTCACGCCATAGGAGACAGTGCGGTGAGCCTTGTTCTCGATGTTCTCGAAAGACACCGCGGTCACAGAATCATCCACGCTCAGTTCGTCCAGGAAAAGGATCTACAACGGGTGAAAAACACCACTTTTTCCGTTCAGCCACATTTCTTCTTCGAAGATCAGCCCCTTTTGAAGAAAGTCAAGGTGAACGCTCTTCACTATCCGTTCTACAGAATGTTCAAAGCGGGTGTTTCTATCTCTTTCTCTTCGGATTCTCCCGTTTCACCGTGTGACCCAAAATATATCGCAGAACACGCACTCAAAATGGGTTTCTCCAGAGAAGAAACGTTCTACCTGATGACGGAAGCGGGGGCAAGTCAGGTGGGAATAAAAACAGGAAAGATAGAAGCAGGGTACAGAGCAGACTTTTGTCTCTACGAGAGAAATCCACTTCTTTTCGAGGATGATCCCATTGCGGTGTTTGTGGAGGGGGAGAAGATTTATGAGAAAAACGGATCCTCTCATTGATATTTTCAAAAAGAACAAAGAGAGAATCGATATCCTTGGAAAAGCATGGGATATCTTTTATTTTGAAGGAAGAGCTCCCGATGTAGGTAAAAGGCGTGAGAATTTCATAGTTGAGATGATAAGAAAAGAACTTTCACACTTCATAAAATCCGTTAATCAAGCCCCAGACACAGAAAGAAACTGGGATATTGAAATAACTTTTCAAGACGACTCAACAAAGAGGTACAGTATAAAAACAACTGAAGGATTTTCCGACGTTAAAATAGCATGGGATGGATTCCCAACCAAAGATAGAATTTTAACTTTCAACTTCCAGGCAGATATATTCTACATTGCAAGAAACAAAGACAAAATAATACTATGCGTTATTGATTTAGAAAAATTGAGAGACCTACAGAGAGAAGTAGAAAAAAATGAATCAAAGTTGGAGGAGTACTACTCACTCCCGAGCAGCAACACAAACCCGCGTGGTTTTGGATTGAAGAGTTCTACTGTAAAAAGATTGATCGAGCTTTCAAAAAAAGAGGAAAACTATTTAGAGATCGATTACAAACCTTTTCCCGTTGAATTGATACTCAAAGCAAAAGAAGAATATTTCAAAGGATGGTACGATCTCATAAAAGAGTTGATAGAAAAATATCAACAGTGATCTTCAAAAAGAGTAGGTTTGCTGAGAATATCCTTTACCCTTTCTTCGGCCTTTTTTACGTATTCGGGATTTATCTCTATTCCAACAAAATGCCGTCCTGTTTTAACGGCAGCCACACAAGTTGTTCCTACACCAGCAAAAGGATCGAGAACGACATCTCCTTTAAAGGTGTAGAGCTGTATACAACGGTAAGGAAGTTCCTCAGGAAAGGGGGCAGGATGTCCTACTCTCTTAGCTGACTCTGGTGGAAATTTCCACACACTCCTTGTGAATTCTAAAAATTCTTCCCTTGTTATTGTTGATTTTGCTTCTCTATCACTGGGTTTTCTTCGCTTTAGATCTCCTTTACTCATTACAATTATATATTCGTGTTGATCTCTTAGCACGGGATTTACAGGAGACATCCACGAACCCCACGCAGTCGAAGAACCACTCACCGCTTCCCCTTTGTCCCAAATGATCTCTCCACGTATCAAAAAGCCTATCTTTTCAAACAAATGGATGAGATACGCATGAAGAGGAATGTACGGTTTTCTTCCAAGATTTGCTACATTAAAACAGGCTCTTCCACCCCAGACGAGAACCCTGTACACTTCTTTCATGATTTCTTCTATGAATTCAAGGTATTCATCAAGAGTCATATCTTCATCGTATTCTTTCCCTACATTGTACGGAGGTGAAGTCACCATGAGATGTATCGAACAGTCAGGTATTTTTTTCAGAACTTCTCTGGCATCCCCCTCAATGACCTTGTCTAAGAGATTTTCAGGAAGTGGGTTCTCGATGAGATCTTCCTCTGAAGGTTTTGGAAGGGAAAAGTTGGAATAGATCGCTCTACTATAAAATGGAGATGAATCATGGCTTTCCCGGCCTTTTACTCCAAAAGAACTGGTTCTTGTTGATTTTCTTCTCTTCACAATGTCATCCCCTGGGGATAGGAAAATAGAAAATGGAGCAGGCGGTGGGACTCGAACCCACACCCTCCGCCTTACCAAGGCGGCGCTCCACCGCTTGAAGCTACGCCTGCTCGCTTCTGTGGTTATTTTAACACACGAACCTTTTCCGTTCAAGATACTTCTTGATAACCCTTCTCTTTCAAAATCTGGGCTACTTCTTTATTCACCACGTATTTCGGAATATTACCCTTGAAAAAGTCCACCACAGATTGAGCAGCCATCATATTCATTCTGAGGATGGATTCCTTTGTATGCGCACCTATATGGGCTGTGGTGATGAGATTGGGACATTTGAAAAGAGGTGAATTGGGATTCGGAGGTTCCTCAGAGAAGACATCCAAGGCAGCACCTGCTATTCTTCCCTCTTTCAAAGCTTTCACGAGTGCTTCTTCATCTACCAGTCCTCCGCGGGAGGTGTTGATCAAAAAAGCAGATTTCTTCATGAGTGAGAGTTCTCTTTCTCCTATCATGTTCTTTGTACTTTCGTTCAGCGGAACATGGAGTGAGACGAAATCACTCTCTTTTAGAAGTTGATCCAGATCATCAACAGGGGTAGCCTCCAGTAATCTAACATTATCTTTACTCACATAAGGATCGTAGACCAGCACGTTCATTCCAAGGCAGACAGCCTTTTTAACCACTTCTCTTCCTATCGAGCCAAACCCCACCACACCCAGTGTTTTTCCAGAAACTTCCTGTCCCACCGTTCCTTCCCATTTTCTTTCGAGAAACAGTTTGTTGTGAGCCCATACAAGACCTCTAATCAGTGCGAAGATGAAAGCGATTGTGAGCTCTGCGACGGAAAGGGAATTTGCACCGGCTGTGATGGTAACGGGAATACCTTTTTTCGTGGCAGCTTCCAAATCTATGTTGTCCACCCCCACACCGTGCTTTGCTATGACTTTAAGACTGGAATTTTCTATCATTTCTGCTGTTACTGGGTGTGTTCCCACAATCAAAGCATCTACTTCCTTCAGGATGTCAGGATCTATAGTGTCGGATCTTATTATTTCGAAGCCTTCTTTTTTGAGGAATTCAACAGGTTCCTGGGAGTACTTTCCGAAGGTTCGTGTCACGATCAATACTTTTTTCATATCTTCCCCCTCCAGATTCAGTACTTCAATTCTGAAACCGCGAGTCTACTCCTGTTGAGAATTTCTATTGCCCTTGGATCTCTTGCTGCTAAAAGCGTGTATATCGTATCGAGAATCACAAGCTGGACTATTCTCGAAGTCATCGCATCGGTTCTTATTTTCGTCTCTTTTGTGTTGGTGGCAAGGACAACATTCGAGTACTTCGCAAGCGTGGATTTTCTATTCCCTGTGATAGCAACAACCGGCATTTTCATCTCTTTCGCTTTTTTAGCGAAGTTCACCACAGAGATCGTTTCTCCGGTGTGCGAAATGGCAACCAGCAGATCGTTTGGTGAAGCTGTAGCAAGAATGGTTGCTATGATGTGCTCATCGTTAGAAAACAGACAGTTCTTTCCTATTCTTGTGAATTTGTGAAACGCATCAAACGCAACAGCTGCCGAGGCCGCGAAACCGATGAATATGATCCTCTGAGCGTTTTTAAACAGATCGACGGCCTTTTCGATGGAATCGACATCCATCCAATTCAGTGTATCCAGGATGGCCCTCACTGTTGCTTTGAATATCTTCTCCGTGATGGTTTTCGTATCGTCCTCACTCGAGACATCTTCGTAGACGATCTCGAGCGGTGCCCTGGAGATGCTCTGAGCCAAAAGCACCTTGAACTGTTGAAAGCTGTTCAATCCCAGTTTTTTGTAAAACTTCACGACGGAAGCTTCACTCTTCACACCTGCTTTTTCGCTGAGATCGCTGATGGAACTCTCTATAATTCCCTTCGGATCAGAAAGGATGGTATCAGCTATTTTTTTCTCTGCATTCGTGAACTCATCGTATTTTTCCTTGATCCTCTGAATAACATCCACACTAAGACCTCCTTACACAGCGGTAGAACCTCCATCTATGTTTATGATACTGCCCGTCATAAATCCGGCTTCGTCACACGCCGCAAAGAGGATTGCGAAGGCAATTTCCTCTTCTTTCCCCAGTCTCTTCATGGGGATCCTGGAGGTCATCTTTTTCAGGAGTTCTTCTGGATTCGGAGAAGCCTTCACCCTCGCCATGAGCCCCTCAGACTGAGTGGTGCCTGGACACACCGCGTTGACCCTGATTCCGTAATCGACGTAGTCAACGGCAAGAGATCGTGTGAGTCCCAGGAGTGCTGCTTTTGAAACACTGTAGACACACCTTCTTGGAATCCCTATGAGTCCTGCTTCGGAGGAAACGTTCACAATGACTCCTCCGCCCTGTTTTTTCATCTGCTCGACAGCATATTTTGAAAGAAGGAAAGGCCCTTTGACGTTCACGGCTATCGTTTTGTCAAAGTCTTCCTCCGAAGTCTCTTCTATGTTCCCATAAGGCACAATACCAGCGTTGTTCACCAGGATGTCAAGCCTTCCGAACGTTTCCACTGTTTTCTTCACTATCTGTTCTGCATCTTTCGCCACATCTCCGAAGATAAACGCAGCTTCTCCTCCCCGACCCTTTATCAGCTCCACTGTTTCTTTTCCTTTTTCCTCAGAGATATCGTTAATTGCTACCTTCGCTCCTCTTTCTGCGAACATAATGGCTGCCTTCTTTCCGATGCCGGAACCTGCTCCTGTTATCAAAACCACTTTTCCTTGGAAATTCATAGCTTTGCTCCCTCCTTATCCAAAGATGAGATTCGGAATGAACAGTACGATCTGCGGAAAGAAAATAACCAGAAATATTGCCAGTATCGCCACAAACAGAAAAGGCCAGGATGCCTGTATGTATTCTTCTATGGTTGCACCGAGCACAGAGCAACCGGCATACATGGAAGCACCTACAGGCGGTGTCTGATTACCCATAGCAGCAGATAGAATGAACACCAAACCGAAGTGAACGGGATCTATTCCCACCTGTCTTGCCACAGGAAGCAGGATTGCTGTAAGCATGAGAATCAAAGCCGTTGCGTCCACAAACAAACCAGCGAAGACCAGGAACAAGGAGATCATTATCATCAGAACGTTTGGATTGGAAGATATTCCAAGGAGAAATTCCGCGAGCTTTTCCGGTATCCTTTCCCATATCATACCGTAACCAAAGATTGTAGACATTGAAAGTATGAACATCACACTACCGATATCACCAAGAGAATTCTCCAGGGTTTCCCAATAAAAGGTTTTGAAAGACATCTCCCTGTGTATTATGAATCCCACCAGCATTCCGTACAAAACTGCGAAAGAACCAACCTCCGAAGGGGTGAAGATACCGCCTCTCAAACCCACAATCAGCAAAACCGGAAACATAAGAGCCCAGATACTCTTTCCAAGAGATCTGAAAACTTCGTTTATCGGTGCTCGTTTCTCTCGTTCAGGTGCAAGGTTCAATCTTTTAGCAACAAACCATATGGTGATCATGTAAACCACCATCAAAAGAAGACCAGGTCCTATTCCCGCCGCAAAGAGCCTTCCTATGGAGACCTGACCGATTGTACCGTAAATGATGAAAGCGATACCGGGAGGGATAATAGGAGTGATCAGGGACGTCCAGACGTTCACGGCAACAGCGAATCCTCTTGGATAGCCTCGTCTGAGCATCTCTGGACCGAGCATCCTTGTTTCCATCGCCGCGTCCGCAATACTGGATCCGGAAACTCCTCCCATCAACGTGGAAAGAACAGCTGAAACCTGACCGAGTCCTCCTCTCATGTGACCAACGAGGGTAGAGGCAAAATCAAGGAGTCTTCTCGTCACACCGGCAGAATTCATCACATTACCAGCCACAATGAACATGGGAATAGCAAGCAGCGTGAAATTCACTGTTTGAGAAAGCAGTCTCTGTATCGGAATAGTGATGGGAAGTTCTGGATGCTGAAGAAACCAGAGGAATCCGGATATTCCTATAGCGAAGGCAACAGGCATGCCAAGCATCAGAAAAACAGCGAAGGCAATGAGCACTATGATCATGTCATCTTTCCTCCTTCTTGTTGCCTCTGAACTCTTCTATCAGCTTCAGTACAGTTGTTCTGAATAGCAAAATTGCACCAACAGGAACACTCAGTGTGACCCACGTGTAGCTGAAGTTTGGTATCCCCACGAAGGTTCTGTATCTTGTTTTATAGGAAAGATAAAAGCCCCACACGATAAGATAAACAATGAAAGCAAGGATAATGATGTAATTCACTACCCTGATGATCTTTTGAGTCCTTTCGGAAAATTTCTTCACAAGGATGTCCACAGACATCATCTTGTTTTCACGCCAGGCCACATCCACCGCAAAGAAACAGGCCCAGGCAAAGAAAAAGCTACTCATATCAACAGCCCAGTTTATTGGATGCTTTAGAAATCTGGCAACTCCTGAAGCAAAAACGAGAACAATCATAACCATAAGGAGAATCTTGGCGGCGTGTTTTTCAAACTTCAAAAGAATCTGGTCCACTTTTTTCACGTCTCTCACCTCTGTCTGAACAGAGTGAAAGCCCGACCCAGAAAGGGCCGGGCAATTGATGATTACTCTCCCTTCACTTCCTTGATCAACTGGTTGAGAGCATCCTCAAGACCGAGATTCTTGTAAGCCTGTTTTGCCCTTTCCATAAAGGCTTCCTTGTCGATTTCAGAAGCTGGTATCACTGTCATACCCTTTTCAATACACTTCTGTTTGTATTCTTCTTCGAGTTCTTTCATGATTTTGAGAGAAACTTCGATTCCCGCTTTGTCAATCTCTTCCTCAATAATCTTCTGATATTCCTTGGGCAGGCTGTTGAACCAGTCTGCGCTGACGATTTCGAAGTTGATGAGAAGGAAGTGTCCCGTTTCAGACATGTACTTCAAAACTTCGTATAGACCACCGTTGTAAACATTCGCGTAAGTGAGTTCTGCTCCATCGACCGCTTTCGTCTGGACCGCTGTGTAGATCTCTCCGAAGTTGACGGCAACAGGGATGGCACCAAGAGCTCTTATGGATTCCTGCCATGCAGGCGCACCGGGAGTTCTGATTCTCAAACCATTCAGGTCTTCCGGTTCCCTGATGGGTTTGTTTGTCACAAAGTGTCTGTAACCCTGCACCCAGTAGAAGGAGAGAACCTTTATACCGAATTTCTGTTCCAACTCTTTCAACCACTTCTGCATTGTTGGAGATTGCTTGATCTTCTTCAGAACCTCCATCGCCTCTTCAGGAGTTTTTGCGCCCATGAAATCGATGAAGTATGCAAGGTTCATGACGCCGATGTCTTTAACGTACATTCCAAGCCTTGCAGAGTCCGTGTTCCATCCCACAGGCGCTCCCATTCTGATCTGCTCGATGATGTCCTCTTCCACACCAAGCTGTGAACTCGGGAAGACTTCAATTCTAACATCGCCGTTCGTTCTCTCCTCAACTGCCTTGGCCCATTTCAGAAACGCCTGATGGTACGGTTCACCTGGAGCAAGAACGTGTCCAAATCTCAGTGTGTACTTTGCACCGAACACAGCCGACACTAAAAACACGCCTAAAATCAGCATCAAAAGAAGCTTTTTACCCATTAACCCACACCTCCTCGGTAAAAATATTTTTTTCTTATGGTACTATAACCATATCTTTGCAAAAAAATTTTATGTCTCAATCGGATAGAAAGTCAATGGTTAACATTTCTGTTACATAATGTGGTGATAGTATACTGATTAGGAGGGATGAGATGGGAGTTTTTTCTTTTCTTGGCGACAAATACCACGATCACGATCTCTTTCTGGAAACCTTGAAATATGCCTTAAACTGTGAGATCAATGATCTTCGTCCTGAGGATTTCCCAGAGATCAGAAAATTCCCAGATCTTGTTGTCATAGGACGCTGGAACCTCCTCGACGATGAAACACCGTGGTTCAAAGAGGAAGAAACAAAGATTCTGGAAGACTACGTGAGATCCGGAGGAATGCTCTTTGTCTGGCACTCCGGCCTTGCACGTTTTCCAGAGAGCTACAACAGGCTTGTTGGAGGAAGGTTCATCCACCATCCACCTCAGAAGAAAGTGAGATACTACGGCAAGGACGTTGAATTTGAACTCGTAGATGAACACTATTTCGTGGATCTGTATTCCGATGTGGAGATATTCCTCTGGAGTGAATCAGAAGACGGTACCTCCATCGCGGGCTGGATGAAAAGATATTACAACGGAAAAATACTGGCCCTCACACCCGCTCACAGTGAGGGCCTGAAGGATCAGGTCTTTAGAGATTTTTTGAAGAAAGTTCTCAACACCTTTGTTAATCAGGCTTCATGGTAACTCTCCACCGGATAGTCGATCTCCTCGAGTTTCTTCAAAACACTGTCCAGATCTTCCGTTTCAACAACCACTTTCTTCTCTTCCACGCTCACTTCGTAGTTTTTAACGCCCAGTTCTTCCAGCGCCTTCGAAATTCTCATTTTGCAGTGATTGCAGGAAATATCCGGAACGTTGAGTACGTACCTCATGGCAGCACCTCCTCAGATTTTGATCGTTCACTCTCTCACCCTCATAGAGTTGAGAGTCACAGTGATGGAACTGAAAGCCATGGCGAGTTCTGCGATCACCGGATGAAGCAATCCCATCATCGCCATTGGAATGGCTATCACATTGTAGAAGAAGGCCCAGAACAGGTTCTGTTTTATGATTTTGAAAGTCTTTCTTGATATTTCTATCGCATCGACGACTTTCGATATACCGCCCTTTGTTATGATGATGTCTGCGCTGTCGATGGCAAGGTCTGTTCCCGAACCTATCGCTATTCCAACATCTGCCCCTTTCAAAGCAGCGGCGTCGTTCATACCGTCTCCCACCATCGCAACTTTCTTTCCCTGGGCCTGGTAATATCTCACAAGGTCCAGTTTCTCAGAAGGTTTCACACCCGCGTGGAACTTCTCTATCCCAAGGCGTCTTGCAACCGCTTTTGCAGTCTTTTCATTGTCTCCCGTTATCATGACAGGTTCTATTCCCATCTCCCTGAGTCTTCTCACGGCCTCGGGACTGTCTTCTCTGATCGGATCTTCTATTGCGAGAAATCCTACAACTTCACCGTTTCTTCTCACCTCAACTACGGTCTTTCCTTCCTCCAGGAGAGACTCGTACTTTGAATAATCCAGAGGCTTCCCGACAAAATACTCTTCTCCCTTGTAACGTGCCCTCACTCCTTCTCCTGGGACTTCCTCCACGCTTTCTACCTCAACTACATTCTGAGAAAGTTCAGAAATTGCCTTTGCAAGAGGATGGTTCGAGTTTCTCTCCACGCTCGCTACGATCCTCACCAGTTCGTCGGAAAGGTTGTGATCCACCACCCTTGGACTGCCCTCGGTGAGCGTTCCTGTTTTGTCTGTGAGAACCACCCCAATGTCCTTCGATGTCTGAATCGCCTCGGCGTTTCTTATGAGAAGACCTTTCTTTGCCGCAAGTCCCGTTCCAGTCACAAGGGCCATGGGAGTTGCAAGACCAAGCGCACATGGACACGCTATGACGATCGTTGCAACGAAGACGAAGACAGAGAAGGTCAGCGGGTCACTGGTTTGTATGATCCAGGGAAAGATTTCTCTTGCCTTTTCTACAAAGGGTAGGAAGGTTTCGTAGTTGAAATACCACACCAGGGCACTGGCTATCGCAAGGACGATGATCGTGGGGACAAACCACATGGTGATTCTATCGGCGAGAGCCTGAATCGGCACCTTCGAACCCTGCGCTTCCTGAATCAATTTGATCATTTGAGACAAAAAGGTGTCTTCTCCTACTTTTGCGACTTTTATTTTGATAGGGCTCGATACATTCAAAGAACCACCGATTACTTCATCGTTTTCTCTCTTCAAAACCGGTATGGATTCTCCCGTCACTACGGACTCATCGATTGAAGACTGGCCTTCCACGATCACCCCATCCACGGGTATTCTTTCGCCGGGCTTCACGAGTACGATGAAATCCTCTTTCACCGCCTCTATCGGCATCATCACTTCTCCTTCATCGGTGATGACACGGGCTTCTTTCGCCTGAAGTTTCAGAAGGGCTTTGATTTCTTTGCTGGCCCTGTCACGCAGGTAAGACTCTATGAAACGTCCGGTGATATGAAACGCAACGATCATGGCACCTATGGCACCGAAAGACATCACGGGAAGTCCTATACTGTCGAGAACAGCCGTTACCCAGGAAGTCACCGCACCGAAGAAGATGAGTGTGTCCATGTTCGTGTGCTTATGTGTGAGGGCTATCCATGCCCCTCTGATCGTTCCTCTGCCCACATAGAACGTAACGAACGCACCTGCGAAGACCTCTATCCAGGTGAAATACGGCACCTTGGAAACAAACATGTGATAAATCATAAGGAGGGCAAGAGGAGCCGTGACGAGCCAGGCAAGGATCAAATTCTTTTTCGATTCTTCGTAACGCTTTCTTTCCACGTCCTCTGGTGATTCTGTACTGATTCCATAACCTACCTCTTCCACCGCTTTTTTGATTTCCTCGAAGGATAACTCTCTTTCTGCCACGATGAAACCCGTGGAGGTTGCCAGATTCACCGCTGCGAATTTCACCCCGTCGAGTTTTCTCAGGGCCTTTTCAACGGTTTTCGCACATGTGGCACACGTCATTCCTGTTACGGTGAAGGTCTTCTTTATCCCTTCATTCTTCACAGCACGATCCTCCATTGTCCTCTGATCGGCCATCTTGCCACACCTCCCTCGCCCAGGTTTCTGCAATGCACGCTCCCATGGTGACAGCAACTTCGAGGATCTCTTTTATTTCATCCTTTGTGGCACCCATTTCGATCGCTTTCTGATAATATCCCTGAGCACAGGGTTTGCACTTTTCCACAACCGCTATGGCTAAAGCCGTCAGCACTTTGTACTTTGCAGGGATAGAACCGTCAGCGAAAGCCTTGTTTCTCATTCTTACAACGGCACCACTCACTTCAGGGAATTCCTTTCTCCAGCGTTCAAATTCACTCATCCTGGATCCTCCTTTTCATTCTTTCGTACTCTTCTTCGGTGATCTCACCGCGGGCAAACCTTTCCTTCAGTATCTCAAGAGCCTTTTTGTTACTGGTTCTTCCTTCCGTTTTCTCATGTCTTTCTCCTCCAAGCCACCTGAAGAGAAAGGCAAAGAGAACCACCAGAATAACTGCCCAGAAAATCATCATGATAACTCCTCCCCAGTTCCAGGGCCAGAAGCCCCAGCTCCAAAAACAAAAAGGACACATCGTTGATTCCTCCTCTCAAATTATGCTACACTAATTGTAGCACATTATGAGAGACTAATTCAAGTCGAATTTTTCCAGTAAGGAGGTGGATTTTATGAAAGTGAAGGATCCCGTCTGCGGAATGAAGATCGAAAAGGAAGAGGCGGTGGAAAAGGTGGAATACATGGGGAAAGAGTACTACTTCTGTTCTCACAAATGCGCTGAAAAGTTCAAAGACAATCCAGAACAGTACGCTCATCAGGGAAGATCACGCGGTTGTTGTCATTGAAAAAGGCGCCGTCCGGCGCCTTTTATTCATTCAGGATCTTTTCTATCTCTTCCATTACTTCATCTGTGAGTTTTTCTTTGATCTCGACTGCTTTCAGGTTCTCTTCGAGCTGTTCTGGTCTGCTCACTCCGAGAATGACACTGCTGACGTTTTTGTTTTTCAAGATCCACGCGATGGCAAGCTGTGGAAGGCTCGCTCCGAGCTGGTCCGCTATATTCTGGAGTTTTCTGAGCTTTTCGAAGGTTTTTTCGTTGAGAAGACCTCCCTCTTCAAGCCACTTCCTCACCTGCGGGAACGTGGCAAGTCTTGAATTCTCTGGAATTCCGTTGTTGTATTTTCCAGAAAGAAGGCCAGACGCGAGAGGTGAATAAGTAGTCAGCCCCATGCCGTACTTTTCGTAGAGAGGTGCGTACTCCTTTTCCACCCTTTCTCTCACGAACATGTTGTACTGCGGTTGCTCCACGATGGGAGGCATGACGCCCAGTTCCTTACAAACCCTGTGCGCTTCCTCTATCTCCTTTGCACTCCACTCAGAGGTTCCCCAGTAGAGTGCAAGCCCTTCTCTCAAAATGTAGTCCATCGCGAAGACAACTTCTTCCATGGGAACGTTCGGATCGGGTCTGTGACAGTAGAGGATATCCACATAGTCCATCTGAAGCCTCTTCAAAGAGTTCCAGGTTCCCTCGAGAAGATGCTTCTTCGAAAGCCCCAGATCGTTCGGGCCACTTCCACCCCAGAAGATCTTTGTGGAAACGACGAGGTCCTCTCTTCTGAAGTTCTTGAGTATTTTTCCAAGCATCGCCTCTGCTATTCCACCTGCGTACGCCTCTGCCGTGTCGAAGAAGTTTATTCCACTGTTGAACGCCTTTTTCACCACTTCTGTGGCAGTATCGAGGTCGAGCTGTTTTCCAAACGTGAGCCAGGATCCAAGAGAGAGTTCGCTGATCTTGACGCCCCATTTTCCTACTTTTCTGTACTCCATTGAAAACACCTCCTTACAGTAGACTTGAAACGAGCACTCTGTTTCCCCCCGATTTCACACAGGCTTCTATAAATGCAAGATCCTTCAGAGCCTGAACCGGACTTCCCAGATCGTTCGATTTTCCCTCCACAACCACGTGATAGAAATCTTCAAACTCTTTCTGGTAGCTGTTTTCCTGTGGAACTCTTATTTCCTCTTCGTTCAGAACGATCCTGTCCCAGGATATTGAAATTCTTCCCTTCGTTCCTGTGATTTCAAACCGCTCTTTTCCCTTCAGAGAGTACGAAACCGTGTAGTTTCCGACTGTGCCGTTTTCGAACTCGAATATAGAGGAAAGAAAATCCATTCCCCCGAGAAGCGGAGAAAGATCCTTCGCAACGGCGGAAACCCATTCTATCTCACCAAGGATCAACCTCATCGCCGCCGCGTGGTGAACACCACCGTCCGAGAGAAAACCTCCAACGTGTTTCGGTTTCTTCCTCCAGTCGGTGTGAACGTATTTGTTGTTTTCGTCCATTCCCACCCAGATCTGCCAGCTCATGAAAACAGGATCACCTATCGACCCGCTCTCAACCAGTTCTTTTGCCTTCCAGAACGCTGGAACGTGTCTGAAATTTTCCGCGATGTAGACTGTTTTTTCAGACTTTTTTGACAACTCGACAACTTTCTTTCCCGTTTCTACGTCCGTTGAAATGGGTTTTTCACAGATCACATGGACTCCTTTTTGAAGGGCCTTTTCAATGAACGAGAGGTTCAATTCAACGGGAAGTGTGAGGTCGACCGCGTCAACAAGACCAGAATCCAAAAGTTCCTCGTATCTATCGAAAACAACAGGATTTCCGACCATTTTCGCGAACTCTTCAGCGTGAGACTTCGTTCTACTCGTGACAGCCGTGATCTCAAAGAGATGGGAAAGGTTCTTCAGAGCAGGAAGGTGCAGCTCTCGAGCGGCGATTCCACACCCCACAACACCCAATCTGATCTTTCTCAAAGGCTTCACCTTCTTTCATGTGGTTTCCAAATACATTATAGTTTGAAAATGTTTTCATTTCAATGTTCAGTGAAGACGTCGATCCAGGGTTTTTCAAATGAAAAAGCGGTGTAGAAGATTATGGAGATGATGAAAAGTACAACTATCACTGTTTTGAAATCTGTTCCGAGAGAATTTCTTTCCAGATTTCTCTCGAAAATTTCCGACAGGATCGCAGCAAGGAAGGTTACCACAAAAGCCCAGGAAAGATCCACAGCAAGCGATTCGATGTGTCCAAAGAACACAGGAAGCATGTACCAGATGAGCACTATGAACCAGGGAAGAAGAACTGTTGATAGGATACGAGGATACCAGAACCCGTGTTTTTTCTTTGCGAAGAAATACTCGATGATATTCGTGAAAAAGTACGCCCAGAAGCCGATCTTGAGATGTTCAAAGACAGACTCGTCAACTCCACAGATGGGCTTTAAGAATTCCCAGCCGGAGAGTTCGTAGCCAAAGTGAAGAACAGCGTAGATACCCAGAAAGATCAAAGCCTTCCAGAGCATCATCACACCTCCCCTATACGAAGCTTGTACAAATTCTAACACCAGAACAAAAAAGGGCGGAAATCCGCCCTTGAACACACTACTGTTGGTAAAACTCTCACTCTTTCAGAAGGATCAAGACATCGAGCGGTTGCAGTCTTGCCTTTTTTTCATACAAATTTCCTTTGATCAGATCCCTGAACGTTCCTTCCGGCAAGTCAACGATCTGCGGTTCATGAGAGTGATTGAAGAGAAAGTAGAAGGTCTTCTCTCCTTTGACTTTCTTTATCACCTCTACACCATCTGGCGGTGTGATCTCTGCTCTGAGATCGTGTTCTCTCTCTATGAACTTCACAAGATCCCATACAAGATCGAAAGACGCGGAAGAACCTACGTAGTAAACCCATCCACCACCGTATCTGTTTCTCAACACGGCAGGTTCGTTCATGTAATAGTCCCTTCCAAATCTTCCGAGCACTTCCGCTGTGGTGGTTTTTATGTAGTCAAACACCAAACTACACTCGTACCTTTTGCCAAACATCAAGATTTCGTTTTTCTCCTCAGGTGGCAAAGCATCTATTTCTTCCACATAGCCCCCCATAAGATCGCGAAGATAACCTGGATAACCTCCCAGAACAACCTGATCGTCTTCATCGACAATACCGCTCATTGTTGTGAGGATCAAGATTCCTCCGTTCGAGACGTAATCTTTCAGCTTCCGTGCAAGTTCTTCGTCCACCATGTAAAGCGCCGGAGCAACGATGATCCTGTATCCCTCAAAATTCTGATCTTTACCAACAACATCGACTCCAAGGCCGGTTTTCACAAGTGCCTTGAAATACTTTTCTGCTTCGTTCAGGTACTTGAAGTCTATGTTCGGTGTCAGAGTGTCTTCCATCGCCCACCAGCTTTCCCAGTCGAAAAGAAGAGCAGTCTGTGAGACAACCCTTGTGTCGAGAATATCCGATAAGGACTTTATCTCTTCTCCCACTCTTTTCACTTCTTGAAAGACCCTTGTGTTCGGACTGTCGACATGCGTGATAACAGCCCCGTGGAATTTTTCTACTCCTCCCTTTGATTGTCTCAGCTGAAAGAACATGAGAGTCTCTGCACCGTGAGCGAGAGCGTGATAACTCCAGAGCCTCATCTCTCCTGGTCTTTTCTGGGGATTGTACCATCTCCAGCACGCCTGCGAAGGAGACTGTTCCATTAGGACGAAGGGTTTTCCTTCTTTCAAACCGCGTATCAGAGAGTGTCTCAAAGAAATCACGGAGAAATCTTCTTTGTAACCGGGATAGTTGTCCCATGCTGCAACGTCCATATGATTCGCCCATTCGAAATAGTTCCACTCCTTGAAAGTTGCCGCAATCAGATTCGTGGTGACGGGTATGTCTGGAGTGTGTTTCTTTATTGCCCTGTATTCCTCCAGGAAACACTCGAGCATACTCTGTGTCATGAAGCGTCTGTAATCCAGATAAAGTTCCGGAAGAACAGATTGATACCTGTCCTTTCTCCAGAAGAGAACACTTCTCGTTGTTGGAACAGGAATCTCTTCCCAGGCGGTGAAGGTCTGGGACCAGAAACGCGTGTTCCATCTTCTGTTCAATTCATCGAGTGTGCCGTACTTTTCCTTCAACCAATTCTGAAACTTCCCCCTGCAGATATCACAGTAGCAGTAGTTCAAATATTCGTTGTTCACGTGCCAAAGAACGAGAGCAGGGTGATCCTTGAAATGTTCTGCGAGTTTCTCTGCGATGTTTCTTGCAAAATATCTGTACTTCTCACTGTTGGGACAAAAGTTCTGTCTGCCTCCCTTCTCTCGCTTTACACCGTTCACGTCTGTGAGAAGGATTTCAGGGTATTTCTGCGTCATCCAGTGAGGGGGAGCGGATGTGGGAGTTGCAAGACAGACATAGATACCTTCTTTGTACAGACGATCCATCACTTTTTCGAAGAACGAAAAATCGTAAGTGTTCTCGTCTGGTTGGATAAGACTCCATGAGAAAACCCCGAGGGTGACCACGTTGATACCTGCTTCTTTGAACATCCTGATATCTCTTTCGAACGTTTCCTCGTCCCACTGTTCCGGGTAGTAGTCTCCTCCGTACCAGATCACAGGAAGTTTCGGATTTACCACCCACGTTCACCTCCAAAAAACCCCGGCGATCGCCGGGGCTTTCTCATTTCTGTTCTATGTAGAATTGTATCGGCATGGCGTTCCATGGACTGAAGAACGGCGTTGCCGTCACCAGTTCCTCCGGTACGTTCTTGAAGTTGTTCTTAACGATGGCAGGAGATATATCTTCGCCCACTGTTCCTATCATCCAGAGATTTTCCCTGTGGATCTTCGTTACTTCTTTCATGAGTTCCTTGATCTTTTCAGGATCGGAAGTGTTTTGAATCTCCTTCCATACGTCGAGTAGCTTTTCGAGAGTCTCCTTTATACCCTCGGGTGGAACGATCGCATCTTCCTGCTGTAGATATTCCTTCAGAGATTCTTCTCCTTCAAGGTAAGAACCAGCCCAATCAGCCCAGCCAATGTACCACGCGGAAGCGTACTCCGTGCTTCCAGGAATGATCCACAGGGGATCCACAAGGGGCTGACTTGCCCTGTCCATCACCCAAGCCTGTGCATCGAAATCGTGTGCACTGAGCCTCGAATCATAGAGTGACCTTTCGAGGTTTTCGATTTCGACCCACACACCTATCTGTTTCCAGTATTCTTTCACCATCGTCCAGACATCAACGTGGGTCTGACCAGTGACCTGTACGGTGAATCTCAGAGGTTTTCCATTGGGAAGAAGTCTGTACTCGCGTTTGCTGTCCCACTTCAGTCCCATTTCGTCGAGGAGTTTGTTTGCTCTGTCTGGATCATACTCCACATACGCCTTCTCCCATTCGGGATCGTAGTACGGAGATCCACTCACGAACGAGGCTTGCCTTGGTTCTGCGAGTCCGTTGAAGAGAATCTCGTTGATCTCCTCTCTGTTGATAGCAAGTGAAAGCGCCTGTCTGAATCTCACATCCCTGAAAACTTCTCCGAGTACAGGATCTGGTGGATCGGAGATGTTCAGCATCACCATGCTCACGGATCCATTGTCGGTTTTCCATCTCAAAACCTTGTAACCACCGCTCTTGGCGTTTTCGAGAAGAAGCGGCAAAACACCCGGGCCGGGTCCCAGAAGACCAATGTGCCTCCACTGCATATCGATTTCTCCGGAGATTGCTTTCAACATGATAACCTCACTACTTTGAACGTATTCGTGTCTGATCCTATCGATGTAAGGCAGTTGATTCCCTTCGATGTCAACCGCCCAGAAGTATGGATTTCTCTCGAGTATGTAGAACTGTTCTGTTGGATCTGTGATGGGTTTCCAGGGTGTCAAAACGGGCAGATCAAGACTTTCGAGAAAATCACTTTTGTCATTGAAAAGATCTACCCATGTGTTGTGAACACCCTCAACCATTTTCTTTTCGATCTCTTCCATAGGGGTGTAATTGGGGTGGAATTGCTTCAAGAAATGTTTGGGAGAGCCTGTGAATCCTCTGTTCGCCACCTGAAGCAGAAACAGAGCGTACGGTTGTTTGAACACGAATTTCACCGTGTAGGGATCAGGAGCTTCCACCCTGTCGAGAAGTCTGTACCAGGCGGGTTTCGCAGGGGTGAGTTCATCGTTCCCCAGTATATCGTCGACCCAGAAAAGAATATCTTCGGAAGTGTAGGGATGACCATCGGACCACTTCATGCCTTCTCTGAGATGAAAGACATATACTTTTCCATTTTCAAGTATGTCCCAGCTTTTCGCTACTCCCGGTACAAACTTCTCTCCGTTCTTGTCCCAGAACACAAGACTCGCTTGGTTGATCCTGGGAATACCCCACCTGTCAGAAGGCCCTTTCCAGACTCTCCTCCAGGTGCCACCGTACTGTCCTACACTTTCCTCAGGAACTACAACAAGAGGTTCCTTTGGAAGCCTCTGCTCGACCGGTGGGAGCTTTCCTTGTTTCACAAGTTCGGCAAGCATGGGTGCCTCGTTGAACTTTTCAATCTTTTTACCCGTGGCTTTGTAGTAGTCTTCAGGTGTTGCGTAGACACTCCAGGAAAGACCAATCACAATGAACAATGAGACCAGCAGAAAAACAAAGACTTTCCTCATGAACACACCCCCTTTGATGAATGTTTTTATTTTTTCCTCTAAAGAAATTTCTTCGTTATTATACTACCACCACTGTACAAAGAGAACCAAACACGAAAAAATCCGATTTTCTGGAATTATTCACAACTATCGATAAATATCGATTTTTACCGTCAATTTTCTCATCTGAAACTGTATTTCCTAATTTGAAAAAGCCTTCAGAAAAGATACTCGACGTTAATCTTCTATAATTCGCTGGTATCTGGTTTCAGAGGAATTATTCAAACTCTGCGTGAAAACAGTTTCATGATAATCTTAGTTCAAAAGGAGGTGGGCCAAGATGCGTTTCACAGAAGGGCTGTGGAGATTGAGAGAAGGGGTACAGCTGTTCAAACCAGAACAGGTGTACGAATACTCCTGCGATGGAAAAAGATTGATCCTTCGATCGCCGTTTCAGAGGGTGGAGCACCGGGGACAGACGCTTCAGGGTCCGGTCTTCGAGATCGAGATCTCCTCTCCGTTTGAAAACGTAATAAGAATTCGGTTCAGACATTTCAAGGGAGTACTCGAAAAGTCACCGTACTACGAAATCCACCAGGATGAAAGCTTCACACCGGATATCAAAGAAACAGAAGGAAGTTTTATCTTCACCTCAGGAAAGGTAAAAGCGATCATAAGGAAGAATCCTCTCAAGATGGAATTCTTCTACGAAGATCGTTTCCTCACGAAATCGGATCTGGGATACGCCGTGGCACCAGAAGGGAGGTTCTGTCTTGAAAGACTTCATCTGAGTGTGGGAGAGATGATCTACGGTCTCGGAGAAAGATTCTCACCTTTCGTCAAAAACGGTCAGAGAGTTGTCATGTGGAACGAGGACGCCGGAACGATCTCCGATATGACCTACAAGAACATCCCGTTCTATGTGAGCAGCAGAAAGTACGGTGTCTTCGTGAACGATCCTGGAAAGGTGGACTTCGAAATTGCAACAGAACATGTGGAAAAGGTGCAGTTCAGTGTGAAAGGAGAGACTCTGGACTATTTCATCATCGCTGGAAAAGATCTGAAAGAAGTTCTGGAACGCTACACACTTCTCACAGGACGGCCAGAACTTCCTCCTGGCTGGAGCTTTGGACTCTGGCTCACCACATCCTTCACCACACAGTACGATGAGAGAACTGTGATGGAGTTCGTGGATGGCATGAGAGAACGTGACATACCCCTTCATGTCTTTCACTTCGACTGCTTCTGGATGAAGGAGTTTCACTGGGTGGATCTTGAGTGGAACAGGGAGAACTTCCCCGACCCTGAAGGGTTGTTGAAACGCCTCAAAGAGAAGGGACTGAAGGTGTGCGTCTGGATAAACCCCTATGTCTCTCAGTTTTCGAGTCTCTTTGACGAGGGAAAAGAAAAGGGCTATTTCCTGAAAAAACCAGACGGAGATGTCTGGCAGACGGACGACTGGCAACCAGGAATGGCGATCATCGATTTCACGAATCCAGAAGCCAGAAAGTGGTTCGCTTCAAAACTGGAAAGATTGATAGATATGGGGGTTGACTGTTTCAAGACGGACTTTGGAGAGAGAATCCCCACAGATGTGGTCTATTACGACGGATCCGATCCTGAGAAAATGCACAACTACTACACCTATCTGTACAACAAAACCGTCTTTGAAACTCTGGAGAGAAAACTCGGAAAGAGAAACGCTGTCGTCTTCGCGCGGTCTGCAACGGCAGGGAGTCAGAAATTCCCGGTCCACTGGGGAGGAGATTGTCTGGCTTCCTATGAGTCCATGGCGGAAACCCTGAGAGGGGGTCTTTCTCTCGCACTGTGCGGTTTCGGTTTCTGGAGTCACGACATTGGAGGATTCGAGGACATCACAACACCGGATCTGTACAAGAGATGGGTGGCATTCGGTCTTCTGTCCTCTCACAGCAGGCTCCACGGAAATTCGATGTACAAGGTTCCCTGGAACTTCGATGAAGAAGCGGTGGAGGTGCTCAGATTTTTCACGAAACTGAAGTGCAAGCTCATGCCCTATATATTCGCTAGCGCAGTCGAAGTACATGAGAGGGGAATCCCTGTCATGAGACCCATGATTCTTGAGTTTCCAGACGATCCCACCTGTCTCTATCTGGACAGACAGTACATGCTGGGAGAATCACTCCTTGTCGCTCCGATCTTCAGCGAGACGGGAGAGGTAACCTACTACCTTCCAGAGGGAGTCTGGACTCACTTTCTCACCGGCGAGAGGGTGAAAGGAGGAAGGTGGAGAACAGAAAAATACGACTACTTCGGACTCCCACTCTTTGCAAGACCGAACTCTATAATTCCGGCAGGGTCCGTCGATGACAGGCCGGATTACGATTACGCAGACGGTGTCACATTGAACGTTTTTGAAATTTCAAACAAAACAGCGCATGTTTACAACACACGGGGCGAGGTGGAATTGAGTGTGAAAGTAGAGAGAAAAGGAAACGAGATACACGTTGAGGTCCTGAAGGACTCCGGAAAACCATGGAAGCTGCTGTTCTGGAACGAAAGGCTTGAAGCTGTGGAAGGCGCTGAGACAAGAGAACTAGAAAAAGGAACAGAGGTGGTTCTCAGCTTCCAGAAAGCGATTTTAAAGACAAAATGAGGGCGCTTCTGCGCCCTCATTTCATAAGCACAAAATCGATACCGGCTATTTCACAGAAGGTTTTGATCTCCTCCACGTAGTCTCCGTAGACGCCGTGGATGTGGTTGGAGGAATATTTGGCCAGGAATTCGTCTATAGGTGTCTCCATCTTCAAAAACGCGTGCGGCCAGTTGTTCTGTATGCTGTCTGCTATCTCGTAGTTTTTCTCCTCCCCAAAGTCCACGAACTCTCCAGGAACGACTGTGAATCTGTACCTTCCATCTTCCCTTGTGAGTCTTCCAAGTGTCACTTTTCCGGGTGCTGCTATGTGTTTCACCGCTGCACCACCTGCAGGGAAGTAGAACGTCTGTGGATAGAACTCCACTTTCTTCATGTTCTCGTCGGGATCGAACGATCTGGCAGCAAAGTACGTTGCGTGGTTTCCTGAGTTGCACAGATCCAGTACATCGTACTCCTCCACGTAGTGTCTCACGTCCGCAAAGAGCACGGGTGTTTTCGCAATCAGCTTGAAGATCTGCATCGTGAGTGCCCCATCGGAATCTGACTCTGTCGCGCACACGATCGGTTCGTGCTCTTCTTCCCAGTCGTAGGGATCGTTCAGAAACGCCTCCGTCACATCCATCGTCACGAAGTGTTCTGTGAGTTCGAGCTGGCCTTTTATTCCCACAAAGTCCAGCTCCATCTCCTCCACGATCTCTCTCACCGCATGATAGCTCTTTATCTGGAGTTCGAGCTTTTCGGGTGTGAGGTACTTCCCATCGTAGTGAAACGCTTTTGCTTTCTCTTCAATCCAGAGCCTTCCTTTCCTTGCGCGCTCGTCCGGTATCAGCTGGCTTCTTCGAACGATTTCGAACTGGTCTATATGCTCCACATCGACACCGAAAATCTTGTTCCACAGATCCACGTTAGGAACGGCGGTGTACATACCCATCGATCTTCCACCGAACACACCGTATCTCTGACCCCTGAGTTTTTTGTATGTGCTTCCCGCTCTGATGAATGCCATCACTTTCCTGAGAACTTTCTCGTCTTTTATGCTGCCCCACATCCTGTAGTGCTTCGTTCCGTCCTGTTCCAGAGCCCCCGCCGCAGAAAGCATCGCAACCATACCAGGATACTGCGGGTTTATGTTGGAAAAAAGTAGAAACGGACCCGGTGCGAATTTGCTCGCAAGAACTGTGAAATGAGGGAACGCCCAAACTGCGTAGTTGAAGATGGTAACTTCCGCTCCCTCTTCTGCGAGCCTTCTTGCTTCTCTCTTCGCTATTGAAGGCTTCCACACGATTTCTTTTGCTCTGATTACCTCCACTTCTCCTGTTTCTTCCAGAGTTTTTGCTATCTCATCTTCGAACTTTTTCACAATGCCTTCAAGTTCTCTGTGCACGTACTCTCTTCCATCGGAGAAGCTGATGAGTCCCACCCTGTATTTTCCCTTCATTCTTCCACCGCCTCCAACACGAGTGTTATGCTGTCTGTTTCAAGGAGCTTTTTGGGTACTGTGATTTCCAGGTTCTTTCCCACATTTTTGAAGCTCAATCTCTCCCCCGTCAGGAAATGTCTCACTGTCCCTGCTGATAGATTGAGATCCTCAATTACAATTTTTTCTCCGGTCGGGATACCGAGAAAGATGACAAAGATTCTGTTACATTTTCTGGTGAACCTGATCTCTGTTCCATCCTCAGTCTTCGCACAGCACCTTTCCCAGACAGAAGTACCGTAGATGGCATCTCCGTACTTTCTCAGCCATTCACCAAGGCCCAGGAGTCTTTCTTTTTGCAGATCCGGAATCGTTCCGTCACCCTTTGGCCCAACGTTCAAAAGGAGATTTCCTCCCTTGCTCACAACGTCCACGAGTGTGTAGACGAGCTGTTCAACAGAGAGCATGTGTTCCGGCCCCTCGTTTCGGTTGTATCCAAAAGAGAGCCCTATTCCCCTCGTAAACTCCCATTTGTAGCCCGGCAGATCCCCCGGATAGTTCACGTGGTACTCGGCCGTTTTGAAATCCCAGTGCGGCACTCCCCACCTGTCGTTCACAGAACCTTCTGGATGTTTGTTGTAGTAGTAAGTGAAGAGATACTTCAGGTCTTCCTTTCCTTTATCCGGCCAGCCCATGTCGTTCCAGAGAACGTCGGGAAGGTACAGATCCACAAGTTCCATGACCTGTTTGTAGGCATAATCTGCGTACTCGTAAGTGTTCGGCCTGATGTAGGAGAGATCCTCGGGGTATCTTATCGGCTCGGTCGTGAAGCGCCAGTCCAGACCTCCTGAGTAGTACACTCCAAATCTCAATCCTGCTTCTCTTACGGCTTTTGCAAGATCTCCTACGAGATCTCTCTTCGGTCCTCTCTTCACGGAGTTGAAATCTGTGTATTTCGTCCCCCACAGACAGAATCCATCGTGGTGTTTCGTTGTCGGTATCACGTACTTCGCTCCTGCTTTTTTGAAGAGATCTGCCCACTCGTGTGGATCCCACTTCTCTGCGGTGAAAAGATCTGCAAACTTCTCGTACTCGAAATCTTCCTCATAGGTCTTCACGTGGTATTTCCAGGTGGGACTCTCCTTGATCCTGAGGGAATTTTCGTACCACTCTGCGTACGGGTTCTGGAAGAACCAGACATCCATTGGCACTTTACCGAGTTCTCCGGTGGGCGTCGCCCATCCCGGAACAGAGTAAATCCCCCAGTGAATGAAGATCCCAAATTTTGCCTCGTCGAACCACCTCGGCACTGTGTGTTCCCTCAGAGATTCCCAGTCAGGTTTGTAACGGGGTTTCATAGAAATCATTCCTCCTTCACTTCACCAACGATGATTCCTCTTCCTTCCGTACCAAGGAAAATTCTCCCGAATTCATTCATATCTCCTATCATGTAATGTATCCATCCAAATTGATGCTTATCGTTGTTAATTCTCATCCATGTTTTGCCCTCATCTGTCGACATGAAAATACCATAAACTCCATTCACCATACCGTTCAGGTAAATTGCTGGATAGTCAGTACCTGGTTTTGGGGCTCCGAAACCAATCACGTAGGCTATATCAACGTTTCCTAGTCGCTCAAACGTTATTCCACCATCTTTTGATCTGTAAAGTCCATTCCATTGAAGTGCTAACCAGATATCTCCTTCTCTGTCAGGAGCCAACACAGGGAAAGAATAAAGCGATACCCACCAGTTATCAAAAGAAGGAAGTTTAGCACCTTTCATAAAACTCTTTCCTCCATCTTTACTTATGAGGAAGTCACCGTTTTTCCAATCGAAGATGTAAAATTTACTCGGATTTACAGGATCAGATGCAGGAAAATAGTTGAATTCTGGAACTGGAACACTAATGGCTTTTTTCCAGCTTTTTCCTTTATCGCTTGAAACAATTACCTCATGATTCGCTGGACTCCAGACCAGTGTTTTTCCATCGTTCGAGACTGCCAAACTTAACCTCCCGCCGTCAGTTATTCCCTCCGGGACAGTTTCTATCTCTCTCCAGTTGATTCCGCCATCCTCGGAGTAAGACAAGAAAGGATAGGTGTATGTATGCACTCTTGCCACGAATTTTGAATTCTGATAGGCAAAAGCTATACCAAGAGACGTCCATTTTAGGGGTTTGTACATAGATGATGGTGGGGTGTCCAAACTTTCGTGACGGAATCCTCCCCAATCGGCGATTGCAGAGAGAAGAGGCCTTTCTCCTATGGGGGGAACCAGTTGCAAAACAACTGTTTCTTCTAACCCTCGATTTTCGAATATCCATTTCACTGGTTTTCCCATACCTTCGAATGACTTTTTTAACTCATAAGTCACCCACACACCATAACCTGTTGTGAAAATAGCCCTATTCATGTCAAATGGATCTATCTTGACGTCAGATATCCAGTGAGGATTTAAATCTTTTATCCAGGGCGCTTTGTTGATATCAAAATTTGCCTTTTCCAGAAGAGGTCTCCACGTTTCTCCTCCGTTCAGGGAAATAAATATCTCATCGTGTGGATACCACCTATCGAGTGTGGATACTATCACCACGTTCTCTTGAACATCTATTCCACAATATCCGAAATCTCCTTTCATTGGTGTTACATCGTACCATTTTTGATCAGCAATCACATACTTCATAACAGCCCCTCTCGTAGCACCATTCGGTCCCAAAGCATTGGAAAGTGTAACGTAAAGGATCCCGTCATGTATTTTTCCACGCAATGGAATGAGATCGTTCGGCAGGTTTGGAAGAACATTCCAGGTGGTTCCACCATCTTCAGTTACAAAGATCCCCTTGGGTTCTGAACATCCAACAAAAATTCTAGGAGTAGGACTTCCTTTTTCTCCACTTTTCTCATCGAATAGCACAAACGTTACACTGGTTGAGGGAAAACTATCCACTTTTTTCCAATTTTTTCCAAAATCTTCTGATTTCCACAGACCATATTTCGTTGTACCCATAAAAAGCACGCTACTGAAATTTGGATCTACCTGCAATCTTTCACCAGCGTTTCTTCCATCTTCGTTCCCACCAACTTTTATCCCATACTTGTCAAGGTTTACAATTGTCCACGTTTCACCGTAATCTTCCGAGATAAGAATGGCTCCATATCCTGCCCAATCCTGAGTGTATTTTCCTGTCATCGCGTAGATTCTCTTCGGATCACTAGGATCGAGAGCAACGCTCAACACTCCCATGTAATCGGACTGATCTCTTCTCAAAAAATCAAATAATTGCTTCCACCTCTTTGTTTCCTCATCCCACCTGTAAAGTCCACCAACATCCGTTCTCGCATATAAAAGCCCAGGACTAGCAGGATGGAATATTATTCCTGGTACAAATCCTCCTCCGTTGATTTCCACCGATTTCCACTCAAAAGTTGCTCCAAAAACAACACCCAGTATCGCTAAAAATAAAATCAAGAAAGATCTAAGCATTTTTACACCCCCTTACTATTTGTATAACCAGCATTTCACCACTCTACCATTAACATCAAAGTCTGGAGGAACACTTTCTCTACAAATACTCATAACTTCCGGGCAACGGCTCGCAAATTTGCACCCTTTCGCAAAAAATTCTTCACGCTCGGTGGATGAAAGGTTGATATTTTCATCCCATTCGTATTCAGGATCAGGAACAGGGATAGAACTTTTTAAAAGTTTTGTATACGGGTGAAAAGGTGTGTCCAGTATGTCTTGTGCCCTTCCCATTTCAACTATGCTGCCCCTAAACATGATCGCAAGTTTATCTGCCACATAATAAGCCGTTGATAAATCATGAGTTATGTAAAGTATGCTTATACCAAATCTTTCCTTTAGATCTCTGAAGAGATTGACTATAGAAATTCTCAAGGAGGCATCAATCATAGAGACAGGTTCATCTGCCACCAAGAATGAAGGATTAGTGAGAAGAGCTCTCGCAATTGAAATTCTTTGTAATTGTCCCCCTGAAAATTCACTTGGGTATCTTCCCTTAATCTCATCAAAGTTCAATCCAACCACAGATAGCTTTTCTTCTATTAACCTTAGCGCTTCATCTTTAGTATTGGCCATTTTAAATCTCAGTACAGTTTTAAAAAGATAATCTTCCACCTTTCTAAAAGGATTAAATGTGGAAAATGGATTTTGTTGAACTGTTTGAACTTTCTTGAGAAAATGCATTTCATTTTCTACAAAGTCTTTCAGCTTTATTCCGTCATACAAGACTTCACCATTAGTTGGTTCTTCCAATCCGAGAAGAATCTTTGCGGTTGTTGTCTTTCCGCAACCTGATTCTCCAGCAAGAGAGAAAATTTCCCCAGAGCCAATTTCAAAAGAAACGTTATCAATTGCTACAAGTTTTTTCAGAGAAAAAATGCTTCCTACTCTAAATATCTTCGTTAAATTTCGAACAGACACCCTCATCGCTCAACACCTACTTTCCAGCAAGCCACTTTATGATTTCTAGCAACTTCTATAAGGTCAGGTTCCATCTCCATACAAATTTGATCCGCAATAGGACATCTTGGATGAAAAGGACATCCAGAAGGAAGATTTGCAAGAGAAGGAGGAGAACCTGGTGTTCCTTCTTTGCGGGAGCGATCACCGAATCTTGGAAGTGAGTTTATTAGGAACCTTGTGTACGGATGAAGAGGATTTTTGAATATCTCATGGGTTTCTGCTTCTTCTATCAATCTTCCCGCGTACATTACGCCGATTCTAGTAGCAAGATGTGCGTGAACTCCCATATCGTGTGTGACGATGACCAATGTATTCTTCTGCTCTTTGTGTATCTTTTTAAGAAGTTGTATCACTCCCCTTTGAACCACAACATCGAGGGCTGTTGTTGGTTCATCCGCGAATATCACTTTAGGGTTCAAAACGGTTGCGAGGGCTATTGTGACTCTTTGTCTCATACCACCGGAGAGCTGATGGGGATAAGAATCAAGCACTCTAACAGGAAGACCAAGAGCTTCGAAATAGCTTTCTATTCTTGAAAACGCCTCTTCCCTGGACATTGAAGTATGCTCCTCTATGACATCAAGAAATATCCTCCTGATTTTTCTAACAGGATTCAAAACGCTCATTGAGCCTTGCGGAACGTAAGACACGTATTTCCAGCGGATTTTTTTTAACTGATCAAGACTCATAGAGTTTATCCTGTACTCTTCGCCGTCGAGCTTGAAAACAACTTCTCCATCAACCAATTTGAGCGGGGGTTTTATTTCACCAAAGAGTACTTTCAAAAGAGTGCTCTTTCCGCATCCACTTTCCCCTGCTATTCCATAGACTTCATTCTCAAAAAAATGAAGGGAAACGTTATCAACGGCTCTAATGGAAGTCGTTTTATCTCCAGATTTGATGAAATAGTAGGCTCTCAAGTTCTCTGCGACAGCGATCTTCTCCATGATCACTTCACCGCCCCTATTCTTTGCATCCGCGTTCGCGGATCGAGGTATTCGTTTATACTCAGAGAAAGTGTGTAGAGAGCCGTGAAAAGGAAAACAGCCGTTACTATTGGTGTTAGAACCCACCACCAGTATCCAAGGAGCATGGCCTGGAAATTTATCATCCAGTGGAACATGGATCCAAGTGTGGGAATCTCCACGCGAGTGAACCCTAGTATCGCCAGGACAATTTCGAAACCGATGGCACCCATCATACTTCCAATGAATCCACCCGAGATAACAGGGATCAAATATGGTACAAAATCACCAAAGACGACTTCAAAGGTTCTCATACCGGAAAATTTCGAAGTAACAACGAATTCTCTTTCTCTCAAGCTTAGAATCATGGATCTTATTACGCGGGCATCCCCTGCCCATCCAAAGACACCTATTATCAGTCCCAAAATTGGAAGGCTTAAATAGTTCTTTATGAGAGAAGATAAGAGAAGTAAGAGGGGAAAAACAGGCATGACCATGAATGTATCCGTTAGAGCCATGAGGATTCTGTCCGTAGTTCCTCCAAGATATCCTGATAGCATTCCTATTGTTATCGCTATGATTCTGGAAAAAACAGCCGCGATTGTTGCAAGTATCAGAGAATTCTTCAGGGAAAAAGTTAGAAGCCAGAAGATATCCTGACCTTTCCCATCCGTTCCGAGGATATGCTCTAAAGAAGGTGGTTGATTTGTTGGTAACACATACCATTTGTAAGGATCATAAGGAGAAAAAATGGAAAGAATCGAAAGAAGAACCAAAGCAGTAAGAACTGTGACTGCGTACTTGAATCTTAGATCTTCCCACATATCGAAAAACAATCTCAGAATCCTCTTCATCAGGATCACTCCTTGCTTTTATCTATACCTTATACGAGGATCTATCAGAGGATAAAGAAGGTCCAGTATCAACAGAGCAGTTGCAACCGCTATGATTGAGAAAAAACTTATAGCAATCATGACATTATAATCGTTGGCCCTGACAGCGTTATAAGCCAATGTCCCTATACCTGGATAGGTGAAGAGAATTTCTGTCATCATCGCACCTCCGAATATTCCACCAAGAGATAAACCAAGACCGGTAACCTGAGGGAGCATAGCATTTCTCAAAACGTAGGAAAATAAAATCTTGCTATTCCTCAATCCCATCATTCTGGCATAAACAACGTAATCTTCCTCTCGAAGATTTTGAACGAGTATTTTCGTTCCCAATCCCCAACCTGCAAAACCAAGAATAATAAGAGACAGTGCTGGTAATGTCCCATGTTTTATAACATCAAGAATAAAAGACCAGCTAAGAGAGATCTTTTGTCCAACAGAGAAACCTCCACCAAGTGGAAAAATTGGAAACACGTAACAAAACAGGAGAAGGAGTGTAAGTGCAAAGATATAGTAAGGTATCGGATTTATAGCCATAAGAATACCCGTAAGAATCTTGGAACCAAAAGATTCCTTGTAATATCCTAATATAGCGCCTATTACCAACCCTAAAACCCATGAGATCAGTGTTGTCAAAGTAAGGAGACCTATGGTCCACGGAAGAGAGTTTCTGATCAAGCTTATTACCGATGCAGGATAATAGACCATCGATGGACCAAAATCTCCTTTTAAGAGTCTCTTCCAGAGATTAACGTACTGTTCCCACAGAGTGCCTTTCAGTCCATAAAGCTCTTCCATAACTTCCCTCATCTTGATAACGGCTTCAGGTGTTGTGTTTTGTATTCTTAATCTCGTGTTCAAAATCTGTTCGATAGGGTCTACTGGTGATAGTCTTGGTATGAGGAAAACAAGGGTTATACCTATTACGACCATGTACACATACTGAATCAATCTTGGAATGAGGTAGCTTTTTATAAATTTCATAATTTTTCTCACTCCTTATGTCTAATCTCAAAGAAGAGCCCGCCCCGTCTGGGGCGGGGGAATGTTATTTCCTTCCAGTTGGTTCAAGGAAGGTGAGGAGATACTTAAACTGTGACCAGTGCCAATAAGGCATCATGTATGGATTTTCAAGAGTTGGCCAGTTGGTCCAGTAGTAATCGTTGTAGACAAGGGCTGTGGTTAACACTCCTATAGTTCCAATTGGTATGGTGGGAAGCTCTTCTGCCAGTATTTTCAGTCCTTCTCTTCCAAATTCTATATTTCGGGGATCGTTCCAATCCAGCTTTTCCATTTCGTCTATGATTTTATCCAGTCTTTCGTCAAACCATCTTGATACATGTCCTACACCTTCTCCAAGAGGTTTATTTTGATATTTTGAATGGAAGAAGTAAAGTGTTCTGTGAAGATCAGCGTGGCCTCCCCATGGCTCTGGAGCAGGCCAGTTTCCAGTTATCAGCACCTCAAAGTTCCCTTCGTTTATACCTGAAATATAAGTTGTGATGACATCAACATCTATACCAAACTCTCTCCACTGCTGAGCAACACCGAAGGCTACAAGATCGTTCGGATTCGTTCCAAGCTGGATCTTCCAAGGAGTTCCATTCGGCAACAGCCATTTTCCATTTTTATCTCTCTTGAAACCTACACTGAGCAACAACTGTTCAGCGACATCCGGGAGATGCTTCCACCAGCCACTTCCAACACCTAGTTTTATCTTTTCAGGGTCATCAGGCACGTTCCAGCCGTATCTTTTCGCAACTTCAGCGATCTTCAAGGGAACGTCTGGATCGTACACCTTTACACCGTTCACGGTGAGATTCTGCAACCATTCCTCCAGAGGTTCATAGTAGAGCTTCCTGTAGAGAGGAAGTGGCGGTATGTGAAGCGCAGATATCAGCATGTTACCTTCTTCGGTTTCTGAGAGTTTCACAATATCAAGTGCGAGAGCCAGAGCCCATCTTACTTCTTTCATGTTGAACGGATATTTTGCGGTGTTGATGGTGATTCCTCCGACGACGGGATCAACGAGAGGGACGAATGGGAAATCTGAATAAAGCTTCACATACTTGCTTCTTTTGAGGAGTGCCTTGAGGGCTTGAGGACCTATACCCGCAGCATCAAGTTGATTCTGGAGAAATGCTAAAGTAATTTTTTCATCTGTTTCGTAAGCATAGAAGAGCACATATTTCGGCTTGGGCATACCAAAAATCATACCAGTCGGTGTCCTTTGCCAATCTTCCCTTCTTTCCCAGAGAACCCAGTATCCCGCTGGATCGTAGTCTTTAAGAACGTAAGGACCTGTGCCAACGGGTGGGTTGAAAGTGAATCCAACAGGGTCTTCAACCTTTTCAAAAACGTGTTTCGGCATGGGCCACCAGTATCCCCATCTGTCTATGAAATACGTGTGAAATCTTGTGTTGGGTTTCTTCAGTTCAAAAACCACGGTATAGTCGTCTTCTTTGTAGACCTTGTCTATGTATTCGTTGAATTCCATGTGCCTTGCCATTTCTGGATATTTCATGCACATTTCTACTGTGAAAACCACGTCGTCCGCTGTGAAAGGTACACCATCGCTCCAGTAAACACCCTTTCTGAGTTTTACAATCATTTTGGTAAAATCTTCATTGTAAATAGGGCCAGTTTCTGCCAGCGCGTTAATAATCTCTCCTCTCACAGGATCATCCATCCAGAGTGGTTCGAGCAACAACTGCTGAATCCCCCTGTGTGGATCTTTCCATCCTGCTATCACGTTGAAGTCTCCCGGATTTGCTGTTTTAGGACCCGGTACTATAACTGTTTGTTCTCTGGGAACATTCAAAAATTGCGCAAAACTTGCTGCAAAAATGGTGAACAGCACCGCCACAAAAAGAAACCTTTTCATAAAAACACCCCCTTAAAAAAAAGTTTTGTTTTTAGTAAAGCTTACTCATAAGATTACTATGAAAACATTTTCATTCAAAATCTCAAAAAAGACGATTATTTCAAATTAAAAAGAAATATGATAACTTATCGTTCCATATTTTTTCATATCACATTTACGCAAACGTTTGCTTAGTTCGTGGGAAACGTTATAATAGTGAATGAAGTGATTAAGAGAAGAGTACAGGGAGGCAACAACATGAAAAAAGCTACTCTAAAAGACATTGCAGAATATTTTGGTGTCTCAATTTCCACTGTTTCAAGAGCTCTTTCTGGAAAACCCGGTGTCAGCAGTGAATTGAGGGAGAAAATACTGGAAAAAGCCAGAGAAATTGGGTATACCCCAAATTTAATGGCTCTGGGTTTAAAAAAGGGAAATACTAGAACTGTTGGTGTTCTCATACCTGAGTTAAGCGCTAATTTCTTCGCAGATATCGTCTCAAGTATAGAGAAATCATTGTTTCATCTCGGATACAGACTTATACTTTGTTCAACTGATGACGATCCTGTGAAGGAAAGGGAGCATTTACAACTTCTCCTCGATCAAAAAGTAGAGGGAATTCTTTCTGCGCCTGTGAATGTGAAGGAAAATAAGGATATATACAACAGTATAATCAATCACTTCAAAATTCCCGTGGTTTTCTTCGACAGGCTAGTAGAAGGTGTAGACTCTGACTTTGTAATTTCAGATAATAGAGAAGGAATGGAAATACTTGTTAATTACCTTGTAAAGCATGGCCATAAAAAAATCGGTCTCATACATCCTTTAAGAGGTTCTTTTACTGGAGAAGAAAGATTAAAGGGCTTTCTCCTCTTCAAGGACAGCATAGAGATCCGCGAAGAGTGGATAAGAGACGGAAGATCCTCTGAACAGGGTGGATATGAATCCTTTCTGAGGATAATGACAAGTCAGGAAAGACCGACAGCTATTGTCATTGGAAATAACCTGATGACTTTAGGAGTATTAAAAGCTGCTAAGGAGCTGAATATAAAAATACCAGAAGACATATCCCTTGTCAGTTTCGATGATGCATATTGGAACGAAATCTTCGATCCGCCGATAACTTGTGTAAGACAAGACCCCCAACAAATAGGGTTGATAGCAGCAACAATTCTTTTAGACAGAATGAAAAATAGAAAGAAACCATCTCCCCGTATGCAAGTTGTGTTAAAGGTAAAATTCGTGGAGCGATCTTCCGTCAGAACAATAAAAACACTAAAAGATTTCTCGTGACAAGAATGTTTTTCTTTAAAACTCTCGACGGGAATTAGCTTAATTAAGAAAAAATTCCCTTCATCAATGCCTTTTTGTGAGACGACAGGTATTCTTTCACCCCTTCAAGATCCAGACGATCGGTGACAAGTTTTTCGAAGGGAAACTCTCCAGATTCTATGATCTTCACCGCTTCTTTCATTGTGAAAGGATTGAGATAGGACCCGAGTATTTTCATCTCCTTTCGGTAGATCTCGAACGGTGAGATCTCAACCATCTTGTCTTTGGAGATGACGCTGAACTGAAGGAGCATTCCACCTTTTCCTGTGTGTTCAAAGCAAGTTTTGAACCCTTCCACCGTACCAGAACACTCGACAGTAAGATCGTACTCTCCTTTTGGTTCATCCACTTTCAATCCAAAAGTTTGCACAACGTATTCCGCACGTTTCTCGTCTTTCTCCGCAAGGACTATTTCTGCACCCGGAAAAATTTTCTTGAAGATCAGACCAAAAATCACACCTATACTACCTGCTCCGACTACGAGGATTCTGTCGTAGAATCCATGTTTCACCATCTTCACTCCTTCGAGAACACAGGAAAGCGGTTCTGCGAAAACGGCTCTCTCTGCGGGTACATTTCTCACAGGATAAACCTGTGAGTTCTCCACGAGCACGTATTCCGCAAATCCTCCTGGTTCTGTCACGCCCGTTGCCTGAAGGTTTTCACAGAACTGAGACATACCTTTTCTACAGTAGTCACACTTCCCACAGGATCTGTTGGGATCGATCACAACCATCTGCCCCTTTTCGAAAACACCCGATCTTTCAACGACGCCGACGATCTCATGCCCTGGAACAACTGGATAGTTGGCGTTGGTGCCTCCTGAGAATATCTTGTAGTCGGTTCCACAGATACCGCACGCGAGTACTTTCACGAGGGTCTGATCTTCACCGGGAACGGGTATCTCTTTCTCCACAACACTCGCAACACCGGGTTTTTCTATCAAAAGTACTTTCATATTCTAACCTCCTCACCAGACGGTGTAGCCTCCGTCTATCACAAGATCGTGCCCTGTCATGTAATCTGAGGCGGGACTTGCAAGGAAGATAGCAGCTCCTATCAGATCGTCCACCTCTCCCAGTCTTCCAAGAGGGATCATGTCGAGCCAGAGGGGAACAAGATCTTTCACGTTTGGAGATTCTATGAGAGGTGTTCTGATGTATCCGGGGCTTATGCTGTTCACCCTGATTCCGTACGGGGCCCACTCGGCGGCCAGAGATCTGGTGAGATGGATCACACCCGCTTTCGAAGCGTTGTAAGCTGTCTGCTTCTGAGGTTTGTTCACGATGTGTCCGGACATGGACGCGATGTTTATGATCTTTCCGTATTTTCTTTCCTTCATAGCGTGGAACTCCGCTTTTGCGGAAAGAAACACCCCAACCAGATTCACGTCTATGACCTTTTTCCACTTCTCAACCGGATAATTCTCCGCTTCACACCAGTCTCCTATTCCCGCGTTGTTGACTCCTATGTCGAGTTTCCCCCACCTATCCAGCGCCTTTTTGACCGCTCCAAAACAATCTTCTTCTTTCGTCACATCCCCAACATAGAAATCTGCTTCGCCACCTTTCTCTTTTATCTCTTCGACCGTTCTTCTGGCTGTTTCTTCGTTTATGTCCATGATCAAAACAGCTGCACCCGCCGCTGCCAGCGCCTGGGCGATGGCCTTCCCGATGCCCTGTCCTCCACCAGTCACCAGAGCTACCTTTCTTTTCAAAGAGAAAAGCTTTTCAAGAATATTCACAACGATCCCTCCCGGAAAAATAACAGTTCAACACAATATTAACACACTTCGCCTTGAAGTATAATGAAGATGAAATAGAAAATCGTTTTCCGGCGGAGGTGTATTCTTGTGAATGTTCTCTGCACCGGTGAAATCCTCATTGATTTCATCTCAGAGGACAAAGGAAAGAACCTTTCACAGAGTGAGCTCTTCAGAAAGAAAGCGGGAGGTTCTCCCCTGAACGTCGCCGTTGCCCTCAGAAGACTGGGAAGAGAAGTTTCCTTTCTCGGAAAACTTGGAGGAGACCAGTTCTCCGAGTTCCTACTTGAGGTGATGAAAAAAGAAGGCATAGACACAACACACATCATCTTCGATTCTTCTTGTAAGACTACCCTCGCTTTTGTGGCAAGAGACGCTCAGGGAAATCCGGATTTCGTCTTCTTCAGAGAAAAACCAGCCGATACGAATCTGAGACCGGAAGAAGTGAACATCAACCCCGCACAATTTTCTTTCCTTCACATCGGATCATATTCTCTTGCCGTTGAACCATCGAGAAGCGCCTATTTGAAAGTGATGGAAACGTTTTTGGAAGAAGGGAAGCCCGTCTCTTACGATCCGAACGTGAGACCCTCACTGATAGAAGACAGAAACACCTTCGTGAAGGACTTTCTCGAGATCTCTTCGAAGGTAGATATTGTGAAACTCAGCGACAAGGATCTGGAATACATCTTCCAGGAAGATTTAGAAACGGCCGTTGACAGAATTCCGATCAAGGAAAACGGCCTGCTTTTTGTGACCATGGGAGAAAGGGGATGTCTTGTGAAGTTCAAAGGAGAAAAACGTGTGGTTTCTTCTTTCAAAGTAAAACCTGTGGATGCTACGGGATGCGGAGACTCGTTCACAGCCGCAGTGATACACAAGTATCTGGAGAAAACACCTGAAACGATCGAAGACGCTGTCGAGATTGGAAAGTTCGCCAACGCCGTCGCCGCTATCGTTATCACAAGAGTGGGCGGTGTAGATGCGATGCCGGTTTTAGATGAAGTTGAAATGTTTCTATCAAATCAGGAACGTTGAGTTAACTTCTTATCAATCAAAGACTAACAGAGATTTTCAAAAATTCCTATCGAGCTCTTAAAGAAAATAAGGGAGAATAGCTTCTGGGAGGTGAAACGATGAAGATCTTTCTGGACACAGCAAACTTAGAAGAGATCAAAAAAGGTGTCGAATGGGGTATCGTGGATGGAGTAACGACGAACCCAACGCTGATTTCAAAGGAAGGAGCAGAGTTCAAACAGAGAGTAAAAGAGATCTGTGATCTGGTGAAAGGTCCCGTTTCTGCGGAAGTTGTGTCTCTCGACTACGAAGGTATGGTGAGAGAGGCGAGAGAGCTCGCTCAGATCAGCGAATACGTGGTGATCAAAATACCAATGACACCCGATGGCATCAAAGCGGTGAAGACTCTCTCCGCGGAGGGTATAAAGACAAACGTGACACTCGTGTTCAGCCCAGCCCAGGCTATTCTGGCCGCGAAAGCGGGAGCAACTTACGTGAGCCCCTTCGTTGGAAGGATGGACGATCTTTCAAACGACGGGATGAGGATGCTTGGGGAAATCGTCGAGATCTACAACAACTACGGTTTCGAAACCGAGATCATCGCCGCAAGCATCAGACATCCGATGCATGTTGTGGAGGCGGCACTCATGGGTGTGGATATCGTGACAATACCATTTGCCGTGCTGGAGAGACTCTTCAAACACCCAATGACGGATCTTGGAATAGAAAGGTTCATGGAAGACTGGAAAAAGTATTTGGAGAACCTGAAGAAATAAAGAGCCCGCCACCCGGCGGGCTTTTTCATGAGCTACATGTTGATGATATCTTCATTAGATTTTGTTTGAAGAACTTTCTTTTTTATCACAAGTATTTTAGAAGGATTTACACTCAACTCATCTACTCCTAATTTAATTAATTTAGGAACAAAATTCTCATCTGAAGCAACTTCACCACACACACCAACCTCGATACCATTTTTATGGGCATTCTCAATCGTCATTTTGATGAGTCGTAAAATAGCAGGGTGAGATGGATTGTACAAGTAGGAGACAGATTCATTTGTTCTATCGACTGCCAGAGTGTATTGAATTAGATCATTTGTACCAATACTGAAGAAGTCAACTTCTTTTGCAAGGATATCAGATATGAGAGCAGCCGCTGGAGTTTCTACCATTATTCCAACCTTTACATTCCTATCGAAAGATATTCCTTCCTTTCGCAATTCTTCTTTACACTCTTCCAATATGGTTTTTGCTTTTAAAACTTCCTCTTCACAACTTATCATTGGAAACATAATCTTTAGATTTCCATAAATAGAAGCTCTTAAAAGAGCTCTCAGCTGTGTTTTAAAAATATCTTTTCTGTTCAAACACAATCTTATGGATCGATATCCAAGAAAGGGATTTTCTTCTTTTCCTATCTCTGCATACAAATAAGGTATTATCTTATCTCCGCCAACGTCCAGGGTTCTTATTATAACAGGCTTACCCCTCATTCTTTCCAAAACAGTCCTATAGAACTTGAACTGCTCTTCTTCAGATGGTGGCTTTTCTCTATTCATGAATAGAATTTCTGTTCTCATAAGTCCTATTCCCTCTGCGTTATTCTTTAAAGCGATGTCAAGCTCCTCCAAATTTCCTATGTTTGCAAAAAGTTTTATTCTTCTCCCATCAGATGTTCTGGTTTCAAGGTGAAGAATATCTCTCAATTCCATTCTTTCCTTGTATTGATCTATTATTCGTTCTCTGTAATTTTCCAAAACACTTTTTTCGGGATTCACATGAACTAATCCTATGTTGCCATCAACAATTAGAAGATCTCCATTTTTAATCATTCGGGTGGCTTCCTTAACTCCCAAAATCAGCGGAATACCAAAAGATCTGGCAATAATAACAGCATGAGAGGTTTTCCCGCCTTTTTCCAGCACAATGGCTTTGATGCGTTCTTTTCTCATTTTTGCTGTTTGAGATGGTGTCAGGTCTTTTGCTACCAAAACACAATCCTCAGGTATATTCCAAAGATCAGGCTCCGATTTCCCTGATAATATTCTGATGAGTCTTATTCCAACATCTTTTACATCAACCGCTCGTTCCTTCATATATTCGTCATTCAAACCCAAAAGCATTTCCTCAAAAAAGCGAATAGATTCTTTAACAGCTACTGAAACGTTCTTTCCTTCATCTATCTTTCTCTCAACCATTTTTAGAAACTCGGGATCATCAAGTATCAATAAATGGGCTTCGAATATCATTGCATCCTTTTCACTCAATTCCTCCTGAGCCTTTTTTTTCAATTCCCTTATTTGTTTCTTTGCTTCATCTATTGCCTTAAAGAATCTTTCCAGTTCATAATGCTTCCCATTATATTCTTGGAAACCGCTATCGGTGTCGGCTTCTTCTTGCAGAACATATGCTTTTCCCAGTTCAATACCCTCAGATGCTGGAATTCCTTTCATTAACATAATGTCTCTTACCCCCATATCATTCTGCTAGGTTTTCCAGCAATTCTGTCAGTCTCTTTATTGCCTCTTCCTCGTCTTCACCGGAAGCTCTAAGAATGATCTCGTCACCCTGTTTTATTCCCATTGCCAAAACTTGGAGGATGCTCTTCGCATTCGCTTCCTTCCCTTCTTTTACTATGAAGATATCACTTTTAAGTTTTCCAGCTTCCGATACAAAGATACTGGCAGGTCTCGCATGTAGTCCCGTTGGATTTTTTAATGTAATCTTCGCTTCAACCATCAGATAATCTACCTCCTTACTCAGATCTTTTAGGTTTCAGTGTGGAGAGTATCAAAGCAGTTACCAAAGTACCTGCTGTTATTGAAATCAAGTACATGAACAGATTGCTAACAGCATTTGGTATTGGAAGAACGAATATTCCACCGTGTGGCACTGCAAGAGTACATCCAAACAGCATGCTTAAAACAGATGCAACTGCCGATCCCGCCATGATAGAAGGAATCACTCTAATAGGATCCGCCGCGGCGAATGGAATCGCTCCCTCTGTTATAAAGGAAAGTCCGAGGAAGAATGCCGCCTTTCCAGCTTCTCTTTCTTCTGTGGTAAATTTGTCCTTTGCAAGAATAGTCGCCAGTGCCACTCCAAGAGGAGGAGTCATACCTGCCGCCATCACTGCTGCCATCACAACCGAGGGCTGCCCAGAAGAAAGTGTTGACACTGCAAAAGTATAAGCAGCTTTGTTTACAGGTCCTCCCATATCAAAAGCCATCATCAAACCAAGGAGTATCCCAAGGAGAACCATACTGGTGTCATTCATACTATTAAGCCAGCTTGTCAAGGAACTGTTCAAAGCAGCGACTGGTTTTCCTACAACATAAAGCATTCCAAGCCCCACAATTAATGTGGAGAGAACAGGAATTATAAGAACTGGTTTCAATCCCTCGAGAGATTTGGGAAGTTTTATGGTCTTTTTTAGCCACGCCGTCAAATATCCTGCTCCAAAACCAGCTGCTATTCCACCAAGAAAACCAGCTCCTATTCTGCTAGCAAGCAGTCCTCCTATCATTCCCGGTGCAAGGCCTGGTCTATCCGCAATTGAAAACGCTATAAAACCAGCCAAGATCGGTACCATCAGTGAAAATGCAGCATTCCCTCCTATTTCCATAAGGGCAGCTGCGAAAGATCCTTCTTGTTCAAATGCTCTGATACCGAATGCGAAAGAAATTGCTATTAAAATCCCTCCTGCCACAACAAACGGAATCATGTGTGAAACACCGGTCATCAAATGTTTATAAACGCCCTTTGCTTTTTCCTTTCTCTCAGATTTAACCTTGTAAACTTCATCAACAAAATTTTTTCTTTCCATGTTCAGAGCTTTCTGAATGAGGCTTTCTGCATTTTTTATAGCGTCTTGCACACTTGCCTTCAAAATGGGCAATCCAGCGAATCTCTCTTCGTCTATTTTCGTATCACAGGCCAGAATAACCGCGTGTGCTTCCCTCAGATCTTCAGACGTTATTACATTTTCTGCGCCAACAGATCCCTGGGTTTCAACCTTGATTTCCACACCCATTTTCTTTGCAGCCATCTGAAGCGCTTCTGCTGCCATATAAGTATGTGCAATCCCAGTTGGACAGGATGTTACAGCCACAATCTTCTTTTTCATTTTCCCCTTCCTCCTTTCTACTCACTTTCTGTAAAGGCATCTATAACATCCTCAAAAGATTTTGCATTAAAAAGTTTGTTTCTAACATTCTCGTGCATTAATTTTCTAGAAATGAAACTCAATATTCTAAGATGTTCGTCACTTGAGTCTTCTGGAACTGCTATCAAAAAGAAAATATACGCGGGTTTTCCATCCATAGAATCGAAATCAACACCATTTTTCGATACACCAAAAGCGATACAAGGTTCTTTAACTGAACTATCCTTACCATGTGGAACCGCTATTCCCATACCGATTCCTGTTGAAAATTCTTCTTCTCTTTTTAAAACTGCTTTTTTAAACTTTTCTTTGTTGGTTATTTTTCCACTTTTGTGGAGAAGATCGATCAGCTCATCAATGACTTCTATCTTTGACTTTGACCTAAGATCAAAACTCATACATCCTGGAGAAAAGAGTTTTTCCAACTCCATTACATCACCAACCTTTCTAATTTTATTTTTTTAAGGAATCTTTCTATATCTTTCTTGATAGGAGGCTTTACTCCTTCTGTTGCTACCTTTGCTGTGGCACAGGCAACTGCCAATTTAAAAATTTCCTCATCGTTCATCCCTTTTGAAAGACCATAAGAAATGGCTGCGACCATGGAATCTCCTGCTCCAGCGGTACTTTTTACTTCAACGGGAATTCCTTTTGAATAAAGAGATATTTGTTCTGTAACAAAAACTGCCCCTTTATCACCCATTGAAACGAGTACCTTTTTTACACCTTTCTGAAAGAGTGATTTTGCAGATCTAGCTATGGCCAATGGATTTTCTTCGTTGAGAGTTAGAACACTCTGAAGTTCGTTGATATTTGGCTTTAGAATATCGGGGTTCCCCTCCAAACCATATTTAAGGGCTGTTCCATCTGCATCGAAAATAACAACTGTTCCCTTCCTTTTCAAAAGTCTGATAATCTCGACATAGAAATCCGCTTTTACTCCCGAGGGAAGGCTTCCGGACAAGACGAAAATGTCATTTGGATTTGCCAGGGTTCTCAGTTTATCTAACAGAACATTCTTGTCTTTTTCTGTTATTTCAAATCCATTCTGATTAAGATCTGTATATACCTCATCTTTTTCCTCAACTATCTTTATGTTCGTTCTTGTAAAACCTTCAACCAAGACGAAGTCGAAGTCTAATTTCATATCTTGAAGATATTTTGTGAACCAGGAACTATTCTCCTTGCCAAGAAAACCAAGTACTTTTGATTTTCCCCCCAGGATTTTTATCACTTTTGAAACATTGATCCCCTTTCCACCAGCATCCATCAAGAAATAGCGACTTCTATTAACTTTCCCTCTTTCCAATGTGTCAATGTAAATGGTGATATCAATTGCAGGGTTGGGTGTAACTGTATAAATCAATCCGTCATCACCTTCCCTGTGATAATATTTATTCCTAGCTTTTCATACTCACGTTTTTGATCTTCTGAAATACTATCAGTGATGATATAGTCTAAGTCTTCTACAGAACATATGAAAGAAAAAGTCACCTGGTCAAATTTTGAACTATCAACGACTAAAAATCTTTCTTTAGATATTTCTATCATGGTTCTTTTTATCATTGCTTCGATAAGACTAGGAGTTGTTACTCCATATTTTATAGATACACCGTTCGCACCAATAAAGGCTTTGTCAACTCTAAACTGTCTGAGAACCATCTGTGCAATATCCCCAACAAGTGCTTTGGTTTTCGTCCTTATGATCCCTCCTGTTACAATCACTTCAAAGTTATCGTTATTGGATAAATCATTCGCTATATTTACAGAATTTGTTATTATGGTCACATTTTTAGCTACTATGTTCTGAGCAATGTATTTTGTTGTTGTCCCTGCATCCAAAATTATGGTATCGCCATCTCTCACGAAAGAAGCGGCTATCTTTCCAATGCACTCTTTCTCCTTCTTAAATTTTTCTTCTTTTTCATCAAAAGAAAGTTCAAAAGATGTGAGGGAACTATCAATGGCTCCTCCATGTGTTCTCTTTAATATCCCCAGATTCTCAAGTTCTCTGAGATCTCTTCTGATGGTAGACTCAGATACCTCAAAAAGCTTTGCAAGTTCCGAAACTCTCACACTTTTTCCACTTTTTATGATCTGTGCTATTCGATTTCTTCTTTCTTCCGCGAACATACTCATTCCTCCTTTTTTGATCGATTGTGATCGCTTTATGATTGATTATGACATATTGTGATTGTTCATGATCATTTCTCATTCTAGATTATAAAGATGCCATGAGTCAAGATTTTTAATTAAATACAGATAACGATTAGATTACAGAAACAAACATGGTATCCAGGTGGAAAATATAAAAATTGAGGTGGGCAAAAGATTTTGAACTTTTTATCAAACAAAGTGCAAAGAAGACACCATCTTAAGGTGGGGATGAATTTGTGAAATATGCTATAATACGATTACAACTACGACCAAAAATCGCTGTCGTCGAGTAGGGTGGGAACCGTCCGAGTTCATACCCGTGGACCGTGTTCTGGCGGCGGAACCCGAAAGGGGTCTACGAGCCATCAGGGGTTGAAACGGGAAGTCACACCTTCTGTAAGGTGCGGTAATTCATGAAAAAATAAGGTGGGAACAAAAGGGATTTTGGAGAGTTTTTCCTTAGTGATGAGGAGAAAAAAGCCCGCCACCCGGCGGGCTTTTTTAAGCTACCCACATGTTGTCTATGTGAACGACCACCTTGTTTCCTTCGTATCCGAGGATCTTTCTCAAATCGGAAGATTTGTGACCCGCTATTTTCTCCAGATCCGAAGACGAGTAATTCACGATTCCTCGACCGACGAGTTCTCCTTCTTCGTTCACTATCTCCACCACATCTCCCACATCGAACGTTCCTTCCACACCTGTGACACCAACAGGCAGAAGGCTATTACCGCTTTTGAGTGCCTCTTCAGCTCCTTTGTTTACGTATATCTTTCCTGCAGGTTCTGAGAGAAAGGCAATCCAGGCTTTTTTTGCTTTCAAGCGTCCTTGTGGTTCAAAAACAGTACCGACAGGTTCTCCCTTCACAAACCTTGTGAGGTTTGAAACGTCGTTTCCGCTGCATATGGTCGCTTTCACACCGCATCTTGAAGCTATCAACGCAGATTCTATCTTGGATCTGATACCACCAGTTCCCCAGCTGCTCTTTCCCATATCTTTCAGTTTCACCGACTCGTCGAATCTTTCGACGAGTTTTCCGTTCTCATCGATGACTCCATCCACCGTTGTGAAAAGCACAAGGAAGTCCGCATCCCAGGCTATCGAGAACATGGCAGCGAGCGTGTCGTTGTCACCGAGTGTGATCTCCTCTGTTGCAACTGTGTCGTTTTCGTTCACGATGGGTACAACATCGAACTCCGAGAGTCCGATCAGTGTGTTTCTGAGGTTCAGGTACCTTTTTCTGTTGGAAAAAGTGTCCCTTGTGAGCAGGATCTGGGCGATTTTGATGCCATAGAAATCGAAGGCGTTTTCGTACACCTTCATGAGCTGGACCTGTCCCACAGCGCAGAGAGCCTGTTTTATGTGAAGGTCCTGTGTTCTCTTTCCTTTTCCAAGATAAGTAAAGCCCGCAGCGCGGGCCCCAGATGTGATGATGGAAATTTCGTGCCCTTGACTTTTCAAACGTGCAACCTCGCGACAGAGTTCTGCGATGTAAGACTTTCTCAAGCCAGAACTTCCCACAAGCAGGTTGCTTCCAACCTTTACAACGACTTTCATAATCATTCCCTCACATGATAATTTCCAAGAACGACGAATTTGTACGTGGTGAGCTCTCTGAGTCCCACAGGACCTCTTGCGTGGAATCTCTGAGTGCTGATTCCGATCTCGGCACCGAATCCGAACTGTCCACCGTCTGTGAACCTGGTCGAAGCGTTCACGTAAACGGCTGCGGCATCGATTTCTGAAACGAACTTTTTAGCGTTCGAATAGTTTTCAGTCAGAATCGATTCGGAATGTCCCGTGGAATATTTCTTTATGTGCTCAATCGCCTCGTCCACATTCTTGACCACTTTGATGGCGATGATGAGGTCCAGATACTCGGTGGGCCAGTCATCTTCAGTAGCCGGTACCACGTCCGGCACGATTTCTCTGGTCTTTTCACAGCCTCTCACTTCGACGCCGTGTTTTCTCAGCTCCTCCACGATCACAGGAAGAAACTCCTTCGCTATCTTCTCATGAACGAGCAGTTTCTCTGCAGCGTTACAGGTACCAGGCCTTTGTGTCTTCGCGTTTATTATGACCGGAACAGCCTTCTTCAGATCGGCGCTCTCATCGACGAAGATGTGACAGTTTCCAACACCTGTTTCCAGTACCGGAACAGTCGCGTTGTCACGCACAAAGCTGATGAGGCCGTATCCACCACGTGGAATGACGAGGGAGAGATACTCTCTGAGCCGTATCATCTCAAGAACGAGGGATCTGTCGGTGTTCTCTATGAATTCAACGGAGCTTTCTGGAATCTCTGTTTCTTTGAGCGCTTCCTTTATGGCTGAGACTATCGCCTTGTTCGAGTTAAGAGCGTCGGATCCGCCCCTGAGCAGTATGGTGTTACCGCTCTTCAGGGCCAAGATCGTGGTCTCCACAGTGACGTTCGGCCTGGATTCGTAAATGATCCCTATCGGACCGATGGGAACCCTCACCCTCGCGATTCTGAGTCCGTCTTCTCTCACCCAAGAATCGATTACTTCTCCCACGGGATCTTTCAGTCCAATCACCGTCTCGCAAGCTTTTATCATCTCATCGATTCTTTTATCGTTCAGGGCGAGTCTATCGACAAGGGATTCTTTCACACCCCGCTCGCGGGCCTTTTCCACGTCGATTCTGTTCGCCTCGAGGATTTCTTTTCTCCTCTCATCGAGTTTCTCGGCTATCTTCTTTATCGCTTTGTTCTTTTCCCTCGTCGTCGCGTTTCTCAGAACATCCCAAGCCTCTCGTACCTTCTTCGCCTTCTCGAGGAGTTCATCCACAACTCTCACCCCCTAAACCTTCGGGAAGGAACCGTGTTTTTTCAGATAGTTCACTATACCGTCTTCTTTCAGTATCTCGAGGAGAAACTTCGGAATCGGAGTGAATCTGTATTCTTTTCCTGTTGTGAGGTTCTTCAAAACACCGTTTTCGAGATCTATCTCAAGTTCGTCTCCCTGGTTGATCTCGTCGACTTCTTTGAGCTCTATGACTGGAAGGCCCACATTGATGGCGTTTCGGTAGAAGATCCTTGCGAAAGACTTCGCCACGATACAGGAAACACCAGCGATCTTTATGATACGCGCAGCGTGCTCTCTGGAAGAACCAAGTCCGAAGTTCTTGCCAGCCACGATGATGTCACCTTTCTGCACCTTCTTCGCGAAATCCTCCATGGCATCTTCCAAGACGTGTTTTGCGAGCTCCTCAAGATTGTTCCTCAGATGAAAGTACCTTCCAGGCGCTATATGATCAGTCGATATATTGTCACCGAACTTCCAGACTCTTCCCCTTATCATGATTCACCCTCCTTCAAATGAACCTTCTCGGATCTGTGATGTATCCGGTTACCGCGGTGGCTGCCGCCGTTGCAGGAGAAGCAAGGTATATCTCCGCATTGGGATTCCCCATCCTTCCCTTGAAGTTTCTGTTCTGCGTGGAAAGTACCCTCTCTCCGTCTCCAAGAACACCCATGTGAATTCCAACACACGGGCCGCAACCTGGTGGTATAACTGCCGCTCCGAGTTCAACGAATTTCTTGATTATTCCCTTTTCAAGGGCGTCCATGTAGACCTTCCTTGAAGCAGGGCCAACGATCAGCCTCACATCCGGATGCTTTCCGTGTTTCTCAAGAATCTTCAAAGCGATCTCAAGATCCTGGAGTCTTCCGTTCGTACAGGTTCCTATGAACACTTGATCTATCTTTATCTTTTCCTTTTCAACCTCGCTTACCTTTCTCACGTTGTCCACATAGTGAGGCAAAGAGACGAGTGGTTCGAGTGTGGTGGCATCTATCTCTATCTCTGTCTCGTAAACCGCGTCTGGATCTGCTTTCAACTCTCTGAAGTCCTCCTCTCTTCCCATCTTTTTCAGGAACTCTCTGGTCTTCTCATCAGAAGGCATGAGACCTGCTTTCGCTCCCACTTCCACCGCCATGTTGGAAATGGTGAGTCTGTCCTCCACATTCATATTTTCGATACAGCTTCCGTGGAACTCCAACGCTTTGTAAGTTGCGCCGTCGCTTCCCAGAATTCTCGCGATCTCGAGAATAATGTCTTTCGCGTAAACTCCATCCTGTAACTTCCCGTTCACCACAACTTTGATCGACTCAGGTACTTTGAACCAGTTCTGTCCAAGCCCGAAGATGATCGCAACATCTGTGGACCCCATTCCCGTTCCGAAAGCACCGAGCCCACCGGCAGTGCAGGTGTGCGAATCCGCACCTGCTACCAGATCGCCGGGTTTCACGTATTTTTCCGCGAGGATCTGGTGGGATATCCCGTCTCCCGCATCGAAAACCTTGACTCCCATCTCTTTTCCAAATTCTCTCATCATCTTCTGCGAGTTCGAAAGCTCTTTCCTCGGGCTCGGAGAAGCATGATCGATGAAGAGGAAGGCCTTCGGGACCTTCACTTCTTTGAAACCGAGTTCTCTGAATTCGTTTATCATCAGAGGGCCTGTTCCATCCTGGGCCATGGCTATATCCACTCTCGCGAGTACGATTTCACCTGCTTTCACGTCTCTTCCAACATGTTCAGAAAAGATCTTTTCTGCGAGTGTCTTACCCATTCTCATCCCTCCGCTCGATAGGAATGTATTCGACATCCATAGGACCCACGTACTCACTAGTTGGTCTGATCAGCTTGTTGTCGCTCACGTATTCGATCACATGAGCGGTCCATCCGACAACGCGAGCAGTTGCAAACAGGGCAGTGAACATGTTCCTTGGAAAACCGAGCTCTTCGAAGAGAACGCTCGAATACAGATCCACATTCGGGTATATGTTTTTGATCTTGTTAGAAACGATGTATTCTTCCAGCTTGCTGGCGATTCTGAACAGTTTGCTATCTGGAAAGTGTTCCTGAAGAACTCTCTTCAAAAACACCGCTCTCGGATCGTAAGTTTTGTAAACTCGATGCCCGAATCCCATGATCTTTCTTTTCTCTTTCAGACACTTTTGAACGAACTCTTCCACCCTGTCTTCACTTCCGATCTCTTCTAGCATGGGCGGAACCTTTTCACTCGCACCACCGTGGAGAGGACCCTTGAGCGCACCGAGAGCCCCTACAATACAGGAATAAAGATCGGAGAGTGTGGAAGCTATCACAAGCGCGGCAAAGGTGGAAGCGTTTATATCTTGCTCCATGAGAAGAATGAACGCAGATTCCAGAAGACGGATCTTTTCGTTTCTCTCTCCGAACATCATGTAGTAGAAGTTCTCAACGTGTGATAAGTCTTTTCTTGGCTTTATCAGTTCTTTTCCTTTAGAGTATCTGTAGTAATACGCCAGTATTGTGGGAAAGACGCTGGCAACCCTGATGGCTTTTTCTCTGAGATCCTCATCGTTCCCATCCATGGAACCGTGAATGGAAAGGAATATCTTCAAAACATCAATGTAATGAAGGTCTTTCGGAAGATGGTAAAGAATTTCAAGGGCTTCATCAGGAAGCTCTCTGTAATCTGCCATTTTCCTTTTGAATTCTTCAAGCTCACTCTTTGTGGGAAGCTTTCCGTACCAGAGAAAGTAGGCCGTTTCTTCGAAAGTCGATTTTTCCGCGAGTTCCTCAACCGGTATTCCTCGGTAGTAGAGTCTTCCGTTGATGCCGTCCAGATAGCATATCGAACTTTCACATATTTTGACGCCTTCCAGTCCCTTTTGTATCAAAATAACACCTCCGTGTTGTATAACTATACACTGGAACGATTAAAAATGAAGGAGGGCTTTGGGAAATTTTACCATACAAACTTGAAGGTAAAGTTAAACAGTACTGCATGGCACAGGCTGGCATTTTAATGCTTTTCGTTTTGAAAAAGATTTAACACTTTCGCAGAAAAATTGGTAGAATATGTTTTGAAGACATTAAGCAAGGGGAGGGGTTGAAGTGGCTGAAAGATTGGGAATACTCGTTGGCGGAGGGCCGGCACCTGGAATCAACAGTGTGATAAGTTCTGTTACCATCGAAGCTATAAACAACGGACTCGAAGTGATCGGAATATACGATGGATTCAAACACCTCGTAGAGGGAAAAACGAATATGGTGAAAAAACTTTCCATCGAAGATGTCTCTAGAATCCACATCGAAGGTGGATCCATTCTCAGAACCTCGAGGGTGAATCCTGCCAAATCCGAAGAAACCCTCGAGAAGACCGTTCAGACTCTCAAAAAGCTCGGGATAAAGTATCTTGTTACTATCGGAGGGGACGACACCGCGTTTTCTGCGAGCAAAGTGTGTGAAAGATCGCAGGGCGAAATAAAGGTGGTCCACGTTCCAAAGACTATAGACAACGACCTCCCTCTTCCGGAGAACATGCCCACGTTCGGTTTTGAAACAGCCCGCCACGTGGCCACAGAGCTCGTTTACAATCTCATGCAGGACTCAAGAACAACGAACAGATGGTACTTTGTGGCCATGATGGGAAGGGAAGCCGGGCACCTCGCACTCGGCGTTGGAAAAGCAGCGAGTGCAACGATCACGATCATTCCTGAAGAGTTCAAAGAGGGAGTGACACTCGAAGAAGTGTGCGACGTTCTCGATGGGGCGATTCTCAAGAGAAAACTCATGGGAAGAGACGATGGAGTAGCAATAATAGGTGAAGGTATCGCAGAAAAGATGGATCCTGAGGAACTTGCCAACACTCCCGGTGTGATAGTCGAAAAAGACCCGCACGGACACCTGAGACTTGCAGAGATCCCGCTCGCCACCATTCTGAAACGGGCGATCGAGAGGAGATACGCTGAAAGAGGTGAAAGAATCCATATCGTCGATGTCACAATAGGATACGAACTCAGAAGCGCACGTCCCATACCCTTCGACATAGTATACACCAGAACACTCGGTTACGGTGCTGTGAGATTTCTCCTTGGAGATTATTCCGATCTCCCTGGCGGGATGGTGTGCGTGGTTGGTGGCAGAATCAAGATTCTTCCCTTCGACGCTTTCATGGATCCAAAGACCGGAAGGACAAAGGTGAGAGTGGTGGATGTTCGATCGGAAGATTACAGAGTAGCAAGAAAATACATGATAAGGCTGGAAAAGAAAGATCTCGAAGATCCCGAAACTCTCGAAAAACTAGCAAAGCTCGCAAAGATGGAACCTGAAGAATTCAAAAAGAAATACTGGCACACGACAGAGCTTCCATAAAACTTTTATGAGCCCCATCTTGGGGCTCATTATCTTTCTACAACGAGACCGTATTGGCTTGTGAAGAGCTCGTAATAAAAGCCTCGCTTTTGAATCAACTCATCGTGTTTTCCCATCTCCACAATTTCTCCGTCTCTTAAAACGATGATCAGATCTGCGTTTTTTATCGTGTTCAATCTGTGAGCTATGATGATGCTGGTCTTCCCCTCCATGAGTTTCCACATGGCTGCCTGTATGCTTTTCTCCGTCTTTGTGTCAACGTTGCTGGTGGCTTCGTCCAGTATCAGGATCTTTGGATTCGCAAGGAAAGCTCTTGTTATGGCAAGAAGCTGTCTTTGACCCTGACTCAGATCTTCACCGTTGTCGGTGAGGACCGTTTCGTAACCCTCAGGCAGGTGTTTTATGAAGTGGTCGGAATGTGTCAGTTTCGCTGCTTCTTTTATTTCTTCGTCGGTAGCGTCAGGATTTCCGTATTTGAGGTTTTCTTTCACGGTGGTGGAAAACAAAATAGTATCCTGAAGGACGATACCTACGCTGGATCTCAGAGAACTCCTCTTTATTTTTCTTATATCTATACCATCCACGAGGATCTGCCCTCTGTCCACGTCGTAGAATCTCATCAACAGATTCACGATCGTCGTCTTTCCGGACCCTGTGGGACCCACCAGTGCAACCTTCTGACCCGGTTTTATGTGAAAGGTTATGTCTTTAAGAACAGGCTTTTTCTTGTCGTAGGAGAACCACACGTTCCTGAACTCGATTTCTCCTCTGACTTCTCTCAGTTCCACAGCATCAGGATCGTCTTTTTCTTCCTCCAGATCGAGAATCTCGAAGATTCTTTCAGCGCTTGCAAGTGCCATCTGGATCATGTTGAACTGGTTAGAAAGCTCGTTCAACGGTCTTGTGAACTGCCTTGAGTAACCTATGAAGGTGGCTATGGTACCCACTGTGATTATGTCTTTCAAGGCGAGCCATCCTCCAAAACCGCTGATCAGGGCAAATCCAAGGTTGTTGACCATGTTCATAAGAGGAGGGAGAACACCTGAAAAGATCTGAGCCTTCGTTCCCACCTTTCTGAGACTCTCGTTCACCCGGTCGAACTTCTCCATCTCTTTTTCCTCACGGGTGAAGAGTTTTATCACAGTGAGGCCGGAGATGTCTTCTTCTATGATCCCATTGAGCTGGCCGAGGACTCTTTGATTTTCGTAGAAGTATTTTCTGGTTCGGCTGGAGACGATCTGCGTGATGAGAACGGTCAAGGGAACTATTGAGAGTGTGACGAGTGAAAGGATCACATTCACTCTGAACATCATGATCACAGCGCCTGCGAGTGTCACAATTCCCGAGAAGAACTGAATGATACTGTTTCCAAGAACGTTGTTTATATTGTCCACATCGTTTATGACTCTGCTTATGATGTCTCCGTGAGGTGTTCTGTCGAAGAAGCCGACCGGAACTCTTTGAAGCTTCTCGAAAAGCTCCTTTCTCAAACGAAAAACAACATCTTGGGAAAGCGTTAACATGATTTTTCCCTGAAGCCAGAAGAGAAGAGACGTAAGCGCATAAATCGTTCCGAGAATCAGCATGTATCTGGGAAGAAGATCGAATTTTCTTGGAACGAAGACAACATCGATCGTTTTTCCTATGAGATACGGTGAGAGAACACCAAGTATGGAAGAAACGGTGACGAAAACAAAGACCATGATCAAAGTGAAAGTGTGAGGTCTCAGATAACCGAGGAGTCTTCTCAACGTGGCCGTGGGATTTTTCAGTGCGGGTTTTTCTAAAATTGGTCCGTGTGGCCTTCTTCTGATCTCAGGCATCGTTCATCACCCCGTTTCCAAACTGGGATTCATATATCTCTCGATAGGGTTTGCAGTGTTCGAGCAACTCTTTGTGGGTGCCAAATCCCGCTACTTTCCCTTCATGAAGGACCAGGATCTTATCGGCGAGAAGAGCCGTTGGGATCTTCTGAGTGATGATGAAGGTCGTACATCCCTTCGTGTATCGCTTCAACCCATCCAGTATTCTTTTCTCAGTTATGGGATCCACTGAACTCGTGCAGTCGTCGAGTATCAGTACCTTTGGTTTTTTTACAAGAGCACGGGCTATGGAAAGTCTCTGTTTCTGACCTCCCGAGAAGTTTCTCCCCCCTCTTTCGACGCGAGAATCGTATCCTTCGGGCAGACTGATTATGAAATCGTGTATCTGAGCGATCTTCGCCGCCTCCACGATTTCATCATCTGTGGCGTCTTCTCTTCCCCATTTCAGGTTCTCTTTGATGGTTCCCGAAAACAGCACGGTTTCCTGAGGAACAACAGATATGTGACTTCTCAGATCTTTCAGCTTCACCGTCCGAACATCCAATTCATCGACTTCCACACGTCCACGCTCTGGATCGATGAGCCTTGGAATGAGGCTCATGAGGGTGGTCTTTCCGGACCCTGTTTCACCCAGAACGGCAACGAGTGATCCTGGTTCAACGGAGAAGTTCACTCCACTGAGAACAGGATCGGTGTTTTCGAAGTATCTGAATTCGACATTTTCGAAGGAAACGCTCCCCTCCACATTTGGAAGTGCTAAGGCGTTGTCCGCTTCTTCAATTGCAGGTTTTTCGTTCAGCACCTCCAGAACTCTCTTTGCAGAAGCACTGGCTCTTACAATGAAATTGAGAATGTTTCCGATCATCATGAGAGAGAACATGATCTGCATGAGGTAATTCGTGTATGCCATGATGCTTCCTATCTCCATCTGGTTGTTTCTAACGAGAACCCCTCCAAACCACAGGACGGCGATCATCCCCATATTCACGATGAATATGAAAAGGGGCAGTGCGAAAACAATGAGTGAAAAGGCACTGATGATGGATCTTCTCAGAGACTCGTTTGCTTTCCGAAAGTTCTCATTCTCGTATTCTTCTCTTCGAAAGGCCCTCACTACCCTGACACCCATGAGGTTTTCTCTCACGACTCTGTTGACCTCGTCGGTGCTCTCTTGAATCTTTCGAAAAAGAGGATTCCCTTTCTTAGTGAGCCACACAAAGAGAAGAATGATGGGAGGTATCAAAAAGATCAAAACGGAAGAAAGCTTCACGTTGATAGACACTGCCATGACTATTCCACCCACAAAGAGAAGAGGCGCTCTGACAACGATCCTGAGAAGCATCATCACCAAGTTTTGAAGCTGCGTGACGTCGTTGGTGAGACGCGTTATCAAAGATGAAGTGTGGAATCTGTTCACGTTGGAAATAGAAAAGCTCAGAACTTTTCTGAAGAGATCTCGCCTCAAGTCGGCTCCAAAGTTCTGACTGGCGTAACTCGCGAAGACCGTGCAGCCTATTCCTCCCACCGCACCTATCAGTGCCACTATCAACATGAGGATCCCTGTTTTCAAAACCAGAGAAAAGTCTCCACGCGCGATTCCTTCGTCGACGATACGTGCCAAAAGAGTGGGTTGTGAAAGATCACATATCACTTCTACAACCATGAAAAGCGGTGCGAGAACGGCAAATATCCAGTACGGCTTTAAATATCTGGCGAGTGTTTTCATTTCGAGTTTTTCCCTCCGTAGATGATGTTGTATACGTTCCTTTCAAAGTCTTCCGTGGCGTGTTTTAATTTCTTCTTTTGTTCCGGTGTGAGATCTTTCGCGTTTTTGAAAATCACATCCACTACATTTCTCAAGGAAAGACCACAAATTTCAGAAAAGACTCTGAATCTCTCTGCGAAATCCAGTGCCTTCTTGATTTCCTCTTTGTGTTCTTCCAGGTACTTTCTCCCCTTATCAGTCAAACGGTAAACCTTTCTTTTCCCCTCGTTGTATGTTTCGATGTACTTTTGCTTCCTGAGAGAAGAGAGTATCGGGTAGAGCGCACCAGGACTCGGAGGCTCTGCCCCTATTATCTGGGAGATCTTCTTCATTATGTAGTACCCATGAGAGGGTTGTTGAGAAATTATGTGAAGAACCAGAAATTTCAGATGCCCTTTCGTATCTCTCATACTGTCACCAGATATATCTATAGAGTTATGATTTTCAACAAGAATTATACCGGATTTCTGGAATATCTCAAAACACCATTTCGGAAAAATTCTTGAGGATCTTCATCTCATCAAAGACATCCAGGACGGTGAACCTGTCCCTTATGGTGTTTGCGAGACGTACAACTCTTGACAGAAAGTCTTTGCTGTAACTGTTGATCACTGAGTTCACATCTATAGTCTCAAGAGTTCTTTTGAGATGGGGGAAAAATTCCTTATAGATGCTTTCCATTGGTTCTCTGACTATATCTGCTTCGATTTTTGGGAATTTCTTCTCAGCGTATGTTTTTAAAAATTCTTCTACTTTTCTTTCTTCGAAGAGCTCAAGAAGTTCTTTCCTTCTTTCCTCAATGGAGTAGTCTTTTAGAGGTATCTCTTTCTTCTCTACAAGTGCCTCGTACGCCTTCATCGAAACAAAAACTCCTATCATCACTGTCAAGCCATGGAAAGGAGGCATCTCCTCTTTTTCTTCGTGAAACATTTCTATCAGATGAGAAACCATGTGTTCTGCACCGGACGCCGGCCTTGAATTTCCCATGATGACCATGTTGATTCCTGAAACAAGATGGGCCTCCATGAGTGTTTTGATGGCATTTCTTTCTCTGTTGAGAATGTCTTTTGACTTCAAAAGAATTTCTTTCAACAGATCTTTCATGTCGTTCCAGACGAAGTCACAGATGTATTCGCCCGTAACGATATGTGAGAGAATCCAATCCATTCTTGCGGGAATCTTGGCAACAATGTCTCCTACACCAGCCCTCAAAAGGTCCATTGGTGCGTTTCTCAACACCTCGATATCTAAAAGGATTCTCCTGGGGGGAATCGCCATGAAGGTCTTTTTCACACCGTTCACCAGGATGGGCGCCACGGTGGAAGTATAAGCATCCACAGAAGGCGCTGTAGGAACACACGAGAAACGCTTTCCAGAAAGATATGCCGCGTATCTTGCTATGTCTGTGAGGCTGCCAGATCCAATCGATACGATCTCTGGGAAATCTCCAGATGCTTTCACTATTTTTTCAACGTTTTCCATCGTTGCAAGGGGTCTTCTCTCGTTGAAAACGAAAGACCGCTTCCCGGGCAAGTCCACCAGGGAAGCGGTGTTCAGGTCTGCTATGAAAAACGCATCCGAAAAAACATCCGGTGCCTCTCTTATGGATGCCTCCAGGATTTCTATATTCGGAACCTCATGAGTTTTCCCGCAACTGCACTCGAAGGTTTTTCCCAGGATATCCTTCATCCCTCACAACCTCGCCATCAGGTCTTTTGTTCTCTCATAGAGCTCTCTGTATATTTCGTAGTACCTGTCGTAGATCTTCTTGTTCTCCGGGTCTGGTTCCACGGGATCTCTGTATTTCACCCACTCTTTTATTCTCTCGGGCTTGTCTATAACGCCTGTTCCGAGTCCCGCAAGGAAGGCATCTCCGTAAGGAGCCTCCACAAGGCTTGCAACCTGCCTCATCTTGAAACCAGTAACATCCGCGAATATTTTAACCCACACAGAAGATTTGGAAACGCCACCGACGATCCAGCATTCGTCGTTCAGTTTCAAACCAGCTTTCAAGCCCTCTTCCATGTTGTGTCTCAGGGCATACGCTCCTCCTTCCATTAGTGCCCTGTAGAGGTGTGCTCTCTTGTGATAGAGAGTGACCCCAAAGAACACACCCCTTGCGGTAGGATCCCATATCGGAGATCTTTCACCCATGAAGTATGGAAGAACGATGATACCCTCGCTTCCAGCAGGGATGTTTGCTACCTCCTTGTCAAAGAGCTGGTACGGTGAGATGCCAGTTCTTTCACCGACGATTGTCTCGCTCTCACCGAACTGTTCTTTAAACCACCTGGCGAGAGCCCCCGTTGTAGCGGACCCTCCAAATGTGTAGATCCTTTCAGTGTCGTAAACCACATAAGGATAATTCACAAGCCCGAAAGCCAGTTTCGAACCATCGTGGACCGTTCCCCAGCAGGTGGAAGTACCCACCATCGCAACGTGTTCTCCCTCTTCAAGTGCACCGGCAGAAAGCTGGGCAACTGGAGCGTCTATTCCACCGGCCACTACGGGTGTTCCCTCGAGGAGTCCGCACAATTCTGAAGCTTCTTTCGTCACTCTTCCAACCACGTCAGAAGACTTCACTATTCTCTCGGGGAGGAACTCAATTGGTATTCCGAGAACATCGCACATCTCCTTGGACCAGGTGAGCTTTCTGATGTCAAAAACACCACCCAGGTTTCCAGCGGAGGAATAGTCGATGACAACTTCTCCCGTCATTTGATAGATCACGTAGTCCTTAGGAGTGATGAACTTGTAGATCTTTTCCCAGATCTCTGGTTCGTTGTTTCTGATCCACATGATTTTCGTAAAGCCAAAGTACGAATCCACGTAATTTCCTGTGATTTCGAAGAGCTTTTCCTTGGGAACGTTCTGTTTCACCCACTCCGTCTCTTTCACCGCTCTTCTGTCCATCCAGATGAGGCAGGGTCTGAGCGGTTGCATGTTCCTGTCAACTGGAATGCCCGATCCACCGTAGAGTCCGCTAATGGCAATCCCAGCTATTTCTTTCTTTGATACCACAGACTTCTCCACCACTTCTTTTACAGTTTCAAAGACTGCTTTAACCCAGACATCAGGCCACTGTTCTGCCCAGTTCGGTTTTGGAGTTATGACTTCGTACTCTCTGAAAGCCTCAGCGAGCACTTCTCCTTTCTCGTTCACAATGACGGATTTCGTACCCTGAGTTCCTATATCACTTCCGATGAGGTACATATTCCCCCTCCTCACTTCTGACCGTACTTGGTGTGATACTGATTGTAGAGACGATCCACTTCGTCAGGTGGCAATGGTGTGGGTTTTCCTGCAAGTGTTGCAAAGTACGCTGCCTTTGCTACCTCCTCAAGGAAAATCGCCTTTTTCACTGCATCGTCCACAGAGGTCCCCACGATCATAACACCGTGTTTTCTGAGAAGAACAGCACCGGATTTTCCAATCACTTTCACGACAGCTTTTCCAATCGCCTCGGATCCTACAGGAGCGTATTCTGTAAGAGGAATCTCCTCTCCGAAAACATCCGCATGTGCCGTGCAAAGAACGGGGATTGATTTTTCGAGAATTGCCCACACCATGGCGAATGTTGAATGAGTGTGAATCACGGATTTTGCCCAGTCGAGGTGTTTGTAGAGATACAGATGTGTGGCTGTATCGACGGAGGGTTTCTTCTCTCCCTCGATCACGTTTCCTTCAAGGTCCACCACGACGAAGTCCTCTGGTTTCAGCTCGGTGTATGGAACACCGGAGGGCTTTATCAGAACATGATCACCGATTCTCACACTCACGTTACCGCTTGTGTAAGCGACAAGACCGTATTTTTCCAACAGAAGATGGGCATTGTATAGCTCTTTCCTTTCTTTTTCGTACATGCTTTTACCTCCTTTATGGGTAAACGTACAGTCAAAATTATCCACACAACAAGGCATCACAGTTCCGTTTTTGTTTTCAAACTTCAACAGAAAATCTATAAACAGTAACCTGTCTGTACTCCTCACCTGGTCTCAAGATGGTGCTTGGAAAGTTTGCATGATTTGGAGAATCGGGGAAGTGCTGTGCTTCAAGACACAAACCTGAGTACGGTCCGTAGTATGTACCGCATTTTCCCTTCACATCGAGGAAGTTTCCCGTGTAGAGTTGAAGACCCGGCTCTGTTGTGTAGACCTCCATCCTTCGACGAGATCTCTTGTCTCTTAGAACAGCTGCAAGCTTCAGCTTTCCATCTTCACCGTTTAAAACGTAGTTTATATCGAAACCTTTTGTTGTAGTGCTTTTCAACGGTTCGATGGCGTCTCTCAGAACTTTGAAAGATCTCAAATCGAACGGTGTGCCTTCAACCGGTGCAATCTCTCCTGTTGGTATGAGGTTATCATCAACGGGGGTGTAGTTATCTGCGTTTATCATAAGCTCGTGATCAAGTATTGAACCATCACCGGCAAGGTTAAAATAGGAATGTTGTGTGAGGTTCACAACGGTGGGTTTATCCGTTGTGGCACGATACTCTACCTTCAGCTCGTTTTCGTTTGTGAGAGTGTAGATAACTGTGAGATCCAGATTGCCAGGATAGCCTTCTTCGCCATCGTGGCTCAAATACTTCAGAACAAGGGAAGGTCCAGTGGGCGTTTTTATGGGAACGGCTTTGAAGACCCTGGTGTAGAATCCCTTCACACCACCGTGGAGCGCGTTTGGACGATCTCCATCGTTCAGGGCAAGCTGATAGGTGACTCCGTCGATCTCGAATCTTCCACCGGCTATTCTGTTCGCGTATCTTCCCACTATCGCCCCGAAGAAGAAGTTCGAGTTCTTTGCTTCGTACTCCTGGAGTGTGTCAAATCCCAAAACAACATCAGAAAGGGTGCCAGAACTGTCTGGCACCCACAATTCTCTCACTATCGCACCATAAGTGATGATCTTTGCCATCATTCCATTTTTGTTTATGAGTGTGTACTGATATACAGGTATTCCCTCAGAAGTTGCTCCGAAGAACTCCTTTTCAATGTGGCTCATCAGATATTCCATTTCTTTCTCCTCCTGGCAACAGTTTTTCTTACTCCAATTCTACCTCAATCACACTGCAAGAGAATGGTTTAAACGTGTGTTCAAATTCGGTGTCAACGGTGATGGTTTCGGAGGTAATATCAACGACGTTCGGATTTTCCATGGTGTTTCTCGCGTTCACGTCCGGACCTGTGAGTGTATAAACGGTGGCTTTTTTCTGTCCCAGACCTTCCACTCTGATTGGAACCTTCAAAGCGTCTTCTTTCCTGTAGTTTACAACAGCGATGAAAAGTTTCTTGCCATCTTCTGAGATGGAAGCGGCGGCATCAAGGAACGGTGCGTTCTCGACAGAGAAAGGCATTTTGTTGATGAACATGACTCCTTCTATGTTGTAAGTCTCCGATTCAACATGGGTCTTGACAAGCTTTTCTCCGGAATGATTCACGATGAGTTCAAAAGCCTTGTAAACGGGTGTGAGAATGAGACCGTCTTTCTCGGTGTGTATAGCTCCAAGGGCGTTTACAAGCTGTGCGAGATTGGCAAGTGGGACTATGTCGCTCATCTTTTGAAGAAGTACAAGCACTCCACATGCAAAGATACCATCTTTGAGATCGTAAGGTTCTTCGAGCTTGTTATCGGACACTCTGTACCATACGTTCCATTCATCAAGGGCGATTTTGACACCTCTCTTTCTAGCAGTATCCACCATATCAATGAGCTTTTTCACTCCGATGAGTCTTTCTTTGAGAAGGTAAACCGTAGAGACCGTTTCGTAGTAATCGTCGGACCCTGTGTAGAAATGGTAGGATATGAAGTCAATCACATCACCTGCTTCTTGAAGAACCCTGAGATTCCATATGGGGTCGTCACAGCCCACGGCGATCGCTTTAATTGTAGGGTCGAAAACCTTCATCCATTTCGTGTATTCTTTGGCGGCTCTTGCGTATTCGTCCGCCGTCATGTGGCCTACCTGCCATTCCCCGTACATCTCGTTGCCTATTCCCCAGAACTTTACGTTGTAAGGTTCTGGATGACCGTACTTTCTTCTGAGTTGAGCGTAGTAGGTATTACCCTTTCCATTGCAGTATTCAAGCCAGTGGAGAGCTTCGTCGAGTGTTCCAGTTCCCATGTTTATACTGATGTAAGGTTCTGCTCCTATCTCACGACAGTACTCAATGAATTCGTCCGTTCCAAATCTATTCGTCTCTTCCTGTTGCCAGGCGAGATCGAACCTGACAGGCCTCTGATCTTTGGGACCTATTCCGTCTTCCCAGTGGTAGTTCGACACAAAGTTTCCACCGGGCCATCTCAAGTTCGGAACTTTTATCCTCTTTACAGCCTCCAGAACGTCCTTTCTGAAACCCCTTTCATCGGAGAGCGGAGAACCTTCTTCATAAATTCCGCCGTAGATACACCTTCCCAGATGTTCCGTGAAATGACCGTAGATGTGTCTACTAATCGGCTTGACAACTTTTTTTGGATCAACCACTATCCTGTAGGACATACTCTTTTCCCTCCTCACTTCACAAAAGTTGGTGTTATAGAAATACAGTCTACATTGGGTCCATAAACAGACACATAAGCAGGTGAAACTTCAGTGTTTGGATTTTCAAATCTCAAAGTATGAACACCTTTTTCAAGATAGAGGTACAGAATCCTTGTGGAAAAGCCGTCCATTCCTCCGGTATACCTGAAAAAGAGATCCCTTTCTTCCCCATCGATGATCAATCTACAGTACCTGTCCACCACGTTGAGGTTATAAGCATGAGTCCCCAGCGTTTCCTCGTTACTGTAGCGAATTACGAGAGAGTAATAATTACCTTCAGGTACTTCGAACCGTATTTCAAGAGCATTTTCTTTTCCTCTTCCAATACCAGCGACAAACTTACCGGATGAAGCATACTCAGAATTCTCCACGCGTGTATTTCCTGTTAGTGTACCTTCTTCTGCTTCATAGGTTTTCACGTCCTTTTCCACTTTCTCGAAAGAAATAGAACCCAAAACGATCGCATTATCAGAAGGATTTCTCAGCCTTAATAGATTCACACCTTTTTGAAGAAAAACGGTGAACTGATTGCTCGTTACTTTCTCTCTGGCTACTCTGTTGATTTCTACTTCCAATTCTCTGATTGCATCATTGTTCAGCTTCACAGAATAATAACCATCGTTCTCCACTACCACAAAAAACTCGACTTCATCGTTTCTTTTCAGAGTGATCTTTTCGCTATCGAGAAAACCATCCTTGGTGGTCAGGTAATCACATATCAGGAACTTTTGCTCTTTCGGATAAAGTCTTAACCCCACGCGATCAACACCAACACTCTGAGAACCACTTTCTCTGGATATTTTCACTGTATTCATCCCTTTTTTAAGCCAAACAGGTATTTCAACTTTTCCAACGTAACTTCCAGAGAGCGTAGGAGGAAAAATCACTTCAAAAGTTTCGTCATTTATCTCCAGTTTGTGTTTTACAGACTTAGCATTACCGTTCAGGTACCATATCTCGAGGAGATACAAACTATCTTTTGGTACTTCAACCTTGAAGGAAAGAGCACTCTTAGTATTATCAAGAAACACCACTTTTTCTCCAGAATAAGGTGGATTGTTTCCTCCTCCATGGATCTCTACCGTACAGTTTTCTAAGAAAGCATTTTCAGCCTCTTGTCTCCACTTCCATACAGACTGGTAGATCTGTCTGGAACCTTCATCTTTCCTTACCAGGATAAGATAAGCAGACATTTCACTCAAATTCTGGAGTTTTAAAGAGAATCCTCCATTGAGAACCTCGGTGTAACCTTTTTCCAGAAGATCTGGTGAAATGTAGATACCTGTGTAACCAGACCATTCGATCTCCCAGACTTCGTAATAAACCCTTTCTTTGAATGGAGTGTTCCTGAACGTGAGAGTGAGTTCTTCCTGATCATCTCCTCCCAGGAGAACTTTCAAAGTCTTCGTGTTTCGATCGTACACAGCCAGTGTAGAAATGGAAGTATAACTTGGTGTTGCTGAAACCAGTTCTCCAGACATGTTCACATATTCTCTGAACAACCACCATGCACTATTTGGTACATTCCCTTCTACGAGCCCCGAAAAGTTACCCGCAGCATGCCAGTAAGCAAGGCATCCATCAACCTTCGATTGTTCAAATCTTGCAAGCCATTTCATAAGCCTTCCTGGAACGGATAGTTCTTTTCCAAGGGCATATTCGTTTATACAGATGGGAAGAGATCTGATGCCAAGCTCTTTTTCAATTTTTCGGAAATCCTGGTAATAAGCGTGTCCTGCTTCTGCGTCCATAAGATTCAGTTCATGCCATGTGATCAGATCAGGAAGACAATTCTCTTGGAGACAGAATTCGAAGAATTTCTTCATGAATCTCGAGTTGTAAGTAGTTGTATTCGGACCTGCTATCTTCGCACTCGGTGCTACTTCTTTTATCGTATTGTAGACGGCCTTCCAGGCTGTGAAGAACTCCTTCATCCTTTTAGAGGACCAGAAAAGACCTCCATACCAGATCGCATCAGGTTCATTGAAAGGAACGTAAACAATCTTATCTCTGTACGGTAGCATCTCTAAAATTCGTACAGACTCCCTTACTTTCTCGAGGTAATCATCTGGCACATAATCCCTGTTGTTGTCAGGATTTTTTTCATATGGCCAATTTAGGTAAATATCCTGAAGATAAACCTGGAGGTATTCTCCCCCTGCCTTTACAAAGCTCTCCATGACCCTGAAAGCATCAGCACCGGGATGCTGTAAACCATACGGAGGTTTCTGGTTCACCGTCCTTACCCTTATAGGTACCAGAGAGATGACAGAAGGAACATCGGGTTCGGAAAGGGCATAGTGGGCACCAACCGCTCCAAAGCCAAGGGGCCCATTTGTTCGAGAAAGATCGAAAACGAGTTCATCAGCAAAAACCAGCGTGGAAAAACAAAGTATCAACATCAACCACCTCATTATCTCACCTTCAATCTCAAAACCGTCACTGTGTAAGCTTTAAAGGTGTATTCAAAGGAAGTGTTGAGACCGGTTATTATTCTTTCTTTTGGAACGATCTTTAGTTCATCGAAACTGTTTTCATCCTTTGGGCCACCACTGATGAGAATCTCCTTTCCATTTCCTTCGAGCCCAATTCCCTGAATTTCCAGACGAACGGTCCTATCTTCAGGCCAGGGATTGACAACTTTTATGATCAATTCCTTAGATTTTTCATCGTACGTTACTACATGATAGAGATGTTTGTATCTGTAGCCGAACATCCTGTACTCTTCGTTGGTGAGTTCGGAGTGAATCACCACATCTCCTCTGTTCTCAGCGAAAACTCTCTGGACATAGTAACTCGGTGTACCGAAAACCCTGTATCCATCGAACCAGATCAGATCCGGTACCCACTGAGACCAGCCCACTCTGTTGAAGAGGGGAGCGTAGGAAGCCATTATGACAACATCGGAATTCCTCTCGACTCCTGTAAGAAAAGCTGCTTCAGCGAGTGCTGCCTGCCAGTTGTTTCTCTTTCCATCTGTATGCGCCGCGTACTCTCCAAGCATAACTTTCGGACCGTTTCTGTCATATCTGTTGTATCTATCAGTGTTTGCCAGCATCCATTCCGGTGAGGCATAGATGTGCTCGTCGAAGATTTCCACGTTGTTTTCCCTTGCCCAGCGCCACGCCTGTCTGAAATCGGTTCCTTCGTAGGAAGGCGGTCCGCTGAATATGATCTTTACATCGGGATATCTTTTTTTTATCGCTTCTCTGAACTTTTCGAAATTCTCCCAGTATCTTGGCCCCCAGTTTTCATTACCAACACCAATGTATTTCACGTTGAAGGGTTCTGGATGACCAAGAGACGCTCTGACACCTCCCCAGTACGTGTCTGTTGCATCGTTGGCAAACTCGAGGAAATCTAGAACGTCTTGAATCCATTCTTTGAGCTCTTCTTCGGAAGCGTATTCCGGTGATTCTATCTGGAAAGATATACCAGGATTGAATATAGGAACAGGTTCTGCTTCCAGTCTTTCACAGAGGAGCAAATACTCGTAAAAACCGATACCAAGTGTCTGATAGTATCCCCAGAAATTCCACTTTGTCTTCCTCTGTTCAACTGATCCAATGCTCTCTTTCCATCGGTACGCGTTCTCCAGGGTGTTACCCTGAACCAGACATCCTCCCGGAAACCTTATAAAACCTGGCTTTAGATCCTCGAGCATTCTCAAAAGATCTTCTCTCATGCCGTTCCAGTTCTTTCTGGGCATCAGAGAAACCATGTCGATTCTGAGGGTTCCACTGCCCAGAATGGAAATCGAAAGTCTCGAGTTGGTGGATGTCTTTGTGGGAATGAGATTCAACATGTACTTTTTCCAGCCACCAGCCGGTTGATGAAGCAAAACATTCCCTGAAGCCAGAACTTCGTTGTCATCAGTGATCAAAGCGGTGATCGTTCCTGTGAAATCACCACTGAGATAGGTGGAGAAGGTGTATTCCTGACCCTGAAACACCACAATTCCACCGTATCCCAGGTTCGTGAGAGTCGCTCTATCTGTTTCGGGAAATTTCAATTCAAAATAATGAGTGTTGTTTTCGTTGAGAGGATACGTTTCTTCTATGGAAGATTTCACAGAATCTCCTCTTTCGATCTGCCACCCTTCGTACTTTCTCGTTTTCTGCTCAAACGATCTGTTTCTCACAAGTTCTACGTAAAGTCCTCCATCGACTGCGTGATTTATATCTTCGAAAAATATTCCATGAAATGTCTCTGGAATTTCCGGCCCCTGCCGAGAAAAGTCAATCCTCAACACATGTTGAACCTCTCCGACGAGGAGGACCGAAATTGTTAAAGTCAAAACAAACAGGAATCTTTTCACTTTCTCACCCCTCAAATCATTCTTTTCCAACGGATCCCAGGTAGATTCCCTGCATGAGATACTTCCTGAAAACGATAAATATCACAAGAACGGGAGCCACAGAAATGAATGCGCCAGCCATAAGAGTTCCTATTCCTCTGTAAGGATCACCCCATCCTGCATTGAATCGAACGAGAGCTATTGGCAGTGTGAATTTCTCAGGTGAAGAAAGAACAAGGAGAGGCCAGAGAAAACTGTTCCAGTATCCTAAGAAAGACATCAATCCCAGAACAATCATTGCGGGTTTGATGTACGGCACTACTATGGTCACAAGAAATCTGAGTTTTGAACAACCATCTATCCATGCGGCATCCTCCAGTTCTCTGGGTATGCCAAGCATATACTGTCTCAGGAGAAAGACCCCAAAAGTTCCTCCGAGTCCTGGAAGAATGAGAGCCGCAAGTGTATCCATGAGCCCTAAACGATAGATAATAAAATAATGAGGTATTAGAAAGATGATCCCGGGAAAAGCAAGAACCGCTACATAGCTCCAAAATACGACTTTCTTTCCTTTGAACTTCAATCTGGAAAGAGCATAAGCAGCCGGGACAGCCACTACCAATCCTGCCAATGTTCCCAGAATGGAGACAATCAAACTATTGATTATTCCCTTTGAAACACTTATACCGCTCGCAGGTGCAAAGATTCGCTTATAATTATCCAGCGTGGGATTATCAGGGATCCACTTGGGTGGATACTCAGAGGTTGCCGTTGTTGATTCTTTCAAAGACGTGGAAAACATCCAGAATATGGGTGCATACCAGAGAGCAGCAAAAAGCCATAAAGCAACAGAGATGATAACTCTTAACAGTTTATTCTTTTTCTTCGACATCTCATTCTCCCTCCGCACCACGGATTGACTTTGTGAGAATAAAGAGATTTATCAATGCGAATCCGAAGATAATGATGAACATGTACCAAGAGATTGCTGCTGCGCGACCAAGTTGTTGTCTTTCAAAGCCAACCATGTAGAGATAATAGACCATTGTTCTTGTACTTCCCGCGGGCCCTCCAGCAGTGAAGAAATACACCTGATCGAATAGTCCAAAAGCTAGAAGAACCTGTCGTACAACATCGAAGAACAGCACATTCCTCATCCAGGGTAGTGTAATGTGTATGAATTGAGCCCATGGACCTGCTCCATCTATTTTTGCCGCTTCGTATTGTTCCGGAGGAATTCTCTGAAGCGCTCCCAGGTACAGCAGGATACTGAACCCGATGATCCACCAGACAGTAACACCGATGATACACGCCCAGGCACGCGCAGGTGTTTCGAACCATGAAATTGGTTGTTTGAGAAAACCTAGCTTGGTGAGATAGTAGTTTAACAACCCGTTTGGAGCGGACGAAAAAATCCACCTCCAGGTTGTCAGAACACCAACAGAGCTGAAAAATGTGGGCGAGACAAAGGCAACCAGAAGCCACAGCTTACCGTACCATTTCTTTTTCAATAAGAGAGCGAATATCATCGAAACAGCCATGACAAGAGGAATGCTTATGATGGCAAACAACACTGTGTTTTTAACGGATTGCCAGAATCTAGAATCGTTCCAGATTCTCACGTAGTTATCCAGCCCCACAAATCGTGTTGTTCCCAAAAGGGACCACCTATAAAAACTCATCACAAAGCCATAAACAACTGGTATAACTATGAAAAGAACAAAGAAAAAGAAGTGGGGGAGCAGGAACCCCCACGCTCCCAACTCCCTCTTCAAAATACGTTTCATTCTCATTTTCTTTAATTGTTTTTCCATGAGAATATCGGTTTTTTCTGCCATCCTTTCAACCCTCCGGCCTGCTCATTCTCCAACTGTTGCCCAGTAATCGTCAATTATTTCCTGAGCAACCATTTCGGCTTCCTCCATTGCTTCCTCAGGCGTCATGCTCTTGTTGATAAGCACTTCTTCAATATATGGCACTATCTCGGCAAGGATCTCGGCTATGTACGGGAACATCTGGAAGGTTTTAACATAAGATACCTGCTGAGCCGCAACGTACAGATGTGGGAACTTTTCTTTAAATTCTTCGCTCTCAGCTATGGATTTCCTGGCGGGTGTCTGACCAGCCGCATACCATTCGATTGCGTGATCCCACAGATACTTAACCCAGGTCATCACGGCGTTGAAGGTCTTTTCGTCTTCCACCATGACCTTTGGAATTGCGATCACATGTGAACCACCAAACACAGATTTTGTTGTTCCAAGCTGAGGAGCTGGTGCGTAGCCAAAGTCATCTCCAAGCAGATCAAGCCATGGATTGATCGTCCAGATACCGGTTATCAACACAGAACCCGCTCCAGACTCAAAGGTTGGCCCTGCATCGATAGGTTGATCAGGATACAATCCTTCTTTTTGAAGTTCCTGGAGGAATTTGAGAACTTTTATACCAGCTTCTTTGAATGCAGGGTGCTTGAAGTCAGGTGTCAGAATATCTCCACCAAATTGCCACAGCAAATGTACAAATTCCCAATCCCAGCTTGGAGACTCACACCACGGGAATGAACCTTCTGGTGTGACTTTTCTGAGAGCCCTTAGAACGTTCACAAACTGTTCTCTGTTGAGTGGCCCTTCCTTCAATGGAAGGTCTGGATCAAGATCAGCCTTTTTGAAATTGTCTTTCCTGTAGGCCATGTAGAAAATCCATACGTCAATTGGTATTCCATAGTACTTACCGTCTTTTGTTACAAGTCCTTCGAGGACAGAGGGATAAATATCATCGATATCGATACCCAACTTTTGGAGCTCTTCTTTTGTGAAGGTTCTGAAGTGATCAAGAAACAGCGGCATGTCATGCTTCCTAATAAACAGAACCTGGGGAGCAGATTTCGTGGAAATACCCGTGGCAAGCTTCTGCTTGTATTCCAGGGAACTTCCTACGACAAGATGAACAATCTCAATATCAGGATGTGTTTCGTTGAACTTCTGAATGATCTGGTCCATATACGCTCCATCAGCACCGGAGAGTGGCGTCATGAACGTAATTTGAATCTTGGCTATGAGTGGAAGAGCTAAAACAAGAACTACCAGAAATACCAGTAACTTCCTCATGAAAGTTCACCTCCATTCGAGTATATTCAAAGATAGGTACGTACCAATTTTCGGTTGTAATTATAACCTTTCCATCTCAAACAATTCAAGGTGAAATTTTTGGAAATATTTTCTTTTAGAGCCAACTGCAGACAACTAGAAATAATTATTCCCCGATTTCTCATTTTTTCACCTTCGTTCAATATTTTGAACCGAGATGTCACAGTCTATATAATATATGTACGTACAAAATGGATTTAGGAGGTGCAGCAATGAGACTCCTTTTTTTGATGATTATGCTAACAGCATTGGCAGGTTATATTCTCGCCAACGAACAACCAACGTTTCGATGGGCAGTGGTACATGATCCATCGGTTATTAAGGTAGGAAACATGTATTACGTTTTTGGGACACATCTTCAAGTCGCAAAATCGGAAGATCTAATGCATTGGGAACAAATAAACACGAGTGCTCATGATAAGAACCCTATCATTCCTAATATAAATGAAGAATTAAAAGAAGCTCTGAGTTGGGCAAGGACTCGAAACGACATCTGGGCACCCCAGGTTATCCAGCTTTCCGATAGAAGATACTACATGTACTACTGCGCTTCCACTTTTGGTTCACCAAGATCTGCCATAGGAATCGCCGTCTCTGATGATGTGGAAGGCCCGTATAAACATTATACAGTTATTGTGAAATCCGGTCAGGTGTACTCTGTGGACGGTCCGAGTGAAGATGGAACACAATACGATTCCAGAAAGCATCCCAACGCACTCGATCCTGGTGTTTTTTATGACAAAGAGGGAAATTTATGGATGGTTTACGGGTCCTGGTTTGGAGGAATTTATATTCTAAAGCTCGATCCTAACACAGGCCTTCCCCTTCCTGGACAGGGTTATGGTAAAAGGTTAGCGGGTGGAAATCACAGTTCCATGGAGGGACCATACGTTCTTTACAGTCCTGATACAGATTACTACTATCTCTTTCTGAGCTTTGGAGGTCTTGATTACAGAGGAGGTTACAACATCAGAGTTGCAAGGTCCAAGAACCCAGACGGACCTTACTATGATCCTGAGGGAAAGAGTATGGAAAACTGCATAGGAAGTAAAACAGTGATATCAAACTACGGTGCAAAGCTAATAGGTAACTTTATCTTGAGCGAAAGTAACACAATCGATTTCAGGGCTTTTGGATACGTATCTCCTGGTCACAACTCTGCCTATTACGATCCAGAAACTGGGAGGTACTTCATCTTCTTCCACACAAGATTCCCCGGCAGAGGGGAGACCTACCAGCTCAGAGTCCATCAGCTCTTCCTCAACGAAGATGGATGGTTCGTTATGGCTCCATTCCCATATGCCGGTGAGACGATCTCAGAATTGCCAGATGAAGAGATAGTAGGTGAATATCAGTTCATTAATCACGGAAAGGATATCACGAGTAAAATCAAACAACCTGTGAGAATAAAGCTAAACAGAGATGGAACTATAACCGGATCAGTCGAGGGAAAGTGGGAGAGAAAGGGACACTACATCACCTTGAAAATCAACGAAGGAAATACAACTGTTATTTACAAAGGAGTAGTCCTGAAACAGTGGCATTACTCAGAGAAAAAATGGGTGACGGTGTTTACAGCTCTTTCCAACCACGGGGTCTCTGTATGGGGAATAAGAGTAGAAGAATGATCCCAATACTCTAAACGGAGGTGTTAGGTCATGAGAAAGGTATTGTTTTTGTTTACGCTGACAGTGCTACTTGTTGTGGGGTTCGCTTTTGATCCCAACAACGATCCCTCTCTAATCGCCTACTTTCCGTTCGATGGAAGCTTGAAGGATGCAACAGGTCATTTTGGGGAAGTTGTCAAAACTGGTAGAACCATTGGAAGTGTAGGAAGAGGACAGATAACATTTGTAGACGGTGTCGTTGGACAAGCTGTGAAACTTCCAGGAAGTAGAGGTCTCCTTCTTCCTGAAGACCTTATAAAGGATTATGACTACACAGTAGCGTTCTGGGTGTACGCCAACAAACTCACAAGATTCACAACAACGTTCTTTGGAGCCTACATAGACAAAGACCTGAAAATCCACTGGATCAGTTTTGTTCCTCTCTGCTGGAACAACGGTACAATGCTCTGGGCAAGAGATGAAGCCCAGAACGTGTGGTACGATGGAATTCTCAGCAAAAACATTGAACCTGGAAAGTGGTATCACGTTGCAATCTCTGTATTGAACGGTATTGTTCGGGTTTACATCAACGGTGAACAGGTACTCACGAAGATCCAGATAAACGGACAGGAGAATCTCAACGGAAAACTTCCAGATGTATTCAGTCTGAAACCAGGAGGAGTGTTCGCTCTCGGAGCCAATTACTGGGATGCCCCATTCGATGGGATGTTTGATGAACTCAGGATCTATGACAGACCCCTTGGGCCGGACGAAGTAAGAATACTGTACAACTACGGCAGGTGATAACCACAAAATGAGGGCATTTTCACTGCTGGCCATTTTGCTTTTCAGCTTACTGAGCGGATGCCTTACTTTGGGAAGCGAAGACCATGTACCAAGTTTCAGATGGGCCACAGTCCACGATCCATCCGTTACGAAGGTTGGCGATACTTTCTATGTCTTTGGCTCACACCTTCAAATTGCCAAATCGAGCGATCTGATGCACTGGACACAAGTGAATGTAGGGGTTTATAACAACAACCCTATAATCCCAAATATATTCACCGAGTTGAAAGAAACTTTCGAATGGGCTGAAACAAACACTCTCTGGGCACCCCATGTGATTCAGCTTCAAGATGGTAGGTACTACTTCTACTACTGCGCGTGCAGAGGTGACTCACCCCGATCTGCTATGGGAATAGCAGTCTCTGATAGCATCGAAGGCCCTTACAGAAACCTCGGGATAATTCTGAGGTCTGGATATCGCCCCGGAGAAGGAATGTGTGAAGAAGGAGTACCATACGATGCGAGGATCCATCCAAATGTTGTGGATCCGCATGTTTTTTACGACAAAGAAGGTAACCTGTGGATGGTTTACGGGTCCTATTCCGGTGGCATCTACATTCTAAAGCTCGATCCAGAAACCGGTTTTCCTCTTCCGGAACAGGGATACGGAAAGAAACTCACAGGAGGAAATCACAGCAGGATTGAGGGTCCTTTCATTTTCTACAGTCCTGATACAGGTTATTACTATCTCTTTCTGAGCTTTGGAGGGCTCGACTACAGAGGAGGATACAACATTAGGGTCGCAAGGTCCAAAAACCCTGACGGTCCTTACTATGACGCGGAAGGCCACAACATGACAGATTGTTACGGCCCATCGTTCCTGGAAGGAAACGATCCCTACATAGCACCGTTCGGTGTGAAACTGGTGGGTAACTTCACCTTGAGCGAAGGAAGTATCATAGATTTTCGCGCGTTCGGATACGTATCTCCGGGGCACAACTCCGCCTATTACGATCCGGAGACGGGGAAGTATTTCATCTTCTTCCACACGAGGTTCCCCGGCAGGGGAGAGACGTACCAGATCAGGGTCCACCAGCTCTTCCTCAACGAAGACGGTTGGTTCGTCATGGCTCCCTTCCCCTACGCGGGTGAAACTATTGAAGAACTGCCTCTGCAGGAGGTGGTTGGGGAATATCAGCTGGTAATACACGACAAAGAGATGACGAACGAGATAAGGAAACCCGTGAGAATCGCTCTGAATCCGGACGGAACTGTTACTGGAGCTCAAACTGGTGAATGGGAAAAGAAGGGACATTATATAACTCTGAAACTCGATGGAGAGATCTACAAAGGGGTGGCTTTGAAGCAGTGGCACTACTCCGAGAAAAAATGGGTGACAGTGTTCTCTGCTCTATCACAGAAGGGAGTATCAGTGTGGGGTATAAAAACTTCTGAGTAGCTAGGGGGTGTTTCTCATGAAGAAGTCCTTCTGGGTTGTAACTCTGGGACTCCTCATACTACTGGGAGCCTGCGCTCTAATCCAGCAGCCGGTGAGCTTCGATCCCTTCGCCGATGAGTCCCTTCTGGTTTATTTCCCATTTGACGGGACTCTAGAAGGTATCGTGAAAGGCGCCACAGCCACTGCTATCACCTGCGGGTCCACAATCGGCACACCAGGAGGAACCATCACTTACGTTGAAGGAAAAAAAGGAGAAGCCGCTGTCTTTGATGGAACCAGTGGAGTAGTGTTACCTGACGATATTGTAAACGACTACGATTACACAATCGCATTCTGGGTGAACATGCACGCCTTTACAGATCACACTCCGACAGTGTTCGGTTCCTCCGAAGTAGGGTGGATAAGTTACATGGTACCGAAACCGTGGTGGAGGAACCCAGGAGAACCGGCTATATGGTCACTTTCTGGTGAGCAGTGGTCTACTTATGAAATGGACACATTACTGAGTTCGAACACATGGTACCATGTAGCCATCGTTGTGGATGAAGGAAATCCAAAAGCTTATGTGAACGGTGCCACGGTCTCCCTATCATCGATAGAGGGCCTCCCACTACCTGATATCTTCACAGATGCCACCGCCACCATTGCGGTTGGTGTTAACTACTGGGACCCGCCCTTCCAGGGGATGATCGACGAACTCTTCATCTTCGACAGGTCCCTCAGCAGGTCCGAAATACTGACGCTTTACAATCTCGGTTACGGTGAATGATCAGGAGGTGGTCAGATGAAGAAATCACTGCTGGTGATTCTTGTAGCCTCCATTGTTCTGTTGACCCTCGCAGCCCAGTGTTTTAGAGCGGAATCAGCGGAATCGTTTGATCCAGACAGAGACGAAGCACTCACAGCGTGGTTCCCTTTTGACGGCGATCTTGCTGACAAGACAGGAAAGTTCGGATCGGGCAAGGTAATAGGAGACAAAATAGAAAAAGAAACAGCGGATGGAACGGTAGAATTCGTGGAAGGTGTTTCTGGACAAGCAGTCTATCTCGATGGTACGAAGGGTATACAGCTTCCGGATGATCTCATAAAAGACTACGACTACACCGTCTCGTTCTGGATGAAATGGGAAGGAGATATTACCCCGTTCACACCGGTGTTCTTTGGTGCTTACGATCCGAACAGCTGGATCAGTATCCCTCCTTACCATTCAGCGGTGGCTGGCGGATCTTTCCTTCTATGGTCCTTCAGTGACTACTGGTATGATGGTATTCTAAACGTTTCTTTCAAACCCGGTACCTGGTACCATGTCGCTGCCGTTGTAAACAACGGAAGAGCAAGAGTTTATGTGAACGGTAAATATGTTCTTTCGAAGATACAGATAAACGGTGTTGAAGATATGACAGGAAAAGTTCCCGACGTCTTTAGGAAGAAACCCGGTGGGATATTCACAGTGGGTGTAAACTGGTGGGATCCCACGTTCAAGGGAGTAGTTGATGATCTGAGAATTTACGACAGGCCCCTCTCGAAATCCGAGATTGAGGTACTCTATGGAAAGAGGTGATCATTATGAGGAAATATTTCTTTATCGCTATCCTATTACTTTCATTTGTGATCGCTGTATCAGGGAATATCAATGAAGGACTGATAGCATATTATCCGTTCGATGGAGATTTAGAAGACAAAACAGGAAATTTCGAAGAAGGGTATCTTGTTGGAAATAGGATAAATGTTCCGGCACTTGGAAATCCCAAGTTTGATGAAGGAGTGGTAGGACAAGCTTTGGTCTTCGATGGAAAAAAGGGTGTTGTTTTGGGAGATGACCTCATAACCGATTACGATTATTCTGTTTCTTTCTGGCTCAAAATCGAAGATTTCACACAACATACCACTACATTCTTTGGATGCTATGTAGACGAAGAAAACTACTTCTACTGGTTGAGCTTTGTACCATATGGCTGGAACAATGGAACCCTTCTGTGGGCCAGAGATGACAGGAAAAATATCTGGTTCGATGGAATTCCTCCATTCAATCTAGAAAAAGACAGGTGGTATCACGTTGTAATAATCGTAGACAAAGGAAAAGCACACCTGTTCATAGACGGAAAGGAAGTGCCTCTGAAAGTACAGATCAACGGACAACCTGATCCCAATGGACTGGTACCAGATGTGTTCTCTGTGGGGCCTGGTGGTGTATTCGCGCTGGGTGTAAATTTCTGGGATCCACCTTTCAAAGGAATGATAGACGAATTGAGAATCTATGATCGGCCGTTGACAGCTGAAGAGGTAAAGGAACTTTTCCAGAAAAGATAAAAGAGCCCCTTCGTGGGGCTCTTTTTTATTTTTTCAACCACACCGCCATTGCACCCGGTTCTCTGTTGGCCCACATATGGTAGGGAATGAGAGTGAACTCTACCGTTTTTTCCTTGACCTCAGACAGCTTTCTGTACAGTTTCCCCTCCCATTCAGAGATGTCCAGTGCTCTTCCAGTTCCTTTGAGGAAAACAGCTTCCCTGTCCAGTATCTTTCCTTTTTCTTCCTTCAGGCTCTCTGAGTTCAAAACCAGCGCCCAAACATGGAAATCTGGGTTATCTGCTTGTTCTATACAGTAGACAACGGGGCCTCTTTTCACTGCAACTTTTTCAAGGTCATCTCTCACGAACGGATGTGCTTCGATGAACTCCGCTTTCATAGGAAGCGAGAGTTCCACTGTGTGTTTTCCTTTCCAGTTCTGGCTCAATTTCACATAGCCGTTCTGTGGCTTTGCAGTCACCGTTTTTCCGCCCACCCTGAGAACAAAGTCGTCTGCCCAGGAAGGAAGCCTGAGATAAATGGAGAATGGTTCTTCAATGTCCGTTTTAATCGTGAAAGCTATTTCGCCACTCCATGGATAGTCTGTTTCCTGTTCTATCTCCACAACCGAACCTTTGAAATCAAGCCTGGCTGTACTTTTCTCGTACAGATGGACCTGAACACCGTCGTCCGATGTGGTGTACATGTATCCCGGAAAAGACGCTATGAATCTGGCAAGATTCGGTGGGCAGCACGCACAGTCGAACCATTTCTGTCTTCTTGTTCTCCCGTAGTCCTCCAGCGGGTTGAAGTAGAAATAGTGCTTCCCATCGAGGGATATACCGGAGAGAAGTCCGTTGTACAGTACCTGTTCCATCACATCTGCGAATTTCCCATCGCCCGTTGCAAGAAGCATCCTGAAGTTCCACATGAAGTTCGCTATCGAGGCACAGGACTCGGCGTAAGATCTTCTGTTTGGAAGTTCGTATTCTTCTCCGAAGGATTCCCAGTCGTGCCTGGAACCCGCTCCTCCTGTGATGTACATCTTCTTCGTTACGAAATTCTCCCAGAGTCTGTTGAGAGCCTGCCAGATCTTTTCATCACCTGTTTCAAGATAAAGATCGGTAGCACCAGAGCAAAGATACAGAGCCCTCACCGCATGGCCTGTGATCTCTTCTAGCTCCACAAAGGGTTTGTGGTCGATGAAGTACTCTGGTCCAGGATTTCTTGGGACGCTGGCAAGCCCTTTTCCACGTGTGTAAATGAAGTATCTTGCAAGATCCAAATATTTTCTGTCTCCTGTTTCTCTGTAGAGCTCTACAAGTGCCATTTCCACTTCAGGATGTCCCGGTGCCCCTTCCTTCTTTCCAGGACCGAAGGTGTTACAAATGTGATCTGCGAATCTTTTTGCCACTTCAAAGAGAGAGTTCTTTCCTGTCACCCTTCTGTGCGCAACAGCAGCCTGAATCAAATGACCTGCGTTGTACAACTCATGATTCCACGCAAGGTTAGTCCATCGCTCTTTTTTTCTCTCTCCAGAAAGATAGGTTCCAAGGTAACCGTCTTCATCCTGAGCAGCTTTCACCTCTTCTATCACGCTGTCAAGGATCTTCTCCAGCTCCGGAAGTTTCCTGTTCGCCAAGGCGAAGGACACTGCCTCAGCCCATTTGTACACGTCTGTGTCGTCGAAGGGAAAGAGAGTTTTGTAAGATCCTTCCATCTTGCCAGCGGCGATTCTAAAATTGTCGAGCCTTCCTGTGTTCTCCAAAAGATCGTACTGTGTGGGAAGAGTCACGTTGACGAGGGTTTCAAAGTATTTACCCATGAATCCATTTAACTTCACAGAACCAACGGGTATCGTTTTGAACTTTGTATAAGGGCTTTTGGAAACTTCTACGATTTTGGACATAAACGATATTCCTCCTTTTTATACGTTCTTTTTTATATATTTAGGTACGTACATTATTCTTTATTCTTTACGTGAATTTTACATTGCACGCTTTTGATGAATCAAGTATATTTCTGGATAAATATTGCATGTTATACCTTAATAGATACAAATATTTCCGTTTAAAAGCTCTTTTCTCATGTTTTCTCATTTTTTTCACAAACTATCCTTTCACCGCTCCGAAGGTGAGTCCTCTGATTAGATACCTCTGGGCAATAAGAGCAAAGACCACAACGGGAAGCATTGTGACTATACCGGCCGCGGAAAGTGGTCCCCATGCAACCCTCCATCCAGTGATGTATCTTCCAAGGAAAATGGGTAGCGTTTGAGCACGTGCATCGTTCGTTAAAACAAGGGCCAGAAGGAACTCTCCCCAGCTTTGAATGAGAGAAAGCACTGCGACCGCTGCGAGTCCTGGGGCACTGAGCGGAAGAACCACATAGAAGAACGTTTGAAAAGGAGTAGCCCCATCTACATAGGCCGCTTCATCTATCTCTCTTGGAATCTCTCTGAAAAAGCTGATAAGAAGCCAGACCCCGAGAGGCACAACTATGACAAGATGGGACAGAATGAGAGCCCACCAGGTGTTGATGAGTCTCAGTTTCGTGAATATCACGTACAGGGGAACGGCTGACACAATAGGTGGGAGCATTCTGATGGAGATGATCCACTCTGCCAGGAATGGACCTCCTACCTTGTATCGGGCAATAGCATAGGCAGCGAGGGCACTGATTACCGTTCCTATAAGTGCTACAGATACACCAACCACGATACTGTTTCTCAAGTACGGAAAGATGTTCTCAATAGAACCAGTTGTTCCACCGAAAACTTCTGTCTCTTTTGCTCCAAAGAAATTAGCAAGCGTGGGCTTTGTCGGAAAGAATCTAGGAGGCATGGTGAACCACTCGTCTGAAGGCTTAAAGGCCGTGATCACAAGCCAGTAAACGGGAAAAAGGAAAAATATCAAACAAACGGCGATCAGGATGTATCTCACAATTGTCAGGATTTTTTTCATCACTCTTCACCCCCAAACCCCAGTTGTTGTCTCATTCTCACAAGCCTGAACACTGCATTCACAAGGACTATCGCCACAATCAATAGCAAAACACTCAACGCAGAGGCGTAACCGATGTTCCACCCAAAAGAAATACCTACCTTGTAGATGTAGAAACTGTAAGTGTGGGTCGCAGATCCTGGACCACCCCAGGTTGTCATGAAGACAATATCAAAGGTCTTCAGACAGTCTATGATTCTCAAAACAAGAGCGACCAGGATCAAAGGTCTTAGAAGAGGAAACTCCACGTGCAAAAAGACTCTTCCCCAATCGGCTCCATCCACCCGGGCCGCGTCTATGAGATCCTGAGGTATCGACTGAAGACCTGCGTATATCATGAGAAAAATGAAAGGGGTCCACTGCCAGACGTCTATGATAATGATCCCCAGTTGTGCATAGAATGGATCTCCAAGCCACGAAATTTTGGGAACACCGAAGAGTGACAGGAACCAGTTCACCGGTCCAAAGGCAAAGTTGTACAACATCTTCCAGGCAACACCGGAAACCGCCGGTGGAATCATCATGGGAATGAGAAGGGAAGACCTGATTATCTTTTCTCCCTTGACGCCCCTTATCAGAAAAGCGATGAGAACACCGAGAACAAGTTCTACGGGAACTGCTATCGAGAGGAGCTTTGCGGTGAATTTCATGGATTCGATAGCAGTCGAATCTCTAAAAATTTGAAAGTAATTCAAGAGACCTATGAAGTGAGTCTCCGCACTCTTTGAAAGATCGTAATCTCTGAAAGAAGCCCAGATCATGAAACCAAAGGGATAGATTGTCATTGCAAGGAAAAGAGCGAGAACGGGAAGAACCATCAACCAGGGAACAATTCTTTTTCTCATGGCAAAAGGGGGCAGAGCGCCCCCTCTTCACCTCCTTATTTTCCAAGAATCTCTTCCCATTTTTTTGCAAGATCGTTCAGCGTTTCCATGGAGAGCGGGAGTTCTCCAGAGAGGATCTTGGAGAAGGTCTCAACGGTGATGTCTTCGAGTCTCGGTTCCTCTGGAATCCTTGGCCTGTGGGTCTGAGAAACGTATGTTACCTCGAGGGCGGGAACTCTCGGGTCAGCGGCCCTCACCTCGGGATCCTGGAGTGTTGAGATTCTGGCAGGAGCGACGGCGAATCTCAGGAACTTGTTCTTGTCAGCCCATTTGCTGGTGGCGAAAATGATGAATTTGAACGCAGCGAGTTTCTTGTCCTCGGGTATGAATTTGTTGATGCCGAGTGCCCATTGACCACTCACAGATCGACCCGGCATGGGAATGATCCCGACTTTATCTTCACCGAGTGTGCTCTTGAAGATCAGATACGGCCCCGTCCATTGAGGTACCATAGCAACGAGTCCCTGGTTGAAGTACTCAATCGTTTCACCGTAATCAGAGCCGAGCGGATCTGGACTGTAAGGCATGAGTTTTTTCATCATTTCGAGCGCTTTCAATCCCTCTTCACTGTTGAAGGCCGGTTTGTGATCCGCTGTGAAGTATTCACCGAATTCAAGATCCGCAGTTCCGTGCCTCATGATACCGAGTGGTGCGTTCCTGTACTCACCGAAAAACAGCAGATACATGTAGAAGAGTGTGTGGGTTCTCGGGAACATGAGGGCGATTCCGTAGTCTGTTGGAGAGCTCTTGTTGTATTTTTTGGTGAAGAATTCCGCTATTTCTACAACTTCTTCCCAGGTGGTCGGGAGGGTGAGTTCTCTACCGTATTTTTCCTTGAACGCTTGTTTTATCTTTGGATCTTCAAAGAGATCTTTTCTGTAATAGAAGAGCATTGTGTTGTTGTAGAACGGAAGCCCGACGAGTTTTCCCTGCCACTTTCCAGATTCTTCCAGAACCTGTGGGATAAAATCGTTCAAATCATAATCTTCTGGAACAAGTTCTGGATGTTGTTTCATGAACTCTCCAAGGTCAACCAGTCCGAAAGAGACGGCTCCAGTGGTCATCACATCGTAAGTGAAAGCATCGAACGATCCAGCCTGAGATCTGAGATCCTGCAGTAGTTTTGGATACAACACTTCCCACGAAAGAGGTACGATCTCAACCTGAATTTCGGGATTCTGTTTCATGAACTCCTGGGCAAGCCACTTCAGGGCGTCCGCGTTGTCTGGAGAACAGAGAACGGAGATTTTAACCGAGAAGATCAACGAGGTGATGATGAGAAAGATCAACAGTAAAAATCTCTTCATACAAATCCCCCCTGCCTAAAAATAGTGGATAACGGTACGTACCGATGGTAGTATATCATATCTGTCAACAAAGAATTATCTTATAGTCAATTAGTTAACATAAATCTCCGCAGAAACGGACATGATACGTATAAAGGTACGTACTTTTATGTTATACTAAAAGGATGAAACCATGAGAAAGGAGGTCGGAGAATGATAGATCTCAAGCAGTACGAGTTCTGGTTTCTCGTTGGAAGTCAGTATCTTTACGGTCTGGAAACCCTGAAAAAGGTGGAACAACAGGCAAGTAAGATCGTGGATTCACTGAACGATGACCCCATCTTCCCTTCAAAGATCGTTCTGAAGCCGGTTTTGAAGAGTTCTTCTGAAATCACGGAAATCTTTGAGAAAGCAAACGCAGACCCAAAATGTGCAGGGGTTATCGTTTGGATGCACACTTTTTCCCCATCGAAGATGTGGATACGGGGACTCTCTATAAACAAAAAACCCCTGCTTCACCTTCACACGCAGTACAACAGAGAGATTCCATGGGATACGATCGATATGGATTACATGAACCTGAACCAGTCTGCACACGGAGACAGAGAGCATGGGTTCATACATGCAAGGATGAGACTTCCAAGGAAAGTTGTGGTGGGACACTGGGAAGAGAAAGAAGTCAGAGAAAAGATCGCAAAGTGGATGAGAGTGGCCTGTGCGATACAGGATGGAAGAATGGGACAGATAGTCAGGTTCGGTGACAACATGAGAGAAGTCGCCAGCACCGAAGGCGACAAGGTAGAAGCACAGATAAAACTCGGCTGGTCCATAAACACTTGGGGAGTTGGAGAACTTGCAGAGAGAGTGAAAGCTGTTCCAGAGCGCGAAGTAGAGGAACTTCTCACAGAATACAGAGAAAAATACATCATGCCAGAGGATGAATACAGTCTCAAGGCAATAAGAGAGCAGGCGAAGATAGAAATTGCACTGAGAGAATTTTTGAAAGAAAAGAACGCTATTGCCTTCACCACCACGTTCGAGGACCTGCACGATCTTCCACAGCTTCCCGGGCTCGCGGTCCAGAGACTCATGGAGGAAGGATACGGTTTTGGTGCAGAAGGTGACTGGAAAGCAGCGGGATTGGTTAGGGCCATCAAGGTAATGGGAACGGGTCTTCCCGGCGGAACTTCCTTTATGGAAGACTACACTTACCACCTCACTCCCGGGAACGAACTCGTTTTAGGGGCTCACATGCTCGAGGTATGTCCAACGATAGCAAAGGAAAAACCACGAATAGAGGTTCACCCTCTCAGCATCGGCGGGAAAGCAGATCCTGCCCGTCTTGTCTTCGACGGTCAGGAAGGACCAGCCGTTAACGCATCGATCGTTGACATGGGTAACAGGTTCAGACTGGTTGTGAACAAGGTTTTATCCGTTCCCATAGAGAGGAAGATGCCAAAACTCCCAACAGCCAGGGTCCTCTGGAAACCGATGCCTGATTTCAAGAGGGCAACTACTGCATGGATACTCGCTGGAGGATCACACCACACTGCCTTCTCAACAGCCATTGACATAGAATACCTCATCGACTGGGCGGAGGCATTGGAAATCGAATACGTCGTCATCGATGAGAATTTGGATCTCGAGGACTTCAAAAAAGAACTGAGATGGAACGAACTCTACTGGGGGCTTTTGAAAAGATGAAAGAGGGGCGAAAGCCCCTCATTTTTTTGGATACGTCACCGACTCTCTCATAATGAGTTTTGGTTTGAAAACATATTTCTCAGGTTTTTCTCCATCGATCATCTTCAAAAGGATCTCGACTGCTTTCTTTCCAACTTCTTCCTTGGGATGTTCGAAGGTGGTCAGAATCTCTCTGAAATCACCTATGGGAGCATCGTCGAAACCTATAACTGAAACGTCCTCTGGTATCTTCAGACCCATTCTCTTTGCTGCAAGGAAAAACTGAAGAGCCGTTGCATCATTGTAGCAGAAAACCGCAGTTGGACGCTGATCCTTCGGTAAAGATAGAAGCTCAAAAGCACTCTGCATAACAATACCGGTGAACTCCGAAACATGAAAAGATTTCTCGTGGACTTTCTCGAAACCGAGTTCTCTTCCTCGTTTCAGAAAAGCCTGGGCTCTCACAACACTGGGAAGGTGTATCGTTTTATACAATACAGCCACATTCCTGTGTCCATACTGATAAAATATTTCCGCTGCTTTTTCTCCTCCGTACCAGTCGTCGAGAACAACACTTCCCACACCTTCTATGTCCCAGTTGGTGTGTACCAGAACTACCTTCGTGCCTTTTTTTGCCATGTCTTCTATCAAATCTCTGTTGGAACGTTTGGTGGCACTGTAGACAGGGTCTATTATTAGACCATCCACACCAACTTCCAGCCATTCGTTTATGATCTGTTTCTCCTTGTGGGGGTCCTCAGAAGCGTTTCCAAGAAGCATCTTGTACCCGTTTGCAAACAGAACCTCTTCGGCGCCGAGTGCTATATATGGAAATATGTAACTTGTGATCTGCTGGACAAGAATGCCAACGACCTTGTTTTTCTTTTCTATGTTCACAAACGTTCCAAGTCCTGGCTTTCTGATGACCAGGTTTTTAACTACCAGTCTTTCAAGGGCCTTTCTCACCGTTTCCCGACTGGCGTTGAATCTTTCCATTAACTCTTTCTCGGTGGGGAGTTTGTCTCCGTGTTTGTACTTTCCAGATTTTATTTCATCGATCAGAAATTTTTCAATTATTCTGTATTTTGGAAGGATTGCAAATCACCTCTCCTTTACCTGCCAATCTTCTCGACTATTTCTTTCGTATCCCTCGCTATCATGAGCTCCTCGTTTGTTGGAACAACCAGTACTTTCACACGGGAATCGAGAGTGGAGATTATGCCTTCCTTTCCTCTTATTGTTTCTTCGTTCTTCTGTTTGTCAAGCTTCACTCCGAGAAATTCCAGGTAAGAACACACATCTTCCCTTGTGATTGGAGAGTTTTCTCCAACACCGGCTGTGAAGACTATGGCATCAACACCGTTCATCGCAGCAGCGTACGCGCCTATGTATTTGGCGATCCTGTAGTGGTAGATGTCGAGGATGAGCTTGCACCATTCGTCTCCTTTCAAGGCAGCCTCTTCGATGTCCCTCATGTCGGAGCTGAAGCCCTTTGAAAGTCCGTAGACACCACTCTTTTTGTTAAGTATATCGTACATCTCCTGGGGGGATATACCTTCTTTTTCCATGATGAAGAAGGGAATTGCCGGATCCAAATCACCGGACCTTGTACCCATAACGAGTCCTTCAAGCGGTGTGAATCCCATGGAGGTATCGACGCACTTTCCATATTTCACAGCGGCTACTGAAGCTCCGTTTCCTATGTGACAGGTGATGATCTTGAGTTCTTCCAGCTTTTTACCAAGGATCTCCGCCGCTCTTTTCGAAACGTACCTGTGACTTGTACCGTGAAAACCGTAGCGTCTGATTCTGTGCTTCTCGTAGTATTCGTACGGTATAGCGTAAAGATATGCTTTCTGAGGAATCGTCTGGTGGAAAGCTGTGTCGAAAACAACCACATTTGGTACTCCTGGAAGGAGCTTCATGGCAGCTTTTATTCCCATGAGATTCGCAGGGTTGTGAAGCGGTGCAAGAGGTGAAACCTCTTCGATCGCTTTGAGCACTTCCTCGTCCACAAGCACCGATTCTTTGAATCTTTCACCACCGTGAACCACCCTGTGACCAACGGCATCGATCTCCTTTAGATCTTTTATGACTCCAAGTTTTTCATCGACCAATGTGTTCAATATGAGTTTCAATGCTTCCTCGTGATCCGGAAGTTCTCTTTCTATCACATACTTTTCGTCGTTCACTCTGTGAACGAGCCTGCTGCCTTCAATGCCGATTCTTTCTGCGATACCCTTACAAAGAACTTTCTCACCGTCCATCTCGATGAGCTGGTACTTTATTGAGGAACTTCCCGAGTTTATCACCAGTACTCTCATCCTATTTTCACCTCACGCCTTTCCGCTAGATCCGAATATTCTGATTCTCTCCTTGACGATTTCTTTCACCTGTTCGAAGACAGGTTTGAAGATTTTTCTGGGATCTATCTGAGACTTGTCTTCTGAGAGAACCTTCCTGAGATACGCGACGAAGGTGATTCTCAGATCGGTGTCTGTGTTTATCTTGTTGATACCAAGTTCTATAGCTTTCTTCAGCATGTCTTCCGGAACGCCTTTCGCACCGGAAAGCTCGGCACCGTATTCGTTCGCCAGTTTCACAATATCCTGCGGTACCATGGAAGCTCCGTGAAGAACGAGCGGTATCTGGGTGTATTCTTTCACTTTCTTCAGTCGTTCAAAGTCGAGCTGTGCTTCCCCTTTGAACTTGAACGCACCATGACTGGTTCCAATGGCTGGAGCTAAGAAATCCACTTCTGTTTCCTTCACAAATACCTTTGCTTCCTCTGGATCTACGAGCACGGACTCTTTTTCCACCACATTGTCCTCTATTCCCTTGAGTTTTCCGAGTTCCGCTTCTACACTTATACCAACCGCGTGAGCTATCTCCACGATTCTCTTCGTCTCTCTGAGGTTTTCCTCGAAGGGAAGATGTGAAGCGTCGATCATCACCGAAGAGTAACCCGCTTTTATGGCGGCCATGATGATTTTAAAGTCCCTTCCGTGGTCCAGGTGGAGTGCGACAGGAACCGAAAGTTTCTCAGCGTAAGTTCTCACCATTTCAACGGCAAGTTTTGCTCCTGTTTCTATATCGCCTTTTCCTATGTACTTTATTGCCCCTTCCGATGTGGCGACGATGACCGGTGCTTTTTCTTCCTCAGCGGCTTCAAGAATCGCCTGAAGGAATTCCATGTTGTTGAAATTGAACGCACCAACAGCGTATCTCTCTTTGCTGGCTTTTTCCAGAATTTCTTTTGTGCTCTTTACATAAGGCATTGTCACACCTCCTTCAATGTAAAGGCCGGGACAAGCCCGGCCTTCAATTATTTCTTGTTTTTGAGAGCTGCCTGAGCTGCTGCAAGTCTGGCAACGGGTACTCTGTACGGCGAACAGGAAACGTAGTCGAGTCCGATCTTGTCGAAGAACAGTATGGATCTCGGATCTCCACCGTGTTCTCCACAGACGCCAACTTTGAGATCGGGCCTTGTGCTTCTTCCTTTCTCTTTACCCATCCTCACCAGTTCTCCAACACCGTCGTAGTCCAGCGTCTTGAACGGATCGTGTTCGAGGATGCCCTTTTCAAGGTACTCAGGCAGGAACTTTCCAACGTCGTCTCGGCTGAATCCGAAGGTCATCTGTGTGAGGTCGTTGGTACCGAAGCTGAAGAATTCAGCTTCTTCCGCTATCTGATGGGCGGTGACAGCAGCCCTTGGAACTTCGATCATGGTTCCGATCTTGTAAGTGAGCTCGACACCAGCTTCTTTTATGAGAGCGTCGGCCGTTTCCTTGATGATCTTCTTCAGGTACCTGAGTTCGTTAACGTGTCCCACAAGAGGAATCATGATTTCAGGTATCACATCTATTCCTTCCTCTTTCTTGAGTTCGATGGCCGCTCCAATTATTGCTTTGGTCTGCATCACAGCGATCTCAGGATAGGTGATGGTGAGCCTACAACCTCTGTGTCCGAGCATCGGGTTGAGTTCTCTGAGATTCTCCACGACGTTCTTGAGTTCCTCAAAGGAGACTCCCATCTGTTCGGCAACTTCCTTGATCTGTTCATCTTCTTGCGGCAGGAATTCATGGAGAGGAGGATCTATGAGCCTTATGGTGACAGGAAGTCCTTTCATCACTCTGAATAATCCCTTGAAGTCCTCTTTCTGAAGTGGCAGAAGTTCATCCAGAGCCTTTTCTCTTTCTTCTTTTGTCTTTGCGAGGATCATCCTTCTAACCTTGGGTATTCTATCCTTTTCGAAGAACATGTGTTCTGTTCTGCAGAGCCCAATTCCTTCAGCACCGAATTTTCTCGCAATTTCCGCGTCTCTCGGTATGTCTGCGTTGGTTCTCACACCGAGTCTTCTGATCTCATCGGCCCACTGCAGAAGTTCTGCGACTGGTCCTTCAAGACCCTGTGGTTTTATTGTTGTTACTTTTCCAAGGAGGACCTCACCGGTAGTCCCATCGATGGAGATCCATTCTCCTTCTTTTACAACGACGTCTCCCACTTTGAAGTAGCCTTCCTCAGGATGGACTTCTATGGATTCTGCTCCGACGACTGCTGGCTTACCCATTCCTCTTGCGACAACGGCAGCGTGAGAGGTCATTCCCCCTCTGGAGGTCAAAATTCCCTGCGCAGCGGCCATTCCTCCAACGTCTTCGGGGCTGGTTTCAGGTCTCACAAGAATGACCTGTTCACCTGCTTTGCCGAGCTCCTCAGCTTTCTTCGCGTTGAAGACGACCTTACCCGTTGCGGCACCTGGAGATGCAGGAAGCCCTTTCGCGATGACTTTTGCCTGGGCCTTTTCTTTTGGATCGAACACGGGATGAAGCACCTGTTCGACGTCTTCAGGTCTCACTCTGAGAATAGCTTCCTCTTTGGTGATGAGTCCTTCGTGGACCATGTCAACGGCGATCCTGATAGCTGCCTGAGAGGTTCTCTTTCCATTTCTTGTCTGCAAGATGTAGAGCTTTCCTCTCTCAACGGTGAACTCGATGTCCTGCATATCTCTGTAGTGTTTTTCCAGTTTGTCCATTATTTCAAGGAGCTGATTGTAGACCTCTGGCATTCTGTTTTTCAACTCTTCAAGTTTGAGAGGAGTTCTGATACCTGCAACAACGTCCTCACCCTGAGCATTGGGCAGGAACTCTCCGTAAGGTTTCTTCTCTCCAGTGTTCGGGTCTCTTGTGAAGGCGACACCCGTTCCGGAGTCTTCTCCCATGTTTCCAAACACCATCGCGACGATGTTCACGGCCGTACCGAGGAGATCTCCTTCCTTGATTCCGTGAATCTGCCTGTACTTGATAGCTCTCTCGTTCATCCAGCTACCGAACACCGCATCGATCGCAAGCCAGAGCTGTTTCCAGGGATCCTGCGGAAATTCTTTTCCTTCTTCCTTGTAGATCTGTTTGTATCTTTCAACGAGTTTTTTGAGGTCTTCTGCATCCAGTTCGGTGTCGAGCTTCACACCTTTTTCCTTCTTGAGTTCTTCGAGTGCCTTTTCGAATTTCTCGTGAGGTATCTTCAGAACCACATCACCGAACATCTGAAGGAATCTTCTGTAAGCGTCGTAGGCAAACCTTTCGTTGTTCGTCAGTTTTGCTAATCCTTTCACTGTCTCATCGTTGAGACCAAGATTGAGAACGGTGTCCATCATTCCAGGCATTGAAATGGCTGCACCAGATCTGACGGAAACAAGGAGTGGATTGTTGGGGTCACCGAACTTTTTTCCAGTAACCTCCTCGAGTCTCTTCATTGCCTCTTCAACCTGTTCTTTCAGTTCTTCTGGATAAGTTCTTCCGTGGTCGTAGTAGTACTTACAAACTTCCGCAGAAATGGTGAATCCGGGAGGAACAGGAATTCCAAGGTTGGTCATCTCTGCGAGGTTGGCACCTTTTCCACCGAGGATATCTTTCATGTCCGCTCGGCCTTCTGCCTTACCGTTTGCGAAGAAATACACGTATTTCTTTGCCATCTTCTGACTCCCTCCTTTTCCTTTCGTATCCAAGAATTTATTATAAAATCAAAACCGCACGATTAACTTCGGTATCATTTCACGTTAACATAGAAAACCATCTTCCCATCTTTGTAGAAGCCCCTCGCAAAGATGTAAGCCTCCTCACCCTCTCCCACAAGCGATTCCATGACAGCTTTCATATCGAGAAAGAGGAAGAAAACGTCGTTCTTTGCAGGCGTGATATCGAGATCTCTGGGAGAAAATTGCTCGCTTTTCAGAACGACTGTGTCTCCCTCTGTGCAAATCGATAATCCATTTTCCAGAACAAAACACCTGCCTTCCTTCCTGTACTGAACTCCCGCGGTTTTTAAAGCGTTTTCCACTGCATCAGGGGTTTTCAGCCTGGCTTTTGCAACAACTTCGAGATTGGTGGGAGTGGATCCGGCTATCAGGTCCATAACCGCTGAAGATACATTCGCACTCAAGAACATTGGAGGTTCGAGTTCTTCAAAGAGATTTTTGACAACTTTCTCAATGTCCGATTCGGGAAGTTGAACAGGTAGATTCTCGCTTTCTATAGAAAATCCAGCGCTGGAGAGAACATCCAACAGTCCATCGTAATTCTCCGTGTTGAAAATCACCGTCAATTCTCCGAACGTGTAGTAATCAGATGGGACTTTCCTTGGCTGTCCTACTTTTTCGAGGAAGTTTCTGGAAGTATCATCCGCTGGAGCGATTTCCACCTTTATCGAGAGATGATCACCCGCGGATTCTTTTGTACTCACAACGGTGAAGGAATACTTCTCACCTTGCAGTAAACCGTAGCCAAAGAAATCTGCGGTCTTCAGAGTGTCGGGAATCTTCCCTCCACCTTTCAAAGAAGCGTTCACTGCTTTAGCTGTTCCTAAGAAGAGATACCCATCTTTTTCAACAACGACCACATCTTCCGTTCCCAGCAGATCAACCACAAGAGACTTTATGCTGTCTTTCAGTTTCTTTGCCTTTTCAGAAGGTCCCAGAACGAAGCAAGTGTCTTCGCTGTCGAGCTGTACAAAGAGAAATTCGTGAGAGAGGAGATCGTAGAAGTCGGAAGGCTCTATATCCCTGCTGAGAAGCTGGGACTCCAGAACACCTTGTATCATCATCTCAAGACCGAGGCTCTCTGTCAGGAAACGGCCGGTAGGAAGGCTTTTGATCTCGGAGTAGAACTCTGATAAATCCTTCACATATCGAATCACCTTGAAATTCTCCGGTACATAGTTTAATATTTGTGAAAAAGAGAGGGCCGTGAGAATCAGCAGGATAAAAATTATCCCTTTCTTCATGTTCAGAACCTCCTTCTTTTTTCTTCACCAAAACTTATGATAACACAGGAAAGGAGGTAGCACGTTGAGAAAATCTCTCGAGATAGGAAAATGTGTTGTTCTGGAAGTGCTGACACCAAGAGGCACAAATCTGGGTAGGTTCATGGAGTTCACCGAAGAAGCCTGGAAGACTGGCATCGACGCGTTCACGGTGACCGACATGCCGATGGGAAGAGTGAGAATGGCTCCCTGGGCTGCTTCCCACCTTCTTGTGGAAAGCGGAAAAGATGTTCTCATGCATTTCACGAGGAACACAAGGAATATGATAAGAATACAATCTGACCTTCTGGGCTGTCATGCCCTCGGAGTGAAGAATCTGCTTCTTCTGTCTGGGGACAATCCTTCCCACGGTGATTACCCTGAAACGACCTCCGTTAACGATATAGATATCTTAGACCTCATAAGACTCACAAAGCTCATGAACGAAGGAACAGATCTTGCCGGAAACAAGATCTATGGAAAAACCGATTTCTTCGTCGGTGGTGCGCTGAACCCTTTCAGTGATAAGGATATAAAAAGAGCTAAACAGAAGATTGAAGCCGGTGTGGATTTCCTTGTCACCCAGCCACTTTTCAACAGCGAGGTGGCAAAAAAGATCAAGGAAGAACTGAACACGAAAATTCTCGCTTCTATAGTCTTCTTTGAAAACGCAAAACAGATGAGCTACTTCTCGAACGTTCCTGGAATAGAAATACCCGATGAGATAGTGAATTCCGCGGAGAAGGGTGACGATTACCTGAAAGAAAAAAGTTTTGAAAGTGTACTCAGATTCGTTGAAGAGACAAAAGGTGTACTGGATGGTTTCTACATAGTGGCCATAGTGAAAGATCTCGAAAAAATCAGGAAGGTGGTAGAAATTGCCAAAAGTTGAAATAGACCCCAGCGAGATAAAGATTCCAGACAACGTTTTGAAGGCAAAGCTCGGTTTTGGAGGAGCAGAGGAGATACCTGAAGAATTCAGGAAAACGGTGAACAGGGCTTACGAAGAGCTTCTCGATGCGGCAAAACCTGTGGTTCTGTGGCGAGATTTCGAGGTGGACGGTTCTCTCTCTTTCGACGACATGGAACTCACGGGTGAACTTGCAACGAAACACCTTTCTGGGAGTAAGATCATCACAGTTTTTCTTGCGACCCTCGGAAAAAAGGTGGACGAAAAGATAGAGGAATACTTTAGAAAAGGAGAGGATCTTCTCGCGTTTTTCATCGATGGAATCGCTTCAGAGATGGTGGAGTACGCTTTGAGAAAGGTGGATGCGGAGCTCAGAATGAAAAGATCCAACCTGGAGGGAAGTTTTAGGATTTCACCCGGATATGGAGACCTTCCACTTTCCTTGAACAAAAAGATCGTCGAAATTTTCAAGGAAGAAGTGGACGTCAATGTGATCGAAGACTCCTACGTGCTCGTTCCCAGAAAAACCATCACAGCGTTCGTGGGCTGGAGGGAGAAGAATGAGAAACAGACGTGAGGTTTCAAAATTGCTTTCAGAAAGGGTGTTGCTCCTAGATGGTGCTTACGGAACAGAGTTCATGAAGTACGGATACGATGACCTTCCCGAAGAGCTGAATATAAAAGCACCCGATGTGGTGCTGAAAGTTCATAGAAGTTATATAGAGAGTGGATCGGATGCCATTCTGACGAACACGTTCGGTGCCACAAGGATGAAACTGAGAAAACACGGCCTGGAGGACAAACTGGATCCTATTGTGAGAAACGCTGTGAGAATCGCAAGAAGAGCAGCTGGAGAAAAGCTTGTTTTTGGAGATATCGGACCGACGGGAGAACTTCCCTATCCACTCGGAAGCACTTTGTTCGAGGAATTCTACGAGAACTTCAGAGAAACCGTGAAGATAATGGTCGAAGAAGGTGTGGACGGAATCATCTTTGAGACGTTCTCGGACATTCTCGAGCTGAAAGCCGCTGTGCTTGCGGCAAGGGAAGTATCCCGGGATGTTTTCCTGATTGCCCACATGACGTTCGATGAGAAGGGAAGAAGTCTCACAGGGACAGATCCCGCAAACTTTGCCATCACGTTCGATGAACTGGATGTCGATGCCCTCGGTATAAACTGTTCACTCGGGCCCGAAGAGATCCTTCCCATTTTTCAGGAACTGTCCCAGTATACAGACAAGTTTCTCGTAGTGGAACCGAACGCGGGAAAGCCCATCGTGGAAAACGGGAAAACCGTGTATCCTTTGAAACCACATGACTTTGCCGTTCATATAGATTCCTATTACGAACTCGGTGTGAACATATTCGGAGGCTGTTGCGGAACCACTCCTGAACACGTGAAGCTCTTCAGAAAAGTTCTCGGAAACAGAAAGCCTCTTCAAAGAAAGAAAAAGAGAATATTCGCTGTCTCTTCCCCTTCAAAACTCGTGACGTTCGATCATTTCGTCGTCATAGGAGAGAGGATAAACCCGGCAGGTAGAAAGAAGCTATGGGCGGAGATGCAGAAAGGAAACGAAGAAATTGTGATCAAGGAAGCGAAAACACAGGTGGAAAAAGGCGCGGAAGTACTCGATGTGAACTTCGGGATAGAATCTCAGATAGACGTACGATACGTGGAAAAGATCGTTCAGGCACTTCCGTATGTTTCGAACGTTCCTCTCTCCTTGGACATCCAGAACGTCGACCTCACAGAGAGAGCGCTCAGAGCCTATCCGGGAAGACCTCTTTTCAACTCGTCCAAGGTGGATGAAGAAGAACTCGAAATGAAAATAAACCTGTTGAAGAAATACGGAGGTACACTCATCGTACTATTGATGGGAAAAGACGTTCCAAAAAGCTTCGAAGAGAGAAAAGAGTACTTCGAAAATGCTCTGAAAATCCTGGAGAGACACGATTTCTCAGACAGGGTGATCTTCGATCCAGGAGTTCTGCCTCTCGGTGCAGAAGGAAAACCGGTAGAAGTATTGAAGACTATAGAATTCATTTCAAGCAGGGGTTTCAACACGACTGTTGGTCTTTCCAACCTGTCTTTCGGCCTTCCTGACAGAAGCTATTACAACACCGCTTTTCTCGTTCTTGGAATATCTAAAGGCCTGAGCTCTGCCATCATGAATCCCCTCGACGAAACACTGATGAAGACCTTGAACGCTACACTTGTGATACTTGAAAAGAAGGAACTTCCCAGGGCTGAAGTGAAGGAAGAAAAACTGGTTGAAATCATACTCTCCGGGAACCGGTCGGAACTCGAGAAGCTTGTGGAGGATTTTCTGAAGGAAAAAGATCCTCTTTCCGTCATAGAAGAACACCTGAGACCAGCGATGGAACGTATTGGAGAACTCTACGATAAGGGAAAGATCTTTCTTCCGCAACTCATCCTCGCCGCTCAAACGGTGAAACCCGTGTTCGACAAACTGACATCGATGCTTCCATCAGACAGTCAGGGTGAAACGTTCGTCATTGCAACAGTCAAGGGTGATGTGCACGACATAGGAAAGAACATAGTGGCGTCTGTCATCAGAAGCAGCGGGTACCGCGTGGTGGACCTTGGAAAGGACGTGGACACATCGGAAATAGTGGAAGCCGTGGAAAAAGAAAGACCCGTTGCACTCGGTCTGTCTGCAATGATGACAACCACCGTCGGCAGAATAAAGGAAGTTGTGGAAAAGCTCAAAGAAAAGAACCTGAAAATCCCTGTCATAGTGGGTGGTGCTTCCCTGAACGAAAAACTAGTAAAAGAACTTGGAGCGGACTATTACGCAAAGAATGCTTCCGAAGCGGTAAAAATATTGAAATCTCTCGGGAGATGAGAGTGTGGATACCATTGTCGCTGTAGCTACCCCTCCCGGAAAAGGAGCAATAGCGATTCTCAGGTTGAGCGGTCCAGATAGCTGGAAGATCGTTCAGAAACACCTTCGGACGCGATCGAAAATCGTTCCACGAAAGGCAATCCACGGCTGGATCCACGAAAACGGAGAAGATGTGGATGAGGTAGTGGTCGTTTTCTACAAATCACCGAAGAGTTACACAGGAGAGGACATGGTAGAGGTGATGTGCCACGGAGGACCGCTCGTGGTGAAAAAGCTGCTGGATCTCTTCTTGAAATCTGGAGCGAGAATGGCTGAACCCGGCGAGTTCACAAAACGAGCTTTTTTGAACGGGAAGATGGACCTCACTTCAGCGGAGGCTGTGAGAGATCTCATAGAGGCGAAAAGTGAAACTAGTTTGAAACTCTCCCTGAGGAACCTCAAGGGAGGATTGAGAGACTTCGTTGATAGCTTGAGAAGAGAACTCATAGAAGTCCTTGCTGAGATACGGGTAGAGCTCGATTATCCAGACGAGATAGAAACGAACACAGGCGAAGTGGTGACCAGACTGGAGCGAATAAAAGAAAAGCTCACAGAAGAACTGAAAAAAGCAGATGCGGGTATTCTTCTCAACAGAGGACTCAGGATGGTCATCGTGGGAAAGCCCAACGTGGGAAAATCTACTCTTCTGAATCGACTTTTGAACGAGGACAGGGCGATCGTCACAGATATACCCGGAACAACAAGGGATGTTATCAGTGAAGAAATCGTCATAAGAGGAATTCTTTTCAGGATAGTCGACACAGCGGGTGTGAGATCGGAAACGAACGATCTGGTCGAGAGACTGGGGATAGAGAGAACTCTTCAGGAAATAGAGAAAGCTGACATAGTACTGTTTGTGCTCGATGCTTCTTCACCACTTGACGAAGAGGACAGAAAAATCCTCGAAAGGATAAAGAACAAACGCTATCTTGTGGTGATAAACAAAGTAGATGTGGTGGAGAAGATAAATGAAGAGGAGATAAAAAACAAACTCGGAACAGACAGACACATGGTGAAGATATCTGCCCTGAAAGGAGAAGGACTTGAAAAGCTGGAAGAATCCATCTACAGAGAAACTCAGGAGATCTTTGAAAGAGGTTCTGATTCTCTCATCACAAATCTTCGACAAAAACAGTTGCTTGAAAACGTTAAAGGATATCTGGAAGACGCTATAAAGTCTTTGAAGGAAGGAATGCCGGTTGATATGGCTTCTATAGATCTAGAGAGGGCTCTCAATCTTCTCGATGAAGTGACAGGAAGGAGCTTCAGGGAAGATCTGCTGGATACCATATTCTCCAATTTCTGCGTTGGAAAATGAATGAGGGGAAGGGTTTCCCCTTCCCCTATCACTTGACCTTCTCTTTGAGGGCTTTTCCGGGTTTGAACTTCGGGACCTTTCTTTCGGGAATGGTGATGGGTTTTCTTGTCTGAGGATTCACGCCTTTTCTTGCAGCGGCCTTCCTCACTTCGAAGCTTCCGAATCCAACGATCTGAACCTTTTCACCCTTTGCGAGAGCTTCTGTGATCGTTTCAAGGATGGTGTCGAGAATCAATTTTACATCCTTTTTCTTCGCACCTGCTTTCTTTGCCACCCTGTCGATGAGTTCCTTCTTGTTCATGAAACCCCCTCCTTTCTAGGGTTGTAAAGCACTCTTCTCACTGCTTGTAAATATACCATTTTACAGCGGGGTGTTGCAAGCCCCTTTAGAAAAGCACTTCGAAGTCTGAAAGTTCTAAAATCCCCATAAAAAGCGGGATTTCGAAAAATAGGACAAAAATTAGAATCAGTTACAGAAAATTTACAAAATATCCAGGACCCTTCGTGCTATCTCAGTACTACCAATGACCCTTGCTATTTCCTCTAGGGATGCAGAACGAATATTCTCCAGGGAACCAAAGTGTTCAATGAGCTTTTTCTTTCTGATGGGACCTATTCCGGGTACATTGTCAAGAACAGACCTGAGTGATTCTTTCTCCCTCCGCTTTCTGTGGTAACTCACAGCGAATCTATGTGTTTCGTCTCTTATCTGAACGAGAAGCCTCAAAACCGGGTGATCGTGTGGAAGGTGTATTTCTCTGTTTTCAAAGACAACGGTCTCTTCCTTCTTCGCGAGGCCAACCACAGGACAGTCCTTTCCTATTTCCTTCAACGCTTCGATAGCAGCGTTCACCTGACCTATTCCTCCATCCACGAACAGAAGATTCGGAAGCGGGTGTTTCGAATATCTTCTTTTCACAACTGTTCTTATCGATTCGTAATCATCGGGATGATCCTGTTCGATCTTGTAACGTCTGTAATCGCTCTTTTTGGGAAATCCATCTTCAAACACCACCAGAGAAGCCACGGTGTATTTTCCCTGAAGATGAGAAATATCGATCCCTTCTATCCTGTACGGAAAATCCTTCATGTTCAGGAGCTTCATCAATTCTTCGAGCGCTTCCTTCCTCAATCCTCTCATTTTTAACTCGTTTTCCAGGTTTTTCTTTGCTTTCTCAAGAAGATCTTCTTCTGTGGTGGAGCGTGGCGGTCCTACATACTCAAAACCGAGAGACGAGTAATCCATTTCGTCCAGATCACTCTCCAGAATGAGAGTTTTCGGGATATCACCTCTCCCAGATATGTAGTATTCTCTGATGAAATCTTCCACACTTCCCCCTTCCATTTCAAAGGAGATCTTTCCCACCAAGTAACCATTCCTGACTCTCAGAACCACGAACAGGTCGTGTGCATGGACCAGAACATCACAATTGATATTTTCTTCAAAAACCACACCCTGAGATTCCAGAACATTCGACAGATTCAAAAGAAGGTCCCTGTACTTTGCAGCGTTCTCAAAATCGAGCATTTTGCTGTGAGTTTCCATCTTTTCTTTCAGATAATCGAAGACTTCTTCCATGTTTCCCGAGAGAAACTCTCTCAGCTTTCTTATTGCTTCTTCATGCGATTCTATGTTTCCAATGCACGGGCCGATACATCTGCCAAGATGGTAAAGAAAACAGGGCCTCTTTATCCTTTTCAAATCGGATTTACAGGTTCTGAATCCCATTATTTTCTGAAGGATTTCCAGCAGATTTCTGACGAATTGAACACTGGTGTAGGGGCCGAAGTACGTTCCATCCCTCAGTTTTCTCTTCACGATCTCAACGTACGGTATCTCGTCATCGGATATCCTGATGTAAGGATAGAAATTCGTGTCTTTGAGACGAACGTTGTACTTCGGCCTGTACTTCTTTATGAGATTCGCCTCGAGTATGAACGCTTCCCTTTCGTTCATCACAACGATCGTTTCCAGTTCGTCAGCTTCTTCGACGATTCTGAACACTTTCTCCGTCTGGGGATTGAGGTAACTCCTCAATCTACTGGACAATCTCTTTGCTTTTCCTATGTAGATGGGAACACCTTTGTTTTTGAAGATGTAAACACCAGGTTCTTCAGAAGCGAGGAGTATCTTCTTTCTGATCTTCTCTTTCAAAAACCTTCTTCACCTCCTCTTCACTCAAGAATCTGTACTCTCCAGGTTTCATGTCATCGGGTAAAACGAGTCCACCGATTCTTGTTCTCTTCAAGTGCACTGTTTTTAGACCCACAGCGGCTGTCATTCGTTTGATCTGATGATACTTACCCTCCGTTATAACTATCTTCAACGTGTCGTTCGACAGCTTCTCCACGCACTTTGCCTTCGCGAAAAAACCATCCCTTAAAGTCACACCATTTTTCAACTTTTCTATCTTGTCTTCTGTGACTTCTCCTTCTACCTTCACAATGTACTCTTTTTCTACAGACCATTTCGGTGAAATCACACGATGAGCGAAATCACCATCGTTCGTTATTATCAGGAGACCTTCGGCATCTTTGTCGAGTCTTCCAACGGGGAAAATTCCTTTCAATGGAGGGAGAAATTCCATGATGGTTTCCGAATGTGGATCTTTCGTGCTGGTCACGTATCCTGAAGGCTTGTAGAAGAGAATGTAAACCTTTTTGTGAAATCTCACCACCTCACCATCGAGCGCAACTGCGTCGTTCTCCAACACAGGATGTCCAGGATCGAGCACTACTCTCCCGTTAACGGTCACCCTGCCCTGTTTTATCAGTTTTTTCACTTCTTTTCTCGTTCCCACACCACTATTCGAAAGATACCTGTCCAGTCTCATTGTTTCTTCCTGTCCAGGTAGATTATGAGGTTCGAAATATCGGAAGGATTTATTCCCGGGATTCTCATGGCCTGACCGATGGATCTTGGCCTGATCTTCTTCAATTTATCTCTCGCTTCTGTGGAGAGATTTGGAACCGCGTCGTAATCTAAATCGTGTGGTATCTCGTAATTTTCATACTTCTCAAAGACGGCGACCTCTTCAAACATCTTCTGAATGTATCCCTCGTATTTCACATTTATTTCCACCTGTTCCACAACTTCCGGATCGTCTATAGGATTCGGATCCAGAAACTTCAGCGCACTGTAACTCAATTGAGGACGTTTCAAGAGCTGATATAGGGAGACCGACTCTTTGAGAGGACTGGTTCCCAGAGAAGTTAAAAGATCGTTGACCCTGTCAGAAGGTTTCACAATGACCTTCTTCAAACGTTCGATCTCTTCGTTTATTCTACGCTCAAGACTCAGCACCTTTTCGTAGAACCACTTGGGAATCAGCCCCACCCGATAGCCGTACTTTGCCAGGCGCAGATGAGCGTTGTCATGGCGTAGAAGAAGACGATACTCAGCCCTCGAAGTGAGAAGCCGATATGGTTCATCCACTCCCTTTGTTACCAGATCATCTATCAGAACACCAATGTAAGCCTCAGATCTCTTCAAAATGAGAGGAGGCTCTCCCCGGAGTTTGAGAGCAGCGTTTATACCAGCGATTATGCCCTGACCAGCCGCTTCTTCATATCCGCTCGTCCCGTTCACCTGACCTGCGAAATAGAGATTCTCCACAAGCTTGGATTCAAGTGTGGGATAGAGCTGCCTGGGATCTATGTAGTCGTACTCTATCGCGTAGGCAGGACGAGTAACGATTGCGTTCTCGAGTCCTTTCACGCTTCTTATCATCTTTATCTGTGCTTCATAGGGAAGACTCGTACTCAAACCGTTCAGATAGTATTCCTCCGTGTCTCTTCCTTCTGGCTCTACGAAGACTTGATGCGATTCTTTGTCTTTGAATTTGACAACCTTGTCCTCTATAGAAGGACAGTACCTTGGTCCTATTCCTTCTATGAGTTTGACCGTTCCATAAAGGGGCGAAAATTCCAGATACTGTTTTATTATGCTGTGGGTTTCCGGGTTCGTTCTGGTCAGCCAGCAGGGGTAATCCTTCGGGAGAACTCTCGGTTCGTCAAAGAAGGAAAAAGCAAGGGGTTCATCCGAGGTGTCCTGCCTTTCCATAACGGAAAAGTTTATAGAGCGCTTCAACACACGAGCCGGCGTTCCTGTTTTGAATCTACCAACTTCGAATCCCAGTTCTATGAGACTTTCCGTGAGTTTTGTCGCTGGAAACTCTCCCATACGACCCGCTGGGAACGTGGAACGGCCGATGAATATCTTTCCCCTCAGAAAAGTCCCTGTTGTCACGATCACGGCTTTTCCCAGGTAGTCTATCCCGTAATTGTCTACAACTCCCTTAACTCTTCCCTTCTCCGTTAGAATCCTTTCAACGATACCGTGTCTCAACACTATGTTCGGATTCGTTTCCAGCTTTCTTTTCATCGTTCTGCTGTACGAAATCTTGTCTATCTGAGCCCTCAAAGCCCTCACAGCGGGCCCTTTGCTCACGTTCAGCATTCGCACGTTTATCATCGTCTCGTCGGTGGTTTTGGCCATCTCTCCACCGAGAGCGTCTATTTCACGAACCACAACACCCTTTGCCGGACCACCTATGGCGGGATTGCACGGGGCCCATCCCACGGTGTCCGGATTCACCGTGAGGACAAGTACTCTGAAACCCATTCTGGCAGCCGCAAGAGCCGCCTCTATTCCCGCATGACCGGCTCCCACAACGATCACATCATAGACACGATCGTCCTCAGGCCTCAAACCAATCACCTCATGCCAGTCTGATGGGCATCACTATGTAAAGGTATCCAGAAATATCGAGTGGATTTATCTGACATGGACTGGTAGAATCAACGAAGTTCATTTCGATTTCTTCAGTCTCAATGTGCTTCAAAACGTCCTCGATGAACTTCGGGTTGAAAGCGATCACGAGATCTTCCCCTTCTTTTTGAACCTCAATCTCATCAACCACTTCACCATAATCCGGGCTCTTGCTCACAAGTCTCATAACGTTTTCTTCTATTTCGAACTTCACGGACTCGCTTCCCTTGCTGGCAATCACCATCACCCTCTTCAAAGATTCCCTGAGTTCTTTTCTGGAAACCACCACTTTCGTTTTGAAAGTTTCGGGGATCACCCTTTTGTAATCGGGAAATTCAGCGTCGACCACTCTCATCACCGTTTCTACATCATTTGTCGACAGAGAAACCCTTCTTCCATCGTACCTCACCGTTATAGTCGGCTCCGTTGTGTTGTCCAGCACGTTTTGAACTTCTTTCATGCTCTTCAAAGAGAGCAAGAAACTCGCCTCTTCCTCGTTTTCTATCTGCTCTTCAGCAAGTGCAAGTCTGAAACCATCACTTGCAACCAGCCTGAGAAGATTCTTGTGGAGTTCCCAGAAAACTCCATTCAGATTTCGCATGAACTCGTCTTTGGCAGCGGCGAAGATGACCTTTTCAACCATTTCCTCGAGGAGCGAAGTGTCAACTTCGAAGGTTATTCCAGACTCGGCAGGCGTTATCTCTGGAAATTCGTCCGCGGGCATGGTGGTGATCCTGAAAACGGTGCTTCCAGAACTTATAACAAGAGCATCCCCCTCTAAAGAAAGTTCCGTTATCTCATCTGGGAGAACCTTGACCATCTTCTGAATGACATCTCCTGGTACCACAAAACGTGCCTCACCGGAGATTTCAGCGGCATTCACGGTTGCTTTGACTCCGGTCTCGAGATCGGTCGCGCAGATGTAGAAATTTCCATCTTTCACTTCGAAAAGAAATCCAGCAAGAATGGGTTTCACGGATTTCTTTGCGAGCGCTTTTGAGGCGATGGTTATTTTGTCTTTCAATTCAAGAGTCGTGACGGTTACTTTCATCGTCTCACCCCCATTAGAATTTTAGTATCAGTTTCAAAACCCAATAGACAGCCGCGGAAGTCGCAGCCACCGTTGGTACTATGAGAAGCCAGGATATAACGATGTTCTTCAACACACCAACGTTCACCATCTCAAGCCCTCTGGCGAAGCCAACACCCGTGACAGCTCCCACCACAACGTGTGTCGTGGAGATAGGAAGCCCTAGTGACGAAGCGAGTAGAACCGTCGTCGCAGTGGAAAAATCCACTGTGAATCCCCTGGAATTTGTGAGCGTAGTTATCTTTTCACCCACCGTTTCCATGACCTTCTGTCCAAGGAAGAACACACCGAGCGAGATACCGATTCCCCCAAGAAGAAGCGCCAGAAACGGAATCTCGACGGTTTTTGGAACAACACCCGTTGACGCAACGATCATGACCGCCGCTACAGGGCCCGCCGCGTTGGCAACGTCGTTGGCTCCATGAGAAAAAGAAACGTAGCATGAAGTGAGAATCTGAGCGCGCTTGAACACATTTTCAACCGCATCGTACACATCTTTCTTTTCGTTTATCAACTTTCTCACAGCGAAGTGAACCACAAAAAATGTTACGAGAGAGAAAGCGATACCGAGCAGAAGAGATTCACTAAGAGGCTGTTTGAGCGTCTTTTTTACAAAAAGAGATATCATTGTGAAAATCGCAAGAGATATGAAAAACGGAATAGCGACAGTGGAAGATTTCTTCGGATTTTTTGTGTGGAACACCGAAAGAGAGATCAGTTTGAACATCACAAAGGAAATCAAACCGCCGAGAACAGGTGAAACAACCCAGGAAAGTACTATGAAGAGAAACGTTTTCCAGTTCACGCCATTTATACCCACCGCCACAAGACCGAATCCCATCATTCCTCCGACTATAGAATGGGTGGTGGAAACGGGATAACCCCAGTTGGTCGCTATCAGAATCCAGAATGAAGCTGCGATCAAGGCTGACAGTGCACCATACATGAGTTCTACCGGTTGAACTTTCTCCACTTCCACTATTCCTTTGACGATCGTCTGGGAGACATGGGAGCCGAACATAACTGCTCCAAGAAACTCGAGAAACATCGCTATAAGAGCTGCCTGTCTCACAGTTATAGCCCTTGCCCCAACAGCTGTCGCCATGGAGTTCGCCACATCGTTGGCTCCTATGGAGAAAGCCATGATGAAACCAAGTATGCCAGCTATGATGAGTATTGTCACGTTATTCCCTCCTCACCTAAGGATGGAATTTATCCTCTTTGTGATATCTTTGCCCTGATCGGCAATCTTTGAAATAAGTCTTGCCACTTTGTTCAAGAAAATCAGATCTACCGGATTCATACTGTTTTTGAGGGAATAGAGTTTTTTACCAAGATTCCTCGATATTGTGTCGACTTCCCTCTCCTCCATGGACACGTCAAAGATTTCTCTTTCTTCCTTTTCTTTTTCAAAAGGTGAAAAACCGCTCTCCGCGAGTGTGCGAAGCTGTTCGATTGCCTCGGTGGTTTCTCTGATAGTATCCAGAACGTTTTCAACGAGTTCTGCGAATAACTCTTTGATATTCTCCGGTACATCTTCAACTCTGTTCATGTCGAGCATGATGACGATGTCCCTGACAACGTCAAGAATCTCATCCGCTTTGTGAACTATGTAAAGAAAGTCGTCTTTTTCGAAGTAGGTGTACTTCATTTTGAGATACATCTTCTTCAGCTTTGATTTGATCTCATCTGACTCTCGCTCCAGAGAGATTACACGATTGAGGTGACCTTCCCCGAATTTTCCGGTGAAGTAATCCTCGATGGCATCCTTGAGAAGCACGACGGCCGCTTCGCCTCTTCTGGAAAGATTTATGAGAAGATCGATGGGAGACTCCTCCGGGAGCATTTTTTCTATGAACCTCATACTCTCACCCCTTCTTTCAAAAAAGCGCTCTTTAAGATGATCTCAACGAGTTCCTCGAACTCGATTCCTCCCGCTTTCGCGCTCGCTGGGAGATCACTGGTTTCCGTTAGACCCGGTACCGTGTTGATTTCCAGAAAGTAGAACCTGCCATCGCTGAAAATACCATCCACCCTCCCAAAACCTCTGCAACCAGCTTCTACAAACGCTTTGAGAGCCATTTCCTTGACAAGGCGTTCTTCTGAAGGATTCAAAGGAGCAGGAAGAATGAACTCCGTTTCACCTTTCGTGTACTTCGCAACGTAATCGTAGAAACGACGCTTTGGTCGCAACTCAAGAACGGGAAGAATTTCGAAGCCCTTTTCCGTTTCTAAAATAGACACAGTCATTTCCCTGCCGGGGATGTACTTTTGAACAATCACACTCCCATATCGTGGTAAATCTTCCTTGAGCGCGTGTTGAAACTCTTCATCCGATTCACAAACGAACACTCCTATGCTTGAACCCTCTCTCCTCGGTTTTACCACACAGGGATACCCAAGGGGAGAAGTTTTCATGAATTCCTTGATCTCCACAAAATCAGGTATCTCGACGGTGCCCTTTAAAAACCTGTAAGTCACGAGTTTATCAAAACATATCATGCTTGAAAACGCATCGGACCCGGTGTATCTGATCCCCAAAAAATCCAGAATTGCCTGAAGCGTTCCATCCTCACCGAAAGTTCCATGGAGAACGTTGAAGACCACATCAAAACTTTTCAACTGATCCACTTTCTTGAGAAAATCTTCTCTAACGTCAAAAACGGTGTGTTCATACCCGAGTTTTTCAAGAGCCTTTTTTACCCTTTCTCCGCTTCTCAGAGAGATTTCCCTTTCCCTCGACACTCCTCCCATCAGGAGAGCCACTCTCACTGTCTTTCCTCCCCAGGAATATTTTTCCATCGTCTATGACCGCAATTTCATCGTTTTTCACGCTTCTGGTTTTACCACACTCGCATTTCAAATAGAAGCCGTATTTTCCAAAAGAGAGCCTCATTTCCTTTCCACACGAACATTTCTGGTTCGTCGGAAAATCAACCACAATTCTGTCGTTCCTGTCGAACACACTGGAAAAGGATTCATAAAACTCCCGCAGAACGATTTTGTCTGTTTTCTTACCCTGTTCGACTTCATCGAGGTCCTTTTCCATTTCAGCTGTGAAGGAAACGCTAACAACATCAGAGTACTTTTTCTCCAGATAATCCATGACAACGCTTCCAACGATCGTTGGATAGAGATAGCCCCTGATCTTTTTTATGTAACCCCTGTTCAGCAAAAGCTTTATCGTGGACGCATATGTGCTGGGACGACCTATACCGAGTCTTTCCATTTCTTTTACAAGAGAACCCTCTGTGTACCTTGGTTTCGGTTTGGTTTCCTGTTCCTCTATTTTTACAACCACCGGTTTCACAGATTCTCCCTCTTCGAAAGGAAACTCTCCCGTGTTTCTTTCCGTCTTCCACACCTTTTCGTACCCATCGAAAATCTTCTTCAGCACCGTTCCCTTGAATCTGTACTTCCCATCCTTTGTTCTCAGGACAAAACGAGTTTCCTCGTATTGAGAAGGCTTCATTTGCGATGCGAGAAATCTCTTCCATATCAACTCGTAGAGTTTTTTCTGGTCAGAATTCAGGTATTTTCCCGCTTCTTCAGGTGTCATGAAAACGTTCGTGGGACGAATCGCCTCATGCGCATCCTGTATTTTTGCGTTGCTCTTTCTCCTTTCTCTCTTTGAACCAACGTACTCTTCTCCAAAGACCTCCGTTATCAGATTTCTGGCTTCTTCTTTCGCGTAGTCCGAAACACGCGTTGAATCTGTTCTCATATAGGTTATGAACGCGATATGCCCATCTTTTGTTTCCACGCCTTCATACAACTGCTGGGCAATCATCATGGTTTTGGAAACGGAGAAACCCAGTTTAGAATACGCTTCCTGCTGGAGGGTACTGGTTTTGAAGGGTTCTGGAGGCGCAAACTTTTTCACAGAAACCTTTTTCTCTTCTACAACGAGTTCGTCTATGCTCTGGATTTCTTTCAACGTTTCAGCGTCGAAGAACTTCTTTTCTTTCACATCTATTTCTGCTGTGAGACCATCGAAATTGACGGTGATCCTGTGGTACTTCTTTGGCACAAACCTGAGGATTTCTCTCTCTCTGTCACAAACGAGCTTCAAGGTTGCTGATTGGACTCTACCAGCGCTCAAATTGGATTTGAAGTTTCTCCAGAGAACCGGACTCAGAGAATAACCAACGATCCTGTCTAAAATCCTTCTTGCAAGCTGCGCACGAACTTTCTTCATGTCAATCTCTCGAGGATTCTTAACGGCTTCTCTTATCACACGAGGAGTGATCTCAGAGAACACGATCCTGTTCTTTCTCCCCAGTGTGTTCGTTACCCTGGCTATGTGCCAGGCTATGGCTTCCCCTTCTCTATCCATATCAGAAGCGATGAGCAGTTCGCCTTTTTTTGCAAGATCCTTCAGCTTTTCAACTACCTTCTCTTTCCCTTTTATCACCGCGAATTCCGGTTCGAAATCCTTTTCCAGATCCACACCGAACTTGCTCTTGGGAAGGTCTATGATGTGCCCCATCGAAGCGAATACTTCGTACTCATTCCCAAGAATACTCTTGATCGTCTTCGCCTTGGCAGGAGATTCAACAACGATATATTTCTTCACTTTCTTACTCATCAGTTCCTCCACCTCTTAAAAAGATTCTTCTTCCCAAATTCCTGTCGTACTCCGTCCAACCCTGATTCGATTCGGAACTTTCCATAACCTCGATGAATCGAGCTATCTTGGAATCCAGGTTCTCAACGTGATGAACTATTAAAGCCTCTATCGTCTTTGGAACCACGGGTGAACCCCATTCGAGCTCTCCGTGGTGCGAAAGAATTATGTGCTCTAACTCGAGGATCTTGTGCTCTGGAATAGACAATTTCTTCGCCATTTCTCTAACCATAGCCGCCCCTATTGCTATATGCCCTTTCAACTCCCCTTCGGTAGTCACTTCGATCCCGGATTCTGTGATTCTGTATTCTTCCACCTTTCCAACATCATGGAGGAGGGCACCAGTTATGAGAAGATCTCTATCGAGGGAGTAATATTTACTGATCTCTTTGCAAATCTCAGCGACCGTGACGCTGTGCTCTAGAAGTCCTCCTATGTAGGCATGATGTACTCTCATACCCGCCGGTGATCTGAAGAATTTTTCGGAGAACTCTTTATTTTCAAAGAATGCCTTCAGAAGTTTTTTGTAGTGTTGATCCTTTATTTGATCCAGAAGGACAAAGAGCTTTTTCTTCAAAATCTCCAGGTCTTTTTTCGACTGTGCGACGAATTTCGTGTAATCGTACTCGTCGCTCTTCAGAATCTTTATGGCACCGTAATCGTTATCCACGTTTATCTGTATCCTGTTCTCAAAAAATACCACTCTGCCCTTCACTCTGACGACGTTTCCTTCCTTCAGACGCTGATCGTTGAGTTCAGCGTTGTACCAGTCCACAGCCCTGACGGTTCCCGTCCTGTCCTCCAGTGTCATGATCAGGAATTTCTTACTGTCTTTTGTTTCCTGGAGTTTTTTACTCCTAATCTTCAAGATAATTTCTACGTTGTCGTTGATATGACTTTTCAAATCCTGAACAAACAGTTCCTGTTTTAGCAGATCTCTTGGCATCAAATCACCGAGTTTCAAACCAACCACTTCCCTTCTCGTCAATCAATTTCCTCAAAAGTTCAAAGTCCTCTATGGGATGAGAGAAAACACGACGTGTTCCATCACTTAAATAAAAAACAATTGACATCCCGTACCTTTCAACTCTCTCAATCGAAGAAAGGTCAAACGATTCCTTTCCCAGAATCAGTCTGCTTTTTTCTACATCGATCACTATCTCTTTTTTGAAGAGTGAGAACACCCATACACCAAAGATTATATCCAAAATCAGAATGGAATATCGCAAGACTGAATGGAGAGGTTTATAAAAAAGGAAAATTGTGAGGTCAAAGCTCACAACCCATAGCAGAATCATGATGAACTTATACCAGAAAGGGACCCTGAATCTTATTACAGCCATAAATAATGCGGGCCAACAGCCCGCTCACACCTCCGAAACTTGTCCAACGTACTTTTTCACTTTCCCAGACTTCAAACAGGATGTACAGACTCTCATCCTTTTAATCGTTCCATCTGGAAGCACCACTCTTACTTTCTGGAGATTGGGTCTGAACCATCTTCCTGACTTCTTGTCTGAGTGACTAACGGTGTTTCCGGATCTAGGAGCTTTTCCGCACACTTCACATCTCTTTGCCATGATCATGCCCTCCCGTGAGTCTGATTTCTCTCTCCAAGAGTATACCATAACTATCTCGAATACTTCATGTACTCCCTGATCTTTCTTTCCATTTCCCTCTTTTTTATCGCTTCTCTCTTGTCATACTTCTTTTTTCCTCGAGCAACGGCTATCTCCACTTTTGCAATCCCGCGATCGTTGAAGTATATCTTCAGTGGAACTATCGTTACTCCCTCTTCCTGTACCTTACCCATGAGTCTCTTCAGTTCTCTTTTGTGAAGAAGCAGTTTCCTCGGCCTTTCAGGATCGTGGTTGTAAACTCCACCGTGACTGTAGGGTGGAATGTGTAAATTCAAAAGGTAAAGCTCCCCGTTCTTGAATCTACAGAAGGAATCCTTGAAATTGACTGAGCCGTTCCTCAGGGATTTCACTTCCGTTCCTGTGAGAACGATTCCCGCTTCGTAAGTTTCCAGGATCTCGTAGTCCGTGTAGGCTTTTTTGTTCGTGGCAACAACCTTCACCATCTCACCCCAGCCAGATACCTTCAAAATGGTCTATTCCTTCCGGGGTCACCCTCACAAAATCAACCCGCGCTGGTCCTTTTAATTTGTTCTGAATCATGTAAAATCTCGCTGTCTGTTCCAGGTTCCTCACCTTTTTGAGATCTATTCTTTCAAGAGGATCCACTTTCCCACTTCCGCTTTTGACTTCCACGAAAACTATCTCTCTCCCATCGCGCGCCACTATGTCTATCTCACCGTACTTCGTTCTGTAGTTTCTTTCAAGAATTTTGTAACCTTTTTTCTTCAAAAATTTACATGCGAGTTCTTCCGCTTCCTTCCAGTCCATCATCTGTGGATTCCGGGGACTTTTATGTGACCGTCTTTTTCTTCCGGGAAGTTCTTCTTTATGAGGTCCCGCATTTCAAAGAACCTCGGATCTCCTTTTCTGAGTTTGGCGCTGTCCTCAACGGGTGTGTACATTGGCTCCACACCCTCCACGTCGACTTCGTTGAGGAGCTCCACGTAATCGAGTATCTCCTGAAAATCTTTCATCAGACTTTCTCTCTGGTCTTCGGAGAGTTCTAACCTTGCCAGATTTTCAAGATGAAGTACCAGGTCCTTTGTAACCTTTATCATTTTTTAAAACCCCCTTCAGGTCATCTTTTGAAACTTCAGAAGCTTTTATGTTCTCACTCTTGAGTTCTTCGTAAAGTTCCTCACGAAGAATCTTCACATGCCTTGGTGCCTCTATACCAATTTTAACAGAATTTCCTTCTATCTTCAGGACAGTAATCACTATGTCCTCACCAATCACGATCTTTTCCCCTACTCTTCTAGTGAGAACCAGCACGTTATCACCCCAGCAATCTGTATGCACCGCCGTCGAACCAGATCATTCCCATCAGTTCCATCTCCGATATCACCCTGAGGACCTCCGAAACGCTCCACCCCAATTCTTCAACAAGCTCATCGACTGTTTTTGGCGAACTTCTCAACAGATCGTAGATCTTCTTTTTGTCATCATCGAGCGATGGGGAAGCGATTCTTCTGATTCCAAAATGAGTTTCAAGGTCTTCCTCGTCGGTGAGGGGATAGGCACCTGACTTTATCAGATAGTTCGTACCTTCGCTGGTCTTCCTATCTATATCACCGGGAACGGCGAACACATCACGACCGCTTTCCAGAGCAAACTTCACCGTTATGAGTGCACCGCTTTTGATGGGAGCCTCTGTGACGATGATCGCATCAGAAAGACCCGCTATGATTCGATTTCTCGCTGGAAAATGATGTTTTCGAGCACGAGTTCCCATTGGATACTCACTGACAACACACCCGTTTTTCACAATTTCATGGAAGAGTCGTTCGTTCGATCGCGGATAAACAACATCCACTCCTGTGCCGAGAACCGCCACCGTCTTTCCTCCAGAACTCAGGGCTTCCTTGTGTGCAACGGAATCTATTCCAAACGCCATGCCGGAAACGATCACAAAGTATTCGCTCAGCAGTTTAACAAAGCGCTTTGTGACATTCACTCCATAACTTGTGGGTCTTCTTGTTCCCACAACTCCCACACACTTTTCTTTCAAGAGCTCAGCATCGCCCCTCACAAAAAGAACAGCTGGCGGATACCTGATCTCCCTCAAGTGCTGGGGGTAGTCATCTTCCCAGAACGAAACGAGCTTCACATTGTGTTTCCTTATCAGTTCCTTTTGCCTTTCTAATTCTTCTTTTCCGCACTTTTCAAGAAACTTCCTCGTCTTTTTTGGATCCGCGTTCTTCAGAAATTTTTCGAGAGGTAACTCCGGTTCCAGTTCCCGAAGATGGAACTCACCACGATGAACGAGCAGAGCCATCTCAAGAGGAGACATTCTTGTACTCCTCGAGAATCTTCTTTATCTTCTCTTCGACACCCTGAGGTCTTCCGGGGAGACACCTGTTCGTTTCCGCCTGACCCTTCACGATCGCCTTCGCGTAGGCTTCACACCCGGCAAAACCGCACGCGCCACAGTTTATTCCAGGAAGAACCTCCGTTATCATCTTCACACGTGGATCTTCTTCCACCTTGAATCTTTGCGCAGAATAGGCAAGAAAAGCCCCGAACCCAAAACCCAGAACAGCGAGCAAGAGCGTCGAGTAGATGACTTCCAACTCCTTCACCTCCTCACAGCTTCACCATTCCCTGGAATCCCATGAAAGCAAGCGAAAGAAGTCCCGCGGTGATGAGGGCTATGGCGGTGCCTTTGAAAGGCTCCGGCAGATCGTAGAGATCCATTTTTTCCCTTATTCCGGCGAATATCACAAGAGCAAGAGCGAATCCAAGACCAGATCCCAGTGCGTGGAAGACCGCCTCAACAAAGTTGAGCTTCATGAGACTGTTCAAAAGCACCATACCGAGGATCGCACAGTTTGTGGTGATGAGAGGCAGGAAAATACCAAGCGCTTCGTAGAGATCCGGGCTGGTTTTCTTCAAAAACAGTTCGACGAACTGGACGAAAGAAGCGATGACGAGTATGAAGACGATCGTTCTCAGAAATTCAAGTCCTGTGGAGATAAGGAGCTTGTCCAGAAACCAGCTGATGGCAGCAGAAACCGTCATAACGAACGTAACGGCTATACCCATTCCTGTTGCCGTTTCCAACCTTTTGGAGACCCCCAGGAAGGGACAAATCCCGAGAAACCTCGCCAGAACGAAGTTGTTCACGAATATGGCAGAAAAGAAGAGCAAAAACACCTTCATTTCGCTTCACCTCTTTTCTTTCTCCTGATGCCGATGTAGGTGAAGAGTGCAGAGAGAAGACCGAGTGTTATGTAGGCTCCCGGTGGAAGAATTTCAAGAAATATCTTCAACTCCCACACTTTGTAACCGAAGATCGTACCGTTACCGAAGAGTTCTCTGACGCTTCCAAGGAGAACAAGCGAACCTGTGAAACCGAGACCCACTCCCAGGCCATCGAGCATGGAATCCAGAACACCATGCTTGGAAGCGAACGATTCCGCCCTTCCCATTATGATACAGTTCACCACTATGAGAGGAATGAAAAGTCCCAGGGTCTTCCACAGATCGTAGGCAAAACCGTGCATGAGGAGATCTATCATGGTAACGAAAGACGCGATAACAACGATGAATATAGGAATTCTGATCTTATCAGGAACGATCTTTCTTATCAGTGAAATAACCACGTTTGACATGGTGAGAACGGCTGTCGTAGCAAGCCCCATCCCCAGACCGTTGATGGCACTCGTGGTGACGGCGAGTGTGGGACACATTCCAAGAACCTGAACATAAGTGGGATTTTCTTTTATGATCCCCTTAGTTAATTCTCTCAAGCGGCTCATTTCGACACCTCCTCGAGGTACCTGTACATGAGATTCAGAGCGGTCACCACGGCCCTTGGTGTGATCGTTGCTCCCGTCATTACATCGCTTACCTTCACAATACCCTGCTTTTTCAACTCCTCAGGAGAACCCTTCGGAAGTCCCGCATCTTTGTCGACCCTCAGGCCGTTCTTCAGTCCTTCGGGTGGAACTGGAAAGAAACGCCTCTGTATACTTTCTTCTCCTATCTTTGCGCCGAGTCCAGGCGTCTCCTGAGAATAATCTATTACTCTCACGGAATTGAGCATGAATCCATCTTCCGTTTTTATAAAACAGGCTACAACGGTCACGTTTCCTCCAAAACCGGGTGCGTATCCCGACAGAACGTATGCGTTTCTGCCATCCTTCGTCACGAATTCATACAAGGGACCAAGGACTACCCCTTCTTTGTACTCTTTCAGAACAACCGTTTCTATGCCTGTTTTTTTGACGATTTCCTCGATTTCTTTTTCATCCACCAGATAATCTCCCGTGAGGGGATCTTTCAGAACGAATTTGATGGCGCTCAACTTAGCTGCGTTATCCGCTTCCTGGATCTTTCCTTTGACTCCCACATACACGAGTCCAAGAAAGAGTCCAGAAATAGCCGTGAAAACCATCAGAATCAATCCAGTCTTCAGGATATCCTTCATTTTTTCACCTCACCGAAGATGCGCGGTCTGGTGTACCTGTCTATCAGGGGAACCAGTGCATTCATGAAAAGGATCGAAAATGAAACGCCTTCAGGATACGCTCCAAAGAGTCTTATAGCCATCGTGAGAACGCCACATCCAATCCCGAAGATCACCTGTCCCTTCGCGGTGATGGGACTCGTCACCATATCGGTGGCCATGAAAAGTGCACCGAGCATGAGACCACCACTGAGGAGGTGAAAGAGAGGATCACCGTACCTTGGATTCATCAAATAAGCTATCGAAGAAAACACAAGAACAGTTCCTATATAGGAGACAGGAATGAATATCTTCACTCTCTTTCTCAAGAGAAGATAGATGAAACCAATTATGAGAAGAAGTGCACTCGTTTCACCTAAGGATCCTCCAACCTTACCTATGAACAGATCCCAATAGGGTGTGAAAACACCGTGTTCCTTGAAAAGTGCAAGAGGAGTTGCTGCCGTTACCACATCCGCTGGAGATTTCCAGAATCCTGCCCCGGGTACAACCCAGGTGGTCATGTAAGTGGGAAAAGAAATGAGCAGAAACGCTCTTCCGACGAGCGCAGGGTTGAAAATGTTCTGGCCGAGTCCTCCGAACACGTGTTTCCCGATCCCCAGAGCGAAAACGAGTCCCAACAAAAAAGCCCAGAAAGGAAGCCTTGTGCTCACGTTCATCGCCAGAAGCAGTCCTGTCACTGCCCCGCTGCCATCCGGGACGAAATCCTTCACTCCTCTCAGGTATCTCATGACGAATATATCGAACAGCTCACCTATCACCGCTCCTGCGATACAGAGAAATAGAGCATACCATCCGAAGAAATAAGCCGCCCCAATAACCGCTGGTGATAGGGCTATGAGCACATCCAGCATGATCTTTCTCACATCATCCTCTTCTCGAAGGTGTGGAGCGTAAGCGCTTATCAGCTTCATCTTCTACCCCTCCTTGTGGCGCGATACACTGTTTTTGCGAGTTTTATGTACCTTACGTGTTCTATCTTCGAAGGACAGGTGTAGGTACACGAGCCGCACTCTATACAGTCCATCAAACCGTTCTCCACCGCTTCGTCATACTTTTTCTTCGTGGAGAGGAGATAGAGAAGATAAGGCTGAAGGTTCATCGGACACACCTGAACACATTCACTGCATCTAATACAGGGTTTCTGGGGTTGAGGTTTCTCAGGAAGAAACGCTGTTATTCCAGAAGTTCCTTTCATAACTGGGATGTCCAGATTTGTGATGGATATTCCCATCATTGGACCACCAAGGATGACACGCTCCGTGTTCTCATCTATTCCACCACAGTAATCGATAACATCCTTCACAGGTGTCCCTATCCTGACGACCAGATTTTTCGGATTTTTCACGGCATCACCGCTGACTGTCATACCTCTTTCCACGAGCGGTTTTCCATCGACAACCGCTTCCTTCACTGCGACGCAGGTACCGACGTTCTGAACCACCACTCCAACATCCATTGGAAGGCCTCCCCTCGGTACCACCCTTCCGGTTATCGCGTATATGAGCTGCTTTTCTGCACCCTGCGGATATTTGGTCTTGAGAAGAGCAACATCGACGGGATACCCCTTGAAAACCTTCTTCAAATTGTGGTACGCATCCATCTTGTTGCTCTCCACACCGACTACGGCTTCTTGAACGCCCAGAACCTTCATCATTATCAGGATTCCCTGGAGGATGTCCTCGGCTCTTTCCAGCATGAGTCTGTGATCTATCGTGAGAACGGGTTCACACTCCGCCCCGTTGACGATCAAGGTATCCACTTTTTTCTCGGGAGGAGGTGAGAGTTTAACGTGGGTTGGAAACATCGCTCCACCCAGACCAACGATTCCCGCTTTTTTGATGATTTCCAGGATTTCCTCCTTCGACATACGTTCAAAATCTCCAGTTTCCATGTGAACCCACTCATCGTCAGAGGTTCTTTCTATAACGATCGCTTCGATAGGCTTTCCAAGGATTGGATGAAGGATTTTTTTTATCTCGATCACCTTTCCTGTCACGGGAGAGTGAAGATAAGCGGAAATGAAACCCTCAGGCTCTCCTATGACCTGACCGGTCTTCACTTCGTCACCAGGAGAAACTACTGGTTTCGCCGGGTTCCCCGCGTGATTGGAAAGAAAGACGAAAACCTTCTGAGGTAGAGGTGCCCTTTCAATGGGTTTATCTTTCGACCATTCCTTCAATTCCGGGGGATGAACCCCTCCCTTGAAAGTAAGCACATTTTCACCTCCAGTGAATGTTGTAAATAGGGCCTCTTGGACTTTCGTTGTAGTAGGGGCGCGTGCAGTGAGGGCATCCGCGAGTTTTCAAAGCCTCTTCCGGGAACTCGCCGTTCCATTCAACGTCAATAATTTTACCATTTGAGTCGAAAATTATATTCTCCGGTTTTATCAGGTTTTTCTCGAGAAGGTAAGTTACCAACTGAATTTTCCTGTAACGCTCCAGGGAAGGTCTTTCCCTGTTTTCAAAGGCCGTTCCCCTGATGGGTGTGAAAGCAAACAGAGAAACCACGATATTTCTTTCTCTTGCCCACACTATAAAATCAACGATGTCTTTATCGCTTTCACCCAGTCCAACTATCACGTGCGTTGTGATCTTTCCAGGGAACATTTCCGCTGATTTTTCCAAAATATGGAGGTGTCTCTCGTACTTTCCTCCTCTGATTTTTTCAAAAAGATCTTTGTTGGGGACATCCACAGCGATACTCACTCTGTCCGCCCCAAGTTCGAAATACTCTGTAACTTCCTCCACACTGATAGCTCTGACACTCACTGAAACCGGTATTCGAAACCTCGGAATGATCAACCTGAGATCCTTTCCGTAGCCAGGATAAGAAACAACCTGGATACAAACCCTCTTGAAACGATCGTTCAATTCGTCGAGTAGATCTTCCGAAACCTCTTTCCAGGTGACCCTGGAGAGAAAATGAGATGGGCTTGTGGAAGAGCGTGACTGCGCACAATAAAGGCAGTTGTAAACGCACCTTTCTCCAAGCATGAGATAAGCTGTGTCCATCTCTAAAGACAATCTTCCATTCACTTTCTGAATTGTTCCGTAAGATGCTCTGAGTATCATTTCTCCACCTCAAACTCGTATTCTCTTTCTTGGTTTCTCAGATGAACCCTGCTCCCTTCCACACTGATCTCGAAGCCGTTCAAAAATTCAGGAATCGACTGTTTTGCTTCCAATCGCATGAGCACACCATCTGCGGTTCTTTCAGCTATTTCTCTTTCCCTGTAAAGTAAAAATATCCTTCTCGCATGAATGGAAACACTGCAAACCGTGAAAAAGATCACTGTGACGATGAGAAGAGCAAAAAGAACTTCCATGACAAGAGAACCTAACTGAAAAGAAGATAAGAAAGTATCAGAAGAATTCCCATGACAAGAAGCGCCAGCACGAGAGCGAGGAGAAAATCCGAACTCGTCGTTTTCTGAACGGGCTGAGGAGAGTTTCTCAGTTTCAACTTTTCTTGCTTCGATTCTTCCCCCTCCTTGAGCATCTCTCCTATTTTTTCCATCCATTCTTCATCGGAAATCTTCACCCTGCTTTCACCGCGTTTTATCTTCAAATTCGGGGATACTATGGCTTTTCCAATTATTCCCTCTTCAAACTCTACTTTCAAAAGATAAAGATTTCCTTCCCGGGTCTTTACGATTTCTTTTGAAAGGATTTTTCCGGGGAGACTCGCTACGTTTTCTGTTCCGAACTTTTCCTTCAGAAACCTCTTGAACTTCTCCGAAAACTCTTGGCTTCCATAGTTCAGGATCACGAAATCTATCCTCTCTTCCACATCTATCTCTTTTATGGTCACGCCGTTCAAAGGATCAAGAACCGGAAACACTTCCGGCAGATTTCTCAAGTCTTCTCTCTGAAACAATTTGAAAACTTCATCAGTCGAGAGTTCTTCGAAGTGTTCTTTCACCACTTCAATGGAAACGTCTTCATAGTCCAGAGGTACTCCTACCACTTCAACCTCTAGTTTTTCAGACCACTCCCTGAAAAGGTCGGCTATGAAGACCCTGAGCGCCTCGTGATCACCACTTTCAACGAGCCTGAAAAACTCGCTCCCCACCAACCGGAGGTTCTGTTTTCTGCTTTGAATCAGCCAGAAATTGAAGAATTCATCCGTTATGGCAGAAGCTTCCAGTACTTCTTTCAAAGCCGATTCCTTTTTTGCTTTAAAATCCTCAAGGAACTCTTCAAATCCAAGATTCAAATCTACAGAATATTTCCGGACGTACCGACCCGGTATCACGAAAAAATCGTACTCGGGGATCTGGTTGAGTTTGCCGAGGAAATACCCCTGAACGATTTCGGATGTGAGTTTCGATGTGACTCTGAACTTCACAAAATAGAGATCCACTCACTACTCCTCCCTGACTATCACATAATCTCCCGATTCTAAAGTTTTCGATTTGAAGTCTTCAGGTCTTACACCAATACCTATAACACAGTTCTTTCCTATCACCATGTCGTCGGGAATCACAGAGTTCATCCCAACCACTGTCAGAAGACCCGAGTACACCTTTGGATCCAGTTTGCTTTCAGCGTCTTCACCTACTCCCATCCTGACGTTGTTTCCTACTTTTACATTTTCCGCTATTATCACGTTCTCTAGATAGCAGTTCTCTCCTATCTCAGTTCTGGTCATTATGACTGAATTTTTCACCACCGTTCCTCTACCGATCTTCACACCCTGGAAAATAACAGAGTTGAAAACGTTGCCGTAAACCTCTGCTCCTTCACTCACAAGAGAGGTGGAGACCTTCGAACCAGGAGCCACGTAAGCAGGCGGCATCTCTTCGGTATGGGTGAAAAATCTCCAGTTTGGATCGTAGAGATTGAAAGGCGGCACTGGAAGAACAAGCTCCAGATTGGCTTCCCAGTAAGATCTGAGCGTACCAACATCTCTCCAGTACCCGTCGAATCTGAACGCGTAGAGAGAACCGAGATTTTCTCTCAAAATTCTTGGAATCACGTCTTTTCCAAAATCGTGGGAACTGTTTGGATCGTTCTCGTCTTCGATGAGAACTTTCTTCAGGAATTCATAGTTGAAGACATAGATTCCCAGAGATGCCAGGTTCGATCGGGGTTTTGCCGGTTTTTCTTCAAAATCGACGATCCTCCCATCCACATCCGTTATCATGATACCGAACCTGCTCGCTTCTTCGATGGGCACTTCCATGCAGGCTATCGTTCCATCCGCCTCTTTGAGCAGATGATAATCTATGAGATCGTTGTAATTCATGGCATACACGTGATCTCCCGAGAGGATGAGGACGAGTTCCGCATCGTTTTCTTCGAGAAATTCAAGATTCTGATAGACGGCATTGGCAGTCCCTTTGTACCAGTCAGACTCATGCCTTCCAACGTAAGGTGGAAGAATTTCAACCCCTCCGTCCTTTCTGTCCAGATCCCAGGGTCTTCCAATACCTATGTGTTTCGAGAGAACATGGGGTCTGTACTGGGTCAAAACTCCTACCCTATAGATTCCAGAATTCACACAATTGCTCAGAGTAAAATCTATGAGACGGTATTTCCCTCCAAAAGGAACCGCAGGTTTCGCTATTCTCTCCGTGAGAACTCCGAGCCGCGTCCCCTGACCACCCGCCAGTATCATCGCAACGGTATTTCCCATAAGATTTCACCTCACAAAACTGCTCTTTTTTCGAAAACAGGTAACTCTGTGTCTCCTTCGATGACACGACCTTCTCTCACGATACAGTTCTTGTCCAGGATCACGTTTCTCAGAACTGCGCCTTCTTCCACGACAGTGCTTTCCATGATGATGGAATTCTCCACTACTGCCCCAACTTTTATTCGCACGTTTCTGAAAATGACAGAATTTCTCACCGTACCGGAAACTATGCTCCCATCTGCGATCAAAGAATTCTCAACAACAGCCGTGGTCGTGAATTTTGGAGGGGGGAGATCCTTCAGCTTCGTATAAACCTTCCCGTTTCTGTAGAAGAGCTCATCGCGTACTTCTTTTTTCAATATATCCATGTTTATCCTGTAATACTCTTTTATTCCCTTCTTCACGTTTCTCCAGTAACCATCGAACCTGTAAGCGTAGACCTTCAATCTATCAAGGTTGGGAATCACTATGTCGAGAAGGAGATCGTACTTCCCCTGGGGAACTGTTGCATAAAGAAGTTCCTTGAGCAGTTCTTTGTTCATGAAGTAAACCCCAAGAAACGCGATGTTCCCTTTTGGATGCGCAGGTTTTTCTTCTATCTCCACCACTCTCATATCATCGTCGAGCTGAACTATTCCATATTCACTCAAGTTGTACGTCTCATCGAGTTCTTTAACTACGAGAGTTATGTCCGCTCCCTTTTTTAGATGGTAGTTGAAAAGATCCCTGTAGATCATCTTGTAGATGTGATCTCCCGAACCTATCAAAACGTGATCTTCCTCGCCCCTTCTTAGAATGGTCATATTCTGGAAGATGGCATCCGCCGTTCCCCTGTACCAAACTTCTCTGTTCGGCCCAACGTAGGGCTGGAGAATGAACAATCCTCCGCTTTTCCGATCGAGGTCCCATTCCTTTCCAGAACCCAGATGGTCCATCAAACTCCTTGGATTGTACTGAGTAAGGATACCCACTTTCCTGATGCCGGAATTCACCATGTTGCTCAAAGTGAAGTCTATAGCCCTGTACTTTCCAAACACAGGAACCGCCGCACTGGCTCTCACCTTCGTCAGAGGCCACAAACGATCACTTTTTCCCCCAGCAAGAATCAATCCAAGCACCCTCATTCTTCACACCTCTCTTCCTTCGTTCACTAAAGAATTCTATCACCTCCACTCTTCTTCTATAAAACCGTCCGAAAGTTTTTTCAGTAAATCTACAATGAAATTGGTGTTAGAATCCGGATATTCCCTCACGACAAGATAAACTCTCTCTCCAAAACTTCTCATGGCAGACATGAATCCCATCACCCTGAGAACGTGACCGATCATTTCGGGGAAGATCAGAAAATCACCAGAAGGAAAATCAAGCTTTTCTGGCTCGAAGTCCGGCAGATCGAACATTTCCTTGAGCTTTACTCCATAACGTCTGGAAAAGAGTTCTAACATGGCACACGATAACGAGAAAAGCACTTTCGGATGTTCTGGAAAATGCGCCTCGAGTCTCTCGAAGAGACCAAAAATCTGACTTGATTTTGCTTCCTTGAGAATCCCCTCATATTCTTCAAGAACGGCCACAAAAATCTTGTAATGCTCTCCCAGCGATCTTTCGGGAACTATGGTCGATCCTCCCTTGAATTCATCTTCCATCAGTTCTAACTTCACAATTTCTCTGTCTCTCCATTTTTCAAGATGATAAGTTAGAATCATTTTTCCTACCCCCTGTCTGGAAAAGCTTTAAATAAAGTGTTAAAATTCCTTCAGAGGTGGTTCTACTATGAATATATCAACTATCGTGTCGAATTTAAAGGATCTCATTTTAGAAGTTCGTGCACCCTACGATCTCGAAATAACAGGTGTGTCCAACCACTCTTCTAAGGTAAAAAAAGGAGATCTCTTCATCTGCAGAAGAGGGGAAAAGTTCGATTCCCACGAGATAATACCCGAAGTGATGGAAAAAGGAGCAGTGGCTGTTGTCGTCGAAAAAGAGATAGATCTGGATTTTCCCCACATTCAGGTTTTCGATTCTCGCTATTTTGAGGCAAAGGTAGCCAGCCTCTTCTTCGAAGACCCCTGGAAAGACGTTTTAACCTTTGGAGTCACAGGAACAAACGGCAAAACCACAACAACCATGATGATCTACCACATGCTCACCTCCCTTGGGGAAAGAGGAAGCGTTCTCACCACCGCTGTGAAGAGAATTCTTGGAAGCTCCTACTACGACGACATCACCACACCGGATGCGATCACCATCCTTTCCGCCATGAAAGAGAACAAGGAAGGTGGAGGAAAGTTCTTCGCCCTCGAAGTCTCCTCTCACGCACTGGTCCAGAAAAGGGTCGAAGGAGTCAGATTCGATGTAGGAATATTCACCAACATATCACGCGATCACCTCGATTTTCACGGCACATTCGAAAACTATCTGAAAGCAAAGCTTCATCTCTTTGATCTGCTGAAAGATGATGGGGTTGCTGTTCTGAACGAATCACTGGCAGACGCTTTCAATCGGAAGTCGCGAAAAATCACCTTTGGAACATCGAAAAACGCCGATTACAGGTTGGGAAACATAGAAGTGAACTGGGAAGGGACACAGTTCGTTCTGGAAACTCCCGATGGTTTGTTGAAAGTTTTCACGAAAGCAATAGGAGATTTCAACGCTTACAACGCCGCGGCCGCTATCGCAGCTCTCCACCAGCTCGGATACGATCCAAAAGAATTGGCGAGTTCCCTTGAGACGTTCACAGGAGTCGAGGGAAGGTTCGAAGTAGTACGGGGAGCAAAGAAGATTGGCCTCAACGTTGTCGTCGATTTTGCCCATTCTCCAGATGCACTGGAAAAATTACTGAAAAATGTCAGGAAGATCTCTCAGGGAAGAGTGATAGTTGTCTTCGGGGCCGGGGGAAACAGCGACAGAGGGAAACGTCCCATGATGTCCGAAGTCGCATCAAAACTCGCTAACGTTGTTATTCTCACAACCGACGATCCACGAGGGGAAGACCCGGAACAGATAATGGAAGACCTGATAAAGGGTATAGATAAACGTAAACCTTATCTGGTGCTCTTCGACAGAAGAGAAGCCATTGAAACAGCTCTTACCATCGCCAACAGAGGAGATTCTGTTGTCATAGCGGGGAGAGGCCATGAAAGATACCAAATAATTGACGAAGAAAAGAAGGTGCCGTTCAAGGACAGAGAGGTCGTGGAAGAGATCTTGAGAGAAAAGCTGAAGGGGAGGAAATACGCCCAATGAAAGATCTCCTCACAAGGCGCTTTGTTCTGAACTCGAAAGAAGTGAGAGAAGGTGATGTGTTCGTCGCTGTGAAGGGGAAAAAATTCGATGGTCACGATTTTATAGATGAAGCCCTCAGGAACGGTGCTTACGCGATCATTGCCGAGAGAAAAACGGTGGATTCTGATAGAATCTTTCTCGTAGAAAGCTCCGTTGACACGCTTGCTAAGCTGGCCCGAGAAAAGCTCGGGAATTTTTCCGGTACAGTCGTTGGTGTAACAGGTTCATCGGGAAAAACCACCACGAAAGAGATATTGTACAACCTTCTCAAAAACAAGAGAAGTGTTTTCAAAACACCGGGAAACATGAACACGGAGTACGGGTTGCCACTCTCCATCCTCAACGATTACAAAGGAGAGGAAATCCTGGTTCTCGAAATGGCCGCGAGCAGGCCCGGTGATATCGCTCACCTGTGTAAAATCGCTCCTCCGGATGTCGCCGTTCTCCTCAACGTTGGAAGCGCTCACCTCGAGTTTTTTGGAACACGAGAAAGAATCATGGAAACCAAGATGGAGATCATCAAGCACTCGAAAGAAAATGCGACAGCCGTAACACTCTTTGACGATCCCGATTTGAGAAGGGAAGTACCTTGTTACAGAAAAACGTTGTTCTTCGGCAAAGAAGGCGGTGACTCGGTTCTAAAGGATTGGTGGTACTATGAGGGTTCCACGATCGCAGAGTTCGAAGCTTTTGATTCTCTTTTTACAGTGAAACTCTCCGGATACTGGAACGGAGGGCAACTCTTGAACATCGCCGCTTCTCTGTGTGTCATGAGAGCTTTGGGCGAAACTGTGGATATCTTCGATCTTGCCAGCCTGAAAACAGTTCCCGGCCGTTTCAATGTGAGAGAAAAAAAAGGTGTGCTGATCGTGGACGATACGTACAACGCAAGCCCTGAAGCGTTTCAAACTTCTATAGAGGCGCTTCTTCGCTTTCCTGGAAGGAGATTCGCCGTTGTTGGAGCAATGAAAGAGCTTGGGGAGAGGTCGAAGGAATTTCACGAAGAGCTCGGAGAGAGATTGAACGTTCTGGATGGGGTGTACATTTTCTTGTCAGAACCCGAAGCGGAATGGATCAAGTCCAAGAAGATCATTCTGAAGTCAGACGATCCCGAAAAGATAGCGAAAGATCTTGCTTCCAGGGTAACAGAAGGGGATGTGGTTCTCTTCAAAGCTTCAAGAGCGGTGAGAATAGAAAAAGTTCTGGAAATGTTTGAAAAGGAGCTGGAGAGAAAATGATAGCAGCAAATTTTCTTCTGAACCTTTTTCTTTATCCGATCCTCATAAAACTCTTCAGACGAAGAAGAATCGGGCAGTACATAAGGAAAGAAGGCCCAGACCTTCACGGCTACAAAGAGGGTACCCCCACCATGGGAGGTATTCTGTTCGTTCTGACCGGTTTTCTGTTTGGAATGATTTCGAAGACAACTACGATGGTGTTGCTCGGCATGTTTCTCTTCTTCCTCATCGGTTTTCTGGATGACTTTCTCAGTGTGGTAAGAAAAGACTCCACGGGGTTGAAAACTTATCAGAAGGCTCTGCTTCAGACTCTATCAGCCCTCATTATGTTGCTTCTGATACGTCCTGAAACGAACGTCGATTTCTTTGGCTTCACGATTGAGATGGGAAAGTGGTATTACCTCTTCGCGCTCCTGGTCATCGTGGGAAGCTCGAACGCCATGAACCTGACGGACGGACTGGATGGGCTGGCCGGTTGGATATACGTGAGCGGAAGCATCCCTTACTGGTTTTTCCTCAAAGAAAGGGGAGTCTCAGAGGACATTCTGCTGATCCTTGGAGCCGGTGTTCTTGCCTTTCTAGTGTTCAATTCGAAACCCGCAAAGATCTTCATGGGAGACACAGGTTCTATCACACTCGGTGGGGTTTTGGGAACTGTTTCCGTTCTAACGAAAACGGAGTTCTATCTGGTGCTTTTCTTTTTGATCCCCGTCATCGAAACATTGAGCGTTATTCTTCAGGTGGGATCTTTCAAGATCTTCAAACGCAGGATATTCAGAATGTCTCCTCTGCACCATCACTTCGAATTGATCGGATGGAGCGAGGAAAAAATCGTGGCAGTGTTCACCGTTTTCAATCTGGTGTCTTCTCTTGTCGTTCTTGAGATCTTCGGGGTGATAGCGTGAGAATAGGCTTTCTGGGTTTTGGAAAGAGCAACAGGTCCCTTCTGAAATATCTTTTGAAGCATCAAGAAGCGAAATTTTTCGTGAGCGAAGCAAAAACTCTGGACGGTGAAACGAAAAAATTTCTGGAAGAACACTCCGTGGAATACGAAGAAGGAGGCCACACCGAAAAACTCCTGGATTGTGATGTTGTTTACGTGAGTCCCGGAATAAAACCAGACACGAGCATAATCAAACTCCTCTCCTCCAGAGGTGCGAAACTATCCACAGAACTTCAGCTTTTCCTGGACAATGTAGATCCAAAAAAGGTCGTGGGCATCACGGGGACTGACGGAAAAAGCACCGCTACCGCCCTCATGCATCATGTGCTTTCCAGAAGAGGATTCAAGACTTTCCTTGGTGGAAACTTTGGTACACCGGCTGTGGAAGCCCTGGAAGGAGAGTACGACTATTACGTACTGGAAATGAGCAGTTTCCAGCTTTTCTGGAGCGAAAGACCGTATCTTTCAAACTTCCTCGTTCTGAACATATCCGAAGATCATCTGGATTGGCACTCCTCTTTCGAAGAATACGTTGATTCAAAGTTGAAACCGGCTTTTCTCCAGACAGAAGGAGATCTGTTCGTCTACAACAAGCACATCGAACGTTTGAGGAATCTGGAGGGTGTGAGATCCAGAAAAATCCCTTTCTGGACAGGTGAAAACTTTGCCACAGAAAGAGAACTGATCGTCCACGGGAAGAAATACACACTTCCTGGGAACTATCCGTATCAGACGAGGGAAAACATACTGGCAGTTTCCATTCTTTACATGGAAATGTTCAACGAACTGGAAAGTTTTCTGGAACTTCTCAGAGATTTCAAACCGCTCCCGCACAGAATGGAATACCTGGGTCAAATAGATGGAAGACATTTTTACAACGACTCGAAAGCTACGTCGACACACGCGGTACTGGGTGCACTCTCCAACTTCGACAAGGTGGTTCTCATAATGTGTGGAATCGGCAAAAAAGAAAACTATTCTCTCTTCGTGGAAAAAGCCAGTCCAAAGCTGAAACATCTCATCATGTTCGGAGAGATATCTAAGGAACTTGCTCCGTTTGTGGGGAAAATTCCTCACAGCATCGTCGAAAACATGGAAGAAGCCTTTGAGAAAGCAATGGAAGTCTCTGAAAAAGGTGATGTGATTCTTCTCAGCCCGGGAGGAGCGAGCTTTGACATGTACGAAAACTACGCAAAAAGAGGTGAACACTTCAGAGAGCTCTTCGAACGACACGGAGGGGATAAAGTTTGAACGAAAAATCTCTCGTGTTCTTTGTCATCGTACTTTTGTGCGTGGGCTTCATATCTCTCAGCAGTTTTGAAATAGTTCAGGATTACGTGAAGCCAGTCAGCGACAGCACACATGTGGTGCTGAACCATTTGATGAAGCTCGCGGTGGCCATCGCTTTTTTCGTTGTCTTCCTCTACACGGACCACAGATTGCTTTTCTCAAAACAAATCATCGTGGGGGGATACGTCCTCTCCCTTGTTCTTCTGACGGTCGTGCTGTTTCTCCCCTCGGGTGAGAGAGGTGCACACAGGTGGATAGATCTTGGTAGCTTTTCATTCCAGCCATCCGAACTGGTCAAAATCTACATTCTTCTGTTTCTCGCGTGGTACGTTGAAAAAAACTCCCTGTTCATGAAAAAATTCTTCAGGGGATTTTTGAAGCCGATTCTTCTTGTTTCTCCTCCACTCTTCCTTGTTCTGATAGAACCCGATTTCAGTACTTTTGTGCTTCTTGTTTTCATGGTTATCCTCACACTCTACGCTGCTGAAACTCGCGGGATTTACGTGCTGAGTTTCTTTCTGGTGATAATTTTTCTTTTTATTTCCATGTATAAAACCGGTGTTCTGGAACATTTCCTGAAAAATTACCAGATGGAAAGACTCATATCGTATCTGAGAGGGAACGTTTCAGAACAGGTTGTTGAAGCAGTGAACGCTATAAGAAACGGTGGTACGCTTGGTAAAGGACTGGTTCTCGGCGAGGAAAAGCTCTTCGTGCCTGTGGTGACAAGCGACTTCGTGTTAGCTATAGTGGGAGAAGAGCTTGGCTTCATAGGTCTGGGAGTTGTCCTGTTCTCATTTTACGGATTGGTTCACAGCCTTGTGAAGGTCGCTACGAAAATGCACACGGTTCCATCAGTCAGAACGTTCATCTCCGGTTTCGCTATTTTGATAATGCTTCAGGTGATGACGAACGTCGGTGTCATATCCGGAATTCTTCCAGTCACGGGAGTAACTCTTCCTCTAGTAAGCTATGGAGGGAGTTCACTTCTTTCTATCATGATAGGCTTTGGAATAGTCGGAAATATGATTCTGGAGAGTGAAAGAGAGTGATAAAGATCGCTGCAGCTGGCGGTGGAACTGGTGGACATCTCTATCCACTTCTGGCTATCCTCGAGACGCTCGCGAAAAGAGTTGACGTGAAGGTCCTGTTCTTCGCTGTAAAAGGCAAAATCGATGAGAGAGTTGTGAGAAAAGATCATCCAGAGTTCGAAACAGTTTCAATCGATGTCAGAGGTTTGCTCAGGCCACTCCATCATCCAAAAAACCTGTGGAGAACCTTGAAGATAGGAATTGCTACGATCGAAGTAAAGAAACATTTGAAGCGCTTCAAACCGGATTTAGTGGTTCTCACGGGTGGATACATATCTGGAGTTGTGGGGCTAGCCGCTAAGGATCTTGGGATACCCATCTTTGTTCACGAACAAAACGTCGTTCCAGGACTCGCAGTGAAAGTTCTCTCACAGTACGCGAAGAAAGTTTTCGTCTCTTTCGAAAGAACCCGAAATTATCTGAGAGAATGGCAGGATAAAATCGTCGTCACTGGATGTCCGGTGAGAGAAACGGAAAAAGAAGCACCTCTGAAGGATTTCGTGCTTGTCCTAGGTGGAAGTCTGGGAAGCGAAGCGATAAACGAGTTGATGGAAAAGGTGTATCCAGAACTTCAGGAAACTCAATTCGTACATTCCACGGGATCAGACGATTGGACAAAAAGGCTTTCCGCTTTTCCAAATGTAACAGCACTCACTTACATAGACCCCATGGGAGCCTACTGGAAGAAAGCGATCGCGTCCATTTCAAGGGCAGGGGCGAGTACAATCGCAGAGATGATGTACTACGGTGTTCCCGGAATACTGATACCGTGGGAAAGTTCCGCCGAATCACACCAGCTTGAAAACGCTCTGGAAGCGGAAAGGCTGGGGTATGGTATCGTTATCAGAGAAAACGAGGCGTCTCCTCGGAAAATAATCGAGTCTATTGATAAAGTAGTGAAAAAAGGTAAAATAGAGAAGATGAAAGAAAACCCTGCTTCCAAAATATCTGAGGAAATACTGGGGGAGATAATGTGAAAATTCATTTCGTAGGAATTGGTGGAATTGGAATGAGTGCCGTGGCTTTACACGAATTCTTGAATGGAAACGATGTTTACGGTTCAAATATAGAGGAAACAGAAAGAACCGCTTATCTAAGAAAATTAGGAATTCCGATTTTTGTGCCACACTCCGCAGACAACTGGTACGATCCCGATCTGGTTATAAAAACCCCCGCTGTTCGTGACGACAACCCGGAGATAGTACGCGCCAGGATGGAAAGGGTCCCGATCGAAAACAGACTGCATTATTTCCGAGACATTCTGAAACGGGAGAAAAAGGAAGAGTTCGCTGTAACCGGAACCGATGGAAAAACCACAACAACCGCTATGGTTGCGCACGTTTTGAAACATTTGAAAAAGTCTCCAACGGTGTTCCTTGGAGGCATAATGGATTCCCTCGAACACGGAAACTACGAGAAAGGAAACGGGCCCGTAGTTTACGAACTCGACGAGAGCGAAGAGTTTTTCTCAGAGTTCTCCCCAAACTATCTCATAATCACAAACGCCAGAGGAGATCATCTGGAAAACTACGGCAACTCTCTGTCCAGATACAGATCGGCCTTCGAAAAGATCAGCAGGAACACCGATCTGGTAGTCACCTTCGCAGAGGACGAACTCACATCCCATCTGGGTGATGTAACTTTTGGCGTGAAGAAAGGCACGTACACCCTTGAAATGAGAAGCGCTTCTCGCGCCGAACAAAAAGCAGTGGTGGAGAAAAATGGAAAGAGATATCTCGAACTCAAACTCAAGGTTCCCGGTTTTCACAACGTTTTGAACGCACTGGCAGTGATAGCACTCTTCGACTCGCTCGGGTACGATCTGGCGCCAGTGCTTGAAGCACTGGAAGAATTCCGGGGAGTTCACAGGCGCTTCTCCATCGCGTTTCACGATCCGGAAACGAACATCTATGTGATAGACGATTATGCTCACACACCAGACGAGATAAGAAACCTTCTTCAGACAGCAAAAGAAGTCTTCGAAAACGAAAAAATCGTGGTGATATTCCAGCCGCACCGATATTCCAGACTGGAAAGAGAAGATGGAAACTTCGCAAAGGCGCTTCAGCTGGCGGATGAAGTTGTGGTCACGGAAGTCTACGACGCGTTCGAAGAAAAGAAAAACGGCGTCTCAGGGAAGATGATCTGGGACTCTCTCAAGTCGCTCGGTAAAGAGGCATATTTCGTTGAGAAGCTTCCGGAACTGGAAAAGGTAATCCCCGTGAGTGAGAACACTGTCTTTCTTTTCGTTGGTGCCGGAGATATCATCTACTCTTCCAGAAGGTTCGTGGAACGTTATCAGAGCTCCAAAAGTTCTCCTTCGCGCGTCCTGGGATCGAACAAATAGACGGTGCTCTTACCGGAAAGATAACCACACGCTTCTCCAGGATTCACCACGAGAGTTTTTCCTTCTTTTCTCACATCTACTCTATGAGTATGCCCGTAGAGAATCAGATCGAACTCCTGGGAGCGAACGATCGCATCCAGAAGAATGGGTTCGTGCATCATCGCTATTCTTAAACCATCGACCTCCAGGGAAATGGGTGGTTTTTTGATTCTTCCGCCGGATCTTTTGTCCAACAGCAGTACCTCTCCGTCGTTGTTTCCAAAAACACCGTAGAAATCTACCCCTTCTTTGATCAATCTTCCAAGTGTGAACGGCGCAACGAAGTCTCCACAGTGAAAAACTTTTTCTATATTCTTCTCAGATAGAAGTTCTTCCACCTTTTTCAGAACCTCCATGTTATCGTGAGTGTCACTGAGTATCAGCCACATTCGCATCACCCCCATGTATAGTTTACCGCCATGATTATGGACGTTGAAACGATCGTGAAGAAAGTGATGAGCCCGCTCGCGAGTTCCGCATCGTAACCCTTTTCAACCGAGTACACGAGTGTCATGATGGCAGAAGGAAGAAGCGGTGAAAGAAACAGGTTCATTTCCTCGAAAGAAGAAAGAGAGAAGATCTTCACTGCGATCAGAGCAACAAGCAACCCGGCGGCATACTTTACGAGTCCCGCCATTAAAATCAGACGGAATTTGTCGTAAACCGATCTGAAGCTGAGATAGTATCCCACAAGAAAAAACACGAGGAAGGCATTAGCGTTCTTTATCGTCCGCGCAACATCGAGAACAATACCAGGTGGAACCACTTTGAGGCTGTTCATCGTTATTCCGACAAGGAGGAACAGAAACGGTGGAAAGGTGAAAACCTTCAGTATTCCCTTTTTGTTCTGCTCAGCCACTGCTTTCCCCACACCAAATATGAAGAAAGAATTCCCCAAGTCGAACAGGGCGAAGTTAACCACCGATGCTTCTCCCCAGAGGCTTTCCGCCAGAGGATACATGAACAAACCTGTGTTGAAACCAACGAAAGAGAGAATGATCGGGATTCTCACTCTTGGGTCCTTTATTCTCGAGAAAAACAGAAAGGCAAGAAAGATGAGAAGAAGGTTACTCAAAATACCCGTTGCAGTGAAGGCGAACTTCGAAAAGTGAAAACGCGAAGTGGAAAAACTGTAGAAGATCGCCGCAGGCAGTGTGAAATTCACCACCAGTTTCGAAAGGACCTTACCAGTATCTCTTTCGAAAAATTTCTTCGTCAGATAACCGATCAGTATGATGACCGAAAATTCCATTCAGTGCACCCCTGAGAGGAATTCTACCAGAAAAAGAGGGCGTCTCTTTGACGCCCTCTTTATGGTTTTCTAACACCAATTTTCTTCTTTTCCTTCTTTTTCTTGAACTCACACACACCCACCGGACATTTATCAGCGCCTATGTGGGCTCTGAATTCTTCCTCGAAGTTGTCAACGATCGAGAGCAGAGGAACCGGAATGCTTTGACCCAGTCCGCAGAAAGAAGTTTCCCCTGCGTTTCGAGCGATCTCCCTCAACGTATCGAGATCCTCTTTTTTGCCTTCGCCTCTGCTTATTCTCTCCAAAATATTGACGATCATCCTCGTACCTTCCCGACACGGTGTACACTTCCCACACGACTCGTGTTCGAAGAACCTCATAACGGTGAGTGCGAGATCCACCACACAGTGAGTCTCGTCAGCAACGAGAATCACTCCTGATCCGAGAGAAACTCCGTACTTTGCGTAAGAATCAAAATCGAGTGGAACGTCGAGTTTGTCTGGTCCGATGAACGTTCCTGCACTACCACCCGTTTGCACCACTTTCAACTTCCTGCCACCCTCAATCCCCCCACCAAATTTGAAGATGAGATCTCTCACCGTCACTCCCATTGGCACTTCCACGATTCCCTTTCTCACCACATTACCCACGAGGGAGAACACTTTCGTCCCAGGAGAAGACTCGGTGCCGAACTTTTTGAACCACTCCGCACCGTTCATTATTATCCTTGGAACGTTCACAAAAGTTTCCACGTTGTTCACAACGGTGGGTTTTCCAAAGAGACCAAAGGTGGGAGGGTAAGGAGGTTTCAGCCTGGGTCGAGCGGGTTTCCCCTCTATGGACTCTATCAACGCCGTCTCCTCTCCCGCCACGTAAGCTCCCGCCCCGAGCCTTATTTTCAGATCGAAGTTGAATCCACTTCCGAGGATGTTCTCACCGAGGAATCCGTACTCGTAAGCCCGTTCTACAGCTTTTTTCAAGATTTCTATCGAACTGTGATACTCTCCCCTTATGTATATGTAACCCTTCGTTGCACCAACCGCGTACCCCGCTATGATCATGCCCTCTATCAAAGAATGAGGATCACCCTCCATGATGAGCCTGTCTTTAAAGGTACCGGGTTCTCCTTCATCGGCGTTGCACAGAACATATTTCTGGTCGGCAGAAGCTTTGTAGGTGAATTCCCATTTCAGACCTGTTGGAAAACCGGCTCCACCTCTTCCCCTCAGCCCACTTCTCTTTATCTCTTCGATTACCTCTCCTGGTTCCATCTGGAGTGCCTTGGCGAGGGCAAAATAACCGTCTCTTGCGATGTATTCCTCTATACGAGTGGGATCTATCTCTCCTACGTTCTTTAGAACGATACGAGTTTCTTCGGCCACCTTCTCTACCTCAACGGTTCCTTTTATTTGACTCTCGGGAACTTCAAGATCGAACACTCTCCTTCCCTTGAGAATGTGCTCTTCGAAGATCCTCTTCACATCCAATTCATTCCTCACAACGTAGAAAACACCGTCGGGAAGAACGGAAACAATCACTCCTTCTGGATAAATTCCCATGCTACCCGTTTCCAGTACATCGACGGTATCTTCGAGATTGTGTTCCTTCACAAGATCCCTGAAGTAATTGAGAAAGTGACGAGCACCCATCAACACACTGTTCGAATCAACTGAGACCAGAACTGTTATCGGTTTCATAGCGACTCACCTCTCAGTCTATCTATGAGATCCTTCACACGACCAGGTGTCATATTACCGTAATACTCGTCGTTCACCATGATCACCGGTGCAACACCACAAAGGCCCAGACAACTCGTCATTTCGAGTGTGAAAAGACCATCAGAAGTGGTCTGGCCAAAGTCGATTTTCAGAATTTCCTTGAGGGCTTTGACCACTTCTCTCCCGTTTTCAACATGACACGGAAGACTCTCACAAACCCTTATCACGTATTTTCCCTTCGGTTTTGTCGAGAACATGGTGTAGAACGTCAACACCTCGTACACTCTGGAGAGCGGCACGCCAAGCTCTTCAGCCACGATCTCAGCAGCCTCCGGTGGTATGAAGTTGTCAAAGCGCTTCTGTATCTCGTGCAGGGTGTTTATCAAAACGTCTCTCTCTTCTGCTGTCTCTTTAGCTTTCTGGACGATCTCTACTATTACCTCCCTCATCTTCACTCCCCCTCGTCAAAAATTTCACAATTATTCACGAAAAATTATACCACTTTTTCTGTGCCATTTAAAAAAGGTTTTTCAACCAGTCAAAAATAGGAATCAAAACCAGCGCCGGAAGTAGGTTCCCAACCTTTACCTCTTTCAGTTTAAGAATCCTTATTCCAAGACCCAGAATCATGACACCACCTGTGCCAACAAAATCGGAGATAAACGCATCACCTGTGAGAAAAGTCAAACTCTTTGCGAAAACAACGAGAAGTCCCTGAACGAGGAACACAGAAACTGCCGAGAGAAAAACCCCTGTTCCTAAGGTTGCCGTGAGCACTGTGGCTGACACTGTGTCTAGCACCGTTTTCACGAGTATCAAATCCGCGTTTCCCGTGAGTCCTATGTTTATGGATCCCACTATGGTCATGGGACCAACCAGAAAGAGAAGCGAAGAAGTGAGAAAACTCTCCGCAAACCCCTGAGAATTACTGAACTTCTTCCCAATACCTTCTATTCTGTCCTCTATTCTGAACAACTCTCCGATGATGCCGCCTGCAACGAGTGCGAGGAGAATCATCAAAAAATCATCACCCTGCGTGACCATCCGGATACCTATACCCATTGTGGTGAGTCCTATCACCGTGAAAAGGATGTCGTGTAATCTCTGAGGAATCTTTCTTTTGAACAGGAAACCCACGGACGCACCGATCAAAACTCCAAGTGCGTTCAGAAGAACAGCGTAGTGAAACATTATACCAACCTCCCGCTCTGCGCGAACAGACCGAATATTCCCCCCGTGTGGATGAAAAGAACGTTCTTTCCTGAATTTCTGAACATTTCGATCATTCCTCTGAAGGCTTTTGCCGTGTAGACCGGATCGAGGATGATACTTTCTATCGAAGCTACTTCTTTCAAGATCTCCACATCCTCACTGGACGGAATCGCATATCCCGGCCCTCTGTAATCGTCCACCACTTTGAAAACAGTTTCGTTGATCTTCAGACCATGCTCTTCCATACCACTAATTATTCTTTTCACCTTCCCCACAAAATAATCCGAGTTTTTCGTGGTGACGTTCACACCCACCACAGGTACGTGATATTCCAGAAAGGAAATTCCAGCTGACAAACCCGCTATGGTTCCACCACTTCCAACAGCACACACGATAGCATCGAAAGATTCGAGGTTCAATTGATCTTTCATCTCCAGCACCGCATTGAAGTAGCCAAAGGCCCCAAGGGAGTTCGATCCCCCTTCGGGTATCACGTACACCTTTTCACCTTTCTTCTCTCTCATCTTTTTGTGAACATCGAAGATCTCATCGATGCGTTCGTACTCTTCCTGGGAAACTTCCACTATTTCAGCACCGAGGAGAATGTCGAGGAGAAGATTTCCGTTCAGAACCTTCTCTCCTTTTCTGAGGAAGAGAACAGGTTTCAAACCGTGTTTTCTCGAAACGTATGCCGTTGCTCTGGCATGGTTCGACTGAAGACCTCCACAGGTGAAGACAGTTGTTGCTCCTTTTTTAAGAGCTTCCCAGAGAAGATACTCCAGCTTTCTGATTTTGTTGCCCGATCCCACAAGCTCTGTGAGATCGTCTCTTTTAACGTAGATGTTGAACCCGTATTCTTCCGAGAGTCTTTTGAGAAACTGAACAGGTGTGGGTTTAAGGGAAAGATCGATTCTCATTCGTCTCCCCCTCTTTTTGTTTGTTAGAATTGTAGCACGGGAGGGAGAGAGATTGATAGGAGAAAAGATCATTTCTTTCGAATCCATAGACTCCACGAATCGTTTCTTGAAAGAGAATTACCGCTTCTATCCCGATGGCACGGTAGTGGTTGCGTTGGAGCAGACCTCAGGATACGGAAGAAACGGAAGACACTGGCACTCTCCAAGGGGTGGACTATGGTTCTCTGTGCTTTTCAAACCGAGAAAGTCACTGGAGCTTTCGTTTTACACAAGGGTGTTCTCAGTAGCGGTTGTGAAGACTCTTGAAAACATGAAAATACACGCGAACATAAAGTGGCCCAACGACGTGTACATAAACGGGAGAAAGCTCGCAGGAGTTCTCTCAGAGGGAATTTTTGAAGGTGCAAAACCTCTCGCCGTTGTCGTGGGAGTGGGGATGAACGTGAACAACGAAATCCCAGCCGAGTTGAAAACAAGAGCGATCAGTCTGAAGGAAATCACGGGAAAAGAAATCAGCGTTGTGAAACTCATAGAGTCGATATTGAAGAACGCACGCGTGATTTTCAGAAAGTATTCAAAGAAAAAAGAAGCTCTGACGAGGATCTGGAAAAGATACCTTCTTCAGAAAGAAGGAGATATCATATCTCTGGAAGGAAAGAAAGGAAAGATCGTAAAGATAAACCCTGATAGTCTGTTAATAGACTTCGACGGAGAGATCAAAAAGGTTTACTCACTCTCTCCTCACTGAGGACTTCGTAGCCTCCGTTTCCCACAACCCTTAGGGTTATTTTCTTGGTTGGTAAGAACACCTCCACGATGTCTCCGTCCTTTACCTCGTACGAGGCTTTCGCGGGTCTTCCGTTCACCAGGACCCTCTGCCCCTTCAGCAGTTTCTGGGCAATCGTTCTTCTCTTCACCACCGAGATCTTGAGAAACAAATCTAATCTCATGAATTGCACACCCTTTCCAAAAGCTCATCGTCGCTCATTGAGAAGGGGTCTTCTCCTTTCAAAACTAATCTTCTCATAACCAGCATCTTGCTCGTGAAGAAGCGAGGGTCGTATTTTTCAAGGAATTCCATTCTGGTCCCGTCGAAGACCTTCTTTCCCTTCTCGAGTACCACCACACGATCCACGTGATTTATAACTGTTTCGATATCGTGAGAAATGAGAATGACCGTCTTTCCAAGGGTCTTCCACTTCTCAACAATTCTCAGAAGGTCTGTTTTCCCTTCCCGGTCCAGCCCCACTAAAGGCTCATCGAGGATGAGAATATCCGGTTCGTGAACGATCACAGAAGCGATCGCTACTCTTCTCTTCTCACCGCCGGACAGGAAAAACGGCACTCTGTCTTTGAAAGAGTCGAAATCCAGTCCCACGAACTCCATCGCTTTCTTCACCAGGGGAACAGGATCCCTATCTGGATAGAAGTTTTTCACGGCGAAAGCCACTTCGTCAAAAACCTTCTCCGCGAAGAACTGATCCTCGGGATACTGGAAAGCGATTCCTATGTTCCTTCTTATCTCGTAACCTTTCTTTCTTTCTCCGTCGTAAAGCACGGCACCTGAAGTGGGTTCTATCAAACCTGCTACAATTTGAAGAAGGGTCGACTTCCCAGATCCCGTGTTCCCAGCAACAAGGAGACATTCTCCTTCGTTTATCACAAGGCTTACATTCTCGAGTGCTTTTTTCTCCAAGGGTGTTCCCCTGTGAAAGATGTGAGAGACGTTGACCACTTCTATCCTCATGTTGAAGATTATATCACGTGGTAAAATTTAACGAGAGGTGAATGACTCTATGAACATTGTTGAACGATTGAGAGACCTGTGGAAAAAGATAGTAGACATGTGGAGCTCCATGCCTCGGGAAAGGAAATTCCTCGTGGGAGGAATAGGGATTGCCCTTGTAATAACGATCGTTCTGTTCGCCGTTGTAACGTCCGTTCCTCACTACAGACTCCTTGTGGCTGGCCTCAACGAAGACGAGGCAGGTGTGATCATCCAGAAGCTCGAGGAGATGAACATTCCTTACAAAGTATCCCCTGGGGGAGATATATACGTTCCTGACAGTTACAACGTCTATGAACTCAGAATGAAACTGGCGTCTGAAGGGGTTCTTGGAAGTTCAAGGAAAGGTTTTTCGATACTCAGTGAAAACTCTTTCGGAGCCACGAGCTTCGACAAGCAGGTCAAATATCAGATCGCTTTACAGGAGGAACTCGAAAGAAGCATCATGACGATAAAAGGTGTGAAAGATGCAAGAGTTCACCTGGTCCTTCCGAAGTACACCTATTACGTTCGTGGTGAGATGGCAGAACCCCGAGCATCAGTTCTCGTGGTCTTGGAGCCCGGTGCAGAACTCACCCGCGAACAGGTGAGAGGAATCGTTGAGCTCGTCTCAGGAGCCGTTGAAGGGTTGAAACCGGAGAACGTGAGGGTAGTGGATAACTACTCCAGATCGCTGAGCGACATGTTGGAAACAGACGAAGGAACTTTCCTTGCCTCCAGCAAACTGGAATTGAAGCAACAGCTTGAAAAATACTACGAAAGCAAAATAAAGAAAGCACTGGAAAGTGTCTTCGGTCCTGGAAGGGTGGAGGTAATACCCGACATATCGATCAATTGGTCCAAGATAGAAACGGAGATGAAAAAGTACGAAGCACCTGCCAGAAGAGAAGGTCTGGTGAGGAGTCAGGAGACGCAGGTGGAGAAGAGCCAAAACCTTTCTCCAACCGGAGGACCAGCGGGAACGGATTCGAACATACCGCCTTTCACCTATCCATCAGCCACATCCGAAGGAACGAGTACCTACGAACGAACCCATACCATCACCAACTACGAATTGAACGAAGTGTATCAGAAGATAATACAGAACCGCGAAGGGGAGATCTCCTCGCTTTCCGTCGCCGTCATAATCGATGCCTCTTCTTCTGTTCTTCAAAACAACAGTGACTGGAGCAGTGTAATAAACGATCTCGTGGAAAAAGGGGTGGGCTCCATAACGTCTTCCGCCTCTCTCAGCGTCGCGGTTGCCTTTTTGCCATTCGATCGCTCCATCGAAAGAGCTCTTCAGGAAGAGTTGAAACAGATTGAAACGAGAAGAAGGTTCATCCTGTACTCGGTGGGAATAGCCCTGCTTGGATTTCTCACGTTCATACTCATCTATCTTGTGATCGTTCAAATAAGAAGAATAAGGGCAAGAAGACTCGCAGAAGAACGGAGAAGAAAACTGGAAGAAGAGGTGAAAGAAATCCTCCAGGAAGAATTGAAGGAGGAAGAGGTATCGCCAGAAGAAAAGGAACTGCTCGAACTTGTAGAAGAGCTGGAGAACATCTTTTCCCGTTCACCTTCCGACATTGCCGAGATAGTCCGACTGTGGTTCTTTGAAAGGGGATGAGGATATGCCCGAGAAAAAGACTGATGGTAAAAGAAAGGCCGCAGTCCTTCTGGTGGCCCTTGGACCCGAAAAAGCAGCCCAGGTGATGAAACACCTTGATGAGGAAACGGTGGAACAGTTGGTGGTGGAAATCGCAAATATTGGAAGGGTTTCTCCAGAGGAAAAAAAGCAGGTTTTGGAAGAATTCCTGAGCCTCGCCAAAGCAAAAGAAATGATATCAGAAGGTGGTATAGAGTACGCAAAAAAAGTTCTGGAAAAAGCATTCGGGCCTGAAAGAGCAAGAAAAATCATAGAAAGGTTAACCTCTTCCTTGCAGGTCAAACCTTTCAGCTTCGTAAGAGACACAGATCCTGTCCAGCTCGTGAACTTTCTCCAAAGCGAACATCCGCAGACTATAGCGGTTGTTCTGAGTTACCTTGATCCCCCTGTCGCGGCTCAGATTCTTGGAGCGCTTCCCGAAGAGCTTCAGACAGAAGTTCTGAAGAGAATAGCCCTGCTCGAACGCACTTCTCCAGAAGTTGTTAAAGAGATAGAAAGGAACCTGGAGAAAAAGATCTCTGGATTCGTGAGCCGAACGTTCAGCAAGGTAGGTGGAATCGATACAGCTGCAGAGATAATGAACAGCCTGGACAGAACCACTGAGAAGAAGATCATGGACAAGCTGGTTCAGGAGACCCCCGAACTGGCCGATGAGATAAGAAGAAGGATGTTCGTCTTCGAAGACATTCTGAAGCTCGACGACAGATCGATACAGCTTGTGCTGAGGGAAGTGGACACGAGGGACCTGGCCCTCGCTTTGAAAGGAGCCTCCGACGAGCTGAAAGAGAAGATATTCAAGAACATGTCAAAGAGAGCCGCTGCGCTACTGAAAGACGAACTCGAATACATGGGTCCTGTGAGACTCAAAGATGTGGAGGAAGCCCAGCAGAAGATAATAAACATCATAAGAAGGCTGGAAGAGGCCGGCGAGATCGTTATCGCAAGAGGTGGAGGAGAGGAGCTGATCATGTAGTATGCTTCTCAGAAAGGATGATGTGTTCTACATAGACCTTCCGAGAAAAATAGAAAAAGAAGAAAAAGCGGAAGAAGAAAAAACAAAAGAGAACACAGCAGAGGAAATCCAAAAGATCAAAGAAATTAGAGAAAAGATCCTCTCCGAAGCTCAGGAAGAGGCCAGAAAAATCATTGAAGGCGCCAGAAAAGACGCGGAAGGAATCCTAAGAAGCGCCTCCAGTGAGGCTGAAGCTTTAAAGCTCGAAGCGAAGAAAGTCTTAGAAGAAGCAAAAACGATGAGGAACGATCTTCAGAAGTACATTCTCGGTTTGAAAAAAGAGATCCAAAAACAGATAAACCTGAAAATAGAAGAGATACTTCCAGAACTTCTCGATATACTCAGGATCCTCTTCAAGAAGATCCTCGAAAAGGAAATGGACGAGTCAGTAGTGGAAAGAAAGTTGAGGAGCGCCTTATCAAAATTAGTGGGCATCAAAAATGTGAAGATCAGGATAAATCCAGAAGATGCAAAAAAAACTGGATCTCAGTGATATCAGCAAAGAAACTTTGATACCGGATCCCAATGTAGAAAGAGGCGGCGTCATTGTCGAGACAGATTTCGGAATCCTGGACAAAACTTTCTCTCATCAATGGGAACTCGTGGAGGACATCTTCGAAGAGGTGATAGGTTTTGAAGGATATACTGAAAGAACTGAAAAAGAAGTTGATTGAAGAAGATTTCAATAAATTCAACGGAAGGGTCACACGAGTAGTAGGACTCACTGTGGAATCGAAAGGTCCAGACGCTTTTCTTGGAGAAATGTGTAAAATCTCACTTCAGAACGGTAAGAACGCACTCGCAGAGGTGGTTGGTTTCAGGGAAGAAAGTGTTATTCTCATGCCCTACGAGGATGTCTCCGGGTTGAAGATGGGCTGTGAAGTCATCAGGACCAACAAAGTACTCGAAGTTGGTGTCAGCAGAAAGATGATCGGAAGGGTGTTCGATGGTCTGGGTCGTCCAATAGACGGAAAGCCCTTCGTTCCGGAAGACAGATATCCTTTGACCAACACCCCTCCAAACCCTCTGAAAAGACGAAGAATAAAAGATCCTCTACCAGTGGGCATACGATCGATAGATGGCTTCATAACAGTGGGCAAAGGCCAGAGAATTGGAATTTTCGCGGGTAGCGGTGTTGGAAAAAGCACACTTCTTGGAATGATCGCACGAAACACGACGGCGGACATTAACGTGCTGGCTCTCATCGGTGAGCGCGGAAGAGAGGTCAGAGAATTCATAGAGAGGGACCTCGGAGAAGAGGGACTGAAGCGGTCCATACTGGTGGTCTCAACATCCGATCAGCCTGCCCTTGCCAGAGTGAAATCTCTCCTCACCGCCACCAGTATAGCGGAATTCTTCAGAGATCTGGGATACGATGTCCTTCTGATGGTGGACTCTCTCACCAGATGGGCCATGGCTCAGAGAGAAGTGGGGCTCGCAGTGGGAGAACCTCCCACCACCAGGGGATATCCACCAAGTGTCTTTGCCGGCCTTCCAAAAATACTCGAAAGGGCAGGAAACTCAGATAAAGGCAGCATAACAGCGATTTACACCGTGCTCGTTGAAGCGGACGATTTCAACGAACCCATTTCCGACACTGTCAGATCCATCGTAGATGGACACATAATTCTTTCGAGGAGACTTGCCGAATCGAATCACTACCCAGCAGTCGACGTTCTTGCAAGTGTGAGCCGATTGATGAACGATATCGTCACCGAAGAACACAGAGAGGCGGCGAACCGCCTCCGATCGCTGATGTCGGCTTATGAATCCGCAAAAGATCTGATTGAAATCGGTGCTTACAAGAGTGGGACCAATCCACTCGTTGACAAAGCTGTGGAAATGAAAGACGAGATCGATTCCTTTCTGAAACAGGGTGTCTTTGAAAAAGCTTCATTCGAGGAAACCCTTCAGAAACTTCTGGATCTATACCTGAGATCTCTTGACTAAGTAAGTCATGTCTCCTACCATCATGAAGAGTTCGTCGATGTTTTTCAGAAAGCTCAACCTGTTCACTCTCAAGTCGTCCCTCTTCACCATCACAAAGACATTGTCGAAGTACTCGTCTATGTAGGGTTTCAATTCGATCAGATACTGAAGCGCCTCACGGTAGTTCAACCTCTCCAGAGCTTTCAAAACTTTTTCTTTGACTTCGTAGAACTTGTTCATCAGCTTTTTCTCTTCTTCTTTCTCAAAGAGGGCTCCATCGAATTTGGTGGAGTCGTGATTCTTCGTTATGTTGTGGACTCGCTCAAATCCAACGAACAGGTCTTGAAACTCGGGTTTTTCAGATATCTCCTGGAGGGCTTCCGCAGAGAGGATCCCGCGAAGGGGCTTCTTCCACAGGTGATTCACCGCTCTTGCCACGTCGAAGGATATTCCAAGTTCGTTGATCAGAAACTGATAGAACCTGCCTGCAAAGAACGTTTCCAGTTCTTCAGAAAGATGGTACTTCACCAGTGAAGAAGCGAAAGTGAGAAGCTCTTCCAGAGAAATATCCCACTCGTTCTTCCTTATGATCCTGAAGATTGTGTCAGCTTTACTTTTCAGGCCATACGGATCTTTAGAACTCGTGGGAACGTTGCCTATGGCGAAATTTCCCACGATGGTGTCGATTCTATCCGCTATTCCAAGAATGGAACCTATCACTGTCTGTGGCTCTTCGGAGTAATGATCTTCTATGGCCGTTGCTATTTCTTCGTTTATTCCCTCCCTCAGGGCATAGATCCTGCCCATAACACCTTGTAGCTCCGGGAACTCGTACACCACCTTCGAAGCGATGTCTGCTTTGCATATAGAAGCGGCTTCCAGGACCTTCTGTGTGAACATCTCTGGAAGTTTCAGATCTTCACAGAGCCTCTGCGATATTTTCTTTATCCTTTCCACCTTGTCGTAGAGTGTTCCGAGTTTCTCCTGAAAAACGATTTCTTTGAGCTTTTCATTCATCTTTTCCAGCGAAGTCTCGAGATCCTTCTGGAAGTAGTACCGCGCGTCTTCCAATCGAGCGTTTATGACTCTCTCGTATCCCTTAACCACGTTCTCCGGTGGTTGTGGACCGTCTTGAAAAGCCACAAAGATGTTCGTCAGGGTCTCTTTATGCGCTATAAAAGAGCGTTGATGATGTTTCACGGCGGTTACTATGATCTCCTCTGGAAGTTCAAGATATTTTCGATCGAACTGTCCAACAACGATCCTGGGATACTCCGTTATCGCCACTATCTCTTCGATGAGTTCTTCATCGCGTTCAATCTTCATACCACTTCTTTTTTCAAATTCATCGATCTGTTCGAGGACGAATTTTTTTCTCTCCAGGTGGGAAGAAATCACGAATCCTTTTTTGAGAGATTCGTAGTACCTTTCCGGATCGGGAATTTCGATCGATCCAGCGTGATACCTTTTGCCGTAAGAGATTCTGGACGATCTAAGACCGAAGATTTCTAGGTCAAGAACTCTTCCATCAACCATCGCCACAATCCAGTGAACAGGTCTGACGTATTCGTGTTCACCGGAACCCCACCTCATGGGTTTTCTAAAATTCAAACCCAAAACGAGATCTCTGAACAGATCTGGGAGAACTTCTTCGACAGGCTTTCCTTCAACAACTCGCGATAAATAGACGTACCCCTCCCTGTGAACCACGTTCTCCAAGGAAGCGTTGTTGTTCCTCAAAAACCCCTCAAGAGCTCTGGTTGGTTTTCCGTTTTCATCGTAAGCAATGTTCAGTGGAGGACCTTTCTTCTCTTCGGTAAAATCCTCCTGTCTCTCCGGAAGATTATTGAGAATCACACCAAAACGTCTGCTTCCAACGAAGACTTCAACAGATCCGGAAGAAATTCTGTACGCTTTGAGAAGCTCAGCCGATTTTTCCTCGAGCTGCCTCAGAATACTGTGGAATTCGCTCGCGGGAAGTTCTTCGAGTCCCACCTCAAGCAGGGCTGTTCTCATTAGCCTGCACCTCCAGAAAAACTCTCGCAACCTTTCTTGCCATCGCCTGAATACGTTTCACGTAGGTTTGTCGCTGAGACACACTTATCGCTCCGCGCGCATCGAGAAGATTGAACGTGTGAGAACATTTCAAAATGTAATCGTAAGCGGGAAGGTAAAGATTTTTTTCCACAAGTCTGTAAAACTCCTTCTCGTATTCATCGAAATGCCTGAAAAGGAGTCCTACGTTGGCTTCTTCGAAGTTGAAAACCGAAAATTCTCTTTCGTTTTCAAGGAACACATCACCGTATTTCACGTTCTCGTTCCACTGCACCTCGTAGACGTTATCGACTCCCTGAAGATACATGGCGATCCTTTCCAGACCGTAGGTTATCTCGAGAGGAATGTCCTTCAGGGAAATTCCACCAATCTGCTGGAAATATGTGAACTGAGTTATCTCCATGCCGTCCAGCCACACTTCCCAGCCAACGCCCCACGCTCCGAGGGTGGGAGACTCCCAGTTGTCCTCTACAAATCTGATGTCGTGTTCCTTCAGGTTTATACCGAGGTACTCCAAGGACTCAAGGTACAGTTCTTGAGAGTTTTCAGGGGAGGGCTTTATGATCACTTGGTACTGGAAGTACCTCTGCAATCTGTTGGGATTCTCTCCATATCTACCATCGGTTGGCCTTCTGCTCGGCTGAACGTAGGCTACTTTCCATGGACCTTTTCTCAGACTTCCAAAGAACGTGGCGGGATGAAACGTCCCGGCGCCAACCTCCATATCATAAGGTTGTTCCAGAAGACAACCTTTAGACGCCCAGAAATCGTTCAGTTTCATTATCACATCCTGAAGATACATCCTTCACTCCCCTTCCTTCACAGCGATCGCTTCTATTTCTATTTCTACGTTTCTCGGAAGTTGAGCAACCGCCACAAACGACCTAGCGGGCCTGTGGTCTCCAAAGTATCTGGAATACACCTCGTTGACTCTCTGGAAGTAGCCCATACTGGTCGTGAACACAGTCACCTTCACGACGTCTTTCAGGGAGAAACCGCCCGCCTCCAGTATTGCTTTCAGATTTTCCAAAACTCTTTCAGTCTTTTCTTCTATGGTACCCTGAACGAGATCACCAGTTTCTGGATCTATGGGAATTTGACCCGAAACGAACATCATGTTTCCGACAACGACCGCCTGAGAGTACGGGCCTATGGCCTTTGGAGCCTTATCGGTTTCGACAAAGTACCTCATACTACCCCCTCCACCTGAACACGGGTTTCTTCGAAGCGAGCACTTCGTTGACCCTTCGAACCGGTGTGTTGTGAGGAGCGTTTTTCAAAGCATCAGGATTCTCATAGGCTTCTTTTACCACTCTTTCAAGGATTTCGGCGTACTTATCCAGCGTTTCTTTGTTTTCAGTCTCAGTTGGTTCTATCATGAGCGCTTCCGGAACGATGAGTGGAAAGTAAACTGTGGGAGGATGCACACCGAAGTCCAGTATTCGCTTCGCAATATCCAGTGTTCTCACACCGGTTTCCCTGAACACTTTCTCCGCGCTCGCCACGAATTCATGCATGCAGAACCCGTTGTATGGAATCTCCAAGAACTTCTCTATTTTTTTCTTCAAGTAGTTCGCGTTCAAAACGGCCATTTCACTCACTCTTTCAAGGCCGTCTCTTCCCATCGTGAGAATGTACGTGTACGCTTTTACGAGAACCGGGAAATTTCCAAAGAAACTCCTCACACGTCCTATGGTCTTTTCAGGAACGAAGAGTTCGTAAAGTTCTCCGTTCTTCTTTACCTGGGGGAAGGGCAGAAAATCCACCAGATGCTTTTTCACACCAACTGGTCCAGATCCAGGTCCTCCCATTCCGTGGGGAGTGGAAAACGTCTTGTGCAGGTTCAAATGGACGATGTCGAACCCCATGTCTCCTGGTCTCACTTTACCCATGATCGCGTTGAGGTTCGCACCATCGTAATAGAGAAGAGCACCACACTCATGCGTCATTTCCGCTATTTTCAGAATGTCCTTTTCGAAGAGCCCAAGCGTGTTTGGATTTGTGAGCATCACCGCAGCCACTTCTTCATCCAGTAGTTTTCTAAGATCCTCCACATCCACCATACCGTTTTTGCTCTTTATCTCCACCACCTCAAAACCAACCATCGAAGCGGATGCTGGATTAGTACCGTGTGCAGAATCCGGTACGAGAACTTTCTTTCTCCCAGTGTCTCCTCTGTTTTTAAAGTACTCTCTCACTATCAGCATTCCTGTGAGCTCCCCGTGAGCTCCGGCAGCGGGCTGAAGTGTCATGTCATCCATTCCCGTTATCTCACACAGCATTTCTTTCAGCTCGTACATGAGCCGAAGACTGCCCTGAACAGTTTCGACGGGCTGATACGGGTGTATCTCTCTGAATCCTTCGAGATTCGCAGCTTTTTCGTTCAATTTGGGATTGTACTTCATGGTGCAGGAACCGAGGGGGTAGATTCCGAGATCCACAGAGTAGTTCTTTCTGGCAAGATCGGTGTAATGCCTCACCACATCAGGCTCGCTAACCTCGGGAAGCTTCGGAGGTGTGCTCCTGAGAAATCGATCCGGAAGCGAATATTCTGGAATGTCACTCTCGGGAAGCCGGAATGCTTTTCTTCCCTTTTTGGACCTCTCGAATATCGTCATTTCATCGCCTCCAGGAGCTTTTCTATATCCTCTTTGGAAGTCACCTCTGTGGCACACGCGAGTGCTGTGTCTCCAAGTTCCGGGTAAAAACCCTTCAGAGGCAAAGGCCCAAGGATCTTTTTCGCCATCATCCACTTCCACCGCTCAGGATAATCCTCCGGCACGTTGAAAACGAACTCGTTGAAAAATTCTCCCGAAAAGCGCAGTTTGAATCCCATTTCTTCCAGTCTTTCCTGGAGGTAATGAGCGGCGCTGTAAGAACGCCTGGCTACCTCCCTCAGACCGTCAGGCCCCATCACACTCATGTAAACAGCCGCGATCAGAGCGGCGTGGGCATGGTTGGAACATATGTTCGAAGTGGCTCTGGCGCGCCTTATGTGCTGTTCTCTGGTCTGAAGGATCATGGTGTAGGCTGTGTTACCGGCTTGATCCACGGTCTGTCCAATCAATCTCCCTGGCATCTGCCTCACGTACTTCTCTCTTGTGGCAAAGATTCCAAGGGAATATCCTCCGAACCACATGGGAAGTCCCAGCGACTGGCCCTCACCAACCACGATGTCTGCCCCGTAGCTTCCTGGAGGTTCCAGAAGAGCGAGTGAAACTGGTTCTACAACCACTATCAGCAGAGCGTTACCCGATCGGCTCCTGACATAATCGAGATCTTCTATGACTCCAAAGAAATTGGGATACTGAACGGCTATCGCTGCCGTTTCCTCATCGACCTCTTCTAACAAGACCCTTCCCGTTTCGTCGTATCCGGCTTCCACCACGGTGAAACCTCTTTTTTCGAGATAAGTTCTCAAAACTGCTCTGTACTCGGGATGAACGGACCTTGCCACAACCACTTTTTCCTTTCCGGTGAGTCGAAAACTCATCAAAGCCGCTTCTGCCAGAGCGGTGGCTCCATCGTACATGGACGCGTTCGCCACTTCCATTCCCGTTAGTTCGCATACCATGGTCTGGTATTCAAACAGAGCCTGGAGGGTTCCCTGGGATACCTCCGCCTGATACGGTGTATAAGCAGTGAGAAAATCGGGCTTCATCGCAAGATCGTAAACAACCATGGGAACGTACCTTTTATAAACACCAGCTCCGAGAAAAACAGCGTGGTCTTCAAGAGAAGTGTTCATCTCAGAAATCTCTTTCAACCGCTTGAAAACACCGAACTCATCTCTGGACTCTGGAAGATTCAGAGACGACCTGGCAGAAACAGGAATCGAAGAAAACAGTTCTTCTATGGAAGAAACCCCTATGAAGTCCAACATGGCACGGACGTCTTCATCCGTGTGGGGAATGTAAGGATAGTTCATCAGGACACCTCCGGATTTCTATGAGAAACTACTCCTGAGCACAGAATTCCTGATAAGCCTGTTCATCCAGAAGATCTTCGAGTTCGCCTTCATCGGATATTTCCATTTTGAAAAGCCAGCCTTCTCCTTCTGGATCCTTGTTTATGAGTTCAGGTTCAGTATCGAGTTTCTCGTTCACTTCCACGATCTTCCCACTGAGAGGAGCGTACACGTCCGCTGCGGCTTTCACAGACTCTATACTCGCCACAACTTCCCCTTTCTTCACCTCTCTGCCGACTTCAGGAAGATCCACGTAGACCACATCGCCGAGCTGTTCCTGAGCGTGATTCGTGATCCCAACCGTTGCCACTTTGTCCTCAACCACCACCCATTCGTGAGTTTTCGTGTACTTTTTCATCTTCAAACCTCCCTCCTCACACTGCCTCTGTAAAATGGTTTTTTTACTACCAGAGCTTCTACAAGCTTTCCACCAGGAAACACCACTCCCAGTTGGTCTCCTATCTTCACCGATTTTGAAACGAGAGCCAGCGCTATCGACTTCCCAAGAGTTGGAGAGAAGTTACCACTTGTGATCTCTCCCACTCTCTCTCCATTCTTTGAAACTTCATAGCCTTTTCTTGCTATTCTTTTTCCAGAGAGCTCAAGCGCCACAAGTTTTCTTTCCACTTTTTCCTTCGCTTTCAGCAGCGCTTCCTTCCCCACGAAGTCTTTGTCCAGTTTTACAACCCAAGAAAGTCCCACTTCGAAAGGATTCGTGTTCTCATCCATGTCCTGACCGTACAGCAAATAAGTCGCCTCGAGTCGGCAAACGTCTCTCGCCCCAAGACCTGCTGGTCTGCCGTCGATTTTTCTGAGCAGATTCATCAAAGCATCCCAGACTTTCGGTGAATTCTTCGCTTCAATCATCAGTTCGAAACCGTCCTCACCCGTGTATCCCGTTCTTGAGACAATAGCCTCTACACCGGCTACAATACTCTTTTTGAAAGAATAATAGGCAATTTCCTCGAGACTGTCTTCAACAAGCTCCTGGAGGGCCTCCTGTGCCCTGGGGCCCTGGAACGCTATGAGGGCGGTCGTATCTGAAATGTTCGATACTTCGACATTGAAATTCTTCGAATGGGATTTTATCCAGTTGAAGTCCTTTTCAATGTTTGCCGCGTTTACCACCATGAGAGCCTCATCAGGACTTACCTTGTACACAACAAGATCATCGATGATTCCACCGTTTTCATTGCACATGACAGAGTAAAGCGCTTTACCATCCGGAAGTGAAGAAAAGTTGTTCGTTATAAGAAAGTCAATAAAAGAAACCGCTTCGGGCCCTTTAACGAGAAATTCCCCCATGTGAGAGACATCGAACATCCCCACCGATTTTCTGACTGCCATCACTTCTTCGAATATGGATGTGTAATAAAGAGGCATCTCCCACCCCGCGAAATCTACCATTTTCGCACCGAGTTCAACGTGCTTTTCAAATAGAGGCGTTCTCTTCATTCCCGCATCTCCTCCAGAATTCTCTTTGCTTCTTCTAAAAATTCCTCTGGTACCTTTATCACCATGAGGGCTGAAGAACCAAAAATCGCTCTCGGTGTAACATCATCACACGTTTCAACTACGTAAGGTATTTCGTTTTCTTTCAATATATCTTCGATCATCTTTACCTCCAGTTCACTTCCCTCAATTAAAGTTTCCCACCTCAAAATTTTAATCCTCCTTACACCAAGATTCAGGGTTTGTTAACATCACGAAGAAGTGGTAAATTGACATAGGGAACCCATGTACATTTTATCACTTTTGACGCATATGCTAAACTCTCATTGAAGAGAACAAACAGTTCACGGGGAGGCTGATCGCCTTGAAGAAGATAGCAGTACTTACAAGCGGCGGAGACGCACCTGGAATGAACGCAGCTGTGAGAGCCGTGGTCAGGTACGGTGTCAGGCAGGGACTGGAAGTGATCGGAGTGAGAAGAGGTTACTCGGGTCTCATCGACGGCGATTTTGTAAAACTCGAGTACAAAGATGTGGCAGGAATTACAGAAAAGGGAGGAACAATTCTGAGAACTTCCAGATGTGAGGAATTCAAGACAGAAGAGGGTAGAGAACTCGCTGCGAAACAGATAAAAAAACATGGTATAGAAGGACTCGTCGTCATAGGTGGTGAAGGAAGTCTCACCGGCGCTCATCTTCTTTACGAAGAACACAAAATACCTGTTGTCGGTATACCAGCAACCATAGACAACGACATTGGGTTGACCGACATGTGCATAGGCGTGGACACGTGTTTGAACACGGTGATGGATGCTGTTCAAAAGCTCAAGGACACCGCCAGCTCGCATGAGAGAGCCTTCATTGTGGAAGTCATGGGGAGGCATTCCGGCTACATCGCCCTCATGGCAGGACTGGTGACTGGTGCAGAAGCCATCATCGTACCAGAGATTCCGGTGGATTATTCACAGCTCGCCGATAGAATTCTCGAAGAAAGGAGAAGAGGAAAGATCAACAGCATAATCATAGTCGCTGAAGGTGCAGCGAGCGCTTATACCGTCGCAAGACACCTCGAATACAGGATAGGCTACGAAACAAGGATTACCATCCTCGGACACGTACAGAGAGGTGGCTCTCCAACGGCTTTCGACAGAAGACTGGCACTGAGTATGGGAGTTGAAGCGGTCGATGCTCTTCTGGACGGAGAGGTAGACGTGATGATAGCGCTCCAAGGGAACAAGCTCGTGAGAGTCCCCATAATGGAAGCGCTCTCTACGAAAAAAACGATCGACAAGAAACTCTACGAAATAGCCTATATGCTTTCATGAACGGGGTGAAATCGTGCGAAGTACAAAGATCGTATGTACAGTCGGACCAAGAACAGACAGCTACGAAATGATAGAAAAGATGATAGACCTTGGAGTGAACGTCTTCAGAATAAACACCTCACACGGCGACTGGAACGAGCAGGAACAGAAAATACTCAAAATAAAAGATCTGAGAGAGAAAAAGAAAAAACCCGTAGCCATTCTGATCGATCTTGCGGGGCCGAAGATCAGAACCGGATACCTCGAAAAAGAGTTTGTGGAATTGAAAGAGGGCCAGATCTTCACTCTCACCACAAAGGAAATACTTGGAAACGAACACATAGTCTCGGTGAATCTCAGCTCTCTTCCAAAGGACGTGAAGAAAGGAGACACCATTCTGCTGAGCGATGGAGAGATAGTGCTTGAGGTAATTGAAACAACCGATACAGAAGTGAAAACAGTGGTGAAAGTCGGTGGAAAGATCACACACAGGAGAGGTGTGAACGTACCGACGGCCGATCTTTCGGTGGAATCCATAACGGACAGAGACAGAGAATTCATAAAACTCGGAACGTTGCACGACGTTGAGTTTTTCGCTCTCTCTTTCGTGAGAAAACCAGAGGACGTGCTCAAGGCAAAAGAAGAGATCAGAAAACACGGAAAGGAAATACCTGTAATCTCCAAAATAGAAACGAAAAAGGCTCTGGAACGTCTCGAAGAGATAATAAAGGTAAGCGATGGAATCATGGTCGCACGCGGTGACCTGGGAGTGGAGATACCCATAGAAGAAGTTCCTATCGTTCAAAAAGAAATCATCAAACTCTCCAAGTACTACTCCAAACCAGTTATAGTCGCAACTCAAATACTCGAATCGATGATAGAAAATCCGTTCCCCACGAGGGCAGAGGTCACCGACATAGCCAACGCCATCTTCGATGGAGCGGACGCCCTGCTCCTCACAGCGGAAACAGCGGTTGGAAAACATCCCCTTGAAGCCATAAAGGTGCTGAGTAAAGTAGCAAAAGAAGCCGAGAAGAAACTGGAATTCTTCAGAACGATAGAATACGATACCAGCGACATATCTGAGGCTATATCACACGCCTGCTGGCAGCTCTCTGAATCTCTAAACGCGAAGCTGATCATCACACCTACCATATCCGGGAGTACCGCTGTTCGTGTTTCAAAGTACAACGTTTCTCAACCTATCGTGGCTCTGACACCAGAAGAGAGAACTTACTACAGACTTTCTCTCGTGAGGAAGGTGATACCCGTTCTCGCCGAAAAGTGCTCTCAGGAGCTGGAGTTCATCGAAAAAGGATTGAAGAAAGTGGAAGAAATGGGTTTAGCAGAAAAAGGGGATCTGGTGGTTCTCACTTCCGGCGTTCCAGGGAAGGTGGGAACGACGAACACCATAAGGGTGTTGAAGGTGGATTGAGGGGGGATCGCTATGAAGATCACCTGGTTTGGACACGCATGTTTTGCCCTGGAGATGGAAGGGAAAACGATCGTTACAGATCCTTTCGATGAGAGTGTGGGATATCCCATACCAAACGTAACCGCTGATGTTGTAACGGAAAGTCATCAGCATTTCGATCACAACGCACATCATCTTGTGAAGGGAAACTTTCGTGTGATAGACAAGCCCGGTACTTACACCGTGAACGGTGTAAGGATAAAAGGTATGGAGACCTTTCACGATCCATTACATGGAAGAGAAAGGGGCAAAAACATCGTCTTCGTATTCGAAGGGGAAGGCATAAAAGTATGCCACCTGGGAGACCTTGGACACGTGCTTACTCCTGCTCAGGTAAAAGAAATAGGTGAGGTCGATGTCCTGCTGGTACCCGTCGGTGGAACTTACACCATTGGGCCGAAGGAGGCAAAGGAAGTAGCGGATTTGCTGAATGCGAAAGTCATCATTCCGATGCACTACAAGACGAAGTACCTGAAATTCAATCTCCTGCCCGTTGATGATTTTTTGAAACTCTTCGATTCGTACGAACGTGTGGGAAACATCCTCGAGCTCTTTGAAAAGCCGAAAGAAAGAAAAGTAGTCGTCATGGAGGTGCAGTGATGATAAAGGTGCTGATAGACGAAGAGACTCTCAAGAAGAGAATCAAGGAACTGGCACGGGAAATAGAAGAGTACTACCTGGGTAAAACAGACACCATACACGCTGTATGCATCTTGAAGGGATCCATACACTTCTTCAGCGACCTCATGTTGAACATAAGAAAACTGAATGTCAAATACTCCTTCATTCATGTCTCGAGCTATCAAGGTACCTCTTCAACGGGAAGGATCAGAGTGAAATCCTGGATCGATGAGTCGATACACGATGAATACGTGCTCCTTGTGGAAGACATCGTTGACACCGGCCTCACCTTGCAGTACATAGTTCGATACCTGAAAAAATACAACCCAAGAGATTTCAGGATAGTGAGTCTCATAGAAAAAACAGTTCACGATCACGGAGTTCCCTTGGATTTCGTGGGATTCAGAGTGGACGATAAGTTCCTGGTCGGTTACGGACTCGACATCGATGAAAAATACCGAAATCTTCCCTACATAGGCTATGTGGAATAAGGGGTTCGTGCTTGTCTTCGCCCTCATCGTTTTGATGATGGTGTCTTTCGTTGTGTTCCAGATACTTTACATCCTCTCTTTTCTTGTGGGGTGAAGCGTTGCCGACACTGTTAGAAGAATTCCTCAACGAAGTCGAGAAAATGCTCAAGAATCAGGTGAACACGCGGAGAATTCACCAGCTCCTGAAGGAGCTGGATGATCCTTTACTGGAAAACAAAGACCTCGAGGAGAAACTTCAAGCTTTTCTTGACTACGTGAAAGAAATTCCCAACCTTCCGGAAGCAAGAAAAAGGTACAGAATCCAGAAATCTCTGGAAATGATAGAAAAGCTGAGAAGCTGGTTTCTCATAGACTATTTGGAATGTTCTGGAGAAGAAGTCGATCTCTCAACGGATATCCAGTACGCAAAAGGAGTGGGACCCAACAGAAAGAAGAAACTAAAAAAACTCGGAATAGAAACGCTGAGAGACCTCCTCGAGTTTTTCCCAAGGGATTACGAAGACAGAAGGAAGATCTTCAAACTGAACGATCTTCTTCCAGGTGAAAAGGTGACAACCCAGGGAAAGATCGTGAGCGTTGAGACAAAAAGATTCCAGAACATGAACATCTTGACTGCCGTTCTGTCTGACGGTTTGGTGCACGTCCCCTTGAAATGGTTCAACCAGGAATACCTCCAGACCTATCTGAAACAGCTCACTGGAAAAGAAGTTTTCGTGACCGGCACCGTGAAATCGAACGCGTACACGGGCCAGTACGAAATTCACAACGCCGAGGTAACACCGAAAGAGGGAGAATACGTAAGAAGGATACTTCCCATATACCGTTTGACCTCGGGAATTTCACAAAAACAAATGAGAAAGATCTTCGAGGAAAACATCCCATCGCTCTGCTGTTCGTTGAAAGAAACCCTTCCAGAAAGGATTCTTGAGAAGAGAAAACTGCTTGGTGTGAAAGACGCGTACTACGGCATGCACTTTCCCAAAACCTTCTATCACCTCGAAAAGGCCCGAGAGAGACTGGCTTACGAAGAACTCTTCGTACTTCAGTTGGCTTTCCAGAAGATCAGAAAAGAGCGGGAAAAGCACGGAGGGATTCCAAAGAAAATAGAAGGAAAACTCGCAGAGGAGTTTATAAAGTCCCTTCCCTTCAAGCTGACAAATGCTCAAAAAAGAGCTCACCAGGAGATAAGAAACGATATGATCTCTGAAAAACCGATGAACAGGCTTCTTCAAGGAGATGTGGGTTCTGGAAAGACCGTCGTGGCACAGCTTGCCATACTCGACAACTACGAAGCGGGTTTCCAGACGGCCTTCATGGTGCCAACCTCGATCCTCGCGATCCAGCACTACAGAAGAACCGTCGAGAGTTTTTCGAAGTTCAACATCCACGTGGCACTCCTCATAGGAGCAACCACGCCCTCAGAGAAGGAGAAAATAAAATCCGGCCTCAGGAACGGTCAGATAGACGTGGTGATAGGAACACATGCACTGATACAGGAAGACGTTCATTTCAAGAACCTGGGACTGGTCATAATCGACGAACAGCACCGCTTCGGTGTGAAGCAAAGAGAAGCCCTCATGAACAAGGGAAAAATGGTGGACACACTGGTGATGAGTGCCACTCCCATTCCCAGAAGCATGGCCCTTGCCTTCTACGGGGACCTCGATGTCACAGTGATAGACGAGATGCCTCCTGGAAGGAAAGAAGTGCAAACCATGCTCGTTCCGATGGATAGAGTGAACGAAATCTACGAGTTCGTGAGGCAAGAAGTGATGAAGGGAGGACAGGCTTTCATCGTTTATCCGCTCATCGAAGAGTCGGACAAACTGAACGTGAAGTCCGCTGTGGAGATGTACGAATACCTCTCGAAAGAAGTCTTCCCGGAGTTCAAACTGGGTCTCATGCACGGACGGCTTTCTCAGGAGGAAAAGGACAGAGTCATGTTGGAATTCGCAGAAGGAAGATACGACATCCTCGTTTCCACAACGGTTATAGAAGTCGGGATAGACGTTCCGAGAGCGAACGTGATGGTGATAGAAAACCCAGAGAGGTTTGGCCTCGCCCAGCTCCACCAGCTTCGTGGAAGAGTGGGAAGGGGAGGTCAGGAGGCTTACTGCTTCCTCGTTGTTGGAGACGTGGGAGAGGAGGCAATGGAGAGGCTGAGATTCTTCACACTCAACACAGATGGGTTCAAAATAGCCGAGTACGACCTGAAAACGAGGGGCCCTGGAGAGTTCTTCGGTGTGAAACAGCACGGTTTGAGCGGCTTCAAAGTGGCCGATCTATACAGAGATCTGAAACTCTTGGAGTGGGCAAGAGAAGACGTTCAGGAAATCGACGTGGAAGGAATAGAACTCCCGGAAGAGATAAAACTCATCGAAGTAGGCTGAGGAGCCTTTCGATCACCATCTTTTCCAGCCTGAACAATTTCTCATCAGTGAAATCTATGGCTTTCTCTTTCAGCTTCACTTCGTCGAGTATCTTTGAAGGCCTTCCCGAGAGGAGAAAGATCCTTTCCGACAGAAAAACAGCTTCCTTCACGTTGTGTGTCACAAAAACGATGGAGAACCTCCTCTTCTGCCACAAATCAATCAGCAAATCCATCACCTTCATCTTTGTCTTCAAGTCCAGTGCGTCGAAAGGTTCGTCGAGAAGGAGAAGATCAGGATCCACAAGGAGTGCCCTCACAAAGTTTACCCTCTGTTTCATTCCCTCGCTGAGTTGCCATGGATAGTGATTTTCAAAACCTTTCAGCTCCACTTTCTCAAGAAGGGATGCTATTCTGTCTGGATCTCTTCTGATCAACATCAAATTCTCCGTTATCGTTTTCCACGGAATCAGCCTGGGTTCCTGAAACACGTATCCGATTTTATCCGTGAAAACCTTCACCTTTCCCTGATAGTCTTCAAGACCTGATACAATCCTCAAAAAGGTTGTTTTTCCACAGCCAGACGGCCCAAGAAGAGCCACCCTCTCACCCTTACCAACTGAAAAACCCCAGTTTTCTATCACCTTAACACCGTTGAAGTCTTTCCTCAATCCTTCTACCTTCAGGATAACCTCCACTTCTTCCACACTCTCCTTGCGAGAACCTTCACAGATCTTTCAAAAGATATCCCCAGAACCACTGTGAAAATGGTGAGTGCGTACACCCGAGGAACGTCCACGTACTGCCGTGCCCAGGATATCAGAACTCCCAGTCCACTGTCACCGCAAAGGTACTCCCCCATAACAACCGCTTTCCACACGTTTCCAGAAGACACCTCCAGAATCGAGAGAACGAAGGGCCAGATCGAACCAAGATACACCTCCTTCAAAATCATCCTCCGCGGCACCCTGTAGACCTTCATCACTTCCAACAGCTTTCTGTCCACGCTTCTTACCCCGGAAACCGTTGTGAAAATGGCAACTGGAATGAGGGAAAGGGAAGAGATGACGACAGGACCCTGCCAGCCTATTCCCCACAGAAAGATCACGACGACAAGCCAGGAAACAACGGGTACCGCCTGCACCACCGTGACCAAAGGACGTAGAAATTCGTACACCCTGTCGCTGATACCCATGAAGAAACCAACGGGAAGTCCCACAGCGATGACGATGAGAGTGGAAGCAAGGCCCTTCAAGAGTGTGCTCAAAAGGGCCTCGAAGGTTTCACGATTCAACATTTTAACGAAGACTTCGAAGGTTTCCACAGGACCCGGCAATATGAGAGAAGATGGGAAAAGAAAGTGCAAAAGGTACCACGCTATCAGAACAAGAAGTATTCCAAAAACCGCTCTCATTTCCAGTAGAATCCTTCGTCTGGTACCTTTTCAAGCCCTTCGGGATAGAGTTCGTTCAGCTTTTTCAGAAAGGTCTCGACTTCCTCTCTGCATTTTTCAACAGGTACATATTCGAACTCTATTCTCTCCAGTGAGGATTTCAGAATCTTTGCGGGAATACCCAATTTTTCAGAAGAAAGTTGAACGGTTTCATCGAGATTTTCTTTCATCCACCTGATAGAATCTATGAGGGCCTTCTCTGCTTTTTCAACGGTTTCTTCGTCCACACCTTCCCTCACAAACAGACCGGCAATCGGAATCCTTCCGGGTACTCCCAGTTCTTTTCCCCACTCTTTCTGAAAATCGAGAACCACTTTTCCCCTGTCAAGACACATGGAAACGAATGGCTCGGGGAGAGCTGCGTACTTCACCTTTCCAGATTTGAAGAGTGCGACTATTTCCTGGGGAGGTGCGTAGAGTATCTTCACATCTCTGTCGGGAGTGAGTCCTGCTTTTGATAAAAAGTACCTCATCAGAACATCCACCGTCTGTCCTCTTCCGTGAGGTGTGTAAATTTCCTGCCCTCGAAGACTCTCCCATCCATCAAAGGTAGCATCATCGGATGCAACAAGATAGAACACCTTCCACTCGTGTACACCCACGAGTTTTATCCTTACTCCCTTTCCGTATAGATTCGCACCAACGGTCACGGGAAGGACAGCGAAATCAACCTCTTTTGAAACTATCTTCGCAACCGCTTCCTCTGGATTTTTCCAGATTTCGATCTTCACATCCGTCGGTATCTTCCCGTCCATGATAGGAACAACAGGAATCAACGCGGGCCCGAATGGATTCAAAAGTGTTTCTCCGAAAAGAATGGATATCGTCAGGAGCAAAACCACGATCGTTACTTTCTTCATCTAATCACCTCCTGAAAAAGAAAGGGAGGGTTTCCCCTCCCTGTTTATTTTACCGCAAGTTTTTTCTTCCTCGATCTGTCTTCGTAGTAGGTGTGAAGCAGCTCGTGAGCTTTGTGACTGAGCGGATGTTCGAGGTACTCTTCGTACAGTTTCTTTATGGCAGGGTTCTCGTGAGACTTCCTCAGAGTCATTCTCTCGTCGATGGTGTAGATGGCTTCCGCCCTCTTTCTGAGGATCTCTGGATCTCTGCTGTAGGGCTGACCTCCTCCACCGATACATCCACCGGGACACGCCATCACTTCAACGAAATGATACTTCACTTCTCTTCTCAGAATCTTTTCCACCAGATTTCTCACGTTGGCTGTACCGTGAACCACAGCAATCCTTATCTTTTTGCCATCCAGATCTATTTCGGCTTCCTTGACACCTTTGAGTCCTCTCACATCTTCAAAAACGATCTTCGGTAGTGTCTTTCCCGTTTTGAGTTCGTACGCAGTTCTCAAAGCAGCCTCCATCACACCACCTGTAACACCAAAGAGTGCCGCCGCTCCCGTGGAGATTCCAAGCGGTGCGTCGTATTCTTCTTCTGGAAGGTTCGCGAACGGTATCTTCTTCATCCTTATGAGCTTCCCAAGTTCCCTTGTGGTGAGAACAACATCCACCGCTGGAACTCCGTTCACCATGAGCTGTTTTCTCAGAGCCTCGTCCTTCTTCGCGGTGCAGGGCATGATGGATACGTGGAAAATGTCTTCCGGTTTCACTCCGAGTTTTTCCGCAAAGTAGGTTTTCACCAGAGCAGAGAGCATTCCCTGTGGTGACTTGGCAGAAGAAAGTCTCGTCCTGAGTTCGGGATAGACCTTTTCCACAAGGTTCACCCATCCAGGACAACAGGAAGTGAACATGGGAAGGTCCTCAAGGTCGCCTTTTTCAAGTCTTTCGAGAAATTCACTTCCTTCTTCCATTATGGTAAGGTCTGCCCCAAAGTTCGTGTCGAAGACGTAATCGAAGCCGAGTCTTCTGAGAGCAGCAACCATCTGGCCAGTAGAAATGGTACCAGGGGCGTATCCAAATTCTTCGCCAATCGCCACTCTCACCGATGGTGCGGTTTGAACGACGAGGATCTTTTCTTTCTTTTCCAGTTCTTCCAGAACAACCTTTACCGCCGAATTTTCAACTATAGCGCCCGTTGGACAGAACGCAGCACACTGACCACAACCTATACAATCTGTTTCATAAACGGGCATGTCGAAAGGAGTTCCGGGATAAGTTCTGTGACCCCTCTCCACCATAGAGTAGATGTGCATTCCCTGAAGTTCGGAACATGCTCTAACACAACGCTGGCACTTGATACATTTGGAAAGATCTCTGACTATAGCAGGACTGCTCCTGTCGACCAACCCTTCTTTGGTACCGTATCCGAAAATGGGTTCCACATCGTACTTGTAGATCAGATCCTGGAACTCACACCTTCCATTCGCTTCACACGTCATACAATCGTTGGGGTGTTCAGAGAGAAGAAGCGCGAGGTTGAACTTCCTGGCTGTTTTTACCCTGTCAGAAGAGGTCTTTATCACCATACCATCTCTCACTTTTGTCACACACGCAGGTTGAAGATTCCTCGCTCCTTCCACCTCAACGACACAGACTCTACACGCACCTATTGATTCCCCAAGCCTTGGGTGGTGACACAAAGCAGGAATCTCTATTCCCGCCTTTTCACAGGCTTCAATGACCGTCAAGTTGTCAGGTACCGCAAGCGTTCTACCATTTATAACAACCGTCACGTCCGCCAAGGCAAAGCACCTCCTCACAGAATTGGTTTCACCATTTTGTGATAAATTTCTCAAATTATTTTTAAAAAACCTCCTCATTGGGATATATTACCACAACTACTCGGAAGTTTTTCTATGCTTCAAGGAACTGATACTTTCTGAAATGGCACGCGCTCTTTTCTCTCCTATTCCCTCGACTTTCTTCAAATCCTCAACAGAGGCTTTACTGATCTGATCGAGTGTTTTGAACATCTTGACCACATTGTAACCGATGCTGAGCGGAATCCTCGCCACTGTTTTAAGGAGTCTGTAGCCTCTTGCGGAAACAAGCACATCGTCCAACTGTGCAGCTTGCTGCACGTCGTATCCCAAAACTCTGGAAATCGAAATGGGAGACGGTTCTCTCCTTGTGATGAAATCCTGCAAGATATTTTGAGCCGTTTCTTCTTCCACCTCTTCGGAAGAGTAATCCATTATGAGAAGAACCAAAAGGTCGTCCACGTCTTCCGTCAACTCCCTGAGCTGCATCCTTGCGAGTCTTCCTTCCTCACCGAGCTCTACTATGTAGGGTCTTATCTCCTCTACTATCCTCAAAAGCTCGAACCCTTTTGCCAGTGTCCTCACCACGTCAGCGAGAGTAACTCTGTTCTCCAGTTCCAGAACTTCAAGTTCCGAAAGAAGTTTGTTGAAATTGTCCTTGTATTTTTCCAGAGTGCTGATCGCCTGTGTCACTTTCGATATGAGAAAATCCACCTGGTTCACAACGTACTTGTAATTTTTATAGTAGAGTGAGATGATATTCCTCCTTCTTGAAACTGCTATCACGACTTTTCCCGTTTGTTTCGCCAGCCTTTCTGCCGTTCTGTGTCTTGTACCGGTTTCTCCCGTTGGTATCGTAGGATCCGGCACAAGATGAACATTCGCGTAGTATATCTTTGTGATATCCTCAGAAAGAACTATCGCACCATCCATTTTTGAAAGCTCGTACAGTTTCTCCGCCGAAAAATCGGTGTCCAGCCAGAATCCCCCTTGGATAACATCTTCGTATTTTTTTGGATCATCAACAAGAAAAATAAGCGCACCAAAGTTGGCATTGATTATGTCATCCAGTGCTTTTCTCAACTCCGTTCCCGGTGATATGAGTTTTATCTTTTCAATCAGCTCCTGGGGTACCAAGGATTTCACCCCCAATTATAGAGACGGCCTCTTTGAGGTCACGCACCTCAAAAACTCCTTTTTGCTCTTCTTCGATCGGAGGAACTATTATCCTTCCAGAACTCTTCAAAGAGTTCAATCTTCTATTAATATTGTAAACCTTCCTCACCTTTCCATCCAAACCAATTTCGCCAACGGCCGCCGTGTTGTGCAGGGAAACTTCCAGATAGGAAGACACAATGGAAAGCGCTATCGCAAGATCCGCTGCGGGATCCGTTACTCTGAGTCCCCCTACAACGTTGACATAAACATCGTGTGTTTCTATGGGAAGCTTCAGATATTTACTGATCACGGCAATCAAAAGCATCACTCTGTTCGCATCTACGCCTTTACACACCCTCTTGGGAGAGAACGTTCTGTTCTTGGAGACGAGTGCCTGTATCTGCACAACAAAGGGCTTCGTGCCTTCAAAAACACACGTGAGGACATTTCCTGGAAGATCCGCATCTCCTTCAGTAAAGGAAGGATTCTCCACCTGGACGAAACCGTTTTCTTTGAGCTCAAAAACCGCCACTTCGTCGGAAGGTCCGAATCTGTTCTTTGTAATCTTCAAGAGTCTCAATCCTGTACGTCTGTCCCCTTCAAAATACGCCACGGTGTCCACCATGTGTTCCACCAGTTTCGGTCCTGCTATTTCCCCTTCTTTCGTCACATGTCCCACCAGGAGAACTGGCACACCTCTTCTCTTCGCGAAGTCGATCGTTTTCATCGTCACGTTTTTTACCTGAGAGATGCTTCCAGGACTGCTTCCAAGATCCGAAGAAAAAACCGTTTGAATAGAGTCAACCACCATAAAACTCACTCTTTTGTTTTGTAGAGAAGATATTATTTCATCGATGTCGTTCTCCAAGGTCAAAAGGATGTCCTTTTTCCTCTTCAACAAAAGCCTGTCCGCCCTCAATTTCAACTGCTGGGGGGACTCTTCACCAGAAACGTAAACAACCAGCCCTCTTTCAGCGAACCTTTCAGCGATCTGAAGCGCTATCGTACTCTTTCCTATCCCGGGTTCACCGGAGAGCAGGATCACCTGTCCGGGAACAATTCCTCCCCTGAAAGCCCTGTCCAGTTCTGAAAAACCCGTGGATAGCCTTTCAAGGGAAATTTCTCCAGCGTCTTCTAAATTTAAAAACAGGGAGGGGCTTCCCTCCCTGTTTTTCCTTCTTTGAACCACTTCTTCTGCTGTATCGTATTCACCGCACTGAGGGCACCTTCCGAACCATTTTGGAGAAACGTAGCCACAGTTGGAACAGACGAACTTTTTCACTGGACCACCTTCTCCTTCTTTTCACCCTTTCTGGTGAATCGAAGAGCATCTTTGCGAGCCCTACAGACAATCGTATCTCCTTCGTTGAACTTACCTCTCAGGATCTCTTCAGAGAGAGGATCTTCCACGTATCTCTGTATCGCTCTCTTCAGAGGTCTTGCCCCGTACACCGGATCGAATCCTTTTTCGACCAGGAACTCTTTTGCACTCTTTGTCAGTACAAGCTTCATGTTCTTCTCCGAGAGTCTCTTTCTGAGGTCTCTCAAGAGTATGTCGATGATCTGTTCGATGTGTTCCTTCTTCAACGGATGGAATATGATCGTTTCATCGATCCTGTTCAGGAACTCAGGTCTGAACGTTCTTTTCACCTCTTCCAGAACGAGATCCTTTATTTTCTCGAATTCCCTCTCTTCGTTGTTGTCACCCACAAACCCAAGAGTTCTCTTGGATTTGTTGATGTAAGAGCTTCCGATGTTGCTGGTCATGATGATGATCGTGTTCCTGAAATCAACTTCACGTCCCTGGGAATCCGTGAGTCTTCCATCGTCCATTATCTGGAGCAGTATGTTGAACACGTCCGGATGTGCCTTCTCTATTTCGTCGAACAGGATCACCGAGAACGGTCTTCTTCTCACTTTCTCCGTGAGAGTACCGCCTTCTTCGTAACCCACGTACCCTGGAGGTGCTCCTATGAGCCTTGAAACGGAGAACCTCTCCATGTATTCGCTCATGTCGAACCTGATGAGGGCCCTTTCATCCCCGAACAGGTACTCTGCGAGCGCCTTTGCGAGTTCTGTCTTTCCAACACCCGTTGGACCAAGGAACAGGAACACACCTATCGGCCTTCTCGGATCTTTCAAACCGCTTCTTGCTCTTCTTATGGCCCTGGCTACAGCTTTTATAGCTTCGTCCTGAGCAACGATTCTCTGGTGGAGAGCCTCTTCGAGATTGAGAAGCTTTTCGACTTCTGTTTCCTCGATCTTTCTGAGAGGAACACCCGTCCAGGAAGACACCACTTCAGCCACGTCGTCTACATCCACCTTTACCACAGCTGTTTCTGCGCGTCTTCTCCACTCTGCGTACCTTTTTCTGTATTCCGCCTCCAGCTCCATCTCTTCTTCTTTCAGTTGTGCAGCCTTTTCGTAATCCTGGTTCAGAACAGCGAGCTCCTTATCGCTTCTTATTCTTTCCAGTTCTAGCTTCATATCCTTCAGTTCTGGAGGAAGCACGAACACCTTCAATCTCGCTCTGGCACCTGCCTCGTCTATCACATCGATCGCCTTGTCAGGTAGATAGTGATCGGTTATGTATCTCTTGGAAAGGTAAACGGCCGCCTCCAGAGCCTTGTCGGTATAAATCACTTTATGATGCGCTTCGTATTTTCTCTTCAAACCTTTCAATATTTCGAGCGTTTCTTCCTCAGTTGGTTCTTTCACATATATCTTCTGAAACCTTCTCTCCAGAGCCGCATCCTTTTCAATGTACCTTCTGTATTCGTCCGGTGTGGTGGCACCTATACAGCTTATCTCTCCACGTGCGAGAGCAGGCTTCAAAATGTTCGCAGCATCGATTGCTCCCTCAGCCGATCCAGCACCAACTATGGTGTGTATCTCGTCTATGAAGAGGATAATGTTCTTATCCTTGGTCACGATCTGAAGGAGCTTCTTCATCCTCTTTTCGAATTCACCTCTGTATTTGGTTCCCGCAACCAGCGCTGCCACGTCAAGAGAGAAGATCACCTTGTTTTTCAAGATCTCGGGCACATCTCCAGCGACTATCCTCTGAGCCAGACCTTCGACTATCGCTGTCTTTCCAACTCCAGGATCTCCAATGAGAACAGGATTGTTTTTCTTCCTTCTGACGAGGACCTGCATCACTCTCTCTATTTCTTCTTCTCTTCCAATAACTGGGTCGAGCTCTTTTTTGGCTGCAAGTTCTGTGAGATTCACACCGAAGCCTTCAAGTTGCTTCACGCTTCTGTAAGTGTAATCCTCCTCTTCCTCATACTCCAGATTTTTGTTCGAGGAGTAGGAGTAGATATCTATGATCTCTCTTCTCAGAGTAGCGATATCTACTCCGAGTTTCCTCAGAATGTGTATTGCAATCCCTTCTCCCTCTCTCAGAATACCAAGGAGAAGATGCTCCGGGTTTATCTTGTCACTTCCAAGAATCTTCGCCTCTTCGTATGCGAGTTCGGTCACTCTTTTGGCTCTTGGAGTCATCTGAGGAGAAGGGACAAAGCCTCTCATCCCCATGCCAACCATGGAGATGATCTCGGATCTCACCTTGGAGTACGAGGCTCCCATTTCTTCCAGGAGTTCGACGGCCGGGCTTCTATCTACTTTTAGAATTGCAAGCAGAAGGTGCTCCGTTCCGACGTACGAATGCCCGAGTTCTTTTGCCTCCTCCTGGGCTGTTACAAATATCTGAGCTGTCTTCTCCGAGAACTTATCAAACATAGTATCACCTCCGGGTCTTCCAATTTCATTATATCACCCTTATGGACATAACATCTTTCAGAAATGTTCAAAGTTCTCTCAGAAGTAAAGCAAAAGGTAACAATTAGATTCACCAAATTCGATTTTTCGTACGGATCTACAACCGGTGAAATATCCATGATACAATTTAATCGAACCGAATTTAAACGACACTTTTCTCGAAAGGAGGGAAAAAATGAAGTGTACCAAGTGTGGAAAACCCGCCTCGGTTAAGTTGAGACACTACAACATAAAGCTCTGCAAAGAACACTTCAACGAATTCATAGAACAAAGGGTGGAGAAAGCGATAAAAAAGTTCAAAATGTTCGGCAGAAATTCGAAAATATTGATAGCTGTTTCCGGTGGAAAGGACAGTGTTTCCCTGTGGCACATGTTGAAAAAACTTGGCTACGAGGTGGACGCACTGTTCATCAGAGCCGGAAAAAGCGGAATGGTCCAGAAAGCTCAGGAAATCGTTGAAAAAAACGCAGAGCTTCTCAACACTAAACTTCACATAGTCGATGCAACGGAATACTTCGAAGGCCTTTCCACTCAGGAAATCTCCATCATGTTGAGGAGGCCTGTTTGTTCTATTTGTGGGGTCGTGAGAAGGTATCTGATGAACAAATTCGCTTACGAAAACGGTTACGACGTGGTGGTCACGGGGCACAACCTGAACGATGAAGCGTCTGTTTTGCTGGGGAACATCCTTCACTGGCAGGAAGGATATCTGGAAAGGCAGTGGCCGCTCCTTCCAAAAACCCATGAAAAACTCGTTCCAAAGGCCAAACCACTCGTTTTGAACTACGAAGAAGACATAAAACTGTACGCAACTCTGAACGAGATACCACACCTAGAGATGGCTTGCCCATTCTCTGTGGGCGCGACTTCGCTTGTGTACAAGAAGATCCTGCGGGAACTCGAAGAAGAACAACCCGGAATCACTCTGAATTTTTATCTTGGATTTTTGAAAAGAAAGAAAGAGCCGAAACTCGAAGTGGAAGGACTCAGGGAATGTAAAGAGTGTGGATATCCAACGACGGCAGAGGTGTGTTCCTTCTGCAGACTCAGAAAACAGGTAGAGAAAAGAAAAAACAAGGCCCCCGCATGAGCGGGGGATCATTTTTTGTACTTTGTGATCTCCCTGAGAAACGCGTGTCTTTTCCTTTTGTCTTCATCGCCTTCCACACCTTTGGGTGAGTACCCGTCAACCACTCCGAGTACCGCTCTTCCCTGAGAAGTGATACCCACGATCACCTGTAAAGGATTCGCTGTTGCCGTGTATATCCTGCATACCTCCTGAACGTTCTTGATCTGGTTCAGGATGTTGATGGGGTAACCACCTCTTACGTAGATCACAAAGGTGTGGCCGGCACCTATTTTCTTCGCCGTTTCGATCGCCTGATTCACTAACTCTTCGTCGTTTCCTTCGTGCCTGATGAGACACGGCCCACTCGCTTCGTTGAAGGCTATACCGAACTTGAGGTTTGGATTCGTTGTCACCATCACCTCGTACAGATCCTCAACCGTCTTGATAAAATGAGAATGTCCCAGAATAATATTGGCATTTTCCGGAATGGCAACGTCCACGACCTCGAGCTGTATACTCACGCTTTCACCTCCCAGGAATATTCTAACACCAGGAGGTGGGGAAATGATCGCAGTGCTGGATATGGGGAGCAACTCCTTCATTCTCCTTGTCGTTTCGGAGAAAGGGAAGACCGTTCTTGAAGAGGTTTACGAAGTCGGAATAGCCTCCGGAAACCTCGAGAAGGCGAAAGAGGTGTTCAAAGAATGTGTGGAAAAAGCTGAAAAAATGGGGGCGGAACTTCACGTATTTGGAACGGCATTTTTCAGAAGGCATCCCGACATCTTCCAACAGATAACAGGGGACCGGGGAGAGATTTTACCGGAAGAAAAAGAAGCGTACTATTCTTATGTTTCTGTAGCGAAAGATTTCGGGAAAAAGGATATCCTGGTAGCTGACCTCGGTGGGGGTAGCCTCGAACTTGCTTGGAAAGATGGATACGTGAGTTTAGAGCTTGGAACACACGTTTTGAACCGCACTTTTTCCCTGACACTTCCCTACATCGAACCGGTGGATAGAATAGTTGAGTACGTGATGAAGCAACTTCCCGAGGTAAAAAAGGACGAACTTTTTGGAGTTGGAGGAAGTTTTGTCGCGCTCGCTGCATTGATGAAAGGAAAATGGGACCTGGAAATTCTTCACGGAAGCGTTTTAAAATTAGAAGAGGTTGAAAGACTCGTGGACAAGATCAAAAGGCTGAGTTTTGAAGACGTGAAGAATTTGAATGTGCTTCCCGTAGGACGAGAGAAAACAATACTCGCAGGAGGAATCGTAACCGTTGCTCTTTTGAGAAAATATTCGCCGAAGATGACAGTGAGCACTAGGGGTTACAGATACGGAATAGTGTGGGAGATCCTTGAGAAAAGGTGGCGTGCCCGGGGGGATTCGAACCCCCAACCTCCAGATCCGCAGTCTGGCGCTCTATCCAACTGAGCTACGGGCACATATACAAAAAACTGGCGGAGAGGGTGGGATTCGAACCCACGGTGGGGAAACCCCCACACTTGCTTAGCAGGCAAGCGCCTTCGGCCGCTCGGCCACCTCTCCACCTGTCATCTATTATAGCAACACATCCAGGAATATTCAAGGGGAGGAAAAAATCGTGTTTGTTCTAAAGAATGTGAAATACAAGGATATATTGAACATCGAGGAACTCCACATACCGGCTCGAAAAATTACCGTTATTACAGGAAAAAGCGGCACAGGAAAAACAACTCTTCTGAAGATGCTGAACAAACTGATTTCACCGGACAGTGGAGAAATTTTATTCAAGGGCACACCGTTGAAGGAGATCGACTCGGTTGAACTCAGAAGAAAGGTAGTGATGCTTCCTCAGTTTCCCGTTGTGTTTCCCGGTAACGTGAAGGAGAATCTCCTCATAGGCTTGAAATTTTCTGGAAAAGATATACCACACGATGAAGAATTGAGAAACATTCTAAGGTTTGTCATACTCGAAAAAGACCTGAACGATGATCCAGAAAAGTTCTCCGGTGGTGAAAAACAACGTCTCGCTCTGGCAAGGGTTCTTCTCATGGATCCCGAGGTGCTGCTCCTCGATGAACCCACTTCCTCTCTGGACGAAAAAACCGGCATTGAAATCATCAAAAAAGTGTCTAACTTTGCAAAAAATCGGGAGAAAACGCTTGTCATAGTGACTCATAACCCGGAATTGAGAAAATTCGCAGACGTGTTGATCGAACTCAAAAACGGGAGGGTTTTGTGATGGGACCAGTTGATATCGGCCTGATACAGCTTTTGAGCGCCTACATTTTCGTTGTGATTCTGATGTTCATATTGAGAATAAGAAGGATACCGCGGGAAAAAGAAGTTCTGGTGGCATCCATCAGGATGACTTTCCAGCTGGTGCTGGCAGGATTTGTACTGAGTTACATACTCGATCATCCTTCACCTCTCTACACAGTTCTGGCAGTTCTCGTTATGGAGATATTCGCCATCTACAACGTTTACAAAAGGGCAAGGCTTTCTCTTCCATCGAAGGTGAAAAAACGTCTGGAGTTCTTCATAGCGATCTCCGTGAGTACGGGAACGCTTCTCAGCCTTGTGTACTTTCTGTATGTGGTAGTCAGGATCTCTCCCTGGTTCGATCCGAGGTACGTGATCCCTCTTGCGGGTATGATCATCGGAAACTCCATGACCGGTGTTTCACTAGGAGTGAAGACACTCTCTGAGTCAATAACAATTCAAAAAGATATTGTGGAAGCCGCTTTGATGCTGGGGGCAAGGCCAAAAGACGCTGTGAGAATGTTCAGTGACAGGGCGTTCGATTCGGCGATACTGCCAACTCTCAACTCCATGATTGGCATGGGTATCGTGTTTCTCCCAGGCATGATGACGGGACAGATCCTCTCTGGAGCTTCTCCGATCACTGCGATAAAGTATCAGATCGCAATAATGCTTGGAATACTCGGTGGAGTCACGATCAGTGTGAGCGTGTTTCTCTATCTGGGATACAAAGCTTTCTTCAACAGAGAAGATCAGCTGATCGTTTGAGAACTTCAAAACTCACGTGTTACGCACCCCACTTGACGTTCCCAAAGAGTTATGATAATATTTTTAGTGCTTGGAGGGTCTTTGAAGGGCGGGTGTAGCTCAACTGGTAGAGCATCGGCCTTCCAAGCCGAGGGTTGCGGGTTCGAGTCCCGTCGCCCGCTCCAACGTTTCTGGTGCGCCCGTAGCTCAACAGGATAGAGCATCGGATTTCTAATCCGAGGGCTGCAGGTTCGAGTCCTGCCGGGCGCGCCATTTTTTTCGTGGTGACCATAGCTCAGTTGGTAGAGCGCCTGACTGTGGATCAGGTGGTCGCGGGTTCGAGTCCCGCTGGTCACCCCAGCTACGCGCCCGTAGCTCAACTGGATAGAGCGTCGGACTTCGGATCCGATGGTTGCGGGTTCGAGTCCTGCCGGGCGCGCCACCCGAAAACCAATAAACCAATGTCGTTGAAAGGCATAGAAGAACACTCACCGTAGAGGAGGTAGAAACACATGGAAGTACTCAAGGTTGCTTCTAATTCCAACCCCAACAAAGTCGCAGGAGCTCTCGCGGGAGTTATCAGAGAAAAGGGAAAGGCCGAACTTCAGGCAATTGGAGCGGGTGCCGTTAACCAGGCCGTGAAGGCCATAGCCATCGCAAGGGGTTATCTTGCTCCAAGTGGTATTAACCTCGTTTGCGTTCCTGCCTTTGCAGAAGTTCAGATCAACGGAGAAACCAGAACGGCAATCAAATTTATCGTCTTCCCGAAAGACTGAGTTTTCACAAGAAAAAGCAAACAAAATCCCCGCTTTTGCGGGGATTTTTGTTTTTGTTAGCCAGTATTTTCACGGGATTCCGGAGATTCCTTGCCTTTCAGAACAAAAACAGGTGTATCAAGAATCTCTTTCACAACTCCGTTCACCCCGTACACTTCCCAGAACAGATCTGGTGTCAAAATCGCTCTTTCACCGTCGCTTACAATCTTTCCATCCTTCATGAAAATGAACCTATCAGCAAATCGCAGAGCCAGATTTATCTCATGCATCACGACCAACGCAATCTTTCCTGATTTCACAAAATCTTGAACTATCTCCATGATCTCGATCTGATTCTTCGGGTCGAGATCGTTCGTTGGCTCGTCCAGCAAAAGTATCTCCGGCTCTTGAACGAGTGCCCTGGCAATACTCACCTTTTGAAGTTCGCCACCGCTCAAATTCTTCGCTCTCTGAAACATCAGATGTTGGAGATTCAATCGTTCTACCACCCTGTTTACAATCTCGATATCCTTCTTTGAAGGACTTACACTTACGTATGGCTTCCTCCCGAGAAGGATCAGATTGTAAACGTTCAACATACCGGGATCGAATCTCTGTGGAACGTACCCAACTATCCTGGCCAGATCTCTTCTGGTGTATTGTTCGAGAGGTTTACTAAAAATCTCTACGCCCTGGCACTTCAGGATACCTGCTATGCACTTCAACAACGTGCTCTTTCCTGCACCGTTTGGCCCCAGGATAACAATGAGTTCTCCCTTCTGTGCGCTAAAAGTGACATTATCCAGAACTTTTTTGTTTCTGTAACTGAACGAAAGGTTTCTTATTCGGAGCATCTCTGTCACCTTTCTTCCCCGTGAAGGAGCAGATAGATGAAAAGAGGTGCACCGAGAAAAGAAGTCACAATCCCCACAGGAAGAACTGTGGGAGATAGAAGAACGCGTGCCACAGTATCGGCCGATAACAGCAAAACACTACCACACAGTGCGGAAAGAGGAATCAAAAATCTGTAATCTTCTCCAAAGAGGATTCTCATCATGTGGGGTGCCAGCAGTCCTATGAAGCCGATTATACCGACGAACGCCACACTGATGGCTGTCAGCAAAGTAGAGAGCATTACCAGAATCAATCTCACTTTTTCCACTTCAATCCCCGTCGACTTTGCGATTTCGTCTCCCACAACCATCGCATTGATATCCCACGCCTTCCAGAGGAAATAAGCGAAAACCGTCAAAAAGACCACCAGAAGTATGAGGTTTTCTCTCCAGGTTGTCCTTCCAAGATCTCCAAAGCTCCAGTAAACCATCGTGGCGAGTTCCAGATCATCGGCAAAGTACTGGATCAACGTGGTGGCAGCCGTGAAGAGAGAACCCATGGCGACACCCATCAGCACTATCGCTTCTGGAGTGATTTCCTTTAGTTTTCCAATCAAAAGAATGACAAGAGAAGAACTCATCGCCCCAAGAAAAGCGAAGAGAGCGATGGTGTAGGGATTGTTCAGTGTGACACTACCAGTGCTCTCAGAATACCCTGCTCCCAGTGCGATGGCTAAGGAAGCACCGAACATGGCGCCATGAGATGTACCCGTTGTAAAGGGACTGGCAAGAGGATTTTTCAAAACTCCCTGCATAACAGCTCCAGAGACCGCCAAAGAAGCACCAACTAGGATACCGGTGACTACTCTTGGAAATCTGACACTCCAGATCACAAGTTGCGCCTTCCTGTCACCCTTCCCCAGAAATGCGCCGATAATATCTTTGAGCGACAGAGAGTATCCACCATGTGATAGAGAATAGATCCCTACAAGCACCAGCAAAAATGATAAAAACAGAATCGTGAAAATTCTTTTCGCAACGTAATTCTTGTAAATCACCACGTTCCACGGAGGATCCTTCCTGAAGAAAAATCTATCCTTCCAAATCCTCCAAATTGCTCAGCCATCTCCCCATAAACCCTTTTCCCGAGGAGGAATTCATAAATTTCATCCGCCTTTTCCTCCGGATCGATGTCGGTAAAACGTTCGGGATAGAGGATTTTTCCGATGAAGTACGCATCGGCCAGAGCTGTTCCGATGTTGGTGGTGTAGTAATTGTAAGGAAGAATGCCGTAAACTTTTCCTCTTTTGACAGCACTCAAACTCTCGTAGAACTCTCTGTGTTTCGAATAATCGTCCAGTACGAGGTTCAAACCGTTTTCATCGATGAAAATGTACTCTGGATCCCAAACGAGTAGCTTCTCAGGATCTATGAATTTGTGTCCTTCTCCCAGCTCGTCCACAACGTTCCTTGCTTGTAGGACCACGAAAGGAGGATACTTCGCCTCCGTGCTATCGATTCCATGAGCTCCTTTGTATCCGATTCCACCAACGTAGACGGTAGGGCTTTCGACACCCTCAGATCGAGTCGTGAGATCCTCCTGCGCTTTCTTTATGAAATCAACCACTTCATGGGCCTTTTCTTCTCTTCCAAGAATCTTTCCTGCCAGCTCGATCGATCTGAAGAGATCCTCGTCTTCAAATGTCCCCAGATTCCCATAACTGAGAACGACAACGGGAATCCCCGTTTTCTCCTGTATGTCCTGCGCTGTCTTCCTGTCAACGTACGTGATGAAAACAACGTCGGGTTGCAGGGCTATCAAAGACTCCAGATCTGGAAGCTTCCCCGGTCCTCCAGGTCCAACACTCGGAAGTTCCTTGAGCTCTGGATACGCAAGTATGTAGGGCCTCCCGGAAGGTCTGAGTTTTTCAAAGTCTTCCACACCGACAACCATATCGGTGGCTTTCAAATACGCAATCAACCTGAGCGCCCCGGGACCCACTGCCACGATTCGATTCACGTTCGAAGGAACCTCCACTTCTCTTCCAAGAAGATCCTTTATCACGATCCCTTCTGAAAACAACACGACCGAGAGAATCAGAAAAACAGAGATGAAAACCTTGAATTTCATTTCTCTACACCTCCTCGAACCATCCAATTCTGGCGTTCTCTACGCAGTCTATTTTCGAAGAGTAGGGTTTGATATCGACAACGGGGGTTCCATCAACAGCGTCCAGCCCCTCCACAACCAGTTCTCTACCTCTCACCTCTAAAAGTTTCACAACAGAAAAACCGATGGGATTCGGTCTGTGGGGAGAGCGTGTCGCGAAAACACCGTGCTCACGCTTGTCAAACGGAGGAATAGCGATCAATCTGTCTCTGTTCGCTCTGTCAAGCCAGTAAAGAACGATCAGATGTGTACACGTTTCGATGTCCTTCAGCCCTTCTTCGTATTCAGGAAAGAGTTCGATCGTGAATCTCTCCTGAGAAAATCTCCCCTGGAAAGGGCACTCGGATGGACTTTTGAAAGGAGATCTAATTACACCGATCTGTTTCAACAGAAACACATCCAACTCCCCCTTTAAATTAAAAAAATAACCCCCTGCACGCGCAGGGGCTTTTTGGTGGAGCCGATGGGACTTGAACCCACGACCTCTACCGTGCGAAGGTAGCGCTCTCCCAGCTGAGCTACGGCCCCACATCCGTGATTTATTATACTCGATCTCTTCTATTTATTCAAGTCCTATCCTGAGAGCCATTCCTGAAGACTCTGTTGATCTTTATGACTCTCAGCATACTGCCTGCCCAGTCTTTCGTTTTGATTCATTTTATTAAATTCAGCATCAAACGAAACTGCTTTAACAAATGATAGTTTTCAACTGAATCAATTGACGAAACAACAGTGAATTATTGACACATTACAAACTCATGTGTTAGATTAAATCAGGGGGTAGATAGCATGGACCCTTTATCGTAATTTCACTTTTTGGCATGGTCGTTATGTATTTCCTATTTCCTGAAACGACAAATGTGGTGATTGTCTCCGCTTTGAACTTTGTGGCGCTCTTTCTCTCATTTTTCACACACTACACCAGCTCAAGAAAGGACGAGGATTTAACCATCCTCGCTTTTTCCTGTTTGTTCTCTTCTCTACTTTCTCTCTTTTTTCTTCGGGTTTTCCTCATGGATCCGAAAAACGCGTGGATGTTTCTGAGTAGCTCCAAGCTGATCCTCGCTGAAGGTTTCTTTTTCTTTCTGATCGGGAAGAAAAAGAATTCTTTCAAATGGCTCGTTGTTCTCACATTTGTTATTCTTTTCGCTGTATCAGTTTTGAGATTTGACCTTCTCATCTACTTCGAAAGCATTTCGCTCGCTCTTTTTTCACTTCTTCTACTCATCAGAAAACCGCAGACAACACTCCTTTCAGTGAGTTTGTTTCTTTATTCCATTTCTTCGATTTTTTTCTATTTTTTCAGAAGTGCATATCCTTACCATGTGGCATCGGGCAGTATCTTTTTGATGTGGCACTTTGTTAAAAAGTACGTGGAGACACTCAAAGAAGAAGCAGAAAAGCTCTCAAAGGAACTCGAGATTCCTCCCGAACGAATCTCTTCTGCCGTCACGAACCTTTACAACTTTCTCATCGAAATCCTGCGAATCATACCGGAAATTCTGCGCGAATATGATCAAAACAGAGTGAGAGAGATGTTCAGCAAATATTTTTCACAAGAAGCGTCTTCTTACTTTCCAAAGTTAAGAGATGCTTTTTCAAAGTTTGTCGAGGAGTACATATCCTTTCTGGAAGAAAAACAAAAATTTCAGGATATGTACGTTGTACTCACCAAGAACCTCACCCACAATTTGAAAAACCCGGTGAACGCCATCTACGTGAGTGCTCAACTTTTGAAACGACAGTTCCCAGAGACCTCGCCTGTGGTTAGAAACATAGAAAAACTCTGTCACGAAATGACAGAAGAGATAGAAAGGGTCCTCAAAACGTCGATAGGAAGAAGCGAAGTTCTGAGGAAGAATGACGTGGAAAAAGCCCTGGAACCGATTCTGGAAATGGCTCGGCTCAAAAACCTTGAAACAGACATCGAAATGGAATTCAACGAACTCGAAATCGACAAAGATGCTTTCCTCGCACTGGTTTTGAACCTGTTTTCAAACGCGGTGAAGTACACACCTTCTGGAAGAGTGGTTCTCAAAATAGAAAAGAAAAATGATAAAATCAACTTGCGTGTTTCTGACACAGGACCGGGTTTGAAGGAACAAAACGGATTTGGACTCTTCACAGTGAAGAAACTGGTGAACTATCTAAACGGTTCGATGGAAGTCATAAAAAAGGACGGGACCACATTCGTAATAACCCTTCCCCTCAGGAGGGATAAAGATGACAGTAATGATCGTGGAAGATGATGACATCACACGGGAAGCCATGGGACAGTACCTGAAGCTCTCCGGTTTCGACGTGATCGAAGCAGAGAACGGAGAAAAAGCTGTCAAGCTTTCGGAAAACGTCGATGTCGCGTTGGTGGATGTGATGCTTCCAGGGATGAGTGGAATAGAAGTGGTGAACGAGATAAAAGCGAAGAATCCATCCTGTGTGGTCTTCGTCGTAACCGCGTACGACGACACTGAAGTAGTAAAGAAATGTGTGGAAGTGGGAGCCGATGATTTCATCAAAAAACCCGTCAATCTCGAACTTTTGAGACTGAAAATAACCCACGCCCTCAGAAACAGAGTCTTCCATATGTACAGAAACAGCTATCTGAAATCGTTGAAGAAAAAACTTTTCCTTTTGGAAAAAACTGCGGAGGAGTTCTTCACAGAATACGAAGACTTTCTCTTCGAAGTTCTGGAAATACTGAACATGCTTTCCGAATACAGGGACATGGAGACACACAAACACACAGAGAGGGTTGGATGGCTCTCAGGAAGGATCGCTGAAGAGATGGGAATGAGCGAGGTTTTCGTCACAGAGATTCAGTTCGCTGCTCCCCTCCACGATATTGGAAAGATCGGAATACCCGATAGAATTCTGTTGAAGCCCGGTATTCTCACACCGGAAGAGTTCGAAATCATGAAACAGCACACCACCATCGGATTCAGAATCCTCAGCCGGAGCAACTCCCCTATCCTTCAACTCGGAGCGGAGATCGCTCTCACGCACCACGAAAGATGGAATGGGGCCGGGTATCCCAGGGGACTGAAGGGGAGAGAAATACCCATTTCTGGTCTCATCGTAGCGGTGGCGGACAGTTTCGACGCCATGGTTTCCAAAAGACCCTACAAAAACCCAAAACCACTTGAAGAAGCGTTCAGAGAGATAGAATCCCTCTCCGGAAAGCTCTATTCACCAGAAGTAGTCGAAGCCTTCCTGAAACTGGAAAAAGAAATAACTGATGTCTACAGGAGGGAGAAGGATGAAGATACCTCCAACAACGGCAGGCGTTCACATCAGAGCTCCTCTGGAGAAGGTGTGGAGGGTATTCGTTAACGAAAACGGCTGGGACGGCTGGTTCACCGATGGTATGAAGATGGAACTCAAAGAAGGGGGAAAGATCTTCTTCAGGTGGTTCAGAAAAACGTTCGGGGAGGAAGTGACGGACGAAGGCATCATCCATAGGTTAGAACCCCCCAATCTCATAGAGTTCTCCTGGAACACATACGAAGATGGATTCAGATCCCGCGTCAAGATGGAGTTCTTCCCTTCAAGCTACACCGGCACCTGGGTTCAAGTGGAAGACCACACAATTGTCCTCAACGAAGAGGACATGAAAATAAAGCTCGAGTGTGCAGTCGGATGGGGAGAAATGTTGACCCTCGCGAAGATATGGATAGAATACGGGATATCAACTCTCGAGAACCCTTGAAATCTCCTCCACGATCTTTTCTATCTCCTCTCTGTCTTTCCCTTCAACCGTGATTCTTATAACGGGCTCTGTACCGGACGGTCTTATCACCACACGGTAGCCCCTGGAAGTGCTCTCTTCAACGATCTTTCTCAGATTCTCATTTTCGAGAGACATTCGCTCCGTTCTCCTTACGTTCTTTGTGATCTGCGGATAATCTGGTATCTCCTTCGCAAAATCAGAAAGATTTCTTCCTGATCGCCTGAGAACTCTCATCAGCTCCAAAGCGGTTATCAAACCATCTCCCGTAGTGCTTCTGTCGAGGATTATTATGTGACCGGATCTCTCTCCTCCCAGATTCGCTCCACTTTCGAGCATCTTTTCAAGGACGTATTTGTCCCCAACTTTCGTTCGAAGAAGCTTTATTCCTTTTTCTTTGAGAAAATCTTCGAGGCCTCCATTCGTCATAACGGTACCCACCACGGTATCGCTGTTTAGACGCCCCTCTTCTTTCAACCCAACTGCGAGGATTCCTATGATCCTATCTCCGTTCACAACGTTTCTTTCTTCGTCTACAGCTATCACACGGTCTCCATCACCATCGAAGGTGAATCCTACCTTCCCGTTCTTCATCTCTTCAGCCAAAAACCTGGGATGAGTGGCGCCACACCCTTGATTTATGAGAAGTCCGTCCTGGGAGTCATTGAACACCTCTACCTTCGCTCCAAGGAATTCAAAAACCTCTTTGGCCGTTGTCGTGGTGGCACCGTTCGCAAGGTCAAGGGATACCATCTCACCCGTGAGATCGAGATCCCTGAATATTTCAAGAACCGCTCCGATGTACATGTCTCTTCCTTCTCTGAACGATTTTGTCCTGCCGACAACCAAGCGGGGCGGGAAACTCCCGTTTTCCAGTCTCTCCTCTATCTCCGCTTCCATCTCGTCCGGTATCTTGTATCCACCCTTCAACACCTTTATACCGTTGTATTCTGGAGGATTGTGAGAAGCCGAAATGACAACACCGAACGACCTGGTGATCCTCGTGAGGAGAGCCACCGCTGGTGTTGGAATGATGCCGCACAGAAGGACGTCCACCCCCATAGACGTGAGGCCAGCGGAAATAGCCGCCTCGAGCGAATCCCCCGAAACTCTCGTGTCCTTTCCCACAATGACTCTTCCTTCTCCGACAATCTCTCCCAGCGCTTTGCCCACCTTGAAGGCCAGCTCATCTGTGAGTGTTTCACCAAAGATTCCCCTTATTCCGTCGGTTCCGAAGTATTTCACCCTCATAACCTCCCCTTCTGAAGCGTGTAAAGGTGGGACATGTAGTTTCTAAGGTAAGCGTGAGAATCTCCTTCTTCGTCGTATCTGTAATGATAAACAGCATCTAGATCGAGATCTTCACAGATCAAACCTTCACCGCTCTCTATCTCGTTCATAACCTTTCCGTTTGGACCCACTATCCTCGTTCTTCCGACGAATTCCACAAAACCTTCGCCGCACATGGAGGATGCCACAAGGAAAACTCCGTTCTCAACTGCCCTGGATCTCGTGGCAACATCGTACGTGTACCCCCGAGCCTTCCCAAAAGCAAAGGCTGAGAGAATCACTTTACTCCCTTTGAATGTTAAAATACGTGATATTTCAGGGAAGCCGATCTCATAACAGATCAACGTGCCAAAAACTACCCCTCTGTAAGAAAACACAAGAAAATACTCCCCAGGTTCAAAGACGTTTTTCTCTCCACGAAAGAGATGTGTTTTATCGTAGAAAAGCAATTCCTTTTTCTTCTTGAAAATCACAAGCGAGTTTCTGAGCTTTCCCAGAACGATCCTTGGTGTACCAACAGCTATCAGTATCTGTCCTTCCCTTGAAAGCTTCAAGAGCTTTTTCTTTGCGACTTCTGAAAAAAACAAGGCTCCCCTTTTCAGAATCGCCTCGTCCCAGGTGTACCCACTGATTGTGAGCTCCGGAAAGACAACGACTTCGGCTCCTTCCGAAACAGCCATCTCTATGAACTGTTCTATTCTCTCCAGATTTCCTTCGAAGTCACCGATCGCTGGTAACATCTGTACTGCCGCCACTCGCAATTTCGTACACCTTCCTCGCAAGCATTTCCTGCTTCATCCAGTAACCGTCGAGAATACCCTTTGAAGCGAGCCTCCCCAGAAATTTGTAATGAACCTCTGTGAGTCTTCCGGGCCCAGCATTGAAAAGTTCCGTCCCGGGAAGCGGCATGAAGGTGTGCGCATGGATCTTTGCGCCGTATCTCTCCACTATTTTAACAATAAAGCTGAAAGTTTTCTCCACATCCTCTTCCGTTTCGAACGGGAAGCCGAATATGAAATCAACGTGTGGAATAAAACCGTGAAGAGAGATCTTTTCTATCGCTTCCTCTACCTGTTCAACCGTGTGGCCACGCTTTATGATCTTCAAGATCCTGTCGCTTCCGCTCTGGGCACCTATCACTATGGAACGGTTGTTGACGTACTTTTTCACCACTTTGAGTACTTCGTCGGTCACAGACTCTGGCCTCACTTCGGAAGGAAACGTTCCGAAATATATTTCTTCGATACCAACCCTTTTGAGTCCATACAGGAGTTCTTCTATCTTCTCTACATTGGGTGTTACTCCATTCTTCGAACCATAGCCGAAGGAGTTGGGAGCTATGAAACGAGCGAGCTTCCTTCCGTGTTTCACACCGAGTTTCGCGTAGTGAACAACGACGTCCACATCACGGTGTCTCACCTGTCTTCCAGCGATGATCGGTGTCTGACAGTACGCACAAGAAAACGGGCATCCCCTTGTGATTTCGATGGGCATGTAGATTCCTTTCGAAGGTAGGAAAGGTGGGTAGTGGTTCAAGTTGACCCTCTTTGAGATACCATCGAAGATCTTTTTTCTCTCCCCCATCAAGAACCTCAAAATATTCTCCTCTCCATCCCCCGTGAAAACGTGATCGAATCCCATTCTCAAGCAGCCTTCTGGATCGGCTGTCACATGCGGTCCTCCCGCGATGAGCGTGTATCCCTGTTCTTTCAACGCTTTGACTTCTTCTCTGACGGTATCAAGGTCAAAACTCATGAAGGAATAGGCAACGATGGTCTTTTCTGGAGGGAACTTCTTTATTTCCTCAAACTTCACAGGTCTTGCTTCCACATCGAGGTGCCTGCTGTATATGGTTGAGAGAAGGGCCGCGAGGCTGTACCAGTTATTCTTCATCTCTCTGAAGAGAATATACATCCAGTGCCACCTCTTCTATGAACTCGTGGAAGAACGGCTTTGGATCTTCTTCGCTTTTCACGACTCTGTCCAGATCGTAGAGATCCCTCAGTATCTTTCTAACCTTCTTCACATCGTAATAAAGGAGGTGGTTTATCACCTTGAATTTCCAGGTCTTAAAGGAGAAACCGAGGAAACGAGCCACACGAGGAACGGGAATTCCCAGCTCTTTGGACACCCTGGACACATCAGGCCAGGTGTAGTATCTTTTCTTTGTCACAAGAACGAGGATTTTGAAGAGATCCAGGAAGTGATTCGCAAGGACAGTGGCAATCACCACGGGCTCTGTGGTTTTCCACAACTGCGACAGAAGAGAGTGAGCGAGCTTCCTTTTTCCTTCGGAAACGGCAAAGCAAAAATCATCGTATCCCGGAGTCTGATAGGTGAAAACGACCTCTTCCACGTCCTCTACCGTTATCTTTTTGTCCTCGGAATAAGCTTTCAGCTTTTCAATCTCCCTTTCTATGATCAGGTCGTTCGTTCCGACCTTGGAGAAAAACAGCTGAAGGGCATCTTTATCGATGAGCAAACCATTTTCCCTGAAGCGCTTTTCTATCCATTCAAGCCATTTGTCCGTTTCCCATGGCTTTGGAAGCTCCAGCGCTACTCCCTTTCCACCTGTTTTTTGAGAACGGATGAAAATATGAACGTCTTCCGGTACATTTTTCAAAAGTTCAACGAGACGCTTCTGCTCCTGTGCTTTCCACTCATCGAAATTGACGATATCAATGATCGTCTTGTTAGAAAAGATCGTCTTTGTCCTGAGTAAAGACCTTATGAAATCGATCTTGTCAGGATCCTCAGGATGGATCCTTATGTACTCCACGTTACCATCCTTCAGGAGTTTCTTTATCAATTCTTCCTTCTGAGTTTCTGCAGTACCTGTGAGAAACGTGACTGGCATACAACCACCTCTCATGGTGATTTTAACACGCTTTGAGAAACAATTTCAAAGTGTTATCATTCAGAGAGAAGGAGGTGAAAATATGAAAAGGGTGCTCATCTGGTCGGCTCTGATCACAGCTGGTATTCTCGTGCTGGTTTCTGGATGTATCCCGGTGCCCATTCCCATCGATCTTGGAAACCTCGGTATCGAACCTCAGGCGTTCAAAGTGCCGGCGGGAAGTTCTTCTACACTAGAAGCAACGTGGACAAGCTTCACAATTAAAGCAGAAGATGTGAAAAACGCACAGCAAAGTGCGGGAGTTCCTGGAACAGTACATTTCCACAACATCGAAGTGTCTGGAAAGATCACAGTTGAAGGAGATCTCAGATTCGATGGATTCATAGGATTTGCGCTTGAGGAGCCATCATCTACGCCCACAACCGGTGATGTGACTATCAGAATTGACACCTCGCAGCAGAGCGAATACCCTCTTTCCATCTCCGCCAACAACTCAAGCGCCTTGAAAGCAGCACTCGACAAGATAAACAACGGCGAAGATGTCACTCTATGGGTGATTTTTGGTCAAAACGAATACGAGTCCACCACTGATGCCACCGTCACGGTCACCATCACCAACGTGAGGCTCTGGGTCACCTGGACCGCCTGGTAAAACAAAAGCCCCTCTTTTCGAGGGGCTTCATTCTTCGTCGAATGAAAGTTCCATGTAATCTGCTTTCACACCCGGGAGTTTGTTGAGTTTGTCACACAGTTCTCTGTGCTGCTCGGGACTTCCCACAAGTTCAAGAACTATGAGACCCGCTTCTGAGCAGTTATCGAGAACACCATCGTGAAGTCCGAGCCTTGTCTTGATCAGACAGCCCCAGGCTGTGAGAATCTTCTGAACTTTCTCTGCCGTTTCTCTTCTGTTTTCCACAAGGATTGCCATCACAGTTTTTATAGGAAGTTTTTCCGCCACGAGATCACCCCCTTGTTACTATTATAACAAAAGGTGATCTATAAAAAAAAACAAATCCCCGGGCGCTACCTACTCTCGCATGGGGCTGCCCCCATACTACCATCGGCCCAGGGCGGCTTAACGGCCGGGTTCGGAATGGAACCGGGTGTTTCCCGCCCCAGTATCGGCACCCGGGGATACTTCGAAGGGTCACTGGAAACTGCATAGGGGATTTCGGAGGTCAAGGCCTCGGCCGATTAGTACCGGTGGGCTCAACGCCTTGCGGCGCTTACACCCCCGGCCTATCAAGGTCCTCTTCTCGGACCGGCCTTACTCCCTTAACGGGATGGGAGGCCTAATCTTGGGGCGCGCTTCCCGCTTAGATGCTTTCAGCGGTTATCGCTTAGGGGCGTAGCTACCCGGCGTATGCCGCTGGCGCGACAGCCGGTACACCAGAGGCCCCCTCCTCCCGGTCCTCTCGTACAAGGGAGGACCCCCCTCAAGCCTCCTACGCCCGCGGCAGATAGGGACCGACCTGTCTCACGACGGTCTGAACCCAGCTCACGTACCCCTTTAATGGGCGAACAGCCCAACCCTTGGGACCTGCTTCAGCCCCAGGATGGGATGAGCCGACATCGAGGTGCCGAACCCCGCCGTCGATGTGAACTCTCGGGCGGGACCAGCCTGTTATCCCCGGGGTAACTTTTATCCGTTGATCGACGGCCCTTCCACACGGGACCGCCGGGTCACTAGGGCCGGGTTTCCCCCCTGCTCGGCCTGTCGGCCTCGCAGTCAGGCCGGCTTATGCCCTTGCACTCTGCGGTGGATTTCCAACCCACCTGAGCCGACCTTTGCACACCTCCGTTACCTTTTAGGAGGTGACCGCCCCAGTCAAACTGCCCACCTGGCACTGTCCCCACCCTGCTCTTCACAGGGTCAGGTTAGGACTCCAGTGCACCGAGGGTGGTATTCCACTGGCGGCTCCACCGCCCCTGGCGAGGCGGCTTCACAGCCTCCCACCTATTCTATACACGATGCACCGGAGCCCAATACCAGGCTGCAGTAAAGCTCCACGGGGTCTTTCCGTCTAGCCGCGGGTACTGGGCATCTTCACCCAGACTGAAATTTCGCCGGGCCCCCCGCCGAGACAGTGCCCCAGTCGTTACGCCATTCATGCAGGTCGGAACTTACCCGACAAGGAATTTCGCTACCTTAGGACCGTTATAGTTACGGCCGCCGTTTACCGGGGCTTCGGGTCGGAGCTACGCTCCCACAAGGGGAGCCTCACCCCTCCCCTTAACCTTCCGGCACTGGGCAGGCGTCAGTCCCTATACTTCCTCTTTTCGAGTTAGCAGAGACCTGTGTTTTTGGTAAACAGTCGCCAGGGCCTTGTCACTGCGACCGCCTCGGGCTCCCCCAGTTTCCGGGTTGCCCCTTCCCCTGGGTTCACCCTAACGCGGCACCCCTTCTCCCGAAGTTACGGGGCCAATTTGCCGAGTTCCTTGGCGAGGGTTAACCCGCTCCCCTGAGCCTTCTCAGCCCGCCCACCTGTGTCGGTTTGCGGAACGGGCACCTACGGTCTCAAGCGGTACGCGAGGTTTTTCTCGGCAGTGTGGGGTCAGCGCCGTTGGTCCCCGAAGGGACCTCCCCATCACGGCTCAGGCTCGGGGCGCGGATTTACCTACGCCCGTCATCGCCCTAACCGCTTGGAGGGGCATGCCACTTGCCCCCGGCGCCTACCCTCCTGCGTCACCCCTCGTACCATCGACCGCAGGTGGCGCCGGAATATTAACCGGCTTCCCTTCGGCTACCCCTTTCGGGTTCACCTTAGGGTCCCGGCTAACCCTGGGCGGACGAACCTTCCCCAGGTACCCTTGGGCTTACGGGGGGAGGGATTCTCACCCTCCTTTCGCGTACTCATGCCCGCATTCTCACTTCCGCCTCGTCCAGCGGCCCTCGCGGGTCCGCCTTCACCCTACAGCGGAAAGCTCCCCTACCGCCAGTACCTCCAGCGGAGGTACTGACCCGCGGCTTCGGGGGGTGGCTTGAGCCCCGTTACATTTTCGGTGCAGAGCGCCTCGGCTGGTGAGCTGTTACGCACTCTTTAAATGATGGCTGCTTCTAAGCCAACATCCCAGCTGTCTTAGGCGCTCCACATCCTTTACCACTTAGCCACCTCTTCGGGCCCTTAGCCGGCGGTCTGGGTTGTTCCCCTCTCGTCCGCGGAGCTTATCCCCCGCGGGCTCACTCCCGGGCTTTGTGTGCAGGAATTCGGAGTTTGACGGGGTTCGGAGGAAACCCCCCTAGCCCCATCAGTGCTCTACCCCCTGCACAGACCGCCCGAGGCTGCACCTCAATGCATTTCGGGGAGAACCAGCTATCACCGGGTTCGGTTAGCTTTTCACTCCTACCCCCAGGTCATCCGAGGACTTTTCACTGTCCACCGGTTCGGGCCTCCAGTGGGTTTTAACCCACCTTCACCCTGCCCAGGGGTAGCTCACCCGGCTTCGGGTCTGCCGCCGGTGACTGAGCGCCCTGTTCGGACTCGCTTTCGCTACGGCTACGCCTTCGTCGGCTTAACCTCGCCACCGACGGCAACTCGCGGGCTCATTAATCAAAAGGCACGCCGTCACCCCCAAATGGGGGCTCCGACTTCTTGTAGGCACGCGGTTTCAGGTCCTCTTTCACTCCCCTTCCGGGGTGCTTTTCACCTTTCCCTCACGGTACTGGTGCGCTATCGGACGGCGGGTAGTATTTAGCCTTGGAGGGTGGTCCCCCCAGCTTCCCACGGGATTCCACGTGTCCCGTGGTACTCGGGAGCACGGCCCAGGGAGTCCCTCCCCTTTCGCCTACGGGGCTGTCACCCTCTCCGGCCCACCTTCCCAGGTGGTTCGGCTAGAGGAGGGATTTGTAACTCCCCGGCGAGTCCGTGGCCTCGCCCGGCCGTGTCCCACAACCCCAGCGTGGCAACGCCCACGGGCTTTGACACCACGCTGGTTTGGGCTCCTCCCCGTTCGCTCGCCGCTACTAGGGGAATCTCGGTTGATTTCTTTTCCTCGGGGTACTGAGATGTTTCACTTCCCCCGGTGTCGCACCGCCTTTCGGCGGCGAGTGGCCTCAACGGCCACCCAGGTTTCCCCATTCGGGAATCCCGGGATCAACGCCTGCTTGCGGCTCCCCCGGGCTTATCGCAGCTTGCCACGCCCTTCATCGCCTCCCGCCGCCAAGGCATCCACCGCGTGCCCTTAGTACCTTGACCTCCTACTTTCCCCTATGCAGTTTTCAATGACCCTTCACCTTGGTGGAGACGAGGGGATTCGAACCCCTGACCTCCTGCTTGCAAAGCAGGCGCTCTCCCAGCTGAGCTACGTCCCCACCAATGGTGGGCTCGGGTGGACTCGAACCACCGACCTCACGCTTATCAGGCGTGCGCTCTGACCGACTGAGCTACGAGCCCGAGCCATTGGAATATGGATAGCAGCCCCCATTCATCTCCTAGAAAGGAGGTGATCCAGCCGCACCTTCCGGTACGGCTACCTTGTTACGACTTCGCCCCCCTCGCCAGGTTCTCCCTCGACACCCCCCCTCCCTTTCGGGTTGGGGTAGGTGTCTTCGGGAGCCCCCGACTCGGGTGGCGTGACGGGCGGTGTGTACAAGGCCCGGGAACGTATTCACCGCGGCATGGCTGATCCGCGATTACTAGCGATTCCGGCTTCACGCAGGCGGGTTGCAGCCTGCGATCCGAACTGAGGGCGGCTTTGGGGATTGGCTCCCCCTCGCGGGGTCGCAACCCATTGTACCGCCCATTGTAGCGCGTGTGTCGCCCAGGGCATAAGGGGCACGAGTACCTGACGTCATCCCCTCCTTCCTCCGGCTCGTCGCCGGCAGTCCCCCTAGAGTGCCCGGCCGAACCGCTGGCAACTAGGGGCAGGGGTTGCGCTCGTTGCGGGACTTAACCCAACACCTCACGGCACGAGCTGACGACGGCCGTGCACCACCTGTGCCGGCTCCCAGTCCCGAAGGACTGGGTCCCTACCCCTTTCGGGGAGGTACCACCGGCATGTCAAGCCCTGGTAAGGTTCTTGGCTTAGCATCCAATTAAACCACACGCTCCACCGCTTGTGCGGGCCCCCGTCAATTCCTTTGAGTTTCACCCTTGCGGGCGTACTCCCCAGGCGGCCCACTTAACGCGTTAGCTTCAGCACGGAGGGATTACCCCCCCCACACCTAGTGGGCATCGTTTACAGCCAGGACTACCCGGGTATCTAATCCGGTTTGCTCCCCTGGCTTTCGGGCCTCAGCGTCGGGGTCGGCCCAGGAGACCGGCTTCCCCACCGGCGTTCCTGCCGATATCTACGGATTTCACCCCTACACCGGCAGTTCCGTCTCCCTCTACCGCCCCCAAGCCTGGTAGTTTCGGATGCAGCCCCACGGTTGAGCCGTGGGATTTCACATCCGACACACCAGGCCGCCTACGCCCCCTTTACGCCCAGTAAATCCGGGTAACGCTTGCCCCCTACGTATTACCGCGGCTGCTGGCACGTAGTTAGCCGGGGCTTTCTAGCGGGGTACCGTCATCGGTAGGGCATTTCCTCCCTACCTTATTCTTCCCCCGCCACAGCGGTTTACACCCCGAAGGGCTTCGTCCCGCACGCGGCGTCGCTGGATCAGGGTTTCCCCCATTGTCCAAGATTCCCCACTGCTGCCTCCCGTAGGAGTGGGGCCCGTGTCTCAGTGCCCCTGTGGCCGACCACCCTCTCAGGCCGGCTACCCGTCGTCGGCTTGGTGGGCCGTTACCCCACCAACTACCTGATGGGCCGCGGGCCCCTCCTCCGGCGGGGCAAGCGCCCCTTTCCTCCACCAACTTGCGTTGATGGAGCGTATGGGGTATTAGCCAGGGTTTCCCCTGGTTATCCCCCTCCGGAGGGCAGGTTACCCACGTGTTACTCACCCGTCCGCCGCTGGGTACTCCTCCCCGAAGGGAGTTTCCCCCGCTCGACTTGCATGTGTTAGGCACGCCGCCAGCGTTCACCCTGAGCCAGGATCAAACCCTCCATATAAGATTCGATCCAGGCTCAACAAACTGGGGGGCTGCTATCCATATTTCAATGACCCGGGGACAAAAACCTTGAAGTTTGCTTCGGCTCTGAGTTCGTAACTTCTCTTTCCGGGTTCTATTCTTCTTTTCTGCTTTCTGAAGACCCTTCATCTCAACGTCGCCGAGATTAATAATAGCACCCCCTTCAACCTCTTTCAATTAAGAAAAAGATACGATAAAGTAACATCAAGATTAATCTGATACCTCGAGCGTGGGTGGATCGACCCGAACAATCGCATCGATTCCCAGTATTCTCAACGCTTTTTCCAGTTTTGGAAGTACTCTCTCCAAGTCTTCTGTTTTCACAATGAGATGGTGCCTGTAGAATCCTCTCAGTTTGAAAACCCAGTGCTCAACGGGTCCAAGAACCTCCTCGCCTTTCAGAAATTCTTTTAGAGAAGTCAGAGAATTCTTTCCAACTTCCGGATTCTTGGACTTCACAGCAACCTGAATGAGGTGACGATATGGAGGATAACCAAGGGCTTTTCTTCTTTCGAGTTCCTCGGCATAAAAACCGTTCACATCTTCTTCCAGAGCTTTTCTGATGATCGTGTCCTCCGGGTTGTAAGTCTGGATAATCGCCTTCCCCTGATCTCCTCTTGATGCTCTCCCAAGTGCCTGAACGACCAACTGAAACGTACGAAGCGAAGACGAATAATCAGGGTTGAAGATCAAAGAATCCACATCCATGATACATACGAGACCTATTTCGGGTACACTGAGACTCTTTGTGATCAACCTGGTTCCAACGAGTATATCTATCTCGCCTCTGATCAATTTGTCTATGTAACTTTCCAGCTCCATGATGTTATCGACAACCTCTCTATCGACTCTCGCTATCCTGCGAGTCGGAAAGTACCTTTTCAGTTCCCTTTCCACTCTTTCTGTTCCCGCTGTTCTTCCGACGAGACGCCCTCCACAGCGAGGACAGGATTCAACCAATCCGTACTCACGCCCACATTGATGACATTTCAAGGAATGCGTATCTGAATGGTACACCAGAGACACATCACAATTCTCACATTTGAGCACGTACCCACACACTTCACACTGGACACGACCCCAGAAACCTTTTCTCCTTACGTAGATGAGAACTCTCTTGCCTTCCTCGAGGGTCTCCTCTATTCTGTCAAGGGTCTTTTTCGCAAAACTTCCTATCTTCTCTTCATTTCGCATATCGACAACTTCCACAGACAAACTCCCGAACCTTCTCGTAAAATTGAACGTCCTGATGCGACCCTCTTTTGCCTCTCTGTAGGTCCACAAATCCGGTGTTGCAGAAGACAGAATTATGGGAACATCGAAAACTTCAGAGATTTTCCTTGCAACCACGATGGCATCGTAAGAAGGTCGAGTGTGTTGATAAAAACTCTCATCGTGTTCTTCGTCGACTATCAAGAGGGAAAGATTCTTAACTGGAACAAAAACAGCACTGCGTGTTCCCAAAAGCACATCGATTTTTCCGCTAACCGCCCTGTACCATTCCAGATTTTTCCTCGCTCTGGAAAGGTAGCTGTGATAAATCCCTATTTTCAAGTCCGGGAAGGCTCCCTTCAGACGTGAAAGCGTGTGGGTGAGAACAGAAACTTCCGGTACGAGGAAAAGCACAGTTCCTTTCCTCGAATACACATCGATCAACTCGAACAAAGCCTCGGTTTTTCCACTTCCAGTAGGACCAAAAAAAAGATTTTCCTTCGAGATATTTCCTTTGAAATCACCGCGAAGGATCCTTCTCTTTTTTGGAAGAACGTCACCACTCACTATTTCTACTATATTCTTCCTTTGAAGAGTTTCAATCACACTCTTTGAAACCTCCAGATCCTCCAGCAGCTCCTCAAGAGGGACCCCATCGTTGAATTGAAGGTATTCCACCACCATTCTCTGCTTCACAGTTAGATGTTCTCGAACGATTTCACTTATTCCCTTTTTCAGAAACAATCGTTTTTTCACACGAGGTCTTGGCTCTTTCACATAGAAATTTTTCTCCACCCTCACCAGGCCTTTTTTCACCATTTCTTTCAGAGCTTTTTCCCCGAAAGTTTCAAGAAAATCGCGCAGAGTCATCCTGTCGAAATCCAGAAACGGACTCTCCGAAACAACCACTTCCTCCTTGTAATCGTCGATACCCTGTGGGAAAAACAGATCGAAAACCATTCCTACAGGTGAGAAAAACCTTTCAGACACCCATTCTGCTATTTTCACATGTCCTTCGCTTAGAAAACTTTTACCGTCCCTTTCACTGAGCGTTGCTTCGTTTTCGTGTGAAAATGATCGTTCCAGTACGTAGCCCTTGACTTTTTCATTTCGCCACTTCAACCACACTCTTTCACCAGTCAAAAGCTCTTCTGAAGAGAAAACATTAAGCACTTTTCCCGAACCGGAGACAGCCACCTTGTAGTACATCTCACAACTCCTCCAGTTCTTTGAACCCTTCTCCAAGGGCCTGCCTCACTTCCTTGATTATGACGAAGGCTTTTGGATCAGCCTTCTTTATGAACCTGATCAGTTCGTTCAATTCCCTTCTCCTCACCACCACCAGAAGTATCTTCCTTTCTTTGCCGGTGTAAGCTCCCTTTGCGGGAATGTAAGTAGCCCCTCTTTGAAGAACGTTCAGCACAAAGTCTTTTATATCGTCGCATTTTTCAGAGATAATGATCACCTCACTCGACTGCTCAATACCTCTCATCATGAAATCCACCATTATACCGTTCAAAATAACTCCAAGAAGTGCGTACATACCTGTTCTGGCACTGAAAACAAGTCCTGCAAGTACCGCTATCGCGACATCCACCATGAGCAGCCCCGTTCCCATAGATATCCAGAAGTACTTGTTCAGAATCCTGGCCAGAATATCCGTTCCTCCTGTGGAAGCGTTCTGAGAGAAAGTTATGGCAAGGCCGGAAGCTGTGAGGATGGTTCCAAAAAACACGGCAAGAAACAGATCATCACCGGTGTACTTTGGAAGGGGAATAATGCGGTCGAAAAGATCCACGAAGAAGTTAAAAACAAAGGTGCAATAAATAGTCTTCGCGCTGAAATCGAATCCTATCGTCAAGAAAGCTATCAAAAAGAGCAAACCGTTGAGTATGTACATCCACACACCAACGGGGATCGGCACAAAACTGTGAAGTATTATCGAAAGTCCACTCACCCCACCAGCCGCTATATCGTTCGGTATGAGGAAAACAACGAGTCCAACGGCAGTGATCAACGTTCCAAGAGTACTCAGCACGTACTCTTTGATTTTTCCTATCAACTTCTTTCACCTCCACAAGAGAAATCAGAGGGAGGAAGAAGAGATGAAGACCTTACCGCCCAGAGGAACGTTCAGTACTTCGGCAACGAAATCACACTTTGCTGTCAGGAGGAAGAAGAGATTCTTTTTCTCCTCTTCGTAGAGACCTTCGAAGTTTCCCTGGCCTTTGGAGATCACAACATCGAACTCAAAGAATGCCTTTCTGAACTCCTCACTCGCCTTATCAAGCATGACACCAGGTTCGTCCACTCCAGAGCTAATAACAGTGGCGATCTCTTCCAGACCGATGTACTTCGCGTCCTCAATGGTTGCATCGTTGATAATGGGTTTGCCACGAACCGCCACAACTACCTCCAGCGATGGATTCTCCATCTTCAGGACTTCTATGAAGAACTTGTCAAACACGATTTCTCCCGCGTTGTCAGCCACATAGAACAGAGTGGAAGCGTTCATCAACACATTCCTGAATTCCTCGAAGTCTTCTCTGTCGAACGGCCTTTCGTAAGCCTCGTGTAGTTTTTCAAAGATTTCATCAACACTCCATCCCGGTATCCCGAGATCTATCAGATTCCCAGAAACGGCGAGTTTTGCGGCGGAATACACAGGATCGGGAGAGTTCAAAATCTCTGGTCTGAACATTTCAACGAGTTTCATGGCCATATCGTTCGATCTTCTTTTCTCCTCTTTGAAAGGATCTTCTTCCTTTATGTACTCCATTATGAACCTGTGAACCTCTCCGTTCACTTCGAGAGGCTTCATACCCCACTTCATTTCACTCATAATCCTGAAAACTTCCCTGAAGATCACCCATCTCTTTTCAGGAGAAGTGATGGTTTTCTTCAGAAGATTCTCCGCCTGTCTGAGACTGCAGATCAGACACCTTTCGTCAGCCCTCAGATACCTCATCGTCGATCTCCTCCAGCTTCTTGATTACGATATCGATCAGATCCTTAACCTTTCGAATTTTCGATATCTCCTCATCTTCTATTCTCAAGGCAAATTCATCTTCAAAGAACATCACAAGATCTATCACGTCTATCGAATCGAATCCAAGCTCTTCAAATGTGTTTTCTTCATCAACCGTTTCAAGATCTTTCCCCATTTTCTCTGACGCGATTTCGACAAATTTCGCCATGAGCTTTTTCCTTTCCACGTGAAGTCCCCCCATGAAATCCTACCACAATTTTAAAGGGGGCCGAAGCCCCCGTTTATCAGAACAGGTGAACGTGTTTGAATATGGAGACAGCTATCACCGAGACCACCGACATGATCTTTATGAGAATGTCAAGGGAAGGTCCAACGGTGTCCTTGAGAGGATCTCCAACCGTGTCTCCTATAACCAGTGCCTTGTGCGGCTCGGAACCTTTTCCGTACCCTTCCAGATTACCCGCTTCCAGATACTTCTTCGCGTTGTCCCAGGCTCCTCCAGAATTGGCCGTCAGAATTGCGAGCATCGCACCGCTGAGGACCGTTCCTATCAACACCCCTCCAACGAACTCCGCTCCGAGGAGGAAACCAGTCACAAGCGGTGTGAGAATCGCTATGAACGCAGGATAACCCATCTGCTTCAGAGCGTTGTCACTGGTGATTTCAATACACCTGTTGTAGTCAGGCTTGGCCTTACCTTCCAGCAGTCCTGGGATTTCTCGAGCCTGTCTTCTGATCTCATCCACCATCTTCATAGCTGCCTTGGTAACTGCCGAAATAAGATATCCACTGAAGTAATATGTGATGGCTGCACCAAGGAGGGCGCCTGCTATGACCCTCGCATCGAGCATGTTCAGAAGAAGCACGAGTGAAGGAGGCTTCCCAATATCAGAAGGACTGATCTGGGAGAACATGTAAGACGCAAAGAGCGAAAGCGCTGCAAATATAGCGGATCCTATAGCGAATCCCTTTCCTATGGCTGCGGTGGTGTTACCGACCGCGTCGAGGTGATCCGTGATCTTTCTGACCTCGGGATCCAGTTCACACATTTCGCTTATTCCACCCGCGTTGTCCGCAATGGGACCGTAGCTGTCAACAGAGACGGATGTTGCAACAAACGAAAGCATTCCAAGCGCGGCAATCGCCACACCGTAGAGACCCGCAAAATAATCAGCAAAGAGGATACCAAGAACAAGTGTTAGAGTGGGGAGAAACACGCTCTTCATTCCCAGTGAAAGTCCGTTCGAAATGACCATTCCGGTCCCTTCGATAGAAGATTTACTCAGAAACTGGGTCGGTTTGTAGTGGTAACTCGTGTAGTACTCGGCCCAGAATCCTATGAGAATCCCTGAGAAGATGCCTATAATCGCTGAGAACCAAGGTGAGATGGCTCCAAATCGGAATCCAACTACATCGAGTCCCTGAAGATCTTTCAGATAGAAATACGTCAGAAAGGCTGTGAGGACAACTGTGAGCAGCGCAGATGTCCAGAGACTGATGTTGAGTTCTCTTTGAGGATTATCAGATGGTTTCTTCACGATCACGTACAGTATTCCAAGCATCGAACAGCCAAGACCAGCAAGAGCAAAGAAGATAGGATAGCTGATGAGAGCTTGTATCGTTTCTTTCGGTACTTGATGTACCAGATTCTCGCCTATCTTCTGAACGTAGATTGGGAACATGTAAGAAGCGAGGATTATGGAAGAAACTATCGCTCCAACAAAGCTCTCCAAAAGGTCCGCTCCGAGCCCCGCAACGTCTCCCACGTTGTCTCCCACATTGTCTGCGATCGTTGCCGGATTCCTGGGATCGTCTTCCGGGAGGTTCAATTCGGTTTTTCCAACGAGGTCAGCTGCCATGTCAGCGGCCTTCGTGTAAACTCCTCCACCGACCCTATCGAACATGGCAATGATTGAACATCCAAGGGCGTATCCAGAAACGGGCATCGCAAAAGGAACAAAGTTTATTCCAAGCCAGTTCGTGTATATGTTCAGATTGTCCACCTGTCCCATCCACTTTCCGAAAATCAGATACACCAGGACGAGTCCAAGCAGAGCGAATCCACCAACGGAAAGACCCATAACGCTTCCACCTTGATACGCCACTTTCAGAGCGGGGCCTATCTTCTTTGTGGTTCTGGCAGCCTCCGCCACCCTGACGTTTGCCCTGGTGGCCATCTTCATTCCCACGATACCAGCAGATGCACTCATAACGGCTCCCAGAAGAAACGCCACGCCCGTCTGCCAGGTTGTGAAGATCATGAGGAGTATCGCTATGACGATGGCAACTTTAAAAATGGCTTTTGTTTCGTGTGCAAGGAAGGAATCTGCTCCACTTCTGATGTAAGAGGAAATCTCTTTCATCCGCTCGGTCCCCTCTGGTTTTCTGACGACGGCTGCGAAGTTTGCGGCAGCAAAACCGAGTGCAACAAGCGGAATTAAAAAGAGCAGCCACATACATTACCCCTCCTCCATGAGAGATTTTATTTCTTCATATAAAAGCCTCAGAGTTGCCTGATAATCTTCCTCTCCCCTTTCCACCTTATCCATGATCTCCTCTAATCTTCGTGTGGTCTCTTCTGTGACGTATTTCTCATAACGCTCTTTCAGATAGGAATAAACCATTACACCAAGTCTGGTTGGTCGAACTCTTTTGTATTTGTCTTCGTACACATAGCCTCTTCTGAAAAGCACCTCTACTATTTTTGCATAAGTAGAAGGTCTCCCAATACCTCTTTTCTTCATTTCTTCCACAATAGAAGCCTGAGTAAAGAGAGGAACGGTGTGTTTTTTGTAAAACTTTTTTTCTTTTATCTTGTAGTTTCTGTGTTCAAATCTTGGAGAAACTGTTAACGGCACGAAGAGATTCCAGCCGTCTCTCAAAATCTCGACTATCTGTTCTATTCCAATCCGCTTACCATCCACATCGACTGTCACGATCTGTTTTTTCACCTTCACAGCCGCGGATTGACTGGCAAGAAAGCGGTTGAAGATGAGTTCATAAACTCTCAAATGTTTCTTGGTGAGATCGGCTATCAAACCTTCCTCGACCATCTCCTCAAGTTCCCTGGCATCTATAGGCTTCACGGGCCTTATCGCCTCATGAGCACCTTCTGTTGACCAGCTTCTTCCCATGAATATATCCTCTTTTCCTATCTTCCTGAGGTAGGTTCGCGCGACGTTCTGACCCTCAAGAGAAATCCTTGTTGAATCCGTTCTGTGATAGGTGATGAAACCTTTTTCAAAAAGATCTTGAAGGATGTCCATCACTTCTTGAACACCGAGCCGCAATTTTTGTGAAATCTCTGATAATGCCGAAGATGTCGTGTAAGGTGGTAGCGGATTTCTTTCTTCTTCGACTTCCTGTAGTTCCACAACGGTTACCACGTCATCTGCGATTTTCCCTTCGACTTCCAGATTCACACCGTTTTCCAGAACAAGGAGAGTGAAATCCTTTTCGCTTTTTTTGTATTCTTCTTCTCTCTCTACTATCCATCCCAGAACGGTGGATTGCACCCGGCCTGCCGAGAGATTCGATCTTCCAAATCTTTTCTGCAGTTTTCCACTGAGTTCAAACCCTATCCACCTGTCCTGCACTCTCCTCACGATCTGTGCCTTCACCAGATTGAAATCAACGAACCGGACGCTTTCCCTCGCTTTTTTGAAACCGTACCTTGTGATTTCGTGCATTTCTATTCTCCTCAAAGATCTGGTGGCTGGAAGAAGATACTGAGTCACATCCCAGGATATTTTCTCTCCTTCAACATCTGGGTCTGTTGCCACAAGGATTTCGTCTGCCTCCAGTGAAATCTCTCTTAGGGCTCTGAGCGTTTCTGTCTTATCATCTATGTTTTTCGAAGAACATACAGGACACTCATCCCTATCCTCCGTGAACTGGTATCCACAATCTCTGCATCTTTTCAGAGAGTTGTACACGGGAACAAATTTTCCATTTTCTTCCTCTACTCCGTGGATTCCTCCCTTTGTAACAAGATCGTAGACGTGTCCCCTCGTCGCGGTGAAGAGTATCACTCCCTCGCCTGTCACCGCTTCATGGACAATTATGTTTCTCTCTTTCCGAGAAGAAGCCCTTCCAAGGAACCTGGAGAGCGTCTCTGCTTTGGTCGGAGACTCCACAATGATCAGGAGAGATTTTGATGTGTCGGTCAGTTCCCCTTCAATTCTTTTTCTGCTTTCCTCTACCTCGTGAACCAGTTCTTTCCAGTTCGTTTCGGACTCCTCTATTATTTCTTCTTCTGCGATAAGAAGGAGCCTTGTTTTCAGCGATTCGAAAATTTCTTCGTCTTCTTCGAAGATCACAGAAACACCCTTGACCAGTACACCGTTCAGTATTCGGGAGGATCTCCCAGACGCCTGTATGTATGTGTAAACATCTGGGATGGTCATCTCCAGGTCTTCATCTTTAACAACCACTCCTCTGAAAATTTCTTTTATTTTCTCAACGAATTCTTTTTGAGTTAAATGCTCTTTCGCTATCTTTCTGAGCTCCTCGACATCTGGGTTCTCCTGAGCTTTTATCAAACCCATTTCCTTTAAAACCCTGGCAAGAACAAACCTCGGTGCTCTGTCAAATTCCAGTGAAAATCTCATGGAAGGAGTTCCCCAGAAGATCACGTATTTTATTCTTTCGGGAAGATCGACACCTCTTGTGAGTTTTCCGTAGTACGCCTGAACACCTATCAGAATGTTGAGTTTTCCAACTTTGAAATCTTCGAAATTCTTCTCAAATTCAGACCATGTTTCCCCAACATTGAATTTGAATCTTTTCAAGTACTCATAAAGCTCTTTACCCTCTTCTTCAGTTTGTGTGAAGATCAATATCCCATCTCTGAAAATCTCCAGCAGCTCTATCAATTTCTCTTTCGATCTGGTGGAGATCCTGACATGGGTGATGTTTCTTGCTACCGAAACCAGCCTTCCGACGGTGAAATTAAGGAGATCTCTGAAGAGAAGGGGCCTTATACCACGCGGTTTGGCGGTGGCAGAAGAAACCACAAGAATACCTGGCTTCAAGCTTTTGGGCCTTTCGTAAATCTTTCCCTGCTTTATAGTCGAGAAAGCCTTTCTTATGATCTCCTCCGGTATTCCAACCATCATGAGCAAAGTGTCTATGTTCCGGGAGGCCTTTAGGACAGCATCCACATCGTCCACGAAAACAAAGTCAAATCTTTTTTGGGAAAGCTTTTCTCTGTTTTTCGAAACGAACTGAGTGGAGAAAACCAGGATATGGTAATCGTCTTCCTCAAAGCTTTTCTCGAACTTTTCTTTCTCTTCTTTTTTCATCGAGGAATAAAAACCGAGGATTTTCACCTTTTCATCGGCAAACTCTTGAAGCCTTTCGAGAGTTTGCTTCACCAGAGTAACCGTTGGGAAAACGAGAGCGGATTTTTTCCCTTTCCTTGCCAGCCACAGGGCTGTCATCATTCCAAAAGTCGTTTTCCCTACACCGGTTGGTGCAACCATCGTGAAACTTTTTCCCTGAACAATCCTCTTTGCCCACAACCTCTGATAACCCGTCAAATCCTTTCCGAATTTTTTCTTGAAGAAACTCCTGAAATCTTCGTACTCGTTCCAGAAATCGTGATAGAAACGATACTCTTTCAGAGTCTTTCTTTCAAGAAGAGCCCTATAAATATCAGAAGGGGACTCCTCGAGAAGACAAACTTCACAAGGAAGTCCCCTTTCGTTTCTTTCATCGGTGTTCAATCCCCCACAGTTGATACAGGAATGATGGTATTTGGAATTCACTGCCAACTTCTCAGATACCTCCTCTGTTTCTCTGTCAGCTCATCTATCTTTATTCCTAGAGAATCCAGTTTCATCCTGGCCACTCTTTCGTCTATTTCATCTGGGAGCGTGTACACCTTCGGTGACATCTTTCCGTGATTTTCAAGAAGATAAAGCACGGCGAGGATCTGAAGTGCAAAGGACAGATCCATTATTTCTACTGGGTGGCCATCTCCCGCTGCCAGGTTGACCAGCCTTCCCTCCGCAAGAAGAAAGACCGTTTTACCATTCTCAAGAGTGTATCCTGTCACGTTCGGCCGTGCTTCGAACTTTTCAACCGCAATTTCTTCCAGTACCCTCACCGGGATCTCCACATTGAAATGCCCAGCGTTTGCCAGAACTGCCCCGTCTTTGAGAGAAAGAATATCTTCCTTTGAGAGAACGTCGGTGTTTCCTGTGGCCGTCACCAAGAAATCGGCAATCTTCACGGCCTCCTTCATAGGCATAACTGTGAACCCATCCATGATCGCTTCGACGGCTTTTACAGGATCGACCTCCGTTACGATCACCCTGGCTCCTAGTCCCGCTGCACGGAGAGCGATCCCTCGTCCGCACCAGCCGTATCCCGCCACCACAACGTTTTTTCCAGCAACGAGAAGATTTGTGTTTCTCATGATGGCATCCCATGTGGACTGACCCGTCCCGTATCTGTTATCGAAGAGATACTTCATCTTGGAATCATTCACAGCGATAACGGGTACTTTCAGTTTTCCTGTCTCTTCCAATGCCTTTAAACGTCTCACGCCCGTCGTGGTTTCTTCGGATACCCCTTTGAGATTTTCGAGAACCTCTTCTTTTTCGGTGTGAGAAATCACCGTGAGATCTCCTCCGTCGTCTATTATGAAGTCCGGTCTTTCGTCGAGAACTTTCATGAGATTTTCTCGATAAATGTTCTCGTCGTGTGTTCTTCTCGCATAAACGGTTATTCCCTTTGATCTGAGCGCTTCCGCTACATCATCTTGCGTTGAAAGTGGGTTGCTTCCTGTGATCACCACTTTTGCTCCAAGCTTTGACAGAGTAATCGCGAGATAGGCCGTCTTTGCTTCAAGGTGTATGCTCATTCCAACGGTGAAACCAGATAGCGGCTTTTCGCTCGAATACTCCTCGGCGATTTTGTTCAGAAGGGGCATGTATCTGGAAACCCAGTTTATCTTCATTTCACCTGTGTTCATCGTACTTTTCCCTCCACTATTTTCTCGAAGAACCTCAGAATCTTCGTACCAAAAAATTCTTTCGCACTGATCGGTTCTACTTTTATCACACGAAATCCGAAAATCTTACCAGTGAGCACATCTGTAAAAATCTGATCTCCTATCATCACGCAGCGCTCTGGATCGATTTTTTCCTTTTTCAGGAATCTCCAGAGCTTCAGGCTGAAAGGCTTCCCCGCCCTCCAGATGAACGTGACTGGAAGATCGACCTTTCTTGGTTTTCCATTAGAAACAACAATCACACGAGCTCTTTTTGCCAGTTCGATCAACAATCTTCTCTTACTCTCTTCAAGTTTGCTCTCTTTCCACGGAACAAGAGTGTTATCGAAGTCAAAAAAGAAACAGGTGTAGCCTTCTTTCAAGAGACCTTCGAAGTCTATGTCTTCGACCCTTTCAACTCTTTCGACTTTCATGCCTCGCCGGGATTCTCCTTTACCTCAAGGATTTCAAGATCCACCATCTCCTTACATCCTTCAAGGAGCTTTATGGCCTCCTCAGGAAAAGGAGTGATAATTTTCAAAACTCCATCTTCGTATTTTCTGATGTTGAACATATGCTCTTCCACCTCAAGAAGGTAGTTCAGAAGGTGAACATCCTCTTTTGAAACCCTCACGTAAACATCGTATTCCATATCAAGAATTCCTCCTCACAATCTCGAAGGTAAGAACTCTCAAAGAAGCGGTTATGTCTATGTTCTCTACCGGGACAGATACCTTTATCTTCACGGGGGCGAAATTCAGAATCCCCTTGATGCCTGCTTTTTCCAATCTTTCAGCTATCTCCTGAGCGTGTTCAGCGGGAACGGCTATCACTCCTATTTCGACACCGTGTTCTTCAACAAATTTTTCGAGTTCACTCACATCACTCACAGCGAGGCCAGGTGCCACTTCTTTTCCTATCTTTGACGGATCACTATCAAAAATTCCTATTATCCTGAAACCCTTTTCCTTCATCACTGTGTAGTTCGCAACTGCTCTTCCTATGTTTCCAGCTCCCACAACGACCAGCTTCCACTCCTTTTTGACACCGAGAATCTCACCAATCGCATCGTAAAGATGTTCCACGTTGTAGCCAACCCCGCGCTTTCCAAACTCTCCAAAATATGACAGATCCTTTCTTATCTGACTCGCTTTGAGATCGAGCCTTCTTGCGAGCTCTTCCGAGGATACCACCTCTACACCCTCATCGAGGAGCCTTTCAAGGCACATGTAGTAACTTACCAACCTTTTTGAAACAGGCTTCGGTATCTTTTCCGCCATTCTATCACCTCATACCACGATATTTACGATTCTTCCCTTCACGTAAATGAATTTCCTTATTGGTTTGCCATCGACGTATTCCTTGACCCTTTCTCTTTCGAGGACGATCCTCTTCAGAGCCTCTTCAGAGATATCCACAGGCACAACCACTTTGTCTCTCACCTTTCCATTTATCTGGATGGCGATTTCGACTTCCTCCACTTCGAGCGCTTTTGGATCGTAGGAAGGCCAGGCCTGCTGGACAACAAGACTATCGTTTCCGAGATCGTGCCAGAACTCCTCTGCAAGGTGCGGTGCGAAAGGTGAAAGAGCGAGTGTGAGTTTTTCTACTATCTCTCGCAGGAGTTTTCTGTTCCATTCCTCCTGCGGTACACTGTTCAAGTACTGGCTCAGGTGGTTCACGAGTTCCATCAGACCACTTATAGCGGTGTTGAACTTGAATCCACCTTCTATATCCTCCGTTATCTTCTTGATAATACTGTGAAGCTTTCTTCTGAGTTCCTTCTCTGTGGAGTTTTTCAACACAAGATTCTCCGTGTTTTCTTCTTTCACAAACGGAAGAACCGTGTAGAAAGTGTTCCAGAGCCTTTTGATGAACCTGTGAACACCTTCGATACCGGCGTCACTCCATTCGGCGTCTTTCTCTGGAGGTGCCATGAAGAGTATGTACATTCTCAAGGTATCCGCCCCGTATTTCTCTATCATCTCATCCGGGGACACCACGTTCCCCTTCGACTTGGACATCTTGGCACCGTCTTTGTAAATCATTCCCTGTGTGAAGAGGTTGGTGAAGGGTTCGTCGAAATTGAGATAACCCAGATCGTGCAGTACCTTGGTTACGAATCTGGAGTACAGCAAATGCAGTACGGCGTGTTCCACCCCTCCGATGTACTGATCCACCGGTAACCAGTAGTTCACATCATCGGGCTCGAACGGTTTGTCCTCCAGGTGAGGATTCACGTATCTGAGGAAGTACCAGGAAGAATCAACGAAAGTGTCCATGGTGTCCGTTTCTCTCTGGGCTTCTCCACCACAGATGGGACACTTTGTCCTCTTGAAACCTTCGTGGAAAGAAAGAGGAGATTGACCCGTTGGAAGAAATTCCACGTCTTTTGGAAGTCTCACTGGAAGGTCCTCCTCTGGGACGGGTACAATACCACATTTTTCACAGTAGATGATGGGGATTGGAGCGCCCCAGTATCTCTGCCTCGATATGAGCCAGTCTCTCAACTTGTACTGGACCGACCTCTTTCCAATGCCTTTTTCCTCGAGCCAATTTATGACTTTTTCTATTCCTTCGCCGCTCGGTGTTCCATCGAACGGTCCGGAGTTCACCATGATACCCTCGCCTTCGTAGGCTTCTTCCATCTTCTCCGGATCGAGATCTCTGTCTGCTGGTTTAATCACAACCTTTATCGGAATTCCGTATTTTTTAGCGAAGGAGAAGTCCCTCTGATCGTGGGCAGGAACTCCCATGATGGCACCCGTTCCATACTCCATGAGGATGTAGTTTGCCACGTAGATCGGTATCCTCTCGCCGGTCACGGGGTTTATGGCGTACCTTCCCAGGAAGAACCCTTCTTTTTCGGCCTCGACAGAGGTTCTTCTGAATCTGTCCTGTTGCTTTACACGTTCAAGAAACTCCTGAAGCTCTTCTTTCTTCTCCTCAGGAACGAGCTCTTCAACAAGGGGAGACTCCGGTGCAAGAGCCATGAAAGTGACACCCCAGAGTGTGTCGGGCCTGGTTGTGAAGACCCTGATCTTTGTATCCGATCCTTCGACAGGAAAATCTATTTCCGCACCGGTGCTCTTTCCTATCCAGTTTCTCTGCATGGTCTTGACGTGCTCCGGCCATCCTGTGAGCTTGTCCAGGTCGTTCAGCAGCCTTTCCGCGTAATCCGTGATCTTGAAAAACCACTGTTCGAGGTGCCTTATGGTGACGCTCGTCCCACACCTTTCACATTTTCCGTCTTTCACCTGCTCGTTCGCAAGAACAGTTTTACACTTGGGGCACCAGTTGACAGCTGCCTTCTTCTTGTAGGCCAAACCATTCTTGTAGAGCTGGAGAAATATCCACTGGGTCCATTTGTAGTACTCCTCGTCGCAGGTCGCGATTTCTCTGCTCCAGTCGTAGCTTATACCGAGTTTTTTCACCTGTCCTCGAATAGTGTTGATGTTCTTCCTTGTCCACTCTTCAGGATGAATTCCCTTTTCGATTGCGGCGTTCTCGGCGGGAAGTCCGAATGCGTCGTATCCAAACGGGTGGAGGACGTTGTATCCTCTCATCCTCTTGTATCTTGCGACTATGTCACCTATGACGTAGTTTTTCACGTGCCCTACGTGGAGGGTTCCAGAGGGATACGGAAACATCACGAGAGCGTAATACTTGGGTTTCTCAGACCTCTGAGGTGTATAAAAAACCTTCTTTTCTTCCCATACTTCCTGCCATTTTTTCTCTATTTCCTGTGGTCTGTATTCCTTCATGTCTACACCTCCTGATATTTCCTTCTCAAAGTTAATAATATCAGATTTTTCAGCCATTTGTGATAGAATTTTTCGGAAAGGAGCTGGAAGTATGAGGGTGGTACTGATAGTTCTGGACAGTGTGGGAATAGGTGAGATGCCCGACGCTCATCTGTACGGCGATGAAGGGAGCAACACCATTGTGAACACCGCAAAAGCGGTGGGTGGGTTGCACCTTCCAAATATGGCAAAACTGGGTCTCGGCAACCTCGACGACATACCAGGTGTTGAGCCTGTGAAACCCGCAGAAGGCATCTACGGGAAAATGATGGAAAAAAGCCCCGGTAAAGACACGACGACCGGACACTGGGAAATAGCGGGAGTCATCCTCAAGAAGCCGTTTGACCTGTTTCCAAATGGTTTTCCCAAGGAACTGATAAAAGAGTTCGAGAGAAGAACGGGGAGGAAAGTCATAGGTAACAAACCTGCATCCGGTACGGAAATCATAAAAGAACTTGGTCCGATCCACGAGAAGACCGGTGCTCTGATCGTGTACACATCAGCGGACAGTGTGTTTCAAATAGCGGCAAAGAAAGAAATCGTTCCCCTGGAGGAACTTTACAGGTACTGCAAAATCGCCAGGGAACTTCTGAACGAAATGGGATACAAAGTTGCCAGGGTTATCGCAAGACCCTTCACAGGAGAGTGGCCCAACTACGTTCGAACACCCGAAAGGAAAGACTTCTCGCTCGAACCGGAAGGTAAAACACTTCTCGATGTCCTCACAGAGAATGGAATACCCGTTTACGGTGTTGGCAAGATCGCAGATATATTCGCTGGAAGAGGCGTGACGGAAAATTACAAGACGAAGGATAACAACGATGGAATAGACAAAACGATCTCACTCATGAAGGAGAAAAATCATGACTGTCTGATCTTCACAAATCTTGTGGATTTTGACACCAAATACGGCCACAGAAACGACCCCGTTTCTTACGCCAAAGCCCTCGAGGAGTTCGACGCAAGATTACCTGAGATCATGCATAATCTGAACGAGGACGACGTTCTTTTCATCACGGCAGATCACGGATGTGATCCCACGACTCCCTCAACGGACCATTCCCGGGAAATGGTCCCCCTCCTTGGATACGGAGGAAGACTGAAAAAAGACGTTTACGTTGGCATCAGGGAAACCTTTGCCGACCTGGGCCAAACCATCGCCGATATCTTCGGAGTTCCCCCTCTTGAAAACGGAACCTCCTTCAAAAACCTCATATGGGAGTGAAAGATGAGACCATGGCATACCTCGAAGTTCTCAAATATCTCTATCACAAAAGACCTATGGGAAAGGTGAAACCAGGTCTTGAGAGGATCTCAATGCTACTTTCAAAACTGGGAAATCCCCATCTGAAATACAAAAGCATACACGTAGGTGGCACGAATGGGAAAGGTTCCGTAACGAACATGATAAGTCATATCTTGATATCTCAAGGGTACAGAGTGGGATCCTATTACTCCCCTCATCTGAGCACGTTCAGAGAAAGGATAAGGTTAAACGAAGAGTACATATCCGAAGAGGACGTGGTGAAGATCTACGAAAAAATGGAGCCGATTCTGAACGAGCTCGACAAAGAAGAAATATTCTCCCCAAGCTTTTTTGAAGTTGTAACGGCGATGGCTTTCCTCTACTTTGCGGAAAAAAACGTTGACATCGCCGTCCTGGAAGTTGGTCTTGGAGGCAGGCTGGACGCAACGAACGTGGTGTTCCCTCTTTGTTCCACCATCGTCACGGTGGACAGAGATCACGAAAAAACGCTGGGATACACCATAGAACAGATCGCGTGGGAAAAATCCGGAATAATAAAAGAAAGAGTTCCCCTTGTGACAGGGGAAAGAAAAAGAGAAGCCCTCAAAGTGATGGAAGATGTTGCCCGAAAGAAGAGCTCAAGGATGTACGTCATCGACAAGGATTTTTCCGTTAAGGTTAAATCTCTGAAACTTCACGAAAACAGATTCGATTACTGTGGGGAAAACACCTTCGAAGATCTCGTCCTGACCATGAACGGTCCTCACCAGATAGAAAACGCCGGTGTTGCCCTGAAGACTCTTGAAGCAACAGGACTTCCGTTGAGCGAGAAAGCAATACGCGAAGGCTTGAAAAATGCGAAAAATCTGGGAAGATTTGAAATCCTGGAGAAAGATGGAAAGACGTACATCCTCGATGGAGCGCACAACCCTCACGGAGCGGAAAGCCTTGTCAGAAGCTTGAAATTGTACTTCAACGACAAACCCTTGAACCTGGTAATAGGCATTCTGGACGACAAGAACCGGGAGGACATTCTTCGAAAGTACACCGGAATCTTCGAAAGGGTCATAGTCACCTGTGTTCCTTCACCTCGTATGAAAGACATGAACAGCCTTGTTGACACGGCAAAGAAATTCTTCAAAAACGTGGAAGTCATAGAAGATCCCCTGGAAGCGATCGAATCCAGTGAGGGAGACACAGTTGTTACAGGATCACTGTTTCTGGTGGGATACGTAAGGGAGTTCCTGACAACCGGAAAGATAAATGAGGAGTGGAAACTATGATAGCGGGAATCTCTGGAAGGGTTTTGAAAAAGAGTGGAAACGTTCTCCTCGTAGAGACAAAATCTGGAGTCGTTTTTGAAATCGTCTGCGATGTTCAAACCAGTGAGGAAGTGGAAGAAGGCGGGGAATGTTTTCTCCACACGTTTTTGAGCGTTTCACAGGATGGCATCACCCTCTACGGGTTTTCAAACGAGATGAAGAAGGAACTCTTCCTTTCTCTCACAAAGGTTTCCAGGCTTGGGCCAAAAACGGCCTTGAAGATCATCTCGAACGAAGATGCGGAAACACTGGTAGCAATGATCGCCTCTCAGGACGTGGAAGGCCTTTCAAAACTTCCCGGCATCAGTAAGAAAACAGCGGAACGGATCGTGATGGAACTGAAAGATGAATTCGAAAGTGCTGGAATAAAAGACATGAGGATCTATCATGAATCCTTAGAGGCCCTGATATCACTGGGATACCCGGAGAAACAGGCAAGAGAAGCGGTGAAACACGTGTACAGAGAGGGAATGAAAACATCCGAGTTGATAAAAGAAGCTTTAAAGTTTCTGAGTCACAGATAGTTTCTTTTCAATGTAAAGCAGAAAGAATCCAAGAGTTAGTGAGAGTACAAGACTCAAGATAGATGGCAGAACGACGTTTGTATTCATCTTTTTCGGAAGGACCTCGTAGAGAGACGCGAGAATCATCCCACCGATGAAACTGTAAGTTTCCTCCCGGAATCTTTTCAAAAGAAAGTTCATGATCTTTACGGAGACAAGAATTCCGGCGACAACTCCGATGGAGAATATCAGAAGCTCACCAATTATCAGGTGCGAAACCAGATAAAGAACGTGATCGTAAACACCGAAAATCAGAAGGATCAGCGAACCACTGATACCGGGCACTACCATGGCCATCGCCGCTACGAAACCCGCCAAGACGAGAAGGAACATGTTTTCTTTTGCAGTTGTTCCACCTGAAAAATGCAACATAAAAATCAAAAACATTCCAAGCAAGACGAAGAATATGTTCACAGGTTTGATCGAGAAATACTCCTTTGTTTTCACAAAGCTAACGATGACGAGTCCCAAAAAAAAGAAATGTGTTGGAATCGGATACTTCGAAAGGGAGATTTCTAAGAAGCGCGCTATACCAAATACTCCCACCAAAACACCTGTTCCCACAGGTATCAGCACCTTCAGAGATTTCGAATTTCCATGAAAAAAAGAATTCACCGATTCTATCAGTTTCTCATAGATACCCATGAGAACGGCGATTGTACCACCGCTGACACCCGGTACCACGTTCGCTATTCCCATAAGAACACCTGAAAAGAAGAACCACACCTTCATTCCTCCCTGAGTTTATTCTTGGCCACAAGAACTAGCTTCCTTGCATCCTCTTCATCGTACGCTTCTTTCTCTTCCAACTCTTTGATGACTTCTTCCACATCAAGGTTCACTTCTTCTGCCGTGAGATCATCTGGTATCTCCTCTGAATTTTCGAGAATTTCTCTGGCTCTGTTTTTCACCTCATCGACATCTACATATTCTTCACGATTAGATTCCTGAACTTTACCGAGGAGTTCTTCCAGAAAATCGAGTTTTTCCGCAAAGGCTTCACTTGGTTTCTCCTCCGGAATCCCTTCGACGGTACCCTCTGGCAGTTCCTCAACAACTTCTGGAGTCTCTTTAGCAACACTGGATTTCTTCTCAGAGCGCATCGCCAGGCGTTTCATCAAGAACCTTTGAAGAAAGAAAACTGATAAGAAGGTGGCAGCAGAAACAACCATCGGCAGCCAGAAAGGGATACTCTTTGTAGCTTCAACCTTTTTTGATTCAGAACCTGCCTTCCCGGTTTCTATATATTTTTTCCAGACCTCTTCCGGGACACTCAATCTTTTCAGAATTTCTTGTGCCACTACGTTATCCGGAAAATTTGAAAGGTAAGCACGGGCTTTCTCGTAGTCACCTATTGCGTAGGCACAGATTCCCATTTTCAGTTTCACAAGGGAATCTCTTTCTTCAATGGTTGGATCCTCTCGAAGCGCATTCTCAAAAAGTTCGAGTGCCCTTCTGTAGTCACCTTCGAGGTATGCACTCAAAGCATTGGAATAGAGATCATTGGCAACAGAAACAAGAGAAAGCAAGATGAAAATCAAAATCAATCCTTTGACAACCGCCACTCTTCTACCGATACTCTCACCTTCTCATCAAACACAATGAAAAGACCCTCGTTCCCCGGGAACACATCGATGATCCCCCTGTCGAACCGCTGAGCTTTTCCAGCAGAAAGATCCAGAATGACGCCATCGTAAACAACCAGTATCCTGCCCTGAAAGTTCAGGACCTTTTTTGGAACAGTGAGACCGTAATTTTTTGTTTCCGATCTGCTGCTGGAAACGAAGGCGATAGATCCATCGTTGAGCAAAATATAGAACGCATCGTCTTTGAAAGAAGCATCTACTATTTTCACCTTCTCTCCGAACAGAGAACTTAACACTCTTCCTTTCTCCTTGAAATCCGAACCTATTGCAACAACCTCTCCATCCGTTATGAGAAGGTAGTTTCCATTCTCTGATTTCATTCGAACCGTTGTACCGGGAGAGGTAGCGAGAAGTTTTTCCGCTCCATTCCTGAAAAGATAGTACCTCACACCACCCGGAACCACTCTGGCATAGATAATCGCATTCCTTGTTATCAGAGCATCACTGATATCACCGACAAGAGGAAAGGGTGCGTATTTCTTTATTCCTATGTTGTCCACTATGAAAATGTCGCCTTCATCTACGAACGACGCGTAATCTTCTACCTTTTTAAAAAACTCTATTTTCTTGTCGAAAACTTTCTTGTCCCAGGCAAAAACTCCCGACTCGGTAGCGATGTAGACTTCCTTACCCACCAGGGCTCCAGACAAATAGGAAGAAAGCTCCAGAGACCTGATCCGTTCTAAAAAGTTTTCAAAGAGAATCTTAACTGGCAGCACAGAAAGTTCAGTACCTTTCGTCTCTTTAGCTTCAACAACCTTTTGAACACTTTCCTCAGAGAGCTCCGGGTTTTTCGATGGAAGGTATTCCTCGTAATCATCGCTCCTGAAACCGGAAAAAACCTGAACCTCGTACTTCAAAAGTTTTCTTATGTAGGCTACGTTCTCCTCACGGGAATAGAGATCGTAAAAATTCCCGCTCAACTGCTCAACTTTACCCACCCGACAGGACTGAATGGAAACGAAACCATCTCCTTTTCCTTTCACGAACTCCGGATAGAACCTCTCAAGTTCCGTTCCGGACACATCAACTCCGTAAGGCGGTGTGTCTCCACAGATGGATACTATTTCCACATCGTTTCTTGCAAATTCCCTGAGTTCTTTCACAAGTTGAGAATCCGGAAGGATTTCCTGCACCACCTCACCCAGGGTGTCTATGAGATTTCTGATGTGCAATGTCAACATCTTCAGCTTCGTCCACTCTATTCCGAATATGTCTTCCAACACCTCTGGGTCTTTGCCGTAGAAGATAGAAGAGAAGTAGAGGGGATTCACCACGTTGGTACCCTGAACCGGCGTTGAAAGAAGAACGACTTTTCTGACGTTGTTCACCTCAGGATGACGTTGCAGCATCCTCAAGACGATCAGTCCACCCGTTCCATGTGCAAGGATGTCGAACTCGTACTGTGAATATTTCAAGATCTCTTGGGAGAGAAAATCCGATTCGAAGTCAATGAAGCTTCTTCTTCCTTCTTTTTCTATGAAGCTTCTGTACATCTCACTGTAAGCCAGGGAACGCGGTTCATAAAGGGCGTATTCGTACGTCATGATCGTTCTGTCGGGGAAAATCGTCTCCCATATGTTGTTGTCCTTAACGACACCTTCAAAGGTAGGATCTTCTCCAGGTACCAGAAGAACAGCTGGCCCGGAGCTGTTCACAGCTTCCCTCAGAAGCCTTATCCCATGTTTTTGAAAACCGGCCGATCTCAAAACCACTCCAAAAACGGAAAGATGGTACGTGAAGGCCTCCACATAATATCCTCTTTCGTCCTTTCCTATCATCGATCCGGGAATGATACGGTATCCACCATCCTCTGTCGCGTACGCAAAGGTGAGATTGTTGTAATTCTCCCCTCTGAGGTATTTGGCGTCGAAATAGTATTTGAGACGTATCGGTTTCAGAGCAAACTCATCTACGCCGTCCGCAAATTCCACCCTGTAAAGATCTCCCACGAACACATCCGGATAAAGCTTTCTTTCTTCATCGGAAAGCCTCGTGATTTTCAAAACCTTTTGTTTTCCAAAAGCTCCAGGTGGTATCTCCACCCTCAAATTGATAAAACCAGATTCCGCTCCTTCTTTTCCAATCTTCAAGGAGCCTTCTTTTTGAAAAAAGATCAGAAGGAAAAACACCGTTATGCTTATAAACACCAGGGTAAAAAACAGAATCTTCCTTTTCAAAACAATTTCTAGGAGTTTTTTTAAAAAACTCATCTCTCCTCCACCATCTGTTTGAGTTCTTTCAGAAGAAACAGCGTGCGAAAGAGACCTTCTGATTCGATACCTTTCAAAACTTCTTCATAATACTTATCGGCCATCTCACGAGCTTTCTGAATCCCCACCTTTTTCACAAGCGTCACTTTTTCTGTGTCTTTTCCGAGGTCCTTTCCCACCTTTTCGAAAGACCCAAGAATGTCTTTCAGATCGTCGTATATCTGGAAAGCCACCCCGAACTTCTCTCCGAGGAGTTTCATCTTGGTGTGATCCTTTCCTTTCAGGATAAATGGAGCTGAGAAACAGAAAGCAAATAGCGCTCCCGTTTTGAAAGCGTACATTCTCTCCACCATCTCCTGCGAGATTTCCATCTTTCTTCTTTCGAATTCCACATCCATCGCTTCCCCCAAAAGAAGTTTGTAGGCCGTTTCCGAAAACTCTTCAAAAATCTTTGAATTTCCGATTTTAGATATCTGAGAAAAAGCGAGGAAGAACAGACCATCTCCCGCAAGAAGGGCGATATCTTCACCATAGGTCCTATGACAAGAAGGCTTCCCTCTTCGAAAATCCGCGTTATCTATTGGGGGAAGATCATCGTGTATCAGAGAAGCCGTGTGAAAGAGTTCAACGGCCACCGCCACATCGAGAAGCTTTTCCTCTTCCACTCCCAAATCCTCACCCAGTGTCAAGACGAGGAGAGGACGGATCCTCTTTCCTCCAACCGTCGCGGAGTACAGCATGGCTTCTTCTGTGAGAAGATCCCATCCAGGCCTCAAAATCTCGCGTATTCTTTCTTCAACTTTCTCCTTCTTCATCTTCTTCCCTCTTCTTTTCTATCATCTGTTTGAACGTATCTATGTTCAGATTTTCAACGAACTTCTTGAATTCCTCTTCCTCGTCCTGTGTTTCGTTTACTTCCAACTCGATAGAGTGTTTCTCCACCAGATTGTCCGATACGAAAATGGGTGCCCCGGTCTTCACAGCGAGTATGATCGCATCGGAAGGTCTGGAATCGATATCTATCAAAGCAGCCTCTTCATCTTCCTCGTCCGTGTACGTGAGATCTCTTATCACGAGGGTTGCGTAGAAGGTGTTATCCTTCAAAGAGTGAATGATCACCTTATCCACGCGTGCTTCGAGAGATTCAAGAACACTCAAAAGGAGATCGTGAGTCAGAGGACGCGGAAACTCCATCTTCTCCATCGCGAGGGCCAGAGCATGCCCTTCACACGCTCCTATCCAGATGGGAAGCACTCTATTTGTACCTTCAATGCCGAGAATAACTACTGGCGTGTTACTCACTCTATCGAGCGCCAGAGTCTTCACCCATGCCTTCCTCAAGACAGTTCCCTCCTTTCTGAAACACTCCGCACCAGACTTTATTTTACAACTAAATTTCAATACGAAAAAGGAACCAACCAGTTCCTGTAGAATCCTATTTGAAAGGGGGAAGAGAACATGAAAAAACTGACCGTCTACCTTGCAACGACGAATCCGCACAAAGTTGAAGAAATAAAGATGATCGCTCCAGAATGGATGGAGATTCTGCCCTCTCCCGAAAAAATCGAAGTAGTCGAGGACGGTGAAACGTTTCTGGAAAACTCCGTGAAAAAGGCCGTGGTCTACGGGAAAAAACTCAAACATCCTGTGATGGCGGACGATTCCGGACTGGTCATCTATTCCCTGGGAGGATTCCCCGGTGTCATGTCTGCCCGGTTCATGGAGGAACATTCCTACAAAGAGAAGATGAGAACCATACTGAAGATGCTTGAAGGAAAAGATAGAAGAGCTGCTTTCGTGTGCAGTGCTACCTTTTTCGATCCTGTGGAAAACACCCTTATTTCTGTTGAAGACAGAGTAGAAGGCCGAATAGCCAACGAAATAAGAGGGACAGGCGGTTTCGGATACGATCCGTTCTTCATACCGGATGGATACGATAAGACCTTCGGCGAAATTCCTCATCTCAAAGAAAAAATCAGTCACAGATCAAAGGCCTTCAGAAAGCTCTTTTCGGTTCTTGAGAAGATCTTAGAATCAGAAAACCGGTGAATCCCAGGAGAATCAGCACGGCACTCAGCAGCTGAGCAGCTTTTATGTTTCCAATCATGAGGCTATCGACCCTCAATCTCTCTATCACGATTCTTCCAAGTGAGTAGAGGACAAAATAGAGGCACGTTACTTCGCCGTGCCTTTTCCTGTACCTTTTGAAATAAACACTCAACATGAAAAACACCAGCAGATCCCATATGGACTCATAAAGAAACGTAGGATGAAAAAAGGAATAATCTTTGTACACAACGGGTCTGTAGGGCTCTGGCACAAACATTTTCCACGGAAGGTTCGTGGGAACACCGAATGCCTCGTAGTTGAAGAAGTTTCCCCATCTTCCTATCGCCTGCCCCAGCGGCAATACGGAGGTGAACAAGTCTGTTGCCTGCAAAAAAGTGAAGGAAGGCTTTTTCAATCGAACATACAAGAAGCCTGTGAGAAGAGCACCAATCACAGCTCCATGTATGGCAAGTCCTCCTTCCCAGATCTTCAAAGCATCCCACAAACTTCTGTAATACTTCAAATTGAACAAGACATAATAAAGGCGCGCTCCAACAATACCGGCTATCACTCCATAGAAAATGAGCTCATCGAATTCTTCCAAGTTTATGCCTTCATTCTTCGCTCTCTTTCTTGCCACAAAGTAGCTGATCAAAAAGCCCGTGAGGATCAAAGTGGAATACCATCTGAGTTCAAAACCGCCGATTCGAAATATGTACCTGCTGAGCAGAATTTCTCCGCTGAAAACCTTTGATAGAAAAATAAACAGAAAAACGAAGAAAAGCGTCGATCCAGCAGCAATTGAGAGAAAGGCGAGGATTTTTTTCATTTTCTTCTCCGCCCCCAGATAACCCTCAGTGCTATTTTGTATCTGGTAGGAATGAGTACAACATGTCCACTATCCATAACTACCGCGGTTCTTGCTTGTTTTCCAAACGTCGCGTTTATTATTTTGTTCGCGTAAAAATCCACGTTCTTGAGCCTCTTTTCCACAGAAGTACTGATAGGCATAACGGCTATCACTCTTTCTCTTGGAAGAAACACCTTTCTTCCAAAGGAAACAAAACTCACTTTTCCACCCCCCACAGTGAGTATGATACCATTTTTTAGGGGGGTGAAATAATGGATGCTCTGGGAAAACTTTACACCTCGACCGCTATAGTAACCGTGAACGTGGAAGGGAAACTCAACGGGATCACTGTAGCGTGGGTGACGAGAGTTTCCTGGCAACCTCCCATGGTGGCCGTTTCGATAGGAAAAACCAGATACACAAGAGAACTCATGGACAGGACAGATTCCTTTGCTGTGTGCATTCTCGGAAAAGACGCAAAAGAAATAGCTGAATACTTCGGAACTGTTTCTGGCAGAAACACAGACAAATTCAAAAAATATCCCTACACGATGAGCGAAGGGAACCTTCCCATTCCAGAAGGAACAATCGCTTACATTGAGTGCGACAAGACTGGACAGTTTGAAGCGGGGGATCACATCGTCTACATCGGAACTGTGCGAAGGCAGAAAGCACTGAAAGATGAGCCTCCTCTCATATTCGGAGAACACGAACTGTTGTGAAAGGCAGGGCTCGCCCCTGCCTTTATTTTTTCACGTTTCTTAAAACAGCTCGAAAAAAGTCCCCGTACACTGGAGGCGGGAGGTGATCGAGGATGAAAAGGCTTTTTACGCTGATACTGATTTCCCTGCTGGTCGCGCTCGTTTTTTCTCAGGTGAAAAACGTTATCTATTTCATTGGAGATGGTATGGGTCTTTCTCAAGTCTATCTCACCAGCATGCTCGAAGGAAGACCACTCTCGCTCATGAAGACTCCTTACATCGGACTTGTGAAGACACACTCCGCAAACAGCTGGGTGACTGATTCCGCAGCAGCGGGCACAGCGCTGGCATCGGGGTTCAAAACGAACAACGGTATGATCAACATTCTCCCCGATGGAACGGTGGTACCCACTATCTTCGAAGTGGCAAAGACCTACGGAGTTCGAACGGGTATCGTTGTTACCTGCAGAGTAACACATGCGACGCCGGCTGCTTTCTACGCACACGTTAAAAGTAGAGATGAAGAGAACGAAATAGCAAGACAACTCGTTGAGAATGAAACAGTCGATGTGGTGATGGGGGGAGGTTGGGCAAACTTTCTTCCCAAGGATCTCGGTGGAAAACGAGATGACAACCTCAACTTGATTGAACTTGCAAAAGAAAAAGGGTATATATACGTGAAAACCAGAGAGGAACTCTCAAAAATCTCCGCGGATTCAGATAAAATACTCGCTCTCTTTGCACCAAGTCACCTGGATCCTGCAAGTAGCAGAAAGGAGCAGCCGATGCTCTATGAAATGGTGGAAAAAGTGCTCGAGATACTGTCGAAAGATGATGAACCCTTCTTCCTCATGGTGGAAGGCTCCCAGATAGACTGGGAAGCCCACGATAACGACATCTACGGGGTCTGGAAAGAAGTCAAGGAATTCGACAAAGCCGTTCAGGTGGCGCTTGATTTCGCCCTCAAGAGGGGAGACACCCTCGTCATTGTAACTGCCGACCACGAAACGGGTGGATTAGGGCTTTCTTCGGGCGACTACAGAGTAGATGTGGACAAAATCAGAAACTTCAAAAAAACAACGGACTGGATCATGGCAAATTACTCTCCAAAAGATCAAGAGAAATTCAAAAAGGCCATCGAAGAGTATTTCGGTTTGACTCTTTCTGATGAGGATCTGAACAGGATTTCCATGTCCAAAAATCCAAAGATCGAACTTGGAAGGATCCTGGGAGAAAAGGTTAGCGTTGGGTGGACCACCACAACACATTCAGGAACTCCCGTTCCCATCTTCGCTTTTGGTCCGGGTGCCGAAAACTTCACCGGATTTCTCGACAACACCGAGATTCCAAGGATCATAATGAAACTCACAGGGTACTCTCTTCAATATCCACTTCTGAAAGAACCCGTAACGAAATGAGGGGCGATCTGCCCCCTCATTTGAACACATCGAGCTCTTCTACCTCATCAAACACACCTATGATCTTGTAAAACGCCGTGACCTTTTCCAGGTCCCTAATATCCTCTTCTTTCAAAGGTGCCTCAACTTCCACAAAGAACACGTAATCTCCCAAGAACGTCCTTGCGGGCCTTGACTCCAGCTTTCTGAGGTTTATTCCTCTGCTTGCGAAGATATCCAGAACTGCCTTCAAAGAGCCCGGTCTGTCCTGAACTCCAAAGAAAAGGGAGGTGTATTTCCCTTCCATCTTTCCTGTTTTCCTTCTTATGATGTAGAACCTCGTTATATTCTTTTCTTTCAAGTCCTGAATGCTCCTCCGCAATATGAGTAACCCATACATCTTTGCAGCACTCTCTGACATGATGGCAGCGGATTCGTCATCCAGGAGGTTCACAGCGTCGCTCGTCGAAGAAGTGTACCGAATCTCAGCGTGCGAAAGGTACGTGTTGATGAATCCAAGAGACTGAGATATGGCCTGGGGATGAGAGTAGATCCTTTTTATCTCCTTCAGATCCAGTTTTTTCTTTGACACGAGACAGTGGTGTATCTCGAGCTTTGCCTCGCCAAACACCTCTACTTCGTGGTTGAGCAAGGCGTCCAGTACAGGGATGACTGTCCCGTAGGTGGAATTCTCAATAGGCACGATTCCATAATCTACCTCACCTTTTTCCACCATTTCTATGATCTCGTCAGTTGTGGAACAGTACTTCAGGGGTATTCTTGAACCTATCAGTTTCATGGCCATCTCATCACTGAAACTTCCCATGGGCCCCAGCACTGCCACCGTCCTGGAAATTCCAAGTAATCTGTACTCTTCTTCTTTGGCAAGTTTCATTATCTCCTCGAATATGCGTCTCATTCTAACAGGATTGAGGTCTGTTCTGTCTAGAATCTCCTTTATCTTCTGTTCTTCTATATCCCTTATATCGATGGGAGAGTCTGTCTTTTTCTTTTCCCTTGCGACATCTCTTGCCACTTTCATTCTCTCTTCGATAAACCTGAGCAGTATGAAATCTATCAACCTGATTTTGTGCCTCATCTCAGTGATATTGGAAGGATCTCTCAAAGCAGCGAGGACTTTTGAGACGATGTTGGGTGTCTCTTCAGGAGTACTTCCTTCGCTGAGGTTTGCAATGACTTCTTTCCCCCGTCTCAGAAACGATTCCTTCTCTTCCTCCCAAGAAAGAAGATGAGAAACGTGATCGATCAAAAAGGGATCCCGAAACGCTGAGCCAAGATAGAAAACAGCACACGACCTGTCCAGAAGTTTCACATAATCATCCCATAACACGTCCTTTAACACAACACCCAATTTTCTCAGAAAATCAAGAAAATTCTCGATTGCTTCATCGGAGACCTTCTCAACAACATAAAACTCAGAGTAAGCGAATTCTCCGTGAAAGACCGGAAAGATGCTTGCAAAACGAATCGATTCTTCCTTATAAAACGGAATTGATTTTTCCTTGATGGGATAGAGATCAACGATTCTCTGATTCGAAGATAATATCTCGAGAATCTCACTCGAGACGATGAGACCCGCGTCTTCAATCGATTCGGAAAGCTGCCACTCTGAATCTTCCAGTTCCTTTCTCAAAGCGTCCATAAGAGTTCCTTTCCCGGAAACATAAACTTTCAAATTATCCTACCTCCTTGAACTCTGATCTCTCAAAATATTCTACAACACGGAATTTTTAATCATCAATCGCTTTTTCGTTGGTTCTATTAAAGGAAACTTCAAATTACGTATAAGGAAATTTGAATTCACACATAATTATTACATAATGATGCGTGGTATAATCTGGCTTGAACACCATATCGTGGAGGGGTGATAAAGTGAAAACAGCTATTCTCGACAGATTCGTGTTTTCTGACGAAGTTAGAGATATCATAGAAAACGCCCCCGAGATAATAATACCAGAGAGCAGAAAAGAAATACTTGACCTTGCCATAGCCGGTAGAGACCTTTTCGAAGTAGGCTACGAAGTTCCTGGCAAAGGCTTCGTGGTCGAAGCAACAGTTACCCGCTGTAAAAATGGTCTGGTGGTCAATTACCCCGAACCCTACATGAGACGAAGAGACCCAAACGCACTCGTAGTTGGTGACAATCTGGAAACGGACAAGCCGCGTTTCAGAGAAAGATTCGGAAAAGAATTCGAACCTATTCGACAGGAAACCTTCGAGTGGCTGAAAAAACAGGAGTTGATCCTGCTACCTTTCATGGCCGGTGGATACGATTACGGATATCCTGCCGTTCTGATAGCCCCCAAAAACGCCGGGTTCTTCGTCGGCGGTCTTGCCGATCTCCAGTTCTTCGTACCGGCCAGCGAAGTCCCCGAGAATTTCAAACCCAAACTCTACATGTTCTTAGCCCCGCCTTTCAGACACACACACTTCGACGGCAAACAGGTGGTCGTCCACTACAGACACAACTCCCACTACGAGATCTTCTCCTACAATCTTTATCCAGGTCCCAGCGCCAAGAAAGGAGTCTATGGATTTCTTCTCCACGTAGGCGAGAAAGAAAAATGGGTCACCGCGCACGCATCTGCAGTGAAGGTTATCACACCCTACGAAAACGAGCTCGTGATCATGCATGAAGGAGCAAGCGGAGGAGGAAAGAGTGAAATCCTCGAAGAGATACACAGAGAACCGGATGGAAGAATAAAGCTCGCCGAAAACATTGTGACCGGTGAAAAATTCTATATGGAACTGAAACAATCCTGTGTACTCATGCCTGTAGCGGATGACATGTTTATGTGCCATCCAAAGCTCCAGACGGGAAAGAAACTCGTGGCCAAAGACGCGGAAGCTGGATGGTTCATAAGGGTCGACCACATAACAGAATACGGAAGCGCTCCGGATCTGGAAAGGCTGACCATACATCCACCTGAACCGCTCATATTCCTCAACATCTACGCCGTTCCAAACTCAACCGCATTGATCTGGGAACACATCGAAGATGAGCCAGGAAAACCATGTCCGAACCCGCGTGTCATCATACCGAAACGTTTTATGAAGAACGCGGTTTCCGAACCCGTGAAAGTGGATGTGAGAAGCTTTGGAGTGAGAACTCCTCCTTGCACGAAAGAAAAACCAACGTACGGGATCGTGGGTTTGATGCAGATTCTGCCCCCTGCGCTGGCATGGCTCTGGAGACTGGTAGCACCAAGAGGACACGCAAATCCAAGCATTGTCAGCACCAAAGGTATGACCAGCGAAGGAGTAGGATCCTTCTGGCCCTTCTCTTCTGGAAAAATGGTAAGACTCGCTAACATTCTTCTCGAACAGATCATAGATACACCAGAGACAAGATACATCCTCGTACCAAATCAGTACATCGGCGCTTACAAAGTAGGGTTCATGCCGGAGTGGATTGCAAGAGAGTATCTCTCAAGGAGGGGCGGCGTCAGATTCAGACCAGACCAGCTCGTTCCATCGAAATGTTCGCTCCTCGGTTTTTCTCTCAAAGAGATGAAGATCGAAGGAAACACCATTCCGAAAGAACTTCTGCAGCCACACTTGCAATCCGAAGTAGGTGAGGAAGCTTATGAAAAAGGTGCCCAAGAGTTGAAAGACTTCTTCAAGAGAGAACTGAAAAAATTCCTGACCGAAGACCTGAATCCCGTGGGAAGAGAAATCATCCAGTGCTGTCTCGACGACGGATCTCTCGATGACTATCTCAAGATCATACCGATGAATTTTTAAAGCGGGGAGAATTCCCCGCTTTTTTAAAGTCCGAAGTCTTCCAGCGTCAGAATCACCTTGAACCTTCCCGGCTGTCTCACCCCAGATTCCACTACCAGAAAGTAGTCACAGATCCTCTGAGGAGAAGAACAGTCTGCACAGAATCCTGTTTTTGTGCACGGTGTTTCCAGATTCAGTCGTTTCGAATTCATCGGAGAGATGTATCTCAGCCTTTCTCTCGCCTCCTCTACGTCTTTCACCACCTTGTTCACACTCGCTATCACAACCACGTTTTTTGGTCCAAAAACAACGGCGGCTACCCTGTTACCGTTCCCATCGAGAAAGACCAATTTTCCATCTTCCGTTATGGCATTCACACTGGTGAAGTAATAGTCGGCCCAGAAACTCTTTCTGTATATCTCCTCCACTTCCTCCCTCGTTTTGGCAGCTGCCCTGTCAAGGAAGTTGTACCTGCCGCTGCGCAAAAGTTCAATCACACCTGTATCTGCCAGGGTGAGGGAACCACCAGCCGATACCGTTGCACCCTCCGGGATAAGCTCTTTCACTCTCTCAAGAATTTCTTCACGATCACGAGCAATCCATACCTCATGTTTCTTTTTTCTTAAGTTGTTAGCCACGTGCTCTGCGAGTTTCTCTTTTTTCCATAGCCATAGTTCCTCTCTCAAGCTCATAACTCTATACCTCCTTTTTGTCGAATTTGTGTGATTTATAGAGAAAATCTTATTAACTGAAACTAAAATGGTAGGTTTGGTGGTAGGTTTTGTATACATTTTGTAGTATCTGATTTTTAATTACATACCGTATATTGTATTAAATTGACGAACAATTGCATGAAACTGAATATATGCAAAGCAAACCTACCACCAAACTCTGTATTGACCATTTTAGGACAACTTCAGGGTGGTAGGTTTCTGAAGCTCTCATCAATAGACTATTTTAGTCTTTACAAACAATATTACCGTTCAGATTCAAGATTCTACAACGTCCTTTTAATGAGCGTTGCAGAAAACCTACCACCTAAAATCCAGTATCCAAGCCGATTTCAGAGAAACCTACCACTTACCTACCACTTACCTACCACCCGGGTGGTAAGTTGCAGACATTATTAAAAACCTCATCAGAAGCTTGTTCAAAAATTTCAATACTCGAAACCTACCACCTGCGTCCCCTATTATTTACTACTACTAATAATAGCAGTATAATTGATCTGAAAAGAGGTGGTAAAAAAATGAACTGGAAGGTAGAGCTCTCGGAAATAGAAAAAAAGAAGCGATTCTTTCTAGAAGGCATTTTTGAGAAAGACGGTATAGAACTCGATGTTGGCTTTTGTAGATTCCTGGAACCTGTTCAGGTGAAAATGGTCGTTGCAAAAACGAAAGATGGTTTTACAGTCGGTGGATACGTTCACACGGCAATAGAACACCCCTGTGCCAGATGTCTTGAACCCGCTCGTGTCGAAATAAGTGGAGTTATAGAAGCTCTTTATCTACCGGAAAGCATGAGAAAAAATGTAAAAGAAGAGAAACTTGAATCTTTGAAAAACATCATATACTATCATGAAACGGAATTCGATCTGTCGGAAAGAATCATTGAAGCAATAGTGGTCGCCGTTCCAGAAAAAGTTCTGTGCAAACCGGACTGCAAAGGGTTGTGTCCCTACTGCGGTGCCAATTTGAATGAAGAGCCCGATCATAAATGTGATAAAATTCCTGTGGTTGACAGCAGATTCGAAATCCTTGCCGAGTTAAAAAATAAACTCAAAAACGAGGAGGTATAAAAGATGGCTGTTCCAAAGCAAAAGAGGTCCAGATCGAGAACTCATCACAAGAGAGCGAAGATCTACAGAGCGATAAGCGTGCCTCTTGAAAAGTGTCCAAACTGTGGAGAATACAAGATGCCACACAGGGTCTGTCTACACTGCGGTTACTACAAAGGAAAACAGGTGCTTGAGATATCGGAGTGATAGAGTGAAGATAGCGATCGATGTGATGGGTGGTGACAGAGCGCCCGATGAAATTTTGAAGGGCGCTCTTTTGGCTTCAAAAGAAGTTGAGGGAGAGATAGTACTCATCGGACCCGAAGAAATAGTGAAGAACAAAGGTCTTCCCTTTGTTTCTGCCTCTGAAATCGTTAAAATGGACGATCCTCCTCTGGAAGTTCTCAGAAAAAAGAACTCTTCGATGCATGTGGGCTTGAAGTTGCTCTCCGAGGGAAAAGTGAATGCGTTTGTGAGCGCTGGTGCCACTGGTCCTCTCTTTCTTGGTGCCACTTCAATCGTGGGTAAACTGGAAGGCATCGAAAGACCCGCACTTGGAGTAGCCGTACCTTCGCTCAAGGGAGCTACTGTTCTCATCGACGCGGGGGCGAACGCCAAGGTCAGACCAGAGCATCTGGTTGATTTTGCTTTCATGGGAATCGCTTACTCCAAGGTTCTGGGAGCAGAAAACCCAAGAGTTGGTCTTCTGAATATGGGATCTGAGGAAAACAAAGGACCAGATGATATCAAAAGAGCCTATCAGCTTTTGAAGGAGTTTCTCGGAGATACGTTTTTTGGAAACGTTGAAGGCCACGATATAAACCTTGGCACCGTTGATGTTGTGGTGGCTGATGGTTTCTCAGGGAACGTCGCGTTGAAAACCATGGAGGGTACTGCAAAGTTGGTCACGAGTGTGTTGAAGGAGTCTATAAAGGATGGAGGTTTTCTTTCCCTCCTTGGGGCGCTTCTCATGAAGAGAAGTTTTGACAAGATGAAAGAGAAGCTCGACCCCAGGTCCTATGGAGGTACTTTTATATTGGGAGTGAAAGGAATCGTTGTGAAAGCGCATGGATCTTCAGATGCAAAGGCCATAAAGCATGCTATAAAAGTTGCGGAGAAGGGTATTAGAGTGAACATCGTTCAGGAGATAGAGAGGGGGATCTCCCATGTGCGGAATAGTGGGGATGGTCGGTGAGAATTTGAAACTCGAAGATCTTGTGACATCGCTTCAGAAGCTCGAATACAGAGGTTACGATTCAGCGGGTATCGCTTATTTGGGTGATAGTTTCGGAGTGTACAAAAAGAAAGGAAGGATAGATGTTCTAAAGAACGGACTCAAACAAAAGCTGAACGATAGATTCTTCGTTGGGATCGCTCACACAAGATGGGCCACACATGGTGAGCCGAACGATATGAATGCCCATCCTCATATGGATTGTAAGGAAGAAATCGCGGTGGTTCACAACGGCATAATTGAAAATTATAGAGAGATAAGGGAGTTTTTGGAACAACGAGGACACGTTTTTTCGTCGGAAACGGATACCGAAGTGATCGCTCATCTTGTGGAAGAAGAGTTCGAAGGCGATCTGCTTGATGCCGTCCTGAAAGCCGTCAAGAAGTTGAAAGGAGCCTACGCGATCGCGGTTGTTCACAAAAATGTTCCTGACACCATTGTTGCTGCAAGGAAAGGCAGTCCCCTTGTTGCTGGGATTGGAAGCGGTGTGGGGATTCTCGCGTCGGATGTGACTCCCCTTTTGAGATTTACGAAAGACGTCGTTTTTCTGGAAGACGGCGACGTGATGGTTTTGAGAAAGGATGGATTTGAAATTTACAACACGGACGGAGTGAAGCAGCAAAGAAGGGTTTACCACGTTGACTGGGATGAAAAAGCGGCAGAGAAGGGTGGATACAAACACTTCATGTACAAGGAAATAATGGAGGATCCGCAAGCCCTTGTGAATGCACTCGTTGGAAGAGTGAAGAACAATCGACCATTTTTTGAAGAGCTCGAGTACTACGAAGAGCTTCTAAAGGATGCAGATAGAATCCGTGTGGTGTCGTGTGGAACCAGTTACTATGCAGGGTTGGTGTTCAAATATTTTCTGGAAAATCACACAGATATAGATGTTGAAGTCGAGGTCTCTTCTGAATTCAGATACAAGAGGCCTCACATAAAGGAAGGAGATGTTCTGATAGCCATCTCACAATCTGGGGAAACGGCAGATACCCTTGAATCCGTTAGACTTGCCAAGAAACACGGTGCAAAGATCGTTTCAATTGTGAACGTGGTGGGTTCCACACTCGATAGAGAATCCGATGTGACGCTCTTCATGAACGCGGGTCCCGAAATAGGAGTTGCCGCGACGAAAACCTACGTGGCTGAACTCGCTGTGCTGTACCTTCTTGGACTGAAAGTAATGGAGATAAACGGCTACTGGGATAGGGAAGCAGAAGAGATTCTGGACAAGCTCGTTCGTATGCCAGAACTTCTGGAGAACGTGCTGAGAAAGGATCCTCAAATAAGGGAGCTTTCTGAAAAATACAAAGATTACAGGAACTTCATGTACATAGGAAGAGGATACGGTTATCCTACTGCACTGGAAGGCGCTTTGAAACTGAAGGAAATAACGTACATACATGCCACAGCCTATCAGGCGGGCGAACTCAAACACGGTCCCATAGCCCTTCTGGATGTTGATTTTCCAGTTTTCGCTGTGATGCCGGACGATAGCCTATTCTTCAAAACCAAGAGCAACGTGATCGAGTCTAAATCGAGGAATGCACCTGTGATTGTTCTGGGAACGGAGGGTAACAGAAGTCTCGAAGAGATCACAGGTGATATCATTCATGTTCCCCCAACCCATGAGAGTCTCTATCCGCTCATGATGGCTCCGGTTATACAGCTGTTTGCTTATCATATAGCGGATTTGAAAGGACTGGATCCGGATAAGCCCAGAAATCTTGCGAAGAGTGTCACTGTGGAGTGATCTGGAGGTGAAACCAGGTGATAGATGTTTTGAGGAAGATCCTGAAAAAGATCTCTGAGAAAGGCGGAGAGAACCCAGTTGTGCTCGATATGAGAAAAACACCTGTTCCAACGGATTACTTTGTGATTTTTACGGCGAATTCCTACACCCATATGAGGGCGATGAGGGACGAACTGATCGATCTGATAAAGGAATTGTCGCTACCCTTGATCTACTATGACAAAGGCGAAGAATACGAATGGTTGATCATAGATGCAGGCAGTGTTGTGATCCACATCTTCACGGAGAAAGGAAGAGATTTCTACGACCTTGAAGGACTCTGGATAGACGCGGACAGGATAAGTGTTTGAGGAGGATGAGAGAATGGCAGGAAAGTTCTGTAGTTTTTGTGGACGCGATATTCAGCAGGTGGAAAGGCTGATAGCAGGCCCAAACAACGTTTACATATGTAACGAGTGTATCGATCTGTTTCACGATCTTCTGAGAAGCGATAGAAAAGTCCGTATAAAAAACGAGATAAAAGAAATTCCAACACCTGCGGAAATCAAGGCCGAACTCGACAAGTACATAATAGGACAGGAAAGGGCGAAGAAAGTCCTTTCTGTGGCTGTTTACAACCATTACAAACGGGTGTTCTCAAACCTGGATTCTAACGATGTGGAGATAGAGAAATCGAACGTTCTTCTCATTGGTCCCACAGGCACCGGGAAAACCTATCTTGCGAGAATTCTCGCCAAAATTCTCAATGTTCCATTCGCCATAGCCGATGCAACACCTCTCACAGAGGCAGGATATGTGGGAGAGGACGTGGAAAACGTTGTTCTCAGGCTGCTGGAAGCAGCGAACTTCGACATTGAGAGAGCACAGTACGGAATCATCTACATAGATGAAATCGACAAGATAGCCAAGAAATCCCCAAATCCTTCGATAACAAGAGATGTCTCCGGTGAAGGAGTGCAGCAAGCTCTCCTCAAGATACTGGAGGGAACGATAGCGAACGTTCCACCACAGGGTGGAAGGAAACATCCGTACCAGGAGTTCATAAAGGTGGACACAAGGAACATCCTTTTCATAGCCGGAGGAGCGTTCGACGGTCTTGAGGAAATTATAAAGAGGCGTATTCAGAGTACCACCATGGGATTCGGTGCGGAGATAAAGAGCAAAAAAGAGATGAGACTTGGAGAGATCCTGAAACATGTAACACCGGACGATCTGGTACAGTACGGTCTCATTCCAGAATTTGTTGGAAGATTTCCTGTGATAGCGACGCTCGATGATCTGTCGGAAGACGATCTCGTTAGGATACTGAAAGAACCGAAGAACGCCGTTGTGAGGCAGTATCAAAAACTGTTCGAGATCGACGGTGTGAAACTGGAAGTAACGGACGAAGCCCTCAGGATCATAGCGAAGAAGGCGATCAAGAGAGGCACAGGTGCACGCGCTCTGAAGAACGTGTTTGAGGAAATGATGATAGATATGATGTTTGAACTTCCAAATTTGAAGAACGTGGAAAAGGTCGTTATCACGGAAGAAGTTGCTCTTGGAAAGGAAAAACCCATCGTTGTTATGAGGGAATCGGCATGAGAGTTCTTGGAATAGAAACGTCCTGCGATGAAACGGCGGTCGCTGTTCTGGACAATGGTAAAAACGTTGTTGTGAATTTCACAGTTTCTCAGATAGAAATCCACCAGAAGTTTGGAGGGGTGGTGCCTGAAGTGGCGGCCAGGCACCACCTCAAAAATTTACCCATTCTTTTGAAGAAAGCTTTTGAAAAAGTCCCACCGGAAACAGTAGATGTCGTTGCGGCCACCTATGGACCTGGCCTAATCGGTGCCCTCCTCGTTGGTCTGTCCGCAGCAAAAGGACTCGCCATTTCGCTTGAAAAACCCTTTGTTGGAGTGAATCACGTAGAAGCTCATGTGCAGGCGGTTTTTTTGGCAAACCCTGATCTGAAACCACCCCTCGTTGTTTTGATGGTTTCAGGTGGGCACACACAGCTGATGAAAGTGAATGAGGACTATTCTATGGAAGTACTGGGGGAGACTCTCGATGATTCAGCGGGAGAGGCGTTCGATAAGGTAGCTCGCCTCCTCGGACTCGGATATCCTGGAGGTCCTGTGATCGACAGAGTGGCAAAGAAAGGAGATCCTGAAAAGTACAGCTTCCCTCGTCCAATGCTGGATGATGACAGTTACAACTTCAGCTTTGCGGGTTTGAAGACTTCTGTTCTCTATTTCCTTCAGAGGGAAAAAGACTACAAGGTAGAAGATGTTGCGGCTTCTTTCCAGAAGGCGGTCGTTGATATTCTCGTTGAAAAAACCTTCCGACTGGCGAGAAATCTTGGAATCAGAAAAATAGCGTTCGTCGGAGGAGTTGCCGCGAATTCTATGTTGAGAGAAGAGGTACGGAAAAGGGCGGAAAGATGGAATTACGAGGTTTTCTTCCCACCGTTAGAACTCTGCACGGACAACGCTCTGATGGTCGCAAAGGCGGGCTATGAAAAAGCGAAAAGGGGGATGTTTTCCCCCTTGAATTTGAACGCCGATCCCAACTTGAATGTTTAGTCTTTCTTTTCGCTTGAAGCGGACGCCGTTTCTTTCTTTTTCTCACTCTTCCTCGAATCTGTTATGTAAAAACCGCTTCCTTTGAAAATAATTCCCACTCTTCCTATCGTTCTTTTCATTTTAGCACCACACTCTTCACAGATAACCTCCGGTGATTCGTTTATGCCGTGCATAACCGTTGTTTCGTATCCACATTCTTCGCACACGTATCTATAGATTGGCATGTCTTTCACCTCCTTCAATAATGCTTTGTCTTCTTCGATAAAAAAATGGTCGGGGCGACTGGACTTGAACCAGCGACCTCCTGCTCCCAAGGCAGGCGCGCTAGCCACCTGCGCTACGCCCCGATCCATTTTTAAATGATACCATTAATCTGTCGCCAGTTCAACTCGCTTTTTCTTCTGATAATATATTATTATGAAAACTCAGGGATAGGGTGGAGATTGATGAAGAAAGTTCTCATCGTTGACGACAGCAAATTCTGGCGGCTTGTCGTTTCTGATATCGTAAAAAACATCAAGAAAGACGTAGAGATCCTCCTCGCAGAGGGTGGAATGGACGGGTTACAGAAGGCTTTGAATCACAGACCTGACTACTTCATCATCGATTACAACATGCCTGATTTTTCTGGGCTGTATCTTTCTGTTGTTTTGAGAGAAATGAAAGCTTTCAAAGACTCAGGAATAGTCATATTAACGGCATCCTCTGACACGATCAATCCCTTCTGGGCGAAAAAGAGTGGAGCGAATCTGTTCATAAACAAAGGAAAAAAAGAGGAAATCGAGAAGGAACTTCAGGTTTTTCTGAACACTCCATACGAGTCTCTCAAAAACTATGAGAGCAGCGAATCTGGAAACGTTTTTCATATCGTTGAAAAGCGATTGAAAAGGGAGATTCTTGAGAAAGAAATTCTTTCTTATCTAAGGTACTCCCGTGACGAGAGATACGTGATTTCCCTTCTTGCCGTGTTGTTCAGAAATTTCTCTCTGTTTGGAAGCTTCAGAGCGCTTCTTATTTCCACGAGTGAAGGAAGGATTTACTCCTTTGGAAAGCCGGTTGATAAAGAAGTTCTCAGAAAGTTTTTGATCTCCAAACTGGAAAAACCGACATCTCCATCTTTCTGGTCCTTTCATGGTGTTTTCGGTGAGGGCTCGATTTCGGATGATAACATTTCTGCAGTCGTGAAAGATGACGGAACAGAACTCGGGGTTGTCCTATTCGAAGATGTTGAAAATCCATTCCTCTTGAGAAATGCTTTAGAAGATTCTCTTTCGAGTCTCATGGTTCTTTTCAGAAATCTGAACGACTTTCGAGATTACGTGATCGCTTCAGAAACAGACGGACTGACGGGTTTGTTCAACAAGAGGGCCATCATGAGATTTCTGGAGGAGGTTCTTCGAAGCGGAAAGAATATCGCAGTGGCTATGATGGATATAGACGATTTCAAGAAGATAAACGACACGTTCGGCCATCCTGTGGGAGATGAAGTGTTGAGGGCGGTGGCAAACATACTGAGGGAAACTGTGAAAAGCGGAAAAGTGGGAAGATACGGTGGAGAGGAGTTCATGGTGGTGTTTGAAACAGGTGAACGAGACGCGGTGGTAAAAACGATGAATAGCATCATGGAGAACATCAGAAACTTCGACTGGCAGAAGATATTCGGAAGTGAAAAGAAAGTAACTTTGAGTGGAGGAGTTGCGTTTTCAAAGAAAGAGTCCTCACCGGTGGAATTGATAGAGGAAGCAGACAAAAAACTTTACACAGCTAAGCGTTCTGGGAAAGATCGTTACGTGATATAATAACTGAAAAATCACAGTGGGTGATAGCATGCACGTGCTGAAGCTCGTTTCGGATCTGGAAACACCGGTTTCCACTTTTATGAAGGTTTCCAGAGGAGAAGAATTCGCTTTCCTGCTTGAAAGCGTGGAGCTCGGTTCCGCTTTCGGAAGGCATTCCTTCATAGGTATAGGAAAAAAAGACGTGCTCGTTTTCGAAAAGGGAATCTTGAGAACTTCGAATCAGCAGCTCGATTATACTTCCTCTCCTCTCAAAGCGATAAAAGACTGGCTTGAGGTCTATAGATACAACGTCAAACACGACGAACTCCCTTCGTTCAGGGGAGGAGCAGTTGGCTTCGTCAGTTATGACTACATTTCTTACATAGAGAAAGTCAAAGTCAGAGCCTCTGTGTTTCCCACGTTTTATTTCGTGGTGCCTGAGCATCTCATAATATTCGATCACCTGAAGAACAACGTCTTCATCATCAGCGATAGTCCTGAGGAACTCGCATCGAAGGTCTTGAGCCCTTTTGAAGAGGAACCAGAGAAGAACGTTTTTGTGACAGAACCGGAATCGAACTTCGAAAGAGAGCAGTTCTACAAAGTGGTTGAAAAGGCCAAAAAGTACATTGTAGAAGGTGACATATTCCAGGTGGTTCTCTCTCAGGCTTTCACATTCAAAACGACGCTGGATCCGTTCTACATCTACAGGGCGCTCAGAATGATCAATCCTTCTCCCTACATGTTTTATCTGAAGTTCGGAGACACGGTCGTTTTGGGATCTTCTCCCGAAACCATGGCGAAGGTGGAAGGAGACAAGGCCACTGTGAAGCCAATTGCCGGCACCAGACCGCGGGGAAGAACTGTTGAAGAAGATCTGAAGCTGGAGAGAGAACTTTTGAACGACGAAAAAGAGATAGCAGAGCACGTTATGCTTGTGGATCTTGGAAGAAACGACCTTGGAAGAGTCTGTAAAGAAGGAACCGTGCGAGTGGAGAAGAAGATGGTTATCGAAAGGTACTCCCATGTTATGCACATAGTCTCGCAGGTGAGCGGTGAATTGAAGGACGATAAAGATGCTGTGGATGTGTTCGAAGCGACTTTCCCTGCGGGGACAGTCTCTGGCGCACCCAAAGTGAGGGCAATGGAGATCATAGAAGAACTCGAACCCACCCCACGAGGGCCATACGCTGGAGCCGTCGGGTATTTCTCTTTCCCCGATGATAAAGGAAAGATGAACATGGATTCTGCTATCACCATCAGGTCCTTTTTCTTCAAAGGTAAACAGGGATGGCTCCAGGCAGGAGCGGGTATCGTTTACGATTCCGTTCCGGAGCGTGAGTATCAGGAGACTCTGAACAAACTCAGGGCGTTGTTCAGAAGCCTGGAAGTTGCGCAGAAGATCCAGGGGGGATTGTTTTGAAAAGAGTGATCGTTATAGACAACTACGATTCGTTCGTTTACAACATCGTTCAGTACATCGGTGAGGTAGAACCGGGCTGTGAAATCGAAGTCTTCAGAAACGATGAGATAACGATTGAAGAGATAGAGAGAAAAAATCCTACTCACATAGTTATATCTCCTGGTCCCGGAAGACCCGAAGAAGCGGGTATTTCTGTTGATGTTGTAAGACACTTCAGCGGGAAGGTCCCAATACTCGGTGTGTGTCTTGGACACCAGGTGATCGGCTACGCTTTTGGTGAAAAGATCGTGCATGCAAAGAGGATTCTTCATGGAAAGACATCGAAGATCGTACACAACGGAAAGGGTGTATTCTCTGGTGTGAGAAATCCACTCGTTGCTACGCGGTACCATTCACTCGTCGTTGAGGAGGCATCCCTTCCTGAGGTTCTGGAAATCACCGCCAAAAGTGACGATGGAGAGATCATGGGACTCCAGCACAAAGAACACCCAACCTTTGGAGTTCAGTTTCATCCAGAATCCGTACTGACCGAAGAAGGAAAGAGAATCATAAAAAACTTCCTGAACATCCAGAATATTCAGGAAAAGAAAGTTTCCGAAGAAGTGGAAATTGACATCGTTTCCGCTCTCAAAAAACTTGTGGAGTTCGAAGATCTCACTTTCGAAGAGAGCCGTCAAGTGATGAACTTCATCATGTCTGGGAATGCCACGGACGCTCAAATCGCAGGTTTCCTTGTGGCGCTCAGGATGAAAGGGGAAACGGGAGACGAACTCGGTGGAATGGCCAGCGTAATGCGAGAGAAATCGGTTCATATAAGAGCACCTTCTCCGAGAACGGTCGACACCTGTGGAACCGGTGGAGACGGTTTTGGCACGTTCAACATTTCAACGACAACGGCCTTTGTCGTTGCTGCGGCTGGTATTCCCGTTGCAAAACACGGTAACCGATCTGTCTCAAGCAAGGTGGGGAGTGCCGACGTTCTCGAAGCCGGTGGGTACAAACTTGAAAAGACACCGGAGGAGATGGAAAGAGAGCTCAGAGAGACTGGTTTTTCTTTCCTTTTCGCACCGCTTCTTCATCCAGCGATGAAGCACGTGATGCCCGCGAGAAGACAGCTGAAGATAAGAACGGCTTTCAACCTTCTTGGTCCCATAACGAACCCTGCCAGGGTGAAGTACCAGGTGGTGGGGGTCTTCGATCTTTCTTTCGCTTCCAAACTTGCAACGGCCCTTCAACGTCTTGGTACGGAACGCTCGGCAGTGGTCAACGGAGGTTTCACAGACGAACTCACCACGTGTGGTAAGAACAACGTACTCCTCGTTACCCAGGAAGAGATCGTACCTATGACGCTGGATCCCGAAGAACTCGGATTGAAGAGGGGAGATCCCAAGGAGCTGAAAGGTCCTTCCGATCCCAAAGAGGCGTACCGGATGATGGAAAGTGTTCTGAAAGGAGAAGCCAGCAGAACACAGGTGGAGACGGTGGCTTTGAACGCAGGGGTTGTTTTCTGGCTGGTGGGTGAATGTGACACTATAAAGGACGGTGTCGGGAAGGCACTTGATCTCATCAGAACGGGTGAGGCCTACAAAAAATTGAGGGAGGTAATGGACTATCAGAAGACTCTGGGAAATAGTTGAAGCCAAAAAGAAAGATATTCTGGAGATAGACGGCGAGAACTTGATCGTTCAAAGAAGAAACCACAGATTTCTGGAGGTTCTGTCGGGAAAAGAGAAAGTAAAGATCATAGCGGAATTCAAGAAGGCTTCTCCATCTGCTGGAGATATAAACGCTGATGCTTCTCTGGAATATTTCATAAGGATGTACGACGAGCTGGTGGATGCGATCAGCATCCTCACGGAAAAGCATTATTTCAAAGGAGATATTTCTTTCGTAAAAGCAGCGAGGGCCTTGACCTGCAGACCCATTCTCGCTAAGGACTTCTACATAGACAAGGTCCAGGTGAAACTGGCTTCCAGTGTGGGAGCAGACGCCGTTCTTATTATCGCCCGAATACTCACTGCAGAGCAGATAAAAGAGATCTATGAAGCGGCGGAAGAGCTCGGAATGGACAGTCTCGTAGAAGTCCACTCCAGAGAAGATCTGGAGAAGGTCTTTTCGGTGATCAGACCGAAGATAATCGGTATCAACACGAGAGATCTGGACACTTTCGAGATAAGGAAGAATGTGCTGTGGGAACTTCTACCACTCGTGCCGGATGATACGGTTGTGGTCGCTGAAAGTGGCATAAAAGATCCCAGAGAACTCAAGGATCTGCGGGGGAAGGTGAACGCTGTTCTCGTTGGTACATCCATCATGAAAGCCGAGAATCCAAGAAGATTTCTGGAAGAGATGAGAGCATGGTCAGAGTGAAGATCTGTGGGATAACTAATCTGGAAGATGCGCTGTTTTCTGTGGAGAGTGGCGCTGACGCTGTGGGATTCGTTTTCTATCCGAAGAGCAAAAGGTACATCTCTCCTGAAGATGCCAGGAGGATTTCTGTTGAATTACCTCCTTTCGTTTTTCGTGTGGGGGTCTTTGTGAACGAAGAACCAGAAAAGATTCTGGATGTGGCCTCTTATGTTCAGCTGAACGCGGTCCAGTTACATGGAGAAGAACCGATCGAACTGTGCAGAAAAATAGCGGAGAGAATCCTGGTGATAAAAGCGGTTGGGATTTCGAACGAAAGGGATATAGAGCGTGCTTTGAATTACAGGGAGTTTCCGGTTCTTCTCGATACGAAGACACCGGAGTATGGGGGAAGTGGAAAAACGTTCGACTGGTCTCTGATCCTCCCCTACAGAGACCAGTTCAGGTATCTTGTACTATCGGGAGGTTTGAATCCTGATAACGTCAGAAGTGCGATAGATATGGTTAGGCCTTTCGCGGTGGATGTGTCTTCCGGTGTTGAGGCCTTTCCGGGAAAGAAAGATCACGATTCAATAAAGACGTTCATTAAAAATGCAAAGGGGTTGTGAGAATGAAAGGTTACTTTGGTCCTTACGGAGGTCAGTACGTTCCCGAGATTCTCATGCCTGCCCTTGAAGAACTCGAGGCGGCTTACGAGGGAATCATGAAGGATGGATCGTTCTGGAGAGAGTTCAACGACCTTCTAAGGGATTACGCTGGACGCCCCACTCCTCTTTACTTCGCCAGAAGGTTGAGTGAAAAGTACAACGCCAGGATTTATTTGAAGCGTGAAGATCTTCTTCACACAGGTGCTCACAAGATAAACAACGCCATAGGTCAGGTGCTTCTCGCGAAGAGGATGGGAAAAACAAGAATAATAGCGGAAACAGGAGCGGGGCAGCACGGCGTTGCCACCGCGACGGCCGCTGCGCTCTTTGGAATGGAGTGCGTCATATACATGGGCGAAGAAGACACGATCAGACAGAAACCCAACGTTGAGAGAATGAAACTCCTCGGCGCGAAAGTGGTTCCCGTGAAGAGCGGAAGCAGAACGCTGAAAGACGCCATAAACGAAGCCCTTCGGGATTGGATCACGAACCTTCAGACCACCTACTACGTTATCGGATCCGTCGTGGGACCTCACCCGTATCCGATCATAGTGAGAAACTTTCAGAAGGTGATTGGTGAGGAAACAAAAAAGCAGATCCTTGAGAAGGAAGGGAGATTGCCGGATTACATCGTTGCGTGTGTTGGAGGAGGAAGCAACGCTGCCGGTATCTTCTACCCGTTCATAGATTCCGGTGTGAAGCTGATCGGAGTGGAAGCCGGTGGAGAAGGCCTCGAAACCGGAAAGCACGCAGCTTCTCTTCTCAAAGGGAAAATTGGATACCTACACGGAAGTAAGACCTTCGTTCTTCAGGATGACTGGGGCCAGGTTCAGGTGACACACTCGGTTTCGGCGGGACTGGACTATTCCGGTGTGGGGCCTGAACACGCTTATTGGAGGGAGACTGGAAAAGTTCTGTACGATGCGGTGACGGATGAAGAAGCTCTCGATGCCTTCATCGAACTTTCAAGGCTGGAAGGGATCATTCCAGCACTCGAAAGCTCTCACGCACTGGCTTACCTGAAGAAGATCAATATAAAGGGTAAGGTCGTCGTTGTGAACCTTTCAGGGCGCGGCGACAAGGATTTAGAATCAGTTTTGAACCATCCGTACGTCAGGGAGAGGATAGGATGAAGGGCTTTATTGCATACATCCCCGCTGGATTTCCCGATCTTGAAACCACAAGGAAAATACTTATCGCTCTCAACGAACTCGGCATCACAGGTGTGGAGATAGGAGTTCCGTTCTCCGATCCGGTGGCTGACGGTCCTGTTATTCAGCTTGCCCACAGCGTGGCTCTGAGAAATGGAGTCACTATGAAGAAGATCCTGGAGATGCTGGGTGAAATATCTGTTGATTACGATCTCTACCTGATGAGTTATCTGAATCCGATAGTGAACTATCCAGAGGGAAAAGAAAAACTCCTCGATGAATTGAAAAAACTCGGTGTGAAGGGCTTGATCATACCTGACCTGCCCTTGAGGGAGGTAAAGAACGTCAATATAGCGTATCCCATAGTTCCCTTCGTTGCACCGAACACCAAAGATGAGGAAATAGAGTTTATCAATTCCGTTCAGGCTCCGTTCGTCTATTACATATCCCGGTACGGCGTCACAGGTGAGAGGGAAGACCTTCCTTTCGCGGATCACATAAAGAGGGTGAAAGAAAGAATAAAACTTCCTCTCTTCGTGGGTTTTGGAATCTCCAGGCACGAACAGGTGGAGAAGGTGTGGGAGATCGCCGACGGTGCGATCGTCGGGAGCGCGCTTGTGAGAATAATGGAAGAAAGTCCGAAGGATGAGATTCCTAAGAAGGTTGTTGAGAAAGTGAAAGAACTCCTCGGAAAATAAAAACCCCGCCTGCGCGGGGTTTTCACACGTACTGGTAACCATCCACGATCTTTTTTTCGCTCATCAAGTGTCTCTGGACGTATTGACCGCAGTTGCTGCCGATCTTGTTCTCCTCGAGTTCACCGATACTCAGGATCACCTCAAAACCAGCGTTTTTGAGCTCTTCTATGAAGTTCTGATGCTTCAGAAGTCCTTTTCTTTCGACGTCAACATCTGAATTCAGATTGTTCTCCTTTGAACGATAGGTAGGGTTCACCGGTGTGATTTTCACAAGGAACTTCTCAGGATCGAAGACTTCTATGATCACTTCCGGGTCCAGCGAGTACTCTTGTGCCACAGCGAAATTCAAGGTGATTTTTCTGTCGTTTTCTTTCACAAACCGCTTTCCGAACTCTGATATCTTGTCGAGAGACCATTTTTTTACGGGAATGATCCGATCTCTTTCTTTCTCGTCTGTGGAGTGAATGGAAAACTGAAGCTGGAACTTACCTCTATAGTGTTTTTCCTTTATTTTAAGAAGCTCTTCGAAGAAAGAATCCGTCCCGTGAGGGGCGACTGTGGAAATCGAAGGCATCAGTCCAGGCGCTTCGTACCTTACTGGAAGTTCCTTCAGAACATCGAGAACGGCTTCGTTTAGGGCGGGTTCTCCCATCCTTGCAAACTGTATTTTGAACTTCTCCGAAGGGATCCTTCCGTTTGGGTACCTGCTCTTCACCAGAAAATCGATCTGTTCGAAGATTTCATCGGCGGAGAGTTTACCTTTGTAAAAACCTCCTGCGTCGCACATGAGACATCCCACGGGACATCCAGCGAGTGTTGAAACAATAAGAACCCATTTCTTTTCGCGGGGAATGGGCGGCTGAATCGATTCAACGAATTCCACCAGATTCCCTCTGGAAGTTTCTCCAAGATACACGTATGCGACTTCTTCTTTTCCCACTCTCTTGAGAATTTTCACAGCTTTTACCTCCCCAGGAATATGTTCCTTTTCAGAAGATCTCCCACAGTTGTGATCTCGCCGTGGCCCGGACACACGAGCCAGTCCTCTGGAAGATTTTTGAAGAACTCTTTCACCTTTTTCAGCGTGGTTTTCATTTTCTCTTCCGATCCTCCAAGGTCTATTCTTCCGATCGTGTCGGCAAAGACCGTATCTCCGGTGAAAACCACTCCGTCGAAGATGATGAATCGAGACCCTTTTGTGTGACCTGGCACCTTAAGGGTTCTGAAATGAAGATCGATGTTCTCCCATGGAAGATCGACGATCACCGAATGGTCCATGAAATCACTGGAAAGGTTCGCGGCAGGATCTGTCAGCGTGAAGGCGTCTTCGGGAGAGATGAAAAGACCTCTCACATCCAGTTCCAGGATTCCCGATATGTGGTCACAGTGGCCGTGTGTGACGAGGACAACGACTGGCTTGCTGACGAATTGAGAGATCCCTTCTCCTGGATCTATCACGTAGAGAGTACCATCAATCTCAAACACGTAGGTGTTCACATCGAACGGCGGCGAAGTTGTGTATCTGCTGACTTTCATACTGTTCCCTCTCTTCTCAGGATCTCCATCGCTGTTTCGATGGCACTGCCCATCGCTATCGATGCCTGTCTGAAACCACCTCTCGCATCCCCAACAATGAAAGTTCTTTCTCCAGGTTCAACGAAAGAAGTATTTGGGACCCTGCCCACAGACAAAAGGAGAGCGTCGAAGGTGAAAACACCGTGTTCTGTTTTCAGTTTAACCATTTTGCCCTCTTCTTCCACCTTGAGGATGGGGCATCTTTCATGATAATAGAATTTCTCGTATTTTTTCGCTCTCTCGACCAGGAGGGGAAGCGCTCTGATTCTGCTGCCTCTGTTGAAAAGATGTACCTCTTTTCCTCTCCTGAGAGCGTTCAAAGCGCTGTCGAATGCAGCGTCTCCTGCTCCATAGATTGCGAGTTGCTCGAATTCTGGAAGATCGATGAATTCATAGACCACATTCTTAGATACTTCGAACTCTGGAATCCTCTTTGGAATCGTGCCACTTGCAACGATCACGTAATCGAACGAATAAGTTTCTCTTTCTGTCAGAATCTTTTCGTTTTCCACCTTTACAACTTCTTCCCTTATGAGTTCAGCACCAGATTCAAATAATCTTTTCTCCAGTGTTTTGCAGATCTCTTCACCGGGGGCTGGAGGCAAAACCGGGATGTTTTCAACGAGATGGGCGTTCCGCAAAAGTCCCCCCACCCTGTTTTTTTCGAACACTGTAACGTGAACGTTGTACCTCCTCAGAAACACAGCGGCTGCTACTCCTGCTGGCCCTGCTCCAACGATTCCAACGCGCACAGGATCTCCTCCGTCTTTGCGATGTACGCGACTCCATGTGCCAGGTTTTTCAGTGAAGAGAAGTGGTACCATTCGTTTTTATCCCACAGCGCGTCCTCCACCATTATCACTTCGAAGTTTCTCACAAAAGCGCTTCGGGCTGTAGTTTCACAGCAAAGATGTGTCATCACACCTGTTATGATCAGCTGGTTGACGTTTCTTGATCTGAGCTCCTCTTCGAGTTTCGTTGAATAAAACGCGTCGTACGTGTTCTTTTCAAAAAGAAGAACATCGGAAAAAACGGGAACGGCCCACCTTTTATCCACTTCGTTTCCCCACCACTTCTTCATCATCGGGGACGCTCCTACGTGGACTGTGGCTATCACGGGAAGTTTCGCTCTTTCGAAGGAGATCTTCAGTTTTCTGATGTTTTCGATAGCAACCTCCACTCCCCGGAGGTATGCTGGGGAGTCAGGAGAGGTGAAATAACTTTGAAGATCGATGATGAGAAGTGCTGGCCTTTTCAAAGTGAATCTTTTCTTTTCTCTTTCTGGGAAATAAAACATACTACATCAAGAGTTTGAGTACGTTTCCCGCATTTTCCATTCTGAAGAGAATTCCGGTCAGTGCCGTCTGTCTCAAAATGTCTTCCTTCGTTGACTCGAGGAGAAGTTCTGCCACGTTCGGTTCGAAAAGGCTTTCTGTTTTGAAGAGCTCCGTGTAGCTGTTCATCACACTTCTCGCTGAAGACTCCAGCCTGTTCATCCAGGATCCAACGTTTCCTCTGATCTGAGAGATGTTTTCCAGAGCTTGATCTATGGTTTCAAGAGATCTTTGTGCTCCTTCGAAGGTGGAAAGGTCCACTTCAAACAGTTCGGAGAGAGTCTCTTCGAGGTTTGGTATGTTCACCGTTACGTTCTGTCCTTCATTGGGTCCCGTCTGGATCACAAGGTTTCGAACGTCTCCAGCGAGCACCCTCTGTTCGTTGTAAGTTGTCTGCTGGATAATCCTTTTCACACCGCGCATTATTTCTTCGTATTCTTTCTGTGTCATGGATCTTTCTACGTCTGTGAGAGTAGCGTTCGAAGCCTGAACGGCGAGTTCTCTTGCCCTCTGAAGCGATGTTGATATGCTTTCAAGTCCCGAATCGGCCGTGTTCAGAAGACCTATTCCGTTGTATATTTGTGAAAGTGTCGTTTTGTATCCTTCTATCTGTCCTCTCAATTTCTGCTGAATGGTAAGTTCGGATACTGTGTTGAAGAGAAAACTTCCCGGTGTGGGGGCTTTTCTTTCAAGGCTGAGTTGCTGAATGTACCGCATCAGACTTACATCGTTCACCCTCATCCTGAATCCCCCCTTTCCATAATGAATTTTATCAGACTAAGGCTCCACCTTAATACGCCATAATGAAATTGCGGCCAAAAATCACGATCGTTGAGTAGGGCGGGAGCTGTCCGAGTTCATGCCCGTTGACCGTGCTCTGGCGGCGGAACCTAAAAAGGGTCTACGAGCCATCACGGGTTGAAGCAGAAAACCCTGCCTCATAAGAGGCAGGATGGTTCACCATTCGTATCTTTTCATTCTAAGAAGGAGCAGAGCCGCTGCAAACTGTATTACGAAAGAGAACAGTATCAGATAGAACCGGTTGATATCGTAGAGCGTTCCCATGATCCACGATCCAGAGAACCAGAAAACACCGTACACGGTGAAGAACATTCCGTAAGCGAATCCACGCTTTTCTGCAGGTACGATCTTCGCTACAACCGCTCTCATGATCGATTCCTGCGCTCCCATACCGATTCCCCAGAGAATCACTCCGGCAAAGATGAGCGGAAAACTGTTCGAAAAAGAAAGCAAGGGAAAGAAAGAAGAGAGAAGAAGCGCGTAGGCCAGGGCAACGAAACCCTTTTTATCGAACAAATGACCGAAAACCAGCGCAGCCACCGCATCCACGGCCATCGCGAGTGAGTAAGTCGCAGGGGCGAAGAAATCTTTCGTGACTTCAAAACTCTTCATGTGGTATGCGATGATAGGAAAATCAACGAAGGCAAAGGCCACCATCGAAACGATGGCAAGATAGAACCAGTAAGTCTTTCCCAGATTTCGATCCACTGGATTGTCTTTTCTCTTCTTCATTTCCTGAGGAGCTGGGAAAGTTATACGTGCCGTGAGGAGAAGAACCATTGCAACGAGAGCCGGTATGAGAAGGATGAAAAAGCAAAATCTGTAACTTTTTCCAAATGCGAGGGCGAATGTGAGCGCAAGAGGTCCCAAGATGGCACCGATCTGATCTAGTGCCTCATGAATGCCAAAGCCTTTGCCCATTCCAACTTCTTCAGAAGCGAAAGAGAGCAAGACATCCCTTGCGGGAGTTCTCAGGGCCTTCCCAAATCTTTCGGCGATGATGAGAACAAGCGCTGTCTGCCAGTTTCCTGCAAGTGCGAGAGCCGGTACCGCAAAGAGATTTATCGCGTATCCCAGGATGGTGAAAAGCCAGTACTTCCGTGTCTTATCGCTCAGAATTCCCGAAATCAATCTGAAGGCGTATCCTGTGAGCTCACCGAGTCCTACGGCAAATCCAAGAGCGGCGGCGCTCGCTCCCAGTGTCTTCATGAACGGTCCAATGATGCTCCTTGCCCCTTCGTAAGTAACGTCCGCGAAGAGACTGACCAGCCCCAAAAGCACGATGAATAGAAAGGCCTTTTTTCTGGACATAACATCCCTCCTCACCAGGGTTTTCTCAAAAGATAGTATAATGTAATTGGAGGGATAAAAATGAAGTGGATCGAAATTTACAAAAAACTCGTGAACATCGACACAGGACCCGATCTTCCATTCGAAGAGAAGCTGAGGCGAACGTCGTTTCTGACAGAAATCCTCGAAGACCTTGGTTTCAGAGTGGAAAAAAGGGAAGCCGCTTACGTGGCCTTCCGTGGGAAACCGCCTTACATTACCCTCATAGGACATCTCGACACCGTCTTTCCCGAAGGTGAATCGAAGAGAAGACCTTTCACAATAGAAGGAAACATCGCCAAGGGTCCTGGTGTTTGTGACATGAAAGGGGGAGTTGTGATTCTCCTTGAGTCTTTGAAAAGATTCCTCCAACAGAACGACACCGATCTCTGTGTGGTTCTGAATGTGGATGAAGAACTGGGATCACCGCTCAGTGGAGAATTGTTCAAAGAAGTTGCCGGTATGAGTTCCCACTGTCTATCCTTCGAGCCGGGAAGAGAAAACGGAGAGCTCATATCCTCCAGGAAGGGAATCATCTCCCTGTGGTTGTTCGCTCGCGGAAAAAAAGGACACGCTTCGAGACTGGACGAAGGAGCCAACGCGATCGTTGAACTGGCTTTCAAAGTGATGGAACTCACTTCACTGAACGGGAGATTTCCAAACCTTACTCTGAATCCAACGATCGTAAAGGGTGGTGCGGAAAGCAACGTGACACCGGACAAAGCGGAGGTTTATTTCGATGTCAGGTACTACGATGACAAAGAGTACGAGTTTCTCGAAGAAACACTGAAACGACTCTCTGCTGTACATCCTGAAGCGAACGTTTCTTACAGCTTGAAACTCAGAAGGCTTCCTATGAAAGAAGATCCTGATTTTGTGAACATCGTGAAGATGTCTGCCGAAGAGATTGGAATGACTGTGAGTTTTGTGAGGGCAACTGGTGGAGGAGACGTGGCGTTTTTCTCGCAGAACGGCGTTCCTTCCATAGACGGCCTGGGTATTCCCGGTGGTAAGATGCACTCCGAGGATGAATACGCGAGACTCGATCAATTTGAAGATAGGGTGAATCTGGTTGTACATCTTTTGAGAAAACTTGGAGGTGAAAAAAATGTTCGTTGATACAACCTTAAGAGATGGACATCAATCTCTGATTGCGACGAGGATGAGAACGGAAGATATGCTGCCTGCTCTCGAAGCGTTCGACAGAATGAATTTTCACTCCATGGAAGTCTGGGGAGGAGCAACCTTCGATGTCGCCGTTAGATTTCTGAACGAAAATCCATGGGAGAGGTTGAAAAAGATAAGAGAGGGTTTGAAGAACACGAAGATTCAGATGCTTCTGAGAGGACAGAATCTCGTTGGCTACAGGCACTACGCGGACGATGTTGTGGAGCTTTTCATAAAGAAAGTGGCGGAGTATGGACTGGATATCATACGTATCTTCGATGCGCTGAACGATGAAAGAAACCTGCAGAAATCTATTGAAGAGTCAAAAAAGCACGGTCTTCATGTTCAGGTAGCGATCAGTTACACGGTGAGTCCTGTCCACACTCTCGATTACTATCTTGACTTCGCAAGAAAACTTCTGGATATGGGAGTGGACTCGATTTGTATAAAGGACATGGCGGGGCTTCTCACTCCAAAAAGGGCTTACGAACTCGTCAGGGCTTTGAAAGAGAAGTTCGGTGTTCCCGTTGAGGTCCACTCTCACTGTACCACAGGCTTTGCTCCCCTTGCGTATCAAGCGGCTTACGAAGCAGGGGCGGATTTTTTCGATACGGCTATTTCTCCGTTTTCTATGGGAACGTCTCAGCCAACTTTTGAAACCATGTATTACGCTTTCAGAGGAAACGGAAAAGAGGATTTTGACAGAGAAGCGCTGAAGTTTCTGGTGGATCATTTCACGAAGGTGAGAATGAAATACGTTGAGTACGATGTGGGGATGAAGTATCCAGATTCGAGGATCATATTCTCGCAGATTCCCGGTGGTATGTACTCCAACCTTCTCAAGCAACTGAAGGAGCAGAGGATGGAACACCTGCTTGATAAGGTGCTCGAGGAGGTTCCGAGGGTCCAAAAAGACCTCGGTTATCCACCACTCGTCACACCAACAAGTCAGATCGTGGGTGTTCAGGCGTTTCTCAACGTGGTCTATGGTAGATACGAGCGGATAACCAACGAAACGAAGAATTACGTGAAGGGACTCTATGGTAGGCCACCCGCACCGATCGATCCAGAACTGATGAGAAAAATTCTCGGTGATGAGAAGCCCATAGATTTCAGACCTGCTGATCTTTTGGAACCCGAACTGGACAAAGCAAGGAAAGAATTGGGAATTCTTGCTGAAACAGACGAAGATCTCCTCATTGCTGTGATCCTGGGAGAGGTTGGTAAGAAATTTTTGAGGAAGAAGTACGAGGAGAAGATCGGTGTGGACTTCAACTATCTCGAGTCTCTCTCTGACTTTACCGATGACATGCCGGTGTATCCAGTGTAAATCTCAAAAACGTTGTAATCTCCTTCTCTCCTGTAAGCGATTCTGAAGCCATGCATTTCGAAGAATTCTCTTGCGAGGTACAGGCCCAGTCCTGTACCTTTGCTTTTTTTCTTTTTCTCGAAAAGATTTGCACGCACCTCATAGGGGATCTCTGGTCCGGGACCTTTCACGATGACTTTGTCTTTTTTCACGTGGACCTCCACCGGTCCCGCAGAATACTTCACAGCGTTTTCTATCACGTTGTAAAAGGCTCTGAAAAGCTTCATGGGATCAGCTTCGACTTCCACGACGTCATCGTACTTGAAAATGACTTTTCCTGGGAATTTTTCCACCACGTCGTTCACGAGTTCGACGAGATTAACCGGCTCTTTTCTCAACCTTTCAAGACCAGCTTCGAGCTTGGCAAATTCGTAGAATTCTTCTATGATTTTCTGCAAATTTTCGTCCTCAACCTCATTCCATACGAGCGATTTCACATCGTGCACAAAACCGGTGACGATGTCTTTCAATTTTTCCGTTTCTTTTTCCTGAATCAGCGAATTTTCGACTATCGAATTCACCTCTTCGGCAAGTTTTGTGATCTCATCGTTCAGGAAATCTTCGAATCGACTTTTTCTGGCTACAGCTTCTCTGAGCTTCCTCAGTCTGCTGGTCACCAGAATATGAGTAGCGAGACTAACAAAGAGCGCTGAAAAGAAAGAGAAAATAACGACATCCACAAAGTTCATCCTGTTTCCCCAGAAGATTCCAAGTAAGGCTATATTCACAAGAAAGGTGATAAGAAAGGTTCTCAAAGATATCATCTTTCTCCCCCCGTGAACATGTAACCCACACCCCAGATGGTCTTTATGTATCGAGGACGGTTTGGGTCGTCCTCTATGGCTTTTCTGATTCTCTTTATGACTGTGTCCACAACCCTTGGTGAGACAGGGTCTTCCCAAAAGGTTTCCAGGAGTTTCTCTCGCGTGACGACTTTTCCGGCGTTTTCTGCGAGAAAGAGCAGTATCTCGAATTCTTTTTTGGGAAGATGTATTCTTTTCCCCTTCAAAAACACAGTAAAACCAGAGGCATCTATCTTCAGATCCCCGAAGTCGTACAGTCCCTTCTTTTCCCTCTCCAGAAATCTTTTCACTCTCACGAGGAGAATCTCTGGATTGAACGGTTTTGTCACGTAGTCGTCCGCCCCCGCTTCGAATCCTTTCAGAACGCTTTCATCATCGGAAAGGAGCGTTAGGAGTATCACCCAGGTTTCGGGTCGGGTTTCTTTTATCATCCTGCAGATCTCGTAACCACTGTAGTCTGGAAGCATGACGTCCAGAACCACAACATGAAAGACTTCCTCGTCGTTCAAAAAATCTTCTCCTGTGAGGAAGGTTTTCACCTGTCCCAACTGCTGGAGTTTTTCACTCACCGTTTTCAGAATATTTTTGTCGTCATCCACAACGGCTATCTCCCACATCATGAGAATTTTAGCATTGGAAGGAAAGAAACGAAAGCGATGATCACAATGACCGGACCTGGTGGCAGGTCGAGATTGTAAGCGGTCAGAAACCCCGCGAAGAAAACGCCGGTGCTGAAGATGACGGATATTGTTGTGAGTGACCAGAAGGATTTTCCAAATATTTTCGAGACGAGTCCGGGAAGGATCAGAAGAGCACCTGTGAGAATCACACCAACCACTTTGACGGTCGTCACCACGGTGATAGCGATGAACGAGGTGATCAGAAAACGGATGAGATCTGTTTTTATGCCATAAAACCTGGCCATTTTTTCATCTACTATGAAATACTTGATGTCCCATCTGAACACCACGGTGAGGATCACGCTCAGGGAAAGGACAACGGCCGTTATCGCGACGTCGGTGCTGTTCACAAGAAGTACGTCACCGAACAGATACCCCATCACATCTGTCTGATACCTTCCCGAAACAGAAAAGAGAACCACTCCAACGGCCATGAAGAAGGGAAGGAGGATGCCTATGGCACTGCTTTCGCTGATCCTGGAGCGAGAAAAGAGACTCACCGCAAAAGCGAAAAGAAGAGCCGTGGCAAAGGCAATCAATCTGTGATCCGCTCCGATGAGAGTGGCTACAGCAAGCCCGGCAAAGACTGCGTGTGCGGTTCCATCTCCTATGAACTCCATCCTTCTAAAAACCACTATTGGAGAAACAAGGCCGGATAAAGACGCGACCAGGATTCCCCCAACGAAAGCTGTCCTTAAGAAACTGTACTCAACGAGATCGTGAAAGAAGCTCAATCTCTCTCCCTCCCATGGTAGATCTCGTAGTGTCTTGTTCCTCTGATCCATATGTCGAAGTCTGTGAAGATTCTCTTGAGGTCTTCAGGGTTGATCGTTTCAGTTGGACCATGACAGTGAAGGGTCCTGTTGAGACACATGATGGTGCTGCATTCTTTGAACACCATTCCGATGTCGTGGCTGACCATGATGACTGTGATATTTTTTTCTTTCCTCAATCGGTTCAGAAGCTCGTAAAAGGAAGCCTTTCCCATTTCATCCACTCCAGCCTCAGGTTCGTCCAATACGAGAATATCCGGATCTGAAAGAAGGGCCCTCGCGAGTGAGAGTCTCTGGAATTCACCACCTGAGAGGTTCTTTATCGGATCGTTTTCTTTGTGAAGGATCCCCACATCTTTCAAGGTCGATCTCACCTTTTCCCAGTCTATCTTTCTGTACCTGCCGTACATTCCCATCGCAGCGAACTCTTTTACGGTGATGGGAAACTCTCTCTGAACCTGATGGAGCTGTGGAAGGTATCCTATCTTCCCTCTGACTTCTACCTTGCCTTCGTAATTCTTTATCTCCCCCACCAGAATTCTCACAAGTGTGGTTTTTCCTGCTCCGTTCGGGCCGATTACTCCAACGAATTCACCTTCTTCCACGGAGAAGGTTACATTCTTCAGGATCTCAAAATCGTTTATTCTGTAGGTCAGATTCTTCACTTCCACGATTTTCATTTCAGCGCCTCCTGGATCACAGAAAGATTCTTTCTCAGGAGTTCCACGATCGTCTTTTCTCCGTTCACTCCGAGGGGATCGAGCACGAAGCTCTTCATTCTCAGTTCTTTTTCGAGGCTCGAAAGAATCTCTGCCGGCTGCTGTGGTTCTCTGAACAGGGCAGCAATCTGTTCTTTTTTCCTGAGGATCTCTTTGATCGTGGAAAAACTCGTGCTGTGTTCATGACCGCTGGAGAGTGGTATCAATTCCAGGCCGAATTCCTTGAAGAAGTACGTAAAACTCGGATGAGCCATCACCACTGTTTTTCCGGTGTAGGGAAGGAGAGTTTCGAAAGATTCTCTGATCACGGTGTCCAGTCCGCTTACGATCTCTTCTGCTTTCTGTCTTATTTCACTCTGTTTTTCCGGGAATTTCTCGATGAGAACCTGGTACAGTCCAGGAACAATGTAGTATTTGAGGAAGAAAGGATCGAGCCAGATGTGAGGGTTCTCGTCGACGAGAAGAAGTGCTGGAATGAAGTCTGAAACGAAAACTGTCTTTTCTTTGTATTTTTCCAAATACGTTTCCAATCCGAGTCCGTTCGCTACGATCAGATCCGCTTCTTCCAGAGTCTTAGCGTCGGAAGGCTTTAGTGAAAACAAGTGTGGATTCGCTCCAGGGGGAACAAGGAGCTTTACGCTCGCCGTATCGCCGAGCAGTTGAAAAACGATGAGGTAGTACGGGTTTATCGTGGTCACGATAGTTTTGCCGAAACTCAAAACGGTGACAGCGAGTACTAGAAGGAGAAGAATCCTCCTCATTTTTCCACCTCCTTTTTGCATTCCTTACAGATTCCGTGAATCAAAAACAGATGACTTTCTTCAGAAAAATCGTACTTTTCCTGGAGTTTTTTAAGAAATTCATCCACGCATTCTTCGAAAGGAAAGAGCTTCCCGCATTTCTCACAGATCAAAAAGTGATAGTGTCTTTTCTTCTTGAAGAAGTATCTCGGGCCACCCACACTGAAAGAACCCACGAGATTTCTTTCCTCTAAAAACTTCAAAGCCCTGTAGACCGTGGAGAGGTTCACATCCAGTTTTCGATGTATCTCCTCGGCAGTGAGAGGAACTCTGGAAGATTCGATTATTTCGAAAACGGCTTCCCTGTTTTTTGTCATCCTCATACTCTCACCTGCAAATGCAAAGCATTTGCAAGTTATATTGTACTACACACAGTCGCTGATTTCAAGATATCATTCAAACATTGTACTGATGATATATTTCTCAGTATTCATCGTGCTCTCCGATTATACCGTATTATGGTATAATGAAAATGGATGGCAGATGTCGTATTCGTCGAAGCTGAGTTCTTCGATTTTTTAAGGGGTTTATTTTAGAAAATATAACTTTGTTAAAACAAAAATCAGGAGGTGATTCGATTGAAGGTGAAATACTACACCAGCATAACACAGGTGGAACAATTGTCTCCTGAAGAAAGAGAGAGGTTGAAGAGGATAGAGGAAAAGTACCGATTCAGAGCCAACTCTTATTACTTGAGTCTCATAGACTGGTCAGACCCTGATGACCCTATCAGGAAGATCGTAGTACCCGAGGAGGATGAACTTGAGGAGTGGGGAACGCTGGATGCTTCTAACGAAAAATCTTACACCGTTGCGAAGGGGCTTCAGCACAAATACCCGGACACGGCCCTCTTTCTTGTGAACGATGTTTGTGGTGGATTTTGCAGATTTTGTTTCAGGAAGAGACTCTTCATAAACGTTGGAGCCGAAGTCATACGAGACATCACACCTCAACTCGATTACATCCGCACTCACAAAGAGATAACGAACGTTTTGCTCACGGGAGGAGATCCGCTGCTTTTATCGACAGAAAAGCTGGAAAAGATAGTGAGTTCCTTGAGAGAGATAAATCACGTTCAAATTATCAGAATAGGTAGCAAGATACCAGCGTTTAACCCTTACAGAATAATAGACGATCCGGATCTGTTGATGATGATCAGAAAGTACAGCACAAAAGAGAAGAAGATATACGTGATGACACAGTTCAACCACCCCCGGGAACTGACCAGGGAAGCGATAGAAGCGGTGAATCTTTTGAAAGACGCAGGAGCGATGCTTTGCAATCAGACTCCTCTTCTGAGGGGAATAAACGACGATCCTGAAGTGCTCGGTGAGCTTCTGGACAGACTTTCCTTTGTTGGAGTGACTCCCTACTACGTGTTCCAGAACAGGCCTGTTTCTGGAAACAGGAAATTCGCCGTTCCGATTGAAGAGGGTTACGAGATCTTCACGAAGGCGATTTCGAACATATCTGGTGTCGCCAAGCGGGTCAGATACGTTATGTCTCACAGAACAGGGAAGATAGAAATCGCAGCCCTCACGAAAAATTTCATCGTTTTCAAATACCATAGAGCACACGATGAGAAGAATAGAGGAAAAGTCATGGTGTACAAGAGGAATTCCCAGGCGCTCTGGTTCGACGACTACAGTGAACTTTTGGAAGAATACACCGTGTGAATCCCCCTGCCGGAGATTAAAAGTGGTTGAAACTCACTTTCACTTCTTCTCTTGGATACTTGGGTTTCGGATCGTCCGGGTATCCAACCGGGAGTATTACCTCAAATCTCAAATCTGATGGTGTGTTCACGATTTTTGCTATTTCATTTGGATTCGGCGGTGTGTACGGGACGGTTCCAAGTCCCTGTTCTTCCAATGCGAGGAGAAGATATCCGATCGCGAGCCAGACAGATTCTCTCGAATAGGGTGCGTCTTTTTTTGAGAACACGAGCAGAAGATATGGTGCTTCTTCGAGAAAGGGTTTTTTCCAGTTGAAACTGTTTTCGTTGAGCCATTCTTTAAGTTTTCCTCTCACGTTTTCGTAGAAGTCTTTCTCGGCCTTTTCACAGGTTTCCCTGATTTGTCTTTTCATTTCTTCATCTTCTACGACGAGAAATCTCCAGGGTTGAGCATTCATTCCCGAGGGAGCCTCGTTCGCCATCTTCAGACAGTACATCAACTTCTCAATGGAAGGCTTTTCTTCTCTGAATTTTCTCACGGTCTTTCGCTGTTTTGCAAGGTCGTAGAGCATCCTCATACCCCCGTGAAGATGTATTTTGGAATGCGAGCCTTCACAGTCTTAGCGGGATTCACGAGCTGAGAGATACCCACATCGACGGAGAGACTGGCAAGCATGTAGGCATCTGTGAAGGGAACGGTTTTCCTCCTCTGGATGAACCACACCGCTTCGCGTGTGACTTCTTTCAGAGCCTCTTCGATATCTGGAAGAGAAACGATGATGTAGTAGGCATCGTTCGTTTCAATCACGGGCCATTTGATTTCTTCCTTGGATACATCGATCTCCACAACCACTTTTGCAGGGACTTCGCACGCGGAGACGCACACTTCTCCGTCTCCCATCGTTGCGTGGACGTCTCCCAGAGCAAGAAGTGCACCTTCCTGGAACACTGGAAGGTGCACCGTGACGTTCTCTGTTATCTCTTTCGTGTCCATGTTTCCCCCATGTCTGTGGGCTGTTCCTGTTGGGTACTCTCCTTCCTGAGGTGCGACACCGATCACTCCTACCATCGGGTGAATTGGAATCCTCATACCATCGAACAGAACGGCCCATTTCTCTATTTCCAGTTCTTTTGTGTGAAAACCCTCCACTTCGTCACCGAGAACTCCGAACCCCTTGCCAGTTACGATCACTCCTCTTCGAGGAAGTTCTATCCTCTTTATCCGAACCTTCAGTGTGTCTCCGGGCTTTGCACCGTTGACAAATACAGGTCCCGCCGCTGGATTCACCTTCGAAAAATCGATTTTATCGTAATTACCACCAAGTGCATCGAGTGTTTCGAACACGACCTGTTCACCAGGGTATACCTCTTCCACGGGTACCATGCTCGCAGAAAACGAGTATACACACCTCTGGGCTGGTACAATCTTCATGTTCTCATCTCCTCACTCACACTTTGACCAGCCGCAGTTCTTACAGCTCACACATCCTTCTTGCTTTATCAGAGAGTTCTTCGAGAGACAAACGGGACAGTACACGTTTCCTTCGTCGTCCACGTAGTAACCGCTTTGCCATCTGAGGTTGTGTGCCACTATGAACTTTTCTCTTTCGATCGGCTCTTCCTCGCTCTCTGGTGCCTCTTTACCCGTTCTGAGCCACAGTTTTGCGAAGTCTTCAAGCGCTTTCTTGATTTCTTCGGCGAGACCCTTGCAGTATTCTCCTTTCACCTTCGAAAGCTGTTCCACTATTTCATCTATTGAAACTCCAGCTCTGAGCGCTACTGAAGAGAGTCTTCCTATCGCTTCGGCCATTTCACTGCCGTTGGAAATGAATATCTCCACTGCTTCTCCCGTGTCGTCGAAAGATATCGTTATGTAAGTGGTACCATCGGGCCTCTTGTACTTCCTTGTGACACTTCTGAGAGTATCTTTTCTCGGTCTTGGGTGGAGCTTCAGCTTCTCATCGACGACGAAGAACTGGACCTTTGGAGCCTCCGGTGTCTTCAAGGCTTTCGTCAGCACTTGCGTTTGCAGAGAGCCATCTCTGTACACGGTGATGCCCCTAACGTTTGTTCTGAGGGCTTCAAGGTACACGTTGAGAACATCATCCACGGTTGCGCTCTGAGGCATGTTGATCGTTTTGGAGATGTTGTTATCAACGTACCTCTGGAATGCATCCTGCATGAGCAGGTGATCCATCGGATCTATATCGAGTGCGACCACAAAGACTTTCTTTATTTTCTCCGGAACATCCGGGATATCCTTCAAGCTTCCCTTCTCTATGAGTTCTTTCTCTATCTTCTTGAGGATCTCCGGATTCAATTTCTCTCTGAGCACCTGGTTCACGTAGAGAAGAGGCTCTTTCGTCCCGTCTTCCTTCGTCACGAATCTGGTGTATGCGAGGAGGAAGTTTGGTTCCAATCCTGACGAAGTGTCTGCTATGTTCGAGATCGAACCGGTGGGTGCGATCGTCAGAAGAGCGACGTTTCTTCTGAACTCTTTTGTCATCTTCATGACTTCTCTTATTTCATCGTCGTAGTTGCTCATACCCATAGCGAAAGGCACGAAGTTGTCTTCCGTTCTGTACCTCGAGATCTCAAGGAGCGGGAAGTTCCCTTTTTCTTTTCCGAGTTCATAGGAAGTTCTGTGTGCTTGGAGCGCTATGAAAGCCATGAGATTGGCCGCGAAATCACGAGCTTCCTGAGAATTGTAAGGAATTTCGAGCTTGTAGAGGAGATCGGCAAATCCCATTATTCCAAGACCGAGCCTTCTGCTCTCTTTGACTGCTTTTGTGATCTTGTCTATTGGAAACACGTTCACATCGATGACGTTGTCGAGGAAACGAACGGCTATCTGGACGAGTTCCTGAAGCGCTTCTAAATCCACAAAACCATTGTTATAGAACTTTGCAACGTCGATGGAACCGAGGTTGCAGGCTTCGTAATCTGAAAGCCCGATTTCACCGCACGGATTGGTCGAGTTGATCTTTCTGTGCGGGTAGAGTGGATAGTATTTGTTCATCTCTCCGAGGAAGGCAAGTCCCGGGTCTCCACTCTTCCAGGCATTTGTAGCGATCTTTCTGAAGAGTTCTCTGATCTTAACCTTCTTCCTGATCGTGCTTCTTGGATGAGAAAGCTCGAGTTCACCGTCTTCTTCGTAGAGTTTCAGAATCTCTTTCTTGTCCATTGGAAATCCAACAGAGAGGTTGAAGAAGTTCAGCACCGCTTCTCCCGTGTTTTCTTTCTTTGCGTCTATGAATTCTTCTATGTCGGGATGGTTTATGTTCAAGATGCCCATCAGTGCCCCGCGTCTTCTGTAACCCTGTTTCACAACGGAGATGGCGGAGTTGAAAACGTGCATGAAAGAAACGGGACCGGACGCTTTTCCGTGTGTGCCTGCCACAAAACTGCCCTTCGGCCTCAACTCAGAAAAGTTACTCCCCACTCCTCCTCCCACTTTCGTTATGAGTGCGTACTCTTTCACCGCTTCAAAGATCTCTTCGATGCTGTCGCCAACGGGTACTACGAAGCACGCGGAGAGCATATGAAGATGGTTTCTCGATCTGTAAATTTCTTCGTAATCTTCCAGTGTCATCTGATCGATGGGCTTCCACAGGAGATCGTGCTTCACCCCGAGTCCTGCGTTGAAGAGGGTGGGACTGTTTGGAATGAAGATCCTCGCTTTCAAAACTCTGAAGAAGGTATCCTCCCATTCTTTTATTCTGTCGAGTTTTTCGTTCTTCTTGTACGATGGGTTCAGAAGCTCTGCCGTTGCTACAACTCTTGCCACCCTTCTTGCCACGTCTTCCCATTTCGTTTCCAGATAATTCCCATCCAGATCCTTCATGAAATACCTGTCTCTGAGGATTATCTGAGCATTTTTTGAAGGTTCAACATCGATCCACTTTGAGATCAAATCGGACAACTTCATGCTCTCCCTCCTATTTTTTAACAACATATTGTGTATTTTTTCACAGCGATTCAACATTTGGTAGGGTTTCCCGAGAAATTATACATCACCATCCCGGTGGATATTCTGAAACAGTATCGGAAAATTTCTAAAGAATTTCCCATGGTATCCTTTTGAAGATGAGAGTAAAAGAGATAAATGTTAAGAGCGCACTGACTTATTCCGAATCGAAAAGAAGGTACACTCTCAGCCCTTACGTGGGCTGTACCAATGCCTGTGTGTACTGTTACGCCAGTGATTACGCACGGCGATACAGAGAGATGAACTGGAAGTCAGAAATCATCGTGAAACGAAACATAGCCGAAGTTCTCAGAAAAGATATCATCAAGAAGAAACCACACCACGTTTTCATGAGCACCATGTGTGATCCGTATCAACCTATCGAGAAAGAGTACAAGCTCACTCGAAGATGTCTCGAAGTCTTTCTGGAGTTCCCGCTTCTGGAAATCGAGGTGATGATTCTCACAAAATCCACACTCGTTTTAAGGGACCTGGACCTGTTTAAGAAGATGAGAAGAATCTCGGTTGGACTCAGCGTCACAACTGATGACGACGAAATCCGGAAGATGTTCGAGCCCAACGCGAGTTCCATAGAGGAGAGAGTGGAGGTTTTGAAGGTGCTGAAAGAAAATGGAATAAGGACCTGTGTTTTCATCAGTCCCATGCTTCCCATGAACCCGAAAAAGCTGGCGAGCGTGTTGAAACCTCACGTGGATTGCGTGTTTATCGACGACATGCACTATCGATGGCGTGTGAAGGATTTTTACGAAAAACTAGGGTTTTCCTGGGCACTTGAGAATGAGTACTTCGAAAGAACTCGAAAAGAACTACTTGAACTCTTTCAATAAAGAGGGCAGAGCGCCCTCTTTTCAAGATCTGAACATCTCTTTGAGAGATGTGTAGAGTTTTTTGAATTTCTCGTGTAGTTTTTCGTAGGTTTCTGTGTTTTCAACAGCAGGGTCAGTGTAACTCTTCACGCGGAACCACTCTTTCGAAATTTTCGCGGGATTTTCTCCCATTGAGCCAGACACTGCGAGGATCGCTGCACCGTAAGACGCCCCTTCATCCACGGCTGGTTTTTGTATTCTCAATCCTGTCATATCTGCGAGCATTTTGTTCCATACCCTGCTCTTTGAACCTCCTCCTGTAATTCTCACACTGTTGAGAACCACCTTGAGTTCTCTCAGTATATCGAACGAATCTTTGATACCGAAGGCAACGCCTTCGAATATGGCTCTCACCATATCCCACTTGGTGTTGTACGAGGATATACCGAAGAAAACACCCCTCGCGAATGGATCTCTGTGTGGTGTCCTTTCACCGTTGAGATACGGCAGGAAGATTATCCCGTTTGATCCTGCAGGAATTTTATCCACCTCTTCGTTGATTGTTTCGTAATCTTCGCTCAGGAATTTTTCCTTGAACCACTCCAGTGAATAGGTAGCGGAGAGCATCACACCCATGTGGTATCTTGTTTCTGGAACGGTGTGTGCAAAGAAATGTACTCTACCCTTTGGATCGGGCTGATTCCCTTTTGTGGGTGCCAGAACGGTTCCTGAAGTACCGAGACTCACCATCACGTCACCCGGTTCTACGACGGCTATTCCAAGAGCTGCACAGGCGTTGTCGGCTCCTCCGCCTATCACAAGCGTGTCTTCGGAGAGACCGAGATCCGACGCTACTTCGGGTTTCACATTTCCAACCACGCCGTTCGACGGTATTATCTCTGGAAGAACACTTTCCGGTATGTTGAGTTCTTTCAATACGTCCTTGTTCCATTCCATCTTTGACACACTGTACATCACCGTTCCGGAGGCGTCGGAATGCTCCGTTTTCACCTCACCGGTGAGCATGTAGTTTATGAAATCTTTCGGAAGCATGATTTTTGAGATTTTTTCGTAGATCTCAGGTTCATGCTTTCGGATCCAGAGTATTTTTGGGAGTGTGAAACCGGGCAAAATAGGATTTCCGACGAGCTTGAGAACGTTTTCCTCTCCGCCGAGGATCTGGGTGGCTTCTTCACACTCTTTGTATGTTCTCTGATCGCACCAGAGGATGGCATTTCTCAGGACTTTACCGTTGTCATCTATTGCTACAAGACTGTGCATCTGCCCGCTGGTGGAGATCGCTCTTATTTTGCCGCCCATTTCTTTCGATCTGTCGGAGAGGTTTTTCAGTATTTTTCTCACCGCCTCCCACCAGGAGAAGGGATCCTGCTCTGCCCAGGCGGGCTGAGGAGTGAGCATCATTAGTCTTTCGTTCGCAGTAGCGAGAATCTCTCCCTTCTCGTTCACAAGAATTCCCTTGACGCCGGTCGTTCCCACATCGAGTCCCACGTACAGGTTCATTATGCGACCCTCCCGTTCTGTTTTTTCTGTCCAGATGCGTAGTACATTATTTCCTCCTGGGTGACTTTTTTCTCTCTGTTGTCCAGAACGGCTGTGATTTCACCTTCCCACATGACGATTATTCTATCGCTGAGATTCAGTATTTCTGGGAGTTCCGAAGAGATCATGATCACAGCTTTTCCCTGTGCGGCGAGTTCTCTGATCATTCTGTGTATTTCTGCCTTTGCACCAACGTCTATTCCGCGTGTTGGTTCGTCGAAGATCAGAATATCCACATTCGTGGCGAGCCATTTGGCAAGGACCACTTTCTGCTGGTTTCCGCCCGATAGATTTTCTGTTATTTGATAAATGGAAGGCGTTTTTATGGAGAGTCTTTTTACATAGTCTTCTGAGATCTCTTCTTCTTTTCTTTCATCGAGCACGAGCCTCCATTTGCTGATTTTTTTCAGTGATGGGAGCACGATGTTGTCCTTCACAGTCATTCTCAAAACGAGTCCCTGAAGTTTTCTGTCTTCAGGAATGAGTCCTATCCCCATCTTTATGGCATCTTCCGGATTTTTTATTTCAACTTTCCTTCCGTTAACGTATATGTCTCCAGATTCCTTTTGATTCACTCCGAACACCAAGAGCATCGTTTCAGTTCTTCCAGCCCCCACAAGTCCCGCGAATCCCAGAACTTCTCCCTTTCTCACTTCAAAAGAAACATTCTTCACTTTATCCTTCCATCTCAGGTTTTTGACTTCGAGTGCAATTTCTCCGGGTCTGGTCTCAATTCCGTGTGGGAAAAACTCCACTTCACGTCCTACCATCATTTTTATGATCGTGTCCACATCGAATTCTCCTTTTTTCAACTCGCCGACTCTTTTTCCGTCTCTCATCACAACGATCCTGTCACTTATCCTCATAACTTCGTCCAGTCTATGTGAAACGAAAACGACAGAAATACCTCTACTTTTCAACATTTCTATGATTTCGAAGAGTCTTTCTGTCTCTTCGACAGTGAGAAATGATGTGGGTTCATCCATGAAGATGATCCTGGGTTCTTTAACCAGTGCCTTACATATCTCCACCATCTGTCTCTGGGCGGTGGTGAGATTTCTCACCAGAGCGTCTGGAGAGAATTTGGCGCCGATGAGATCGAGCAGTTCTTTAGATCTTGTGTACATATAGTTCTCATCAACTCTACTGGAAAGGGTTCTTTTCTGTCCTCTGACAGCTTCATAGGCGAGAAAGATGTTTTCCGCCACAGTCATGTTGTCACACAGGTTCAGTTCCTGATGGATAACACTTATACCCTTTTTGAACGCGTCGACCGGAGAGTGAAATTCTACCCTTTCGCCGTTGACCAGAATTTCTCCCGCATCAGGTTTGAGGACACCCGTCAGAATTTTTATGAGGGTGGATTTACCAGCACCATTTTCACCTATCAGAGAGACAATCTCGTTTTCGTAAACCTCAAAATCGACGTTGTCCACAGCCACAACTCCAGGGAATCTTTTCACTATGCCCTTTGCTTTCAGTATCTCCATTCGATCACCCCTGAAAACGAGGAGGGGAAACACCCCTCCTCGTGTTTTTCAGAATTTTATTGGAATTCCGAGTTCTTCCATCTTCTTCAAATATTCATCGAGGTTCTCTGGTGTGACCACGTCAACACCTGTGTCGATCACGTAGTCAACCTTTCCATCAACCTTGACTTTCGGAAGCATCATCAGAGTGTTCTGAACACCTATCTTGTTCATCAGATAAAGAACTGTGACTGACAGGTATCCCATCATGTAAGGTCTCTGCCCCATTGTTGCCTGAATAACTCCCTCTTTCACGTACTGAAGAATATCGGGTGTTGTATCGAAACAGACGATCTTCACTTTCCCAACTTTTCCAGCATTTTTCACCACGAGTGCCTGAGAAGGTCCGTTGTAGGCGTACACACCGAAAAATGCATCGAGATCTGGATGGGCATTGAGGGCAGCTTCCGCCAGAGACACAGCCCTTGCACCGTCTTCTTCATCGTTGAGAATGTCGACTATTTCTATCTCTGAATCCTTGATGGCGTCTTTGAACCCCTGGATTCTCTGAAGGGAATTCATAGCCGTCAGTGAACCCGTTCCTATGACGACCTTACCCTTTCCTCCAAGGAGCTCCTTCATGATGAGACCGGCTGTGTAACCCGCCTGGTAGTTGTCCGTTCCGATGTAGACGTACCTTCCGCTGTCTGGAGAGTCTGTATCGAGAGTGACAACAGGAATACCCATCTCAAGGGCTTTCTTGATGGTGGGGATGACTGCAGTTGGATCGGACGGTGCGATCGCAATACCGTCCACGCCCTCGGCTATGAAAGATTCGAGCATCTGAAGCTGGGCGTTGATATCTTCCTTTTGTGGGACGAAGAACTTCGTATCCACTCCGAGGGCCTTCCCCGCCGCTTTAACACCCTGTTCCACCTGTGACCAGTAAGGATGGACGGATTTTCCGATAACACCTATGGTGAGAGCCAGCGACAGACCAGCAACCAGGAGAACCGAAAGAAAAACCAGAAGTTTCCTCATGATAACACCCCCTTGAAAGATGGTTTATTCCACATACACCCACATCTTTTTTCTGTACACCGGATCTTCAGGGTTCACTCCTTTTCTTTTGAAAAGCTCGCTCAGAGTGACGAATTCGTATCCACGTTTTTTCAATTCTGGGATCAGTATCTCCAGGACTTCGACGATCGGATGCGGCTCCGGCTGTACGTCGTGAAGAAGAATTATTGCACCATCTCTTACGCCTTTCAGTACGTTGTTTACTATCTTTTGGGGATCTCTATCGCATCCTGCCCAGTCGTAACCGAGAACGCCACTCACAAACGGCATGTTTATCACATCGAACATGGTACCGCTCACTGCCAAGTTTGGTGGCCTGAAGAATCGAGGTTCTTTTCCTGCGTATTTCTTGATAAGCTTGTTCGTGCGTTCGATGTGATCTTTTATCGTCTCAGGATCTTTTTTGTCAAGTGGTTCATAATTCCACGAGTGATTTCCTATTTCACATCCCATGGATATCATTCTTTCGAGGATAGCTCGAGTACTTTCGTTCAACCTCTGTCCCACAACGAAAAAGGTAGCTACAACACCGTGTTTTTCAAGAGTGTCCAGTACTGCGGAGGTGAGTTTTACATCAGGACCGTCATCGAAAGTGAGCGCCACCAGTTTCACTCCGTTTTCCTCCTTGGAGTTCACTTTTGAATCAATTGAAAAAAGCAAAACTGTTGTCAAAAAGATCGAAAGAAAAACCAGAAGTCTTTTCATGACCCACCCACCTGTTATTTGCTTGCAAGTCTCCTTCTCAATATGTCGAGAGTTACTGCCACAACTATGACGATTCCGATGACTACATTGTGCCAGTACGTCGAAACGTTGAGAAGAACGAGAGCGTTCCAGAGAAGACTAATGATACTCGCGCCTACGATTGCTCCTAAAACACTTCCTTCTCCTCCCGTGAGACTCGTTCCACCGATCACGGTAGAGGCTATGGCATAGAGTTCGTACATATTACCAACACCTGGTTGCCCTTGAGAAAGCCTTGCCGCAATGATTATCCCCACCACACCGGCAAGGAACCCTGATACCATGAACGCTATCATTCTCACCCTGTCCACGTTCACCCCGGAAAATCTTGCGGCGACTTCGTTACCGCCGGAAGCCCTCAGGTGTTTTCCGTAAACGGTCTTTCTGAGGAAGAAATCTGCCACAAGAGCCACTGCAAGGAGAATCCACACCGGGATCGGTATCTTCAAAAATTCACCCTGCCCGATTTTCAAAAAAGAAGACGGGAGTCCGATTATAGGCCATCCCTTTGTGATCACGGCTGCCATGCCTCGGGCGATTGTCAGTGTTCCAAGGGTGATGATAAAGGCGGGAACCCTGAGTTTTGTGACGAACAAGCCGTGCCACGCACCTGCTCCTATAGAAAACAATAGAATGAGAATCACAGAGATCCACACGGGAACACTGTGAGTCATGAGCCAGGCGACCATTACCCCTGTGAGCGCCACCATAGAACCGGGGGAGAGGTCGATGGCTCCTCCCCCGGAGATGATGACAAAGGTTTCACCGATAGCTAACAGGCCAAAGATCGCTATCTGCCTTCCGAGAGCCTGAAGATTGAATGCCGTCAGAAAGCGGGGATTCAGGATAGCCGTGAAGACAGCCAGACTGACGAGAGCAACTAAAGGGCCGAGTTCTCTGAAAGTTCTCTTCTTAAATTTCGAAGCCAAGCTATCTCCTCCTCAGTAACACCTGTTGAATATTTCTTCCATGTCCTTCGCGGTTAAGTTACCGGGAGTTACAACAACCACTCCATTCAGTATCCTGTAGCCGGTTTCTGCCATCTTTGGAATATCCTCTTTTTTCACACCCAGTTCACTGAGTCTCTTGTTGAGACCGAACATTTCCTGGAAGTCTCTCAGTTTCTTGATAGCGATCCTTCCAGCTTTTCTATCGTCTGTTTCGTAAACGCCGAACACTTCCCTTCCAACGATGGCGAGTCTCTCGTAGGCGTGATCGAAGATGTATTCGAACAGGTACGGACCTGTGATGCACAGACCAAGACCATGGGTGATTTCTGGATAGAAACCACTGAGACCATGCTCCAGCGCGTGGTTTGCGATCACACCGGTCAGAGTCTCTGTGATTCCTGCTTCAGTACTGGCCCAGGCGAGGTTCGTTCTGGCTTCCATATCTTCTCCGTTCTCGTAAGCAACTGGGAGATATGTCACAATCCTTTTCATGGCGTCCAGGGCGAGGACATCCGAGTAAGGATTCGCATTCACGTTGAGGAAGGCTTCTATAGCGTGATAGAACGCATCCATAGAGGTGTACGCGGTCTGGTCTTTCGGTAATGTCTTCATCACTTCAGGATCCACAAGGGAGAGAACGGGAAAGGTGTTTCTATAGCCTATTCCCACTTTTTCTTTCGTTTGGGGATTTGTGATCACCGCAAATGGATCTGCCTCGGTTCCCGTTCCGTGTGTGGTGGGTATAGCAACAACGGGGATGGATTTTTCTGGAATCTTTCCACCACCTACGGGAACGTAATCCCAGAATTTTCCTTCATTCGGAGCGGTAATAGAAATCGCTTTTGCGCTGTCTATTGGACTTCCTCCACCAAGTCCTATGATGAAATCTATTTTCTCTTTTCTCACGATTTCTGCAGCCTCATCGACGTGATCCGATATCGGGTTGGGAATTATTTTGTCGAAGACGAAACTTTCCACTCCTGCTTTCTTGAGAAGATCTACCACTCTCTGCAAAAGGCCGGTCTTCTTAGTGCTGGAGCGCCCTGTCACAATCAATGCTTTTTTTCCGAGCTTTTTTGCCCTTTCTTCCAGTTCGTCCACCGCTCCCACCCTGAAAATGATCTCCGTTGGAAGATAGGATGAAATTTTGAACATACTGTCACCTCCTTTATTTGACTTCTTCTATTATGTCCTCGACAGCCAGTACGGCCGCACCCACGAGGTTGGAACTGATGTTTCTGAATTCTGTGGTTCTGATTTTCAGATCCTTCACAGCGGCCTTCAAAGCTCTTTGATGGACAAAGTCTTTTACAATATCGAGAAAACTATCACCAAGATCGACGACTTCCCCACCAAGGATCACGAGTTCAGGATTCAATATGTTCACCAGGTTCACGATGCCGACCGCTATGTTTTCCGCAAATTTCATCAGTATTCTTTTTGCATCGTTTCTCTGCTTCAGCGCCTGGAATTTCTCTATTGCGTTTTTTCCAGGGAGTTCTTTCCCGTACTGCTCGATCGCCCAGTTGATCGAAGAGACGAGTTCCCAGCAACCCCAGTTGGAACAGTGGCACTGCCTGTCGGAGTACATGTTCACTGTCATGTGCCCTGCTTCACCCGCTGTAAAAGAAGGACCTCTGAAGATCTTTCCATCGATCATCAATCCCGCTCCAACACCCTCTCTTATGATGATAAAAACGGCTTCTTTCACGTTTCTCAGATCTTCTGAGTGGTACTTTTCGGCGAGCATGGAAAGATTCGCCTCGTTGTCCGCAAGAACGGGAACATCGACTTTGAGGAGTTCTTTTATACTCACGTTCTCCCACTCAAGGTTTGGGGCGAGAAGTATTTTCTTTTCTTCCATATCAACCATTCCTGGAACGGAAAGAGAGATTCTTGAAATTCTATATTCACCTGAGATGCGTTCGTAGATTTCTTTGACTATGTTGAAGAATTCCACTGGTTCCCTCGGTGTGTTGAAAGTTCCCCTCGGTTCTACTTCTCCGTCGAAAAATCCAACACCGTAGGTCGTTATATTCACTCCTATATCGAAGACTAAACTCAAAAAGGCGTTCTTTCTTAGATCGAGGAGAATTCTTCTTCTTCCGGGAGAATTTTTCCCCATCGTACCGATCTCTCTTATATAACCTTCATCTATGAGTTCTTTCGTGAGTCTTGTTACACTGCTCGGCGTGAGCCCTGTGACCTCCGATATGTCTGATCTGGAGATGGGATGGTTTTCGTGAATCACCTTGAGGATGCTCTTTTTGTTGAGGATTTTTATTCTCGGAGAGTTGTATTTCAACTTCGATTCCTCCTTTTGGATCGTAATATTATCTTCTCATTAATTATATGCGGGAAATAATTTAAAATCAAGGTCGGATATCTGTTGTTTTCTCCATTTTCGACTGCTTAATAGGAATTATGGGTTTTTAACCTTAAAAATTGTAATTTTTCGGAGATTTCCTTCAGGCCTCTGGCGGTCACTCTCTCTTTTTCTTCAGATTGATACCATCCTTCGGTAAAACCGTATCTTTCAGCCAGTTCTAAAATTTTTTCGTACTCGTCCTGGTTCAGTTTTCTGCTTATTTCGGGAAATTTCTGGGCGTCAAAGTGAGGGATGTACTGATTCATTATGGAGAGAGGAATTCGTGTGGACAGGCTTGAAAGGAAAGAAAAAATTTCAGAATAATCCACCACGTTTCCAGGAAGAACAAGAATTCTCACAATGAGGCCTTTCATTTTTTCTTCGTCGAAGACACCCACCTGTCTGAACATCTCGATGATGGCCTTCTGAACAACTGTCCAGTAATCCGGGGTTTTTGAGTACTTTTTAGAAGCTTCGTTGTCCGAATATCTCACATCGGAAAGATAGATATCAACGGCACCTTCTAAAAGTCTGAGAATCTCGAGGTCTTCGTATCCGCTGGTGTTGTAGACGATGGGAAGGTTCAATCCATTTTCAATGGCGATTCTCAGGGCTGAGATTATGAACGGAAGGTGTGGTGTGGGGGTGACAAGATTCAGGGTCTTCGCACCGTGTTTTTGCAGGATCAAGAATATCTCCGCAAGGTCTTCCACTTCAACCTCTGTTCCTATTCCTTTCTGACTGAATCCCATGTTTTGACAGTATACACATTTCATGTTACAACCGCTGAAGAACACCGTACCCGCACCCGTTTTTCCAGAGATGGGAGGTTCTTCACCGAAGTGAAGAACCGCGTTGGATATCTTCGCTCTGGCGGGCAGTCCACAGATTCCGGTGGTTCTGTATCTATCAACACCACACTTTCGAGGACAGAGTTCGCACTTTTCAAGGTTGTCCCAAAGTGTGGTTTCGATCTCTTTTATTCTCTCAATTTTCTTTTTCGACATACTCGATTTTTGCTCCCAGTTTACTGAATTTGTCTATGACATCTTCGTAACCTCTGAATATGTGTTCAACGTTGCTTATCTCTGTAACACCATCCGCTATGATTCCCGCTATGAGAAGGGCAGCGGTTGCTCTGAGATCCGTTCCCTCAACAGGGGCACCGCTGAGCTTTTCAACTCCTTTCACTATGGCAACGTTTCCAGAAACTTCTATGTCCGCTCCCATTCTTTTCAACTCGTCCACGTGTAAGAACCTCGTTTTGAAGACGTTTTCGGTTATAACCGAGACTCCCGACGCTATCGATAGATACGCCATCATCTGAGGTTGGAGATCCGTGGGAAAACCAGGGTACGGATTCGTTGTAACATCCACCGCTTCTGGTCTTTCTCTCATTTCGATCTCTACTTCGTTTCCAAAAACTTTAAGTTTTACCCCTGTTTCTTCTAGTTTCTCAAAAAAGTTCGTGAGATGATCCGGGTTCACGTTCTTCACCAGACCTTTTCCTCGACTTGCTGCGATGGCTACCAGGTACGTTCCAGCTTCTATTCGATCGGGAATGATGCTGTATTCAACTCCCTGCATTTTCTCCACGCCTTCAATCACTATTCGGCTGGTTCCGGCTCCTTCAATACGTCCACCCATTCTGTTTATGAAATTTTGAAGGTCCACGATTTCAGGTTCCATGGCGGCGTTTTCTATCACCACACGAGTGCCTTCCAGGAGAGCCGCTGTGGTCATCAGGTGTTCCGTGGCACCAACGCTTGGAAAAGGAAGGGTAATCGTCACCTGGTCGGTTCTTCTTTCAAAGGTGGCTTCAACAAAGCCGTGTTCCACTTTTATCGAGAATCCCATTTTTTTGAGACCTTCAAGATGAAAGTCCACAGGTCTGACACCTATGGAACACCCGCCTGGAAGAGCAACTTTCGCCCTTCCAGTTCTCACAGCGATCGGACCGAGCACGTTGAAGGACGCCCTCATCTTCCTGACAAGTTCGTAAGGTACTTCCTGTGAGATATCGTTTTCTCTTTTGATCTTCAGTTCGTTCTCGTCGAATTCCACTCTGAATCCAATGGATCTCAGGATGTCTATCATGACGAAGACATCTTGGAGTCTCGGTACGTTTTTGAGAATTATCTCTTCATCGCATAGAATCGCCGCTGCCATTATTGGAAGAGCAGCGTTTTTTGAACCCGATATCTCCACTTCTCCTTCGAGAACGGTACCACCCTGAACGACCAGTTTGCCCAATCAAGCCACCGCCTTTTCAAGATCGAGGATCGCCTTTTCCAGATCCATGAAATCTTCAGGATAGCTTTTGTATGCAATCGAGTATTCGATGTCTCCTATACTTTCGATGTGATTTTTTATTCTCTCTTCTATATTCGGAGCCGTTTCTTTTCCAACACCGATTACGAAGAGTGCAAAAGTATCATCGGAGTATCTGCCCACACTATCTAAGGGTACCCTCACGCATTCTTTGAGAACTTTTCCTATCTTCATCAGCGCTTTTTCTCTTTCATTCTCAGATACCTTTGTTTTCACAAAGAATATCGTGTAAGGTGTGTTCTCTTCGAAGGCCCTCTGATGTTGATAAGATAGGAGTCTCAGGAAATGGTCTTTCGCGTACACTCTTGTCAGTGGATCGATCATTTTTGTAGTTCCCAGCTTTTCAAAGAAATCGTCGAACACCTGGAATTGTTTCTTCATGACTTCGTTGTATTCTTCTATCAGAGCCTCGAGCTCCTGCTCTCTCTGCTGGCATTGCCGCAGCTTCTCTTCCAGCTCTTCTATTCTTTTCAAAAGTTCCGTGCGTTCATCCATGTTGAGCACCTCCGATTGTCAGTATAATAAACTTCAGAAATATTCTACCACGTCGAAATTGTGGAGGGATTATTCGATGACAATAAGCTACGAAGATATGGAAAATTTCTTGGTGTGTCCAAGGCGATATTACCTTTCAAAAAAAATTTCAAAAGAGGTTTCTCCGAATTTTTCGGAGGAGTTAATGGAGGCTGGATTCCCTCTCGAAAATCCTGTGATCGTGTGTGAGTTTGAGGGTCATGGATTGGTTTCAAATCCCGATCTGGTTGTGAAAGAAAGGGATGGATGGAGAATTATTCTAAGAAAGAACGCAAAAAGGTTTAAAGACAAATACATCCTTGAGAGCGCTTATCATGCCCTGGTTTTCTCAAAAGCTGGTCTGAAGGTTTCTGGAGTGGAGATCGTATCCGACAGCTTCTCAAGAAAGATGGAAAACTGGAAAAATCTGATACCCATCGTCGAAGATGTTTTGAGAGAAATGTTGACATTAGATGATGATCCTCATCCCAGAGTGGGAAAACACTGTAGATACTGTGATTTTCTCGAAGATTGCGAAGGGAAGCTTCTTGAAGAGAAGAGTTTGCTTCTGGTGAACGGGATAGGAGAAGAAACGTACAGGGTTCTCTATGGAATGGGTATAGAAACGCTGGAAGATCTCGCAGGGGCGGACCAGAGAATCCTGGAAAAGGTATTTGGAAAAGAGAAGGGAAAAAGGTTCATCATGGCGGCGAGGGCGTTTCTCGAGAATAGAGTGATAATGATAACTCCTCCGGAAGATCTTCCAGAAGGAACAATAGTTGACATAGAGTATCATCCAGCGGAAGAGAGTGATTTTCTCTATGGGTTTTTAATAGGTGATGAGTACAGATATTTTCTGGAAGAAGATCAAGAAGATCTGATCGCATTTTTGAACTCTCTGGATGATGGAAGTGTTCTCTACCATTATCATGGACCAGAGAAGAGAAAGCTGATTTCATTGATCGGCAGAAACAAAAGGATGAATTTTCTCGATGTGTTCTCAATTCTGAGGAATCACTTCGTTTTTCCGGTTATGTCCTACTCACTCAAAAGAATCGCTAAGTATCTGGGGTACGATTGGAGAACGTCTCTGAATGGTTATGAAATACTGCGGCTTTATGAGAAATGGAAAAAAACGAGAAACGAGGAGCTTCTAAAGCAGATGCTCCTGTACAACGAAGATGATGTGAGGGCAACGAAGTTGGTCCTGGATTTCATGAGGTCTTACTCTTCTTTTTCATAGGGAACACCATCGGCTGCTGGTGGTCTAGTTCTTCCTATCAGGCCAGCCACGACAACGAGGGTAACAACGAACGGAAAGAGATTGAACAACGGTTTTGCCGTAGCGGGTACGTTGAGAATGGGACTGCTCTGAAGTTGATTGGCCAGAGCTTCTGACATACCAAACATGAGGCAGGCCCACATGGCACCTATGGGATTCCAATTTCCAAGGATCATGGCCGCAAGGGCAATGAAGCCCCTTCCTCCCGTCATGAGTTCCCTGAAGTTACCGACCTCTCCTATGGAAAGGAACGCTCCTCCCATGGACGCCAGAGCACCGCTCATGAGAACTCCGAAGTACCTTATTTTGAAGACGTCAACACCGAGAGTATCGGCGGCCTCGGGATTTTCACCTACTGCCCTCATTCTGAGACCCAGTGGGGTCTTGTAGATCAAAAACCACGCAAAAAAGACCATTGCGAAGGCTATGAGAACTATTGGACTGATGGTTCCGATGGCTTCTCCGATGAAAGGAATGGAGGAAATTCCAGGTAGTGTGATCTCTTCGATTCGACCCACATAAGGTGTCTGCCCCGGCTGACCGAATATCGGTTCCATGAGAAAACCTGTCAGACCCTGCGCGACCAGTATCAACGCCGTCGCGCTCACTATCTGGTTACCTCTCCATTTGATACTCGCCCAGGCGTGGAACCAGGAAAATCCGATCCCTATGGGGATGGAAAGCAAGAAACCGAGCCACACGTTTCCGGTGTAGTATGTGATCACCACCGAAGAAAACGCTCCAAGGAGCATTATTCCTTCAAGGGCGATGTTCACAACCCCTGTAACTTCACTGAAAACACCTCCAAGGGATGCGAAAAGAAGAGGAGTGGAAGCTGTGAGAGTGAGCTTGTAAAAGAGGGGATTCGAGAAAATGTTCCAGAGCACTTCCAGTATTTTCATCTTTTCACCTTCCTGAACCTGAGAAGGGTTTTAACAATCCTGTCGGCTGCGACGAGGAATATGACGATACCCTGTATGATTGTGACGATGTGTTTTGGTACCCCAACGAACTGCATGTTGCTCGATCCAGTTCGCAGAGCAGCTATGAGAAATGAGGCGAAGATGATGCCTATGGGATGGTTTTGTCCGATCAGCGCGATCGAGATTCCATCGAAGCCCTTTCCGCCGGAGAGTGTTCCTAGGAACCTGTGATGTAACCCCATCACTTCCAGGGCTCCAGCAAGACCCGCCAGCGCTCCGCTTATTGCCATACACATGACGATGTTCTTTGAGATGTTTATTCCTCCATATTCTGCCGCGTACGGATTGAATCCAACTGCTTTCACCTCATAGCCAGTTTTCGTCTTCTCCAGAACGATGTATATAACCACCGCTGAAAGGATTGAAATCAGAATACCGGAGGTCATTTCTAAGGCGCCAACTGTAACAATAGGAGGAAGTTTGGCAGAAGGAGCAATTTCTGGGCTTTTTGGGGTACCCGATCCCACTGCCAGTGGTCCCGTGATGAGGTAGGAGGATATGTAGGTTGCAATCCAGTTCAGCATTATGGTTGACACAACTTCGTGTGCTCCCGTTTTTGCCTTCAGATAACCGGCTATAGAGGCCCAGACGGCACCTCCCAGCATGCCGGCAATCATCGTAAGAGGGATAGCGAGTAATGGCGGTATTCCTCTCATGTGCATTCCAACGACAGTTGCCAGAATCCCTCCCATGATCATCTGTCCTTCCGCTCCTATGTTGAATAGCCCTGCTCTGAAACCAAATCCAACGGCGAGTCCTGTTAGGATGAGCGGCGTGGTTTTTATCACCGTATCGGCCAGAGCCTGGATATTTCCGAAAGCCCCTTCGATCATGGCTTTGTACGCTATCACGGGGTTCTGCCCGATCAGAATGATCACCACGGCTGCTATAAGAAGTGCTATGATGACCGAAAAGAACGGGACAAGAAATGACCACACCCTGTTGTTCATCTTCTGATCTCCTCCAGTCTTTTACCTGCCATCATGAGCCCTACTTCCTCTGGAGTGGTTTTTTCCGGTCTGACTTCTCCCATTATCTGTCCTTCGTACATAACCAGTATTCTGTCGCTGAGCGAGAAGATTTCGTCCAGTTCCATGGATATGAGAAGAATACCAACACCTGCGTCTCTCATCGATACGAGTGTTTTGTGGATGAATTCTATCGCACCCACGTCCAGACCACGTGTCGGTTGAGCCACAACGAGAAGTTCGGGGGAGAAACTCATTTCACGCGCAACGATGATCTTCTGCTGATTCCCACCGGAGAAACTTCCCGCGAGGAGTTCTATATTTCTCGGCCTGATATCGAACTTTTCAAAAAGTTGTTTTGAAAATCTTTTTATTTCCTTCATGTTGAGAAAACCGCTCTTCACGAAAGGCTCTATCATGTGCCTTCCCAAAATGGTGTTGAAATATGCCGGAAAATCCACTATCAAACCTCTTTTGAGTCGATCTTCTGGAACGTGGAACATTCCGAGATCTCGCAATCTTTTTGGGTCGTATCCCGTTATATCTTCACCTCTGAAGAGGACTCTTCCGCGTTCCGCTCTGCGAAGTCCTGTGATCGCTTCTACCAGTTCGGACTGACCGTTTCCAGCAACACCGGCTATCCCTACTATCTCTCCCCTCTTTACCTCGAAAGAAACTCCCTTTACAACGTCCAGTTTCCTGTTGTCCTTGACCCAGAGATCTTCTATTTTGAGGAGTGTTTCACCGGCTTCTTTTGGCTTTTTCTCAACCGTGAGAACGACTTCCCTTCCCACCATCAATCTCGCTATTTCCTGTGGTGTGGTTTGTGAAGTAATGAGGTTTCCTGTGACCCTTCCCTGTCTCATAACGGTGATTCTATCGGAGATCTCCATCACTTCGTTCAATTTATGCGAAATGAATATGATCGTCTTCCCGCTCTTTTTCAATCGTCTCAAGACTTCGAAGAGTTCCTCTGTTTCCTGTGGAGTGAGGACGGCAGTAGGTTCATCTAATATGAGAATCTCTGCTCCTCTGTAGAGTGTCTTGATGATCTCTACTCTCTGCTGCAACCCCACGGGCATGTCCTCTATTTTCATATCGACGTCTATTGTTAATCCGTACTCTTCCGAGAGTTTTTTAACTTCTTTTCTCGCCTTTTTCCTATCCAGAAGAATTCCTTTCCTTGGTTCCATCCCGATGATCACGTTCTCGTAAGCCGTCAGGTTGTCAACGAGCATGAAATGCTGGTGAACCATACCTATACCATTTTTTATCGCGTCAGCGGGACCGGAAAATTCTACTCTTTTTCCGTTTATGTAGATTTCCCCCTCATCGGGCTTTAAGAGGCCGTAGAGTTGTTTCATGAGAGTGGTTTTTCCAGCGCCGTTTTCACCAACGATAGCGTGGATTTCACCCTTTTCGACGAAGAGATCCACGTGATCATTTGCCAGAACTCCTGGAAACCTTTTAACGATTCCCTTCATCACAACTGCGTACTCCACCGGATCACCCCTGAAAAGAGGGGGAGGACTCCCCCTCAGAATGGGAATTCGATTTGTGGCACTTCAAAAGCATCGAGTTCTTCCTGAGTCTCTGGGACTTTCAGAGTGCCTTCTTTCATCAATTTTTCAAGGTAAAGGAGTTCGGCTATGACTCTGTTGGGAACGAGTCCTTTCGTGTACTTCATAGGACTTATTCCAACTGCATCTTCGGAGATTCCAAGAACCCTGTGTCCACCTTCGAACGTTCCCTCGTAAGCCCAGACAACTCCGTAATAAGACGCAACGTCCACTCTCTTCATGGCACTCGTCAGAACTGCACCGGGAGCCATGTAATCCTGATCCATGTCCACTCCTATGGCGAAGAATCCTTTTCCGTTCGTCGTGTAGTAATCTATAAGGTCAACGAGTTTGTCAGAACCGGCCAGTGCTGAGAATTTCTCCCTGGCAGCTTCTATAACGCCGTTTCCACAGGCGCCGGAGGCGTGGAACACAATATCGGCTCCTTCCGCAAACTGGGACATGGCGAGGTCCTTACCCTTCTTCGGATCTTCGAAGTCCTGTGTGTAGCCTCTCAAGATCTTCACGTTCTTTTTGTGGAGAACCGAGTAAGTCTTTATACCGGCCTCGTAACCGTATCTGAACCTTTCCACAGGAGGTATCGGAATTCCTCCGACGAATCCAACCGTTCCGGTCTTCGTCATGGCGGCCGCCACGTAACCTACCAGGAAGGCGGCTTCCTGTTCTTTGAAGGTGAATGTGAGTACGTTCGGGAGAATCTGGCCCTCGGGAGGCGTGATGTCTATTCCCACAAAGTACGTGTCTGGGTACTGTTTTGCCACTTTAAAGAGGGCATCCGTCATCATGAAACCAACAGCGAACACGAGATCAGCTTCTTCCGCTGCTTTGCTGAGGTTCGGTATGTAGTCGGACTGCTCGTAAGATTGTATCACTTTCGCTTCTATTCCGAGTTCTTCTGCAGCTTGCTTTACTCCTGCCCACGTTCCATCGTTGAAGGATTTGTCACCGAGTCCCCCGACGTCCGTCACCATGATGACTTTGAAACCAAACAGAGCAACCGCGAAAATCATCAAAGAAATCACGAGAAACTTTTTCATGCTTTCACCCTCCTTTTCATGAAGTTTTTATAGAGAAGAAACAGAGAAACGAATATCAAAAACACTTCGATGTGGAAGGTGTGAGTGGACGAAGTTTCGATGATCAGAGGGAAAATTCCGCTTTCAACGAAAACTTCGAGGTGTTTCCATTTGATCATCGAAAGGATGGAGGTGAACAGAGTCGCTGCTGCGGGAAAGATCAGATATCTTCCTCCAAGAACAGCGGAGAAGAAAAGCAAAAAGAAAGTGAAGATGCCGATCAATCCATTCACGGTGCGATAAGGTTTCAGCGAGAGATACCTTTTCTCCGTTGAATAGGAGAAAGAAACACCTTCAATGAGTGGGTACCTTTCAATGGTGTTTGTCAGTTCTCTTTCGAAATCCTGTGAGAATTTTTCGGAAGTGTACGAGGTGATCCTTTCTACAAATTGGTCCAGTGATTTGATTTCTCTTTTGTACTTTCTATACCTGGATTTTTCCTGTGAGAGGTAATCACTCAGATCGCCTTCGATTTTACCGGTTAAATTCAATCTGTCTTCGAACCCGGCTGTGGTGAAGAATTTTGAGCGATCATTCAGCTGAAGGAAAATGCCGTTTTTAGTGGATTCTATCGATTTTAGAGCTTCGATTTTTAGCAGTTCTTCCGGTAAAGATCCAAGGGTTTCCACTATTTGCTTTGTGTGTTCTTTACTTGAAAGGGCTATCGTGTTTATTCTGTTTATGATCGTTTTTACGTGTGAGTCAGGATCTTCAAATATCTCAACTTTCAGCTGATTGTAATACGGTGAGTTCTCAAAAGCACTATCCATACCCATTTCTCTGACTGAGATGTACGACGGGATGAAAAGGAGGAAGACAAATATCAGTGATAGCAGTGGATAGAGATACCTTTTCCTGACAAGAAAGATAAAATTGAAAAAGATGAACGTGAAAACGACAAAAGTTGAAAAGATCATGTTTTCAACGGTGTTGAGATACAGCGATTTTGTCACCCAGATGAACAGAATCTCTGCGGCGATGATGAACTGCAGTATCGTTCGATACTTTCTCAGGAAAATCACCAGAAGAACACCGTAGACGACAAACCGGATCCACCAGAAGTTGGATATCGATAGTGATGTGTTTTCAAAGATACCCGCTACTTCGTTCTGGAGTGCGGAGATATTACTTTCGAATTCTTTCCACAGAAGACTCGCCTGCCTGTTTATGTTTCGAGTGTACTCGGCTTGGTTTTTCGAAGAGGCGATTTCCTCGATCGCTTCTTTTAATTTTGTTTCCAGATCTTCAGGGAGGAGTTTCAAAATATCTGGATGAACATCATGATTCACATTGAAAGAGAACCCTAATTTTCTGATGCCAAGGTTGAATTCAACAGGTGGGGGAGTGTTTGTTCCTCCTGTGTAGTAGGCTAAGATCCATCTAATCAAGTTCAACGCGTTGGAGCGAACGAACATTCTGTATTCGGCAAAGAAGGAATTGAAGGCAGGAGAATTTTTCAGGACACTCTCTGAAGGCTTTGAGCCGGACATCGTGGACTGAAAGTAAGAGAGGAAAAGAACGTTGGAGAGTTTTCTTTCCCAGTTGGTTTCTTTCCAGCTTTGATAGAGCACGAAAAGGTAGTCACCCGGTGTTTTTGCAAATTCAGTTTTTTCCACACTTCCTGCAAGAAATCTTCGAAAGATTCTGTACTTTTGAAGTTGAGGGATGTTTTCTTTTACATAACTCACGAATGGATCCTGCGGGGATCCACTTTCGTAATCTTCCACCAGCTTTTGAAACTGTGCGGTGACATTTTCTAAATCGATGGCAAGGGAAAGAACGGGTACAACCAGAAATAACAAGAACAGAAAAATCCATTTTTTCATCGTCTCAACTCCCCATTCGGGATTATACTATAGACAAGGGGTGATCAAGAATGAGTGAGAGAAAGATCCCAAAGGAAGTAATTGAAGAAGTGGAAAGGCTCAGAGAGGAGATCGAGTATCACAACTACAGATACTACGTTTTGAACGATCCAGTTATTACGGACGAGGAATATGACAAACTCATGAGAAGGCTCATTGAACTGGAAAGGATGTATCCAGAACTGGTTACACCGGATTCGCCAACTCAGAGGGTAGGGGGAAAGGTACTCGAAGGTTTTAAAACGGTAAAGCATTCCGTTCCTATGTTGAGTCTGGATAACACGTACAACGAAGAAGAGATTCTCGAATTCGATCGGCGTGTTAAAAAAACTCTTCAGGAGGCAGAAGTCGAGTACGTTGCCGAGCTGAAGATAGACGGCGTTTCCATAGCTCTCAGATATGAGAACGGAAAGTTCGTCTTGGGAGCGACACGGGGAGATGGGATAGAAGGAGAGGATGTCTCTGAGAATGTGAAGACCGTACGCAGTATTCCACTTCGTCTGAGAAAGCCCGTCACCGTAGAAGTGAGAGGGGAAATATACATGCCTGTGGATGAATTCAAAAGGTTGAACGACGAAAGAGAAGAAGAAGGACTACCTCCTTTTGCCAATCCGAGGAATGCCGCTGCAGGAACGCTTCGGCAGTTGAACACGGCACTCGTTGCGGCAAGGCGTCTGGATTCGTTCATTTACTATGTGGTTCATCCCGAAAACTACGGTTTGAAGACACAATGGGAAGCTCTCCAGTTTCTGAAAGAACTCGGTTTCAAGGTGAATCCACACTCTAAACTGTGTAAAAACATTCAGGAAGTGATCGATTACTGGAGGGAGTGGGAAGAAAGAAAGAAGGAGCTGGATTATTGGGTTGATGGCGTTGTGGTGAAGGTGAACAGATTCGATTTCCAGAGAATTCTCGGCGAAACATCGAAAGCACCGCGATGGGCTATCGCATTCAAATTTCCTGCTGAGCAGGCAAGAACCAGGGTGCTGGATGTCACCATCCAGGTTGGACGAACAGGTGTTCTCACACCCGTTGCCGAGCTCGAACCCGTTCAGCTCGCTGGAACGATTGTGAAGAGAGCTTCGCTGCACAATTTCGAGTACATAAGAGAAAAAGATATCAGGATAGGAGACTATGTCTTTGTGGAAAAAGCCGGTGGAATCATTCCTCAAATAGTCAAATCGATACCGGAATTGAGAACCGGAAGCGAAAAGGAAATAAAACCACCCGATAAGTGTCCTGTCTGCGGCGGGAAAGTAGGAAAGTTGGATCCCGAAGAGGTTGCTCTCAGGTGTCTAAACCCGCATTGTCCTGCCAAACTGAAGAGGGCTTTGAGGACTCTGGTTTCCAGAGAGGCTCTCGATATTGAAGGACTCGGGGAGAAGCTGATAGACAGATTGGTCGATGCTGGCCTTGTAAAGGATATAGCGGATATCTTCTACCTCACTCCTTTCGATCTCGCTCAGCTTGGACCGGGGATCGGTCAGCGAACGATAGCTAAGATTCTCCAAGAGATAGAAGAGGCGAAGAAGAGGCCGCTCCATAAACTGATAACGGGTCTTGGAATTCCCATGGTAGGTCAGAAGACGGCGAAAATCCTCGCGGAACATTTCAAATCCCTGGAAGCAATCGCAGATGCTTCTTATGAAACACTGAAGGACATACCGGGAATCGGTCCAGAAATCGCAAAGAGCATCGTTGAGTACTTCCGAAATCCAAAAACAAGGGAAATCATTGAAAAACTCAAAAAAGCTGGAGTGAAACTCGAAGAGAGAGTTATGAAACTCGATATTCTGAAGGGATTGACTTTCGCCGTGACAGGTACCTTGAAGAACTTTACGAGAGAAGAAATAGTAGAGTTTTTCGAGAAGCTGGGAGCGAAAGTCGTCAACTCTGTGAGCAGGAACACGGACTATCTCATAGTGGGTGAAAATCCCGGTTCCAAGTACGAAAAAGCGAAGATGTTGAAAGTAAAAACGATGAGTGAGGAAGAATTCCTCGAGTTTGTCAGAAAAAGAGCAGAATTGAAAGGGTACAACTTCGATGAGATAATGAGGAGTTGGAAGGAATGGAGTTGATATTCGAAGGAAAACCACTGAAGAGCTTTTGTTTTTCGATGGTTTTCAACATTGGCTGGAGACACGAACCACCTGAATTACGAGGTTCTCTGTTGAGAACCTTCGATGACCTTGTGGGAATTCTGAAGAAAGAACTTCCCGAATACTTCGATGTTTCAAAGCACATTGATGCAGAATTCTCTAAACTCAAGATCTGGGGAACCTCTGACAAAGCGGAAATCCTTCTGGAGGCAGTTCATAAAGTGCTGGCGCTTCCCCCACAGATCTTCCTGGAAATTGGTGGTGGATTGATCTTTTCGGTGGCAGCCGGTGCTATGAAATCGGAAGTGTTGAATGAACTGGAAAGAATGAAATTTCCCAAGCCTTCAAAAGCTCCAAAGGTTCATATCAAACCGAGAAATTTCTTCAAGACGTTTAACCTGAGCAGGTTGGAAACGATTTTCCTTTATAGTTTCCTAAAAGAAACAGCGGGAGAGGTCTTCCTGGAGCTTTCGCCGATCGGGGATAGGATACACTATGGAAAGAATTTCCGTCTTCCTCCATTCCATGAAATCTCTAAATACAAGGACAGATTCAAGGCTTCACTGGCTAAACAACTGGAGACAACAGAAGGAACGGTTGATCTCCTTATAAATCTGAACATTTTCAAAAAGGAAAAGGTCTCGATAAGAGATGCATTGGAGGAACTGGAAAATCTGGATCTTTTGAAAAAGATAGACGCGATTGAAAAGATGTTCAGGAGGGTCTCGAGTTGAACATAGAGAGAGCGGATTTTGTTGACAGAGTGAAAATCTTCGTGAAAGCCGGTGACGGAGGAAACGGTTGTGTGAGCTTCAGAAGAGAGAAATACGTTCCAAAGGGCGGTCCTGATGGTGGAGACGGCGGCGATGGAGGGTTCGTCTTCCTCAGGGCCAATCCTTCTGTTTCCACACTGATAGAATTTGTGAACAAAAGAAAATTCGTGGCGGAAAACGGAAAACACGGCATGGGAAAGAAAATGAAAGGAAGAAACGGTAAGGATCTTTTCATAGACGTGCCGGTAGGAACTGTGGTCAAAGACGCCGTTACCGGAGAGATCATCGCTGATCTGAACGAACCGGGAAAAATCGTGTGTGTGGCGCGCGGTGGAAAGGGCGGAAGAGGGAACGCCCATTTTGCAACATCCACAAAGCAGGCTCCTTTGATAGCAGAACGCGGCGAGAAAGGTGAGTCCAGATGGCTCGAACTTGAACTGAAGATACTGGCAGATGTTGGACTCGTTGGATACCCGAACGTGGGAAAGTCTTCCCTCATATCGCGCATCAGCAACGCAAGACCCAAAATAGCGAATTATCCGTTCACAACACTCATACCTAATCTGGGAGTGGTGAAATACGATGACTTCAGCTTTGTGGTAGCGGACATTCCCGGTCTCATCGAAGGTGCAAGTGAGGGTGTAGGTCTCGGAAACGTATTTTTGAGGCACGTTGAAAGGTGCTACTTGATAGCCCATGTGATCGATGTGAGTGGCTATGAGAGGGAAGATCCGGTGAGAGATTACTTCGTCATAAGAGAAGAAATGAAGAAGTATTCTCCATTCCTTTTGGAGAAACCCGAGATAGTGGTTGCAAACAAGATAGACCTTATCGGTAAAGAAGAATTGGAGAAGATTCTGAAGAGACTGAGAGATGCTACCAACCGAGAGGTGATCCCCGTCTCTGCCTTGACAGGTGAGGGAATAGATCTGCTAGTTTCAAAGCTAGCCTCCATTGTCAGGGAAATGAAAGTAGAGAAATCGGAAAGAAAAGAAGAAAAATTCGTGAAGCCTTCACCTGTCTGGAGGAGGCTTCCTGAGAAGTTCCATTTAGAAGTTGTCAAAGAAGATGAGGGATACTGGGTGGTTGAAGGAGAGAACCTTAGAGTCTGGATAGAGAGATTCGACCTGAATCAGAGGGATGCGAGATTGATGCTTTTACAGGTTCTGGAGAAAAACGGTTTGAACAATAAATTGAAAGAAGCCGGGGTGAAGGAAGGGGATGTTGTCAGGATCGGAGATTTCGAGTTTGAATACAGGGAATAGAATAGGCATATTTGGAGGTTCGTTCGATCCCGTTCATACCGGTCATGTACTTGTGAGTGTCTACACGCTTGAAATTCTCGATCTGGATCGGTTGATCGTTGTACCCGTTTTCAATCCGCCGCACAAGAAAACGGTCGCCCCCTTTGAAAAGAGATTCGAGTGGTTGAAAAAAGTTTTCGAAGGAATGGAAAAGGTGGAAGTGAGTGATTATGAGAAAGGGAGAGGAGGCGTTTCTTACTCTATCTTCACAATAGAGTATTTTTCAGAGATCTACAAGACAAAACCGTTCTTTATCGTTGGCGAAGATGCGCTTTCTTACTTTGAGAAATGGTACAGATACCGCGATATCCTGGAAAAATCCACCCTGGTTGTTTATCCGAGGTACTGCGGGAAACCTTATCATGAGCACGCCAGGAGAGTATTAGGAGATCTGAGCGAGATTGTGTTTCTGGATATGCCTATCGTTCAAATTTCTTCTACGGAGATTCGTGAAAGGGCCAGAATTGGGAAGACTTTGAAAGGGTTCGTACCAGAGGAGATCAGGGAGGAAGTGGAGGTTTTCTATGGAGCTTAAAGTCGGTCTTGCGCCGATGGCAGGATACACTGATTCGGCATTCCGCACTCTGGCTTTCGAATGGGGTGCGGATTTTGCGTTCTCTGAAATGGTGAGTGCAAAGGGTTTTCTCATGAATTCTCAGAAGACAGAAGAACTCTTACCACAACCACATGAAAGAAACGTGGCGGTCCAGATCTTTGGAAGCGAACCGAGCGAACTTTCTGAGGCAGCGAGGATTCTCTCTGAAAAGTACAAGTGGATAGATTTGAACGCTGGTTGTCCTGTGAGAAAAGTTGTAAAAAAAGGAGCAGGCGGAGCTTTGTTGAAAGATTTGAGACATTTTCGATACATTGTGAGGGAGCTCAGAAAGAGTGTTTCTGGCAAATTTTCTGTGAAAACTCGCCTTGGATGGGAGAAAAATGAAGTCGAGGAGATATATCGAATACTCGTTGAGGAAGGAGTGGATGAGGTATTCATTCACACGAGAACGGTGGTTCAGGGTTTCACTGGGAAGGCTGAATGGAAGGCGTTGAGTGTTCTGGAAAAGAGAGTTCCTACCTTTGTGAGTGGTGATGTTTTCACCCCAGAAGACGCCAAAAGGGCTCTGGAAGAAAGCGGATGTGATGGCCTTCTGGTAGCGAGAGGCGCGATAGGAAGGCCTTGGATTTTCAAACAGATAAAGGATTTCCTCCGAAGCGGAAGGTACTCTGAACCGTCCCGGGAAGAAATTCTTAGAACGTTCGAAAGACATCTCGAATTGTTGATAAAGACGAAGGGTGAAAGAAAAGCAGTTGTGGAAATGAGAAAGTTTCTGGCAGGTTATACAAAAGATTTGAAAGGCGCAAGGAGATTCAGAGAGAAAGTTATGAAAATAGAAAAAGTTCAAATTTTAAAAGAGATGTTTTATAATTTCATCAAGGAGGTGTGAGCATGTTTTCTGCAAAGGAATTGCTGAACATAGCAGTAAGAGTAGAGAAAGAGGGAGAAGAATTCTACAGAAGGATTGCCGAGCGTTTCACTCAGCCGGACATAAAGGAATTTTTCTCTTACATGTCCAGGCAGGAAGCCGAACATGCCAGAACCTTTGAAAAGATCGGAGAAGAAGTGGGAGCCGAAGAGGAGACTTACCTCGACATGGAAGATGCCGAAGAGTATCTCAAAAGCTTTGTGGAGGGAAGATTCTTTCCATCTCCTGAAGTTATGGAAAAATATCTGAAAGAGAAGTCTGTCGAGGAAGCAGTAGATTTTTCCATATCGGTTGAAAAGGAAACCATCATCTTTTATTACGAAATTTTAGAGCTCTTGAAGAATGAAAAAGCAAGATCCCTTGTTAAAGGTATTATAGAGCAGGAGAAACAGCACGTGGTAAAACTTCTCAGGATAAAGGGGATGATCGCCTGATATGCCTTTTTACAAATACGTGGCCGTGGAGGGGAGCGGTAAGAAGATAACGGGGGTCATAGAGGCAGAGAACAAGTTGAAGGCGATATCGATCCTTTCTGAGAGAGGATTGATGGTTGTTCGTGTGGAGGAGAAAAAAAATCCAAAGAAAAGTTCGCCGTTCTTTCAGATTTCAATCAGCGAAATAGCCACGTTCTGCCGACAGCTTTCCATAATGATTTCGGCCGGTATAAGGATAAAAGAAGCGTTGAACATTCTGGCTCGTCAGACGGTTTTTTCAAAGCGTTTCAGAAAAGTTATACTGGAAATCGCTCTCAGCGTTGAAACAGGGGATTCTTTAGCAGAAGCTTTCAGAAAAACAGGTGTTTTCGACAGTGTTTTGATCAGTATGTTAGAAGCAGGAGAAGAAGGTGGAGTCCTTGACAGAACCCTGAAGAGGGCTGCGGACTTTTACGAAAGTATGAAAAGGCTTCAGGATGAGGTAAAATCCGCCATGGCTTATCCTCTCTTTGTTCTCTTCTTTGCAGTGGTAATCGTACTTGTGATCAGTTTTTACATACTCCCCAACCTCGTCAGGGCTTTTGGAACTTCTATTCCACTCTCACCCACGATTCAATCTCTTCTAAAAGCCAACGAATTTTTGAGTGAAAACTGGCCGTGGTTCTCGGTGCTTGTGGTGGGTATCATAGCCGGTATTTTCGTTTTGATGAAATCAAGATACGGTGTTTACATAAAGGAATATCTATCCTTTATTTTTCCACCTGTCAGGAAGCTCAGACAGAACATGGGGCTCGAACGATTCGCCAGAACACTGGGAATTCTTGTGGGAAGCGGTGTCAGAATAACCGATGCCATAAAGATGGCCGCTCAGGCTTCCAGTTCACCTTCCATTATCAGAAAAACCGAAGAAATGGTTCGGAAGATATCCGAAGGGAAAACCCTTCGAGATACTTTTGCAGAAAGTGGAGTTTTTCCACAGTTGATTTATGAGATGATCGGAACAGGAGAAGAGACTGGAAAAGTCGACGAAGTGATGGAAAGAGTGGCCGACTTCTACGAGGACATAGTGAAAAACAGTGTGAAGCAGCTTGTTTCTCTGGTAGAGCCTCTATTGATAGCAGGTGTTGGTGGATTTGTGGCTTTCCTCGCGTATTCGATATACACCACGGTATTTCAGCTTCAGAGGAGTATAGGTGGATGAACATTATCGAAGTTCTCATAGTCATCGCTATTTCATTGATGATAATGGGATTTTTCATACCGACTCTGATGTTCAAGCTGGGAAAAGATCATCAGGCTGTTGCTTTTAAGATCATGGCGATTAGAATGATTGAAAGAACATCCAGAAACGGACTTTTGATAATAGAAGATAATGGGAAAATAGTAACTTACGATCCTCATAAGAATGAAAAGAAAATCTATGAATTTCCATTCACTTTTCTCTCCAAAACGGCTGTAGATGGAGAAGACATCACTTTCAAAAATGGGTTTGTCTCCACAGCAGGTACTGTCTATGGAGATGGGTGGTGGATCACCGTGGAACCAGTCACTGGCAGAATGAGATTGTACGGGGGGAGATAGCTTGCAGCTTTTCTACAATGATATCCTTTCCCTGAATTGGTGTTCACATTGTGTGGAGATATCCCGTGCGAGAATGAGAGGGTCCAAATTGAAGCTGTTAGATCACAAATTATCTCTTCTGGAAATAACAGATGAGGAGAAATCAGATGAAATTATACTGAATCTTTCAAGAAACGTGAAAAAAGATCTTGAAGATATAGTCGTTGCGAACGTGTCCATGGAGAACGTGCTGGTGATGAATATAAAAGTTCCTCCTACGTTGAACAGGCAAAATGCTGTAGAGTATGCCACGATGGAAATATCAAGAAATCTTGGTATACTCCCTGAACAGCTTGTTGTTGCTCCTCTGGATATTCACGGTGGTGAGGGATTGTTTTTTGTTTCAAAGGTTGACCAGGTGAAGAGTTTTGTAACAGACCTCATGAAAAAAGAGTTCCCAGAAACGGATGTGGTTATTCCCGATATCGTTAAATATCTTGAAGTGTTCGAATTCTATTTTGGGAAGCGTTTGAAAGGAACCAGTGTTCTTACGGTGATTTCTTTCTTGAGTGACTATTATTCCATAGTTGTTCTCGAGAACAACCACTATCGTTCTCTCAGGTTGCTTTTTTCGATGTTCTGGGACTATATGGACATTGTGGTGGAGAACACGGGAGTTCAGCCCAAGGAATTGATGGAAGGAACAGTGAATGTAGATCTTGACTTTTTACAACCATATTTTGGTGATTTCCTGATTGAACTCGACAGAGAAGTCAAAGTGTCTTTGGATGAAGTTAATCTGAGCAGGGTCGATCAGTTCTTCTACATCGTTGATCCCCCAATCCTTTCACCAGTTCTTTCTCAGACGCTGGAAAAGTTCGAGGGAGTAGCGTTGAAGCAAGGAATCGTTCCTTCTTTTAAACCTGGTGTATCCTTAGGAACCCTTGGTTTGATGATAAGGGGGGGCAGGGAAATTGGAAAAGTTAAACATCTATCCGTTTAAGAAACGAAAGGTAAAGTTATCTACTTTTCTGGTACTGTTGGTCGTCATGTTGCTTCCTCCTGTTTCCTTTAATATCTACTTTAGTTATGCGAAAGAGCAAATGATAGAAAGACTGCAAAGTGATTACTCCGAGGTTTTGAGAGCGTATTCTGTGAAGCTTTCGAAAGATTCTTCCAAAAATCTGGAGGAAATCTCCCGTGTGGAAAGCGTTTTTATGAACCAAATAAAATCATTGGAAGTGAGAGTCAATCAACTGAATGCTTTCCTTGACAAAAGGAAGAAATGGGAAGATTTTTTGAAGGTTTTGCTGAACATTTTTGAAGATCAAAATCGAACTCTGTGCTATCTTGATTTCTCTCAAGAAAAAGCCATTGTTGAGTTTTACGAAGTTTCCAAAAACGTTGTAAGTAGTACTTTTCAAAACTCGAATGTGAGTACAAGTCTCCTGTTTGAAGAAAAACTACCGGAAGGTTTTTATCTGAGAAAGTACAGGCTTGAGTACAAGGCGGTGGGAAAGTGAGGGGAATAAACAGAAAGTTCGCTATCTGGTTCGCTGTTTTGACTCTCCTCGTGCTGGTCTTTGGACTTGTGGTGCCAGATTTTGTGATCTTCATGTCCAACACCAAAAAACTGGAACAGAAACTTCAAAACCTGGCACCTGCTTTCAAGGTTTTCACCTTGAAGCAAAGGGAATACGAGGAAATAATAAAGACGATCATGAGTACACCTGAGTTTCAATACAATTTCACCGAAAAAGAAATCAGTGTTGAAGAAGTTGAAGATCTCTTAAAGGAACTTGCTGAGACACGAAGGGTGACAGTGAAGACCTTGACCATTGATGCGAAAAGAGTTATACCGATCAATTTCTTCGGTACCCCAATATCTCAACCCAGTGTGAAGATCACCCTTGAATTAGAAAGGGTGAAACAATGAACCGAAGAACGGTGATTCTTCTCGTAATTATGGGGGTTGTGTGGTCATTTGTTCTTTTCTATTTGTTCGCTGGCAACAGGGAGTCCGGAACTCTTCAGGTGGAAAGGCCAACGGATTTTACGGCGCTGGTGAACAAAATACAGATCAACCCCTTGCTCAAGAAAACGGCTCAGGAAAATCCTCCAGAATTCTCGTACAGGGTTTTCAATCCCGTGACGCTCAGCTTTGGGAAAGAGGCAGCCGACACTCTGATCGTGACGCTTCCTCCTCTGAAGTATCGATTCCTGGGTTTCATAAGAACAGGTGATGGATTAAAAGTATTTCTCTCCGATGGAGAAAAACTCTTTGAGGTGTCGGGCGAGAGCCCATCTTTTGGAAATTATGTGGTCACCTACGTTTCGAGTCTCGGTGTTCTGGTTCTCGACGTGGAAAATGGTAGATTTTTTTCAATAAGATGAGGAGGGGTGGTATCTGTGAGGAGAATACTTCTTATTCTTGTCATGTTGATGTTCAGTGTGTTGTTCTCTGCAGAGCTCGTAGGGGTACTTCCTAAGATAGAGAATGATCGAGTGATCATAAAGATTCAGGTTTCTTCACCGGTTGAAGATGTTTCGGCAGAAATGAATTCTTCAAAGACTGTGTTCTCCATTTTCATGAAAGGGGTTCAAATGAAGATCAGCAGATTCATGGTTCCCGTTGGTGTTGGTCCTGTTGAAGGTGTACGAGTGGTGAACGTTGGCAATGGAGTTATGGTGTCCGCGAGTCTGCTGGTTCCATTCCCAGGAAGCTACCGTTTAGAAGACAAGACGATAGTGATGGAATTTCCAAGAAGTAAGGAAAGAATCGATGTGTCCTTTGAAAACATGCCTTTTGAAGATATGGTAAAGTACCTCTCTGAGAGATTGAATCTCAACGTAATCGTTTCAGATAGTGTCAAAAGTGCAACAACGAGTTTGAAACTGAACGATGTCACACCCGAAGATGCGCTGAGAGACCTTCTCGTTACATTCGGAGAAGTTGCCTACGCTTATTTTCCGGATGGGACTATGTTCATAGGAAAATACGAAGAAGTATCCGGAAGGTTTCAGAGATTCTGGGGTATATACAGAGTAGAGAATCAAACAGTTGCCGACAGGATAAAGAGTCTCATTTCTCAGGAAGCCATGATAGACTACCTTCCGTCAAAATCTGTTCTCTTCGTCTATGGAACTTCGGAAGAACATGACCTCGTGGCGAGCCTTCTTTCTGTTTCTCCACCCCTTCGGCAAAAAGAAGTTTCCTTCTCGGTAGATTCAGCGAGAGTGGAAGAACTCCTGACCGCTCTCAAAAGTGTGTATCAGTTCGAGTATCATCTCTTAAAGCCGGTATCCAGAGTGATTCTTGTGGGAGATTCTGAGACGATTTCGAAAGTGGAAAGATATATCAGGATTTTGGAAACTCGTGAGCAGGTGTCTGTAGAAGAACAGGTCCAGATTCCGGCTAAAAAATTCGTTTTTTATGCCTACGACCCAGAATCCGCTGCTTCGCTTATCACTTTGCTCCTCGGAATAGATGCCCAGCCTTTCAAGGACATGAATCTGGTGGTGTGCCAGGTGCCGATAGACAAGGAGCAGGAACTGGTTGATTTCATTGCAGAAAACAACCTGGAACTCGGTGAGATGTTCTATCTGGATATCAAAAAAGGTGAAGAGGACTTTCTCAGAGAAGTGGCACAATTTCTTGGAGTACCGGATTCAAGGCTGAGATTTCTCAACATTGATGGTGAGAATGTAAAGGCAGGACTGTCAGTTTCAAAAGCAGTCTATGAGAAAGTATCCCCCATTCTGGAAAAATTGTTGTCACTCAGAAGAAAGAACTTCATCGTGAAAAGTGTGGAATTGAAAAAGGAGATTCAGCAGGAAATGATAGACGCGATAACGAGAATGTACGGGGTTTCTATGGAAAAAATAGGGAACTTCCTCTTCATAGAGGGAGCCAGGAGTTCCGTTGAAAACGCTGAAGAGCAGCTGAAGAAACTTCAGATTGAACACACACAATTTCTGAAAATCGCCTTAAAAACTGAGAATGTGGAAGATTTGAGCAGATTCATGAAGGAAAAGTACGGTGTTGAATTCGAGTACTTTTCTTCTCTGAAGATGGCAATGCTGAGTGGGAAGGAAGAAGAAAACGTTCAAAAGGCCGCTGAGGAATTGCAGATAATTTCTTCGGAGGAGAGGATCATAAGGTTCGTGAAAAAAACTGAGAATGTACCGATCGATAAAGCGAAAAATGTTGTTTCGCAACTGTACAGTGTATCAATAGAAGAGTTAGGGAATGAACTTGCCGTCATCGGTGAAAGAGAAGAGGTCGAAAAGGCTGCTGATCTTCTTCAGAAAATCTTCTCTTCCGAAGTAGAGATCTCGCGTGACTTTGTGAAGTTGCCCAGCTGGATTGATGAACAAGAGAAACTCCTCGAAGTTGTGAAAAACAGCGCCGGGATCACTTACGAAATACTGGACGGAGTAGTTTACTTTGAAGGGACAAAGGAGAATGTCGAAAAGGCAAAGGAACTCTTCTCAGACATAGTGGAAAAACTTGGAGAAGTACGTAAGGAAGAAACAGTGGAATTCCTCGAAGTGGATTCTTCCTTCCCTGTTGAAGAATTTATAAACCTCTCCAGCAAGCTGTATCCGGATGTTACCTGTTTCAATCTTGATCAACTGGGCCTTCTGGTTCTCAAGGGATCTTCAGAAGCGGTGGAAGATCTTTCGAGCATTTACCGTTCTTTCTTCGAGAGGCACCAAAAGATAGTCAAAGAAAACGTGTTCGATCGACTCATGCTGGAAGTTCCGAGCGGTTTTTCTTTCGAGGAATTCAAGACCTTCCTGGAAGTTCTCGTTCCAGAAGTCAAACAAGTTGTCTATCTTGACAAGTTGAACCTGCTTCTGGTGGAAGTTCCTGTTTCACAATCGGAGAAAGTGAAAAGTCTCCTCGATACGTTCTTGAAAAAGGAAGAAGCTGTATCAGAAAAGAAAGCGGTGAAAAGTGTCACCATACCTTCCGGTGTGAACCCTGACGAACTTTCTTCTTACTTGAAGAAACTCCTCAGAAATGTCGAGATCACGGTCTTTCCGAACATGGGGCAGATGATCGTAGAGGGACCAGAGAACGAAGTGAGAAAAGCTGTAGAACTCGTAGAAACGGAAAAAGAAAAGATCGTTTTGAAGGAAAAGAAAGATTACGTAAAGGTTTCTGATGGTAAGCTGACTATAAACGCAGAGGATGCTCCGCTTTACGATCTTCTCGAAGAGATCGCCGGTGAACTTGGAATTTCGGTGATGTTTGTCTCCATCCCTTCGGAGAAGATCACGATGAAGGCAGATAATGTCGCATGGGAAAAGTTTATTGATCTGATCTCTCAGAACTATGGTTATTTATTTGACAACAAAAACGGTGTGTACGTTGTCTCAAAACCCAAACAGGATCTTGCAAGGCGCTACATCTACGATGTGCCGCACAATTTCGATCAAATAAAAGCTTTGATCGAATTCTACGGAGGAACGGTCTATGTGGATTCCCTGAACAACTTCATGGTGGTAACAGGGATTTCTGAGACGATAAAAAAAGAGCTGGATGACATCATAGAAAAATTGAAAAAACCGACGAAACAGGTAGAGATATCTGCAAAGATAGTGGATAGATCTTTGATCGACAGATTGAGCAAAGAAACTGTTCTCGAATTGACTGGAGGAAATGTGAATGTAGGGTCCTCTGGTGCAGGGATATCTTTCTTCGTGACCGACTACCTTGATTTCGAAAAGATCCTCGGAGAAATTTTGAACAGCACTCTTTCTCTTCAGTTCTCAGATCAAAAGACCAACACTCTCGATGACATTCTTGCGAGCCCCAGAATCGTCACCACCAGCGGAAAAGAGGCGAGAATATTGATAGGTGACAGAATACCGTACGTTACAGATACCAACGGAGACGGAACTCCAGAAGTGCAATTCCTCGAGACCGGTATAGAACTCAGTATCACACCGTTCGTACGAAGCGACGACACCATAGAGCTCGATCTCTTTGTGAAGGCCAGTGAGCCTGGAAACTACATAAATGAAGTGCCGGGGGAAAGGACGCGAGAAGCCCAAACGCACCTCATCGTGAAGAACGGAAGTACCATAACGATAGGAGGTCTGATCAGAGAAGTAACGAACGTAACAGAAAGTAAGCTACCTTTCCTCGGTGATCTACCGGTGATAGGTCAGTTCTTCAGAACAAAGTCCGAAAACAAAGAAAAGCGAGATCTTGTCATATTCCTCACCGTGAGGGTGGTGGAACCATGAAAAGAAAGCCGGCCGTGGCCGGCCTTTTTTATCCCTCCAGGAGAGATGAACTCATCGAACAAATCAGGATGTGCTTTCTTGACAAAAGGATTGGACCGGGCGAGCTGCCTGTCCCTGTCGAAACAAAGCTTCAAAATCCCATTGGCCTTGTCTCTCCCCATGCTGGTTACATCTACAGTGGGCCTGTTGCTGCGTGGGGATTTCTCGAGGCAGTTAAGTTCGGCGAACCTTCTGTCGTGGTTATTATCGGACCAAATCACACGGGTCTGGGAAGACCCGTGGGTGTGTGGCCAGAGGGGGAGTGGGAAACCCCGCTTGGAACTGTTCCGGTGAATCAGCGTGCAGTAGAGGTCATCTTGAGCAATTCTAGATACGCCGAGGAAGACTTCATGTCTCACATCAGAGAGCATTCTATTGAGGTCCAAATTCCGTTTCTTCAGTTCGTGTTTGGAGAGGTTTCCATGGTTCCCATATGTCTGATGGATCAGAGTCCTGCGGTTGCTGAAGATCTTGCAAGTGCTTTGATGAAACTTGCAGCCGAGTTTCCGGGTGTTCTGATAATAGCCTCAACAGATCTGAATCACTATGAAGATCAGAGAACAACTCTGAGGAAAGATTCCTATATCATAGAAGCGATAAAGAGTAATGACCCACGCCTTCTGTACGAATATCTCGTGAAAGAAGATATCAGCATGTGTGGGTACGGTGGAGTGGCCACCCTTTTGAATATGAATTTCAAAAACGCCAGGATTTTGAAACATGCTACCAGTGGAGATGTATCCGGTGATAAATTAGAAGTCGTTGGGTATCTCAGTGCGATCCTCTTCTGAGGATTTCTTCGAGCTCTTCTATTTTCAGAAGTTTTGAAAGTAACACATAGACAAAAACACCGATCAGTACCAGAAAGATCGTTCCGAGATTCCCTTTGAATGAATCTTTCAGCAGAAGAATCACAATTCCCATGACTGCAGAAGCCAGGCTGATTTTGAAAATCTTTTTGTCGAAGGAGGGTTTCATTCTTAGAGCGAGAAAAACGAATCCAGCAATGTATGAAACACTCGTTGCAAGTGCAATACCCGAGGCTCCCATGGTGAAACCAAGTATCACGTCGAGCGATATGTTCACAGCAGAGACAAGCAGAGTGGCAAAGAAGGGAGTCTTCACTTCTTTTGAAGCATGGTAAGCACGAGATAAGAGATTGAACAGAGACACAAAACACAATCCAATTGCGTACATGAGGAGTATCTGAGCCGATTTTTTCACGTCTTCATGGGTGAACGCTCCATATCCGAAAAGTAGGGAAATGATTCTCTCGGAAAGAATCATCAATCCAATCGAGGAAGGAAGGGTCAGAAAGAGGCTTTTGCTTATGAAATCTTTCAGATTTTCGTGAAAATCCCCTTCGCTTTCGCTGAGGGTGGATAACGCAACGGTGGATACCGCAACACCGAAGATACCGAGTGGAAGCTGGTAGAGCCGGCTGGAAAGCTGGATCAAAGAGAGTGAACCCGGGTCTAAAAAAGAGGCAACGTTTACGTCGATCAGTGTGGTTATCTGGGAGACTGCCATTGTCATAAACGTTCCAAAGAAGAGTCTGTAGAATTCTCCAAGGCCTTTGAATGTTGGTCTGTATCGAAATTTTCCGAAGGGAAGTAAAACCAGTAGTGCAGCCAGACCTCCTATCGTGAATCCAGCGGCTGCCCACCTTACATCGCCGAATAGACATCCCACTATCACACCTACGTTCGAGAACATCGGAGTCAACGCGGGAAGGAAGTATCTGTGTGAGGCGTTGTGTACCGAATAAAAAACTGCCCACACAAAAACGATGGTTATGAACGGAGCTGTCAGGCGTATGAGATCGGCTGCCAGCGATTTCACTTCTTCATCGGCACCTGTGGCGAAGATAGATGCCATGAAGTAAGGAAAAACTTCGGAAAGAAAGACAATGACGAGAGTAACAAGCCCGAGAGAGGTGAGTACGGCCGAGGTGAATTGTGCTTTTTCTTCTTTGTTCTTCAGCTTTTTGTAGATTGCCATGAAGGCTGAGCTCATCGCACCCTCAGCGAAGGTCCTCCTGAGGAAGAACGGAAAGACTATGGAAACATAGTAGGCATCAAGAGTAGAGGAAGCACCAAAAGTTTTTGCGAGAATTACATCACGAACGAGGCCCGTGATACGCGAGAAAAAGGTTCCCAGAGAGAAAGCGAGCGTTTTCTTTATGCTGGACACTCTTCTTCCTCCTGATTTAAGTTTGCGGAAAAGCACCCGATAATATTATACGGAAGGAGGTGAGGGAATGATAGACAGAATAAACGGACCGGGAGATATAAATCCTATCGAAGGAATAAAGAAGCCTTCTGTAGAAAAATCAAAGGAGAAGAGGAAAAAGGAAAGCACCGATAATGTTGAGCTTCGGCACGTCGAAGATGTCAGAAAATTCGCTGAAGAGGCGAAAAACATATCAACTGTCCGCGAGCAGCTGGTAGAAGAGCTGAAAAAGGCCATAGAGAGTGGAAATTACTTCGTCGATACTGAAAGGCTTGCCCGAAAAATTCTGGAGGAGCTGTCCGAATGAGAGAGGAATTGAAGAGGGTTCTCACAGAGAAGATAAGACTCATGGAGAATATGAGAAATCTTCTGGAAGAAGAACTGGAAGCGATTGTAAATAAGGACTTCGAACGTCTTGAAAGCATCCTGCCGCACATTGAGGAGCTTTCCGTTTCGATGGAAACCTGCAACGAAATATTGAAATCTTCACTGGAATCACACGGAAATGGCACAAAGCTCATCGATCTTCTGGAAATCTACAAGGACGATGAAGAAATGCTTTCAGAGCTAAGGAGTTTCTTTGAAACGCTGAACAAGTTGGTCTTCGAGATAGAAAAGTTAAAACAGGCAATAGGTTTTCATTTGAATTACATAGATTTTGTGTTCAATCTTCAAAGGAATGAACTCACCTACAATCGAAATGGATCCTTCGATAGAGATGGTCCTTCGATGTTCAACGGGAGGTCCTGAAAAATGCCCGATATGTCCATGTTTGGAATACTCAACACGGCGCTCACAGGAATACACGCGCACAAGCTGGCGATGAACGTTGTGGGGCACAACATCGCGAATGCCAGCACACCCGGTTACTCGAGACAGAGACCAGTCATAGAGGCGAATCCCCCCATTCCCCTCACTACCCTGACACAGCCTTCTTTTCCCTTGCAGATGGGAACCGGTGCAAAGGTTAAAACGATTGTGAGGTTGAGAGATGCCTTCCTCGACGTGCAGTACAGACAGGTGAACAACAGATACAACTACTGGGACACTGTCCTTTCCAACCTTCACTTCATAGAGCAGCTTCTGGCAGAGCCAGGTGAAGATGGTATAAGAAGCCTTGTGGACAACTTCTGGAACGCTTTCAAAGAAGTCATGTCCGACCCCAGTAGCACAGCCTCGAAGGCGGAGGTTGTTTCCAGAGCACAACAGATGGTTTCTCAGATAAAAGATCTCTACGGAAGACTGGAGCAGCTTAGGGAAGATATAGACGATGAGATCGTTCAGAGAGTGTCCGAGATAAACCAGATGATAAAAAGACTGGCAGATCTCAACAACAAGATCAGAACCAGCATGATGCTCAACTCTCCACCGAACGACCTTCTCGATGAAAGAGACAGGATCCTTGACGAGCTCTCCAATCTTGCGAATATCAACTACACCGAAGCGGAGGACGGACAGATTACCCTGAGGATAGGAAATCAGATCGTTTTGAACGGTTCTACTTATAGAGAACTCAGGGCACTGGAGAGACCTTACGGAAAAGGATACCATGAGCTCTTCGTTGGAAACTCTCAGTTGATTCTCTCGGATGGGAAGCTGAAAGCGTTGATGGATCTGAGGGATTCCAGCATAGTGAAGTACATGAGAAAACTCGATGAATTCGTGCTTTTTATAACGGACTCATTGAATCTTGTTCACAGGGATGGTTTTGAGTCGAACGGAGTGACAACGAACCTCAACTTCTTCAAGAAAATTGAGGCCTTCAGCGATGATCCTTCCATCTTCAGAATCAAAGGAAGTAGAAAGCTCGAGATGGGACCTTACCACACTGTAACAGGAATTCATTCCGCAAGCAGCCAAGTTGAAATAGAAGGAAGACGCTTCAACTCTGATGACATCGTTCTCTCTTTCGGTGGTGGCTCATCGAACGTTTTGAACGTCTCGGCTGGAACGACCATTGGTGACCTCGTTGGTTCGTGGAACCTGCTCGGTACCTCTCTTAGGGTGGGTTCACATGCGGGAGGATACAGACTTTACCTGGAGGACAGCACCGGTTCTTTGAGGAACAAGCTTTTCCTCTCACTGGGGGATTCTCTATCGCAGATGGGATTCGACACCGAGACAAAAGGGTATATAACCATAAAAGAATCCGACCTTTCCGGGTTGTCTTCCGGTGTTTACAACATAAACGTGGAGTACACTCTTGAAGATGGCACAAGGCAGACAGAAACAATCAGCGTGGATCTTTCTTCCGGGGTGAACCTTTCGAATATAGAAGCTTCCATAAATTCTTCTTCGCATCTGAGGGCGCAGATTTACGCGGATCCATCCACTGGAGAAAACATGCTTGTGATCGTTCCAGATGAGCAGCTCAGTTTCGATCCTTCGGCCGTCAAGGTGTTGAGCGACGATGACTTCTTCACGAAATCGAACGCGTTCGTGAGAAATTACGAGGTGCTGGAATACAAAGACACTCTGGAAAACATTTTCTACGGTCAAACCGGTTTTGACCCAACAAGGCCTTTCACGATCACTATTAACTCCACGGATATAGAAATAGATCCAGCTGTGGACACTCTGGAAACACTCGTTGAAAAGATCAACGAAAAGAACACGGGAGTTCTCGCGGATTTGACACCCCATCATTCGCTCGTCTTCAGGGCGTCGTCGCTCTACGATTTCGATCTCAGAATGATGGAAATAAAAGGTCCGCAGGGATTTTTCGAAGCCGTTGGATTTATTGATCCAGACGGTGACCCCACTACTTTTGACTGGAGCTCTTCCTTCACCCTGGTTTCAAAATCTGACGATTTCACCACGTTGAGCGAACGTTTCAAGGTTGCGGACATTCTGACTTTTGACAGGGCACTGTACGATGAACCCCTGAACATCGTCAATCAGTTCGAGGTGAGTTCTTCTCTCGCTACGAACCCGGCAAATCTCGCGGTCGATGTGGGATACGCTCTGGAAAATTCCGACTGGAACGCGACGAGCATCAAACCTTCGGGTGGAGCCAATCCAGAGCTTCTCGAAACCATACAGAATCTTTACACTAAAAAGATGTTATCGAACGGCAAGGAGAGTTTCTACGAGTTCTTCGGTGGAGTGATCTCGGAGCTCGGTGTGGAGGCGGAAACTGCCAGCAATCTCAAGAACAACACGGAAATCCTCAGACAGGAGATCGACAATGCCCGTGAAGAAGTGAAGGGAGTCTCTCTCGACGAGGAGATGGCGAACATGATAGAGTATCAGCACGCGTTCAGCGCTGCTGCCAAAGTCATCACCGCTGTCGATCAGATGATACAGACCGTGATCAACATGGTGGGGTGATCTGAATGAGGGTTACAAACAAAATGATCAGTGATAGGGTACTGTTCAACATACAGACGAGTTTGAAAAGAATAGCGAAGCTCCACGATCAACTCTCTTCGGGATACAAGGTGAGGTATCCGAGTGACGATGCCGTCGTTGCGAAGAGGGCCAGTGACATTCTGACGAGAAAGAGGGAACTCGAGCAGTTTCAAAGAAGCGTGGATCACGTCCAAACCTACGTAAACGCGTACGACAGTGCCCTTCAAACCGTTTCCTCCATTACTCAAAGACTCAGAGAGCTGCTGGTTAGAGCAGCGAATGGGACTCTTTCGAAAGCAGAGAGAGAGGCTATAGCAGAGGAGATCGATAAAATCAAAGAGAATCTGGTGGAAGTGGCGAACACAAGAATAGGGAACGAGTACATCTTTTCTGGATACGATGTTTTCAGTCAGCCGGTCGAAAACGAAAACGGCACCTGGAAGATCTCAACACTTCCGGCCTCAGATAAGAGTCGCTCTATTCTGGTGCTGGGACATTCCATTGATTACGGTGTCACGGCCAGTGAGGTTTTTGAACTGGACAGCGGAAAGAATGTGTTCCAGATGCTTGAAGAAGTTTCTGCCACTCTCCGTTCCAATCTCAACGAAACTCAGATATCTGAACGTGTGTCGAACGTTTTCTTGGAGGAACTGTCCTCCTTCGAAGAGCGTATAATCAAAACGATAGGAAAGGTCGGTGGTGTGAGCAGGTTCATCGATATGGTGAACTCGAGGGTGCAGGATCTCGATTTCTTCTTCACCGAGTACCTTTCAAAGGAGAGAGACGCGGACATCACAGAACTCGTGACAGATCTTGCTATGCAGCAGTCGGTTCTTGAAGCTGCTTTGAAATCGGCCAGTCGAGTGCTTCAGGCGACCCTGGTAGACTTCGTGAGGTGATAACGTGGTTTACAAAACCAAACTCGGAGAGATGGAAATTTCGGATGAAAGTATCTTCACGTTCGAAAAAGGAATTCCCGGATTCGAACATCTGCGAAAGTTCGCGCTCGTTTTTCCTCAGGAAACCTTTCCCATAGGATGGCTGCTTTCACTCGAGGATCCGGAAGTGGGACTTCCCGTTGTGGATCCAAAGCTCGTGAGAGCCGATTACGATCCTGTAGTGCCAAGTGAGGATCTCGAGGAGATCGAAGCCGAAAATCAGGAAGCGCTCCTTTTCTTCTGTGTGTTAACGATTCCCCCAGGGAAACCGGAAAAGACCACGATAAATCTCAGGGCACCGATAATTTTGAATCAAAAGAAAAAGAAGGGAATTCAAACGATACTGGAGAACGAAGATTACCAGTTGAGACACCTTCTTTCCGAAGAGATGGAGCGTTCAAAGACTGTGGTATGATCTTCAAATAGAGGCCTCCCTCACCGTGCGGTACCCTTCGGGGTTCAAAGGGGAAGCCGGTGAGAATCCGGCGCGGGGCCGCCACCGTGACCGGGGACGAAACCCGCAGAACGCCACTGGGGTGATCACCCTGGGAAGGCGCGGGGAGTAGGATGATCCGGAAGCCGGGAAACCCGCCCACGGTGAAGGGAAACCACCTTCCTCGGCACCAGGAAGGTGGGAATATTCTTTTTCAGGGAGGGATGGAAGTGTTCAGAAAACTGGTTTCTTTGATCCTTCTTTTTGCCACCGCCGTTGCGCTCGCCGTAACGGTTGTGGACGATGCTGGGAGAGTGGTGGAGATCACATCCGCACCCGAAAGGGTGGTCAGTCTGTCTCCCGCCGCAACGAGGTTTCTTGTGTTCCTCGGACTGGAAGACAAAATTGTTGGAGTCACAGATTACGACAGCTACGAAGCTGAAAGAGTCGGTGCAATGGTTCCTGTGAACATCGAAAAGGTGGTGAGTCTGAATCCCGATCTCGTTCTGATGTTCGGCGGATTTCAGCTTCCCGAAGTTCCAAAACTTGAGAAAGCAGGCTTAAAGGTCCTTGTTGTGAATCCGAATTCTCTCAACGACATCATTAGAGACGTGGTCCTTCTTGGAACGATCTTTGATCGTCGAGACCTTGCCCTGGAGAAATCGGAAAAGCTGAGAGAGAAAATGCTTGAGATAGGAAAGAAGACCTACAACGTTCCTCCATCGAAGCGTCCCAAGGTACTCTACCTGATCTCATCTCCCGGTCCTGATGTGAAAGAGATCTGGACGTGTGGTATGGGATCCTATCTCAACGAGATCATCTCACTGGCGGGCGGGGTGAACATTGCTTCTGGAATCGCAGGGCCGAACGGCTGGCCACAGCTTTCTCTTGAGTATGTTGTGTCTCAAAATCCTGATGTGATAATAGTTGGAGTTTACATCTCTGGAACGGAGAACGAAGAGATAAAGAAAATACTCAATTTTGAACCTTTCAAAGAAATAAACGCAGTGAAGAACAAAAGGGTCTTTGCAGTGGATGGAAACGTGGCCTCTCAACCTTCTCCCGATGTGTTTGAACTCCTCGATTTGTTCTATGAATTTTTCTACGGAGGAAAAGGTGAGTGAGAAAACTCGTTTTTCCGATACTGATACTCAGTTTTCTTCTTGGAATCTTCTTTGGAAGTGTGCCTCTGGACCCCCTTGAAGTGCTGGGGGTCCTCTTTGGTTTGAAAGAAAACCCCGGGGTCGAAAGGATTCTTTCTCTCAGAATTCCAAGGGTTCTGGCAAGTTTTCTGGTTGGAGCCGGTCTTTCGATCGTGGGAAATTCGTTTCAGAATCTTTTGAAGAATCCTCTTGTTGATCCGTATCTCCTTGGAATCTCCTCGGGTGCATCTTTCGGTACTGTTGTGTCGTTTTACCTCGCTGAAACCCTTGGAATCTCCTGGATATACAGAATTCCACTTCTCAGCTTTGGTTTCTCTATGATAGCGTCACTCTTGACCCTTCTCATTGCAAGGAAAGAGGGCCGCTTTCCGGTAACAACCATCGTGCTTTCTGGAGTGGTGGTAAGCACGTTGTTCAGCTCTCTCACTTACATGACGATCGTTCTTTTGAAAAGGAATGTGACCACCATTTCTATGTGGCTCTTTGGAAGCTTTTCAGGGAGCACGTGGGGGGATGTTCTCTTCTACCTGGTGGTAGTCATCCCGTTTCTACTTTACTCTTTGATCTTCTCCAAACATCTGAACGCCATGGCGCTTGGAGAAGAAGAGGCCTTCGTTCTCGGAGTCAACGTTGAGAGATTGAAGGTTGTCACTTTTCTTTTTGGGAATCTCATCACGGCATTTCTCGTCTCCAGAAGCGGTGTTATCGGTTTCGTCGGTCTCATAGTTCCTCACATCTCTCGTTACCTCGTTGGTCCGAATTTTCTGAAGTCCGTCCTTTCAAGTTTGATTGTGGGAGGAGTTCTCCTTACACTATGCGACACGGCAGCCAGAACCTTCTTTTCTCCCACGGAGCTTCCAGTCGGCGTTGTAACGGCGTTGATTGGAGCACCTTTCCTTGCTTTCCTCATGAAAAGAGGTGTGTGAAGTGGAGATTGTAAGGATTGAAAATTTGTTCTTCCAATACAGAGGCGGATTCTCTCTGAAAAACATAAACCTTTCTGTGAAAAAAGGGGAGTTTTTCGGCATCGTCGGACCGAACGGCTCCGGAAAGACTACTCTTTTAAAGATCCTTGTGGGGATTTTTCGTCCTCAGAAAGGAACGGTTCAGCTCCTCGGTAGGATACCGTGGGAGACTTCGAGAAAAGAGATGGCGAAGATAGTAACCCTCGTTTCTCAGGATTTCTTTCCCTCCTACGACTTCACTGTAAAAGAGATAGTCGAAATGGGACGGCTTCCACACTTGAGTCTTCTGAGTGGAACGTCCAGAAAGGATGAGGAGATAGTCCTGAAAAGTCTGAAGCTAACCGGAACACTGAAATTTGTCGACAGAAACTTCTGGACATTGAGCTCTGGAGAGCGTAGAAAGGTTGTGCTATCGAAAGCGATTGCGCAGGACACGGAAATCCTACTCATCGATGAACTCACAGCCCATCTGGATTACAACAACGTGAGTCTTGTGGGAAACGTGTTGAAAAGGTTGAAAGAATCGGGAAAAACCATCATCTCCGTTTTCCACGACATAAACGTGGCATCTGCTCTGTGTGATCGAATAGGCGTTATGAAAAACGGTGAGATGATAAAAACCGGAGCACCCCCAGAGGTGGTGACCGAAGAGGTGCTCCGGAATACATTCGAAACGGAATTCGTGGTACTCGAACATCCTGTCACAGGAAGACCGCTAGCCTTTCTCAAATAGTCTCTTCAAGAATTTCACCTGTTCAATTGCCTGGAAAGAGCCTCCTCCCTCGTGGTTGTTGTACGGATAGATTCTGATTTCCTTCGGCCCAGCGTAGTGATTGTAGGCAGCAAAAACCGTTGAAGGAGGACAAATGTTGTCCATGAGACCCACAGAAAACAGCGCAGGGATCTTCGCTCTGACTGCGAAGTTCACTCCATCGAAATAGGAAAGAGTCCTGAACACGATTTCTTCCTTGTCCCTGTGAGTCTTTAGAAAGTTCGTGATCTCCGCGTATGGATGCGTATCCACAAGCTGCACTGCCCTTCTGAAGTGACACAGAAACGGCACATCGCACAGAAGAGCCTTTGCTTTCTTTGAGAGAGCGCTCACCGCAAGGGCTATTCCGCCACCCTGACTGCCTCCAGCTATCACGATTCTTTCGTGATCTACCCGAGGAAAAGAAGCAGCGGCTTCAACGGCTCTGACAGCGTCCGTGAAGACTCGTCTGTAGTAGTAAGTTCTGGGATCCAGTATTCCTCTTGTCATGAATCCTGGATACTGAGGGTCAACGGGATCCTCAGGGTAATCCGGTGTATCTCCTTTCAGCCAGCCGCTTCCCTGTCCTCGAGTATCCATGACGAAACATATGTAACCCATAGAAGGCCAGAACAGCCAGTCGTGAGGGAATCCTCTTCCACCGTTGTATCCTATGTACTGCACAACGCAGGGAAGTTTTTCTTCTTCCAATTTTGGAACAAGGAGCCACCCCTTGATCCTCTGTCCTCTGTATCCGGAGAAGGTGACATCGTACACTTCGACCGTTTTGAGGTGAGACTCCATCCTCTCGAAGACGGGGTCCAGGGGAAACTTTTCGCTCTCTGCGAGTGTTTCTTTCCAGAACTCATCGAAGTCTTTCTCTTCGTACCGCTCCGGACGGTATTTCTTCAGTTCTTCGAGTGGTAAATCGAAAAAGGCCATCTTTTATCACTCCTCGCAGGCTTCCGTGAAGAATTTCCTCATTCCCACCACTTCTCTTTTTTCACCGACGACGGAGAAAGAACCTGTGAGTCTTATGTCTTCAGAAGAGCTTCCCACCATCACCCTGAACTCACCGGGTTCAACTACAAGTTTCATGTCTCTGTCGTAGTAGGCGAGCACGTCCATGTGAAGCCTGAACACAACAGTCTTCTTCTCTTTCGCCTTCAAAGAAACCCTCTTGAAGCCCTTCAGCTCTTTCACAGGCCTTGTGACGCTCGCAAACTCACGACCGATGTAAAGCTGAACCACCTCGTCTCCGTCTCTGTCTCCAGTGTTTTCCACGTCCACCTTTATCACCACCTCACCGGCCGGTGGCACTTCCTTCGGCTCGATCCGGAGGTTGCTGTACTCGAACTTCGTGTAAGACAAACCGTGCCCAAACGGGAAAAGAGGCTTTGTGCTCTCGTCTACGTAGTCTCCGTGCCAGTGAGACCTTCCTCCGGAGGGTTTGACGTAGTGGAAGACAGGAATCTGACCAGCGCTTCTTGGAAAGCTGATCGGGAGTTTTCCAGAGGGATTCACCTTTCCGTAGATGATGTCAACGATCGATCTTCCTCCCGCCTCCCCCGGAAGCCACACCTGAAGGATGGCGTTCACCTTGTCGACGACGTTTTTGAGTGAGTAGGGTCTTCCCGTGATGAGGACAAGAACGACGGGTTTTCCTGTCTTTGCGACTTCGAGGACGAGTTCTTCCTGGACTCCTGGAAGCTTGAGGTTTGCCATGTCTCTGGACTCACCGGTTGTGCAATCAAGGGTGAGTCCAGATTTGTCTCCTACGACAACGATGGCAACGTCGGATTTCTTTGCAATTTCTATCGCCTCTTCGAAGCCGCTTCTGTCTTCCCCTGTCACTTCACAGCCCTTTGCGTATTCGAATTCGATCCCTTCTTCTTTGAAGGCGTCGAGAACACTCGGAATACTCTTCATATGTTCTTCTATGCTCTTCTTCAGTCTTTCGTAGTTTTCTCTCGGGATCTGAGGATTTCCAAAGACATCGTCTATGTTGTCGAGGAGAGCCCTTATGTGTGCAAGATACATGTAATCTCCGAGGAGATTTCTCACCTCACCCGCGTTCGGTCCGATCAACGCCACTTTCTTTTCTTTCGAAAGCGGCAGTATCCCATCGTTTTTGAGGAGTATGATAGATTTCCTTGCTATCTCGAGCGCGATGTCTCTGTGGCTTTCTATCTTTGCTTTTTCCACCTCAACGTAGGGATTTTCGAAGAGCCCAAGCATGAACTTCAGCCTCAGCACCCTGGCGACTGCCTCGTCGATCAAAGCTTCGGAGATGATGCCTTTTTCAACAAGGTCTTTCAAATATTGATAACATTCTGTCTTCGGAAGTTCAACATCTATCCCCGCTTCAAGTGCGAGTCTTGCGGCTTCTGACTTATCCCTTGCTATTCTGTGATAATCTTCCAGAACTTTCACAGCGAAATAGTCAGAAACGACGATTCCTTCGAATCCCCAGTCTTTTCTGAGAATGTCTGTGAGGAGTTTCCTGTTCGCTGCACATGGGACACCGTCTATTTCGCTGTAGGAGTTCATCACAGAAAGCACATTCGCTTCTTTAACGGCCGCTTCGAACGGAAAGAGAAAGACCTCTTTGAATTCCCTCTCTGGAATGTTCGTTGGTGCCCAGTTCTTTCCGCCTTCAGAAGCGCTGTATCCGGCGAAGTGTTTCACTGTGGCAACGACACCTTTTTTGATATCCTCCCCCTGGAGGCCTTTCACGTAAGAGACTCCCATCCTCGCCACCAGATAGGGAGATTCTCCGAACGTCTCTTCTGTTCTCCCCCACCTCGGGTCTCTTGCGACATCCAGAACAGGTGCGAGACCCTGATGTGCTCCTATCTTTCTCATATCCTCTCTGATGGCGGTGGTCATTTTTTCTATGAGATCTGGATCCCATGTACTCGCCATTGCTATTGCCTGAGGGAAGTTGGTTCCTCCAAGTCCCATGTAACCGGTGAGACATTCCTCGTGTATCATCGCAGGAATTCCAAGACGTGTTTCTTCCACGAGAAATCTCTGTATTTCGTTCACAAGTTCCGCGGCTTCTTGAGGTTCAAGGTTCGTTGATCCACCGGGCCTCGTGACCTGACCAATACCATTTTTGAGGAGTTCTTTTGCTTTTTCTCTACTGAACTTTCCCCTCTCGTCTATCAGTTCGTAACCCCAGACAGACCCAAGCTGGGCTACTTTCTCTTCCAGCGTCATTCTGGAAAGAAGATCTCTCACTCTCACTTCGATGGGTTGCGAAGGATCCCTGTACGGTTCCATATTTTTCCCTCCTCATCCGTTATTGAAACCATAAAGATCATCTGTACAACCAGCACTTCACCTGCACACCATCTACTTCAAAATATGGAGGAGGCTCCTTTCTGCATATATCCATGGCCTTTGGACATCTTCCTGCGAACTTGCAGCCCTGTCTCAGATACTCTGCCTGCTCTGTCTCGGACAGTTTTATCCTGATGTCCCACTTTTTCTTCGGATCCGGCTCTGGGACGGATTCCCTCAAAAGCTGGGTATATGGATGCTTTGGTTCCATGAGAACTTTCTCTGCAGGTCCCAGTTCCACTATATTTCCTCTGAACATGACGGCGATTCTGTCAGAGACGTAATAAGCCGTTGTGAGATCGTGGGTGATGTAGAGCACGCTCACACCGTACTGTTCTTTGAGATCCTTGAAGAGGTTCACGATCGACATTCTCAAAGAAGCGTCGACCATCGAGACGGGTTCGTCTGCGACAAGAAGAGAAGGATTCGTGAGAAGCGCCCTTGCGATGGAAATTCTTTGAAGCTGACCTCCTGAGAACTCACTTGGGTACTTCTCGGAGAATTCTTCAAAGGAGATACCGACTGCGGAGAGTTTCTCTTTGATGATCTCTTCTGCCTTCTTTTTTGTATCCGCTATGCCAAGGTTGAAGAGTGTCTCATAGAAGTACCTGTCCACCTTCCTGAGGGGGTTGAACGTGGAGAACGGATTCTGGAAGACAGCCTGTATTTCCTTCAGAAGTTCTCTTCTTTCTTTCTCTTTTTGATGCACCCGATCGATTTTTCTTCCTTTGTAGACGATCTCACCAGAGGTGGGTTCTTCAAAGCCAAGGATGATCTTGGCGGTCGTGGTCTTTCCACAGCCGCTCTCTCCAGCGAGGGTGAAGATCTCTGCTTCGTTTATATCGAAGTTCACGTTGTCTACAGCCACTATCCTCGTTCTGGAGAAGATACTCCCTATGGTGAAGATCTTCGTCAGATTTTTTATCTCAAGAAGCGGCATTCTTTCCCTCCTCTACTAACCAGCATGCAACTCTGTGGCCCGGCAGGTATTCCTTGAGAGGGGGTACTTCTTTTTTACACCTGTCGAACGCATGTGGACATCTTGGATGGAAACTGCATCCTGGTGGAAGATCGGCGAGTGATGGAGGACTTCCAGGAGCGCTTTCTCTTCTTCCTTTGTCTCCAAACTTTGGAAGCGAGTAGATCAGATACTTCGTGTAGGGATGCATGGGGTTTTCAAAGATCTCTTCTGTTTTCCCTTCTTCTATGATCTTTCCTGCGTACATGATCGCTATCCTGTCTGTCACGTTCGCATGAACCCCCATATCGTGTGTGACAAGGATGATGGTGTTCTGTCTTGAAGATTGTATCTCCTTAAGGAGCTGGACCACGCCTCTCTGAGTCACAACATCGAGAGCGGTCGTTGGTTCGTCTGCTATGATCACCTTCGGTGACAGAACAGTTGCAAGGGCGATCGTCACCCTCTGCCTCATTCCACCGGATAGCTGGTGTGGATAGGCGTTGAGAATTTCTATCGGAAGGCCAAGCTCTCTTATGTGTTCTTTTGCCATCTCATAGGCTTCTTCTTTCGTCTTTCCGGTCGTGTGGCTCTCTATGAAGTCTTTGAAGGTCTCCTTTATCTTCACCACGGGATTGAGAACGCTCATAGATCCCTGTGGAACGTAAGAAATGAAACTCCATCTGAGCCTTCTTCTCTCTTCATCGTTCAGAGAATAAACATCCACTTCTTTTCCGTTTTCTCTGTACAAGACCTTTCCTCCCACTATTCTCTGTGGTGGTTCTATTGCAGCAAAGAGAGCTCTCAAAAGAGTGCTCTTTCCACATCCGCTCTCTCCTGCGATACCGTATATCTCGTTCTCCATGATCGAAATGTTCACGTCGTCCACTGCCTTCACTACTCTCTTTTTTCCGAATATGTCCAGAATGTAATAAGACTTGAGATTTTCTGTTCTCAACACTTCCACCGCTATCACCTCATGCCTGTCCTATTCTCTGTATCCTCATCCTCGGATCCAAGTACTCACTGATGCTGATTGAGATCAGATACAGCGCTATGAACAAAAAGATAGACGTTAAAACAGGAGTCAGCACCCACCACCAGTATCCCAGTAGAAGGGCCTGGTAGTTTATCGACCATTGAAGCATGGTACCGAGTGTGGGTATGTCCAGGTTCGACACACCCAGTATCGCGAGTGTGATTTCCATTCCAATAGCCCAGGACATGTTACCTATGAGAGTGGCGAATATGAGCGGTATCAGAAACGGTAGATACTCTTTGAAAACGATCGAAAGAGCTTTTGATCCAGAGAGAAGAGCAGTGTAGGTGAAATCTCTTTCCCTCAAACTCAAAACCTGAGACCTGATCACTCTCGCATCCCATGCCCAACCAAAGACTCCAAGGAGAAGCCCAAGCATGGGAAGACTCAAACGTCCCTTTACAATAGAAGCAACCAGAACTATTATTATGAAAAGTGGTATCACAAGGAAAGAATCGCTGAGAAATGTCAGGACCCTATCTGCGGCTCCTCCTTTGTATCCGGCTATCATACCGACGATCATGGCTATGACTCTCGATACAAGTCCCGCGATCAGTGACATGACAAGTGAGTTTCTCACAGCGAAAGTGAGTTTCCAGAAAATGTCCTGTCCCATCGAGTTGGTTCCAAGTATGTGAGGCCAATGGGGTGGAAGATCCCTCGGGACCTGATTCCACAGGTACGGGTTGTACGGTGAAAAGAAAGACAGGATAGAGAGTGTCAAAAGTACCAGAAGAACTATGAAACCGAATCTGAAACGTGTATCTCTCAACAGATCTTTCAACACCTGCATTCTTTCCACTCCTTTTTCATCTGTATCTCACCCTTGGATCGAAAAGTGGATACAACAGATCTATAACGAGTATACTGGTTGTGACGAGAAGTATGGAGAGGGTACTTATACCCATCAGTAGATTGTAATCACCTGTGAAAATGGCATTATAAAGGAGAGATCCAATACCGGGATAGGAGAACACGATCTCTGTTATCAAAGCACCTCCGAAGATCTGTCCCAGAGAGAGAGCAAGTCCCGTTATCTGTGGTAACATGGCGTTTCTTATTACATATCTTCGAACGATTCTTCTCTCCTCTACTCCTCCCATCTTTGCGTATTTCACATAATCTTCTGTTTTCACACTTTGAACCACAAGCTTCATGGCTTGAAACCAGGAAAACACACCTATTAGAACTAAAGAAAGAGCTGGAAGGAAAGCGTGTTTTAGGAGTATCAACAGATTTTCCCAGTTGAAGGTGAATTTCATTCCTATTGCAAAACCTCCGCCGATTGGAAAGATGGGAAGTATATACGCAAGGAGGATCAAAAGTCCGAGAGCGAGGATGTAGTACGGCATCGGTCTTATCACCATCGCAATACCATCGAGAATTTTCACCCATTTTCTGTCAGAGAAGTATCCTGCGAGTCCTCCAAGAATGTTTCCTATGATCCAGGAAATGACAGTTGTTACAAACAAAAGCCAGGCGGTCCAGGGCAGTGATTGTCTTATTAACTTCATCACAGGGGTTGGAAACTGAAAGTATGAAGGACCAAAATCACCTTTTAAAAGTCTTTTCCAGAAGTTGATGTACTGATCCCACAGGCTTCCCTGCAAACCATAAAGTTCCTTGATCGTTTCCACAAGTTTGTCGAAGTACTCTGGATTCATATTTCCTCCCTGTGTTATAAGTCGATCGATGTAAGCCTGTATAGGATCACTCGGAAGAAATCTTGGCAAGAAAAACACAATCGTTAAACCCACAAAAACTACGAGAAAGTAAGTTATCAATCTTGGAAGCAGGTATCTCCTTACAAAGCTCAAGGTATCTGCCCTCCTCTTCTCTTTAAAGGACCGGGGGTTGTCCCCCCGGCCCCCTGTTTGAAAGTATTTTACATCATTATTTTCTACCGGTAGGTTTCAAGAACGGAAGCATGTACTTGAAGTTCGGCCAGTGCTGATAGGGCTGCGAGTATGGATTTTCTGCTCCAGGATAATTCGTCCAGTAGTATTCATCCCATGCGATAACACCAGGATAGTTGAATGTCGGAACACTTGGAAGTCCTTCAACGATTATCTTAAGAGCTTCGGTGCCGAGTTCTATGAGTTTTTGAGTGTTACCCCATGGTGTGTTCTTAAGCTCTTCGATTATTTTGTCAAGCCTTGGATCAGACCATCTGCAGTAATTACCCCATGGTGCATTTTCACCTATTGGAACAACGTACTCAGAATGGAATGGATAAAGTGTTCTGTAAAGGTCTGGATGACCACCCCAAGGTTCTGCGGCTGGCCATGCGGTGTGAACATCGAAGTTACCCTCCGAACCAAACGAGTTTGCATTTTCGGAAGTCTGAACGACCGCATCTATTCCGAATTTCTTCCACGCCTGGGAGAGAGCAAATGCGTTTCTGTAAGCAGGATCAGATGGATTGGTGGGGGCAATTATCGTTATCTGCCACAGATCTCCATTCGGCAGATGCCATTTTCCATTCTTATCTCTGTAGAATCCGTTCTTTTCCAGAAGTTTTGTTGCAACATCGGGGGCATACTTCCACCAACCAGGTCCGAAAGTTCTCTTAATTATTTCAGGATTATCAGGTACAGAATAGCCTCTCTTCTTTGCATATTCTGCTAACCTAAGGCCTGCTTCTGGATCGTATGGCTTGAATTTCTCTCCGTTTCCAAGATCGATTTCGTAATTTTTGAGCCAGTCTTCAAGTCTTGTGAAATACCAGTTGTAGTATGCGGTTGAAAGTGGTATGTGGATAGGCGAAAGTGTTACGGCACCATCGAAAGCGTTGGCAGCGTATTCAACAATATCAATTGCGAGTGTGAGAGCCCATCTTACTTCGATGTTGTTGAATGGTTCTTTCGCCGTGTTGAAGACAAATCCCGTCACACACGGATCGTTGTTTACAGTCCACGGGAAGTTTTTCCTCCAGGCTCTGGCTGTTTTGACTCTGCTGAGAACCGCTTTGAGCGCTTCTATCGTGAGGATTGCTTCGTCAAGCTGATGCTGTGCCATAGCAAGTACCTGTTTTTCCGGGGAACCGTAATCTATGAAGAGTACGTACTTGGGCTGTGGCATTCCAAAGAGCATACCAGTCGGTGTTCTGTCCCAGTCTTCTCTTCTCTGCCAGAGTGTCCAGTATCCTCCTGGATCGACAGAATGGAGCACGTATGGACCAGTTCCAACGGGTGGATTGAATTCAAAGTTAACGGGATCTTCTACTTTCTCAAAAACGTGTTTTGGCATAGGTCTTATTCCGCCCCATCTGTCGATGAAGTAGCCGTGGAATCTGGCATTTGGTCTCTTGAGTTTTATTTTCACGGTGTAGTCGTCCAATTTCTCGACGCTTTCAACTTCGTTGACCAGTTCCTGATGGTATCCGAACGCTGGAGTGCTCATGATTGTTTCGATTGTGAACACAATGTCATCTGCTGTGAACGGCTCTCCGTCGCTCCAGTATACACCTTTTCTGAATTTGATGGTGAGTTCTGTGAAGTCAGAATTGTAGGTCGGGAGAGATTCGGCAAGTGCGTTTATGATCTCTCCAGTTGCGAAATCCACGTACCAGAGCGGTTCCAGAAGCAGGTTCTGAACACCCCTGTCTTGCCAAACCCATCCTGTCCACACGTTGAAGTTGGTGGGGTTGGCTGCTCTTCCGGTCAAAACCTGTGCTATGAAAGTCTCATTTCTCGGAATATTGGGTGGAAGCTGTGCAAAGAACAGACTGAACATGGAAACGACGAACAAAACTACAAGAAACTTCTTCATGAAAACTCACCTCCCTTGATTGTATGTTATATTTTTTCCTTTCGGGAAATATTTTAATGTAAATCTCCGAGAAAATCAAGGTACGTTTTTTCGTGATAATGGAGGTTATTCGCGTTTGTAGAGGATTATTTCAAAATATTGTCGTTTTTCTTCTTTTTTCTCTTTTTTCCTTTCTGGTATCATATTTTCGTTAAATCATAGGGAAGGAGGTTTCATGTTATGAAAATATTACCTTCTGTGCTGATCCTTTTGTTGGGATGTGTTCCGGTTTTCAGCTCTCAAAATGTATCTCTGAGAGAGCTCGCAGAAAAGCTGAACATCTATGTCGGTTTTGCCGCAATCAACAACTTTTGGTCTCTTTCCGACGCAGAAAAGTACATGGAAGTTGCAAGAAGAGAATTCAACATCCTGACTCCCGAGAACCAGATGAAGTGGGATACGATCCATCCAGAAAGAGACAGATACAATTTCACTCCCGCTGAAAAACACGTTGAGTTTGCAGAAGAAAACAACATGATCGTGCATGGGCACACTCTTGTCTGGCACAACCAGCTTCCTGGATGGATCACTGGTAGGGAATGGACAAAGGAAGAACTTTTGAACGTTCTTGAAGACCACATAAAAACGGTGGTGTCTCATTTCAAAGGTAGAGTGAAGATCTGGGATGTGGTGAACGAAGCGGTGAGCGACTCTGGAACATACAGAGAAAGTATCTGGTACAAGACGATCGGTCCTGAATACATTGAAAAAGCGTTCAGATGGGCAAAAGAAGCCGATCCAGATGCGATTCTCATCTACAACGACTACAGCATAGAAGAAATCAACGCAAAATCGAACTTCGTCTACAACATGATAAAAGAGCTGAAAGAAAAGGGAGTACCTGTAGATGGAATAGGATTTCAGATGCACATAGACTACAGAGGGCTCAATTATGACAGTTTCAGAAGGAATTTGGAGAGATTTGCGAAACTCGGTCTTCAAATATACATCACAGAGATGGATGTGAGAATTCCTCTCAGTGGTTCGGAGGAGTATTATTTGAAAAAACAGGCTGAAGTTTGTGCGAAGATCTTCGATATATGCTTGGACAACCCTGCAGTTAAAGCGATCCAGTTTTGGGGATTCACAGACAAATACTCCTGGGTTCCCGGCTTTTTCAAAGGGTACGGAAAAGCGTTGCTATTCGACGAGAATTACAATCCCAAGCCTTGTTATTACGCGATAAAAGAGGTGCTGGAGAAAAAGATAGAAGAAAGAAAATGAGGGGGCGATGCCCCCTTATTTTCAGCAGTATCTCTTTTTCATTTTGTCGATAGCTTCCCAGAGACCGAGAATGTAGGTTGCTCCGAGTGCCCTGTCGTAGAGTCCATAGCCGGGACGTGCCTTTTCACCCCAGATCAGCCTTCCATGATCAGGACGTATGTACCCTTCGTAGCCTATGTCATGGAACGCTTTCATCACTTCAAAGAGATCGTGAGAACCGCAGAAGGAAGGATGTGCAGTTTCGTAGAAACTCTTCTCACCGGTGAACTTCAGGTTTCTCACGTGTGCAAAATGAATTCTTCCCATTTTTCCGAAATATCTGATCATCTCAGGTATGTTGTTCTCAGGATTTGCTCCGAGTGATCCCATGCAGAACGTTATTCCGTTGTAGGGGCTGTCAACAGCTTTCAACATTCTCTCTATGTTTTCCTTGTTTGTTATAATCCTTGGCAGGCCAAAAATACTCCATGGTGGATCATCCGGGTGTATTGCGAGTTTCACATCGCATTCTTCACAAACGGGGATAACTCTTTCGAGAAAATAAACCAGGTTTTCGAAGAGTTTTTCTTCATCTACGTTCTTGTAGAGTTCGAAGGTTTCTCTCAGTTTCTCCAGTCTGTCCCATTCCCATCCTGGGAGGACGAAACCCTGAGAGCCCTCTTTCACTCGTTTTATGAGTTCGTCTGGTGTTACCCCTTCGATGAGACGGTGATCGTACTCCATCGTTTCAGAACCATCCGGGAGTTTTTTGTGTAGATCCGTTCTCATCCAGTCGAATACGGGCATGAAGTTGTAGCAGACTACCTTCACACCGGCCTTTGCCAGGTTTCTGATCGTTTCCTTGTAGTTCTCTATATACCTGTCCCTTGTGGGAAGACCCAGTTTTATGTCTTCGTGGACGTTCACACTCTCGATAACTTCGAGTTTCAATCCCGCTTTTTCAACGGTTTCTTTCAGCTTCATTATTTCCTCAAGTGGCCAGACTTCTCCCACAGGTATGTCAAACAAAGCCCCTACGACTCCTTCTACTCCTGGGATCTGACGTATTTGTTCCAGTGTCACGGTATCGTGTTTTTCACCATACCATCTGAAGACAAGCTTCATTCATTTTCCCTCCCAACGACTTCTTCGAGTGTTTTCCTCACAGCTCGTGGCCCTGTGATCATTTTCTTGAACAGTTCTTCTATTTTTTCTCCAAGTCCTACTTCGTACAGGTTCACTCTGAAAAGCTGCTGGCTGGAAAGGATTGGTTTCAGATGATCATCCGTGGATTCGGGATCGCCGAATTTTATCTTTGAAACGTAAGACCTCAGGTTCTCAAGAAGGGGATCTGGACTGAGCTGCATTTCTTTTCCTTCATCGTCTATTCCCATGAGGTATCTGCACCATCCCGCTATCACAAGTGGTATGTATTTCAGATTCCTTGGATCCAGATCTGGTCTTTCGTGGTATGCCTTTATAGTTTCGCCGAACCTGATAGGCATCTTTTGAGAGGTATCCGTTGCTATTCTCTGCGGTGTGTCTGGCAGATATGGATTGGGAAGTCTGATGTTTATCACTTCGTTCAAGAATTCTCTTGGATTTATGATGCCGGGATCTACCACAACTTTTATTCCCTCTTCTCCCACACCTTCTACAAGTTTTTTCAGGAGGGGGTCTTTCATTTCGTCTGCGATCTTTTTGTATCCCAGAAGGCAACCGAAGATGGCCAGCGCTGTGTGAAGAGGATTGAGACAGGTTGTCACCTTCATTCTTTCTGCCTTCTCAACAGTTTCTCTGTCTGTCAGAAAAACGTTCCTATCTGCTCCTTCGAGTTTTGGCCGGCCGTTCGGAAAGCTGTCTTCTATCACCAGATACTGAGCCCATTCCATGTTTACGAAAGGAGCGATGTGGGTCCTCTTGGAAGTAACAAAGATTTCCATTCCCTCTATTCCAAGTTTTTCTAAGTGCTCTTTTATGAATTCTGAAGGACCCGGTACAATCTTGTCTATCATACTCCATGGGAAAGCAACGTCTTTTTCCAGATAATCAATAAAATCTTTTTCCACCAGACCGTTTTTAACCCACTCCTCGGAAATTCTTTTCACAGAGCTGTAGAGTTTTTCGCCATTTCTTGAGAAATTATCGAGGCTGAGAAGAGCGATAGGAAGTCTTCCTGCTTTGAATCTTTCGTAAAGAAGTGCAGCCACTTTTCCCATCGATGTTTGGGGTGAGACAGGACCGTTTTTCATGTCCTCCATCACCTGAGGAAAGAGGTTCCCGGCCTGATCTTCTATGTTGTAGCCTTTTTCTGTGATGGTGAGAGAAGCGAGCTGAAGAGAAGGATTTCTGAAGATTTCTTTTGCTCTTTCCCAGTCTGGATGCAAAGGATCTCCTTTGAGGGCTTCCATCACGCTCGCTATGATTCTCTTTTCAAAATCTCCGTCGGGTTTTATTGTGACCGCTATCGATAAATTGTCGTACGGTTTGTAGACTTTGTCTATGACTTCGTAGTCGAAAAGCTCTATCACATTGATTCCGGTATCTTCCTTTCCCTCTTCGAGGAGATTCTGAAGCACTGCCGCAACGAATCCCCTGAATATGTTTCCACCACCGAAATGAACCCATTTCGGTTGTTCTTTTGTATTTTTCTCTACTTCGTCGAGATCGAAATACGGAGGCCTGACACCTATCTTTTCCCAAGCTGCTCTATCTTTTATCGTTTCCCTGTTGAGACGCACGTTTTCACCTCCTTATCTTTCCACTCGACCGGAGGTAGCACCGGACGCGAGTTTCTCTATTTCTTCTATGCTGAGCACCGCAAAATCCCCGGGTATTGTGTGCTTGAGACAGGAAGCGGCTGCCGCAAATTCGGCCTTTTTCTGCGAGTCAAATCCCATCAAACTTCCGTAGATGAGAGCTCCTGCAAAGCTGTCTCCGGCTCCCACTCTGTCCACGATATGTATTTCATATCTGTTTGAGAAATGGGGCTGACCATTTTCAAAAACCATGACAGACCAGTAATTCACAGTTGCGGATATGCTTTCTCTGAGAGTGATACCAACCGTCTTGAAGTTGTATTTCCTGGTGACTTCTTCTGCTATCTTCGCGTACGATTCTCTGTTCAGTTTTCCTGTCTTAAGATCGAGACCTTCAACCGAGATACCAAGGACTTTTTCTATGTCTTCTTCGTTTGCAATCAGAACATCCACGTATTCCATGAATGGAATCATCACCTTCTGTGCCTCTTCTTTTGTCCAGAGTCTTGCTCTGTAGTTGAGATCACAGCTCACCGTCACACCTTTTTCTCTGGCGACTTTCAAGGCGTCTTCAAGGATGAAAGGAAGTTCTTTTCCAAGGGGAGGAGTAATTCCTGAGAAGTGGAACCATCTGGCACCATCCAAAATTTTCTCCCAGTCGAAGTCTTCCCTTTTTGCCTCAGAAATGGCAGAGTGTGCTCTGTCGTAGACAACTTTACTCGGTCTCTGAGAAGCCCCTATTTCGAGGAAGTAAATACCTATTCGATTTCCACCTCTTGCTATGTAGTCTGTCTTCACACCGAACTTTCTGAGATGTCCTGCTGCAGCGTCCCCCAGCGGGTTGTTTGGTAGTTTTGTCACAAAGTACGCATCGAGTCCCATCTGAGCAAGAAAAGCCGCTACGTTCGCTTCTGCTCCGCCGTAGGTGACGTCGAAGCTGTCTGTCTGGAAGATCCTCTTATGATCTGGTGGTGAGAGTCTCAACATGATCTCTCCAAAAGTTACCACCTTCATTCTGTGCACCCCCTGATCTTTTCTACGAACGCTTTTGCTTTTTCTCTCACCTCGTCTGGTGTTCCTTTCACAAGAGCACTTCCAACACCAACAGCGAGGACTCCGGCTTTGAACCACTCACACACGTTGTCCAGATTCACGCCTCCAGTGGGCACGAATTTCACATTGGGGAACGGTCCTTTCATCGCTTTTACAAACTGAGGTCCCACCACTTCTCCAGGGAAGAGTTTCAAAATCGTGTGACCGAGTTTCATGGCTTTTACAAGTTCGGTGGGTGTCATCACACCGGGCATGTAGAAGACACCTTTTTCTTTGCAGAATTGAGAGATTTCCTCGTCAAGGTGTGGACTGACGATGAACTCTGCTCCACTTTCTACAGCTTTTCTGCACTGTTCGACACTCGTCACTGTACCTGCACCTATTATGGCACCTTTTTCCTTGAGGAACGAGAGTTCTTTGATGACTGTGTCAGCGTCTGGAACAGTGAAGGTGATTTCGATGAGGTGAACTCCTCCTTCAAAAACAGCCAACGCCTTTTCTTTCGCTTCTTCCACGCTGTTTGCCCTCAGCACGGCTACAATCTTGTGTTTTTTGAAGAGCTCTTCCATCTTCATCCCTCCTGATATGTGATGTTTAATAATGTTTCGAAAAAACCAAAAATCATAGATCTACGGATTTCAATATCCAAGTTTTCTGGATATTTCTTCTGCCTTTTCTTTGAGTACATCGGAGTATTCTTCTATTTTTTCCTCTGTGAACTTTCGTGCAACCCCGGAAATACTCACTCCAGCCACCGGATATCCGTTGTGATCAAATATAGGAACTCCCACACACATGATACCTATTTCGTTTTCTTCGTTGTCTACGGCGTATCCTCGCTTTCTAATTTTTTCAAGCTCTCTCTTCAGTACTCTGGGATTCGTGATGGTGTTTGGGGTTTTTGGTTTTAGTTCCACAATTTTCAGGTATTCCTTCAATTCTTTTTCGGGAACGAAGGCGAGAATGGATTTACCAGAGGCTGTGGAGTAAAGGTCGACTTTCATACCAAGTCTTGAGACCATAGGAATGCTCTGCTCACCCTCCACCTTGTCTATGTAAACTCCCTCGAAGCCATCTTTCAAAATCAGGTGTACTGTTTCCCCCGTTCTTTTCATGATATCCACGAGATGGTCGTGAGCTATATCCCTAATGTTGAAGCGCCTCAGAACGAATGAACCGTACTCTATCAATTTGTACCCCGGTACGTATCTCTTGTCTTTTTTTCTGAGAACAAACCCTTTCTCTTCGAGAACGATCATGTATTTGTATGCGTTTGAAACGCTCATATTGAACTTTTCGGCTATTTCAGAAACACTTACATCGCCAGGATTCTTTACGATGAAATCCAGTATTTCAAAGGCTTTTTTGAGGGTATTCAAATTATCTGCCTCCCTGATTTTCTTCTTTGTCTACAATCAATTATAATAATACCATGAAGATTTTCTTTTTGAGAAAACCATTTTCAAATGGAGGTGGATGTATGTTTCTTGGAGAGGATTACCTTCTGACAAACAGAGCAGCTGTGCGATTGTTCAATGAGGTCAAGGATCTTCCCATTGTGGATCCACACAACCATCTGGATGCGAAAGACATCGTTGAGAACAAACCCTGGAGCGATATCTGGGAGGTAGAGGGTGCAACAGATCATTATGTGTGGGAACTCATGAGACGCTGTGGTATTTCAGAAGAGTACATAACCGGGTCGAGAAGTAACAAAGAGAAGTGGCTTGCACTCGCAAAGGTGTTTCCAAGATTTGTGGGGAATCCAACCTACGAGTGGATACACCTTGATCTCTGGAGAAGGTTCAACATAAAGAAGGTAATTTCAGAAGAGACGGCAGAAGAGATATGGGAAGAAACGAAAAAGAAGCTTCCTGAGATGACACCTCAGAAACTTCTCAGAGACATGAAGGTGGAGATCCTTTGCACGACAGATGATCCTGTTTCCACTCTGGAACATCACAGGAAGGCAAAAGAAGTGGTGGAAGGTGTTACCATCCTTCCCACCTGGAGGCCGGACAGAGCAATGAACGTGGACAAAGAGGGATGGAAAGAGTACGTGGAGAAGATGGGGGAGCGTTACGGTGAAGATACCTCCACGCTGGAGGGTTTCCTGAGTGCGCTCTGGAAATCCCACGAACATTTCAAAGAGCATGGTTGTGTGGCGAGTGACCATGCTCTCCTGGAGCCATCGGTGTATTATGTGGACGAAAACAGAGCAAGGGCAGTTCATGAAAAAGCCTTCAGTGGGGAGAAACTCACTCAGGATGAAATAAACGATTACAAGGCTTTCATGATGATTCAGTTTGGGAAAATGAACCAGGAAACGAACTGGGTGACACAGCTTCACATCGGTGCTTTGAGGGACTACAGAGACAGTCTTTTCAAAACACTCGGACCGGACTCAGGAGGAGATATTTCGACGAACTTTCTGAGAATTGCAGAAGGGCTGAGGTACTTTCTGAACGAGTTCGACGGAAAGCTCAAGATCGTTCTCTATGTACTCGATCCCACGCATCTTCCAACGATAGCCACCATTGCACGTGCTTTCCCGAATGTTTATGTCGGTGCTCCATGGTGGTTCAACGACAGTCCATTCGGTATGGAGATGCACCTGAAATACCTCGCTTCAGTCGATCTTCTGTACAACCTTGCGGGAATGGTCACAGATTCCAGAAAACTTCTCTCCTTCGGTTCCAGAACAGAGATGTTCAGGAGGGTTCTTTCGAATGTGGTGGGAGAGATGGTTGAAAAAGGGCAGATTCCTATTAAGGAAGCAAGAGAACTCGTGAAGCACGTTAGTTACGATGGCCCGAAGTCTCTCTTCTTTAGATGAGGGGGGAAATTATGAAAAAAATTTTCAATTACGTTTTGGCCTATCTCTTTCTTGCAGTGACGAGTGTTCTTGGATTTTACGTGATATTCATAGAAGGTAGAAGATTCTTCTTCACCTTGCTTGGACTCACAAGTGCTCGTTTACAAACCATAAACGCTGTAGACAAATTCGTTGTGATAGTTTTGGGCATCGCGTTCCTTGGATTTTTTATGTTCAACGAGGGTTACTTCAGAAAAAGGGCAGAAAATAGTATGAAGGATCTTCTAAGGGCGGTTCTCACAGTTTCAGGAATCCTCATGTTTGTTTGGGCAGGGTTTCAGGCTCCATTTTTCTTCTCGGTCGGTTATAAGTTGGGATTACCGGAAATCATCATCTACCTCCTGAAACTCATCGGTGGATCTCTTCTTATTTTCGTTTCCTCCAGATATTTGAAAAATGAGTATCTACACAGTGTATGAAGAATAACCCCCCGCTCGTGCGGGGGGTTAATCCATCACTTCACCAATCTCAGATTTCCGAACTTTGAAGGATCTTGCCAGCTGTTGTTTGTGGGATCGCTCCAGGAGATGATACCGACCCTCTGCCCTTTCTCGTTCGCATCGTTCACCTGGATGTTGAATCCTATCACTGTGTTCGGTGTTGGCTTGATCGTCTTCCACTTGATCGCTGCCTCAACTATGTATCCTCCTTCGATCAGCTTCACCGCTGTCTTGAACCTCGCTGGACTTCCTCCCGTTCCAAAGGTCTGCTCGTTCATGTAGTTCACCCTGAACTGCGCGTCGTCGTCTTCGTAGTATCCTGTCTTGTGGTTGTTCTCATCCACGAAGATCTCCACGGAATCCTGCTCCCACGGGTTGCTGTTGTCTTTGTTCAGAACGGGATCTTTCACGATCGCAAGTACGTACAGGTAGTTCTCGTCCCACAGCACCCTCACTTTCGCTGTCGCATTCTTGTCAAGCGATCCCATAGCCACCGCTTTCGTCTCTATCTCCTCTGTCGTGTTCCAGATCTCATCGATCTCTCCATCGATGACCGGTGTTCCGTATTTTGCTGTCGCTACCATTATTCCTTCGAGCTTCAGCGTTCCGTAGTTCATCGTGTTCGTCTTCTGGCTGTTCGTCGTGTCGCTCCAGCTGTACCACTTCCCGTCGTCTATCACCGCAACGTCAAATCCTATGTAGCTGTCTTTCTTGAACTCCACACCCGGTATCGTGATCGACATCTCGAAGCTGTATCTTCTAAAGCCAGGCCCAACGAATTTCTTCACCTGTACGTCTTCTCTGTTGACCTCCGTCTTCCAGTTCGTCCACAGCACAACGTAGGTATCATCAGGCTGCAGATAGGGTGTTCTTTCGTTGTTCGGGTTGATGAATATGGCCACTCCGTCTTCTGCTGGTTTCTTTGTCTTGTCCTGTACCTCTCCGTAGATGTAGATCGTGCTGTCTTTCCACACTGCCCTGATCGTTGCCTTCACGTTCCCTTCTTCGTCAAGGATCTCTATCGGCTTCGACATCAGGTACGAGTCGTCCATCATCCCCACTACCACTGCTTCGCCTTCGGAGATCCTGCTTTCTTTTGGAAGTGGTGGAAGGACCTCAGGTGCCACTATCGCCCAGTAAGCGAGTTTCGCCTGGTGATCTTTGTCGAAGATGAGCGGCCAGTCGTTTCTTCTTGTTGCTCTCCAGGAGTAATCGTCCTTGAGACCCCAGAATGTGACGTTCGTGATCACGTTGCTGTACTTCTTGAAGATCTCAAAGAGCTGCATCATTTTGTGAGCCTGTTCGATGAGTGCCGTCCTCGGTGCCTCTGGGTAGTTGGAACTGGAATCTCTGTAGACACTCATATCGAGTTCTGTGATGTGAATTTCTATACCGGGTATGGTGCTGAACTTTTTGATGGCCTCTTCGATCTGTTTGATGTCTGTTGCAAGACTGATGTGACACTGCATCCCTATCCCATCGATGAGTCCCTTCTCTTTGAGATCTTTCACGAGGTTGTAGATGATGTCTCTCTTTCTGGGCTCGAATGTGTTGTAGTCGTTGTAGAAGAGTTTTGCATCTGGATCTGCTTCTCTTGCGAACTTGAAGGCGAGTTCTATGTAGTCAGGCCCCATGATCTGGTACCAGGTGGATCTTCTCAGTCCATCCGGCTGGTTCGGATCAACTGCTTCGTTCACCACGTCCCATGCGTAGACTTTTCCTTTGAAGTGTCCGACAACGGTGTAGATGTACTCTTTGAGTCTTTCCGTCATCGCTTCTTTGGAGAGGAGGTTCCCGTTTTCATCTTTGAAGAACCAGTCGGGTGTCTGGCTGTGCCACACAAGAGTGTGACCTCTTATGACCATGCCGTTTTCTTCAACGAACTGAACGTATTTGTCTGCCGTTTCAAACCTGAACTTCAACTTACCGTTTTCGATGCCTGCGAGCAGGCTCTCTGGTTTCATCTCGTTTTCTGCGGTGATGCTGTTGAAGTGTTTCGTGATGAGTTCTATGTCCTTCGGGTTGAGGAAGACCTTGGACGGCAGTGCAACTCCGACTCTGAAGTAATCTTTCAGTACTTCTTTCAGAGCGGGTATCTCTTTTTCAGGTTCCATTTCAATCTTTATCTCTGCGGAAGTTGTATCCACTATCTTCACGTCATCCACGTAGAACTCAAGGGTTGGATTTTGAGATTCGAAGTAAAGCGTGAGATCTTCCACGGTAACTCCGGCCGGGATCGTGTACGTTCCAGAGAGCTGTACCCACTGACCAGATGGTACAGTAGCTGATTTTATCCACTCATACTGTGTGTTCGCGTCGGATGAGTACTTTCTCTGCATCGTCATGATGATCGTTTGATCTTGACCGGAGTTCTGATAGACCCAGGCTTCAAAGGCGTAAGTTTTTCCTGTTTTCAGAATTCCTTTCAGGTTGATCTGGGCACCCTGCCAGCCCTTCTGTCTGTTGGAGATAAAGAGTGAACTCTTACCTGAATGTGCTACTTCAGATGAGACTTCGATGTTCACGTCTCCTCTGGGTTGCCAGTCTCCAACACCGCTTTCAAAGGATGTTTCATAGATGGCCTTTGGGCCCGATTCTTTTGGAACGAGTACCTGAACCTTGTCAAGGTAGAAATTGAAATTCGTGTTTTTAGACGCTACGATGATGAGAGAGTATTTTGCGGGTGTGCCTTCGAACGTGGGTGAGAACGGTACTAAGATCTCTTTCCAGTGATCTGATACGACAACCTTGTCGAGTATGACGTCGTACCTCTCTCCCTTCTCATCTTCTGTTCTCGCGACTACGTTGAACAATTGTGGAGCACCGGAAGACTGATAGACCTGGAAGGAAAGAAGGTAATCTGCTCCGGATTTCACCTTTCCGGTCAGGTCGATTTCTACCCCATCCCATGGGGAGGCTCTGTTCTCGACCTTTAGAGAGTACGCGCCATCTGCTGCTACATCCTTCGAAGCTGTGAGAACAACGCCTTTTCCAAATGGGACCACACCTTCTGTTGTTTCTTCAAAACTCAAAGCAAGAACTGTTTCGAGAGAAGAATCTCCCTTAGAAGAGGTTTCTTTCCCGAAACTCAGAACACCCGATGCTGCCAGTACGACACCGAGAAAACCCGCTAAAATCCCCACCAGTACGGCGGTTGAAACATCCAGAAGACCCCGTCTCTTCCTGACTCGCATAGATCCACACACCTCCCTGCATAAAATTAACCAACCTTCTTTTGGGAAATTATATCATCCTAAAGTTATTTTTTGTAAAGAAAAAATTGACCTTCTTCGATAAAAAATTATACCATTATTGTGAAAGGAACTTTCAAATTAGAAAAACGAAAATATTCTGCAATAATTTCTGCTATTCGCAGTTAATGTGGTGTAATCACCGTTAATGGCACTTGATTTCTTTTGATGTGATAGTGTAGAATTCATTCCAAGAAGAAACGATGCAACTTGTTATTGTAACTTCTGATTTTGAAAACAATTTTCGAGGAGGTGTACTGTGTGCTCGCTTATATAGCAAAACGAGTTCTCTACGCCATTCCTTTGTTGTTCGTTATCTCTATTGTCTCTTTCATCATCATCGAACTTCCTCCAGGAGACTATCTCACCACATATGTTATGACGCTCAGGCAGAGTGGAGAGACCATCGATCAGGCGGCTCTGGAAGTTCTGAAGAAAAGGTATGGTCTGGACAAACCAGTGATAGTCCGATACTTTTACTGGATCGGCAACATCATTACGAAAGGTGACTTCGGATACTCTTTCATGTGGGAAAAACCTGTCAGTGATTTGTTGAATCAGAGGGTCTGGTGGACAATACTGATATCCGTTCTTTCAACGGCTTTCGCGTGGGTTTTCGGATTTTTAATAGGTGTTTATTCTGGAACGCATCAGTATTCTATCGGTGATTATGTTTTTACCGTGCTTGGTTATATAGGACTCGCTACACCTAACTTCCTCCTCGCTCTGATTCTTTTGTGGTTCATGTTTGTAACGACCGGTGTTAGTTTAGGTGGACTATTTTCTCCGGAATATGCCGGTGCTCCCTGGTCGTGGGCCAAATTTGTTGATCTCTTGAAGCACATCTGGATTCCAGTAGTTGTCCTGGGAACGGGAAGCATGGCCGGTCTCATAAGGGTTTTGAGAGCGAATCTCCTCGATGAAATAAACAAGCCTTATGTGGTTGCAGCGAGAGCAAGAGGAGTACCTGAGAGAGAACTCGTCTGGAAGTACCCGTTGAGAGTTGCCGTCATTCCTTTTGCTTCCACTGCTGGGTGGGCACTTCCTCAGATAGTCTCAGGTGCAGTTGTGACGGGTATCGTTTTGAACCTTCCCACGGTTGGTACGCTTCTTCTTGACGCACTCACTTCCCAGGATATGTACCTCGCAGGGAGTCTCGTTTTGATATTGAGTGTCTTCACGATCATAGGAACTCTCATATCCGACATCTTACTTGCCTGGCTCGATCCCAGAATAAGATTCGAATGAGGTGATAGGTGTGTGGAAGAGGAAGAAGATGGACAAAACAGAAGAACTGTATCTTGCTTCAGAATGGAAGTTGATGTGGTGGAGGTTCAAGAAAAACAAACTCGCAGTTATTGGAATGGTGATTCTCGGAATACTCTACGTTCTTGGTATTTTCTGCGAATTTTTCTCACCGTACGATCCAAACAGGATCTTTGCAAGGTACGTATACGCTCCTCCACAGAAGATTCACTTCTTCCACGAAGGAAAATTCATAGGTCCCTTTGTTTATGGATACAAGATGGAAAGAGATCCGGAGACGTTCAGAAGAATCTATAAGGAAGATAAGACGAAGATATATAAAATAAAGCTCTTTGTTCACGGTGACAAATACAAACTCTGGAACACGTGGGAATCCGACGTTCATTTCTTTGGAGTAGAAGAAGGTACTATCTTCCTTTTTGGAACTGACAGACTCGGAAGAGATGTCTTTTCCAGAATTCTTTACGGTGCCAGGATCTCCACCACAATAGGGTTGGTGGGAGTCTTTCTCAGCATGGTTCTTGGGATCATCATAGGGGGCATATCCGGATACTACGGAGGAAAAATCGATAACTTCATTCAGAGAACTATAGAGTTTCTGATTAGTATTCCAACCATTCCTCTCTGGATGGCACTGGCTGCGGCGCTTCCAAGGTACTGGTCACAGATAAAGGTGTACTTTGCCATCACCGTGATCCTTTCATTGATAGGCTGGACAGGGCTTGCGAGAGTCGTGAGAAGTAAATTTCTCTCGCTCAAAGATGAAGACTTTGTTGTAGCTGCAAGGCTTGCTGGAGCTTCGGAATGGAGAATCATTTTCAAACACATGCTTCCATCTCTGACGAGTCACCTTATAGCTTCTGCCACACTTTCGATACCCGGGATGATACTCGGTGAGACTGGGCTCAGCTTTCTGGGACTGGGACTCAGACCACCAGCAATCAGCTGGGGTGTTCTTCTACAGGAAGCACAGAACATAAGAACTGTCGCTCTCTATCCATGGCTTCTGATACCTGGTCTCTTTGTGATCATCACTGTCCTTTGCTTCAACTTCGTCGGTGATGGTCTGAGAGACGCCGCCGACCCATACAAGACATGAAGGGAGGAGAGTCATGGAAAAGGTTCTCGAAATAAGAGATTTAAAAGTTTATTTTGATCTCACTGAAGGAACAGTAAAAGCGGTTGATGGGGTTTCGTTCGATATTCGAAGGGGAGAAATACTGGGTCTCGTTGGTGAAAGTGGTTGTGGCAAGAGTGTCACGGCACAGTCCATACTGAGGATCCTTCCAAAAAGCGCTCGAATAGTTAATGGAGAGATTGTGTTTCACAGAAATGGGAAAACGTTAGATCTCACGAGACTCGATCCTGAAGGTGAAGAAATAAGGGATATAAGAGGGAAGGATATATCGATGATTTTTCAGGAACCGATGGCCTCTTTTTCTCCTGTGTACACAGTTGGTGCGCAGATGGTAGAAGCGATATTACTTCACGAGAACATTTCAAAGGAAGAAGCACGAAAGCGCGTTGTAGAGATGCTCAAAAAGGTGAAGATTCCGAACGCCGAGAAGGTAGTGGATATGTATCCTTTTGAACTCTCCGGTGGAATGCTTCAAAGATGTATGATCGCAATGGCTATGTCTCTGAATCCCACGTTGCTTTTAGCGGATGAACCCACGACTGCTCTGGACGTGACTATACAGGCACAAATTCTTTATCTAATGAAGGAACTTCAAAAGGAGTACCATTCTTCGATCCTTCTGATCACGCACGATATGGGAGTCGTGGCCCAGATGGCAGACAGAGTAGCTGTGATGTACCTCGGAAACATTGTGGAGACAGCGGAGGTCTTCGAACTCTTCAAGAATCCGCTCCATCCTTACACACAGGCTCTGCTGAGATCCATTCCGAAGATTGGAATAAGGAAAACGAGACTCGAGACCATAAAGGGCATGGTACCGGATCCGTACAATCTTCCAACAGGTTGCAGGTTCCACAACAGATGTGAGAAATTCATGAAAGGATTGTGTGATGTGAAAGAACCTCCCGAGGTAGAGGTAAAACCCGGCCACAAAGTAAAGTGCTTCCTTTATGGAGGGGAAAAAGAATGAAACTACTCGAAGTGAAGGGACTGAAAAAGTACTTCCCGCTGACAAAGGGTTTTTTCAAGAAGGTGGTAGGTTACGTCAGAGCAGTGGATGATATCAGTTTCGATATAAAACAGGGTGAAACTCTCGCACTGGTGGGAGAGAGTGGGTGTGGAAAAACAACGACAGCCAAGAGTATCCTCAGAGCGATAGATCCCACAGATGGAGATGTTATTCTTCATCTGGATGGAAAAGACGTGAACATAGCAAAGCTCTCCAGAGATGAACTGAAACCCTACAGAAGGTATATGCAGATGATCTTTCAGAATCCTTATACCTCTCTCAACCCAAGAATGAAGGTCAAAGAGATCGTTGGTGAACCACTTCTGGTGAACGGTATAGCGAAGGGAAAAGAACTGGAAGATCGAGTGGCAGAACTTCTGAAAGCAGTCGGATTGAGACCAGAGTACATGATAAGGTATCCGCATGCCTTCTCAGGTGGACAGAGGCAGAGAATCGTTATAGCAAGGGCAATCGCCCTGAGACCGAAACTGGTGGTGTGTGATGAACCGACATCTGCACTGGATGTTTCCATAAGGGCACAGATACTCAACCTTTTAATGGATCTTCAGGAAGAATTTGCCCTCACCTATCTCTTTATCACACACGACCTGAGCGTTGTGGAACACATATCCGATAGAGTTGCGGTGATGTACTTAGGAAAGATTGTGGAACTTTCCAGCACCGAGGAGATATTCGAAAATCCAAAGCATCCATACACGGAGACGCTTTTGAGGTCCGTTCCAAAGCCTGATCCGGATCTGAGGGAAGAACTCGTTCCAATAGAAGGAGAGGTTCCAAACCCGGCAAACCCACCATCAGGATGTTACTTCCACCCAAGATGTCCTTATGCAAAAAGTATCTGTAAGGAAGAGTATCCTGAGTTCAGAAATCTTGGAACGGAAGACAATCCACATTACGTGGCCTGTCATTTCGCCGAAAGTTTGAAATTGAGAGGTGTGAAAATCACTTTGTGAGGGGGTGTTAGTTGTGAGAAGGTTGCTTGTTTTGCTGTCGCTTGTGTTCATGGTTGTTTTAGCTCTTGCTGCCAACGACACATGGGTCTTCTACGCAACACCGGAAGAGTACTACAAGGCTACAGGAAAGAAGATTACCGAGTACCATGAATCACCGATGCTGACCAAACTCGTCGAAGAAGGAAAGCTTCCACCCGTCGAACAGAGACTTCCGGAGGAACCGCTCGTGGTTCAGCCTGTTGAAAAAGTTGGACAGTTCGGTGGTACCTGGAGAAGGGTCTGGAAAGGGCCTTCTGACAGGTGGGGTATTTCCAAACTCATCGAAGTGAAACTCGCGTTCTGGGACAAAGAGGGTGGAAAACTCGTTCCGGGGCTTGCGAAGAGCTGGGAAGTTCTGGAGAACGGAAGGGTATACATCTTCCATCTGAGAAAGGGTGTGAAGTGGTCCGATGGAGTACCGTACACGGCCCACGATATCGTGTTCTGGGTTAACGACATCGTAGGAAACGACGATATCACACCTTCGAAACCTGACTGGTACAACATTGGTGTGAAAGTCGAGGCACTCGATGATTACACGGTGAAGTTCGAATTCAGCAAGCCTTATGGATTGTTCCTTCTGAAAGTTCCATACGGTGGATTTACCGGAGCACCAGCACACTATCTGAAACAGTTCCATCCAAAGTACACACCGATGGAAGAAATAGAGAAGAAGATGGTGGAAGGTGTGCACAACACCTGGGTGGACCTCTTCAACGATAAAAACGACTTCCTTGAAAACACCGAGCTTCCAACACTATCACCGTGGAAGCCTATCACCGATCCAACAGAACAGTTCTACATACTCGAGAGAAACCCGTACTTCTGGGCGGTTGATATCGAAGGGAATCAGCTTCCATACATCGATTACGTGAGGCACGAATACGTCAAGAACGACGAAGTCATACTCCTGAAAGCGATCTCCGGTGAAATCGATATGCAGTGGAGACATATCGGAGGACTGGGAGCGGGAGCAGGAAACTTCACACTGCTCATGGAGAACGCCCAGAGTGGAGGATACAGGGTGCTGAAATGGATCGCTGCGAACGGTTCTGCCAGCAGAATCTCATTGAACTACGCTCACTCCGACGAGGTGCTGAGGAAGGTCTTCAACGATGTGAGGTTCAGGCAGGCTCTCTCACTCGCTATCAACAGGGAAGAAATCAACGAGATTCTCTTCAACGGTCTCGCTGAGCCAAGGCAGGCATCTCTCGTGAGTGGATCCCCATACTTCGATCCCGAGTGGGAAAAAGCTTACGCAGAGTACGATCCAGACAGAGCGAACAAGCTTCTCGATGAGATGGGGCTGAAGTGGGATGACAAGCACGAATACAGACTCTTACCAGATGGCAGACCACTCCGATTCACCATCACTGTGACTGGACAGTTTCATGTTGACGTCTGGACGATGGTGAAGGAATACTGGAGACAGATAGGGGTCTGGGTGGAGATCGAGAACGTTGAAAGGTCTCTCTTCTACGAAAGAGCCGATGCCGGTGACTTCGATGCGATGGTGTGGAACATGGATAGGGCTGCTCAACCACTCTCTTCACCGATGGTCATCTTCCCGGGTTCCGAGGACATAGCAGACTTCTGGTACATAGGATGGAGTGACTGGATCTCGTACTACATCGACAAGAACATAAGAGGCGTGGAACCCGAAGAAGTACCCGAAGGGCCTGAACCACCAGAGGTCGTCTACAGACTTGTCGATCTGTACTACCAGATAGCCTCCACGCCGGATCCTGATAAAATCAAAGAGCTCATGGCAGAAGCAACGAAGATCCATAGAGAAAATCTCTGGATGATAGGAACCGTCGGAGAAGACCTTTCGCCTGCCATAGCGAAGAACAACTTCAGAAACGTACCAGAATTTCTCGTAACGGACGATGTGTTGAGAACTCCTCTGAATGCCATGCCGATGCAGTTCTTCATCGAACAGAAATGAATCGAAGCCCCCGGCAATCGCCGGGGGTTTTCAAAACTTTCAGGGAGGGAAATGCTGTGGACTACAGGATGTGCTGGCTGGAGTACAGAGGTTTACCAGCTGATGCCGCCGGAAAACTCAAAGACTGGTTTTCAAGTGTTTCCATTCTGGAACCCGGTTCTTCAGTTTTGAAAGACGAGATCAGAAGATTTTCTGAAAGATCGATTGGCATCACTCCCAGATTTTATTCCAGACCATTGAAGAAAGAAAAATACATCATGGTGGGACGTTTGGAATCCCTTCCCATCAAGCTTGATGAGAATCTTGGTGAGGAAGGTTTCATGCTGAGAACGCTCGAGTGGAACGGTTCGAAAATCCTGCTTGTAACTGGCGAAACAAAGAAGGCGCTTGTTTACGGGATTTTTGATTTGATGAAGAGAATAAGACTTGGTGAAGATATCGAGAAAATGAATGTCCTGGAGAAGCCGAAAGCGAAATTTCGTATGCTTAACCACTGGGACAACCTCGATGGAACGATCGAGAGAGGATACGCAGGGAACTCCATTTTTTTCAAAGACAACAGAATTATCATAAATCAGAGAACGCAAGACTACGCCAGACTCTTAGCCTCAATAGGTATAAACGGTGTTGTTATAAACAACGTGAACGTCAAAAAGCGAGAAGTTTACCTGATAGACTCTATCTACCTTAAAAGATTGAAAAAGTTGGCTGATATCTTCAGAGAGTATGGAATTAAGATCTATCTAAGTATAAACTTCGCTTCTCCTGTTTATCTGGGAGGGCTGGATACGGCCGATCCCCTCGACGAAAGAGTGGCGCGCTGGTGGAGAGAAAAAGCGAGGGAAATATACGATTATATTCCAGATTTTGGAGGGTTTCTTGTCAAAGCCGATTCTGAGTTCAATCCTGGACCGCACATGTTTGGAAGAACGCACGCAGAAGGCGCAAACATGCTTGCAAGGGCACTGGCACCGTTCGGTGGGGTAGTAATATGGAGAGCTTTCGTTTACAACTGTCTCCAAGACTGGAGAGATTACAAAACGGACAGAGCAAAGGCGGCTTATGACAATTTCAAACCTCTCGATGGGCAGTTCGATGACAACGTGATCATTCAAATAAAGTATGGTCCTATGGATTTTCAGGTGAGAGAACCCGTCAATCCGCTTTTCGGAGGAATGGAGAGGACAAATCAAATTCTTGAGCTTCAAATCACGCAGGAATACACAGGTCAGCAGATTCATCTGTGTTTTTTAGGAACCCTCTGGAAGGAGATACTGGAATTCGATACATTTGCGAAGGGTGAGGGTTCTTACGTGAAGAGAATCGTGGATGGAACTCTCTTTGACCGTGAAAACAACGGTTTTGCCGGAGTATCAAACGTTGGTGACAGTGTGAACTGGACGGGCCACGATCTCGCTCAGGCGAATTTATACGCGTTCGGAAGACTTGCGTGGAATCCCGATGAAGAAATCGAAAGGATAGTTGAAGAATGGATAAAACTCACTTTCGGCGATGACGAGAAGGTTCTGGAAAATGTTTCATACATGTTGATGAAATCCCACAGGACGTATGAGAAATACACCACTCCGTTCGGGTTGGGATGGATGGTGAATCCTGGTCACCACTACGGTCCAAATCCGGAGGGATACGAATATTCGAAATGGGGTACTTACCACAGAGCCAACTGGGAAGCGATCGGTGTCGATAGAACTTCCAGAGGCACTGGTTACACCCTTCAATACCATTCACCGTGGAAAGAGATATACGATGATATCAACACGTGTCCCGAGGATCTTCTTCTTTTCTTCCACAGGGTACGATACGATCATCGTTTGAAATCCGGAAAGACACTCCTTCAGACGATATACGATCTCCACTTTGAAGGGGTGGAGGAAGTAGAAGAATTCATAAAGAAATGGGAGGAACTGAAAGACAGGGTATCACCAGATATTTTTGAGAGAGTGAAAGAGCGTCTTCATATGCAACTCGAACACGCGAAGGAGTGGCGTGATGTAATCAACACATACTTTTACAGGAGAACGGGTATCCCTGATGAGAAGGGAAGAAAGATATATCCGTGATCAGATTGCTCCTCCTTCTTCTTGATATATGACCTCCCATTCGAAATTGTCTATGTAGAAGTCGAGTGTGGCGGGTTTCGAAGCACAAACACCGAGTAGGTATTTTTCGACATTGTCAAGATCAGGGACGGTCGTGGTACCTTCCACGGTCGTCCATTCGTTTTTCTCCAAAAGAGCCGTGGCTATCTTTGTGAGTGAGGTGCTGCCGCCGGTTTCTTCATAGATGTTCATAGTGACAGTCGCCTGGTCTTCTCTGGTTTGAAGTATGTCGATATAAAACTTAACGATGTCTCCTTTGAAAGCTTTTCCTTCAAGGAGCTTCTTTAGATCGAACCACACGCTGATGAAACCGGTGACATCTGTTGAAGAAGGAGAAACGTAGAGAACCGTTCCGTGTTGATCGGATTCGGGCAAACTGTTGTCCACAACAGTAGTAATTGTTGATTCTGGAGATTCTTCTTCGACAACGTTCTCAAACAATGTCTCTTCCGAAATCTCTCCAGTACCTGGTGGGGTTTGGAAAGTCGTGGTCAGCATGCATCCTGTGAGAATAAGACTGAATAAAGTAGCAGAAATCAAAAGAACTTTCATTGCGATCCCCCCTTCTTTAAAATCACCTCGTTTTCCAGTATTCTGAAAAGAATATATGAAAGCCCCTCGAGGATTATATTTCTTCTTTTGTAAAGATCTTCGTGATCGGCGTCGAAAACGAGTGCATTTCCTCCGTATGAGGCACTTTTGCATGGTACCATACCATCCGTTTCTTCAAAATCGTCTTTCATTGTGGAAACACTACTTGCGAGAAGTTTCAGGCCGATCAATCCCAGAGTGTCCCACGCAGATGTTGTCATTATGTTCAGTAGAATTCCTGGAATACTTTCTACACTATCGAGGGAAATAGTTCCGACCAGGTTCACAAACGGAACATTTGAAAAATCCAGTGGTTTTCTTTGCCAGAGAAGATATCTGTATCCTGGAGCGTACGTTGCACTGAAACCCGCGTAGGATATCAGAAGAGCCGCTCTGAGATTTTCTGCGGTCTTTTTGTCTATGAGAAACTCCTCTTCGTATCGATCTGGATCGGTGAACAGAACGTTGGCAAGTGGACTTCCTAAGTGAGGCGTTCCCGCGAAGATTATCCCTTTCACGTTTCCAGGGTGCTTAGCAGCGATATGCTCTGCTATTATTCCTCCCATGCTGTGTGCGAATATGATGATGTTCTCCATATCTTTTGTGAGATCGATGAATCTTTCGGCTGACTTTTCCGGATCTGCAAGAAGAGTTGGGTAGATAAACAGATAGACGTTTATTCTCAGTCTTTCTCCTATTTCCTCGAACACCTTCTCAATCTCTTTCTTGTACTCGGTCATCTCGCCTGTGTATTCCCTCGGATCCATTCCGTGTATCACTACGAGATTGAGAGAAGAACCTTCTTTGTGTATTTCAGCGAGTTTTTCCTCTGGTTTTTGCCATTTTATCACTTTTCCAATGACGGTGGCGTTGGTTTCAAGGAGAGGAGGATTGTACGGATCAACGGTTCCATCGTACACCATCCTGAATATACACCAGTCCCCAGCGTAGTACTCCACCACATCGTAGAGTGTGGGTGTAGATTCCAGAATGATGTTGAAGCCAAACATTGATACACCAAGAAGGACGATCGCAACCAGAAAGAACCTCATTCTGATCTCATCCTTTTCTTGAATATCATGAAAAGTGCCACCAATCCCGTTAGAAAGAGGGTGTAGTGTCCCGCTGACAGGGTGATTCTTTCTTCTCCAAGAATGGGTCTCAAAAACCCTGTCAGGTACTCAAGAAGACTCATTCCAGCGAAAAACAAAACAATGATACTTCCAACGAACATGTGTGCATGGTACTTTTCTTTAGAGATCTCGAATTGTCCAGCAAGAAAAACAAGCGAGACGACTCCCAGGAAGATGCCGAACAGAAGATCGATCTTCATGTAAAGGATACCAGAAATCAGGGTTAATATGAACATCAAAATGTTCATATTAGCATCACCACCAGTTTTCCAACATAGAATACGATCAGGGATAGCACATACGCAATTGAAAGGGAATATCCAATTGAGAAAAGGGTCCACTTCAAACTTCCCGTTTCAGAATATATGGTTGCGATAGTTGCGAAACACGGTATGTACGCCATGACGAAAATGAGAAACGCTATGGCAGACACAGGGTCCATTTCCGCAGACAGAGCTTCCTTTGCTCCCAGGAATGTTTCTTCCTCGAATCCATAGAGCATCGACATAGTCGAGACAACAACTTCCTTCGCTACGGCCCCGTAGAAGAGCGATGTCACTATCTTCCAGGAGTATCCAAAAGGCTTGAAGATCCACTCCAAGGATTTTCCTATCATCGCGGAGAAGCTGTTCTCAATGTCCCCGGCTGCTGGGAAATAACTCAAAACCCAGATAAGAATGGCAGAAACGAATATGATCGTTCCGGCTTTTTTCAGAAAGTGCTTTCCTCTGTTCCAGGTGTAGATGTACAGATTCTTGAGTGTGGGCATTCTGTACCTCGGCAGTTCCAGAATGAGTGGTGAAGTCCTTCCCCTGTAGAACAGCCAGTTTATGACAACCGATGAAAGGAGGGTTATCAGAATACTCAGAGAGTAGATTATAAAGAGCATGGCAGCGGAGGACTCAGGGAAGAAGATTCTCAGAATGAGAAGGTACACTGGAAGTCTTGCGCTGCAGCTGATAAAGGGAGTGATGAGGATGGTCACGAGCCTTTCTCTTGGATCATCTATGGCACGGGTGGCCATGATAGAAGGTACATTACATCCGAATCCGAGTATGAGGGACATGAACGCTCTACCGCTCAGTTTGAATTTTTCCATGATTCTGTCCATCACGAACGCGGCTCTGGGGAGATAACCGCTTTCTTCCAGAAAACCGAGTGCGAGGAACATGGCGAAGATGTTTGGTGTGAACACCAGAACACTTCCCACTCCACCAATGATTCCATCGGATATCAGCGATGTGAAAGCGTTCTCTCCGAAAGTGTTGACAACAGCGGATCCCAACTGGGAAAAGAGCAGATCCAGCAAGTCCGAAAAGACCTGCGCGATGTCGAATGTGAACTTGAAAACGAGATACATGAGGGCAAAGAACAGCGGAAACGAAAGAAACTTGTGGGTCAGGACATGATCTATGGCTTCGGATAGAGAGAGAGATTTCGACCCTGCATCTGCAAAGGCTTCTTTAACAACGTTTTCAACGTATTCTCTCTTTCTTTTCGCTATGAGAAGGCGATAACCGATCCTTTCTTCTTCGCTCAGCTCTGGAAGACCAAGCTTCACGCCCTCTGAGTAAAATTCCGGGTCCCCCGAGAGGTATTTCAAAGCGAAATACCTCGGGTTGATTCTCAACTTTTTATCTCTGAGAAAATTTTCTACCTTCTTTATCTCAGATTCTACTTTTTCTCCGTAATCCAGAATCATTCTGTGAAGAATCGTGTTTTTCTGTGCGTACTCCACGATTTTTTCCCTGAGTTCTTCCAGACCTTCTCCTGTGACAGACGAGGTGAAAACCACGGGGATTCCCAGATGTTTCTGAAGTTCATAACGATCGATTTTTATTCCTATCTTTTTTGCTTCGTCTATGGCTGTCATGGCAAGGATAACTTTTTTTTCCATTTCTAGTATTTCAAGAAGTAGATACAGACTCTGCTCTGGATTGACAGAGTCTGCAACGACTATTACAAGATCGGCGTCACCTTTCAATAGATAGTCACGGGCTATCTTTTCGTCTATCGAGGAATATCCGAGCGAGTAAGTTCCAGGAAGGTCTATCAGATTGATGGTGTACCCTTTGTATGTGAAGACACCTTCCTTTTTCTCAACCGTCACGCCGGGCCAGTTGGCGACGTACTGTTTCGTGCCGGTCAGGGCATTGAAAAGACTGGTCTTTCCAACGTTTGGGCATCCCGCAAGAGCGACTTTCACGATTTTTTGAGAAATCTCACTTCTGCGGGTGAGACTCTTCACCGGCATCGCTGACCCTCCTCACCCATATCTTGGTTGCTTCGCCGTATCCTAAATCTATTTCCCTTCCTTCTATGTAGTATCTCCTTCCTGAAACCTGTATTTTCTTACCTGATTCGATTCCAAGGTTCTTCATTCTAAAAAGAAATCTCCTTCCACCATTTAGTTTGGTTATCTCGTAAGTTCCATCGTCTGCAAGGATCAAAGGCAATTCTCCTCCCACGACTTCCACTTCTATGAGATCCGCTTCTCTTTTTCTCAATGTGATGTTCCTATTCCCAATCTTGCAGACGAAAGGATCTCCCAGGGGAGCGACTTGAACGATTTCTATTTCTTCACCTGGAACGAATCCCATTCCCACGAGTTTTTCATGCAGTTCTCCGGAAACTTTGAGTCTTTTTATTCTTGCGGGAACTCCTGGTACGAGTCTTGAAAGTTTCACGGCTCTGCCCCCTTTTTTTGAGAATGATTCTCAAAAAATTCAGATTAATTGTATCATCATCACATGGATGCTTTCAATATATACATTTCTAATATATTGTCTATACGAGTCTTCTGACAAGCTTTATGGCATCCTGAGGGCAGACTTCATGGCAGACGTAGCATCTTATGCACTTCTGGTAGTCGATTCTCTGAGAGGAGATATCTATGGCCGAGGCGGGGCATCGTTCCTCGCAGAGCCGACACTTCACGCACTTTCTGGTGTCGATCTTTGGATACTTCACAAAGAACCTTGAAAAGGTTCTGGATAGTCTATCGAGGGTGGAGACGGTGGAAGGAAGTTGTATAGAAGCGTGGAACGTTCCCACAATTTCATAATCAGGAACTACTCTTCTTTTTCGAGCATGCTGAACCGTGTAAACAACATGATCTATTCCTAAAGCTTTGCAGACAGCGTCGTCGAGAGCAAAAGCATTTTTCGAAACAGCCACAAGGCCAAAATGTTTCTTTTTACCGTTTGTGGGTCCGTTTCCTTCCATACCCTCCACACCGTCGAGAATCGTGAGAACTGGAGACACGATTCGATGAATGTCTATCAACAGATTCGCGAAATCGTCGTAATTCTTTGCCCTCATGTGCCAGGAAGATTTTTCGAGACCCACCACACATCCGAAGGTGTTTTTCACTCCGAGTGTCATAACCATTTGGGAGTGGGTCTTCAATTTTGGAAGATTAACCACCTTGTCTGCTTCAAGAACCTTCCTGGAAATTTTTATCTTCTGAAACACTTCTCCGCTGACTTCCACAGGATCATCCAAAGGAACACATGGAACGCCCAGTCTTTCACAAACATCTTCAACACCTGTGACAGAAAAACAGCCTCGCAAGCCCTTCCGCTTCAGGGGAACGGGTAAGAGGCTTGCTTGTTGGTCATGTTCGTGTTATGATTGGGTGTTGTCGCTATCGATCCAACCGGATCATGTGCATCTTTTTGTTTCTGCGCCTCCTCGGTTAGCTCCGGCACAAATAGTCAACCTGTTCAAAGGGGTGTCTTCAAAAAAGCTTCTCGAAAAATTCCCGCACCTGAGAACAAGAGAAGGATTGTGGAGCAGAACATACTATGTGGGCTCAGTGGGCACCGTTTCAGAAGAAACCATCAGGAGGTACATTGAAGAGTGTCAAGATATGTGATCAGAACCTACAAAGTCCCTGTGCCGGTGGAATTGTATCCTTTGTGTTCCGAGCTGAACAGGATCGCCGCTCGGATCTACAACAAAACCATGTCGCTGGTCAAAAAGATCAAAAACAAGAAAGGTTTTTGGCTCTCACCGAACACAGCGCAAAAATACATCCTTCGCTGGTCGAGCGCTATCGATATCCACACTCACTCCAAACAAGCCATGGTCCAGCTGTACTTTCAGGCACTCAATAGCTACTTTGTTGCAGTCAAAACAAATCCACATGCAAAACCGCCATACAAGAGGAAAAATTTTCTGCCGTTCATTTGGAAAAATCAAGCCATCAAGCTTTTGCCAGATGGGAAGGTCAAGCTCTCGATGGGACGCAATCGAGAGCCATTTGTAATCCCCACAACGTTGCCAGCCGGTACAACAATCAGGCAAGCCAAGTTGGTTTACGAAGCCGGCCGGTATTATCTTCACCTTGCGATAGAGGTGAAGAGTGAGCACAAGAGAGGCCAAAGCCAGAAAGTTATGTCCGTAGACGTCGGAATACTCCGCCCGATAACCTGTTTCGATGGTTCTGAGGTGATTTCATATCACGGTGGTGTTCTCAACAGCATACTCAGATACCGAAACAAAAGACTAGCAGATATTCAGCGGGCTTTGAGTCGATGCCAAAAGGGCTCACGAAGGTATAAAAAACTGTCGAGAGCCAAAAGAAGGGTGCTGTACAAGACGAGAAACCAAATCAACGACGTGCTCCACAAAATCACGAGCCACTTCATCGGTTTATGCGTGCAAAAGAACATAGGCACCATTGTCGTCGGAGACATTACGAACATAAGAGAACGCACAAACGGCAACGATAATTTCAATCAAAAACTGCACCAATGGGCCTTCAGAAAGCTCATGAGCCAGATAGAATACAAAGCGCAAATATTCGGCATCGAGGTTGTGCGCATTTCTGAAGCGCATACAAGCAAAACGTGTCCTGTATGCGGCACTCAAAACAGGCCGTCTGGACGAAATTACAAGTGCGCCGGCTGCGGTTTTGAGTATCACAGGGACGGAGTGGGAGCAATCAACATTTGGAAAAGGTATCTTGGGACGAAGTCCCAAGTAGTAGCGGGCTTGGCACCCGCCAGAGGTGTGAGGTTTAACCCGCACCTCTGTGGCCATGGAGCGATTAGCGCTCCATGGAAGGCAGCCTAAGAGCTGCCAAGAATCCCATCCCCTTCAGGGGATTGGGAGTGTCAAAAGAACCTTATCGGATGGTGAAAACAGGTGAGAAAAGTACTTGTCAAGGAGTTCTCTGAGCCTTGTGCTGGCTTCCTCGTAGTTGGAGACGTTCAGGAACCAGACCTTTTCCAGATGACATCCCTCCCGTCTTTTATGGTCTCGATACCGGATGGGATATTGAGCTTTCCTTCTTTGAGTATTTCGATTATGAGATCTTTTGGGAGAGCCGTTTCGATCCATATTTCGGAGATATCGACGATTTTTAACTCACGGACCGCTATTTTCTGAAGTGCTTTTTCTATTCCTTTCACGTATTTTTCCTTGTCCATCCACATCACCTCAAAACAAAAAGGGGGCATATGCCCCCTTCGTTTCTATGGATTTCATCAGAAGTTGATCTCAAAGTTTCCTCCAACGGGGATTGCGATCACGTTGTTTTTCTCGTAGATTCTCATTTCAACACCTGCACCGAGTCCAACTACGAGTCCTTCAAAGTCTCTTGTGTAGCTGGCACCAACACCAAAGACCCAACCGAATTTACCAAAATCGAACTTGGCCATAGGCCAGCTGGGTCCACCGAATCCCCTTATGACAACTCTGGATTCTCTGTCGAGTTCAATGGAGTATTTGAAAACAGCAAACAGATCGAGTGCGTTCTGACTCGGAGTAGCATCAACAGAGAAAAGAGGAGTAGCATCAGTACCAAGAAGATAAGCAAAACCAAGCCCAAGACCCAGCTCCATATTTTCTGCTACCGGATATGTGAGATCGAGACCAAAATCCAAGTAATTAGCTGCCGTAGCATCGGAAGTTGTAGATGTCGCAGAAACAACAAAATTATAATTCCCAAAAACGCTGACCTTCAGATCCTCCAGCGAGAAAGCGAAAGCTCCCACTGCCACTACCGCGAGAAGAATCACAAGAAACTTTTTCATGAAAACTCCCTCCCTGTAATGAAATTTTCCGTGTTCAATTATAACACACAGAAGTGGTAAAATATCAAGGCAGAGGTGGTGATTTTGAGTCCGGAGAAGTTTCTGCTAAGGTACGCTAAAAAATACTGGTATCTTTTTCTTGCAGGAACTGTGCTATCTCTGATTCTCACAGTGCTGGAAGTCCTCCCACCCCGTTTGATGAAAACGGCGATAGATAAGTTTCTTGTGGAAAGTACTTTATCTTCGTTTGAGCGTTTGAACGGCATTGTAATAACGGCCTTTATAATTTTAGGAATTCGCGTCCTTTCCTTTCTGGTGGGGTTTGCGAGTTCTTATGTAACAGGGTATGCAGGCTCAAAGATAGTCCTTCTGATGAGAAAAGACGTGTTTTCCCATGTCATTTCACTTCCGTATTCTTTTTTCACAGGAATACCTTCCGGAGTAGTTACCACCAGGATCGTTAACGACACACAGAATATCCAGGAGTTCTTCTCTTCTGTTGTGACCAGTGTGATTATGGATGTTCTCCTTTTGGGAGCGGTCGTTGTTTCTCTCATTCAGCTCAGTCGAGAGCTTTTTGGCCACGTCTATTACCTTTTGCCTTTGATCGTCATTTCGATCCTCCTGTTCAGATACTTCGACAGGAGGGCTTATCGCAAGGTCAGAACCAACCTCGCCCGCCTCAATGCCTTCCTGGCAGAGCACATAGCAGGTATCAACGTGATAAAAATCTTGAATCTGGAAAAACACAAAGAAAAGGAGTTTTCCACAGTGGCCACAGAGTATTACAGATCTCTGATGGAACAACTCTACGTTTTCGGAGTCTTTCGTCCTCTCATGGATTTTCTTTACTTTCTGGGAGTGAGTCTTGTTTTGTGGTACGGTGCCAGGTATATCGCGAATAAAACCCTTGGATTCGGTTCTCTGTACGCTTTTGTATCTTACCTCGATATGTTCTTCAGGCCTCTCAGAGACCTTTCTGAGAAGTACGATATAATCCAGAACTCCATGGCATCCTCCGAGAAAATTTTGAACCTCTTAAAAGAAGAACCAGAGGTCATAGGAAATCCAAATGGACCGAATAAGATTTCAAAAGGTCGTGTTCGTTTTGAGAACGTGTGGTTTTCGTACGACGGAAAGAACTGGGTGCTGAAGGACATAAACTTGGATTTTCAACCAGGGAAACTGTACGCGATAGTGGGAGAAACAGGTGGTGGGAAATCCACTCTCATGAGCCTGATAAACGGTCTTTATATACCGCAGAAGGGAAATATATTCATCGATGAGATTCCGCTTCTGGAGTACAATTTAAAACTTGTGAGAAAACAGATAGCAGCTGTCCCGCAGGATGTTCTGTTGTTCAGCGGAACGATCCTCGATAACATCAGGCTTTTCGATGAGAGCATACCAGAAGAACGAGTTCTCGAAGCACTGAAAAGAGTCCATGCTCTGGATATAATAGAGAGGTTACCCGGAGGTGTTTACTACGAAATAGTCGAAAGAGGAACCACTCTCTCAGCAGGCGAAAGGCAACTCATAGCGCTCGCAAGAGCCGTTTTGTTTGACGCGAAGATCTTCATTCTTGATGAAGCGACGAGCAACGTGGATGTTATAACAGAGACGAAGATTCAGGAGGCTTTAGAAGAGCTTTCAAAAGACAGGACAGTGATAATGATCGCACACAGACTCTCTACTGTGAAAGACGTCGATGAGATAGTGGTAGTCCACAATGGTAGGATTGTAGAGAAAGGCAATCACTATGAACTGTTAGAGAAGAGAGGATTTTACTACAACCTTTACAAGATACAGTTCGAAAATGCGTAGGGAGGGAAAACAATGGACAGATCAGAAAGATTGATTCAACTCATCTCCGAAAAAGAAGCAGACGCTTTTCTGATAATGAACATAGAAAACTCTGCCAGGGCATCTTCAGTTTACTTTTCCGGATTCACCGGATCTTTTTCCATCATTCTCATCTCCGAAAACACAAGGCTTCTCATAACCGACTCCAGATACACAGTTCAAGCCAAGCAGGAAACGGATTTCGAGGTGAGGGAAGTAAAAGGTGGGGATTTCATTGATGTTCTCAAAAAAACGGTGAATGATCTGAAAATAAAAACGATTGCTTTGGAAGAAGAAAGGGTTTCTCTTTCACTTTTCCGGAGGATTTCGAGTGCCTTTGGAGATAGAAAGTTCATAGGAATAGATGATGAAGTCAAGCAGATGAGGATGGTGAAAGACGAAGGAGAAATCGAGAAGATAAAACAGGCAATAGAGATCTCTGAAAGAGCCTTCCTCGAAACGATACAGCAGATCAGAGCTGGAATGACAGAAAAAGAGATCGCCGCCCTTCTCGAATACACGATGAGAAAAGAAGGAGCGGAGGGTGTGGCTTTTGACACCATAGTGGCTTCAGGCTGTAGATCCGCTCTTCCGCACGGTAAAGCCTCAGACAAAGTAGTTGAGAGAGGGGACGTGATTGTGATAGACTTCGGGGCCACATATGAGAATTACTGTGCTGATATCACCCGTGTTGTTTCCATAGGAGAACCATCCGACGAAGTAAAGGAAGTTCACAGTGTAGTTCTCGAAGCACAGGAAAGGGCTCTCAAAATTGCAAAGGCAGGTGTGACGGGAAAACTACTCGATTCGGTTGCCAGGAATTTTATACAGGAGAAAGGTTACGGTGAGTTCTTCGGACACAGTTTGGGACACGGGATAGGCCTCGAAGTACACGAAGGACCAGCCATCAGCTTCAGAAACGATTCTCCACTTCCAGAAAACGTTGTTTTCACCGTAGAACCCGGAATTTATCTGGAGGGAAAGTTCGGTATAAGGATAGAAGAAGACGTGGTCTTGAGAGAGCAGGGCTGTGAAATACTCACTACTCTGCCGAGATCTATCTTCGTCGTCTGAGATCTTCCAGTAGTTCTCTCACTGTCTTTCCCATCACAGGATGGATTAAATCTGGAGCTATCTCGCACAGTGGTTCCAGGACAAACGTTCTGTTGTGCGCATCGGGATGGGGTATTATGAGGTCTTCTTCGCTGAGAACAAGATCTTCATAGAATACGATGTCGAGATCGATGATCCTGGGTCCCCACCGTATCGTTCTCACTCTTCCCATGTTTCTCTCTATTTGGAGAAGTGTATTCAGCAGTTCGTGAGGAGAAAGCGGTGTTTGTGCGATACAAACCGCGTTCAGGAACCTCGGTTGATCTTCGTAGCCGTATGGTTCTGTTTCGATTATGGAGGATACTGTTTCTACCTTTATATTTCTCTTGTTCATTTCCTCAAGGGCTTTTTCTATGTTTCTCTGCCTGTCACCGAGGTTGCTTCCAAGCGCTATTACAACCTTTGCCAGAGTATCGCCTCCATCATTCTTATCACCCTCTTGTTAGGGAGGACATCGTGTACCCGAATTATATCTACTCCTTTCATCGTGCAGTACGCGGTGACCGCAAGAGTACCTTCAAGTCTTTCTTCGGGGGGCACGTTTCCCAAGGTGATTCCTATGAAAGATTTTCTTGAAGCACCTATGAGGATGGGCAGTTTTAACTCTTTGAATTCGTCGATCCTTCGAAGAATTTCGAGGTTGTCTTCGTATCTTTTTCCAAACCCGATACCCGGGTCCAGAACGATCTGGTTCACACCTTTTTCTTTTAGATACTCTATTTTTTCTGTGAAGTACTCTTTTATCTCCTTCACCACATCTTCGTAATGAGGATTTTCCTGCATCGTCTTTGGCGTTCCTTTTATGTGCATGAGAACGTAAGGGACGTTGTTTTCAGAAACTACTCTGACGATATCCGGTTCGAATTGATAACCGCTGATATCGTTTACGATATCCGCTCCGGCTTCAAGAGCTTTCAAAGCCACCCTCCACCTGTATGTATCTACGGAAATCGGAACGTCGGTTATCGATCTGATCGCTCTTATCACGGGAATCACTCTGTTCAATTCTTCTTCCTCATCGACGGGATCTGATCCGGGACGGGTGGACATTCCTCCCACGTCTATTATGTCAGCACCTTCTTCTATCATCTTCTTTGCGGTTTCCACCGCTTCGAGTACGCTCTGTTTTCTGGAATCAGCGAAGAAGGAGTCCGGTGTGACGTTTATTATTCCCATAACCATCGTTCTTCCAAACTCGATCTTTCTGTTCCATGGAGTTGTGTAAACCACGTTTCATCCCTCCAGAACGAAATCTCCTTTTTCTACACAGGCGAACGCGTTGTGGTTGTGTATGCTTTCCATACTTTCCACGTAGACTCTGTACCAGGTGATCCTTGGATCTTTCTCCAGTTCCAGTGCCACGTCTCTTGCCACATCCTCTACGAATCGGGGATTCTCATAAGCCTTTTCCGTGACGAACTTTTCGTCCGGCCTCTTCAGCAGGGTGTAAAGAGGAGAGCTTGCGTTTTTCTCCGCTATTTCTACCAGATCTTCGAACCAGATGAACTTTCTGGTTTTCACCGTTATTTCAACGAAAGCCCTCTGGTTGTGAGCACCGTAATCGCTGATCTCTTTTGAACACGGGCAGAGTGTGTGGACAGGTGTTCTGACCCCAATTTTGAAAGAAAAATTCTTCTCCTTTTCTGCTTCAACGAAGCAGTCCACTTTCAACGGCGATTTCTTTCTGGAAACAGGAGACTCCTTCCATATGAAGTAAGGAAAGTGGATCTCCAGGTGTGCCCTCTTTGCTTCCATGATTTCTATGAGATCATCCAGAATCTCTTCGAAGATTTGAGGAGTTATCACTTCCAGTTTGTTTAGAACTTCTATGAATCTGCTCATGTGTATTCCTCTTTTTTCACGGTGAAGATCCACTGAACAGCTAATCTGAGCAACGGTGGACTGGTATCCATCTTCCTTGAGAATCACCTTGAGAGGCCAGTGCAGATCTTTTATTCCCACCTTTTTTAGAGGGACCATCCTTGGGTCTTTTTCGTTCTGAACATCCTTCAAACCTTCTCACCCCTGTACACAACACCGCTCGTTTCTGTCTCCCACAGTTCTATCTCGTGGAGCCTGACACCGCGTTTTTCCATCTCTTTTGAGAGCTGATCCCATATCCATATCGCTACTCTTTCCGTGGTGGGCTGGTCGAACATGTCGTTGAGATACGAGTGATCGAGTTTAGAAATAACCAGCTCTTCGACGATTTTTTTCAGCTCGGCAAAATCCATGACCATCTCTTCTTCGTTCAGAGGACCTTCTATCTTAACAACGAGTCTGTAGGTGTGACCGTGGAGTCTCTCACACTTTCCAAGGTACCTGGTCAGATTGTGTGCGGCTTCAAAAGAAAATTTCTTCACCAAGATCATGCTCTCACCTCTAAAGAACGTAATCTCCGAATTTTTCGACCACTCTATTCACAAACGTTCTGATCTCTTTTCTAATCTCTCTTCCCACCTCTATACTGCTGAGATCGAAGTCTTCCAGGGATGATTCAAGTAACTCGAAGGCTTCTTGAGATAACTTCTTTTTCTTCACTTCTTCGCGCACCATGCTCAGGGCTTTTTCCACGGTGTTCGCAGGTCTGTAAGGCCTTTCCTCTAAAAGTGCGCTGAACACGTCGGCAACCTGGATTATTTTATCTTCAAGGGTCATTTCTTCCCCTTTCAGTCTAAAAGGATAGCCATAACCGTCGAGCCTCTCATGGTGCCTTACCGCGGGTAAGAACCAGTTTTCATCTTTGTAGGGGAGAAGGATGAGATAGGAGAAATAGACGTGCTTTTTCATAATAGCGTATTCTTCATCACTGAGTTTTGCTGGTTTTTCGAGAATTTTGTAACTCACGCTGATTTTACCAATGTCGTGGTACAGACCAGCGATGAAGAGATCCTCACTGTTTCTGCCAGCTTTTTCTGCCATTTTTTTTGAGAAGACTGCGACTCTCCAGGTGTGGCTGGTGGTGAATTCGCTTTTGGTATCCACGATGAAAGATACGATTTTCCCAATTTGAATCAGGTCTTTCTTGTCACAGTCCGGACAATTTCTTACGTGGTCATTCAGCAAGTCTGTAACATCGTATCCTGCAAGAATATTCTCAAGTTGCCACTGGACAAACTCCATGTTCAGAACCTCTCTGCATGCTTCGAACACCTCCGGAAAGAAGAAGCTCTTCATATCTTCAAGAGCTATGAGGATATCTCTGGGTGAAACGTCTAAATTGACCATTGTGTATCTTGAAACCTGGTCCGAGATGAAGACGATGTTGGAGATCAGATTCTCTTCTGTTTTGTCCAGGTACGAGGCGGGGAAATGATGTTTCAAAACGATGGGGGATATGGGCTTCAGTTTCTCGACGTAATCGGTGATGAAGCTCCCAAGAATGCTGTGAAGGTGAAGGGGTTTGCCCGGGGTGTCCCGCACGATAACGAAAGTGTCGTCTATTTCATCCAGCAGCGTTTTCCCTTCGTATGGCAGAATCAGTCCCAGATCGTGGATCAATCCAGATAAGAATGAAACGTTGGAATCAAGATTCATTTTTTCTGCGATCTGAGCGGAAAGAAAAGCGACCTGAAATGAGTGTCTTCCCAGCGAAGGGATCGTTTTTAATAAATTAATCAACATCTGTATCATTGTTTTTCACCTCGATTGAATTTTAAAACAGACAGAATTTCGTTCAACAGAGAGTTACGATTTTTCTCGTTCAGCTCAAAGATGACGACATCATTTCTGTTTTTGATCTTTTCTACGAATGGATCGCTCGATTTCTTGATTGTGGCTACCACATCTTTCTCGCTGTCGAAGATTTTTTCGACTACCTCCCGGAATTTCCTGGATAGGAGTTCCATCTTTCCTATCTCGTCTATAATGATCAGATCTTTCTCCTGAAAGGCTCTTTCGAGCGATCTTACACCGATTTCTTCCAGGTCTTTTAGATTCACGTAGTATTTACCCACTCTGTATGGAGAAGGGAGGTCTGTTCTTGCTAATATTCCTTCCTCACCATCTAAGGTGATGATCTTGAAACCGATTCTTTTTCCGTCCTCTCTCATCTCTTCAGTGTAAAAGCCCCCTGCGTTCTGCAGGAGGCGTGATAGTTTCTTGATTAAAGTGGTTTTCCCGACACCTGGCCTTCCGGTGATCAGTATTTTCATTTTAACTCAACGCTGTTCAAAATCCTTTCAAACAGACTTTCCAATCTCTTGAAGTCCTCTTCCGGAGCATAGAAACCCATGTAGAGGTACTGTCCATCTTTCTCTGGGAACTGGACAATCCAGTAGGTGAAATTCTGTCCCGTCTGGTAATCCGGCATGGATGTCTCTATGAAGTTAACCTCGTAATTCGGGGTTTTGTAAACCTCACCGTTGAGTGGTTCTGTTTCGTAATGTGCTTCTGCGAAGATCAGATTTGCAATGTCCAATATGAAGTAATGCACTCCTTCAGAAAGCTGGTAATAGGTGTAAGCGGGAACGTTCAATTTGAAGGTTTCTGTTTCGATCGTTTTCATTTCTGGTTCCTGAACCACTTTAAAAGAACTTTCATCGAGTTTCTTTCCGTCCGCGTAAACCACTACTTTCCAGTTACCGAACACATTTTCTCCGAATCCGTCGGTTGCCATCCAGCCCCACACGCTGTCGTAATAGTCGTAACCCGTTTCTATCGTTGGAGCAACGACGTAATAGACGGTTTCCTTCAGATTTCCATCTGGATCGTACCATTCCCATTTGAATATATGGGAGTTTTCGAATGGCTTTGTCGCGCTCCACATGACGATTCGTTTGTCAAAAGGTGTGAACGCAGTGTCTGTAGCGAAAGGTGTGTTTTCGTAAACGCTTCTGCAAAGGAGAGATTCTGTAACGGACACTTCTTCCGCCGTGGAGCTTTCGAATTCTCCGGAGACGTTTTCAAAGATCACAGTGGTTCCTTCCAGCGAGTAGAACGGATCTTCCGAGCTGGAGAACAACAACTGCAGTTTCCCTTCTACGAACTTTCCGTTGAAGGCACCATCCCAGAACCAAGACGGTCCCACGCTGCCGGTCGAGTCTGATTTTTTCCACCATCCAAAGATACTGTTTTCGATCACTATTCCTTCCAAGGTTTTCTCTCCAAAAGATCCTTCGAAGTGATTGCCGTTCTGGTACATCTCAAGCGTTCCATCCTGCGAGCTCCACCTACTGAATTTGAATCGTTCGTTCAGATCGATGCTTGAGAGGATCTTCTCCAGAGTCTTTAAATCCTCGTCTGCAGGTTCTCCGGCCACAAAACTCCAGAAAACGAGATCTCTCATTCCGAGTGGAAAGACCTGAACGTTGAAAGAAAGGTTGTTTCCCTCAAATTTGTAGTATCTTCCCTTGAATCCTTTCCACTCTGTCTCACCCTGGTCGACGAGAGATGCATCCTGAGATAGTCCATAGACAAGCGCTTCTTCAACACCTGCGTCGTAGATGAAAAACACACCGACTCCCTGATTGAGTGTCTGACCATCACCCACTCCCTTGAAAACTCCGGTCGAGTTGAGACCAAGTGGGGGTGTTTCCTGCCAGTCTGACGGTTGCTGCCAGCTAATAGGGCCGAAAGATCGGGAGACCCATTCCTGGGAGATTCCAAGGACCGCTAAAAGAACCAAACTGATCAAAACAAGTTTTCTCACAATAAGACCTCCTCATAAAGTTTGCCACCTCTATTAAACCACTTTTCACTTCAAATCACAAGCCACCTTCACGAGTTCGTATTCTCTTGTTCCAAGACCGATCTCTTCAGCGTATTCGAGTTGTGTCTTCCAGGTTACATCTGGGTGAACCTCAAGGAACGGATCTTTGCCCGTTTTTTGAAGGACAAGATCGATACAGGCCTGGTCCAGGGCGACCGGATCTGTACTGACCGCGATTCCTATATCGGGAGCCACGGGAGGTTTGTTCATGTTCCAGCAGTCGCAGTCTGGAGAGATGTTCATGATGAACGAAATGAAGACCGCTTTCTTGTCTTTGAGAACCGCTTTTGCGTATTCAGCCATCTTTTTACTCAAAGAGTCAGTCGAGCTGTCCCATTTTGGAGACATGGCACCGTAGGAACACATGGCGATACACTGTCCACAGCCGATACACTTTTCGTAATCGATCTTTGCCACTTTTGTGACGGTGATTGCTCCAACCGGGCAGAACTTCGCGCATGTTCCACAGGCGACACACTTTTCTTCAACCACGTACGGTTTGGATTCGGAATGTTGTTCCATCTTTCCAGCTCTGGATGCACTTCCCATTCCGACGTTTTTTATCGTTCCACCAAAACCTGTTGCTTCGTGCCCTTTGAAATGTGTTACAGCGACTATCGCATCTGCCAGGGCTATCGCTGCACCTATCTTCGCTTCTTTTACGTAGTTTCCATCTATTTTCACCTTTATCTCATCTGAACCCCTGAGACCATCCGCGATGATCACAGGAGCCCCTGTCACCTCGTAGGTGAAACCGTTCAGGTAGGCATTTATCAGATGATCCACAGCGTTCGATCTGTGGCCGGTGTAGAGCGTGTTCGCGTCGGTGAGGAAAGGTTTTCCACCCAGTTTCTTGATCTGGTCCACAATGATTTTCACGTACTGGGGTCTTATGAATGCGAGGTTTCCGTATTCACCGAAATGGAGTTTTACAGCCACGAACTTGTCTTTTTCGATGATCTTTTCCAGTTCCACTTTCTTCAAAAGAAGTTCTAACTTTTGAAGCATGTTCATGTTTGGGTTGGTCGTCATGTCTGTGAAATAAACCTTTGCTGGCATGTGAATCCCTCCTTTTTTGAGAATTAAAAAGAGAGCCCAGCAGGGCTCTCTTGAGGTATATGATTTTTCACTTAAATTCTACCACAACTATCTACTTTGTTCAAACAGCCACTCTACGACTTCCTGACTTTCGTAGGCAGGTATCCACGATCCGTGTGGATCCCACCCGTGTTTCTCCATGAAACCTTTTTCGTACTCGGTGTATCTGACTTTTCCTCCAATCTCTGCGAGCTTTTTCACAAGAACACGCGAATTCTCCACTGGGACAACAGGATCGTCTTCTGCGTGGAAAACCCAGATGGGTATGTCCTTTATTCTCTCGACTTTGCTGACGTCTCCTCCACCGCATATCGGTATTGCAGCTGCGAAGAGTTCCGGAAAGTTCATGATGGCACTCCAGGTGCCGTAACCTCCCATCGAAAGCCCGGTGATGTAGATTCGATTCTCGTCTATGTTGTATTCGTCAAGAAGTTTCCTAATGATCTTTATCACCGCAAGGAGGGGTTTTTCTGGATTGAAAGGATTTTTCCTGTCAGTGAAGAGTGTGGACCAGCTGCTGTTTGGTGGACACTGCGGTGCGAGAACAAAACACGGATGAACCACCTGGTATCTCGGCTGGGCCCAGACAACCGCTCCACGATTCCCAGCGACCTGTAAATAATTGTCCGTTCCCCTCTCTCCCGCTCCGTGTAGGAAGACAACCAGCGGGTATTTTCTGTCAGGATTCACATCTTTTGGAACAAACAACCTGTAAGGTATCTCAACACCTGTTTCTGGGTCTTTGAAAGTGAATGCGAGGAAATCATCGATGATGAGATGTTTCTCATCCGTTTGTTTCGACGTAAAAGGTTCCACTTCGTTCCCGTCTACGTCAAAAATGGGAACAAGCTGTGAAACAATGTAGTCCAGTTTCACGCGGGTGTTGAGAAAATTAGGCCCGAAAACAATGGTGTTTGAGTGTAAATCTTCGGTGGAGAGTTCCAGAACAACATACTTTCCGCGGTTGTTGAAAATGCTAAAAGAGAGATCTCCGCTGTTGTTTGCGTAGACTTTTGTAATCGTTCTTGAAGAGTAGGTATCGCTAGTTTTCACTTTCACCGAGAACTGATCCGGTGAGAGTTTCTGACCATCGATCTCAACGGGATATTCGATGACGACCGCACAGGCTTTTTCACCTTCCGGAAAGACTTTTGTAATAAGAGTTACACCGTTCACAGTAACATCCTCCTGCGCAAAGAGTATAGAAAGAATTCCCATGAAAATAAAAAACAGCGCTCCTCTTCTCGTGATTACACCCCCTTTGATGCAGAATTCACTTCGAGTATGTTGTAATTTTAACATAAAAAATAACGGCAACCGATCATTACATGGAGTCAATAACTTATGGTTTCGACGGAGCTTTTACTACGTACATTTTTGAGAATGATGCCCTTGAACTCTTTAGAAAGAGCATCGGGAGTAAAATCAGTTGTAACTCAAAGAAAATATTAGAATTTGAACTATAATTTGAAATAATTCCCATTATTCACTCATAATCATGAAAAATGGGTATTACTTGTGTTTGTACTTTTTGATTCATATCGTTATAATTTCTTTCTGAGGAAGATAGATAAAAAGCAGGAGGAATATGAAGTGCATAAAAAGCTGAATCCAAAATCCATGAAAACGGAAAACAAAAAGATGGTTCTGAGATATCTGATAGAGAGTGGACCGCACAGCAGGGTGGAAATCGCCAGAAAAACAGGACTCGCTCAGAGCGCAATATGGAGGATCATTGAAGAACTGGTGAATGAAGGACTGGTAGAAGAAAAGGGAACAGCGACTGGTCGTCGCAGAAAAGCCGTAACTTACGGTCCAACAAGATCTTTCATCACATCCATTATATACAACGTGGAGGTACTTGAGACGCTGGTTGCAGTTGGTTTTCTGGATGGTGCATGGAGAATAATTGAGAGGTTCTCTACTCCGAAAGATTTTGGTGAATTCAAACAAAGAGTCACTTCTTCCTATGAAAACATTCTCAAAAGCCATGTTCTGAACAAAAACATATCGAAAGTGGTGTTTTCTCTTCCAGGTATTGTGAACACGGAAAGTAAGTTTTTGATCCACGCACCGAACCTTGGATGGAGAGATATTGATTTTCAGAAGGAGTTTGGGAATCTAGATTTGGAAGTTCTGGTAGAAAACGATTCCAACCTTTCGCTGTTGGCTGAAGAATTCTTTTCTCAGGATGTAAAGGAAAGTGATGTTGCTTTCTTTCTCTATTTCGGTGAAGGAATCGGTGGAGCGATTTCGGTGAACGGCAAAATCGTCAGGGGAGAAAATTTCGCTGCTGGGGAAATAGGTCATGTTGTCCTCGATGTAGAAAGCGGAAAAGAAGTGGAGGAGTTTCTCTCTATATCAAAACTCATAGAAAAGATAGAGAAATTTGTAGAACTTCAGGGAGAAACGCTGGATGAGAAGTTTCGACACATCAAAAGGTTATGGTTTTCAGGGGAAAAGAACGTGAAAGAAACAATGGAAGAATTCCTACAATATGTAGCAGTCGTTTTAAAGAACATCATCTACTTTCTGAATCCCGGCGTGATAGTACTCGGCGGTGTTGTCAACGATCTCTGGGACACATTTGGTTCTTTTATAAAAAGAGAACTTGAAAAGATAATAGACAGAGAAATTGCCGATGTTCTCATAAGAGATACCATTTTCAAGGAAATTTCACCGTCCCTTGTTGGAGGAAATGTTCTGGCGATAGAAGAGTTTCTGAGACAAATAACTTAACCTTTATCCATATACAAAGGAGGTGTGGGTATGAGAAAGTCACTTGTACTGTTACTGGCTCTTTTGGTTCTTTCCAGTTTGATGGCGCAGGTGTCTCTGCCACGTGAAGACACAGTCTACATCGGAGGAGCCCTCTGGGGTCCTGCAACCACCTGGAACCTCTATGCACCGCAGTCCACGTGGGGTACTGATCAGTTCATGTACCTTCCGGCGTTCCAGTACGACCTTGGAAGAGACGCTTGGATTCCTGTCATCGCAGAAAGATACGAATTCGTGGACGACAAAACTCTGAGGATCTACATCAGACCTGAAGCAAGATGGAGCGATGGGGTGTCTATCACCGCAGAGGATTTTGTCTACGCTCTGGAGCTCACCAAAGAACTCGGAATAGGCCCCGGCGGTGGATGGGATACCTACATCGAATACGTGAAAGCTGTTGACACAAAAGTGGTTGAATTCAAGGCGAAAGAAGAGAATCTCAATTACTTCCAGTTCCTTTCCTACTCCCTCGGTGCACAACCGATGCCCAAACACGTCTACGAAAGGATCAGAGCACAGATGAACATAAAAGACTGGATCAACGACAAACCTGAAGAACAGGTTGTTTCTGGTCCTTACAAACTCTACTACTACGACCCGAACATCGTTGTGTACCAGAGAGTTGACGACTGGTGGGGTAAAGACATTTTCGGACTTCCAAGACCCAAGTATCTGGCTCACGTCATTTACAAGGACAACCCGAGTGCCAGTCTCGCGTTCGAAAGAGGCGACATTGACTGGAACGGACTCTTCATTCCGAGTGTCTGGGAACTGTGGGAGAAGAAAGGCCTTCCGGTTGGAACGTGGTACAAAAAGGAACCTTACTTCATTCCCGACGGTGTGGGATTCGTGTACGTAAACAATACCAAACCTGGTTTGAGCGACCCAGCTGTGAGAAAAGCGATCGCTTACGCTATTCCGTACAACGAAATGCTCAAAAAGGCTTACTTCGGTTATGGAAGCCAGGCTCACCCGTCCATGGTGATCGATCTCTTCGAACCGTACAAGCAGTACATCGATTACGACCTTGCAAAGAAAACCTTTGGAACTGAAGATGGAAGAATCCCGTTCGATCTCGATATGGCAAACAAGATCTTGGACGAGGCAGGGTACAAAAAAGGACCTGATGGTGTAAGGGTTGGCCCCGATGGCACGAAACTTGGTCCGTACACGATATCTGTTCCGTACGGCTGGACTGACTGGATGATGATGTGTGAGATGATCGCAAAGAATCTGAGAAGCATAGGTATCGATGTAAGAACTGAATTTCCAGATTACTCTGTATGGGCAGACAGAATGACGAAAGGAACGTTCGACCTCATCATATCCTGGAGTGTTGGTCCGAGCTTCGATCATCCGTTCAACATATACAGGTTTGTGCTCGATAAGAGGCTGTCTGCTCCTGTAGGTGAAGTCACGTGGGCTGGAGACTGGGAAAGGTACGATAATGATGAGGTAGTCGAACTCCTCGACAAAGCAGTTTCTACACTCGATCCTGAGGTGAGAAAACAGGCGTACTTCAGAATCCAGCAGATCATCTACAGAGATATGCCGAGCATACCCGCGTTCTACACGGCTCACTGGTACGAATACTCGACGAAGTACTGGATCAACTGGCCGAGCGAGGACAATCCAGCCTGGTTCAGACCTTCTCCATGGCACGCGGACACCTGGCCGACTCTCTTCATCATCTCCAAGAAGAGCGATCCACAGCCCGTACCGTCCTGGCTTGGAACGGTTGATGAAGGAGGAATCGAGATACCCACCGCGAAGATCTTCGAAGATCTCCAGAAAGCGGCCATGTGATCTTTCCCCGGCCCCACTTCGGGGCCGGGTTTCACAAAAACAGAGTGGGGAGTGAGAATTGAATGGGATCGAAATCGATGTTCAAGTACCTTTTGAGACGTTTCATCTTCCTGCTTGTTACCTACATAGTGGCAACCACTATTGTGTTTATACTTCCAAGAGCGATTCCTGGGAATCCTTTATCTCAAATCCTTTCCAACCTTTCAAGGGTGGCTCAGGCGAATCCAGAGGCTATAAGAGCAGCTGAGAAAACGTTAATGGAAGAATTTGGTCTCGGGAAACCCTGGTACGTTCAGTATTTCGAATTCATCACCAAGGCACTTCGAGGAGATCTTGGAACATCCATTACTTTCTACCCCAGGAAAGTCATTGACCTGATCATTCCAGTTATTCCGTGGACACTGGCACTCCTTCTTCCAGCAACGATAGTCGCCTGGATTCTGGGTAACAGCCTCGGTGCTTTAGCGGCTTACAAAAGAAACACATGGATTGACAAGGGAGTCCTTACAACTTCCCTGATAGTTTCTCAGATCCCATATTACTGGCTTGGAATGATATTCATCTTCCTTTTTGGAGTTAAACTCGGCTGGCTTCCTGTTCAAGGGGCTTATTCTCAGGGAACGATACCGAACCTGAGCTGGTCGTTCTTCGTTGATGTTTTGAAGCACTACATAATGCCCTTTGCATCCATCGTCGTTTCTGCAATGGGTGGATGGGCGATAGGAATGAGGCTCATGGTGATATACGAGCTTGGAAGCGATTATGCGATGTTTTCTGAATACCTTGGTATGAAAGACAAGAGAATTTTCAAGTATGTCTTCAGAAACTCCCTCCTCCCACAGATTACGGGACTCGCTTTGAGCTTAGGAGGGGTTTTAGGAGGAGCCCTCATCACTGAGATCGTGTTCAATTACCCTGGAACGGGATATCTACTCTTCAGGGCTTTGACTACACTCGATTATCCATTGATTCAGGGGATCTTTGTGATTCTTATTGCCTCTATCTATCTCGCTAACTTCATTGTGGATTTCCTTTACGCTTTGATAGATCCAAGAATAAGACTGGGACAGGAGGCATAAAATATGTTTCGAACGATGATAAGACCACTTTTCAAGAACAAAAAGTTCATAATAGGTTTTTCGATTTTTCTCTTCTTTCTCTTCCTGGGAATTTTTGGGCCAGTGTTCTACAAAGTGGATCCTATGGAAATGACCTGGGATTACGAGCAACCTCCTTCCAGCGCGCATCCTCTCGGAACGGACACGTACGGTAGAGACGTCCTTGCACAACTGCTTCATGGAATTCGTTCTTCGCTTTACATCGGTTTTCTGGCTGCAATCATCTCGCTTGTGATAGGTACGATCATAGGAAGTTTCTCCGCCGTGAAAAGGGGTATTGTGGATGATGTATTGATGGGAATAACAAACATCGTCCTTACTACTCCTTCGATACTCATAGCAATTTTGATAGCGAGTTATTTGAAGGTACGAAGTGTTGAAATGGTTGCGGTCATCTTGGGCTTATTCCAGTGGCCTTGGTTTGCGCGAGCGATAAGAGCACAACTCATGAGTGTGATGTCGAGGGAGTACGTGTACCTTTCTGTTATGGCCGGCTATTCCGATCTCAGACTGGTGATAGAAGACCTCATCCCAACGATTGCGACTTACGCCTTCATGTCCTTTGTTCTTTTCATAAACGGAGGAATCATGGGAGAAGCAGGTCTGAGCTTGATAGGGCTCGGTCCCACCCAGGGAATCTCCCTTGGAATCATGCTTCAGTGGGCAGTTCTCATGGAGGCAGTGAGAAGAGGTCTGTGGTGGTGGTTCGTGCCACCAGGACTCGCCATTGTGGCTGTCACTGCTTCTTTGCTGGTCATCAGTACTGCAATGGATGAAGTCTTCAATCCACGCTTGAGGGAGGAGTGAAGAATGAAAGAAATACTTTTGAAAGCAGAAAATGTGAGGGCCTACTATAAACTGGAAAAGGTTTCTGTCAAAGCTGTGGATGGTTTGTCTTTTGAAATACTGGAAGACGAAGTTATAGGGGTTGTCGGTGAATCTGGTTGTGGAAAGACAACTCTCTCGAACGTGATTTTCATGAACATGGTAAAGCCGTTGACACTCGTTGATGGAAAGATATTTCTGAGAGTTAACGGAGATTTTGTGGAGCTCTCGTCCATGACAAGAGACGAAGTGAAAAGAAAATTCTGGGGAAAAGAGATAACGATAATACCCCAAGCAGCGATGAACGCACTGATGCCCACCATCAGGATGGAAAAGTATGTGAGGCATCTTGCGGAATCGCACGGAATAGACGAAGAGGAACTTTTGGAGAAAGCCAGAAGAAGATTTGAAGAGGTGGGGCTCGATCCACTTTGGATTAAAAGGTATCCTTTTGAGCTCAGTGGTGGAATGAGACAAAGAGCCGTGATAGCGATCGCAACTATATTGAATCCGAGCCTTCTCATAGCTGACGAGCCAACTTCCGCTCTGGATGTTGTGAATCAAAAGGTTCTTTTGAAAGTCCTGATGCAGATGAAACGCCAAGGAATCGTGAAGAGCATAATCTTCATCACCCATGACATAGCGACTGTAAGGCAGATCGCAGACAGAATGATTATCATGTACGCTGGAAAGATAGTTGAGTTCGCACCTGTGGAAAGTCTCCTGGAAAAACCGCTTCATCCTTACACCCAGGGGCTTTTCAATTCGGTTCTCACTCCAGAACCAGAGGTGAAAAAGAGAGGAATCACCTCCATTCCTGGTGCACCACCCAATCTCATAAATCCTCCATCTGGCTGCAGATTCCATCCCAGATGTCCTCACGCGATGGATGTCTGTAAAGAAAAAGAACCACCGCTAACGGAGATAGAACCGGGAAGAAGAGTTGCATGCTGGCTTTACATGGAGGAGAGAGCATGAGCAGGCTCGTAGTGAAAAACCTTACAAAGATCTTTTCACTTGGATTCTTCTCCAAGCGTCGTATAGAGGCGGTGAAGAATGTTTCTTTTGAGGTGAAGGAGAAAGAAATCGTTTCACTCGTTGGAGAAAGCGGTTCCGGAAAAACAACCACCGCAAAGATGATACTGAGGCTCCTTTCCCCTACCTCCGGTGAAATCTACTTTGAAGGTAAAGATATCTGGAAAGATATAAAGGACAGGGAATCTCTGGTTGAATTCAGAAGGAAGGTCCACGCGGTTTTCCAGGATCCTTTTGCGAGTTACAATCCCTTCTATCCAGTCGAGAGAACTCTCTGGCAGGCCATAAGTCTTCTCGAGAACAAGCCTTCAAACAAGAAAGAAGCGCTCGAACTCATAAAGGAGTCGCTTTTCAGAGTGGGGATAGATCCGAAGGATGTACTTGGAAAGTACCCGCACCAGATTTCTGGTGGACAGAAACAAAGAATCATGATAGCAAGATGCTGGATCTTGAGGCCTCTTTTGATCGTAGCGGACGAACCCACATCCATGATAGACGCTTCCTCCAGAGGAGGTATCATAAAACTCCTCGAAGAGCTCAGAGAGGAACAAGGAACGTCCATCATATTCATCACACACGATCTGGGGCTTGCCTATTACGTTTCCGACAACATTTTCGTTATGAAGAACGGTGAAATCGTGGAAAGGGGACACCCAGACAAAGTGGTTCTCGAGCCGACCCACGAATACACCAAGCTCCTCGTCGGTAGCATCCCGAAGCTTTACAGGAAACTGGAGGATCTGTGATGTTTACAAAAGCGGTTCTCTCCATTTTTTCTTGGGCTCTGGTTCTTGAATTGATAGTTCTGTTTTATTACCTGTGGCGCGGCTTGAGGCCAGTGGAGTTCTACCTAAATTTAGGACTCCTCGGACTCACTGTACCTTTCCTTGTGTTTCTTGTCGTCAGAGAAAAGAAAAAGAGGAGGGAAGAAGACGATGGAAAGGATCGATGAAATCCTCTCTCAGTTAACTACAGAGGAAAAGGTGAAGCTCGTTGTGGGGGTCGGTCTTCCAGGACTTTTTGGAAACCCACATTCCAGAGTGGCGGGTGCGGCTGGAGAAACACATCCCATTCCAAGACTTGGAATTCCTGCGTTTGTCCTGGCAGATGGTCCCGCAGGACTCAGAATAAATCCAACAAGGGAAAACGATGAAAACACTTACTACACGACGGCATTTCCCGTTGAAATCATGCTTGCTTCTACCTGGAACAGAGACCTTCTGGAAGAAGTGGGAAAAGCCATGGGAGAAGAAGTTAGGGAATACGGTGTCGATGTGCTTCTTGCACCTGCGATGAACATTCACAGAAACCCTCTTTGTGGAAGGAATTTCGAGTACTACTCAGAAGATCCTGTCCTTTCCGGTGAAATGGCTTCAGCCTTTGTCAAGGGAGTTCAATCTCAAGGGGTGGGAGCCTGCATAAAACACTTTGTCGCGAACAACCAGGAAACGAACAGGATGGTAGTGGACACGATCGTGTCCGAGCGAGCCCTCAGAGAAATATATCTGAAAGGTTTTGAAATTGCCGTCAAGAAAGCAAGACCCTGGACCGTGATGAGCGCTTACAACAAACTGAATGGAAAATACTGTTCACAGAACGAATGGCTTTTGAAGAAGGTTCTCAGGGAAGAATGGGGATTTGACGGTTTCGTGATGAGCGACTGGTACGCGGGAGACAACCCTGTAGAACAGCTCAAGGCCGGAAACGATATGATCATGCCTGGAAAAGCGTATCAGGTGAACACGGAAAGAAGAGATGAAATAGAAGAAATCATGGAGGCGTTGAAGGAGGGAAAGTTGAGTGAGGAGGTTCTCGATGAGTGTGTGAGAAACATTCTCAAAGTTCTTGTGAACGCGCCTTCCTTCAAAGGGTACAGGTACTCAAACAAACCGGATCTCGAATCTCACGCGGAAGTCGCCTACAAAGCAGGTGCGGAGGGTGTTGTCCTTCTTGAGAACAACGGTGTTCTTCCGTTCGATGAAAATACCCATGTCGCCGTCTTTGGCACCGGTCAAATCGAAACAATAAAGGGAGGAACGGGAAGTGGAGACACCCATCCGAGATACACGATCTCTATCCTTGAAGGCATAAAAGAAAGAAACATGAAGTTCGACGAAGAACTCGCTTCCACTTATGAGGAGTACATAAAAAAGATGAGAGAAACAGAGGAATATAAACCCAGAACCGACTCCTGGGGAACGGCCATAAAACCGAAACTTCCAGAGAACTTCCTCCCAGAAAAAGAGATAAAGAAAGCTGCAAAGAAAAACGATGTTGCAGTTGTTGTGATCAGCAGGATCTCCGGTGAGGGATACGACAGAAAGCCGGTGAAAGGTGATTTCTACCTCTCCGATGACGAGCTGGAACTCATAAAAACCGTCTCGAAAGAATTCCACGATCAGGGTAAGAAAGTTGTGGTTCTTCTGAACATCGGAAGTCCCATCGAAGTCGCAAGCTGGAGAGACCTTGTGGATGGAATTCTTCTTGTCTGGCAGGCGGGACAGGAGATGGGAAGAATAGTGGCCGATGTTCTTGTGGGAAAGATTAATCCCTCCGGAAAACTTCCAACGACCTTCCCGAAGGATTACTCGGACGTTCCATCCTGGACGTTCCCAGGAGAGCCAAAGGACAATCCGCAAAGAGTGGTGTACGAGGAAGACATCTACGTGGGATACAGGTACTACGACACCTTTGGTGTGGAACCTGCCTACGAGTTCGGCTACGGCCTCTCTTACACAAAGTTTGAATACAAAGATTTAAAGATCGCTATCGACGGAGATATACTCAGAGTGTCGTACACGATCACAAACACCGGGGACAGAGCTGGAAAGGAAGTCTCACAGGTTTATGTCAAAGCTCCAAAAGGGAAAATAGACAAACCCTTCCAGGAGCTGAAAGCGTTCCACAAAACAAAACTTTTGAACCCGGGTGAATCCGAAAAGATCTTTCTGGAAATTCCTCTTAGAGATCTTGCGAGTTTCGATGGGAAAGAATGGGTTGTCGAGTCAGGAGAATACGAGGTCAGGGTCGGTGCATCTTCGAGGGATATAAGGTTGAGAGATATTTTTCTGGTTGAGGGAGAGAAGAGATTCAAACCATGAAAAGGGGGTAATATGATGAGCAGGCTGGTTTTCGCTCTGCTTCTCTTTCCTGTTTTCATTCTGGCTCAAAACATCCTTGGCAACGCTTCTTTCGATGAACCAATCCTCATCGCAGGTATGGATATAGACCCACCCGCAGAGGATGGTTCCATAAACACAGAAGGAAACTGGGTATTCTTCACCAATTCAAACGGTGAGGGAACGGCTCGAGTTGAAAACGGCGTTCTCGTGGTTGAGATAACAAACGGAGGAGATCACACCTGGTCGGTTCAGATCATACAGGCTCCCATACGTGTTGAGAAACTCCACAAGTACAGAGTTTCTTTCCGAGCCAAGGCTTCCTCTCAAAAGAACATCGGGGTGAAGATAGGAGGAACGGCCGGAAGAGGATGGACCGCGTACAACCCCGGTACCGACGAATCCGGCGGCATGGTCTTCGAGCTCGGAACAGATTGGCAGAAGTACGAGTTCGAATTCGTCATGAGACAGGAGACCGATGAAAATGCTCGTTTCGAGTTTCAGCTTGGAAGGTATACCGGCACGGTCTGGATAGACGACGTAGTGATGGAGGACATCGGTGTTCTCGAGGTAAGCGGTGAGGAAAACGAAATCTACACCGAGGAGGATGAAGACAAAGTGGAAGACTGGCAGCTCGTTTGGAGTCAGGAGTTCGATGACGGTGTTATCGATCCGAACATCTGGAACTTCGAGATAGGAAACGGTCATGCAAAAGGTATTCCAGGCTGGGGTAACGGGGAACTCGAGTACTATACAGACGAAAACGCGTTCGTTGAGAACGGCTGTCTTGTGATTGAGGCGAGAAAAGAACAGGTTTCCGATGAGTACGGAACCTACGACTACACCTCAGCCAGGATGACCACAGAAGGAAAATTCGAAATAAAGTACGGAAAAATCGAAATAAGGGCAAAACTTCCAAAAGGAAAAGGTATCTGGCCCGCTCTCTGGATGCTCGGAAACAACATAGGAGAGGTCGGATGGCCCACCTGTGGTGAGATAGACATCATGGAAATGCTTGGCCACGACACCAGAACCGTTTATGGAACAGCACACGGTCCGGGATATTCCGGTGGTGCGAGTATAGGTGTTGCCTATCATCTTCCAGAAGGAGTTCCTGATTTCTCCGAAGACTTCCACATTTTCTCCATCGAGTGGGACGAAGACGAAGTGGAGTGGTACGTGGACGGACAGCTCTACCACGTCCTCAGCAAGGATGAACTGGCCGAACTCGGTCTTGAGTGGGTTTTCGACCATCCGTTCTTCCTCATTCTGAACGTTGCCGTGGGAGGCTACTGGCCAGGTTATCCCGACGAAACCACCCAATTCCCGCAGAGAATGTACATCGACTACATCAGAGTCTACGAAGATAAGAATCCTGAAACAATCACCGGGGAAGTGGATGACTGCGAATATGAACAAGCACAGCAGCAGGCAGGTCCCGAGGTGACCTATGAACAGATAAATAACGGCACTTTCGACGAACCTATTGTGAACGATCAGGCCAACAACCCGGACGAATGGTTCATTTGGCAGGCGGGAGACTACGGAATCAGTGGTGCCAGGGTCTCCGATTACGGTGTCAGGGATGGCTACGCTTATATCACGATAGCCGATCCTGGAACTGACACGTGGCATATTCAGTTCAACCAGTGGATAGGTCTTTACAGAGGAAAAACCTACACCATTTCTTTCAAAGCAAAAGCGGATACACCAAGACCTATAAATGTGAAAATTCTGCAGAATCACGATCCCTGGACCAACTACTTCGCTCAAACGGTGAATCTCACAGCGGACTGTCAGACGTTCACGTTCACCTACACGCATCCAGACGATGCGGATGAGGTCGTTCAGATCAGTTTCGAACTCGGAGAAGGAACGGCAACTACGATTTATTTCGATGATGTCACGGTGAGCCCTCAATGAGACACATCCCCGGTGCTTTGCGCCGGGGGTGTTTCAGAACCATAAAAGGAGAGATGTGAGATGAACATAAGATTCAGAATCATATTCATAATGGTTGTGGTTCTTGTTTCTTTTGTTCTCAGTGCTTATCTGGTTCAGAGAAGTACCTCGTCTCTTCTCATCAGCAACGCAAAAGATTACATGGAGAAGTCGGTGTCTTCTCTTTCAAAATACATCTCCCAGAAGTTGAACGAGGTTCAAAGAAATCTGAAAACCCTCCTTGGTAGCTCTCTCATAGGAGGTTACACGATCGCTTCGAACCTTCAGTCTGTTCTTCAGGGGGCTACGGATACAGTCTCCGTTGGTATTGTTGTCGATGAGATGAGCGAATCCGCTTATTTGGTTTTACCAGAAAAAATAGAAGAGAAGAACTATTCAGAGTACGAAAAGTACCTCAGCCTTATGAAGGAAAAAAACAAAACTTCGCTTGTCCTTGCCGAATCCATCGATGGAAAGCCTGTTTTGCTTTTCGTGGAGGGAGTTACAACGTTCGGTTCAGAACCATCTGGACTGATAGCATTAGGTATATCCCTCTCTGAGAACACCGATCTCTGGAAAGCGGTTGTAGAAGAAGGGAAAGCGAGCAAGAGCGGCTACGGGCTTCTTGTCACAAGCGACGGAAAGGTACTGATCCACAAAGACATGGGGAACTTCATGAAAGAGGTGAAAGAGCTTGGAGGCTTTGAGAAAGCATTCGAGGAAGCAAAGAAAGGTGGAGAGAAATACGTAGAGTACGAATACAACGGAGAGAAGAAATACACCGTGTGGGAGAAAGTGCCCGGATACGACTTCTACATCTTCTCGACGGGGGACCTGGATGAACTTCTTGCAGAAGGAAGGAAAGCGACCTTTGGGACGATAGTGACGTATGTAGTGTTTGGCGGCGTGATCTTTGCGGTGTTGTTTGTTTCGATGATGCCGATAGTGAAGAGAATGAGGCAGCAGGTAGAGAAAGTGAAGAGATTCGGAGAAGGGGACCTGACAGTAGAGTTCGAAGCGAAAGGGAAAGATGAACTGACCCAGATAGAAGAGAGCCTGAAAGAAGCGGTACTATCACTCAAAGAGATGATAGTGAGCATCATAGAAGCTTCGAAAGAGCTTAGCGGAGCATCAGAAGAGATAAAAGTTCTCTCAGAAGAGAGCCACAAGATGTCAGAGAACCTGCACGAAGAAGCCAAGAAGATACTGGACGAGGCGAACAACATGAGCAGTGCTCTGACAGAAGTGACGAGTGGGGTAGAAGAAGTGGCAGCGAGTGCGCAGAACATCTCAAAGATCACCCAGGATCTGACAGAAAGATCAGAAGCGGTGACGAAAGCGGCAAGAGAAGGAACAGAGAGAGTAGAAGCGGTGGGAGGAGTCATAAACAAACTCAAAGGGTCAGCAGAAAGACAGAGGGACTACCTGAGAGAACTCGTTGACTCAGCCAAGACGATAGGAGAGATAGTGGACACGATCAGCTCGATAGCAGAGCAGACGAACCTACTTGCCTTGAACGCAGCGATAGAAGCAGCTCGAGCTGGGGAAGCGGGAAGGGGCTTTGCGGTTGTGGCAGACGAGATAAGGAAACTTGCAGAAGAGAGCCAGAGGGCGACAGAAGACATAGCGAAGATGTTGAGCAGTTTGAGGGCAACGATAGAACACGTGGAGAACGGCTCGAAAGAGATGTTCGAAGGAGTGGACGAGATAGCAGTGATGGGAGAAGAAGTCACAAAGAGATTCAGGGAGATCCTTGGAAGGATAGAAGAGATCAACAGCATGATAGAGAACACAGCTGCCACTGCGCAGGAGCAGGGAGCGGCTGCAGAAGAAATGGCAAGCGCTATGGACAACGTCACAAAGATAGTCGAAGGAGTTGTGGAAAGTCTAAACAGAATGGAGTCTCTCATAGAAGATCAGACCGAATCTGCCGCAAAGGTCTCTCAGGCCGCTGAAAGACTGTCTGAGCTTTCTGAACAGCTCTCAACGCTCGTTCAGAAGTTCAAAGTGTGAGAAGGGAAATCAATAGAAAAAATCAGGCGGGGTTATCCCGCCTTTTTTTCTGGATGTTAAAATTTTCAGGGAGATCGAGTGGAGAGGTGTTCTGTTTTGAGAATAAAAAGACTTCCCGAGAGCCTCGTCAGAAAAATCGCCGCGGGTGAGGTGATTCACAATCCATCTTTCGTTCTGAAAGAGCTTGTAGAAAACAGTCTGGACGCGCAGGCCGACAGGATAGTTGTTGAGATAGAAAACGGTGGAAAGAACATGGTAAGAGTATCCGACAATGGAATCGGGATGACCAGAGAAGAGGCACTTCTGGCAATAGAACCTTACACGACGAGCAAGATAGAGAGCGAGGAAGATCTGCACAGGATCAGAACTTACGGTTTCAGAGGTGAAGCGCTTGCTTCGATTGTGCAGGTCAGCAGAACCAAGATCGTGACAAAAACGGAAAAAGACGCACTCGCAACACAGTTGATGATTGCTGGGGGGAAAGTGGAAGAAATCTCGGAAACCCACAGGGATACCGGCACCACCGTTGAGGTGAGAGATCTCTTCTTCAACCTACCCGTCCGGAGAAAATCTCTGAAGTCCTCTGCCATCGAGTTGAGAATGTGTCGTGAGATGTTTGAAAGATTCGTCCTTGTACGAAACGACGTTGATTTTGTATTCACCTCAGATGGAAAGATAGTCCATTCCTTTCCAAGAACACAGAACATCTTTGAAAGAGCTATCCTGATCCTTGAAGATCTGAGAAAAGGTTACATCACGTTCGAAGAGGAATTATCCGGCCTGAGGATAAAGGGAATAGTTTCATCCCGCGAGGTGACAAGATCCAGCAGAACGGGAGAGTATTTCTACGTGAACGGTCGTTTTGTGGTTTCCGAAGAACTCCACGAAGTACTCATGAAAGTTTACGATCTTCCAAAGAGAAGCTATCCCGTCGCGGTTCTTTTCATAGAGGTAAATCCGGAAGAACTCGACGTGAACATACACCCTTCGAAAATCGTGGTGAAATTTCTCAACGAAGAAAAGGTGAAAAAGAGTTTGGAAGAAACCCTCAAAAGAAATCTGGCACGGAAATGGTACAGGTCGGTTGCGTACGAAGAAATATCCTCCCATGCGCTGAGCGTAGCGGAATCACCTTCCTACAGATGGTTTTTGGTCAAGGGTAAGTACGCTGTCGTTGAAGTGGAAGATGGTTTGCTCTTTGTGGATCTTCATGCTCTCCACGAACGAACGATTTACGAAGAAATCCTTTCGAAAAAAAGCTGGAGGAAAAGACGGGTGAAAAGGAACATAACAGTTGTGCTATCAAGGGAAGAAAAACAAAAACTGGAAGAATACGGATTCTCCTTTCAAGGAGAAGAAGGAGCTTTGAAAGTCATTGAAATCCCTGAGTTCCTCACCGAAGACGTTGTGGAGGAATTTTTCAGGGACTTCCCAGTTGATGAAAAACTGAAGGAAAGAATAGCCCTTGCCGCTTGTAAACTTGCCACTAAATCCGGAGAATTCGACGAAGAGATCGCATCGAAACTGCTGGATGTCTTTTTCAAGAAGCGGTTTGAAAGATGTCCTCACGGAAGGCCGATTTCTTTCAAGATCAGCTATGAGGACATGGACCGATTTTTCGAGCGTTAACCCATTTTCACCACGTTGACGTCAGCGGTGAAAACCAGGCCATCGAAGTCTATGTTGTCGATTTCCTTCAAAAAAAGGTTTATTCTCTCTTCTTCATCGACGATCTCAAGAACGATAGGAAGATCCGGTGAAAGACTGAAAAAATCACTTCTGTGCATGTGTCTCTTGTGACCGAAACCCATGATACCTCTGTAGACAGTGACTCCTTTCATACCGAGTTCGTAAGCGCGCTTCACAAGATACTCGAAAAGAGGCTTTCCGCTGTGCTTGTCTTTTTCTCCGAGGTAGATCTTGAGAAGCTTCATACCTTCCCCCTCCCCAGAATCATTCCAAAGTAGGCGCATGTAAAAGCAAAGAGAAGATTGGCAAGAGCATAAGCGACTCCCCTTGCGGGACTCTCTTCGATGAGCGAGAGCGTTTCGTAAGTAAATGTGGAAAAAGTGGTGAAGGCTCCCAGGAGCCCCGTTCCGAAGAAAAGGATGGCTTCCTTAGAGAGAGGAACTTTCTCGATAGCGGCGAACATCAAAAACGAAAGAAAAAAAGAACCCACAGAGTTCACGATGATCGTGCCAAGTGGTATGTAAGAGAACGGCAGGAGTGAATTGATCGTACGGGAAACAAGGTATCTGAGAACGGCTCCAATCGCTCCTCCGAATGCAATTGTCAGGTAATCCATCTCGATCATTCCTCGTATATCATCTTCACCGTCATACCACCATCGACGATGAAGTTCGTGCCTGTTATGAAACCTGCTTTTTCGTCGTCCGCGAGAAAGACGCAGAGATGGGCAATATCTAAGGGATTTCCAACTCTTCCAGCCGGGTGCTGTTCGTGATCGATGGGTCTCAGATCGGGTTTTTTTCTCAGGGACTTCTTCTTCCATTCCGATGTTTCTATCCAGCCGGGGCTTATGCTCACCACTCTTATGTGATATCTGGAAAGACTCACGGCCAAGGAGTGCGTGAGTGCCACAAGGCCTCCTTTTGAAGCTGAGTAGGGTTCCGTGTCTGGTTCTGACTGAAATGCCCTTGTGCTTGCTATGTTTATGATCACTCCGCCACCGCGTTTTATCATTTCTTCCGCGCAGTATCGAGAACAGATGTAAGGCCCCGTGAGGTTCACCCTGATCACTCTCTCCCATTCTTCGAGAGGTCTTTCGAAGATGCTCTTCACGGACATGACGGCTGCGTTGTTCACCAGAACGTCTACCCCGCCGTATATTTCGACGGTTTTTCTCACCATGTTCTTCACGGAGTTTTCATCTGCAACGTCCGTTTTTACGAATGTGACATCCAGCCCTCTTTCTCTCAACATCTCTTCTCTTTCAACGCCCGCTTCTTCGTCTATCTCTGCTATGACTACCTTCATGCCGTTTTCCGCAAAAAGCTGAGCGATCGCGGCTCCGATTCCCTGACCTCCACCTGTAACGACTGCCACCTTGCCTTCGAGCATGCTAACACCCCACAGAAAAGGCGGGGTAACCCCCGCCCGTTTTATCTAATCGGTTTGTCCTTTGTAACCTCTTCCAGTGTGAGTAGTCTTTCCCATCTTCTGTCGACGTATTCCTGGAGTTCGTCTACGATTTCTTTTGCATCCGGTCTTGAAAGAAGTTTTCTGAACCTTCCCTGAGCCTTCAGGAATTCCTCCACAGGTTTGAACTGTCTCGGTTTTCTGGTGACTCTGTAAACTCCTCTTTCCACTTCGTACAAAGGCCAGTACTTCGTTTCTACGGCGAGTTTTGATATTTCTACTGTTTTATCGTCGTTCACTCTCCAGAACCTGACGCAAGGAGAGAAGACCGCAAGGAAAGAAGGTCCATCGAAGTTCAGCGCCTTTTCCACCTTGGCAAAGAAGTCCATGGGTTCAGAGAGCGATGCGGTAGCTGCGTAGACGTTCTCGTGAGCCGCTACGATCTCGACGATGTTCTTTTTCAGCTGGACCTTTCCAGGGAGCTTCTTTCCAACTGGAGCTGTCGTGGTATCCGAACCCGGGGGTGTGGATCCGGATCTCTGGTTTCCTGTGTTCATGTATCCCTCGTTGTCGTAGAGGACGTAGAGCACCTTGTGACCTCTTTCGAGCATCCCGGACAGTGACTGAAGACCGATATCGTACGTTCCACCGTCTCCACCAAAAGCAATGAAGGCGTATTTTTTGTCTTCTGGGATCTTTCCTTTGTTTTTCAGTGCTTTGTAAGCCGTTTCCACACCGCTCATCGTTGCTGCCACGTTTTCAAAGGCGTTGTGAATGTAAGGTACGCTCCAAGCGGTGTACGGATAGATGGAGGTAGAAACCTCCAGACAACCTGTTGCGAGTCCAACAACGGGTTCGTATCCGAGGTGTCTTGCGATCATCATCACGAACTTCACTGTGATGGGTGCTCCACAACCTGGACAGAGCCTGTGACCCTGTGTGATACCGATTTCTTTCTTATCGAACTCCTGTGCCAGCTGTTTTATGTTAACGGGCATTCCTCACACCTCCTTCACTCTCTGAGACCAAGATATCTCTGTTCATCTGCTATGAGGTTTCCGTTTATGGCATCTTCGAACGCTTTTCTGATGTGCTCTGGTTTGATGTCCCTTCCACCGAGACCGTAGACATAGGATCCAAGCATCGGCCTCGCTGCTACTTCGTAGAGCGCAGATTTCACTGCTTCGTAGAGAGGTGCTTCCGCTCCGAAGGAAACAGCTCTGTCGAGCACAACTACACTCTTTCTTCCGTTGAGGAGTTCCTGAAGCTGCTCCTTCGGGAACGGTCTGAACATCCAGATTTTCAAAGATCCAACTTTGTAGCCTTCTTCTCTCAGTTCATCAACCACGTACTTTATCGTGCTGTTTGTGGAGCCCAGTGCTACCATCACGTGCTCTGCATCTTCCATTCTGTACGGTTCGACAAACCAGTATTTCCTTCCAAACGTTTCTTCGAATTCTTTTGCGATTTCCGGGAACACCTTCTTTACGTTTTCCATGGCTTCAATCTGCTGTCTTTTGTGTTCGAAGTAGTAATCGTAAAGATCGAGAGGACCCCAGGTTACAGGGTGTTCAGTATCCAGAAGAGGATACATGGGTTTGAGCTCTCCAACGAACTTCTTCACGAGTTCATCGGGATAGAACTCAACGGGTTCCACTCCGTGAGAAAGGATGAACCCATCGAGGTTCACCATGACGGGAAGTCTCACATCTTCGTGTTCTGCCAGTCTCACAGCGAGAATGGTGAAATCGTAAGCCTCCTGATTAGTTTCCGCAAAGAGCTGAATCCATCCAGAATCCCTTTCTGCCATCGCGTCGCTGTGGTCACAGTGAATGTTTATAGGACCACTGAGCGCTCTGTTCACAACGGGCATCACAATGGGAAGTCTGTAGGAGGCAGCGATGTAAACTATTTCGTGCATCAGTGCGAGTCCATTTGCACTGGTTGCTGTCATCGCTCTTGCTCCCGCGGCAGCGGCTCCAACGACAGCGCTCATCGCACTGTGTTCACTTTCGACGGGAATCATTTCTGTCCTGACAACGCCGTCCGCGACGAACCTGGCGAAGTACTCCACAATAGGTGTCTGTGGAGTGATCGGGTACGCCGCAACGACATCGGGCTCTATCTGTCTCATCGCATTGGCAACGGCCTCAGCGCCGGTGACGGCCACTCTCTCGACGACCCTTTCCATCCTCATCCCTCCTCGCTCAGAAACTCAGTCTCAGGTCTCATCTCTATGGCCTGCTTTGGACATACGTTCGCACAGAGTCCGCATCCTTTACAGTAGTCGTAGTTGAAACCTTTCATTATTCCGCCTTCTTGGATGATCGCTTGATCTGGACAGTAGAGCCAGCAGAACATACAGTCTATACATTTCTCTTTGTGAAGAATAGGTCTCATCACACGCCAGGCACCTGTTTTGTATTCTCTTGCTGTTCCCGGTTTGTCGATGACTCCTCCAATGGGAATTTCCTTCCAGCTTTTAAGAGACATTCTCACACCTCCTCACTCTGAGCACTTTACTTCCTCATATCCACGTCTCAAAGCTCTCTTGTTCGCATCAATCACTTCCTGAGGGAATTTCTTTCCGAACATCTTCTCGATTCTCTTCTCTATCGCCTCGAGAGGCACAATACCTGTCACTCTGACCAGCGCTCCAAGCATCGGTGTGTTCGGTATTCCTCTCTTTATCTCCTGGAGAGCGATGTCTGTAGCATCCACCACGCATATCTTTCCGTTGAATCCTGTCTTTTTTCTGACGAATTCGAAATCCTTAACGGTGTTCACAAGGAGGATACCATCTTCTGAAAGGCCTTCTACAATGGCGGGAGAAAGTAGTGTTTCATCGATCACCACAACGACGTCCGGGTTTTCCACTGCAGATCTCACTCTGATGTACTCATCACCAATCCTGTTGAAGGCCCTCATGGGAGCACCTGTTCTTTCTGCACCGTATTCTGGAAAAGCCTGAACGTATTTCCCGGCTTCCAGAGCGGCTTCTGCCAGCATCTGGGAAGCACTCTTCGCACCTTGCCCGGCTCTACCGTGCCATCGTATTTCAAAGTATTTCTTCGCAACGGGCATCCGATTGCACCTCCTCGACAACATGGATTTAACCCACGTTATTGTATCAGATACATAATGCATTTCATAATGGTATACTTAAACAATAAATTAAATCTTTAGATCCTTCAGTTTTCTCTGAGCGGTGATCACTGAGTTGATAACTCTGTTTATGGTCGTGAATCCTCCTGCAGTCTCTTCCAGAACCTTCGTTGCACTGTCGATTTCCGCACTCTTTTCTGAGAGTGACTCCTTCGAGGTATCGAGGGAGTTTCTGACCTCCTGAAGGAGCTTTACGTTGTTTTCCATAAAACGAACCATATTCTGGAGGGTTTTACCAACTGTTTCAAACAGATTCGCCATGAACTCGAGGTTTTCAAGGGATCTTTGTGAAGATTCGAGGATTTCTCTGGCCTTCTCGACGATCTGCTTTGTCACTTCATTTGTTTCGTTTGATAGATTCTGAACCTCGTTTGCTACGATCATGAAGCCTTTTCCCGCTTCTCCGGCCCTCGCAGCCTCTATGGTGGCGTTTAAGGCGAGGATGTTGGTTTCCCTGGCGATTCTCATAATGTTCTGAATCAACTTTTCGATCGATCTTATGTTTTCAAGGGTCTCTCCTATCTGGGATGAAGCTTCTTTCACCCTTTCGACGATCTGATCTACATTTGTTCCGGATTTTTTCAACTCCTCCATGATGTTTTCACTGATCTTTTCCATGTCTTGGATGACAGAGACGAGCTGATCACTTTTCGCTTGAAAATCTCCCACCAGTTCCTGAAACAGTCTGTTGAGATTCACAAACCTTTCTTTAACTTCCTCTATTCTGCGCTGCATTCTTCTCAGCTTTCTGGTCAGTGCTTCGTCCAGCTGGCTTGTGAAGGATATGATCGTGTTCTCTGCAAAGAACGCAGAAGTGAGTTTATCCACGATTTCTCTTTCTCTCATAGAATCACCTCACAAAGAATAGAGATTGTCTATCAGATCAACACCGCATTTGAGATTTCTGAACCACTCGAGGAATTTCTTCACAGACTCTCCTCTGAACACAGCGCCGTGCTGAGGTGCGATCATATCTATCTTTCTCTTTGAAACCATATCCACCCATTTCTTGCAGGCCGTATTGGAAGACATGTACCTTTTGTGGAAGGCCTCCATAAGCGGAAGATGTCTTTCGAAATCATCGACGTACCTGTACCTCTTTCCTTTTTCGAACACCGCGGCGCCTATATCTCCTGAGAAAAGGATCTTTGCCACCGGATCGTAGAGAACGAAATTCCCAGTAGAATGAAGGAAATGCGCCGGGAGTATCTCGAGCTCGTTACCACTCAGGAGTTTTATCTTTGTTCCTTTGTCAGAGATCGGAACGATCCTTTTCTGATCGTAGATTCCAAAGTGTGGGAGAAACCTCACCCAGAGAGAGGATATGTATATCTTCGCGTTCTCACATATCGAAAGCCAGAGCAAAATCCCGGATGTGACATCGGGATCCTGATGCGTGTAGAATATATGTCTTATGCTGGAAAGATCAACCACTTCCGCTACGTTGGACATCACCCTGGGAAAGACGTGTGCTCCGCCCGGGTCCAGGAGAATCCCTTCGTTTCCATCGAGGATCAAATACTGGTTCGTCTGAACGATCTCTTCTTCTTTCTCTTCCCATCCCAGAAACATGAATTTGTGCTGACCGTTGTCGAAGAGGATTTCGTTTTCAAACATATTGTCACCTCCAGATTTCAAACGATTTCAAGAATTAATCCCCATTTGATTCTATCACTACATGCAACACTTTGTGACTGTTTCTTTTCTTTTCATCATATGACAGTGAGAGGTGTTATAATCGACTATGGTGAATGTGAAAAAAATATCAGATAAAAATTGTGAAAAAATTCCCGATAAATTCTGATCAGGAGGTGGCGGTTTTGGTCAAGTCGAAGGAGGAACTCTTCAAAGAGCTGGAGAATTTCATAGAAGAAAATGGGTACGAGGGAAAGAAGGATGCACTCATACAGGTGCTTCACAAGGCCCAGGAACTCTTCGGATATCTTCCCGCGGATGTTCTCGAGTACATCTCAGACAAACTCGACGTTCCTCTCTCGAAGGTTTATGGAGTGGTCACCTTCTACAACTTCTTCTCCACAAAGCCAAAGGGTAAACATCAGATCAAGGTTTGTCTCGGTACCGCGTGTTACGTGAAGGGTGCGGACAGAATCTTCGAAAGATTCCTCGAAGAACTCAAGGTGAATCCGGATGAACCCACCAGCGATGGTATGTTCTCCGTTCACGGTGTGAGATGCCTCGGGGCGTGCAGTATGGCACCGGTTGTCATGGTGGATGAAGACGATTTTTACGGCAGAGTAACTCCCGATATGGTGCCTCAGATCATCAGTAAGTACAAGCGGGAGGGATGAGGATGGCCAAGGTGAAGAGTCTGGAAGAACTCATGAAGATAAAGGAACAGGCTCTGAAGGATCTCCAGCTGAGGGGCGAAACAGGTAAAAGGGGGAAGATAACTGTTGCGATGGGTACGTGTGGAATAGCGGCGGGTGCCAAAGAGACTCTGAAGGCGATCGTTGAAGCCCTCAATGAATACAACATAAACGATATAGCGGTTGTTCAGTCGGGTTGTATGGGACTCTGCGAGGTGGAACCCACCGTTGAAGTGAGGCTCGAAGGTCAGGAGCCAGTCATATACGGAAGGGTCACTCCGGAAAACGCAAAGAGAATCGTGAAGATGCACATACTCGAAGGAAGGGTCGTCGAAGATCTGGTGGTCAAAAGAGGAGAAGCCTGACTCTGGAGGTGAAGGAGAGTGCCGCTCACAACGAACACGATCCTTATCTGTGCAGGTGGAGCGTGTATTTCCGCCGGCGAAAAGAGTGTCAAAGATGCCTTCGAAGAAGAATTGAGAAAGTACGGCCTCGATGAAGTTGTCAGGGTGATAGAGACCGGTTGTATGGGAGCGTGTACATTGGGACCGATTGCCGTGATCTACCCGGAAAGTGTGTTTTACCAGAAACTCACACCAGACGCAGCAAGAGAGATCGTCGAAGAACACATTTTGAAGGGAAGGATCGTGGAGAAGTACCTTTACAAGGCTTCCGAAGGAAAACCTGTTCCAAGAGTTCATGAGGAAGTGCCTTTCTTCAAGAAACAGGTTAGGATCGTCACAAGGAATCTCGGTGTCATAGATCCCACGAAGATAGAGGAGTACATCGCAAGAGACGGATATTTTGCCCTTGCGAAGGCTCTTCAGATGAAACCGGAAGACGTGATAAAGGAGATAAAGGACAGCGGACTCAGAGGAAGAGGAGGAGCGGGTTTTCCAACAGGGCTCAAGTGGGAACTCGCGGCAAGGCAAAAGGCCGAGAAGAAATTCGTTGTCTGTAACGCGGACGAAGGAGACCCGGGTGCTTTCATGGACAGATCGGTTCTTGAAGGAGATCCACACGCCGTCATAGAGGGGATGGCAATAGCCGCCTACGCGATAGGTGCTCAGAAGGGGTTCGTTTATGTCAGGGCGGAGTATCCTCTCGCCATTGAAAGGCTCAACATAGCGCTGAATCAGGCAAGAGAGTACGGTTTCCTTGGAGGAAACATAATGGGAACGGATTTTTCCTTCGATATAGAGATCAGAATCGGTGCGGGTGCGTTCGTTTGTGGTGAGGAAACCGCTTTGATGGCCTCCATAGAGGGTGAGAGAGGCCAACCGAAGGTGAAGCCTCCCTATCCCGTTGAGAAGGGACTCTGGGGATACCCCACAGTGATCAACAACGTTGAAACACTTGCGAACGTACCCTGGATCATCAGAAACGGTGCGAAAGAGTTCAGAAAATACGGGACGGAGAACTCTCCGGGAACGAAAGTATTCGCTCTCGCCGGTAAAGTGAAGAACACAGGTCTTGTGGAAGTTCCCATGGGAATCACACTCAGAGAGCTCATATACGAGATTGGAGGAGGAATAGCCGGAGACAAAAAGCTGAAAGCCATCCAGACTGGGGGACCGAGCGGAGGGTGTATCCCCGCTGAGTACGTAGACACACCTGTTGATTTCGAATCCCTCCAGAAACTCGGTGCAATCATGGGTTCTGGTGGAATGATAGTGATGGACGAAGACGACTGTATGGTTGACGTCGCAAGGTTCTTCCTCGAGTTCACCGTGGAAGAATCCTGTGGAAAATGTACGCCCTGTAGAGAAGGAACGAAGAAGATGCTCGAAATCCTGGAGAAGATCACTTCCGGAGAGGGAACAGAGGAGGACATAGAAGAGCTCGAAAAGCTGGCGCATGTGGTAAAGGACACTTCCCTCTGTGGACTTGGTCAAACCGCACCGAATCCTGTTCTTTCCACACTCAGATACTTCAGAGACGAGTATCTGGCGCATGTCAAAGAGAAGAGGTGTCCATCCAAGAAGTGTAAAGCGTTGATCAGCTACGTGATTGATCCTGAAAAATGTGTTGGATGTACCGCGTGTGCGAGGGTCTGTCCGGTTCAGTGTATAAGCGGTCAGGTGAGACAGCCTCACGTGATAGATCAGGCGGAGTGTGTCAGGTGTGGTAGCTGTATCGAAGTCTGTAGATTTGGAGCTATAAGCAAGGTTACTCCAGCTCTGCCGGTGGAGGAGGCGGTAGAATGATAGGCCCAAGGGATCTTCTGAATATAGCTTTGAGGATCGAATCAACCGGTTACTCTTACTACAAGAATCTCGCGGAGAAAACGGAGGGGGAAACGAAGGCACTCTTTGAACGACTGGCGGAACAAGAGAGGGACCACTCCAGAAAGTTCAAGGAGATCCTCGAAAAATACGAGCAGGATCTTAACCCATCCGATGAGGTGCTCGGCTATCTCGAAGCTCTCGCAGAGATCTCTATCTTTCCCAAGCTCGAAGAAACTCCCCCTGATGATCTGAGAGAGGCTGTGAGAAGGGCCATCGAAGTGGAAAAAGATTCCATAGTCTTTTACAGCGAAATATTGAGCTACGTACCGGAGAAAGAACCCGTTCAGACGATCATCGATGAGGAGAAAAAGCATCTGAGGGACCTTCTGAGACTGGAAGTGTGAAGATACCCCGCCGGACGGCGGGGTTTTTGTTCAAATCATTCCACCTCTGCCAGAACGCTGACGGGTCCACCGTCCAGCCCCTTGAATCTCAAAGGAAGAGCGATCACACGTTTTATCTTCTTTCCAGCGACGGGTTCTAAATTCACATCTTCGAATATGATGATAGGTCTTTTGCTGCTGAATTTCTTCGACAAAAGCCATCTGTGCGCGGGGTAGTTTTCTTTTTCACCCAACACGATGGGATCGGCACTGAGAAAATCGAGCATGACCGCTTTGAGAGAGGGGACAGATTCCCTCAGAAAACGAGCCAACTCTTTTGAAATGCCGGGGAACATGTACCTGTAGGTTGCAGGATCTGTTCTTCTCAACTTCGCAAAACCCGATCTGAACATGAGAAGATCCACACCATTCAGATCCAGTTCTTCGATATCTTCGATGGTGAAGAGTTCCATTGGTTTCTTCTCCCTGTCCACGAGCAGGGGTTTTTCAAAAATGAAGTATTCAAGAGGTATCTGATCCAATGTCCAGCCCTCTTCACAAAAATGGTAGGGGGCGTCCACGTGTGTACCCGTGTGCGAGAAATGATGAATCATCATCGTGTTGGCGGCGTCTCCCTGTTCTATTCTGCTTTTCGGCTCAAAATAGTCTGGCGGGTTGTCCGGATAGGTCAACATTCTCTCTTCTATAGGATAAGATAATTCTATGAACACGTCTGTCACTCCCTTTCTGAAGGAGGTATCAACATGGAGTTTCTCATCTACAGTTTACCAGAGGAAGTGCTCAGAGAAGAAATGCTGGGGAACTTTTCAGTCGCTTTGAAGCTGATCGATGACTTTCTGAAAAAGGACCTCCCTTTGCTTCAGCGTGAAAGACTCATCTACGAAAAAGAGAGGATCGAAAGACTCCTCGAGGATTATCCTTTCACCGAAAAAGAAGCGATGGAAAAGATGAGGGAGATGTTCGAGGGTTTCTCAAAGGGAGAGTTCCAATATCTCATGAACGAAGGAGTACTCGACTACATCGTCGTGGAGGGTGAGAAACGATTCGAAAGGCGTTTCTTCCACAACCTCGCCTTCGTCAGATCGGAGTACAGAGAAAGACTCAGAAAAGATGAAAGAAGTGAAAAAGCCCGAAGAATTCTCCACGAACGGCTGGAGCGTCTCATAAAGGGTGAGGATCCGAAAAGATACAGAATAAGAGCGAGAATAACTTTGAAACTGAAGGAAACATCCTCCAAGCACCGCGTATGGCTTCCGTTTCCCAAGGAAGGCCTTCAGATCGAAAGTGTGAAACTTCTGAGAACAAGTCACAAAAGTTACTACATTTCTCCGAACGATGTTCCACAGAGGACCATCTACTTCGAAGGCGAAGACAGCACTTTTTTCGTGGAATTCGAGTACATTGTTAGAGAGTGGGTGAACCACGTCGATCCTGAAAGAGTTTCAGAGAAAGTTGTGGGATTTGAAGAGTTCCTGAAAGAAGAGCCTCCACACATCGTTTTTACTCCGAAACTCAGGTGGTTAACACAAACGGTGGTGGGTAGCGAGGTAAACCCGTACCTCAAAGCGAAAAGGATATACGACTGGATCACACTCAACGTGAGGTACTCCTACGTGAAACCGTATGCCCTGTACGAGAATATAACGGATTTTGTGGTGAACAACCTGAAAGGCGACTGTGGTTTTCAGGCACTTCTCTTCATAACGATGTGCAGGATCGCAGGTGTCCCCGCAAGATGGCAGTCTGGATGGTACATAAATCCGATCTTCGGTTCTCCTCACGACTGGGCACTTTTCTACGTGGAGCCCTATGGGTGGCTTCCTGCGGATCTTTCCTTTGGCGGTGCGAGGAGAGATAATGAATCTTTCAGAAGCTTCTACTTTGGAAACCTGGACGGCTTCAGAATGGTGGCAAACGACGGCTTCATGAAAGACTTCGATCCGAAAACTCGTTTTGTGAGAAGCGATCCCACAGACAACCAGGTTGGAGAGGCGGAAAGCGAAGAGAAACGTCTGCCGTTCGAAAGTACCATAGAAGTTATTAGTTTCGAGGAGGTGTGAGAGATGTCGAGGATCGTGAACGTGAAGCTTTCTCTCAAGAGATACGAATACGAAAAGCCGTTTCACATAACTGGAAGCGTATCTTCCGAAAGCAGAAATGTCGAGGTTGAAATCGTTTTGGAAAGTGGTGTCAAAGGGTACGGAGAAGCGTCTCCCTCCTTCAGAGTGAACGGTGAAAGGGTGGAAGCACTTCTTGCAATAGAAAACGCTGTGAGGGAGATGATCACAGGCATCGATGTGCGAAACTATGCCAGGATCTTCGAGATCACAGACAGGCTCTTCGGGTTTCCGAGTTTGAAAGCAGCCGTTCAATTTGCCACACTGGACGCTCTCTCTCAAGAACTTGGAACACAGGTCTGTTATCTCCTTGGAGGAAAAAGAGATGAGATAGAAACGGACAAAACAGTTGGGATAGACACCGTCGAAAACCGTGTGAAGGAAGCAAAGAAGATATTCGAAGAGGGTTTCAGAGTGATCAAGATAAAAGTTGGAGAGAATTTGAAGGAAGACATCGAAGCCGTGGAAGAGATAGCGAAAGTCACCCGCGGAGCGAAGTACATAGTTGACGCGAACATGGGATACACCCCGAAGGAGGCGGTGGAGTTCGCGAGAGCAGTATATCAAAAAGGAATAGACATCGCTGTGTACGAACAACCTGTGAGGAGGGAAGACATAGAAGGCTTGAAGTTCGTGAGGTTCCACTCTCCGTTTCCCGTCGCGGCGGACGAATCCGCGAGGACGAAGTTCGATGTGATGAGGCTTGTGAAGGAAGAAGCGGTTGATTACGTGAACATAAAACTCATGAAGTCGGGAATTTCCGACGCTCTTGCCATAGTGAAGATAGCAGAATCGTCAGGTTTGAAGCTCATGATCGGATGCATGGGAGAGTCCTCGCTCGGAATAAATCAGAGTGTTCATTTTGCGCTTGGAACGGGAGCTTTTGAGTTTCATGACCTCGACAGTCACCTGATGCTGAAGGAAGAAGTTTTCAGAGGAAAATTCATCCAGGATGGTCCGAGAATGAGGGTGAAAGATCAATGACGGTTCAGCAGTTCATAAAGAAGCTTGTGAGGCTCGTAGAACTTGAAAGGAACGCAGAAATAAACGCAATGTTCGATGAGATGAAGCGGCTCTCGGGGGAGGAAAGAGAGAAAAAGGGTCGTGCCGTTCTGGGTCTCACAGGAAAATTTATAGGAGAAGAACTTGGATATTTCCTTGTGAGGTTTGGAAGAAGAAAGAAGATAGACACAGAAATCGGTGTGGGTGATCTTGTTCTCATAAGCAAAGGAAACCCCCTCAAGAGTGATTACACGGGAACGGTTGTAGAGAAAGGAGAGCGTTTCATCACGGTAGCGGTCGATAGGCTTCCATCGTGGAAACTCAAAAATGTGAGGATAGACCTCTTTGCGAGCGACATCACGTTCAGAAGACAGATAGAGAACTTGATGACGCTTTCTCCAGAAGGGAAAAAAGCCCTTGAGTTTCTCCTTGGAAAGAGAAAGCCAGAAGAGTCGTTTGAAGAAGAGTTCACTCCCTTCGATGAAGGATTGAACGAGAGTCAGAGGGAAGCGGTTTCCCTTGCCCTCGGAAGTTCTGATTTCTTTCTCATACACGGCCCCTTCGGCACGGGAAAGACCAGAACACTCGTGGAGTACATAAGACAGGAAGTAGCACGTGGAAAGAAAATTCTGGTCACAGCGGAGAGTAACCTTGCTGTGGACAACCTCGTGGAGAGGCTCTGGGGGAAAGTGTCTCTGGTGAGAATTGGCCATCCTTCGCGCGTGTCCTCTCATCTGAAGGAGTCCACACTCGCACATCAAATCGAAACAAGCAGTGAGTACGAGAAAGTAAAAAAGATGAAGGAAGAACTCGCAAAGTTGATCGAAAAAAGGGACAGCTTCACAAAACCTTCACCGCAGTGGAGAAGGGGGCTCAGCGACAAGAAGATCCTGGAGTACGCGGAGAAGAACTGGAGTGCCAGGGGAGTTTCCAAGGAAAAGATAAAGGAGATGGCAGAGTGGATAAAGTTAAACAGCCAGATTCAAGATATTAGGGACCTCATAGAACGCAAAGAGGAAATAATAGCGAACAGGATAGTACGGGAAGCGCAGGTTGTGCTTTCAACCAATTCATCCGCAGCTCTGGAAATAATATCGGGAATAGTCTTCGATGTGGTAGTTGTTGACGAGGCCTCTCAGGCAACTATCCCAAGCATCCTCATTCCCATATCGAAAGGCAAAAAGTTCGTCCTCGCTGGGGATCACAAACAGCTTCCACCCACGATACTCTCGGAAGACGCGAAGGACCTTTCGAGAACACTGTTTGAAGAACTCATAACTCGATATCCCGAGAAGTCTTCTCTTCTCGATACCCAGTACAGAATGAACGAACTTTTGATGGCGTTTCCGAGTGAAGAATTTTACGACGGAAAACTGAAAGCGGCCGAGGAAGTCAGAAACATAACGCTCTTCGACCTTGGAGTGGAGATACCGAACTTTGGAAAGTTCTGGGATGTTGTTCTCTCCCCAAAAAACGTTCTGGTCTTCATAGACACAAAGAACAGATCTGACAGATTTGAAAGGCAAAGGAAAGACTCTCCCTCGAGAGAGAATCCATTAGAAGCACAGATCGTGAAAGAGGTTGTGGAAAAGCTTCTCTCCATGGGGGTGAAGGAGGATTGGATCGGGATCATCACTCCCTACGATGATCAGGTGAATCTCATAAGAGAGTTGATCGAAGCGAAAGTAGAAGTACACAGTGTGGATGGTTTTCAGGGAAGGGAAAAAGAGGTCATCATCATCTCATTTGTGCGTTCGAACAAAAACGGTGAAATAGGGTTCCTCGAAGATCTGAGAAGACTCAACGTCTCACTCACACGGGCGAAAAGAAAACTGATAGCAACGGGAGATTCGAGCACGCTCTCTGTCCATCCAACTTACAGAAGGTTCGTAGAGTTCGTGAAAAAGAAGGGAACTTACGTGATCTTTTGATATGAGAGTCTATAACAAAAACATCCCCCCACTCATGTGGGGGTTATTTTTTTCGTACATTTAAGGAAGTATTGAAACAGCTTGAGGAGATTTACTCATCACCTGGATATGTTTAGTTTCCATACCTCTAAGGAATTATTGAAACTGTGGTTGCTCCAGTCCTGGCTGCGTAATGAAATTAAGTTTCCATACCTCTAAGGAACTATTGAAACGAGAACGACGATCTCAAAAAGCAACTTGAGGAATATTTGTTTCCATACCTCTAAGGAAGTATTGAAACGCAGTCAAGCCAGAGCTCGAGGAGATAGACGTTGTCCTGTTTCCATACCTCTAAGGAAGTATTGAAACACCTAGCATTGTGTGTATGAGGATGTAGTGGTTTGGTTTCCATACCTCTAAGGAAGTATTGAAACTTCCAATCCCTTTTTGAACATCTCCCAAAGCCATTGTTTCCATACCTCTAAGGAAGTATTGAAACCAGTTAGCAAGATCCGACATTTTTGCGATGATGAAGGGTTTCCATACCTCTAAGGAAGTATTGAAACTCTTCGCAAGCAGGAATGATACGCTGTTTGTCTGTTTGTTTCCATACCTCTAAGGAAGTATTGAAACATGCTGTCGTTGAAGTTTGTTTTTCCTTCGCTGTAGAGTTTCCATACCTCTAAGGAAGTATTGAAACCTAAGGTGGGGGTGAAAGGTATGGTGAAGGTGAAGGCTGTTTCCATACCTCTAAGGAAGTATTGAAACCCGGTGGGGTCGCTGGGTGTGTCCAGAGGCGCCCTGTTTCCATACCTCTAAGGAAGTATTGAAACTTCACATAGCTGCTTGGAATCCTGGCGAATCAAAAGTGTTTCCATACCTCTAAGGAAGTATTGAAACGTTGCGAGTAGATGATGATTTTTACGACGATACTATGTTTCCATACCTCTAAGGAAGTATTGAAACCAGCCACAAATGACCATAAAAACTTGGTGCTTGCCGGTTTCCATACCTCTAAGGAAGTATTGAAACGCATATTCGGTCTTATGCTGTTTTTCAGAAGTAGAGAGTTTCCATACCTCTAAGGAAGTATTGAAACACGTAGATTTAACTTGACATAGGAATTGTCAAATGGGTTTCCATACCTCTAAGGAATTATTGAAACATACCTTCGTAGTTACCCTCACCAGAGACGCCAACGGCTTGTTTCCATACCTCTAAGGAATTATTGAAACCAAGAGAAGTAAGAATAGCTGTAAGATTCGCAAATGCTTGTTTCCATACCTCTAAGGAATTATTGAAACAGGGCTTGTTGCAAATCTTCTCATTGCCCGCTACGACGTTTCCATACCTCTAAGGAATTATTGAAACTGTGTTCGAGATCGTCAACTACCTCACGACGAAGATCTAGTTTCCATACCTCTAAGGAATTATTGAAACCTATAGGCATACTATAGTTTGCTATAGGCATACTAGTTTCCATACCTCTAAGGAATTATTGAAACCTGCATAATCTTCTGCGATGTTTCTTGTGTAAAAGGTTTCCATACCTCTAAGGAATTATTGAAACCAGAATCAACTCGAAGACCTTCAGCAAACAACAGCGTTTCCATACCTCTAAGGAATTATTGAAACAGACTAAGTGGGAAAAGCTCGCAGAGGAAGATCCAACGTTTCCATACCTCTAAGGAATTATTGAAACTCGTCGAGTGGAGCGATGTTGTGTTCAGCATAAGCGAGTTTCCATACCTCTAAGGAATTATTGAAACGTTGTCAACAAGCAAAGCACTCGGTACGAATTTATCCCGTTTCCATACCTCTAAGGAATTATTGAAACCATGGTAGAAGCGGGTAAGTGGACGATAGAAGACGGTTTCCATACCTCTAAGGAATTATTGAAACCCGTTGAGTTCAAGAGAAATTATACCACAAACACAATCTGAAAGCAAGATGTTTTTTGACCTTCCATATCCTTCCTTTCCATAAACCATTCTAACACACAAGAGAGCACCTTCAAGTACTGTTTGGAAAAATGGAATAATTGCATAGTCCAACAACGAAAGAACACAAGCAAAAAACAGAAGATAAATTATATCAACCTACGTCAGGGCATTTTGGGGTGTTTCTGGTAAAAATCGATTAGTTCCATGTTTCACAAATAGATGAAAGAAGGTATTCCTCAGTGTGTTAGAAGTTAACTACTAATTTCTCGAATTCAAAGCACTTACACGTCATCGATTACCACAAATTCTCTTCATATTGTCTCTTCATATCATCCATTATTCCTTTTTTAACGCATAGCTTCCGGTACCACAAACCCGCATGAAATTTTTCGTTACCGGTAATTGCATACTCTGTATCGTTCTTCCAATGCCAAGTACACACATCACCTACTTTGTGAATGATTGGAACTAACCTGGTTTGTATGCATAAAAGTTAATTAGTAAATATCAATAATTTTCAAGTTAATTTTTAATATCAAAAACCAAAGAGGCGGGATTGCCCCGCCTCAACCTGAACTCTTCGAACTGTTCCAGTTACTCTCTCACGTACCTCTGCGAATCGTCGTACTCTTCTATTTTCCCGTTCAGAACATTCTGGATGTACTCAATGACGGCGTCTGACATGAGGTATCCCGTGTCGTATCCGTCCCACTCTTTGAACATGACATAACCGTCTCCACCACCTGCCATGTAGTTGTTTGTGACCACTTTGTACTTTTTCTCTGGATCGAGCGGCTCTCCGTTCACGAGAACCTCTACGACTTTTCCGTCTTTGCTCTTCCAAGTGAGGCCGGAAACCTGGAGGAACGCACCTTTACCTTCCGGAATGGTAGCGGCGTACTCGAGCACTTTCATGATCTGTTCACCGGTGAGTTCCAGTACGTAGAGAGTGTTTCCAAACGGAAGAACCGTCAGTATATCTCTCACAGTGATCTTTCCAGGTTTTATAGAGGCTCTGATACCTCCACCGTTTGTGAAAGCGATATCCGCCCCCACTTTCCATCTCATGGCGTCCACTATGAGGTTGGCAAGATTCGTGCTTTTCGATCTGACGTGTTCTCTTTCACCATCGAGGTAGATCTTCGTCTCTCCTATGACGGTATCGAGTTTTTCATTTCCCACTTTCTTGAAGTATTCAAGAGCCTTTGCGACGTATCTGTTTTCGAGGTACGGCTTCCCGAGGTACCTGTACTTTTCGTTTTCGTACACCTTCAAATTAACGGGTATCGCTTCCCAGTGCCACGCCACGATCTTTCCGTCTTCGATGTCCAGATCGAGTCTTCCAACGTACTTTCCATATTCTCCGGCCGAAGCTATTATCTTTCCGTCCACAACGTCAGATCCAAGCACGTGGCTGTGCCCTGCTATCACAACGTCTATTCCCTCAACTCCTGCCAGCTGGTGTGTCGTGGTGATGTCTTCCTTCTTCGGCTCTCCCCAGTCAAGGTGCGCAAGAGCGATCACAACATCTGCCTGTTTTTTCAATTCGGGTGCTATTTTCTGGGCCACTTTCAGGGCGTTTTCGAACTTCAGACCTTCGAGGTAGAGGGGTTCCAGGATCTCCGTTTCTTCTGTGGTGAAGCCGATGATGGCGATTTTCAGCTCACCGAGATCTTCGACGATGTATGGATTGAAGAACGGTTCACCATCTTCTTTTACTATGTTCGCTGAAAGGAACGGAAAATCTGCGAATTTCATCTGTTTTTCGAGTACTTCCCTTGGATTGTCGAACTCGTGGTTTCCAACGGCCATGGCTTTGAGTCCTATCATGTTGAATCCAACAATGTCTGGTATGGCATCTTGAAGATCGGACTCTGGAACACCGGTGTTCAGGTCTCCCGCATGGAGAAAGATCACGTACCCACCCTGACTCTCGACTTCCCTTTTCACCTCTTCTACGATCGTTGCGATGGCTGCAAGGCCCCCAATTCCGGGATTACGATACTCATCGAATGCCCAAGCGTGACCGTGTGTGTCGTTGACATGGAGAATGGTGAGTCTTGCACCAAGAAGCAGAGCGGTTATCAATAAAGCCAGAAGGATCACCAGGAACTTTCTCATGATATCACCCCCTTCAGAGATTTTAACTCTAATGTGCTAACATATTGTGAGATTCTGTTAAGGAGGTTTCACTCGTGACGGTGGATCCATCTCACACGATTCCCGTGAGCGTGACCGGCACGTTTTGTTCGCTCAACTGCCCTCACTGTGGAGCGCACTATTTGAAACACATGATCTCCGTGGATGAAATTCCAGCCTTTGTGAAGAAAGGCTACAGAAACTTTCTGATAAGCGGCGGAATGCTTCCAGATGGTTCCATTCCGTTTGAAAAGTATTACGAACGTTTGAAGGAGCTGAAAGAATCCCACGGTCTTCTTTACAACTTTCACGTGGGGTTTCAAAAGTCCAAGGTTGCAAAGGAGCTGGCTGACGTCGTTTCTATGGATTTCTTCGGTGATGAAACCGTTTTGAAAAGCATCTACGGACTCGCATTGACTCCACAGGAAATTTTAGATATCGCTCACTTTTATGAGAACGTGGTGTTTCACATCACGGTAGGAATAACGGGTGGAAAGATCACCCACGAAGAAAAAGCGCTCGAGATCCTGTCTCAGGAGACAGACACCGTTGTTTTGAACGTGTTCATTCCAACTCCCGGAACGAAGTTTGGAAAATCTTTCCCACCGGATCTCCAGGAGGTTGTGAAACTCTTCGAGAAGGCAAAAAAACTGTTCAAAAGAGTAATCCTCGGCTGTATGCAACCGAGGGGGGAATACAGAAAGAAGCTTCAAAGCGAGTTGAAAGATCTCGTGGATGTCATCACAAAGCCCGTCGGCGGGACGGGTGAGTTCAAAGGATGCTGTGCCTTCATCGGCCGAGGGTGAAAGTGACTTTCCCTGGTCCCATGTCGAACGTTTGTCCGAGTGCCAGAACGGTCGCAAGTTCAACTGGGAGGCCGTTTCTTGCGATCTTTTCTACGGTTGTCTTCACATCGTACCTGACACGCACTATTTCAAAGCTGACCGTACCGTTTTCAACATCAACGATCATGTAAGACGCTCTCGGATCACCATCTTTCGGTCTTCCGGCGCTTCCTGGGTTCAGAACGAGCTTTCCCATAACCCATTTCACCATGGGAAGGTGAGTGTGTCCGTTCACAACAACATTCTCTTCGACCGATTCCACGATCTTCTTCAGCCTGTCTGGAGGAGTGTTGGGCTTCACGTACTCGAGGAGTTCGTTTAGAGGACTTCCATGAACGAGCAAGAATTTGACTCCTTCAACTTCGAAACTCAGCTTTTTGGGAAGATTTCTCAAAAATTCTCTGGTTTTCTCAGAAGTGTTTTCGATCGACCACTTGAGGGAGATGTCTCCAACCTCTGTTTCCCTTCCGGGTGCGTAGGAACAACCACAGCTCTCTTTGGAATAGCCAACAGCATCGTCGTAGTTTCCCATAATCGTTTTGATGTTTTTTTCCATGATTGTCTGTACAACAGCTTCAGGATCGGGTCCATAGCCGACCAAATCTCCAAGGCAGAACACTTCATCGACACCTTTGTTCTCCATGTCCTCCAGAACGGCCTTCAACGCTTCGAAATTTCCATGAACATCTCCAAAGAAGGCAAGCCTCATTTTGTCACCCTCAACTATTATAAAGCGTGATTTTTTAAGTTTTCTTTAAGAACTGTAAAGTTCTTTCAAGTCTTTTCAGTGTTCTTTCTTTTCCCAGCACCTCTATGGTTTCAAAAAGACCGGGTGTTACCAGCTTTCCAGTAACCGCTCCCCTTATGAGCTGAAAGACCACCTTTTTCGATGCCAGACCCTTTTCAGAAAGATCTCTCAATGTTTTTTCTATCTCTTCCATATTCCAGCTGTTGAGATCTTTGAAGGCTTTTTTTGCTTCTTCAAGCACCCTTTCGGCTTCTTCTCTCTTCAAAAATTTCTCTACATAGTCCTTTTCGTATTCGTAATCGTCACTCATGAACGGATACATAATGTCGTACAGCTGAGAGAGTGTGTTCACCTTCTCCCGACATATGCGGAGGGCCTCCGTGAAGTAGCTTTCATTCAGGGAGGGAATTTCTCTTCCCACGTACTTTGCCCATTCGATGAATTCCCTCTTCAGGTCTTCGAGATCGATTCTTCTCATGTGCTTTCCGTTCACCCACTCGAGTTTCTGGTAGTCGAAGATGACTCCCTTGTTCGAAATATCCTTTGGATCGAATGACTGAAGTTTCTCTTCTATAGTGAAGATCTCGTCTCCTTCCACTCTCCAGCCGAGAAGTGCAAGATAGTTCATCAATGCCCTGCTCAAAATGCCCTCCCTTCTGAAGTGTTCAACGGAAGTGGCGCCATGCCTTTTGCTCAAAGGTGTTCTGTCCGGTCCCAGTATCAGAGGAATGTGCATGAAGACGGGTGCTTCCCATCCGAAGGCCTCGTATATCATGAGCTGTTTTGGGGTGTTAGAAAGGTGATCTTCACCGCGGAACACATGGGAGATTCTCATGAGATGATCGTCCACCACGACCGCAAAGTTGTAGGTGGGAAATCCGTTCGACTTCATGATGATGAAATCTTCTAAGGTGGAGTTGTCGAATTCCATATAGCCTTTCAAAAGATCTTCGAAAGAGGTCTTTCCGGGAAGAACTTTGAATTTTATGGTAACGGGATGCCCTTTCTCCTTGTATTCGTGGGGATAGTCGTAAGTTGTGAAGAGTTCTTTAGAGGGATCTTCCTTATCGTAAACCACGTAATAGGCCCTTTTATCTTCCACCAGCTTCTTAGCGTATTCTCGGTAGATCTCGAGTCTTTCACTCTGCCGGTAGGGGCCGAAATCTCCCCCTATGTCAGGTCCTTCGTCCCAATCGAGACCGCACCACCTCAAAGATTCCAGGATCTGCTGTTCGTATTCTCTTGAGCTTCTCTCAGTATCGGTGTCTTCTATTCGAAGGATGAACTTTCCACCCTCTTTTCTTGCGAACATCCAGTTGAAAAGAGCAGTTCTCGCTCCACCAACGTGGAGATGACCCGTTGGACTCGGGGCGAACCTGACTCTCACCAATTCAAAGCACCTCCTGATTTTTTTGATCCGACTTCTAATATATCAAAAAAAGCCCCGGTGATGAACACCGGGGCCTGGATTCGGTTTCGACCTCTATTATCTAACAGGTCTCACATTGACAGCCTGAGGTCCTTTGGTACCTTTCTGGACTTCGAACTCGACTGTTTCGTTTTCCCTGAGGGTCTTGAAACCGTCCATCTGGATCGCTGACCAGTGAACGAAGATGTCTTCTCCGTTCTCCATGGTGATGAAACCGTAGCCTTTCTTGGAGTCAAACCACTTAACCGTACCTCTCATGAAAAAATCACTCCTTCTTAAAAATCTTTCCGCTCAAGGCGGCACCTCCTAAGTGTACACCCCGGATACGGCTTTGTCAAAATCTCTGTATTCTTCATCAGAAGGGGTTTACGGTGTTTTGAAATCTTAGTTTTATCCTAAAGACATATTTATTTAACTTAATGGGTCTTTCTATGAAAGAGTTTTTTACCTATTCTTTATATGCATAACCATATCCTGTTGAGGAGGAGTCCATGATGGAATACTGGATTAGAAGAGCCCTTGAAGTAGTGAAAACGCCTTTTCTTCTTTTCGATCTGTCGGTCGTGGAAAAGAAATATCTGGAGATGAAAGCTGCTCTCAAAAAAGCGGATATTTACTACGCTGTGAAGGCAAACTCCCACCCGCGTATTATATCCCTTCTTGCCAGGTTGGGGAGTAATTTCGATGTGGCTTCCAAGGGGGAGATAGAAAAGCTCCTCGCACTTGGTGTGGATGGGAAGAGAATGAGTTTTGGTAACACCATAAAAAGAGAGGAAGACATCGCGTTCGCGTACAAAAACGGTATAAGGCTCTTTGCAGTGGATAGTGAGATGGAAGTGGAAAAAGTCGCTATAAATGCTCCTGGAAGCTTCGTTTTTGTGAGAGTGGAAACGGATGGTGCAGACGCAGACTGGCCCCTTTCCAGAAAGTTTGGAACCAATCCAGAGCATGCTCTTCAGCTTCTCTCCTATGCTTCGAAGATGAAACTGATCCCCGCGGGATTGAGTTTTCACGTGGGATCTCAGAATTTGAATCCTGAAAGCTGGAAAAAAGCGATAGAGATCGCGGGGAGAGTGTTCAAAAAAGCCATGAGATCCGGTTTAAACCTTTTCCTCTTGAACGTTGGTGGAGGCTTTCCTGTTCAGCACACAAAGCCAATTCCGAGTATGGAAGAAATAGGAAAGGCAATCGAAGAGGCGATAGACGAAAACCTCTGGTTTGTCCACAATTTGAGAGTGATAGCCGAGCCTGGAAGGTACATGGTTGGAGAAGCGGGCTGGCTTGTTACAAAGGTGCTTTTGAAGAGCGAAAGATCCGGTGAAAAATGGGTGTACATAGACGCGGGAGTGTTTCACGGGCTCGCGGAAACTATCCAAAACTTCGAGTACGAAGTCAGAGTCCTTGGAAAAGAAAGAGAAGAGCTCGAAGAGTACCATCTGGCGGGTCCCACCTGCGACAGCGTCGATGTGATATACGACAGAATCTTACTTCCAAAGAGCATCACCTTGAACGACCTTGTGTGTTTCATAAACGCGGGGGCTTACACGGTGGAGTACAACACCCGTTTCAACGGAATAGAACCACCGAAAATGGTTTTCATCGAAGAACTCACGGAGATCTCAATAGAGGAGAAAATCAAAACACGAGTGCTGGATTGAATCATCCCTCAACGACTTTTACATAGACGCTCCTTGTCCTCGGGCCGTCGAATTCGCAGAAATATATTCCCTGCCAGGTTCCGAGGAGAGGGCGTCCGTTTTCTATTATGAGAGTGACAGAAGATCCCACCAGAGACGCTTTTATATGAGAATCGGCGTTTCCTTCCAGATGTGTGTAACCAGCCGACGGTGGAACCAGCTTGTTCAGCGTGTTCATTATGTCTTGTCTCACACTCGGGTCTGCGTTTTCGTTTATTGTGACACCCGCGGTGGTGTGCGGAACGAAAACCACGCAGATACCGTTTCTCACTTTAGATTCTTCTATGACCTTCACAACCTCCGAAGTGATATCCACGAACTGTGTTCGAGAAGAAGTTCGAACTGTGAGTCTCTTAAGCATCTACTTCCCCCCTCTTCATTTGAAAAACACATTTGTGATTATCACCACATGACCTTCTCTTTCTTCGAGATCTATCTTTATCTTTTCTTTTTCAACGTTGAAAGTCTCGGAAAGCCAGCTGGCGATTCTCTCTTTTATCTTATCCGAATTCTTGTCGAGTATCTCTTTTGGAATGATCTCTGTTATGTTCATCTGTCTTCTTTTTGTTGTCCCAACTATCTGTTCCAGCCTTTTTTTAGCGGTTTCTCTGCTTTTGTTTTTCTTTCCGAACTCCCAGAACAGGAACTTCATAATATCATCCCCTCTTGAGTTTTGAGAAGAAGTCTTTCAGCGTGTCGATGAGACCCTTTGAGACGGTGACGAAATCGTTCTCTAGAGGAACACCCTCTCCCCGAATTCTTCTTGCGAGGTTTTCGAAGTTTTTGGAAATCCTCGAATTTCCGTTTAATGAAACCGGGATTCCTGTGTTTGAAGCAACTATGATATCTTCTGAGTCCGGTATAACGGCTATGATCTCCAGTGACAGTGTGTGTTTGATATCGTCAGTGGTGAGCATCTCTCCCTTTTTCACCATGTGCGGTTTGAATCTGTTTATGATCACGTTTATCTTCTCATCGGAAAATCCGAAGTTTTCCAGAAGACCGATCACACGATCCGCGTCAGAGATTGCCGGAAGCTCCGGAGTTGTGACAACAAGCACCCTCTCAGCTGGGGCAACAGCGTTTCTGAACCCCCTTTCGATACCGGCCGGGGAATCGATTATGATGTAGTCAAAGTGCGGTATCAGTTCTTTCACAATGGCTTTCATGTCGTTCGGCGAGATCATTTCTTTCGTGGCTATCTGCGAAGCAGGAAGAAGATACAGATTCTTCAGCATTTTGTGTTTGACAAGAGCCTCTTGGGGAGAGACCTTACCATTCACTACATCGATCATGGTGTAAACGATTCTGTTTTCCAACCCAAGAACTATGTCCAGATTTTTCAATCCTATGTCGGCATCAATAAGACACACCTTCTCTCCAAGTTTGGCCAGGGCGCATCCGAGATTAGCCGTTATGGTGGTTTTACCCACCCCTCCTTTTCCAGAAGTCACTACTATGACATTTCCCATCAATCCCACCCTTTCTCGTTCACCTGAACAGTTTTCTCCTCAAAATATTGTACAATAAAATGTGATCGTACAAAAAATTACCTCATGAGGAGTGAGAGGGTGATCAGAAAATTGAGGCCCGATGAGATAAACAGTTTCGACCTTGATTTTTTGAATTTTCAGACCACGGAGGAGGTCCCTCCAAACGAAGGTTTTATAGGTCAAAAGAGGGCGAAAGAGGCTATCGAAACGGGAATAAGAATCAGAGAAAAGGGTTACAACATCTTCGTTACAGGAATGACGGGAACGGGAAGAAGAACCTTTGTCCAGATGATGCTCCAGGATGTCGCGAAGAAACTTCCCGTGCCGAACGACTGGGGGTATGTTTACAATTTCGAGAATCCGTATGAACCAAAGGCCATTTCTTTCAAAGCGGGACAGGGAAGGAGGTTTAAAAAGAGGCTCGAAGATTTGATCAATGAAGTGGTTGAAGCTTTGAACAAATCCTTCGAAAGCGAGGAATTCGCAAGAAAGATTTCCGAAATGGAAGAAAAATACGCTCTCATGAGAAAGCAGCTCTGGGAGAGTTTAGAGGCAAAGGCGAGCGAACTCGGTTTCGTGGTTCAGCTGACTCCAGCCGGCGTCGTTATGTTGCCTGTGGTGGACGGGAAACCGCTTCCACCAGAAGCGGTGAATGCCCTACCAGACCAGGCCATAAGGGAAATCGAAGAAAGGCAGATGAAGTTGAAGCATCTAGTGGATGGGACGCTCTACAGAATCAGGAAGCTGGATATCGAGTTCAGAAAATCCCTCGAAGAGTTCCACAAAAGAACGGCACTCTTCGCCATTGATCCACTCTTTGTTGAAGTGGAGAGTGAATTCGAAAACGAAGGTGTGAAAGAATTCCTTGAGTCTGTAAAGAAGGATATTGTGGAGAATCTCCTGGACTTTTTGAGAATGGACGCTCGGGAGAGAAAAGAGATATACATGAGGAAGTACTCTCTGAATCTGATCGTGGACAACTCGGATCTCACAGGCGCCCCCGTCATTTATGAAACGAATCCCACTTATTCCAATCTGTTCGGAAAGATCGAGTACTACGTGAGAGGCGGTTTCCTCCACACGGATTTCAGTATGATAAGGCCAGGCAGTGTCCACAAAGCGAACGGTGGTTTTTTGATCGTCGAGGCCGAGCGGCTTTTGAGTCAGCCTTACGCGTGGTACAACCTGAAGAGAGTTCTCATGGAAAGTCAGATTTCCGTTGAAAATCTCGAGCACACCTTGGGAGTTTCAAACACGATCACTCTGAAGCCAGAAAAAATACCCCTCGATTTGAAAGTCGTCATCATTGGTACACCCTATTTGTACGAACTTCTTTACGAACTCGATCCAGACTTCAGAAAGCTGTTCAGGATAAAAGCGGAGTTCGACTGGGAGATACCCAGAAACGAATTGAACGTCCAGAAGTACGTATCCTTCATCTCGTCTGTCTGTCGAGAAAAGAATCTTCCTCACTTCGACAGAGGCGCTGTGAAGAGAGTCATATGGTACGCGATGAGAAACGCCAGAAACAGTACGAAACTTTCCGCTGTGTTTGGAGACATAGTGAATCTCATAGTTGAATCGGGGGAACTCGCAAGATTGGAAGGAGCAGAAGTTACCACTTCTGACCACGTTCTCAAGGCATATCAAGCAATGGAGAACAGAAGGAATCTCCTCGAAGAGAAATACGACGAAATGATAAAAACATTCGATCTCATGATCGAAGTAACCGGATCCAGAGTGGGACAGATAAACGGTCTTACAGTTCTCGATCTTGGAGATCATTCTTTTGGTGTTCCTGTGAAAATCACCGCGAAGGTCTATCTTGGAAGACCGGGTGTTGTTGACATTCAGCGCGAAGCGGATCTGAGTGGGAAAATCCACAGCAAGGCTGTTCTCATACTGGAAGGATTTCTGGGGAGCAGATACGCTCAGGACTTTCCGCTTTCCGTCAGCGCGTCTATCAGCTTCGAGCAGGTTTACAGTGAAGTGGAGGGGGACAGTGCTTCACTTGCAGAAGCCTTGGCTCTCCTTTCTGCCATTTCTAAAGTGCCCATAAAACAGGGAATAGCCGTAACGGGTTCCATAAATCAGCACGGTGAAGTGCAGCCCGTTGGAGGAATCGTGGAGAAAGTGGAGGGTTTCTACAGAGCCTGTAAAACTCGCGGTTTCGATGGGGAACAGGGCGTGATCATACCCAAAGCCAACGCGAAGAATCTGGTGCTGAAGGATGAAATCGTCCAGGCCATGAAGAAAGGCCTTTTCCATATATGGACCGTGGAAACCATAGATGACGCGATTGAGATCGTCATGGGAATGAAGGCCGGAAAGGTTACAAAGACCGGAAAATTCGAAAGGAACAGCGTGAATTACCTGGTTTACCGAGAATTGAAGAAGATGAAAAAACTCCTCGATGGGGTCTCGGAAGAAGGAAAGAAAAAGAAGAAAAAGGGTAAAAAATGAGATTGTCGACAGTTCTGATAGGAAGATACATTCCAGTTGATTCGATTGTTCACAGACTCGACCCAAGAGCGAAACTCCTGGGTATGATCCTTCTCATTTCCGCTGTGCTGATCGTACCCGATCTTTTGCTCTACCTTGTGCCAGGTCTGGCTGTCTTCCTTTTGATGTTTCTGAGCAGAACAGGATTCAAGGTTTACCTTGCGGGACTCAGGAGTCTCTGGTTTTTCCTTGTGTTTGCGGTTCTGGTTCAGTTCCTTTCCTCATCAGAGGGTGAAAAAATCTTCTGGATAATCACCGACAGAGCTATATGGTCTGCCGTTTACATCATGTTCAGGCTGGTGCTCATAATCCTCCTTGCTGAGAATTTCTCTGCCACCACTCCTCCTTTGCTTTCTGCCAGGGCCATAGAAAGTATTTTCTCGACGTTCGGTGCCAGAAAAATCGGCCATGAAATAGGAATGGTGATGACCATTGCGATGAGATTCGTTCCTATTCTGGCGCTCGAAGCGGACAGAATCTTGAAGGCCCAGATTGCCAGGGGAGCAAACTTCGAAAGAGGAAAATTTTTCGACAGAATAAGAGCGCTTGTGGTGATAATAGTGCCCCTTCTCATATCGGCCCTCAGAAAAGCTGAGGAGCTGGCTGTGGCCATGGAGGCTCGTCTCTACACGGGCGAGCCTCCAAAAACACGGTTCAAAGACATAAAGTGGAAACCGATGGACACACTCTACGTCCTCTCAACCGCCGGTGTTCTGGTGCTTGTTCTCTTCGGCCGTTATTTCGTTGATGGCGTTTTTCAATATGGAGGCTGACTTTCTGAAGGCCTCCAGCTCTTCTTCGTTCAGGTTCAGTTTGAGGATTCTTTCCACTCCGTGCTTTCCAAGGGTCACAGGAACACTGATACAGAGATCTTTTACACCGAGGTAATCTTCGAGATAAACGGAAAGCGTCAGCACTCTCTTTTCGTCGAAGAAGATGCTCTCCACTATGTCGGCCACGGCGAGAGCTATGGCGTAGTGGGTGGCTCCCTTTCTCTCTATGATCTCGTACGCGGCTCTTTTGGTTTTTTCAGCGAAATTTTCCAGTATCTTCGAATCGCACTTCTGACAGATCTGACACATGTTCTGTAGGGGGATACCTCCTATCATGGCACCGCTCCACACAGGAACCTCTGAATCTCCATGTTCTCCTATCACGTACACGTGCACACTTCTTGGGGAAAATCCGCAGTGTTGCGCTATCAAAGTTCTGAGTCTTGCTGTGTCGAGAACCGTTCCGGAACCGAACACCTTCCTGGGATCCATTCCGGACTCCTTGAGGAAGAAATACGTGAGGACATCGACGGGATTCGTGACCACGATGACAATCGAATCGGGAGCGTATTTGGAGACGTTTCGCGCTATTTCTTTCATCACTCTTGCGTTTCTCCCAAGAAGCTGAAGCCTCGTCTCTCCTGGTTTCTGAGGTACTCCCGCAGCGACGATCACCACGTCTGATCCTTTCAGATCCGCATAGTCTCCAGCGTAGATGTTCGCTCTTCTTGTGAAAGGCGTTCCGTGAATGAGATCGAGCGCGTCTCCTTCTGCTCTTTTCTTATCGACGTCTATCAGAACCATTTCCCTCGCAAAACCTTTCATCAGGAGTGCAAAAGCCGTACTGGAACCAACCCTTCCGAGTCCTACGATACCTATTTTCATCAGAATCACCTCCCCGGTGATAGAATACAGTCAGGGTGATATCGTGTTGAAGAAAATCTTTCTGTCACTTTCAATTAGTTTAGCCTTCTTTTTAATTATATCATCCTTCTTTTTACTGGATAAGATGGTATCTTATCTCTTCAAGGGTGAGGTGAAAAACCCTTACGTGTTTCTCGTTCTGGGAAAAGATAAAGAGATCGAACACACCGTTCGAACCGATGTGATAGTTGTTGGTGTGCTGGACTGGAAAAAAGGAAATCTCTCTTTTGTATCGATACCCAGGGATTTGATGATAGAGGGAAAAAAGATCAACGCGATTTACAACACTTATGGAATGGAAAAACTATTTCAGATCATCGAATCACTTCTGGGACTGAAACCGGATTCTTACGTGATATTCAACTACGAGGCTTTCAAAATACTCGGGGATGAACTGGGACCAATAGAGGTGATACCAAACGAGGTCATGTTTTATGAAGATCTGTCGCAGAATCTCGTCATAGATTTCAAACCTGGTGTTCCTTACAAATTGAATGGAGAACAGCTTCTTGCATACATACGATACAGGAAAGACTCCATGGGAGATCTTGCCCGAATAGAAAGACAGAAGGATGTACTGAAGAAACTTCTCAGCAAGGCCCTTTCAAGAAATCCTCTCGAAATTTCCGTACTTTACAAAAAGATAAGTCCTTACATCGAAACGGACATCGGCCTTCCAGAGATTCTAACGCTCTTTTCTAAATTGAAAAACAGTGTTAGGGTGAGCTTTTCGACACTTCCGTACAAGGTGGATAGCGACGGAAGCATCTTTGTGGATGAAAGAAGACTCGGTTCTTTCAAAAAGAATCTCATTGGAAGCAGCGTTCAGGAGAAGTATCGCGTGAATTTCCTTGTTGTGAACATCTCATCGCTTGTTTCGAGGGTATTCGAAGCCAGCCTGAGGGGAGTGTGGAAGGACAGGGTTGGATTCGAGCCAGACCGTGTTGTTTGGGAAGACGTGGGAATATCGCAGAAATTCGAGGGAGACCACGTCTTCATAGGGGAACCAGAAAAGGAGGACTATATCTTGGGCATTCTGAAGAAAGCACATCCTTCCAGGCATTTTACAGTGCACAGATTCGACAGGCCGGAAGATTACACGATGTACTACACGATACTGGAAGGTCTTGTAAAAAACAGAATATACCCCGATTTTCCGGTATCTGCTTTGATTCTGATAGACGATTTCAGGGAGTGATTCGATGGATTACAGGAAGCTTCACGGATGGGATCTTTCTCCGGAGGAAGCGATAAAGGTGCAGAACGAACTCAGAAAGAAGATAAAGCTTGTACCATACGAAGGAGAGCCCGAGTACGTGGCAGGAGTAGATCTTTCGTTTCCGGGAAAAAAAGAAGGGCTCGCGGTGATAGTGGTACTCGAATATCCTTCTTTCAGAATAGTGGAGATTGTTTCTGAAAGGGGAGAAATAACTTTTCCCTACATCCCGGGGCTTCTCGCTTTCAGAGAAGGGCCTCTGTTCTTGAAGGCCTGGGAAAAGCTGAGAACGAAACCCGATGTTGTAGTCTTCGATGGTCAGGGGCTGGCACATCCCAGAAAACTTGGGATAGCCTCCCACATGGGACTCTTCATAGAGATCCCGACCATTGGTGTGGCAAAATCCAGACTGTATGGAACGTTCAAAATGCCTGAAGATAAAAGATGTTCCTGGAGTTATCTCTACGACGGCGAGGAGATAATAGGCTGTGTGGTCAGAACAAAAGAAGGAAGTGCTCCTGTTTTCGTGTCTCCGGGCCATCTCATGGACGTTGAAAGTTCGAAAAGACTGGTCAAGGCTTTTACCTTACCCGGGAGAAGGATACCGGAACCCACCAGACTGGCACACATCTACACACAACGGCTCAAAAAAGGCCTTTTCTGAAAGATTTTTCGGCTGTGATAAAATAAATTCAGCCTCAGGATACCAGACACGGGGGTCTGGAGGAGATTGTTTTGAGCGAAAAATGGAAGGAACTCGGTGAGACTCTCAGAAAAAAGAGGGAGGAAAGAGGAATAACCCTTCTCGACGTTTCTCTGTTCACGAACATAAATCCGTCGAAATTAAAGCGGATCGAGGAAGGGGATCTGAAGGGACTTGACGCAGAAGTCTATATAAAAAGCTACATAAAACGATACTCGGAGTTCCTCGAACTCTCCCCAGATGAGATGCTCAAACTGTACGAAGAAGGCAAAGAAGAAACGACTGAAGAAATTGAAGAGAAGAAGCCGAGAAAAAAGAAAGGGAAAGAAAAGACAAGAGACCTGGTGATGTTCTTTTTTCTGATAGCGGGACTGGTTCTTCTTCTGTTTTCAGTGATGGAGAATGTGAAACTGCGGCAGACACCACCTGCTTATCTTGTTGCACCAGAAGGAACGATCGTGAACGGTAAAAGTGTGAGTGGAGAGATTCCTCTTCAAGAAGGGAAATACACTGTTGAATCCGGAAGCGACGTGGTTCTGAAAACGGCTTCCGAGGAATGGAAAGTAAAGATCAGAAAGTTCGAGGTGGGTGTTTCATGGGAGAAGTGAAGGTACCTGACATGGTGAATCTTGTGATGTTTGTGTTCGCATCACACATAGATTACTGGTTCAACGAAGTGAGGCCCGTTCTCGAAGAACGTTTTGGACCCATGGACTACGTTTCTGATGTTCTCGATTTTGAGAAGTACACTCTTTACTATTCGGAAGAGATGGGACAGGGTTTGAAGGGAAGACTCGTGAGTTTTGAAAGACTCGTCCATCCTTTCCAACTGGCGGATATAAAGCGCGAAACCAACGAGATAGAGAAGATGTTCTCGATAGAAGGGAAGAGAAAAGTCAACATAGATCCGGGATACATTCATCACACACAATTTGTTCTTGCTTCGACCAAACACTGGGGAAACCGCATCTACATAGGCAAAGGGATCTACGCAGAGGTAACACTGGTTTACGTGCGAGGAGAATTCAGGCACATGGAGTTCACCTATCCAAATTACAGAGAAGAAGAGTACAAAAAGCACCTTGAAAAGATCAGGGAGCTGTACCTCAAAAAGAGGAGGAAAATGATGAAGTGAGGGTTGGTATAAAGGTTCTGGGATGTCCGAAAAACGAAGCGGATTGTGAGATTCTAGCAGGTGTGTTGAGAGAAAGAGGTCACGAGATAGTTTTCGATGTGAAGGATGCGGATGTGGTTGTGCTGGACACCTGTGCTTTCATAGAAGACGCAAAGAGAGAATCAATAGATGAAATCTTCTCTTTCATAGATGCAAAGGATCAGTACAGTTACAAACTGGTTGTGAAAGGCTGTCTTGTTCAGCGTTATTACGAAGAGCTGAAAAAAGAAATCCCCGAGGTGGATCAGTGGATAGGTGTTGTAGATCCTGAAGAGATAGCGAATGCCCTTGAAAAGGGTACAGATCTTGTTCCAAATCGACCGGAGACCGTGTACAGATACAGAAAAAGAATCGATCTGGAGGAGAGACCCTACGCTTACGTGAAGATATCCGACGGGTGTGACAGAGGATGCACTTTCTGTTCCATACCTTCGTTCAAAGGAAGTCTGAGAAGCAGGAGCATAGAAGACATAACGCACGAGGTAGAAGACCTTTTGAAAGAAGGAAAGAAAGAAATAATTCTCGTCGCTCAGGATACAACGTCCTATGGAATTGATCTTTATAGAAAGCAAGCGCTGCCTGATCTTTTGAGGAGACTGAACAGTCTAAACGGAGAGTTCTGGATCAGGGTTATGTACCTTCATCCGGATCATCTGACAGAGGAAATAATAAGCGCAATGCTGGAACTGGATAAGGTTGTGAAGTATTTCGATGTTCCAGTGCAGCATGGAAGCGATAAAATATTGAAACTAATGGGACGAACGAAGAGTTCAGAAGAGTTGAAAAAAATGCTTTCGAGCATCAGAGAGAGGTTCCCGGACGCGGTCCTCAGAACGAGTATAATCGTGGGATTTCCGGGAGAAACTGAAGAAGACTTCGAAGAACTCAAGCGTTTCGTGGAAGAAATCCAGTTTGACAAACTCGGAGCTTTCGTTTATTCGGACGAGGAGGGAACGGTTGCTTTCAACCTCAAAGAGAAAGTTGACCCGGAAGTGGCAAAAAGAAGACAGGAAGAACTGCTCCTTCTCCAGGCGGAGATCTCAAACAGCAGGCTTGATAGATTCATTGGAAGAAAATTGAAGTTCCTGGTTGAGGGAAAAGAAGGGAAGTTTCTTGTGGGAAGGACCTGGACGGAAGCACCTGAAGTGGACGGAGTGGTTTTTGTAAGAGGGAAAGGGAAGATAGGAGACTTTCTTGAAGTGGTGATAAAAGAGCACGACGAGTACGACATGTGGGGGTCAGTGACATGAATCTTGCGAACTTTTTTTCTTTGTTGAGAGCGGCGCTGGTAATTCCTGTTGTCTGGTTTTACATGGAAGGTTGGATCTCTTTGTCGTTCCTGATTTTTGTATTTGCGGCTTTCACAGATTATCTCGATGGTTTTTTTGCGAGGAAGAAAAACCAGGTAACAGATTTTGGAAAGGTCTTCGATCAGGTTTCCGACAAAATCCTCGTGATATCCACGGCAGTGGCCATGTTGGATGTTCTTCCGCTGTGGTACGTTCTGATTGTCTTTGCAAGGGACACCTTTATAAACGGCCTCAGGATACTCGCAGCCAGCAAAGGAAACGTCGTGCCAGCGAGGTGGATAGGGAAGGCGAAGACTGTTTCTCAATTTGTGGTGCTGATCGGTGTGTATCTCTTCAAGATGGGCTTTTTGAGTAGCGCACTTCTTACGTTTTTTGTGCTGCTTTCATTCGCAGTAACGGTGATCTCCTGGATCACGTACACGATCGATATCGCAAGAATCACGAAATTGGAGGGATAGTTCATGAGAACCTTCATTGCTATCGATGTCAACGAAGAAGTCAAGAAGCAAGCCTCTGAGATCATAGAAAAACTCATGAAAAGAGGCTTTGGTGCAACGTGGGTTTCTGAAGAAAACATGCACCTCACGCTTTTTTTCCTGGGAGAGGTTGACGAGCAGAAAATCTCCGAAATAGCCGAACACCTCTGTAGAAGAGTGAGAGGTTTTCCTTCTTTTTCGTTCACCGTGAAAGGTTTTGGGTACTTCAAGAGGAAGATGTCTCCGCGCGTCTTTTGGCTCGGAGTGGAGAACACCGATCGCTTGATGAAACTCTACGAAGAGCTCAGAAACGAGCTGTCTCACCACGGTTTCTCGTTTGAAGAGAAGTTCGTTCCTCACATTACAATTGGAAGGGTGAAGTACTACCCGGACAAGTGGGAAAAACTGATCGAAGACATCGATTTTCCGCCCATCGAAGTTGCGGTGGACAGATTCAAGATTTACTCGTCCACGTTAACACCGACAGGTCCCATCTACAAAGTTCTCTACGAATGTCAGTTTGAAGGAGGATTGATCAGGTATGCCTGAGGAAAAACAGAAAAAGAGTGTCCTGGAGAAAGCGTTGAAGAGAATAGAAGAAAACTTTGGAAAGGGTTCCATAATGATCCTGGGTGATGAAACCCAGGTTCAGCCTGTAGAGGTGATACCAACAGGGTCCCTCGCCATCGATATCGCAACGGGTGTTGGAGGATATCCAAGAGGAAGGATCGTGGAAATCTTTGGTCAGGAATCGAGTGGAAAAACTACCCTTGCACTCCACGCCATAGCAGAGGCCCAGAAGATGGGAGGAGTGGCTGCTTTCATAGACGCAGAGCACGCACTGGATCCTGTTTACGCGAAAAACCTTGGAGTGGATCTGAAAAGTCTTCTCATCTCTCAGCCTGATCATGGGGAGCAAGCACTCGAAATAGTGGATGAACTCGTAAGAAGTGGTGTGGTTGACCTCATAGTTGTTGATTCCGTTGCGGCTCTCGTTCCCAGAGCGGAAATAGAAGGTGCCATGGGAGACATGCAGGTGGGTCTTCAGGCACGTCTCATGTCGCAGGCACTGAGAAAGATCGCGGGAAGTGTGAACAAATCAAAGGCGGTAGTGATATTCACGAACCAGATCAGAATGAAGATAGGTGTTATGTTTGGGAGCCCGGAAACCACAACCGGTGGACTCGCCTTGAAATTCTACGCAACCATGAGGATGGAAGTCAGGAGGGGTGAGCCCATAAAGGAAGGAAAAGACGTGATAGGAAACGTGATAAACGTGAAGATCGTGAAGAACAAGGTTGCTCCTCCGTTCAAAACCGCACAGACGTACATCATATACGGAAAAGGAATCGATAGAGAGTACGAGCTGTTCAATATCGCTGTAAATGAAGGGATAGTAGACAGAAAAGGTAGCTGGTATTACTACACCACTCTCAAAGGTGAGGAAGTTTCTCTTGGGCAGGGAAGCTCGAACGCCGTTCAGTTTCTCAAAGACAACCCTGAAATAGCAGGAGAGATCGAAAGGAGAATAAGAGAAAAATATGGATTACTATCAGTGGAGAAAGAAGAACAGAGGAAAGAAAAGAAATCTTCAGGCGAAGAAGCCTCTTAATTATGCGTTGAGGCTCCTCAAATATCGAGTCAGATTTGAAGACGAACTTCGCGAACGATTGAAGAAACAGGGCTTCGCAGATGAGGAAGTGGAAAGTACCATTACTACCTTGAAGAAGCAGGGATATCTGGACGACGAAAAAGCGGCTTATCTCTTTGCACTCGACGAAATGCGGTTGAAACTCTTTGGACCGAGAGTCGTGAAAATGAAGCTCAAATCACTTGGAGTGGATGAAGAGATCATAGAAAGAGCAATCGAAAAGGCTCTGGAGGAGATCGATTTTCACGAGGAATTGAAGAGATTGAAAGGGCGATTCAAAGATCGATGGGAGCTAAGAGATTATCTCTACAGAAGAGGGTTCGATTCTTCTCTCATCGAAGAAATTCTCAATAAAATAGATGGAGGTGAAGAATGATGCTGTGGTACATAGTAGCAGGAGCCGGTGGTCTTCTGATTGGATATTTAATAGCAAACTATCAGATAAATCAAAAGCTCAGAAAAGCGAAAGAAGACGCTCAAACCATCATTGAAAAGGCGGAGAAAGAAGCAAACGAGATAAAAAAGAAAGCGATAATAGAAGGAAGAGAGGAAGTTCACAGGCTCAGAGAAGAATTCGAAAAAGAGCGATCCAGAAGAGAAGAGGAATTGAGAGCATTAGAAGAAAGACTCTTGAAAAGAGAAGAGCTCCTGACAAGAAAAGAAGAGAACCTTGAGAAAAGGGAACAGCAGGTTGAAGAACTCAAAGCAAATCTGGAAGAGAAAATGAGAGAGGTCGAAGAAAAGGAAAAAAGAATCGACGAAGAATTGAAACGCCTTGCCGGTATGACTGTAGAAGAGGCAAGAGAACTCATCCTCGAAGAAGCAAGGCAGAGGTACGAACACGACCTTGCGAAACTCTACAAAGAGATGAAAGAACAGGTTGAAGAAGAAGCTGAGAAGGAAGCCAAGAAAGTCATAGCATTCGCTGTTCAGAGATACGCACCGGATTATGTAGGAGAAATCACCGTTTCTACCGTTTCTCTACCGTCGGATGACATGAAGGGAAGAATCATAGGTAGAGAAGGAAGAAACATCAGGACATTTGAAAAGATCACGGGTGTGGACTTGATAATAGACGACACCCCGGAAGTGGTGGTTCTTTCCTGCTTTAACCCTCTGAGAAGAGAGATAGCCCGTATCACTCTGGAAAAACTGGTGGCGGATGGAAGAATACATCCTGCAAGGATCGAAGAAATGTACGAAAAAGCAAAGCAGGAAGTGGAGAAAGCCATAAAAGAAGCTGGACAGGAGGCGACGTTCAAAGCGGGTGTTATGGGGCTCCATCCGGAGCTTGTGAAACTCCTTGGAAAATTGAAATACAGAACGAGCTATGGCCAAAACGTTCTGAACCATTCGATAGAAGTGGCTCTGCTCGCCGGTTACATGGCTTCTGAACTTGGGCTAAACGCGGACAAAGCGAGAAGAGGAGGACTCCTCCACGATATAGGAAAAGCTGTTGATCAGGAGCTGGAAGGTTCACACACGACCATAGGTGCAGAGCTTGCCCGAAGATACGGAGAAAAAGAAGACATCATAAACATGATTCTCAGCCATCACGGAGAAGAAGAACCCATGACACCTGAAGCAGTACTCGTGGCAGCTGCTGATGCTCTCTCCGCGGCAAGACCAGGTGCGAGAAGAGAGAGTCTGGAGAACTACATCAAGCGTCTTATGAAGCTGGAGGAGATAGCAAAAAGCTTCAAGTACGTTGAAAAGGCCTACGCCATTCAGGCTGGAAGAGAAATTAGAGTGATTGTGGAACCCGACAAAGTGGATGACGCTCTCGCTGAAAAACTCGCCTACGATATTTCTAAAAAGATAGAAGAAGAGCTCGAGTATCCTGGTGTTCTGAAAGTTGTGGTGATAAGAGAGAAAAGAAGCGTCGCTTACGCGAAGTAAGAGTTTTGATATGGAAAACCTTCAAGCCCCCATCAGGGGGCTTTTGTTTTTTGTGAGTTTTGATTAAAATTGAGATCTTGTGTCACAATCCGTCGTATGAGAAAAAAGATGGGTGAGATCATGCTTCATGTGGCGGTGATCTTCTTCATAATCCCGTTGTTCGTTCTCATAAGAAAGCTTGGTCTCTACAACACTTACTCTGCCATGATCATTCCGTTTCTGATGAGTGCATGGAGCCTTTTTATGTTAACACAATCCTACAAAACGATTCCTCAGGATTACATAGAAGCCGCTAAAATTGACGGAGCCAGTACTTTGTGGATAATATTTAGGGTGATGGTACCTCTCTCCAGAAGCACACTCTCTATTGTAGGTCTTTTCACGTTCATAGGGATCTGGGACAATTTCCTCTGGCCTCTGATGGTGGTGAAGGATTACAACAAGATGCCTCTCTCCGTTTTGCTTGCCACTTTTAACCACGAATACGCAGCCTATGTGGGGCCATTGATGGCAGGGTCTGTGATACAAACTCTTCCAATGGTTCTCATCTTTTTGATTTTCAGAAAGCAATTCCTTCAGGGAATTTCTATGTCTTTCAAGTAGAGGAGGGAGAACATGGAGCTGAAACTGGAAAGACATCCGGCAAACCCCATTCTGGAACCTTCTCCGTACTTTCTCTGGGAGAGCAGGTTTGTTTTCAACCCGGCTGTGGTCTACGACGGAGAGCTCTTTCACTTGCTCTACAGAGCTCAGGGAGAGGACATGGTTTCAAGAATCGGATACGCTGTGAGCACCGACGGAATCCACTTCAACAAATTTGAAAAACCCGTCTTTGCTCCCAAGAGTGATGATGAACTCTATGGAGTGGAAGATCCCAGGATCACGAGGATAGGAGACGAGTACTACATGGTTTATACCGCCTATTCTCCACGTGGTGTCAGAATCGCTATGGCCTCCACGAAGAATTTCATCACCTGGAAGAGGTACGGTGTTGTGATACCAGAAGTGGACAACAAAGACGCGGCTCTATTTCCCGAAAAGATAAATGGAAAGTACGTTATGTTCCATAGAATACCGCCTGACATGTGGCTCGCGTTTTCCGATGATCTCGTGCACTGGGACAACTTTGTGAAGATTGCTTCTCCAAGGCCTGGAATGTGGGATGACCTGAAGATCGGAGTGGGTGCCCCTCCCATAAAGACTGAGTACGGCTGGCTTGTTCTCTACCATGGTGTGCAGAACACGGGTACTTCCAGACCCATATACCGACTCGGGTTCATGCTGCTCGATCTGGAAGATCCCACGAAGGTGATAAAGAGATCACAGGAACCCATTCTGGAACCGGAAGAGGACTGGGAAAAGTTCGGAGGAGTACCAAACGTGGTCTTCAGCGATGCGATGATAGAGTACAACGGTTACTACTACGTCTACTACGGAGCCGCGGACAACTGCATTGCTCTTGCAACAATTCCTGTGGAAAAGGTTATGAAATGGTGTAGAGAATAACAGGAGGAAAAAGTTGTGAAAGGCCGATTGTGGAGAATGCTTTCAGAGATTGTTCCGTATACTGTTCTGAGAATAGAAAGAATAGAAAGCTGGATTTTCTCCGATGGTGCTGTTGAGAGAATCGTGGATCCTTCCTTCGAATGGGACTTCAGCTCCGCTCCCGTCTGGTTCAGGAAAGAGCTAGAGCCTTTCTCTGCCGCTGGAGAGCAGAGGGCCTACCTGAAACTCTGGTTCGGTGGGGAGACCCTTGTTTTTGTGGATGGGAAGCCTTACGGTGAGATCAACGAGTATCATAGGATGTTGAACATCACCCCCCTTGCTGATGGAAAACCACACACGATAGAAGCTCAGGTGATGCCAAGAGGTCTTTTTGGAAGACCGGAAAAACCGGTGTTTACAGAAGCTTTCTTCATCGTCGTTGATGAAGCACTGATGAAGGTGGTGAAAACTCTCGAACTCACCATAAAAACGGCAGAAGTAATAGAAGATGAGTCACTTTCTAAGAAACTGCTGGACATCTCCGAGAAGTTTCTCTCGAAAGTGTGGATCCCAAGAGACACAGATACCTATCTGATGACAGCACCGGAAGATCCGGGAATAAAAGATGAGATCAAAAACACCTGGAACACACCGGAGTTCAAAGAGTTCACAGGTGTGAAGCTTTCTGAAGAGTTGAGAAATCAGATTCTGGAAGAGTTCGAAAAATTCAAAGAAAAGCTGGATAGAATAAGAAAAGACCATCCGGGTTTTGGAACGATTCACCTTGTGGGGCACGCGCACATAGACTACGCCTGGCTCTGGCCAGTTGAGGAGACGAAGAGAAAGATCCTACGCACTTTCGCAAACTCTGTGTTGCTCTCTAAGCTTTATCCGGTGTTCGTTTACACTCAGTCTTCCGCTCAGATGTACGAGGATCTCAAGCAAAATTCACCAGAACTTTTCGAGGAAGTCAGAAAACTTGTAAAGGAAGGAAGATGGGAACCCGTTGGTGGCATGTGGGTGGAGTCGGACTGCAACGTTCCATCGATAGAGTCGCTTGTGAGACAGTTCTACTATGGGCAAAAATTCTTCGAAAGGGAATTCAAAAGAAAGAGCAAGGTGTGCTGGCTTCCAGACGTGTTTGGGTTTTCCTGGGTGCTTCCCCAAATTCTGAAAGAAGCCGGGATAAAATACTTCGTCACCACGAAACTCAACTGGAACGACACGAACGAGTTTCCGTACGATCTGTGCCGCTGGAGGGGAATAGATGGATCCGAAGTGATCTATTTCAGTTTCAAAAATCCCAACGAGGGGTACAACGGAAAGATAGATCCCGATACGGTCTACAAAACCTGGAAGAACTTCAGGCAGAAAGATCTCACAAACAGAGTTCTTCTTTCGTTCGGACACGGTGATGGTGGTGGCGGTCCAACCGAAGAGATGCTGGAAAATTACGAAGTTCTGAAGGATTTTCCTGGACTGCCGCGCCTTGAGATGGGAACTGTGGAAGAATTCTTCAAAAAAATGGATATCGACGGAGAACTTCCTGTGTGGGACGGAGAGCTTTACCTTGAACTTCACAGGGGAACCTACACTTCACAGTCCAGGACAAAGAAACTTCACAAAGAAGCGGAAGACAGTCTTTACCTTGCGGAATTGATTTCTGCTTTCACGGATAAAGATTTTTCTGACGAAATAGACGAACTCTGGAAGATTCTGTTGAGAAACGAATTTCACGATATTCTACCTGGTTCTTCTATAAAGGAAGTCTATAAAGATACAGAAAAAGAGCTCAGACATGTGATAGAAAAATCAAAAGACATCGTTATCGAATCTCTCAAAGTTTTTTCTTCTGAGAACGAAGAGGTTTTAACCCTTTTGAACGTTTCCTCTTTTCCAAAGAAGTGTCTTTTCTTCCTCAACGAAGATCTCGCGATTTCCTTTGAAGGAGAAGCGCTCTTGAAACAGAGAACTCACGATGGAAGGTATGTGTACTTCATAGACAGGGAGATTCCTCCGTTCACGAAAGTAGAACTGAAATTTCGCAAAGCCACGTTTGAGGAAACTCCAAGTGAGTTGAGAGAAACAAACATCATGGAGAACGAATTTCTCAGGGTGCACGTCAACGATGACGGAACAATTCAAATCTACGACAAAGAACTGGACAGGTACGTTTTCGAAGAGAAGGGAAACATCTTGAAACTTCATAAAAACATCCCTGCCTACTGGGACAACTGGGATATCGCAGAAAACGTGGAAAAGACAGGATATACCCTGAGGGCGAAAAACATAGAAAAAATAGAGTCTGGCCCTGTTCGAGAAGTGATCCGTGTTGAATATGAATCAGAAGGAAGCAGGATCACGCAGCATTACATCCTTTACAGAAAGAGTAGAAGGCTCGATATAGAAACGAAGGTAGACTGGCACACAAGACGAGCTCTTCTCAGAGCTTACTTCCCAACAACTGTTCTGTCGAGAAAGGCAAGGTTCGATATCTCCGGTGGTTTCATCGAAAGGCCCACACACAGAAACACCAGTTTCGAACAGGCACGTTTCGAGGTGCCGTTTCACAGGTGGATGGATCTCTCCCAGACAGACTTCGGTGTGTCTATTATGAACGACGGAAAATACGGTGGCAGTGTTCATCAGGGTACTATGGCGCTTTCACTGATAAAAGCGGGTATTTTCCCCGATTTTCTCTGTGACGAGGGTAAACACAGTTTCACCTATTCTGTCTACGTGCACCCTGGGGACAGCTTGAGAGATGTTGTAAAAGAATCAGAAGATCTCAACAGATCTTTCATCGTTCATCGCGGGGTGTTGAACCTCCCCTCTCCTTTACTGGAGATCTCTCCCCAGAATTTCCGTCTCACTTCACTGAGAAGGGTGAATGGCAAAATTGTTCTGAGGCTTGTTGAGATCTTCGGAACATCAGGAAAACTTTCCATTAAGACCCCGTGGAACGGTGAAATCTACCAGACGAACGTTCTGGAAGAGAAAAAACAGAAAGTCACCTTCCCAGTGGTTTACCATCCGTTCAAGATCTACACTTTTGTTGTAGAAGGTTGAAGGTTCAAACTTGTCACTCGAGAGCGGGGATGGCACCCCGCTCTTTGATCAACCTAATTTTTCCTGTGTAAACACCCATAAATAAAGCCTTAAACGATTCTTCTAAAATGTGTTCTTGATTTGTATCACTGTTATGTTATAAAAATAACAGGACAGAAGAAATAAATGATAAAAAGGCATGACAACAAAAAGGAGGTGAAACTATGATGATGTTCTTGCCGCCGGAAGTTGTTAGAGAGATCCACGAAGAGAGGGTAAAGAAAGCTCTCGAAAATCTCAAAGCCATCGAACTCAAAAAAGAACTCCTTGAAAAGGTAGTGAAAGAAGAAAAGAAAGTCTCCTCCAGAAGGAGGAGAAGAGAGAAAGAAACAGTCGAAGTGTAAAGATTATTTACCCGCCATCTTTAACGATCTGCCTTCCCAGATATCCTTCTTCGAGTCTTCCAGGCATCCCTCCCCTACTTTTAATCACCGAGTGCAAGTTCTATCAGATTTGAATCGAAAATGTAGGTGATCGTCGAGTCGTTGAGATAGAACGTTTCTGATGCGAATGGAGAGAGATCTGCTAGTATGGTTGAAATCTCATTATTTGCGTTTTCCATATCGTCTTCGTCTATCTCCAATTCTTCATCAGTGTTAGCGACTTCATTTTCCTCTGGAAGTTCAAAATCGGTGTACACACAAACGGTGTAAGTGGCTTTTTTCAGCTCTTCGAAATTAAAATCATCGTCTGTGATTTCAAGATTCACGAGTGTACCGGGGCAGGTTTCTCCTTCAAAGAGCGCTACAAGGCATGGTGTTCCTGAAAGTGTCTCTTTCAATTTTCCTTCCACTTCGTACCTGTGTTCTTCTCCCTCACCAGGACCGTATTCGTTCCTTTCCCTATGGTGATAGGGAACTATAACAGGCCTGAGCAGATATTCACCATTTCCTGTGGTTGCGATTTTGAGAGATCTTGCCACATCGAAGTCGAGAACGATCGAGTCGCCGTTCTGCACTATAACAGGCTTTATGATTTTGATCTTTCTGGAAGAAACCCTAACAGTCTCTGTTGAACCGTTTGTAACAGCAGTGGCGGCATCGATGTAGAGTCTGATCCACTCGAGATTAGCGCCCTCGGGCAATTCCATCTCGAAGAACTGAACTTTAGTTCCAGCAAGTGAGAGGAGATCGAACTCATTCTCCAGCAGAGCAGCGGTAGCAGTGTACTCTTCTCCATCCAATGAATAGTGGTATTCCGCGTTTGAAATTTTCACCAGTAATTTTTCGATGTTGAAAGTTGGGTTGTCCATGAGATACACAGGAACTTTTACGGTGTTGGTTCCGGTTGTGAAAAGCACATATCCAGCCAGCAAACTCAAAATCAGAACTGCCCAGAGCACGTATTTCATGTTCTCACCTCCTCCAAAATATATTTTAACTCATTAATGGTTTCATAATAAATATGTGAACAAATTATCTATTAATAGCCTGTATGTTTTCGATCTTAAACACTAAGATTTTTGCCCACTAATAAATTATCTTTTTTGATTTCGTCTAATAAATACCGGAGACTGGAACCGCGGATTTAGAAGAAAATGGTTTCTTTTGAAAAATATTCGCCGATACTTGTTTCTGCATCCATCTCTTCAGATTTTGAATGAAAACATTTTCAGAATAAAATACCAGAGACAGAAAAAGTGAAGAGAGGGTGATAGCGTGCGATTCGGTTATTTTGATGACGTCAACCGTGAATACGTGATCACAACTCCTCAAACTCCGTATCCATGGATAAATTATCTGGGAACGGAGGACTTCTTTTCCATCATATCTCACATGGCAGGGGGTTACTGTTTTTACAAAGACGCGAGACTCAGAAGAATAACGAGGTTCAGATACAACAACGTTCCAACGGATGCTGGAGGAAGGTACTTTTACATCAGAGAAGAAAATGGAGATTTCTGGACACCCACGTGGATGCCTGTGAGAAAAGATCTTTCCTTCTTTGAAGCGCGCCACGGTCTTGGATACACAAAGATCACAGGTGAAAGGAACGGCCTGAGAGCCACCATCACCTACTTTGTGCCAAGACATTTCACAGGGGAGGTCCATCACCTTGTTCTGGAGAACAGAACGAACACGCCGAGGAGGATAAAACTTTTCTCCTTTATAGAGTTCTGCCTCTGGAACGCTCTCGATGATATGACGAACTTCCAGAGAAACTACAGTACGGGTGAAGTGGAAATAGAAGGTTCTGTGATTTACCACAAGACAGAATACAGAGAAAGAAGAAACCACTACGCGTTCTATTCTGTGAATCAACCGATAGATGGTTTTGATACAGACAGAGAGTCCTTCATAGGTCTCTACAGCGGTTTTGAAGCTCCTCAAGCGGTGGTGGAAGGAAAACCCAGAAATTCCGTCGCGAGCGGGTGGGCACCGATCGCTTCACATTACTTAGAGATAGAACTCGCTCCATCCGAAAAGAAAGAACTCATCTTCATTCTCGGGTACGTAGAGAATCCAGAGGAGGAAAAATGGGAAAAGCCCGGTGTGATAAACAAAAAGCGAGCAAAAGAGATGATAGAGAAATTCAAAACAGGTGAAGATGTTGAGCACGCCCTGAAGGAACTCAAAGAATACTGGGACGACCTTCTTGGAAGAATACAGGTAGAAACCCATGACGAAAAACTCAACAGAATGGTGAACATCTGGAATCAGTACCAGTGTATGGTCACGTTCAACATCTCTCGAAGCGCTTCGTACTTCGAGTCTGGTATCAGTAGAGGAATAGGTTTCAGGGACTCGAACCAGGATATCTTAGGTTTTGTTCACATGATCCCGGAGAAGGCAAGGCAGAGAATACTCGATTTGGCCTCTATCCAATTCGAGGATGGAAGCACTTACCACCAGTTCCAGCCGCTCACCAAGAAGGGCAACAACGAAATAGGAGGAGGCTTCAACGACGATCCGCTTTGGCTCATTCTCTCAACGAGCGCTTACATCAAAGAAACGGGTGACTGGAGCATACTGGACGAAGAGGTTCCCTTCGACAACGATCCGAACAAAAAGGCATCACTCTTCGAGCATCTGAAGAGATCTTTCTACTTCACTGTGAACAACCTCGGTCCCCACGGTCTTCCATTGATAGGAAGGGCCGATTGGAACGATTGTCTTAACCTCAATTGTTTCTCGAAAGATCCCGATGAGTCTTTCCAAACAACCGTCAACGCTCTCGACGGAAGGGTAGCGGAGTCCGTCTTCATAGCGGGGCTCTTCGTTCTTGCTGGAAAAGAATTCGTGGAGATCTGCAAAAGACGAGGACTTGAAGAAGAAGCGAGAGAAGCAGAAAAACATGTGAACAAAATGATCGAGACCACTCTGAAATACGGCTGGGATGGTGAATGGTTCCTCAGGGCGTACGATGCCTTTGGGAGAAAGGTGGGAAGCAAAGAGTGTGAAGAAGGTAAGATCTTCATAGAACCACAGGGAATGTGTGTTATGGCAAGTATCGGTGTGGACAACGGATACGCGGAAAAAGCTCTCGATTCTGTCAAAAAATATCTCGACACACCCTACGGACTCGTTCTTCAGCAGCCGGCGTACAGCAGATATTACATCGAGCTTGGTGAGATCTCGAGTTACCCACCGGGCTACAAAGAAAACGCGGGGATCTTCTGTCACAACAACCCATGGGTAGCGATAGCCGAGACTGTTATAGGTAGGGGAGACAGAGCCTTTGAGATCTACAGAAAAATCACACCGGCTTATCTCGAAGACATCAGCGAAATACACAGGACTGAGCCGTACGTCTACGCTCAGATGGTTGCCGGAAAAGATGCACCGAGGCATGGAGAGGCAAAGAATTCCTGGCTCACGGGGACTGCTGCTTGGAGCTTTGTAGCGATCACTCAGCATATACTCGGGATAAGGCCTACTTACGACGGCCTGGTGGTGGATCCCTGCATCCCGAAAGAATGGGAAGGATTCAGGATCACAAGAAAGTTCAGAGGAAGCATCTACGATATAACGGTGAAGAATCTCTCTCATGTTTCCAAAGGAGTCAAAGAGATCATTGTTGATGGAAAAAAGATAGAAGGACAAGTACTTCCAGTTTTCGAGGATGGAAAGGTGCACAGGGTTGAAGTTGTGATGGGCTGACCTTTTGTTCTCCGATGATATAGTACAGACGAGGGGGTACTCCCCCTCTTTTTTTGTGCAGAGAGTTTTGATAGAATAGTTAGGCACACGAATCAAAACAACAGGAGAGGTGATGAACGTGAAAAAGTTCCCTGAAGGATTCCTCTGGGGTGTTGCAACAGCTTCCTACCAGATCGAGGGTTCTCCCCTCGCAGACGGAGCTGGTATGTCTATCTGGCACACCTTCTCCCATACTCCTGGAAATGTAAAGAACGGTGACACGGGAGATGTGGCCTGCGACCACTACAACAGATGGAAAGAGGACATTGAAATCATAGAGAAACTCGGAGTAAAGGCTTACAGATTTTCAATCAGCTGGCCAAGAATACTTCCGGAAGGAACAGGAAGGGTGAATCAGAAAGGACTGGATTTTTACAACAGGATCATAGACACCCTGCTGGAAAAAGGTATCACACCCTTTGTGACCATCTATCACTGGGATCTTCCCTTCGCTCTTCAGTTGAAAGGAGGATGGGCGAACAGAGAAATAGCGGATTGGTTCGCAGAATACTCAAGGGTTCTCTTTGAAAATTTCGGCGACCGTGTGAAGAACTGGATCACCTTGAACGAACCGTGGGTTGTTGCCATAGTGGGGCATCTGTACGGAGTCCACGCTCCTGGAATGAGAGATATTTACGTGGCTTTCCGAGCTGTTCACAATCTCTTGAGGGCACACGCCAAAGCGGTGAAAGTGTTCAGGGAAACTGTGAAAGATGGAAAGATCGGAATAGTTTTCAACAATGGATATTTCGAACCTGCGAGTGAAAAAGAGGAGGACATCAGAGCGGCGAGATTCATGCATCAGTTCAACAACTATCCTCTCTTTCTCAATCCGATCTACAGAGGAGATTATCCGGAGCTCGTTCTGGAATTTGCCAGAGAGTATCTACCGGAGAATTACAAAGATGACATGTCCGAGATACAGGAAAAGATCGACTTTGTTGGATTGAACTATTACTCCGGTCATTTGGTGAAGTTCGATCCAGATGCACCAGCTAAGGTCTCTTTCGTTGAAAGGGATCTTCCAAAAACAGCCATGGGATGGGAGATCGTTCCAGAAGGAATCTACTGGATCCTGAAGAAGGTGAAAGAAGAATACAACCCACCAGAGGTTTACATCACAGAGAATGGGGCTGCTTTTGACGACGTAGTTAGTGAAGATGGAAGAGTTCACGATCAAAACAGAATCGATTATTTGAAGGCCCACATTGGTCAGGCATGGAAGGCCATACAGGAGGGAGTGCCGCTTAAAGGTTACTTCGTCTGGTCGCTCCTCGACAATTTCGAATGGGCAGAGGGATACTCTAAGAGATTTGGTATTGTGTACGTGGACTACAGTACTCAAAAACGCATCATAAAAGACAGTGGGTACTGGTACTCGAATGTGGTTAAAAACAACGGTCTGGAAGACTGAAAAGGGCGGCCTGGCCGCCCTTTCTTTTTGATGTACTATTTTCCCTCCTATTTGTTCATTCCGAGTGAATATCCCCGATTATTTTCATTTAACGAAAAAAATCTCCCGTTTTCTCCTGATAACTCACTTGCAAAGAATTTAAAAGTCTGGCAAAATATCAAATAGGTTAATTTGATTACAACGTCATTTAACTGATACTTAAGGAGGTGCTTTTGCCATGAAGAAGTACTTTGTTCTGTTGCTAGCAGTTCTTCTGGTTGGTGGACTCTTCGCTGTGAAAATCACTATGACATCTGGAGGGGTCGGAAAGGAACTCGAGGTACTGAAAAAGCAGCTGGAGATGTTCCACCAGCAGTACCCAGATATCGAAGTGGAAATCATTCCGATGCCGGACAGTTCAACTGAAAGGCACGATCTCTACGTCACGTACTTTGCCGCCGGAGAGACGGATCCAGACGTTCTCATGCTCGATGTGATATGGCCTGCTGAGTTTGCTCCGTTCCTTGAAGATCTGACAGCAGACAAAGACTACTTCGAACTCGGTGAATTCCTACCCGGAACTGTGATGTCTGTCACGGTCAATGGAAGAATCGTTGCTGTTCCCTGGTTCACAGATGCAGGTCTCCTTTACTACAGAAAAGACCTCCTCGAGAAATACGGTTACGATCACGCTCCGAGAACCTGGGATGAACTCGTCGAAATGGCAAAGAAGATCTCTCAGGCTGAAGGCATCCACGGATTCGTCTGGCAGGGTGCAAGATACGAAGGCCTTGTCTGTGATTTCCTTGAATACCTCTGGTCTTTCGGTGGGGATGTGCTCGATGAGAGTGGAAAAGTTGTGATCGATTCTCCAGAAGCTGTTGCGGCTCTTCAGTTCATGGTCGATCTCATCTACAAGCACAAAGTCACTCCTGAAGGAGTTACCACCTACATGGAAGAAGACGCAAGAAGAATCTTCCAGAACGGAGAAGCTGTTTTTATGAGGAACTGGCCGTACGCCTGGTCCCTCGTGAACAGCGACGAATCCCCAATCAAAGGAAAGGTTGGAGTTGCTCCTCTTCCAATGGGTCCTGGTGGAAGAAGAGCTGCCACGCTCGGCGGATGGGTCCTCGGTATAAACAAATTCTCGTCACCTGAAGAAAAGGAAGCCGCAAAGAAGCTCATAAAGTTCCTCACAAGTTACGACCAGCAGCTCTACAAAGCGATCAACGCCGGACAGAATCCAACGAGAAAAGCCGTTTACAAAGATCCAAAACTCAAAGAAGCTGCTCCGTTCATGGTTGAACTTCTCGGAGTTTTCATCAACGCTCTTCCAAGACCAAGGGTTGCGAACTACACAGAAGTTTCCGATATCATTCAGAGGTACGTGCACGCTGCTCTGACAAGACAGACAACACCAGAAGACGCAATAAAGAACATTGCAAAAGAGCTCAAATTCCTGCTTGGACAGTAACAGAGGCGAGGGGCTCTCCCCCGCCTCTTTTACTCTGTTGAAGGAGGATACAGAAAGATGGAAAAAAGAAGTGGTTGGACAGCGTTCTGGATGATTTTGCCGACAATTCTTGTCATATCCGTAGTGGCTTTTTTTCCTCTGTTCAAAACCTTCTACGACAGTTTCTACAGTTTCGGTTTGAGGCCCGGTATAGAGAGAAGATTCGTTGGGCTTCAGAACTATTTCAGACTCTTTGAGGACACCCGCTTCATAATGGCTTTGAAAAACACCGTCTTTTTCACGGTGATTTCGGTTTCTCTGGAGACGGTGCTTGGTGTTCTCATCGCCATAGTTGTTCATCAGAGATTCGCGTTGAGAGGCGTTGTGAGGGCCGCTATGCTCGTTCCATGGGCAATTCCAACGGCCATTTCTTCTCAAATGTGGCGATGGATGTTCCACGATCAATTCGGAATAATGTCGAGACTCTGGGAGAAACTCGGAATAATAGAACCGGGAACCCCCATTCTCGGAACACCAGGGCTCGCCATGTGGGCGATCATATTCGTTGATGTGTGGAAAACGACTCCGTTCATGGCTCTTTTGATTCTCGCAGGTCTTCAGGTGATACCGGAGGATATTTACGAAGCGGCGAGAATCGACGGAGCAAATACAATTCAAAGATTCTTCAGAATCACTCTTCCGTTGATAACGCCAACGATAGGAGTGGCTCTGATCTTCAGGACACTCGATGCACTGCGCGTGTTCGATGTTGTCTACATCATGACGAGAGGTGCTGTGAACACAGAAACCCTGGCCGTTTACAACCGACACGTTCTGATGGATAGGGCTTTCACCGGCGCGTGGTTTGGATACGGTTCCGCCATATCTGTTTTCATATTCGTTCTTATATCGATCTTTGCCATACTTTACATAAAGTCCTTGAGGCTGAAACTCGATTGAGGAGGGAACCCGATGAGCAGATCGATAACGCAGAGAATCCTTCTTTATATAGCTGTTTTACTCATTCTTATATGGTGCGTTTTTCCCCTTTATTGGGCTTTTATTTCGTCGATAAAGCCTGATCGGGATCTTTTTGAAAAGAATCCCTCTCTTTTCCCAAAAAGAATAACCTTTGAAAACTACGTGAAGGTCTTCAAGGAAAGACCGTTTCATATAAACATCAAAAACAGCATTATAGTGGCAGGCATAACCACGGTTTTGGCATTAGTTGTAGGATCGCTTGCTGGATACGCCATCGCAAGGCTCAAGTTCAAGGGAAAGGTCATCGTGATGTCACTGATTCTTGCGGTGAGCATGTTTCCACAGGTTTCTATTTTGGGATCTCTATTTTTGATCTTGAGGGGATTGAAGTTGATAAACACCTACACTGGTCTCATCATACCCTACACTGCTATGAATCTGCCTCTCACTGTCTGGGTGCTCCAGAGTTTCTTCAGGGAACTTCCAAAAGAAGTGGAGGAATCGGCGTTCATCGACGGAGCCTCTAAACTCAGAACTCTCTGGTCTATCGTGCTTCCCATGTCTGCTCCTGGTCTTGTGGCAACAGGGCTTTTGACGTTCATCGCCGCGTGGAACGAGTTCCTCTTCGCTCTCACGTTCATGCAAAAGCCGAGCCTGTACACGGTTCCTGTCGCAGTCGCTCTCTTCAAAGGAGCGTCTCAGTACGAGATACCATGGGGTCAGCTCATGGCCGCAGCCGTTATCGTCACACTTCCACTTGTGATACTCGTTTTGGTTTTCCAGAACAGAATCATAGCTGGCTTGAGTGCAGGGGCTGTGAAGGGTTAATAATCAACCATTTTAGGTAGATATTTTTGATTGTTGGGAATTATTTGAATTTATCATGAGATATCTTGCCCTATCTTTTGTTTTTTAGTGGAAATAAGGTTTGAAAAACCGTTGCGCAATGTGTGATAATATGTTCTGGATTAATTTAATTCCTTTGGAAATTAATACCTTGCGTTTCGTTTTTTTGAAGAAAAAGCGTTTTTTCGGATATGAAATACATATGCGTTAATTTTAAATTACATCTTAAGTTGGGAGGTGTTTTTCATGAGGAAAGGTTTGCTGTTGTTTGGTGTGATTTTGCTGCTGTCGGTGTTTGTTTTCTCTGAGGACATGACAATACTTCTGGCACCGAAATCACTCAACAATCCGTACTGGTTTGCGGTGGAGAACGGGATGAAAGATGCGGCAGAGAAACTTGGGATCAAAGCGATATTCGACGCACCGGTTGAGGCAGATGCGGCGAAGCAGGCAGAGAAGATACTGAGCTACATAGTGAAAGGTGTAGACGGGATAGGCATTTCACCGAACGATCCTGAAGGGATAAAGGTAGTTGTCAAGAGGGCGCTTGACAAGGGGATACCGGTAATCATGTTTGACTCAGATTCTCCAGACAGCGGAAGGTATGCTTACATAGGAACCAACAACTATAACGCAGGATACGAGGCGGGTAAACTGATGGCTCAGCTCATCGAGAAGTACAGAGCGGAGAAAAAGACCATCAGGCTTGCAATACTCACCGGAGGTCTCGCTGCTCTTAACTTGAACGAAAGGATCAGAGGTTTCAAAGATGCGCTTGAGGACTACTCCAAGAGGAGCGGGAAAGAGATAGTTTATGTTGCCGATCCGTTCCCGTGTGATGATGATTCTGCAAAGGCTATTCAGATCATCAGAGATGTGACCAGAAAGTACACAGATCTCGATGGATGGTTTATGTCTGGAGGATGGCCTCTCTTTGCTCCGAAAGAAACCGTTATCTCCGCTCTTGGTGGCCCAGAAAGGATGAAAGATCTGCTGGTTGTTGGTTTTGACACTTTGCTTCCGGAACTCGAACTTGTTAAAGCCGGTGCAGTCAAAGGTCTTGTTGGTCAGAGACCTTATGACATGGGCTATCTCTCTGTTCTCGTTCTCTACAACATGGCAAAGATTGGAGTGGAGAACACATTGAAGATGCTCCCGAAAGTTGTCAAAGAAGACGGAACAGTTGACTACATTATTGACACGGGTGTTGATATTGTAACAGAAGAAAATGTCGATCAATTCTACGAATATGCAAAGAAGATCTATTCCAAGCGCTGATGATGTAAAATCATTGAAGTAAAGAGGGGGGTTCACCCCCCTTCTTTATGGAAGGAGAAGGATAAAAACAACGGTGAGGAGGCGTGGTTGAATTGTGGAAGAAGCTGTTCAAGGCGAGGGAAGCAGGGATATTTCTAATACTCATAGCGATCGTGGTGTTTTTAGGGGTAACGACGAGAGAATTTTTGACAGTGGAGAACATATTCACGGTGATACTGAACGTATCGTTCATAGCGATCATGTCGTTTGGGATGACGATGGTGATCATCACAGCCGGGATAGATCTTTCGGTTGGGTCGGTACTGGGTGTAGCAAGCGTGGTGATGGGGCTTTTGATGAATGAAAGAGGGTTATCACCCTTCTGGAGTGTAGTTTTGGGGCTTTTAGTTGGTGTTGGATTTGGGCTTGCAAACGGTTTTTTGATCACAAAGGCAAAACTTGCACCGTTCATCAGCACACTTGGTATGCTCAGTGTAGGAAGGGGTCTTGCATACGTGTTGAGTGGTGGCTGGCCCATATCACCGTTTCCTGAGAGTTTCACGATACACGGTCAGGGAATGGTAGGGCCCGTACCGGTTCCGGTGATCTACATGGCAGTGATAGGTGTGATCAGCCACATATTTTTGAAGTACACCGTGACGGGGCGGAGGATCTATGCGATAGGTGGGAATGAAGAGGCGTCCAGGCTGGTTGGGATCAAGACGGACAGGATACTAATCATGGTGTACACGATAAACGGCTTTTTGGCGGCATTTGCAGGTTTTCTATTGACGGCATGGCTTGGTGTGGCACAGCCCAATGCGGGTCAGGGATACGAACTTGACGTGATAGCGGCGACGGTGATAGGAGGAACGAGTTTGTCAGGTGGAGAAGGGACGATACTTGGGGCGTTTTTGGGAGCGGTGATAATGGGTGTTTTGAGGAACGGGATGATACTGCTTGGTGTATCGTCGTTCTGGCAGCAAGTAGTGATAGGGATAGTGATCATCATAGCGATAGCGATAGACCAGATCAGGAGGGCGAAAGAGAGATGAAGCCCATACTCGAGGTAAGGGGGATACACAAAAGATTCCCCGGGGTACATGCACTCAAGGGAGTGAGTATAGAATTTTATCCGGGGGAGGTACATGCGATAGTAGGAGAGAACGGAGCGGGAAAGAGTACGTTGATGAAGATCATAGCAGGGGTGTATGAACCCGATGAAGGGGAGATCATATACGACGGCAGAAGTGTGAGGTGGAGTCATCCGAGTGAAGCGATAAAAGCGGGGATAGTGACGGTGTTTCAGGAGTTGTCGGTAATGGACAATCTGTCCGTGGCGGAGAACATGTTCATGGGAGATGAAGAGAAGAGAGGGATATTTGTAGACTACAAGAAAATGTACAGGGAGACGGAAAGATTCATGAGAGAAGAATTTGGCATAGAGATAGATCCTGAGGAGAAGTTGGGGAGATACTCCATAGCGATCCAGCAGATGGTGGAGATAGCGAGGGCAGTTTACAAGAAGGCGAAAGTACTCATACTGGACGAGCCCACATCATCCCTCACACAGAAAGAGACGGAAAAACTCTTTGAGGTTGTGAAGAGTCTCAAGGAGAAAGGTGTGGCAATAATCTTCATATCGCACAGGCTGGAAGAGATCTTCGAGATCTGTGACAAGGTGAGTGTGCTGAGAGATGGGGAGTACATAGGAACAGATAGCATAGAGAACCTGACGAAAGAAAAGATCGTGGAGATGATGGTGGGAAGGAAATTAGAGAAGTTTTACATAAAAGAAGCGCATGAACCTGGGGAAGTGGTACTTGAAGTGAAGAACCTGTCTGGGGAAGGATTTGAGAATGTGTCGTTCAGTTTGAGGAGAGGGGAGATACTTGGTTTTGCCGGGCTTGTTGGGGCAGGGAGGACAGAACTGATGGAGACGATATTTGGATTCAGGCCAAAGAGGGGAGGGGAGATATACATAGAAGGGAAGAGAGTGGAGATAAACCATCCTCTGGATGCGATAGAACAAGGTATTGGGTTGGTACCGGAAGACAGGAAGAAGCTTGGGCTCATATTGATCATGAGTATCATGCACAACGTATCTCTGCCGAGTCTTGATAGAATAAAGAAAGGGCCTTTCATATCGTTTAAAAGAGAGAAAGAACTGGCGAACTGGGCGATAAAGACCTTCGACATAAGGCCACCCTATCCAGACAGGAAAGTTCTGTACCTTTCTGGAGGAAACCAGCAGAAAGTTGTTCTGGCAAAATGGCTTGCTTTGAAACCAAAGGTTCTCATACTGGATGAACCAACACGGGGAATAGACGTTGGAGCAAAGGCAGAAATATACAGGATCATGTCGCATCTTGCAAAAGAGGGAGTTGGAGTCATCATGATCTCCTCAGAACTTCCAGAGGTTCTTCAAATGAGTGACAGAATAGCCGTTATGAGCTTTGGAAAACTCGCTGGTATCATCGATGCCAAAGAGGCTTCCCAGGAAAAGGTTATGAAACTCGCAGCTGGTTTGAGTGGGTGAAGGAGGTTCAGAAATTGCAGAACATGGAAATATACTCTCTGAAGCAGACGAGGACCATCAACAAATTGAGGGTTCTCAACACGATCAGGTTTGAGCCCGGGATCACTCGAAACATGATCTCAGAAAAAACAGGGCTCGATCCCAGCACCGTCACAAAACTCGTGAACGAGATGAAGAGAAAGAAGATGATCTACGAGAAGGGAATTCTCCCCTCTAAACTTGGAAGACACTCCAAAAGACTTTATGTGAACAAAGAGTTTTCTAAAGCGATAGTGGTCGATCTTGGTGTGACACACTCTCTGGTTGGGCTTTCCTTCTTCGATGGTTCTGTAGAGGTCATCGATGAATTCGATACACCGGACACACCAGAGGAATGCTTCAGAGTCCTGACGGAGAGGGTTTCCAGGTTTCCCGGTGTGTTTCCTCTCATCGTGATAGGCGTTCCTGGTTCTGTCGATAAGACCCACAAAAAGCTGGCGTTCGCTCCAAATCTCAACAGATGGCGAGACGTCGATGTAGAGAAGTACTTCAAGGTGTTCGAAGTCTATCTGGAAAACGATGCAAACCTTGCAGCCCTCGCAGAAACGATGAAAAACAAACACTTCGGAGATCGAAAGAACATAGTGTACATCCTTGTGAGGGAAGGAATAGGTGGAGGAATCATCATTGAAGGAAGGTTGTACAAAGGATCGTTCAACGCAGCCGGAGAGATCGGTCACATGAAAATGTACGACAGAGGACCCTGTTTCTGTGGAAGAGTGGGGTGCTGGGAGGCAAACACCTCCATATCCCACTGTGTGCATCAGTACGAAAAGGAAAAAGCCCTTCCTGGAAAGACCATGTACGAGAAATTCGAGGCTTTGTGCAGCCTGTACGAAAAGGATGACCTCGCAAAGAAGATCCTGGACGAGTTCACAACCATCCTCATAGATGGTATTGTGAATCTTGTGAACATTCTGAGCCCAGAGATCGTGATTGTTGGCGGAGAAGGAGTATTTCTTCCTGAAGGTGTATTTGAGGTGATTGTATCAGAAACGAGAAGACAGGTTCATCCAATGGATAAAGAGGTTTCCGTTGAGAAGGGTAGTCTCTCCAACAAAGAAGTGGTTTTAGAGGGGACTTCGATACTTTCTTCCATGATGATAAGTGAAAGACTAGTGTAAAATGAGGGGGATTTCCCCCCTCACTTTTCCAAGAGGATCCTTATCTTTCCATCACCGCATGGAACTACGAGCTGATCGCCCACCTTTATGAAATGTCCTATCTTTTGATCAGAGGCTTTCAAAGAAGTCTTCAAGGTCAGATCTGGAAAAGCAAAAATTTTGATATTTCCATTCCAGGTTCCAACAAAGAGTTCCTTTTCATCGATTAATAGAGAGGACACTGGTTCGTTCAGGTAGATCTCGCGGACTTTTGAACCTGTATCCAAGCTCCAGAGAATGACCTTTCCGTCTTCTCCACCTGAGACAAGAAAGTCCCCAGCGAATTTCACAGCGTTTACGTTTCCTCTGTGACCTTCCAGCAGAAGTACTCTTTCCCCTGTGTCTGCGGAGAGAACTTCTACGTAACCTATCTTGTCTTTTGGATCAGAGTAAGAAACTCCGAAGGCGATGAATTTGTTGTTCATATCAATCGTTTGGATCATTTCGTGTTCTGTGTCTTTTCTCCATATCTCTTCGAAGGTTGGATATCTGAACAGAGCGACACTTCCGTCGTAGAATCCTATTGCCATTCTATCGTTTTGAAGAGCGATGTCCATTGTGCTCGTCGTGCCAACTTTGATTCTCTTCACGAGCTTTCCATTTTCCAGGTTATAAATCTTGAGTTGATTGCTATCAAGACAGGAAATGATGTTGTTTTCTACTGTCAAAAGCTTTCTGACCCCTGATAGAGCCTTTATCCTGTGTTCAGCGATCCCCTTCTCAGCGTTCCATATCAGAATTTCTCTATCGTCACTGCCGCTCACGATGAATTTCCCGTCGCTTGATAAAGCTACTGTGTTCACCGAGAGTTGGTGACCGTAGAGAGAGTACTGAAGCTCCAGATCGGCATTCCACACTTTGACAGTTTTGTCCATTCCGTAGGTTGCTATGCTACCGTCATCTGAAGAGACGAAAAGAACGAAGTTGTTATGAGCGTCGATTGATTTCACCACTTCGTTTTTCTGAATGTTCAAAACCACAGCTTTGTAGTCGTCGGCTACAAAAATGAGATCATCATTGTCAAGAAAAGCCAAATCGTTCACCGTTATAGCGTGGTCGTACTGGAGGACGAGATTTCCATTCGAGGCGTTCCATACCTTTACGGTGTTTCCCCCACAGGTTGCGATCAACTGTCCATTCTCTGAGAACACGATCTTTTTAATTCCTTCAGGATGGGCCTTGAGGGGAATGGAAAATGATTGATTCGAGAGATCCCTGATCACAGCAAGTCCGTTGGCCAGTCCCACGACGTATCTGTTCTCATAAGCGGCGATTTGAACAACCGATGGTCCAAGCTTTTGAGAAGAGATTTCCTCTCCATCCGGGAAAGACCATATTCTCACCGTTCCATCGAAAGAGGCGCTTAGGATTTTACTGCCTGCTACAGCGACGGAAGAAACACCTTTTATGTGACCTTTGAGGAGATGTGTTTCACCCGTCTCCAGATTCGTCACACCAACTGTTTTGTCGTCCGAAGCGCTCACGATAAACCCGTTCTCAAAGATCACTTCGTTTACTCTGTTGTCGTGGACTTTGAAAGCTCTGTAATAGGATCCGTCTTTGTAGACGATGATTTCACCGTTTCCCGTTCCAAGTAGGAGATAACCATCTTTGAATGTTAAAGCTGAAATATCGCTGAATCCCAGCACCTTCTCGAGTTTGAATGTTTGAGAGAAAGTCAGGATTGAAATGATGATCAAAATCAGTATCAGTGATTTTTTCATCGGCTCACCCTCCTGGAATGGATTTCAAAGCCCCAGCTCACGCTGGGGCTTTACCATTGAAATTCTACAACTTTTCACTCTCTGTACAAAACGTACGCAGAAAGCGGTTCGAGTTCTATTGTTCCTTCAACGGTTTCTATCACTTCCGTTCCAGCTTTCTGGCCGTTTACAACCACATTCCATTTTCCTTCTGGCAGCTTGTATGTTGCCTTCTCTGTATTTCCATTGTAAATCACCACAATGTCTTTCCAGGGATCACCACCTGCGTGGTCTTTGAGCATGAACGCAACTATTATTCTTCCACTCGGGAGAAATTCCAGGTGCTTTTTGATCTCTTCGGCATTTTTCAGCCTGAAAGCAGGATGTTCTTTTCTGAGTTTTATGAGGCCTTTGTAATAGTTGAACACATCTATGAACTGAAGTTTTCTTTCGTAATCAAAGCCGTTTATCGAGATAGGGGCGTTGTAGGAGTTGTCGTTGAAATTCTTCGTTCTGCAGAAGTCCTGTCCTCCGTGGAGGAAAGGAACACCTTGAGAAGTGAGGAGAATCGCACCAGCCAGTTTCTGGGCGTTTTTCAGTTCTTCTTCGGTCCATTCCTTTTTCTTATCAGCTTTGGCGGCGAGGTAGTTCTTGTCCCACAGTGTGTGGTTGTCGTGACACGCTGCGTAGTTTATCGTCTCTTCTGGATCAAGGGCGAAGCTTTTGATGAGTTTTTCGTCGTAGTTTATGCTTCCAACAACACCTCTTTTGATCTTGGTTTCCTTTCCGTATCCTCCCATGACGAATCCCTTGACGCTCGGGTTGAACACGGAACCCCTTATTGCGTCTCTGAACTCATCGTTGAAAGCTGCCACGTGTGTGCCGGCGACATCGTCCTTTCCAAACCTGATCGGTGCTCCCCATCCACCCCACGGTTCGCCGTAGAGAATGATAGTTGGATCGATTTTATGAAGAGCTCTTTCGACTTCGAGCATTGTCTTTTTGTCGATAAGACCCATCTGATCGAATCTGAATCCGTCTATGTGATACTCCTTCACCCAGTAGGTGACGGTATCGACTATGAATTTTCTCATCATGGGTCTTTCGCTTGCGATGACGTTACCACATCCGCTTTCGTTCAAATAGGCACCTGTCTTGTCGATTCTGTAGAAGTAGTACGGCACCGTCTGATCGAACGCAGAGAGTTCGCCTATACCGTAGGTGTGCGGGAACACCATGTCCATGATCACACCTATACCGTGTTTGTGAAGGGCTTTGACCATTTCTTTGACTTCTCTGATTCTCGTGTGTGGGTTTTTGGGATCAGTAGAGTATCTGCCCTCTGGAACCATGAACAGGTAAGGATCGTAACCCCAGTTGTAGTACTTCTCGAAATCTTTATCGAGTTCGTCACCTGTGTAGAAATCGAAGAAAGGAAGTATATGAACGTGTGTAACACCGAGTTCTACGAGGTGCGAAAGGCCTGTTGTCACACCGCCCGGTCCTTTCGTGTTTTCTTCGGTGAGCCCAAGGTAGAGACCTTTGTTTTTGACTCCGGAGTTTTCGAGTCCTGTGATGTCCGCTATGTGTATTTCGTAGATTATCGCGTCTTCGTATCCTTCGATTTTCGGTCCCCTGTCGTTTTCCCATCCTTCTGGGTTTGTCCTGGCAAGATTCACAACGGCGCTCTTTTTGCTGTTTGCGTAAACCGCTTTCGAATAAGGATCGACGGTTGTTCTGACCTTTCCGTAATTTTCCAGCTGATAGAGGTAGAACACTCCGTCGAGATCACCTTCGACAACCGCTTCCCAGACACCGTTTCCTTTATATTCCATGTTCACAACCTGATACGGTTCTGTGTCTTCTCCGTTCTTGAAGAGAAGCACCTTTACCCACTTAGAAACGGGAGACCAGACTCTGAATATCGTCTTCTCTGGAGAATATACGGCTCCGAGCTCTCCATCGTAATAGTAGTTGTCCAGAATCTCCATCATGATGACTCTTGCCGGTTTGTAACCTTCTATGATCAGTTCCACGTCTTTTCTGAGGTCTTCTTCTTTCAGGGGTTCAGAAAGGACGATCCTCACGTAGTTTGTCACGTCTATGTCCGTGGGATCGGCCTTTTCCACTCTTGAGACGGGAATCTCTTTTCCGTCAACAGTAACCTTGAAGAGTTCTTTCTTTTTCGTATCCACAGGATTGGTCAGAAAAGCCTCGATCACCTTGTTCGACCTTGCCTGTGCGAAGAAGACTCTGGGAGATGTGTCTGGTTTTTCGTAGAAAATCTCTTCCACTCCCTGGAGTATCCACACTTCAGCCTTTCCGTCTTTTATCTCTATGAACCTGTCTTTTGCCACGTCTTTTGCCTGCCACTCGTTCAGCCTCACTATGATCCCCACCTTTGTAAGATCCATTGGTAATTTCACTACTGCTACTTTACCAAAATCATCCTCACCTGTGAACTGATAAGCTTTCCCTTCCTGAGACACGGGCTCTACGGGCCATATCCAGAGATTCCAGCCATCGTACTTTCCGTCGTATCTGTGATAGTGGACTACGATGGTGGTTTCTGAGAATATCAAAGCGGAAAGGAGGAGAACAAGTAACAACCAGAGTTTAGTCTTCACCTTGAATCACCTCACAATCAGAAGTTGACTTCACCTTGGAAATCCAGATAGATGTTCTTGTATGCGTCGTAAGTTACTCCAAGTTTTGCGCTTGCGAATTCGTTTCTGAGCTCCCCAAAGACGGTTATTTTGTCGGGGTCGTTTTCAAAGTTGTCGTAGTCTCCGTATCTGTAGGCCAATCCGAGGACATAGGTGTCATCGAAAACGTACCCTGCGCTTACCGTGTACGTTTTGTTGTTGAAATTGTAATCCCCGTAGAGTTCCAGGTTGAAGAGATCAATGCTTGCTTTGAGAAATCCTTTGTCTTCTGAAGATGTTTTTTCATAGTACAGGTAGTTGACATCGAAGTTGTCCGAATCGACTTCGAGGTTCACAAAGTAGAGAACGGGCTTGGCAAAGATTAAACCGGTCCAGACGGTTGTTTTTGCTCCAAGAAGATCAAAGGATAAGAAACCTGCGAGGTCTATTTTTTCTATCCCAAGCAAGTAATTACTTCCAAAGTAGGTACCGAAATTCTCTCCCGAAACTCCTATCAAAAATCTTTCCTTTTCCGCGTTTGTGTCAAAAGCGACATCAGCTGTGAACTTGTAGGAAAGGAAAGAAATACCGAGACCAAAGCCTGTTTCGGCGAACCATTCTTCGTAGGGCTTCCCTTCCACCAGAGATGCCACGTTGTAGTGTCCGAAAACCTCGAAGCCGTCCTTTTCCACCTTTATGTTCGCGCTGTCCAAGAAAGAGCCTTCCGGTTTGAAATTCAAGGTTGCTTTCAAGAAGTCGGTTTTTACACCGAGAGTGAGTTCATGGGAGCTTTCGAGAGATTTGAGGAAGGTATCCGTTGCGTATTTGTAAGTCAGATCAATGGAGTATTTCCCGAAGAACGGAGTCTCACTCTCAGATTTCTGTTCCAGTGGTTTTATGACGAGTTTTCCATCCTCTTCAGAGAGCATGAAAGCGCCGTTTTTTCCACCGAATCCATCCGGGACATAGGAAGGCGCGTTGGGATCTTCTTGCCAGACCTGATTTCCCGCTATCGTGAAGACGTACTTGTACTGATAAGTGCCAGGGTTGAGCTTGATTCTTGCCACCCAGAGGTTCCCTTCTCTTTCCATTGGATTCGCTGTAGTGCTCCAGTTGTTGAAGCTTCCCGCAACGTAAGCCTCGGAAGCTTCTGGCTTTCTAACAACGAAGACGACAAAACTGTCTTCCACGCTGAGTCCTTCTTTCAGCTCGGATTTTTCAACCTCTTCTGGTCCGGCTTCTGCGGTTTCTTGATGAGCGACTTCGGGTGCTTCTTCTGAAGTCTCTTCTTGGACAGTTTCCTCGATGGGAGATTTTACCTTCAGTTCTCCGTTTTCTTCGTAAACTTCGAAAACGCCGTTCTTTCCTCCAAAGCCGTCATCGACAAAGGCAAAGGCGTTGGGGTCAGTCACCCATTCCTCACCGTTCACAACGAACTTGTATTCATACACTCCAGGACCAAGTTCAAGTACTCCTTCCCACCAACCATCTTCGAGTGGATACATCTCTATCTCTTCTGCGTTCCAGTTGTTGAAATTTCCAGCTATGGTTACGAATTCCGCTTCGGGATTGTAGTATCTGAGAACCACTATACCGTCTTCGACAAAGATGGTGTCTTCCCTGTCGGGATTGGGCTCGTATTTCTTTGATTCTTCTTTCTTCTGAGGGCCAACGATGAAGAGCTGTCCGTCTTTTTCCACCAGTGTGAATATTCCGTTGTAGCCTCCGAAACCATCGTCCACGTATCCGGGTGCGTTGGGATCTTCTTTCCACGTAGTTCCATCTATCACGTATTTGTATTGATACGTTCCGGGTTCGAGTTCGAGCTCTGCTCTCCAGAGACCGGGTTCCACTTCTTCCATTGGAAGCGCTGTGGGATTCCAGTTGTTGAAGGTTCCTGCGAGGTACACCACCTTGGCTCCTTCCCACTCGAAGGTGAAAATCACTTTTCCGTTTTCTACAAAGACATCAGAAAATACGAAGGCACTCAGCAAAAGCACAGAGAGAATGAGAAGTTTTTTCATACCTTAGACACCTCCTTACCACCACGTTGAATATTCAAGAGAGATTTTCTTGACAAAGTTTATCTGGCTGGAGAAATCGCCATCGCCAAGAGAGAGTTTGAACTCGGACTTTTCATCCGTGAACTTCAGCTCGTAGTAGGCTGTGTACGCCTCTGTGTAGAGAGTGTTCAGATACTGCCACTTGGCGAAGAAGTTGACACTGCCGAAGTTTTTCCACAGTTCCGCGTAGAATACCTCACCCATCGCGCTTGTGGAATCGTGGGCGGGTTTGCCGAACTTGTAAGAGATCTTTCCATTGAAGCCAATGAAGCTGAAGTTCTTTCCAATTTCCATTCCGAAGTCATCCCAGTTGAGAATGTCAGAATCGAATTTCGTTCCTTCCTTCCAGGCCTTGAACCAGACATCACCGGAAGAGTACTCGACACCGTATTTGGGAGTCTTCGATGTGAATTTGTAATCGAACCAAAGCTTGAAGTCGCCGAATGTCGTCCAGAGGTTTGCGAGTATCTCACCTTCGAGATCGTTGTCGTTCACGTAGTCACAGTAGTCAAGGTATGTTTCTGAACCTACTCCGGTGAGTTTCACTCCGTGTTTCCAGTCTGCGGTTGAAATACCAAACATGTAGAAGAAATTGTTTGATCCTATCTTTTCCTCGTTCTCATAACTCACACCGAATTCTCCAAAATACCTGAGGCCCGGTTCCCAGTTGAAATCGAAGTACATGTCGTTCACTGTGGAGCGTTTCCCGAGCATCGCGCTGAAGTAGAAATTCGAAAGATTTCCTCGGTACTGGAGATAAGAAACATCTCCTGTGGTCACACCTCTGAAACCGAAAAGCTCAATTTCAAGTCCATTTCTAGAGTCGTTGAAGCTGTAGATTCCAAGCCAGTCACCTGTAGATCCAAAGACTCTATTGTAGTAGGCTTTGAGATCCACCAGGTCTGTATCGAGGGCGATGTATCCGGAGTCGAGTTTCAAATCTTTGGTTGTGAAATCGCCGGAAAGACTGTTCCCCGAGAGGTACAGCTCAGTGTAGCTGGATCCGCTCTGGTTTTCCAGATCGTAGGAGTAACCCACCTTGAGAGAACCCGTTGGCGAAAAGGAGAACACGTAAGAAAACGCAAGAAGACACATTATCAAAACAGCGAGTTTTTTCATATTCCTCACCTCACTCCACATAGGCTTGAAGTGTGCTCGTTTTCGGATCGAATTCTATGACGAAAGTTCCGTCTTTGTCCGCGGTGAAGGTGGCGTTTTTACCGTATCCGGCTTCGTAACTGGTTCCATCGAACTGTTCTTCGTAAGGAGTCCAGTCGGTGTTTCTTGCGATTTTGTATTGTATCGTTTCACCGGAAGAGACGGTGCGGCCTGTGTTCAAAACAAACTTTCCATCTTGGTAGGTCATCTCTTCGAGCGTCCAGTTGTTGAAATCTCCGGCGCAGTACCAGGGAGGTGTTTCTTTCTCAGAGTCTCCCACTCCCTTTGCTGTGTCGTTTTCCATCAGGTTCGGTGTTGCGTATATGGTGACGGTGGCTCCAACGAGCTGTTTCCACAGAGGAATCTCGGAAGTGGTCTTCACTGGTTTTCCGTTTTCAACAACCACAACCTGATACCAGGCGATGTCATTTTCAAAGCTCAAAACGGAAGAAGGAAGCTCCAGGGTGTAGAAATCACCCTGAAGCGCCATTTTGTATTCGGAGCTCGGCACACCGTTTGAGAAATCTCCTATCACATAAACACCGTCCGGAAGCTTTATATTGAGCAGTGTCATACATCCAGAAAGAAACGTAATCAACAAAAGAGCTGGGATTATCTTTTTCAAGGAGATCACCTCCTCAGTTCACTTGGAGAAGATAGAGATTCGTGAAAGTATCAGAGTCATTCCATTCGTCGGCATTATCAATTGTAGAATCATCATCAGGAATGCTGTCTACAGCCGAACCACTACCACCTGTTATCCAAACGATCAAAGCCACGTCCTGTTTTCCTCCAATGGCAGACCATGGAATCGCTATTTCCATCGTTTGAAGTCCACTACTAGTGTCACCGGTGTAATCGAACGTTCCTCCAGCATCAGCTATTGATCTATAATTCCAGTCTAAACCGTTCCATTCGCAGAAGTTGTTACTATCAAGACCTGACCCCCCGGCCCACCAGAAGTAGATCTCGTAATCTACCGCATAATCAGCGCCGAAGCTTATCTTTCTTCCCCACGCATCGCTGTCTCCTGTGTAACCGCTGGGTTTTGTGTCGATACCTATTCCATAGGCAACATCCCAGGATCCGGAGTTTTGAGTATCGAATCCTATGTAGAGGTACGTCGCATCGTAGGTCACGTAGAGCCGGTACAGATTTGCTCCAACTCCAGGGCCAGGATTTGTGCTTGTTGCCACAGGGGTTCCAAAATCGCTCAGATCTCCGTCTACAACAATCACACTTTCAGTGGGCTGCTCCGGTTCAGAGGTCTGGTTTATTTCCTCACTCACGTTACCTTCTTTGTCGCAAACAACGAAATTCACAACAGGTGCTGGCTGTGGAATACCACCATTTTCCGCCGAATCGTGGTCTGGCTGATTTGGATAGAAGTCTCCTACCCACTGATTTCCGCCACCCGTTCCACCGCTGATGGCGAAGACAGCTTTCACCTGGTTAACTTGTTCGGAGATTGGGATCTTGAGTTCTGCTATTGTAGATCCAGTTCCAAACTGGGCGGTCACTTGGTCGGTGATATCTGTGAGGCTTCCATCCTGAGACACTCTCCAGACTTTGTATTCGTTGCTCTGATTCACTTCAACGATGAGATCTATGTCGCCGTTGGGGTTTGTGAAGTTTCTGTTTCCATCGTTCAAACCCGTGTAGGAGACTGTCTGAGCTCCGGTCACACCGACAAGATCGATCAAAACAAGAAAGACATTAACGTTTCCATCGCCTCCTATCACATATTCACCGGCGATGTAGATGTTTGCACCATCGAAGAGCAAACCTGCCTTCAAAAGCTCGTTGTCAGCTCCCCATTTGGAATCATCTGCTGCGTCTTCCTTGATCTTGCTTCCCCAGTCGCTGAGAGAACCATCGGTGGTGACCATATCTTTGACGACAGGTGGTGTTCTCAGACATCCGTAAAGAACAAGAGATAAGACCGCCAAAACCAGGAAGAGTTTTTTCATTTTCGCACCTCCTCACTTTTTGAAAATGTACGCTTTCATGGGATCCACAGTGAAGGATTCACCCGCTGAAAAAGACACGTTTGACTCGTTCCAGATGAAGTTTTCAAAATCTACCTCGAGAATCATCGTCATGTTTTCTTCAAAAGTGAAGCTGTTTTGCCAGACTGGATCCGGATTCAAGACCACCAACAGCTTTTCGTTGGAGGATTCTCTGTAGAACGCTATGAGGTTTTTCCAGTCCCTGAAGATCGTTTGATCTCCATTCAAAATGGCGTCGTGATCTTTTCTGAAGTTGAGAATGAATCTGATGAAATTCAAAAGACTCTTCGGATCGTTTTCCTGTTCTTCGACGGAGAAGCCATCGTAAGGATCGTCATAGATACATCCGTCAACATCAGCGTTTCCAAAGGTTATCCCCGCGTTTTTGTAGACTTCCTTTGTCCAGAAGGTTTGACCTTCTCCTGTACCGCTTGCGTACCACTGCATCGGCTCTCTCACCGGCTCGTCATATACAGGACCGTGCCACTTGAAACCTCTCGTTCCAATTTCACCGCCGTAGTAGATAACAGGAGATCCTTTCAGTGTGAATATCAGAAAATACCAGAGAGCAGCACGTTTTTTGATGAATTCGTAGTCGGACTCGGAGAACTTTTTGTAATGTTCTTGAAGATGGGAGAAGAACCTGTGGAGATCGTGATTCTCAAGAAACAGGAAAGACTCCTCAACCCAGTTGTTTTCTATCATTCCATCCTGCCCTTCTGGGTAGTTCCTTATACTGTACATGAGGGCGAAATTGAAAACGGGAATTGGATATAGAGAAAGATCGTACGTGTTTCCGCTGAACACCTCTCCCACAAGTATGGCATCGGGCTTTTTGGAAAGCACATAATCTCTGAACCATTCAAAATATTCGGCCGACTCCTGTATCCCATCGTCCCAGGACCAGCCATATATGTGCTTTGCAGCATCTATTCTGAATCCATCAACACCTTTGGAAATCCAGAAATCCACGATTTTCTTTACTTCTTCTCTCACTTTCTGACTGTCGTGGTTCAGATCCGGCATGTTATAGCCAAAAAGTCCGAAATACCAGACTTTTTGACCCTTTGAGTTGATCTTCCAGTGCCAGTGACCCTGACCAGAATGATCTTCAAGACTCATTATGTAGTAGTCCCAGTACGGAGAGCTGGTCGTGTTTTCCACGGCGTCTTTGAACCAGGGATGCTCATCGGATGTGTGGTTGATCACGAGATCCATTATTACCTTTATTCCGTTCTCATGGAGCACCTGGATCATGTTTTCGAGATCTTCCATGGTGCCGTAGTCTTTCTCGACGTTGTAGTAGTCTGTTATGTCGTATCCATGGTATGAAACAGCCTCGTTGAAGGGCATAAACCACACAGCGTCAATGCCGAGTTTCCTCAGATAGTCAACTTTCTGAGAAACACCGTTTATGTCTCCCACACCATCTCCGTCGCTGTCGTAAAAGGAGCGAATGAAAATTTCGTAGACGACGGGGTATTTTACTTCATTAATAGAAAGGTTGGAGGCTGAATCACCTGTGTTTGTGCTGTTTGAATGTGGATTACTTGAAACGAGGGATTGACTCATAGACGTTTGAAAGCAGGAGGTGAGGAAGAGTAAAAATACCAGAGCAAGCAGTAAAAAAGTCTTCTTCACAACCTCCACTCCTCTTTTCGAAACATTCCACAATCAATAAATTAACACAAATCCGTCTGTTTATATTAACACCCAATTCACAACGTGTCAATAGGGTTAACGGAATTTCGATATTTCTGAATGAAACGGTTGATGAATAATTTAAAAACACCGATTCGAATCCAGATTGACATCACGAAAATTCGGTGTTAAAATCCTTAGTGAAACATTTTGTGAATTTTCTGACAGTAAACTCTTTGTAATCCAAAGGAGGTGTCTATGGTGAAGAGACTGCTCGTTTTAATGCTTGTTGTGGTTTCTGCCCTTGTGTTAGCACAAACAAAGCTCACCATCTGGTGTTCCGAAAAGCAGGTTGACATCCTCCAGAAACTCGGGGAAGAATTCAAGGCAAAGTACGGAATCCCTGTTGAAGTTCAGTACGTTGATTTTGGAAGCATCAAATCCAAATTCCTGACGGCGGCTCCACAGGGACAGGGTGCAGACATCATTGTTGGAGCGCACGACTGGGTAGGAGAACTCGCCGTCAACGGTTTGATCGAACCCATTCCCAACTTCTCTGATCTGAAGAATTTCTATGACACGGCTCTCAAAGCTTTCTCTTACGGTGGAAAACTCTACGGAGTCCCGTACGCCATGGAAGCGGTTGCTCTCATCTACAACAAGGACTACGTTGATTCTGTTCCTAAGACCATGGACGAGCTCATAGAAAAAGCAAAACAGATAGATGAGGAATACGGAGGAGAAGTCAGAGGTTTCATCTACGATGTCGCCAACTTCTACTTCTCTGCGCCGTTCATTCTGGGTTACGGAGGATACGTCTTCAAGGAAACACCTCAGGGACTCGACGTGACAGACATTGGACTCGCGAACGAAGGAGCAATCAAAGGTGCGAAACTCATAAAGAGAATGATCGATGAAGGTGTTCTCACCCCTGGTGACAACTACGGAACGATGGATTCCATGTTCAAAGAAGGTCTTGCAGCTATGATCATCAACGGACCTTGGGCTATAAAATCTTACAAAGACGCGGGTATAAACTACGGAGTTGCTCCTATTCCTGAACTCGAACCGGGTGTTCCTGCCAAACCATTCGTTGGTGTTCAGGGATTCATGATCAACGCCAAGTCTCCAAACAAAGTGATCGCCATGGAATTTCTCACGAACTTCATTGCGAGAAAAGAGACCATGTACAAGATATACCTCGCAGATCCAAGACTTCCTGCGAGAAAAGATGTTCTCGAACTCGTCAAAGACAATCCCGATGTTGTTGCGTTCACTCAGAGTGCTTCTATGGGAACACCGATGCCAAACGTGCCAGAAATGGCTCCTGTCTGGTCTGCCATGGGAGACGCTCTCAGCATCATTATCAACGGTCAGGCTAGCGTTGAAGAGGCTCTCAAAGAGGCTGTGGAAAAAATCAAGGCACAGATAGAAAAATAATTCGAAGTGCTATCATTAGTCAAAGAAGAGGGGGACTTTTCCCCCTCTTTTAAAAATTCAGGGAGGTCTGATCGCTGTGAAAGGGCTTCTCAAAATCTTTCTGATATTGTTTCTTGCTGTATTCAACTCAGGAATGGTATGGGCAGGAATTTTCCTGCTTCAAAATTCTTATTATGAACTTGGAATCGTTCTTCTCACGCTTCTCGTACTCATAGATTACTTCATTTTCAATCCGAAGGCTTACCCTTACAGATACACCATTCCCGCTTTGATATTACTTTTTGTGCTCGTTCTCTATCCTATATATTTCACTGTGAAGGTTGCGTTCACCAATTATGGAACAGGACACCTCATGACGAAACAAGAGGCCATCGAGAGAATTCTTTTCGACCCAAATTACACTTATGTTCCAGAGAGCGCTGAACCTGTTGAATACATGGTCTTCTCCGTGTTCGATGGTCTGAATCCTACCGAGGATTTTGTTGTTCTCTTCGAGAAAGATGGGAACATCTACATCGCGGAGCGCCCCGTTGTCGCAAAGAGGAGTGGGAAAGAAGTCCTTTTGAGAGAGTCAACTCTTTTTCCCGTGAAGGATGGAACCGCCGAAGTGAATGGAAAGGTTTATGAAATAGTCCCCTGGCCCGCTTCCATAAAAGAGGTGAACGCCGTCTATTCAGACGGTAAAATTTACAAACCGCTTTACTCACCTGAAGAGGTTTCCCTGAAGAGGTACGAACCTTTCTTCAAGGTAAATGTGGTTCAGAAGTATCTCAACAGGGCGGAGTTTTGGCTCGAGGATCAAAGTTACATGTTCAGAATAGGTGAAAATGGGGAATGGAACTTTTATCCAGTGAAGAGGATTTACTCTCTGTCTTTCGAAGAATCCCTCGAAAACGGAAGGATAACAACGAAACTTGTGGTGAAAAACAATCTCACTGGAAGGCATCTCGTTGAGAGAGAAGGTGCTTTTTACGATTACGATGAAAATGGAAGGGAATTTTTCGTGATTGGATACATGGAATACATTGGTTTCAAGAACTTCTCCAGGATATTCACCGATCCGAAGATCGCTGGTCCTTTTTTCAAGGTTTTCACCTGGACGTTCACCTGGGCAGCCCTCAGCGTTCTTTTCACGTTCGCGATAGGTCTTTCCCTCGCTCTCGTTTTAAACGATAAAACACTTAAGGGAAAGAACGTGTACAGGACGTTACTCATTATTCCATGGGCTGTGCCAGCTTTCATTTCCGTTCTCGTCTGGAGAAACGGGATGTTCAACGAGACTTATGGAATTCTCAACCGATTTGTTCTTCCGTTCTTGGGATTGGATCCGGTGAAGTGGTTCAACGATCCGTTCTGGGCGAAGGTCGCAGTTCTCACCGTCAACACGTGGCTGGGATTTCCGTACATGATGGCCGTCTCACTCGGAGCTTTGCAGAGCATTCCAGAGGAGCTCTACGAAGCCGCTGCGATCGATGGTGCTGGAAAATGGAGGAGATTCTGGACTATCACGTTTCCGCTTCTGATGACCACTGTGGCTCCTCTGTTGGTCGGAAGTTTTGCTTTCAACTTCAACAACTTTGTGAACATATATCTGCTCACCGGTGGAGGTCCCGCAATGGCTGGAACCACGACTCCCGTTGGTCACACAGACATTCTGATCTCCTACGTTTACAAACTCGCGTTTGAAGGAGGAAGGGGGCAGGACTTTGGTTTTGCCAGCGCCATATCCATCATCATATTCTTCCTCGTTGGAGGAATCAGCTTTGTGAACTTCAAACTCTCTGGTGCGTTTGAAGAGGTGAGTGAATGATGGTGAGAAAAAAGAATAGATGGCTCACGCATGTTCTTCTAACACTTCTTGTTGTTGTGGTTCTCTTCCCCATCGTTTGGGTTGTTTCTACCTCTTTCAGGAGGGATGAGGCGGCTTTCTCCCCGAAACTCTTCTCGTCTCGTCTCACCCTTCAGCACTACAAAGATCTGGTGGTCCCTGAAAAAAACCTTCCCGTTCTCATACAGGAGATGCAGAACCTCGTTTCCAGAGTGGAACCTTTCGACAACGTTTCCAGAGAGAAAGCAGACCGTCTCATCGAAGATCGAATCAGAAGATTTGAAAATTACCTCGCTGAAACGAAGAATCTTTTGGAGGATGTCAACGCGAGAAATTCGAAAATAGAAGAGACGCTTTCCCAGAGGTTCTCCGATGTGTTGTCTTACACAAAAGATGTTCTGGAAGAGGCAAAGAAATTGACTCAGGAGCAGATGGATAAAACCCCATTGCCCGATTTACAGAGGATCGCTGTTGCACTCTATGAAATATTGAAGGGTAAAAACTTTAGAAGTGCTGAATTTCAGGCTTTGAAGGACGTGATCGAGAAAGTAGTGGGTTACAGCGTTGAGAATCAGGACACTCTGAACGATGCCCTTTCTGAACTTGGACTGGTTTACGAGAAAGAGGTAGGAACGTTCATGAAAGAAATTGAAAAACTCGAAGGTGAAATTGAAACCCTTCAGAGAGAAATAGCCGTCCTTGAGAAGCAGAAGGAAACCCTTGAAAAAGAAATCTTGGAGAAACAAAAAGTACTCGAGGTTTTGAAGCCTGACATCGATTCCGTGAGCGAAGTTCTCGTCAAACTCAAAGATATGGTGCACAGTGTCAGAAACAGTAAAGTGGAAACTGCTTTCCCTTATGAAGACTCAAAATTGAAATCTTCACTCGAAAAACTCCTGTCCGAACTCAACACTCTCTACAACAAAATCTCTGCTTTTTCAGATCTTTCGGATCTCTCAGAAAAGATCTTTGCCATGAAGAGTTCTTTAGAAGAGATAAACAATGTGGTAAGCGAAGATGGTGACATTTCCAAAAAAGCCCTCTATGGAAGCTTTGTTCAATCTTTTGAAGAGACGGTTCCTATTGTTGAAGGAATTGTAGAGAAAGTGAGCGACGGAATCGACGATTTCGTTCAGAAGATAAAGGATTTGAAAGATATAGAAAACGAAATCGTGGTACTAACAGCAAAACTCAAAGGTCTGGAGAAAAGCTTGAACAATGTGAGATCCTCCCTCTCTGAGAAAGAGAAAGAAATTTCTTCGGCGAAGATGTATCTGGATCTCAAGATCTTCAACCATCAGATCCAGAGCAGAATCGATTCTCTTGAAGATATGAAATCTTTCAACAGCGCCGCGCAGATAAAGCTTCTTTCGATATACAATACTCTCAAGGACTTTGTGAGTAGCTATGTGTCGGAGTACGGAGGAGACGATTTCATCGGAAAGATAAGAAAACTGGCAGCGAAGCTCTCCTGGATAGAAGACTACAGAGATCTGAACAGAAGGGTAGAAACGGGTTACAAAAACGCTGTGGAAATCGTTGAAAAAGCTCAGAATATCCTCGATGACTTCAAGGGAAGTTATTCGAATCTTCTCGATCTTTCCTTCAAAGGACTTTACGTTTCCTCTGAGCACCTTGAAATGCTGTACGACCTTGTGAAAATGAACTTCGTTCAAGAAGTTCTCACGAACACAGCAGTGGCTTCGAGAAAGGCAGGAACCCTGATGGACACCATTCCTTTGAAAGAATTGAAGTCCGATCTCAAAAAGATCGATGGAGATCTCTACAGGCTCGCACAGATATGGGAGCAGAAGACAAAGCATTACTTCCTCAGATGGGTCATGAACTCGGTGATCGTTGCAGGCCTTGTTTCACTCATCACCACGGCTGTTTGTGCCCTGGCGGCCTATCCGTTCAGCAGAATGAGATTCTGGGGAAGGCAGTACGGAATCATGGCTCTTCTTCTCATTCAGATGTTCCCAGCCATCATGTACATGGTTGCAATATACGGTCTTTTGAAGCTCATCGGTCAGTTCCTTCCATTCTTGGGACTGGATTCTCTCGGAGGCTTGATATTCGCTTATCTCGGTAACATAGCTTACAACATGTACCTCATAAAGGGATTCTACGACACCATTCCTTCGTCTCTCGAAGAGGCCGCTATGATCGACGGTGCAACCAGATTCCAGACCTTCTACAAGATAGTCGTTCCACTCGCTCTTCCGATCCTCACGGTCATAGTGATACTCACCTTCATCGGGACGTTCAACGAGTTCGTCCTTGCAAGGATCATTCTTCAGGACGTGAAAAACTACACTTACGCTCTCGGCCTCTGGACGTTCTCAACGGGTGCTTATGAAACAGAGTGGGGCCTTTTCACGGCTGCCGCTCTCCTCGGTATGACACCGATGGTGATACTCTTCCTGTCCCTCCAGAAGTACATAGTGGGTGGACTCACGAAAGGATCGGTGAAAGGATGATGTACCCGATGCCGTCTTGGGTTTACGACAGTGTCGTGTATCAGATCTTTCCAGATAGATTTTTCATCGGAAAGGGAAAAACGGTGGAAGACAAAAAGGATCTGTACCTGAAGCGGGGAGGAGTCATAGAGAAATGGGGAGTTCCTCCCCGCAAACTTCCCGGTGCTCAGCACGTGAAGATCTTCTACGGAGGAGATCTGTGGGGAATAGCCGAGAAGGTCGATTATTTTGAAGAACTTGGAATCAACGTTCTGTACCTCACTCCTATCTTTTTGTCCGATACCAATCACAAGTACGACACGATCGATTACTTCAGGGTGGATCCACAGTTCGGCGGAAAGAGGGCTTTTCTGCACCTTTTGAGGGTTCTCCATGAGAGGAGTATGAAACTCATTCTCGATGGTGTGTTCAACCACGTTGGGAGTCAGCATCCGTGGTTCAAAAAAGCGAAGAAAAACGATCCAGAGTACGTGAACAGATTTTTCCTTTACAAAGATAGGCACAGATCGTGGTTCGACGTTGGAAGCCTTCCCGAGCTGAACGTGGAAGTCGAAGAAGTGAAGGAATACATTTTGAAAGTTGTCGAGCACTACCTGAAACTGGAGATAGACGGTTGGAGGCTGGATTGCGGCCACGATCTTGGACCTACCGTCAACCTGTGGATCAACATGAAAGTGAAAGAGTTCTCAGCGGAAAAGTACCTCGTGAGTGAGATATGGACTTACCCGGCAGGATGGGATATGGTTGATGGTCTGATGAACTACAACTTCAGAAACCTCGTGCTGAGCTATGTGAACGGCGAGACGGATTCCATAGGTTTTCACCTGGAAAGAGCTTACAGGGAGACGAAGAACATATTCGGTTGCTGGAACATGCTTGACAGTCACGACACCCCGAGACTCGCCACAATGGTTCCCGACAGAGACCTGAGAAAACTCGCTGTAGTTCTTCAGTTCACTTATCCCGGTGTTCCGCTCGTTTACTATGGAACAGAGATAGGTCTCACAGGTGGAGAAGATCCAGAGTGTCGTGCCACCATGGAATGGAACAGAGAGAAATGGGATGTTGATCTGTTCGAGTTCTACAAGAAGATGATCAGACTGAGAAGGACGGATCCAGGTTTGCGCTTTGGAGAGTTTGTCTTGCTGAACGACTCACCTCTCGCGTTTCTCAGAAAGGCTCCTCATCCTCTTCAAAACACCATCGTGGTGGTGAACCCAGGAGAAGAGAAGGTGCTGGTTCTCTCCATTCCCGACGGGAAAATTATGAACACCACTCCCCTTGTCGATGTGTTCAGCGGAGAAAGATTCCACGTTGACGGCGGGGTTGTGAAGCTTCCCCTTCCAGCGAGATCTTTCAGAATTCTCAAGCCCGAGGATCTGAGAGTGGGTAAGTACAGATTGTACAAGAGAGTTTGAAAAAATTCATTGAAGATTCCGGCTGGCTTCCGGCCAGCCTTTTAATTTTTTAAGAAGCGTTTGAATTCATGGAAAAAACGTTCGGAAAGTATATAGTTGTAACTGGTGGATACGAAATACAGGGAGGTGTTTTTATGCCATCTGTGAAGATCGGTATCATCGGTGCGGGGAGCGCGGTGTTTTCTCTGAGGCTTGTGAGTGATCTTTGCAAAACGCCGGGACTCTCTGGCAGCACGGTCACCCTCATGGATATCGACGAAGAAAGACTCGACGCTATTCTGACCATCGCGAAAAAATACGTTGAAGAAGTGGGAGCGGATCTGAAATTCGAAAAAACCATGAATTTAGATGACGTCATCATCGACGCGGATTTTGTGATAAACACAGCGATGGTGGGTGGCCATACCTACTTGGAGAAGGTCAGACAGATCGGTGAGAAATACGGCTACTACAGAGGAATAGACGCTCAGGAGTTTAACATGGTCTCCGACTACTACACCTTCTCCAACTACAACCAGCTCAAGTACTTCGTTGACATAGCAAGGAAGATAGAGAAGCTCTCCCCAAAAGCCTGGTACTTGCAGGCAGCGAACCCCGTTTTCGAGGGAACAACCCTTGTGACAAGAACGGTTCCCATAAAGGCAGTGGGATTCTGCCATGGACACTACGGCGTGATGGAGATCGTAGAGAAACTGGGGCTGGAAGAAGAAAAAGTAGATTGGCAGGTCGCAGGAGTGAACCACGGTATCTGGCTGAATAGGTTCAGATACAACGGGGAGAACGCGTATCCCCTCCTTGACAGGTGGATCGAGGAAAAATCAAAAGATTGGAAACCAGAGAACCCCTTCAACGATCAGCTCTCTCCCGCTGCGATAGATATGTACAGATTCTACGGTGTGATGCCCATCGGTGACACCGTGAGAAACTCTTCGTGGAGGTACCACAGGGATCTTGAGACCAAGAAGAAATGGTACGGTGAACCCTGGGGAGGAGCAGATTCTGAAATAGGCTGGAAATGGTACCAGGACACACTTGGAAAGGTAACGGAGATCACAAAGAAGGTGGCAAAGTTCATCAAAGAAAATCCGTCCGCGAGGCTCTCCGACCTTGGAAGTGTTCTGGGAAAAGACCTCTCAGAAAAGCAGTTTGTGCTCGAAGTAGAGAAAATCCTCGATCCAGAAAGAAAGAGTGGAGAGCAGCACATCCCATTCATCGATGCGCTGTTGAACGATAACAAGGCAAGATTCGTGGTGAACATACCAAATAAAGGTATCATTCACGGAATAGACGATGACGTGGTTGTTGAAGTCCCAGCCCTTGTGGACAAGAACGGAATCCATCCCGAGAAGATCGAACCACCGCTTCCAGATCGCGTGGTCAAGTACTACCTGAGACCAAGGATCATGAGAATGGAAATGGCTCTGGAGGCGTTCCTCACGGGGGACATAAGGATCATAAAAGAACTTCTCTACAGAGATCCAAGAACGAAGAACGACGAACAGGTAGAAAAGGTGATCGAGGAAATCCTCGCACTCTCGGAAAACGAAGAGATGCGGAAACATTATCTGAAGAGATGAAAGGATCTGAAAGGGGCCTGAAAGGCCCCTTTATGTATAATATAATGTGTTGAAAAATCCAAAAGAAGATAGTGGGGGAAAAGATGAGTTCTCTTAAAAAAAAAAGAACTTTTCTGGAAGATAACAATAGCTCTTATCGTTGCATTTGTTGTGATATGTGTTCTGAGTATCTTTCAGCTTTACTTTTCCGGAATGAAAACTGCCCGCGATTTCATAAGAAACGTGAACAATACCGTGACGTCCTTCATAAACGGATATTTCAGAAAATTCTATGTCGTCGTTGATGTTTTGAGCAGCATTCCTGAAGTAAGGTATGCACCTTATCTGACCGATGAGGAAAGACGGAAAGTGTTGGAAATCTACAGAATCTTCCAGGAGGCAGACAGAGATATATACTATCTGTACTCGGGATACGAAAACGGGCTTCTTCTGATCAACGATTACGAACCCGCAGAAGGATACGATCCAAGAGTAAGACCCTGGTACAGAGCCGCCCTCGAATCCCGACCTAGGCCCACCGGTGGGATTCCCTACAGGGAGTTCAAAACAAAAGAGCTTTTGTTTTCCGTGAGCAAGGTGCTTACGGACGACGAGGGAAACGTGACCGGTGTGATATCTGTTGAAACACTCCTGGAGAGACTTTTGAGTAATTTTCCTCATTCTTTTGATAACCATGAAACTGTGACAGAACCCCAACCACGCAAGCTATTCCCCTTCAGGGGGATAGGTTTGTTGTGGTGTTAATTATCTTATGATATAATTGAATGGGGTGATAGGTATGCATATCAAGAAGACAAGGTGGAGTCATTATAATCTGAACTATCATTTTGTGTGGATACCTAAATACCGCAGAAAAATCCTGGTCGGCTCCATAGCTGAAGAACTTGAACGAATACTCCGCAACACAGCAAAACAACACGGAATAGAAATACTGGCCCTCTCTATTCAGCCTGATCATGTTCATTTGTTTGTATCGGCGCCTCCGAGATTTTCACCGGCTGAGATAGCAAACCTACTCAAGGGTGTTTCAGCGAGGAAACTGCTGGAGAAATTTCCAGAGCTTAGAACCAAAGAGGGCCTTTGGGCTCGAAGTTACTACGTTGGAACAGCCGGTAATGTTTCTGAAGAAACTATCAGGAGGTACATCGAGGAATGTCAAGACGTGTGATACGAACCTACAAACTCGCTGTACCAGGACATTTGAATCAAATATGCGAAGAACTCAACCGCACAGCAGCAAGAATCTACAACAAAACGATGTCTCTTGTGCGAAAGATACACCAAAAGAAAGGCTTCTGGCTGTCCTGGCCTGCCGCAGACAAATACATCCTCCGCTGGGCAGAAAACATCAAAATCCACGTCCACTCAAAGCAGGCATTTGTTCAGCTCTACTTTCAAGCCCTCAAAGGGTACTTCAAAGCAACCAAAAAGAATCCAGATGCAAAACCTCCCCACAAGAAAAAACGCTATCTGCCGTTCATATGGAAAGAAAGCGCTGTAAAACTTCTGCCAGACGGCACCCTGAGATTGTCTTTGGGCAAAGAACGAGAACCATTTGTTGTACAAACACCTCTCAAACCTCCCCTTCGCATCAAACAGACAAGACTTGTCTTTGAAGATGGATACTATCTCCACCTTGCGATAGAGGTGGAGATTGAAGAGAAGAATGCTGGCTCTGGTGTTATGGCGGTCGACCTTGGAGTGCTCCGTCCCATTACGTGCTTTGATGGAAAAGAAGTCATCAGCTACCACGGAGGAGTCCTCAGCAGTGTTCTTCGCTATCGAAACAAACGCCTTGCAAGTTTTCAGTCTGCCATAGCAGAGTGCAAGAAGGGATCAAGAAGGTACAACAAGCTTGTTAGTGCAAAGAAAAGAGCCCTGAGACGGCTCAGAAACCAGATCAACGACATCATGCACAAGATCACAAGCAGTTTCATCGGACTGTGCCTCAGAAAACAAATCAGAACCATCGTGATAGGAGACGTCACAGGGATCAGAGAAAGAGCAGACTACAGCGACAACGCGAACCAGAAGATCCACCAGTGGCAGTTCAGAAAACTCATCGAGATGATAAGGTACAAAGCAGAGCAGTTCGGAATCGAAGTGGAACTCATTTCAGAAGCGAACACGAGCAAGACGTGCCCTGTCTGTGGTGCAAAGAACAAGCCGAATGGAAGAAGATACCACTGCAAAGCCTGTGGTTTTGAGTATCACAGGGACGGAGTTGGAGCAATCAACATCTGGAAAAGGTATCCTGGCACAGGCCAGGTAGTAGCGGGCTTGGCCCCCGCCAGAGGTGTGAGGTTTCATCCACACCTCTGTGGCCATGGAGCATCTTTGGCTCCATGGAAGGTGGCCTGAGAGCCACCAAGAATCCCATCCCCTTCAGGGGATTGGGAGGAGGTCAAGTGATTGCGAGGTGGGGTGGAGAAGAGTTTTTGATCCTCTGTCCTGAAACGAAGTTGAACGAAGCGGTGAGCCTCGCTGAGAGAATCAGGACTAAGATCGAGAAAGAAGTCTTTGAAAACGGCTTGAATGTAACCGTGAGTATCGGTGTTTGCGAAATGAAAGATCATGAGACAATAGACGATCTTCTCAAAGAAGCAGACGATAACCTCTATCTGGCAAAACAGCGTGGAAAAAACAGAGTGATCGGCAGATGAAGTTAAAAGATCTGTTCACCTTCTGGAAATAAATCCTTGATAGAATGGAGAAAACTGAATACAAAAGAAACGCTCTCGGGGCAGGGTGGAATTCCCGACCGGCGGTGAAAGCCCGCGAGCCCTCTCAGGAGGGTTGACCCGGTGGAATTCCGGGGCCGACGGTGAAAGTCCGGATGGGAGAGAGCGTGATGTGGAGATTATATGGGACCCGAGAGGGTCCCTTTTCTTTTACACAGGGAGGGTGTTGTATGTATGAAACTTTCATGAAAAGAGCGATAGAGCTTGCAAAGAAAGGACTTGGAAGGGTGAATCCCAACCCACCAGTTGGTGCGGTCGTTGTGAAAGACGGCAGGATAATCGCGGAGGGTTTTCATCCCTATTTTGGAGGTCCGCACGCTGAAAGGATGGCAATAGAAAGTGCAAGAAAGAAAGGAGAAGATTTACGAGGTGCAACTCTCATAGTTACCCTTGAACCCTGTGATCATCATGGAAAGACACCTCCATGCACGGATCTGATCATAGAAAGTGGAATAAAAACCGTTGTGATTGGAACAAGGGATCCAAATCCTGTTTCGGGAAACGGTGTGGAAAAATTCAGAAATCACGGTATTGAAGTGATAGAAGGTGTTTTGGAAGAAGAGGTGAAAAAGCTGTGTGAGTTTTTCATCACTTATGTGACAAAGAAAAGGCCGTTCGTTGCGCTGAAGTACGCGTCCACCTTAGATGGGAAAATAGCTGATCACAGAGGAGATTCCAAGTGGATCACAGACAAACTCAGATTCAAGGTTCACGAGATGAGAAACATCTACTCTGCTGTTCTCGTCGGTGCTGGAACGGTTTTGAAGGACGATCCCCAGCTAACCTGCAGACTGAAAGAAGGCAGAAATCCTGTGAGGGTGATCCTCGACAGAAAGGGTGTTTTGAGTGGGAAAGTGTTCAGAGTGTTCGAAGAAAACGCTCGGGTGATCGTTTTCACAGAAAGTGAAGAGGCGGAATATCCACCACACGTGGAGAAGGCCCTGAGCGATTGTTCTGTGGAGAGTATATTGAGAAATCTGTATGAAAGGGATATCGATTCTGTCTTGGTGGAGGGTGGATCGAAGGTGTTCAGCGAATTTTTGGATCACGCAGATGTGGTTTTTGGTTTTTATTCGACGAAGATTTTCGGAAAGGGGCTTGATGTCTTCTCCGGTTATCTGTCAGATGTTTCGGTTCCTCCGAAGTTCAAAGTGGTGAACGTGGAGTTTTCCGATTCGGAGTTTCTGGTGGAGATGAGAACGTGTTCACGGGAATAGTTCAGAAGGTGGAAAGAGGATACATCAGGGGAGAGAGGATCTTCTTCAAAAGAACGTGGGAAGTGAAACTGGGAGAGAGTATAGCGGTGAACGGTGTGTGTCTGACTGTCTCCGGGCTTTCAGAAGAAGAATACTGGTTCGATGTGGGTGAGGAAACGAGGAGGAGAACCAATCTTTTCGTTTCTCGTTTTTACAATCTTGAAAAATCTCTGGCTCTCGGTAGCAGAGTTGAAGGACACTTGGTGACGGGTCATGTAGACGGTACCGTCAGGTTTGTCGGAATGGAAAGGCGCGGAAACAGCTATTTCATGTTCTTTTCGATGCCGTCGGAAAGATGGGCGATCGTTCCAAAAGGTTCTATCACGTTGAACGGTATCAGCCTCACCGTCGTTGAAACTTCTCTGGACACGTTCAGTGTTCAGGTGATCCCACACACGTTCGAGAACACGAACCTCCAGTATCTGGTGCCCGGAGATCCCGTTAACTACGAGATCGATATCATCGCTCGCTACCTGAAAGGGGTGATAGACCGTGGAAGAACTGAGAGAGGCTTTTGAGGAAGGAAAGCCCGTCATTTTGATCGACAGAAATAGAGAGAACGAAGCGGATTTCGTTTTTCCCGCTCAATTGATCACCGAAGACGTTGTGAACTTTTTCGTCACATACGGGAAGGGACTCTTCTGCGTTACAGCCGACGAGGAAGATCTTTTGAAGAGAGGGTTCGTAAAACTTTCCTCGAACTACGGAGCGAACTACTTCGTGCCGGTGGACTGGGGCACTGGCACGGGGATTTCAGCGTTGGAGAGGGCAGAAACGTGCAGAAAGTTGGCAGAAGGCAGGTATTTTCATGAGTTCAGATACCCGGGTCACGTCACGGTGATAGGAGGAATCGGTTTCCAGAGACGAAAAGGACACACGGAGGCATCTCTGGAAATTTCTGAGCTCGCGGGCTTCAGCCGTCACGCCGTGATCGTGGAAATTCTGGATGAGAAGGGAAATTCTCACAATTTGGATTATGTTTTGAAGCTCTCAGAAAAATTTTCCCTCCCCGTTCTGGAGATGGACGATGTCTGGCGTGAATTTGTGAAGAGAAAGCTTCTCATGAAGAAAAAAGCAGAAGCAACACTTCCAACGGATTTCGGTGTCTTCAAGGTTGTTTCTTTCGAAAACCACCTCGATGGCAAAGAACACTTCGCAATCGTTAAGGAACCTCTCGAAGATCCCGTTGCTGTGAGAATACACTCCGAATGCGTGACCGGGGATGTTCTCTCTTCTTTGAGGTGTGACTGCGGTTCACAGCTGGCGAATTTTCTCAGATACATGTCAGCTCACGGAGGTATCCTGATCTATTTGAGACAGGAAGGGAGAGGAATCGGCCTTTCGAACAAAATTGCAGCCTATTCTCTTCAGGACAAAGGTTTGGACACGGTGGAGGCAAACAGAGTTCTTGGTTTTTCTGAAGACGAAAGAGATTACGCACCGGCGGTGCAGATCTTGAAAGCCCTTGGCATCGAAAGGGTTCTTCTCTTCACCAACAACCAAAGAAAGACGGTTGGTCTTGAAAAATACGGGATCGAAGTTGTCGAAACGAAGAGACTGTACGGAAGAGTAACACCTCACAACAGGTTCTATCTTTCGACAAAAATGAAAAAGCTCGGACACGAACTCGAAGAAATCTTCAGGGAGGTGAATTCATGAAGGTTGTTCAGGGAGACTACAGAGGAGAAGGTTTGAAGATAGCCGTAGTCGTTCCTAGGTTCAACGACCTTGTCACTTCGAAACTCCTCGAGGGAGCGCTCGACGGGCTGAAAAGACACGGTGTCTCAGACGAGAACATAACGGTTGTGAGAATTCCGGGAAGTATGGAAGCGATATACACGCTCAAGAGACTCCTCGATCTCGGTGTGCATGATGCTATAATCGTTCTCGGTGCTGTGATAAGGGGAGAGACGTACCACTTCAACGTGGTGGCGAACGAGATAGGTAAAGCAGTGGCGCAGTTCAACATGACCTCTGATATTCCTATTGTTTTCGGCGTTCTCACCACGGACACCCTTGAACAGGCCCTCAACAGAGCCGGAGCAAAGAGTGGAAACAAAGGTTTTGAAGCAGCGATGGTAGCGATCGAAATGGCAAATCTCAGAAAGAGACTCAGGAGGGATGTTTTTGAATCTGATAGCAACGGCAGGTAACGACAGAATAAGGGACTTTCTTGTGAACGACTGGTACAGATCTCTGAAGGAAAATGTGGATCTGAGCAAAACGGACGTTCTCGTCATAAACTACGGTCTCACAGGACTTCCTAAAGAGGTTATCAACTTTCCGGCTGTGGAGCGTTCTGGACTCATAAACAACACGCGTTTCATCAATCTTGCCATTTTTCTTGAGAATCATCCTGAGTACGATCAGATCCTGTTTTGTGATGGCGGAGACATCATCTTCCAGAGTGACATCTCGCACCTATTCGAGGAACACAGAGATGCTTTTCGAGCGGTTGTGGAGCAGTTGAGTCCACCCATTGATCTCGTGGTGAAGGAAGAAGACCTTGTGAATGGAAAGGAGATAAAGTCTTTTCTTTCAAACAAAAAGCTCTTCAACGTGGGTGTGATAATAGCACCAAGGGAAGGTTTCCTCGAGCTCGCAAGAACAATGGAGAGACGTCTGAAAAACATAAACGTCTGGGGTGGAGATACTGTCATTGGAAACTACGTGATCTACAAGAACCCTCATGTGGAACTTCCTTCGAAGTACAACTTCATTCCTTCAACGGCCCGAGAAAAATTCTACGTGAAAGATTCGAAGTTCTATCTCGAAAATGGTGAGCTCATTCCCATCGTTCACAACGCTGGGAGGTACAGATTTCTCAGACCGGTGAAAGATTTCGGTTACGGCCCCGGAAAGAACAGGGTAAACAAGTTCAACATATGGATGTTCAGAATGCTCTTCAGCGTGAGTAACTTTCTGAAAATGAAGTGAGGGAACTCTCCCTTACTTCGTTTTGAGGTATTTCAGTGCATCGAGTTCGTCTCCAATTATGAGAATTCCTTTCTCGATGGATCTGTAAACCTCCATCGTTCTCCAGAATTCGTAGAAGTCCTTGTCTTTTGAAAACACCTCCGCGTAGATCTTCACCGCGCTTGCTTCTCCGGTTCCCTTGATTTGCTCTGCTTTGCTTTGAGCTTCCGCGATCAGAACCTTCGCTGTTTTGTCGGCTTCCGCACGTATCTTTCTTGCCTCTTTCTCACCTTCAGCCCTGATCTGTGCAGCGATGCTGTATCTTTCCGCTTTCATTCTTTCGTACACGGCCTTTTCGTTCTCAGCGGGGAGGTCGGCGTGCTTCACCCTCACATCGACCACTTCTATGCCGAAGTCCTTCAGATCTTCTCTTGAAAGAGCCGTGACTTCCCTCAAAAGGTCTTCTCTCTTCTCGGAGATGATCTCGTCGAAGTTCGCTTTTGCGAAGATGTTCCTCACGTGTGAGTAAACCACATCGTCGATTCTTGGAAGAGCGAGCTTCACGCTCTTCAGTGATTTTATGAACGCTTCCGCATCTTTTATCCTCCAGAGAACGTACGTGTCTATCACGAGTGTTTTCTTGTCGGCGGCTATGATCTTTTCTGGTTCTATATCGTAGAGGAGGATTCTTTTATCGAATCTCACCACATTATCAACGAACGGCTGTTTGAAGTGAAGCCCAGGTTCCGTTTCTACTGCAACGATCTTTCCGAACCTCAGAACCACCGCTTGCTGTGTCTGATCCAGGACGTAAAAAGAAGAGAAAAGAAGGATCGCACCCACCACGATCAGAATGATCAGAAGAGAAATCATCCAGATTTTCATTTTCCCATCCCCTTCAGAAGGTCGGAAATGTTGAGAATGTTCAGAGAATCACCGTTTCCCACGAAGAAAACCTTGTTTTCGGATTTTTCAAGCAAAGATTGGAGAGCGTCGAGGAGCATTCGTTTTCTCGTGATATCAGGAGCCTTTGAGTATTCTTCCAGCACCTCTTCGAATCTTTTCGCTTCGCCGAGTGCTTTCAGATAAACTTCCTGAGCGTAGGCCTCTGCCTGTCTCAGTATCTCTTGTGCCTGTCCCTGGGCTTTTGGAACAACGTCGTTGGCGTATTTTCTTGCCTCGTTTATGAGACGTTCTTTGTCCTGACGAGCGTTGTTCACATCGTCGAAGGCGTCAACAACGGGATCTGGCGGGACCACTTCCTGGAGATAAACGTTTTCCACCTTTATACCGCAGTTGTAGGAATCGAGAATCTCCTGGAGCATTTGGGCAGTTTTGAATCCTATTTCATCTCTTCCTGAGGTGAGAACGTCGTCGATGCTTCTCATCGCTACCTTCTCACGAAGAACAGATTCTGTTGTGAATCTCACGATGGAATCCGCTTCTGTGATGTTGAAGGCGTAAGCGACGGGGTCTTTCACCCTGTACTGAACCACCGCTTCCACACTCACGAGGTTGTTGTCTCCTGTGATCATTATGGCTTCTTGAGGAACCGACTGGTAAGAGATCCTCTCCCCTCGTTGAATGCTTCTGAATCCTATTTCGATCTTTCTCACAGTTGTGACGTCGACGGTCACATGAGACTGAATCGGATATGGCAGGTGGTAGTGGATTCCTGAAGGAACGACCGAGGTGAATCTTCCAAAAGTCTTGAGGAGGGTGACTTCGGAGGGTCCTACCTGATACACACCGGTGAGAAAGTAGATTCCCAGCACAATGAAAACGACTATCCACACGTATTTTCGCACCCCATCACCCCCTATTTATCCACCTTTCCCTTCACAAGGTACCACAGGTAGAGATCGAACTTCCCGGGAGATTCTCCAAACGCTTCGGCGACTTTTCTGAGGATCTCTTCCACGTAGAGATATCTTTTCTTACTCCATCCTTTTGGTATCTCCTGAATCAGGCCGTGTCTTTTCATGAGTTTCAGAACGTGTTTATCCAAAATGGCGAGGTCTTCCACACCGGTGTTTCTGAGAAAGTGGCTCGCCTCTTTCCAGCCGATCCCCTTTGCGTTTCTTACTAGGAACTCTCTGGATTGAAAAGGATCACCCTTCACAAGGTTCTTCAACTTTCCCAGCAGTTTTCTGTTTTCTACTATGAACTCGGCTCTCTTTTGAGGATACCTGTGTCCAACCTCTCTCAGTTTTTCCGCGAGTTCCTCAAGGGGAAGATGCACAAAACCCTTTCCGATTTCTTTCTGCGCTCTAATTCCACCTTCCGCACTCCAGTTGGCTGTGAGAACACAGAAAGAGAGTTCACAGAAGAGATCCTCTTCTGTTCCTTCTTCGCCCAATCTTTTGAACTCTTCGAACCGCTGTTCAACGAGCGGTTTTGCTTCTTCTCGTATCCTTTCGAGTTCTTTCAGCAGTTCTTCCAAGTTCTCACTCCCACTCTATGGTTGCAGGCGGTTTTGAAGTTATATCGTAGACCACTCTGCCGACACCTTTCACTTCTCTTGTGATCCTTCTTGCTGCCTCGTCCAGTATATCATGCGGAATTCTGGACCAGTCTGCGGTCATCCCCTCCACGCTGTTCACGGCTCGAAGCGCCACCACGTACTCATACGCCCTCGCGTCACCCTTCACGCCTACGCTTTTTATAGGAAGAAGAACCGCAAACGCCTGCCACACTTTATCGTAGTAGTCATGCTTTCTGAGAGTTTCTATGAATATGTAGTCCGCTTCTCTCAGGATTTCGAGCTTTTCTTCCGTGACCTCTCCCAGCACCCTCACGGCGAGTCCAGGGCCAGGGAACGGATGCCTGTTTATGATCCTGTCCGGTATGCCGAGATACTTTCCTACTTTTCTCACCTCGTCTTTGAAGAGGTCTCTGAGGGGTTCTACCAGTTTCAGGTTCATCTTCTCTGGAAGACCGCCCACGTTGTGGTGGCTCTTTATCTTCGCAGTCGTCTTTCCGGATGCGGCGCTTTCTATGACGTCTGAATAGATCGTTCCCTGAACAAGAAATTCCACATCGTGTTTTTTCGCTTCCTCTTCGAACACTCGTATGAATTCTTCTCCTATGATCTTCCTCTTCTTCTCCGGATCCGTGACTCCTCTGAGTTTTTCGAGAAATCTCTTCCTGGCATCCACAACAACCAGATTCATGTCGAAGTGTTCCTTGAAGACTCTCTCCACTTCTTCTCGCTCGTTCTTTCTGAGAAGGCCGTGGTCCACGAAGACACACACGAGGTTCTTTCCTATCGCTCTGTGCACGAGGACCGCTGCAACGGAAGAATCTACCCCTCCAGAAAGCGCGAGGATCGCTTTTTTGTTCCCTATGGTCTCTTTGATGTGTCTTATTTTCTCTTCCACGAGGTCTCCTATCTTCCAGTTTTTCTCAAGCTTACACACATTGAAGAGGAAGTTGGAAATCATACGATCACCGTACTCGGTGTGGTGCACTTCCGGGTGGAACTGGAGCAGCCAGAACCTTTTTCCATCTGTGGCAGCGGCGATCACACCCGTTTCGGACACAGCGATCGGGTGGAACCCTTCCGGAAGCCTAACCACCTCATCGCCGTGGCTCATCCAGACGTGAACCTTCTCCGGAATTCCTTCGAATATCGGATCCCTCGAGAGCTCCACGAGGGTTCTTCCGTACTCCCCTCGTCCTCTCCTGACCTCTCCTCCTAGTTCTTTCACGATCAGCTGCATTCCATAACAAATAGCGAGTACTGGGCCTTTGTATTCTTGGAACCACTCTGGAAGCTTTGGGGCGTCCTCTTCATAAACGCTTCTTGGACCACCGGAGAGGATCACGGCGTCTACTTTTGAAAGGTCCACCTTGTCATCGGGGAAAACCACTTCGGAATAGACCTCGTTTTCTCTGATCCTTCTCGTTATGAGTCTGGAATACTGAGAGCCGTAATCCACGACGAGTACCAACTCGATCCCTCCCGGTTTCTTTTGATACTATTAAATCATATTCAGATTTAACTCAATGGAAATTTGTGTTGAAGGAAAAAGTTCTAAAATCGAAGTTCAGGAGGGATCGAATTTGATTGGAAGACTGTTCTTCCTTTTCTTGAGGATCTCCGCCCTCACCATAGGTGGAGGATACGCCATGATTCCCGTGATGAAATGGGAACTGGAAAGATCCGGCCTTTTGACGGAGAAAGAATTCTTTCGTATCGTGAGCACAGCTCAGGTGGTACCGGGTCCTATCGCCTTCAACACTGCGGTGCTTGTGGGAAGGAGACTCGCAGGTATCTACGGTGCGATCGCCTCTGGATTGGCCGTTGTGCTACCACCGTTTTTTGCCATAGTTGCGGTTGCGGAAGTGATACGCACTCTTTCAGGAATCAGCTACGTTCGGAGTTTTCTGAGAGGTGCTTACGCTTCCATAATCGGACTTGTAGGGAGTGTTCTGTACCGGCTTGTGAAAAACCAGCGCTGGGATCTCTACAGAGCCGTTATGATAGGAGTAGCGGTTTTCGTTCTGCTTCTCAATGGATCCCTCGTGATTCCGGTGGTCATTTTGCTCGTTCTGCTTCTGTATCTGAAGGAGGTATGAACCTTGCTGAAACTCGCCTTCATCTTTCTGAAGGTCGGTTTTCTTTCTTTTGGCGGTGGATGGGCGATCGTTGGAATACTCAAGAACGAACTCGTCACCGGTGGCTTTCTCTCTCCTGAGGAGTTCTCTCAGGCGGTTTCGATCGCTCAAATGACTCCAGGTCCCGTTGCGATAAACCTGGCAACTTACACGGGATACAAATTTTTTGGTCTGATAGGTGCGGTGTTGAACACGCTCGCCTTCCTTGGGGCTCCCATTCTGGTTATCACCACTGCTATTTTCCTCAGAAAATACGTGAAGCTTCAGAGAGTGAGGTTGATGAAAGCGCTCGAAGGGGCCACCACAACCCTTTTGATCGTGACGCTCCTTTCGCTTCTCAGTTCCGTTCAGAATCCTGTGTTGATCCTGCTTTCTGCTGCCGCTTTTGTGTGTTCTTTCTTCAAGGTGCACCCTCTTTTCATCATTTTTGGGTGTGGAGTGATCGGAGCGATCCTCGGTTTCTGATAAAATATCACAGGAAAAGGAGGTGCTGAGAGTGGCAGAACTCTCGACGAGATACAATCCAGCTGAGATAGAGACCAAATGGTACAGATACTGGGAAGAAAAAGGCTACTTCACACCGAAAGGTGTCGGAGAGAAATTCTCCATTGTGATACCGCCTCCAAACATCACCGGAAGGATCCACATGGGGCACGCTCTGAACATAACTCTCCAGGATATCGTGGTCAGATACAAGAGAATGAAAGGGTACGATGTCCTCTGGGTACCCGGAGAAGACCACGCGGGTATCGCCACGCAGAACGCGGTGGAAAAGTTCCTTCTTCAAACACAGGGAAAGACGAGGGAGGAAATCGGAAGAGAAAAGTTCCTTGAGATCACCTGGGAGTGGGCTAACAAATACAGGAGGGAAATAAGAGAACAGATAAAGGCTCTTGGAGCCTCGGTGGACTGGACAAGGGAGAGGTTCACACTGGACGAGGGGCTTAGCAGAGCCGTAAGGAAGGTGTTTGTTGAGCTCTACAGGAAGGGTCTGATATACAGAGGAAAGTACATAGTGAACTGGTGTCCAAGGTGTAAAACGGTGCTCTCGGACGAGGAAGTCGAACACAAGGAACACAAGTCCAAACTCTACTACGTGAAGTATCCCGTCAAAGATTCCGATGAGTACATCGTTGTGGCAACCACAAGACCCGAGACGATGCTCGGTGACACGGCCGTCGCCGTTCACCCGGAGGATGAAAGGTACAAAAACTTCGTCGGTAAGACGCTCATTCTTCCGCTCGTTGGAAGAGAAATACCCGTTGTCGCGGACAAGTACGTTGACCCGAAGTTCGGAACGGGTGCGGTGAAGGTAACCCCTGCGCACGACCCGAACGACTATCTCATAGCTCAAAGACACAACCTTCCAATGATAGAAATCTTCGATGACAACGCGAGGATAAACGAAAACGGTGGAAAATACAAAGGACTGGACAGGTACGAGGCGAGAGAGAAAATAGTGAAGGATCTTGAAGAACAGGGCTTTCTCGTCAAGATAGAGGATTACACTCATTCTGTTGGGCACTGCTACAGATGTGACACGGTGATAGAACCGAAGCTTTCCGACCAGTGGTTCGTTTCCACAAAACCGCTTGCCAAAAGAGCTATTGAGGCCGTAGAAAATGGAGAGATAAGGTTCTTCCCGGAGAGATGGACGAAGGTCTATCTGAACTGGATGTACGAAATCAGGGACTGGTGTATCTCCAGACAGCTCTGGTGGGGCCACAGGATTCCCGTCTGGTACTGTCAGGACTGCGGCCATCTGAACGTCTCCGAAGAAGACGTGGAAAAGTGTGAAAAGTGCGGCTCCACGAATCTGAAACAGGACGAAGACGTGCTCGACACCTGGTTCTCCTCTGCACTCTGGCCGTTTTCGACTCTCGGTTGGCCCGAAGAAACCGAAGACCTAAAGAGGTACTATCCAACAGACCTTCTCGTCACAGGCTTTGACATCATCTTCTTCTGGGTCGCGAGAATGATCATGATGGGATACGAGTTCATGAACGACAAACCTTTCAGCCATGTCTACATTCACCAGCTCGTCAGGGACAAATACGGAAGGAAGATGAGCAAATCTCTCGGAAACGGCATCGATCCCCTCGAGGTGATAGACGAGTACGGTGCCGATCCGATGAGGTTCACCCTCGCAATACTCGCCGCTCAGGGAAGAGACATAAAGCTCGATCCGAGGTACTTCGACGCCTACAAGAAGTTCGCGAACAAGATATGGAACGCCACGAGGTTTGTTTTGATGAACCTTGAAGATTACAAAGAGGTACCTCTCGAAAACCTCAAGACGGTTGACAAATGGATTCTCACGAGACTCAACAAAACGGTGGAAGAAGTCACAAACGCTCTCGAGAACTACGACTTCAACATCGCAGCAAGGACCATTTACAACTTCTTCTGGGATGATTTCTGTGATTGGTACATAGAGGCTTCAAAGCCGAGGTTGAAGACCGAAGAGAGGAACCTTGTTCAGACGGTGCTTGTGAAGGTGCTGGATGCGTCCTTGAGACTCCTTCACCCGTTCATGCCGTTCCTCACAGAAGAGCTCTGGCAGAAACTCCCCGTGGCTGGTGAATCCATAACGATAGCGAAGTGGCCAGAGGTTGAAAGAGAACTCATCGACGAAACCGCAGAGAAGGAATTCACCAGGCTCATGAACATGGTGCGCGGTGTTAGGAACGTGAGGGCCGAGATGAATCTGCCGCAGTCTCAGAAAGTGAAGGTGTACATCAAGGGCTACGAAGTCACGGAAGAAGAAGAGCTCCTTCTCAAGACCCTCGGAAACATAGAAGAAGTCAGTTTCGTGAACGAAAAACCGCCGAAGACTGCAACAGCCTACGTTGAAGAGGAAATAGAGGCCTACGTGGATCTTGGAGGGCTCATAGATTTCGAAAAGGAAAAAGAGAGATTGAAACAGATCATGGAGAAGATCCAGAAAGAAATAGATCGTCTGGAGAAGAAACTCGCAAACAAAGACTTTGTCGAAAAGGCACCTGAGGAAGTGATCGAAGAAACGAAAGAAAAACTCAACACCAACAGGGAACGTCTCGCAAGGCTCGAATCCATCCTCAGAGATCTAGAATGAAAAAGAGGGGCCAAAGCCCCTCTTTGTTTTTCAGTGATGTTCGTGGTGGTGATGATCGTGAACTTCGTAGTCTGAATCTTTCAGTTGTCCTGAGAGATACTGGTTCACCACTTCTTTCACCGTTCCAGATGCACCCCTTATCACTTTTACACCCATGGCTTCGAAGGCAGCGATGGCTCTTCTTCCGATACCTCTCACTATCACCAGCTCCGCTCCTTTTTCTTTCACAAAATTTGGGACAGCACCGTGAACATGATCCTGTGCAAGAGGGTTTTCTTCAACACTGATATCCACTATCGTGTTGTCCTTCACCTTCACGAATGCGAAATACGGTGCCCTACCGAAGTGTTCCGATATGGGAGAATCTTTTCCTCTGTTTTCGGAGACGGGAATGGCTATGATCATTGTCTCACCTCCTCTCAGGGTTCGGGTTTGGTTTCCGTTTCCTTTGGTGACAGATGATCTTCGGCCAGGAGAGGCTTTATTATCTCAAAGGCTTTCTTCACAATTTTGTTCTGCGCAACCAGCTTTTTTATATAGGAAGCATCGGGGAAACTTATCGCTCCTGTTGGACAAAGGTTCATGCACGTCTGACACGCGACCATACAGTTGTAAGGACGCGCCACTATCACTTTTCCCTCTTTTTTGTCGAAGTCGAACACTCGTCTTCCACAGGTTACAAAGCAGATTCCACATGTCACACATTTATCGTAATCGATGGTTGGGTACCACTCTATTTCTTTCCTGTCCACGCCCCACCATGGGACTTTAGAAAGATCACGAACTTCTCGACCAAGGGCATCCTTTCCAATCAACGGAGCGTTCTTTGCCTCTGCCATAGTCTTCCCTCCCCGTTTTGTTCTTCTTCGTGGTAAGGGGAGGGAGTATCAATACCCGCACCACCAGCACTGACAGACCTTTCTCACGACTCTCACCTCAGGAAAATTATATACTTTTTGCATATATTTGGTCAAACAAAAAATTGCAGAGTTTGGGGAATTTTTCTTGACCATTAAATCAGAAAGATCATCGATAATGACTATTCAAAGAAAAAAAGGATAGTATGCAAAGAAAATTTTAATGATAAAATTATCACAAAGACATCCAAGGGGGAAACAGTATGAGATTGAAAGTTTCTTTTCAGGCGATGGAAAGCACTGTTCCGTTGAATTACAACTATTTTCTTTCTTCTTTCATCTACAAGAGATTGGCTTCACAGAATGAAAACTTTGCCAGATTCCTTCACGAGAAGGGTTATGGGAAGAGGTTCAAGTTTTTCACTTTTTCACAACTTTTCTTTGAAAATTCCAGAGTCAGCGGTGAGAGAATCTTCATATTTCCAGGAAAAGGATGGTGGTACATCTCATCCCCAGTAGTTGAATTCGTCAGGTACATGTTTTCTTCTCTCTCCGAAGATCCCGTGATCAGGGTAGGAAAAACAGAGTTCATCGTGAAATCCATTGACATCGAAAATTCTCTTCCTGACCAGTCGGAATACCACTTTATCATGCTGTCACCGCTTGTGGTCAGTGTACCTGAAGAAAACAATGGAAAGCTTTACCACAGGTATCTTCATCCGGAAGAAGAAGAGTTCTACGAAGTTTTCAGAAAAAATCTTATGAAGAAGTACAGAGCTTTTTACGGAAAAGATCCAGAAGGCACTGTTGAAGTCATCCCCGATTGGGATTACATCAAATCACGTCATCGGATAACCAAGAGGATCAAATTGAAAAACGCGTTCGTCAGAGCCGTGGTTTTCCCGTTCAAAATCAGGGGCGAGAAAAAGCTTGTAGAGATCGGCTATGAAGCGGGTTTTGGAGAGAAAAACAGCATGGGATTCGGAATGGTAGCCTTGAAAAAATATGAGAGGTGAAAAGATGGGCGAAGTTGTAAAACTGGTTACATTTCTTGGCCTGGGTAAGTATGAAGAAAGCGAAATTAAAATTAATGGGAATCTTTTAGATGGGTGTGTAAAAAATGATGGCTCCCAGGATATTTTTTGTGTTCGACAATCGATTTTCCCACTAGCATTAATTGAATATCTGAATCATATAGGAAAACAAGTTGAAACAATATTCTTCCTAACAAAAACCGTGAAAGAAAGCAAAACATGGGATGAGTGTAGAAGATTTTTGAGATCAAATATTAAAGATTTTGAAATACCGGAAGGAGAATCTTCAAGTAACTTGATGAATTTCCTTGTAAGAAACCTTGTGGAAAATTTGGAAGAAGGGGACAGAGTTATACTGGATGTTACTCATTCGTTCAGAAGTATTCCATTGATGGCAAGTGTAGTAGCCCTGTACCTTAAAGAGGCCAAAGATGTTAATGTGAGTGTAGTTTACGGCAAGTACAATAAAGAAACAAAAGTAACAGAGTGCGAAGATTTGACCCCACTAACTAAAGCTACATCATGGATATATGCTGTTCGATTGTTCAAAGAGTATGGATATGCGAAAGAACTCGCTGATTTGATAAAAAAGAGAAATGAAGAAATATACAGGAGAAGTCAAAGTTCGAAAAAACCAAAGCTACTTGGTTCTATGTCTCAAAAACTTCAGGATCTTTCGTCTTCTATACGTCTTGGATCCATAGTAGCCATAAGGAAGAATTTAACCAATTTCTTCAATTTTATTGATAGAAATAAAGCAAGAATAAGAGAGGAGACGGAGGTTTTTGTTCCAGAGATTGCGGCTCTCTTAGATGGGATCGAAAAAAGATACAGGGTTATACATGTGAAATCGGAGAATTTTGAACTGAGCGAAAAAGAATTGGAATCTGAAAAAGAGTTACTGGATTTCTATCTTCAAACAGGAGATTTAGGTATGGCTCTTCGTTTGGCAAGAGAATATCTTATAAATGTCTATTTGATGTCTGGAGGGGAGAAGAGTGATTTCTTGGATAGAAATGTTAGAGAGTCTGTGAGCATTTCAACGTTTGGTTATGATACCATCCTTCAGGCAAGAAATCATGTTGCTCATTTCGGATTCAACAAACTCCAGCTTCCCTCCTTGAAAAAGATAGAAGATCACCTGAAAGTGCTTGTTCAAACCCCACCGGAACAACTTCTGGAGTCTGCGAGAAAAACTCAGCGAAACAGAAAAAGAGCTCTTCTCACTCCTCTCGGTACGACAAAAGGTGCTTTATACACCGTTCTGAAAAAAATTTCACCTGATCTACTCCTGGTTATAACTTCAAAACAGGGAAAAGCTATTCTTTCAGAAATTCTGGAGAAAGCTGAATTCAAGGGTGAATTTAGGGTAATCCTTCTCGAAGACCCTTTTATGGGTGTAAGTGAAATAGATCGAGTAGTATCCGAAATCAAAGAACATCTTTCTGACGTGGATGAAGTGATCGTCAATCTCACAGGTGGAACCACTTTTCTTACGTACGTTATCGAGCGTGCCAAAAATCAAATTAGATACGGAAGAAAAGTAAAAACTATCCTGGCTGTGGACAAGAGAACTTACGAAGAACAAAAGCAGAATCCTTTTGTGGTGGGTGAAATTCTGGAGCTTGATTGAGAAAAGGAGGTGAATCTTCCTTGAAAGACAGAGAAGAGCTTGTTGTTGGGGCTCTCCTGCACGACATAGGAAAGGTCGTAAGAAGGGCGGGGGATGACAGAAGGCATCAGATTGCCGGATACGATTTTACAAACAAAGTGAAGAAATTCGCTGTAATTCAGGACTACATTCACTACCATCATGAAAAGGATCTTCTGAAAAAAAGTTTGGAAAACGAAAAGGTTTGGTACGTGTGCTTCGCAGACAACCTCTCGAGCAAAGAAAGAATGACTGAAGGTCAGAAGTTTGAAGAACTTCGAAGAATGGACAACCTCCTCTCAAAGATCCCGGAGGGGGAATCTTCCAGAAACGTCACTTACTTTCCTGCGAAACCAGCCAACGAAGTGGTGGAAGCGGTAAAGGACATGAAAGAAGATCAGAAAACCTACGAGGATCTCTACAGGAGATTTGTCGAAGACGCTCAGAAGATTTCTCCCACACCAGATGATGTGAATTTTCTCACTTACAAGTACTTCTCGTTCATTCCTCAGGAAACAAGAGTGGAAGGAGACATGGATATATCGCTCTACGACCATCTGAAGGTCACGGCTATGCTTGCTCTCTCGCTCTATGACTACGCAAAGGAAAACGACCTCAAATTTGAATCCTACCAGGAGATGAAATCACACTTTGAGAATTCCAACGTGAAACCCTTCCTACTTGTTGGGGGAGATGTCTCCGGGATACAGAATTTTATTGCCAACGTCTCTTCAAAAGGAGCTCTCAGATCCTACAGAGGAAGGAGTTTCTTCATAGAAATTCTCCAGGAAGTCGTTGTGGATGAGATTCTTGATAAAACAGGCTTTTACAGGACAAACGTTCACTTCATAGGAGGAGGACATTTCTACCTTGTCCTTTCCAACACAGAGAAGGTGAAGAAAGCCCTCGAAGAGATCAGAAACGAGCTGAACGAATGGTTCAGAAATAGGGGTCTTTCACTCCACCTTGTGATCGAATCTGTTGAATTTTCGGTGAAAGACGTGGAAGACATGTCCAAGGTTTTCAAGAAGATCGGTGAAAAGTTGAACGAAAGAAAATACAGAATGTACACAGAAAAAGACCTCGAAGCGATCTTTCCCGATGATTTGAATCTGATCCAGGAGAAGGGAAACCACACCTGCAAAATCTGTGGAAACAGAGTAGACAGGCTCTTTTCCATTCGAGAAGGAGAAGAAGAAATCGCCTGTGACTTCTGCAAGGAAATGTACGAGCTTGGAAGAGAACTTCTTGAAGAGTCTCACGTGTATCTTGCTGAAAGGAAGAATGGAAAGTTCGAGATTTTTAAGAGAAAATTCGATTTCTCGAGAGAACCGGGAGAGGGTTTCAGCTACAAGTTGAGAAGGATATACGAATTCTCGGAAAAAGAAAAGAACGTCAGAAGAATACAGGTGGTGACGTATTTCAAAGAACAGGAGTTCGAGAAAATCGCAGAAAAAGCACCTGGCAAAAAAATAGCGAGCCTCCTTGTTGACGTTGACAACCTTGGAAAGATCTTTCTCAAAGGTTTAAAGAAAAAGACTCTTTCCAGATACAGCACCCTCTCAAGGCTCATGAGCTTTTTCTTCAAAGAAAGAGTAGAGAGTATTGTTGAAGGAAAGAACGTTATGGTGATTTATTCCGGCGGAGACGATCTCTATCTGGTTGGCGGATGGAACGATGTTCTGGATGTGGCAAAAGAGTTGAGAGAGGCGTTTGGAAGATTCACAACGAACGACTTCATGACGTTCTCCGCGGGATACGTGATCACCGATGAAAAGACAAGCATGAGCCTAATAAGAGAAATGTCTGAAAGAGCCGAAAGCGCTGCCAAGAAATCCGGGAAGAACAGCATAGCATTTTCGAACAGAAACTACTATGCGGTAAAGTGGAACACCTTCTTCGAAATGTACAACTTTTATCAAGAGTTGAAGGAAATAGCAGACAAAGTGGACAGAAGTGTCATTAGAAAGGCTTTGAATCTCACAAGGGAAGAGTCTCCTCTGAACAAAGCCTTCCTCGCCTACATAGAAGCAAGGGAGAACAAAGACGAAGACAAAAGAGTGGCAAATCTCATGAGAGAGAACATAGATCACCTCGGTGAAAACGCCTTGAATGTAATCCTCCAGTTTGTGGATCTTCTCTCAAGAAAAAGCTGAAGGAGGGATGAGCGGTGGCAGTTTCTCAGGGTGTTTCTCTCAAAGAAGATTTGAAGGACCTTGTGAGAAAGGCAGAGAAAATCGGAAGGGAACTTTCTGGAAAGCTGAAGACAAACCAGCTCAGAAAGTTTCATGGTCACTTAACCAAAATCTGGAGCAACTACATCTACAAAAAGAAGGACTACAGGGATAACCCGGAGAAGTTCAACGAAGAGATCCTTAACGAGCTTCACTTCATGAAGATATTTCTCGCATATCAGGTTGGAAGGGATATCGAAGGTATCAGTGAATTGAAGGAGATACTTGAACCTCTCATAGACGAGATAAAGACTCCTGACGAGTTTGAGAAATTCAAAAAGTTCTACGATGCAATCCTTGCGTATCACAAATTCCATTCTGAATCCGAAAAAAGCAACAGAAGGACAGCCAGAAGATAAGGAGGGATGAGCGGTGGAAAGGCCGATACTCGGAAAGTACATCATAAAGGGAAAGATCATTCTGGAAACAGGTCTTAAGATCGGAGGTCAGGAGCTCGGTGTGAACATCGGTGGTATAGACAATCCCGTTATCAGAAATCCTCTCACGGGAGAACCCTACATCCCCGGAAGCTCTGTGAAAGGAAAGATGAGAAGCCTGATGGAAAGGTTGTTGAATCTGGATATATCTGGGAACAAGGTAAGAAGACACGAATGCGAAGAAAGGGAATGCAAAGTCTGCAGGGTGTTTGGTTCGACCTCGAAAGAAGGAAATAACATCCCTTCACGCCTTCTTGTCAGAGATGCGTTCCTCACGGAAGATTCGAAAACGAAACTCCTCAGCATGGAAACCGACCTTCCATACACGGAATGGAAAACAGAGAACGCACTGGACAGAGTCACCTGTAAAGCCGATCCGAGAAGCTTTGAAAGAATTCCCGCAGGTGCGGAATTTGAATTCGAGATCATCTACACAGCAGAGAACGAAAAGCACATAAAGGAAGACCTCGAAAATATAGCCACAGCTCTGGAGCTTCTCGAAGACGACTATCTCGGTGGAAACGGAAGCAGAGGATACGGAAAAGTGAAGTTCAGTATAGAAAAAGTGATCTTCAAGAGCGCCGATTACTACAAAGGAGAGGGAACACCCGTAGAAAAAGAGGTCAAAGGTGGTGTTGAGGGCTTTAAGAAAGCCATCCCCGAAATCGTGAAAGGGTGATAGGAGTGCGCCTTCTGGTGAAGATGAGTTTCAGAAGTGGTTTCAGGGTGGGTAGGGGGAACGAGACCGATTCCACCCTCCCCACCATCCATTCCGATACCATCTACGGTGCTGTTGTGTACCACGCTTTCAAGTGGTCTGAGAAAGCCGAGGACTTTGCGAGAAAGTTGAAGGTCTCTTCTCTTCTGTTCGTTCGCGGTGATCGCCTTCTTGTTCCAAAACCTTTTCTTTACAACACCTATTCGTTGGAAGAAGATGATGAGGAAAGTCCAAAGGAGCTGAAGAAAGCAAGTTACGTTTTCCTGGACAAGCTTGCTAATTATCAGTCGATAAAGAAAGCAAGCGGTGCTGTCTGCAAGGAAAATCCGGTGGAGATAGTGAGGATTCCAAGAAATTCCCTCGACAGGATAACGAGTTCCTCCAATCTCTACTTTGTGGAAGTTGCATTTGTAAAGGAAGGCTTCACTCCCGCGTTTTTGGCAGAATTTCCCGATGAATACGAGGATCTTTTCAAAACAGCTGTCAAGTCTCTTGGAGATAGTGGAATAGGCGCTGATTCAACGTACGGATACGGACTTTTCAATGCTGAGTTCGAAAATGCTCCAGATTTCCCGGAAGAGGGTGAGTACTATCTCACCCTGTCGCTGTTTGTGCCTTCCACAGAAGAGAGAGCAAAGATAAACGAAGGATACTACAGGATAATAAAAAGACGTGGCGTGAAACACGACGAAATGAAAGTGAAGAAAGAGCTTTTCTATGTTCAGGAAGGTTCTGTGTTTCCTTTCAAGCCAGAGGGCCGTGGGGTGTTGAAGATAGAGGACTATTTTGTTCAGACGTCTCCACTCTGCGTGGCTTTCGGTGGTGATAGGAAATGAAGGTGACTCTCAAAACACTGACCCCCCTTCACATAGGAAGCGGTGAAAAATATCCTCCATGCAACCTTGTTGTTCTAAAAGAAGAAGACAACAAAAAAACAGCTGTGAGGCTTAATACAAGAAAATTTCTTGAAGTTTTGAGGAAACGTCCTCAAATCACAAAGGAGCTTTCTAAAACTCTCACTTTGAAGGAAGTAGAAAACGTGGAAGATGGTGTTTTCTATGAAGTAAGCCTCTACTCAGATTTCTCAAGTGGAAAAAGAAATCCGGAGATTCCTGAAGTTGTTCACCATCCCGACGGAAGCGTTTATATCCCAGGAAGTTCGTTGAAGGGCGCTGTAAAACTTGCACTCACCTGGCACGTTTTGAGGAACAACAGGAATCTTCTTGAAGAATTCCGCAAGAGGGTACAGGAAGATATTAAAAATCATAAAAAAAATCATAAAAGAACATTCTACGGGACCAATGAATTTCTGAATGGATTGTTCAGATTCGATCCAAGAGGGATCAACACCGACTACTTCCGCTTTCTCAGAATTTCTGATTCTCAAACACTGAAAACCCAGGTGGTTGTGCACGATGTCGGGATCTTCTACGTAGCTCGTCCCAACACTCACCCCAGAACTTTCTCTCTGGAGTTTGTTCCTATCAACAGAGATTTCGTCTTTGATGTGAGGTTTGTGAAAGAAGAATACGATTACTTTCTCACACACGTGAGAAAACACTACAGAGTAGAACTTCCCAAAAGTATTGAAGAGATCTTTTCGATCGTGAACGAGTTCTACTCCGAAGTTTTCAAGTTCGAGAAAGAACGCTTTGAAAAGGCAAAGGAGAATTTTAAAGGATTTGACACCAGCAAGATCGAAGAGAGATTCCAAAAGATAGAGAAAGTGCTTCAAAGCAAGAAGTACGTACTCATACACGTAGGATACGGAGGAGGACTCATGGCAAATTCGCTCTTCATTCTCCTTGACGAGGAAACAAGAAAGCAGGTGAGAAACATCATAAAGAACCATGGAAAAGACGAAGCTCCTCTCACGAGGAGATACCTCGTTCAGAGTGAAAACAACAGTTACAGAGTGATATCTCCGATAGGATGGTGCGCACTGTGGTTGGAAGATTCCCAATCTACGTAGAAGAAGAGTTCATATCGGATGAAAAGAAGTGGGAGTTTGTCCTCTCAAAAATCGAGTCCATCGATCCAGCGGTGGCTTCCTTCGTGGAAGAAGCACCGGATGGAACAATGAGGGTGATCGGTCCGTTTCGGGCGAGGAGTGGTTACGCTCTTGTTATCTCCTCGCCCCTTTCTTCGCTCTTTCACTTCTTGGTTCTCAACGTTCCCCGTGTTTTGAACGCAGTCGTGAAACCCGGAAGAGCCTACGTCGAAATATACGAAAAGAGAGATCTTTTCGACTCACCCGGGGTGTTCACTTTGAAGGTGAAAGGAGCAAAGGGTTTCTCACTGAAGCAGACGAAAGAAGACATGAAACTCTTCCTCGGTGTCGAGGTTGAACCTGCCTTCCAGCCGGTTTCTCTGAGAAGCACAAAAAACGGTGTTATCATGACCTTGAAAACCCTCACCCCTGAAACAACCGCTCTGGTGAAACTCTCGAGGCTTTGCGGTACCGGTGAGAACAGAAGGTACGGACATGGAGATGTGGAGATCTACAGGATCGTTGAGTGATTTAAGTTACAGGTTTTGCCTATCAAAACGTTTTCTGTGATGAATGGTATCCCAAGGTATACGATGTTATCAAGTATAGTCTTGTTCCTCTTTATATCGAGAAGGTCGTAAGCCTTCCACATTTCATCAATACATTTCTTCAGTTGGGGTCTCAGTTCGGATCGCGCCTTTTCAAGGTCACCGTTGTATTTCTTGACGAGCGGGTTGAACACGTTTTTTCTCTTATCCTTTTCAAAGTCATCCAGTGCGTCTATGATGTAGAGCCATTTTCCAAGGGACAGACCAAGGTAGTAAAGAATTTTTCTCTGGGTTTCTTCCTTAACCATTTTGCTGAGGATTGTTCCAACTATTTTGCCCTGTTTTTCTGCGAGGATTTCGAAATCTTGTTCCTTTCTTTCCATTTCGTAGAAGTTCTCAAAAAGTCTGGATATTTCGGGATCTTTCTTCAAAAAAGCGCTCGCAAATAGATAAACAGGATTTTTTCTGTCTATGTAGTTGTCTTTCAACTTTTCACGGAGGAGAGCAACGAAGATACGAGCCACTTCGTCTATTTCACTCGAGGAGTAAAAATCCACCTTTTTGAGGGTGAAGATGCAGAGTTCTCTTTTTCTTTTCAAATCGCTGTTGTTCAGACTTGAAAGAAGAAGTCCAAGTGATGCGGCTTCGTAGGTGAGGAGGAAACGCGGAATGATTGAATACTTTTTCAAAGCTTTGCAGACACCGCAGTAGTACCTTCTAAATTCTTCGTACTCCTTCACTTTCAGTTCGCACTTCAAGGGTTTGATATATCCAAACATCAATTTTTCCCCCTGATGATTCTGAGAAGTTCTTGAAGGATCCGGTTGTACAGATAGTCATAGACGAAGAACGCAACCTGAACTCCAAGAAAGCCGAGTGCGTAGAGAAAAAAGGAAACATCAGGTAGTTCAGCATTGAAGAATTTTGAGGCAAAAAGCACCAAAAGCAGTGTAGAAGCGTTCAAGTAGAGAAACCTGATGAGAATCGGTTTCTTTCTGAGAAAACCGTAAAAAGAAAGCACGAAAAAGAGCGAAGCATAGCCTGGATTAGGAACAAGAAGAAACACAAGAACATTCGTAGCGATTATGATTGGAACAGATCCGACCCCGAAAAGTTCCACAAGAACCCCTGTGAAAACACTGCTCAAAGCGGCAAAGAATATCTTGCTCTTCGTGAAGTTTCCAATGTAGAGTAGAAGAACAACGAGAGCGGAAATGAGCCCCCCATAAGCGACTTTCTTCACATGCAAGGGATGCAGTCCCCCCCGCACGCTTCACAGCAGGTATCTGTACACCACGCACACCCAAGACATGCAAGTATGTCACGGCAGTCGTCGTTCCCTCTGTATCTGTATCCCATGGAATAGAACGTGTTAAACACATTTTCCTGCCTGGGCGTTTCTGAAAACTCACCACTCATCAATACAGCGTACGCTTCGTTGATCTGCTTCATTTTTTCTTCCGCAAGATCCCTGAGAGGATGATCCTTGTATCGGTCTGGATGGTACTTTTTCACCAGCTCTCTGTAAGCTTTCTCTATCTCTTCTTTTGAAGCACCGGGTGGAACACCAAGAACTTCGTAGGGATTCACAAAGATCACCTCCACGGCGAAAGCTTCTCTGATATTTTAACATCTGGAAGTATTTCAGAAGGTGATGTTAGAAAAATCTTTATTAGTCTAATCTTAATGTATTTTATGCATACAAACCAGGTTAGTTCCAATCATTCACAAAGTAGGTGATGTGTGTACTTGGCATTGGAAGATCGATACAGAGTATGCAATTACCGGTAACGAAAAATTTCATGCGCCTTTCTGGTACCGGAAGCTATGCGTTAAAAAGGGAATAATGGATGATATGAAGAGACAATATGAAGAGAATTTGTGGTAATCGATGACGTGTAAGTGCTTTGAATTCGAGAAATTAGTAGTTAACTTCTAACACACTGAGGAATACCTTCTTTCATCTATTTGTGAAACATGGAACTAATCGATTTTCACCAAAAACACCTCAAAATGCCCCGACGTAGGTTGATATAATTTATCTTCTGTTTTTTGCTTGTGTTCTTTTCTTGTTTGACTATGCAATTATTCCATTTTTCCAAACAGTACTTGAAGGTGCTCTCTTGTGTGTTAGAATGGTTTATGGAAAGGGAGGATATGGAAGGTCAAAAAACATCTTGCTTTCAGATTGTGTTTGTGGTATAATTTCTCTTGAACTCAACGGGTTTCAATAATTCCTTAGAGGTATGGAAACTGGCTTACTATAGGCATACTATAGACGGCTTAGGTTGTTTCAATAATTCCTTAGAGGTATGGAAACATTTCGTAGCAGTCTGCGAGCACGTCGTTCCAATAGAGTTTCAATAATTCCTTAGAGGTATGGAAACCCGCGCCCTGTTGTCTAAATATGTTGTCGACTACAGGTTTCAATAATTCCTTAGAGGTATGGAAACAGGATAGCACCTTGACCGCTTTCTTGCCGTCGAAACTTGCGTTTCAATAATTCCTTAGAGGTATGGAAACCCGTTTGATGTACAAACTTTTCCTCAACTCTTTGTGTTTCAATAATTCCTTAGAGGTATGGAAACTGCCGGTAAGAGTCCCATCCTACATCATGCAACCTGTTTCAATAATTCCTTAGAGGTATGGAAACAAGCCGTATGCGTAGGAGAGGGCGAATATTTCCTTGGTTTCAATAATTCCTTAGAGGTATGGAAACTCGTACGTGTTGCATACACTGTTCTATGTACTTTCAAGTTTCAATAATTCCTTAGAGGTATGGAAACCATGTGATGCGATCGCAGTAAACGAATGAAACGAATGTTTCAATAATTCCTTAGAGGTATGGAAACTAGATTTCACAGTCACAGCATCAAATAATGTAGCAAGTTTCAATAATTCCTTAGAGGTATGGAAACAATTGAACCTTGTTGCAACATCGTTTTCTGCGTTCAGTTTCAATAATTCCTTAGAGGTATGGAAACATTTCGAGGATAATCCTGAAGAATTCAAAGAAGAATGTTTCAATAATTCCTTAGAGGTATGGAAACTAGGCTTTCTTGAGATACCATGCACCCATGAAGACAGTTTCAATAATTCCTTAGAGGTATGGAAACCTTCAATCGTACCATTTTGCCCAGCCCATGTCAAGTGTTTCAATAGTTCCTTAGAGGTATGGAAACCGCTTGAGTTCGGCGGCAAACCCTATAGGCATTCAGTGTTTCAATAGTTCCTTAGAGGTATGGAAACTCAGGGCTGGCAGTCGTTCCCAGTGTCGTCGCATATCGTTTCAATAGTTCCTTAGAGGTATGGAAACTCCGCTAATTGACTGCCCCACCACCCCATTTGAATACCGTTTCAATAGTTCCTTAGAGGTATGGAAACTGAAACCAAAAAACCATTTTATGTGTGAAGAAGAACAGTTTCAATAGTTCCTTAGAGGTATGGAAACTGAAACCAAAAAACCATTTTATGTGTGAAGAAGAACAGTTTCAATAGTTCCTTAGAGGTATGGAAACTGAAACCAAAAAACCATTTTATGTGTGAAGAAGAACAGTTTCAATAGTTCCTTAGAGGTATGGAAACTGAAACCAAAAAACCATTTTATGTGTGAAGAAGAACAGTTTCAATAGTTCCTTAGAGGTATGGAAACTTATTGATGAGAAAAGCTTCACACCGGTGGCAAATAGTTTCAATAGTTCCTTAGAGGTATGGAAACCGTAGTTGCCTTTTTCAGTTGTGATTATCTTCCCGCGTTTCAATAGTTCCTTAGAGGTATGGAAACTCCGCTAAACTCCTGAAATACTCGTCAGCGATATCGGTTTCAATAGTTCCTTAGAGGTATGGAAACCATCAGACTTGCCGGCTACATTGCAGGCTACAACTAGTTTCAATAGTTCCTTAGAGGTATGGAAACCAGGAATGCCCTTGAATAAGCCAAAAGCGGGCGAGGCACGTGTTTCAATAGTTCCTTAGAGGTATGGAAACCGGTCTGACTCAAAGGTAACAACTATTTTCCCATCGTTTCAATAGTTCCTTAGAGGTATGGAAACCTACACTCGGCTGATGTGTGTGCGCGGTGAGGTAGATAGTTTCAATAGTTCCTTAGAGGTATGGAAACCTACAAAGCTTGTTGCGAAGGGTTTTTCTTCAATTGTTTCAATAGTTCCTTAGAGGTATGGAAACATCCAAACCGGATACTTCCAGAGATCTTTCACAGCGTTTCAATAATTCCTTAGAGGTATGGAAACAAATAATCGTGCTGATAATCCGTCGGTACGAAATCGTTTCAATAGTTCCTTAGAGGTATGGAAGCTCCGGTTTCAATAATTCCTTACTGTTTCAATTTTTCCTTTCAGGTGCAATGTCTATAGGTTTAAATTGGTGTCAGAAAGTGTACGTTAAAATGTAGATGATGACACAGCAGGGGGGATAGGGGTGCTGGAGAAGATATACAATCTTGGGAAAATCGGAATCGAATCTCTCTCAGATTTCGCCGAAGAACTTCCTCTTGAAGACGGACTGGCTATTTTTCTCGAAAGTGGTCCAAATGGTTTGATTTTCAAAGATATTGGTCCCGTTAAGAAAAGCCCTGGTGGAAAGAGTTCGAAGGTTTTCCTCTACAGAAAACAGCGCGGGAATTTCTCTTCTTCTGTTTCCCCCACCATGAAATTCCTCGACGAATCTAGTGTTTCGAGAGACCCTCTGGAAAGGACCTTTGATGTCTTCTTAGGCTTTTTCGACCATCCGAAGATATCTCACATCAAAGATGTCCTTGAGAGAAATAAAGAAAAGATTATTGAAAAGCTAAGAAATTACGATTTAAAAAACAGATTTCTCACGATATCCATCGATGGAAAATTTCCCGCAGAAGTTCCAGAAATTCTCCGGGCGTTTGAAGATAAAGTCACACAGAAGAAAACTAAGGGAGAGGCGAAATGTTTCCTGTGTGGAAAAGAAGCAAATTCCAGACTGAGTGATGTGTTCAAATTTGCCACCTTTGACAAGCCTGGCTTCACACCTTTTCTCTCCAGGAAACACCCGATCCAGATTTGTGGTGAGTGCAGGAGTGTTTTGGAAAAAGCCAGAAGAGTAATTGATGAAAAGCTTTCTTTCTCCTTCTTCAACAACAGAATTCTCTGGATAATTCCCTCCGTGCCCAATCAGGATATTCTGGAATCAGTGATTGAAAAAATATCTGAAATAAAAGACACCGACAAAAAATCAAAGCTTCGCAGTTTTGCTAGACTCGAAAGAAAAATAGAAGATGTTCTCTCCGAAAATGAGAAAGCTGTCTACGATTTCATACTGATAGAAAAGGAACAGCAGGCGGAAAGAATAGTTCTGCACATAGAGGAGGTTTCACCTACAAGAGTGAGACAAATCCTCGATGAGTCAGATAAAACAGAATCTCAACTCAAGGAAGATGGCTTCGAAATTTCTGTGAACTTCTCGGTGATACACAAATTCTTCGAGGATCTGGACAGATACTTCAACTCCCTGTTCAGTGCTGTGTTCTCTGAGGGGACGTTTGATAAAAAACTGCTGCTGACTCTCTTTCTTTCGAAAATAAGAAGCGATTTCTTTGGAAATGATACTTTACTTTCTGCACGTGAGGCTTTCGCCACGTACGTTTATCTGAGACGTTTGAACGTCTTAAAGGGGGGTGCTTCCGTTTTGAAGGGTGAAGATTTCTTCTCAAGGTATCCGGAGTTTTTCGATGAACCATGGAAGAAGGCAGTCTTCTTAGAAGGAGTTCTGGCAAATTACCTTCTTTACCTGCAGTACGTTAAAAGAAACTCGAAGGCTTTCACGAAGAAACTGAAAGGACTCAGACTGACAAAGAGAGATGTGGAGGGGCTTCTCCCAGAAATCAGAGCCAAGATCGAAGCCTACGGTGGAATGAGTGAAAGTGTGGCAGAGCTTTTCAGGGAGGCTACTGAAGCCTTTCTCGAAGCTGGAAACTGGTCAGCATCGCCCGATGAGATCAGTTTTGTCTTTGTTTCGGGACTTTCCCTCGGGAAAACTTTCTTCAAGGAGGTAGAGGTTGATGAATCCGGTGAAAAACAGGAGTGAGGTGCTTTTCATCTACGATGTGAAATGGGCAAATCCAAACGGTGATCCTCTCGATGAAAACAGACCTCGCTTTGACGAAGAAACTTCCAGGCTCTTTGTCACAGATGTGAGGCTCAAAAGAACTGTGAGGGATTATCTTGCAGAGTATTACAACGAAACGCTCTGGGTAACCGGTGAAGCGGTGGTACCGGAAGAAAGAGTCAAAGAGCTTGAAATCCAGGACGTAAGCGACGCATGCAAGAAGTGCATCGATATCAGGCTCTTCGGTGCCGTTATTCCTCAGTCGAAAAAAGGAGCTATGGAATCTTCCATAACTGGTCCTGTTCAGTTCAGATACGGCACAAGCCTTCACAGAGTCAAACTCATGACTATCCAGGGAACCGCTGCGTTTGCAACCAAAGATTCAAAACAGAGGAGTTTCCGCGAAGATCAGCTCGTGCCATACGCCCTCATAGCATTCTACGGTGTTATAAATCAGAATTCTGCAAAGTTTACAGGACTCACCGAAGAAGATGTTTCCAAGCTTCTTGAAGGAATCTGGATGGGTACGAAGAACCTCATCACAAGATCGAAGATGGAGCACAATCCAAGACTCCTGATGAGGGTTGTTTACAAGGAAGGAGTAAATTACCACTCCGGAGAACTCGATTACCTTGTGAAGGTCGTGTCCGAGAAAGAAGATGAAGAAATAAGAGACGTCTCCGAGTTGAAACTTGACGTTACCGAACTCAAGCAGGTTTTGGAATCTCTTAAAGACAAGATCGAAAGAATAGAATACTCGGTTGACAACCGTTTCAAGCTCGCAGAGAACAAAGAAGAGAAGTCTTTCGAGGAGATATTCGGAGGTTTCCAGCTTGTGAAACTGGAGTGGTGAGAATGAAAGTTCTGGTTTTTGATGTCTCCACTTCCTACGCTCTCTTTAGAAGGCCTTACACAACGACATCGTCTTATACCCTTCCTTTTCCACCAAGAACCGCTCTTTTAGGGCTTGTGGGGTGTGTTTTGGGATATTCCACACCTGAAAAACTCGACAGTGCAAAAGTGGCGGTTCAGATAAAAAATCCTTTGAAGTTTCTGCGAACGGGAACGAATTTTGTGGAAACAAAGAAAGACAAAAAAGCGTCGAAAAGAACAAGAATAAGTCTTCAACTTCTGAAGAATCCTGCTTACAGGGTGTTTTTCAGCTGGGAAGACAAAGATTTTGAGAGGTTGAAAAATCTTCTCGAACACAACGAAACCATCTTCACACCTTACCTTGGTGTGGCAAGCTTCATAGCTAAACTGGATTACGTAGGAGAGTACGAAGCAACTCGCGTAGAAGATTTTCCCTGCGAGGTCCACACGGTTGTTCCGAACACCATAAAAATCGTGCCAGAACCTTCACACTACCTCGTATTCGAGAGGGTCACAAGAAGAATGGATAAAGAAAGGAACTTGCTTGAATCTGCGGTTTACATTTTTAAAAGAGACTTATCTCCTGTGAAGGTGGAAGGGGGAGAAGTGTGGAGAGTGGGAGATCAGAACGTAGTGTGGATGTAGTGAAGTCTCATCCTGACAGAAGACTGATCGACCATCTCGAAGGTGTTAAAAAACGCTCTATGGAGAAATTCAGATCACTTGATCTTTCCTGGGAAGAACTTTTCGGATACGATGAAAGAATTCTGGAAGAATTCGTTTCTCTACTCTCTGAATCGCACGATATTGGAAAGAGTACAACCTACTTTCAAAAGCATCTGAACGGTGAGAGAGTTGAAAGATCTTTGAGTGCGCACGCTTTCTCCTCTGCGGTTGCTTTCTTCCACAGATCAAAAAACTTGCCGGACAAACTCAGAATATTCGGTTTTGAGATAATAAGAAGACACCACGGAGATTTCAGGAACTTTCTGGATATAGAAATCGACGAAAAAGTTCTGGAAAAACATTTCTCAGCCATTCCAGAAGATTTCCTGAGAAGATATGACCTTCATGATTTGAAACTGTCAGAAACGATGAAAGAGATGAAAAAATTGATCAGTAAGTTTTCTATCCTTGGAAAAAAAGAGCTTTCTGATTACTTTTTGATCCATCTTTTTATGTCCGTACTTGTTTCTTCGGATAGGGAGGATGTGGTTTTCAAAGACGAGCCGCTTCCTTCTCTTCCTTCTTATGAAAAGGAGAAGATACTCTCCTACAGAGAGAATCTCGGCAGAAAGAATCAGATCGACTCTCTGAGATGGAGATTTCAGGACGAGATCTTGAACTTCAAACCCGAAAGAGGAAGGATATACTCCATAACTGCACCGACGGGAATAGGAAAAACTCTTGCAAATCTCCTTTTTGCTGGACATCTCGCTGATGAAGACACGATCATAATATACGCACTTCCCTTCATAAACATAATTGAGCAGACCGTCGATAAGATAAAGGAAATATTTGAGACAGAGGATCCGTTCTTTGTCCTTCCTTTTCATCACCTCGCAAATCCAGTTTACGAAGAAGCTGACAAATATGAAGATCTTCTAATGAATCTCTGGCACTCCAGGGTGATAGTCACAACATTCGTGTCGCTTCTGGAGTCCCTCATCACTTTCAGAAAGATTCCGTTCTTCTACAAATTTCCTAAAGCCGTCCTCATACTCGATGAGGTTCAGGCAATACCTCACGAATACTGGACCCCTGTTGAAAAAACCGTTGAATTTCTTTCGAAAATGGGCACCACCGTTTTACTCTCTACAGCGACAAAGCCCGCTCTTTTGAAAGAAGCTCAGGAGGTGGTGTCTAACAAGAATGTTTATTTCACAGCCTTGAACAGAACTGTTCTGAAAGTGGAAAAAGAGATGAGCTTTGAAGAATACAAAGAATTCGTAATAGAGACCTTGAAAGATGGTAAAAGAACGCTCATCATAACAAATACGATAAGAGAAGCCGAGGAGATATACGACGCTGTTGAAAGCATGGGAAAAACGTGTTTTCTTTCCTCCAGGGTGATACCAAAGCACAGACTGGAGATTGTTTCGAAGATAAATGAGTACGATCTGTGCGTCTCCACTCAGGTGGTGGAAGCAGGTGTTGATATCTCGTTTGAAAGGGTGATAAGAGACATCGCACCTGTTGACAGTATCGTTCAGGCAGCGGGAAGGTGCAACAGACACTTCGAGTTGGAAAAGGGAGAAGTGATAGTTGTACCTGTCAAGGATGAGAGAAAAAACACCCTCTTTTCTTCTTACGTTTACGGAAGTTTCCTCACAGAGACTTCCATGAACGTATTGAAGAACTACAAAGTTCTGGAAGAAAGTGAATTTTTCACGCTCGTGGAGGATTTCTTCGACTATGTGAAAATGTACGGCAATCCGGATAAGAAAGGAATCGGCAAAGCGCTCGAGAATTTGAATTTCAAAAAAATAGGAGAATTCAGTCTTATTGAACCAGAACCAACGGTACCGTTCATCGTTCTTATTGATGAAGAGGCTCAAAGAGTATTCGAAGAATTTGCAGAGATCTTCGATGGGAAAAAGTCAAGAGAAAACTTCTCTCTCGTGAAGAGGTTGTTCAGAGAACTTTCTCCCTACATCGTGAGCGCGAGGATAAAGAAGGATCTTTCATTCCCACACACGATCGCCGGCATGGTGGTTATCTACAGAAACGTTCTCGACAAGTGGTACCATCCTGTGAAGGGTTTGAGAGTGGAAGGATCCGATGAGGTGATCATCATATGATGATCTCTGGAGCTGTTGTTTTGAGTTACATAAATTGCAAAAGAGAAGCGTGGTTGATGGCACATGGAGTGCTTCCAGATCAGGGAAACATGCACATAGAGATAGGAAGGTTCATTCATGAAGATTACAACGACTCTATCGTGCTTCCTGGTATGAAGATCGACACCATATTCGAAAGAGAAGGAGTGAAAGTAATTGGTGAAGTGAAAAAATCATCCGCTTCGAAAAAGGGAGCTGAGTATCAACTCCTTTACTACCTTTACAGGCTCGAAGAAAAAGGTGTGAAGGCAAAGGGAGAGATCATAGTACCAAAAGAGAACCAAAGAATTCCAGTTGAGCTCACAGAGGAAAACAGAGAGAAAATTAAAAAGGTTCTCGAGGAAGTATCTTCCCTTCTTGAAGAAGAAACTCCTCCACCAGCCAAGAGAAAGGGAATTTGTAGAAAGTGCGGTTATGAACTTTTCTGTTTTTCGTGAGGCGAGAGGATGGAGAGTGTTTATCTATTTTCAAGCGGAACGTTAAAGAGAAAAGCGAATACTATCTGTCTTGAATCAGAGGCGGGAAGAAAGTACATACCTGTCGAAAATGTGATGGATATAAAGGTTTTTGGGGAGGTTGATCTCAACAAAAGATTCCTTGAGTTTCTTTCTCAGAAAAGAATTCCTATTCACTTCTTCAACAGAGAGGGGTATTATGTAGGCACTTTTTATCCCAGAGAGTATTTAAACAGCGGTTTTCTGATACTGAAACAGGCAGAACACTACATCAACCAAGAAAAGAGAATGCTCATAGCAAGAGAAATAGTTTCAAGATCGATTCAAAACATGATCGACTTTTTGAAAAAACGAAAAGTCCAGGCTGATTCACTAACGAGGTATAAAAAGAAAGCAGAAGAGGCGAGCAATGTATCAGAGTTGATGGGAATAGAAGGAAACGCAAGAGAAGGGTACTACTCGATTATGGACAATCTCGTGTCGGATGAAAGATTCCGCATAGAGAAGAGAACAAGAAGACCCCCTAAAAACTTCGCCAATACACTCATCAGTTTTGGAAACTCGCTTCTTTACACCACCGTTTTGAGTCTCATCTATCAAACACATCTGGACCCGAGGATAGGATATCTCCATGAGACGAATTTCAGAAGGTTCTCACTCAATCTTGATATAGCAGAGCTGTTCAAACCAGCCGTGGTGGATAGGTTGTTTTTGAATCTCGTCAACACTCGTCAAATAAACGAAAGGCATTTCGATGAAATCTCAGAGGGTCTCATGCTCAACGATCAGGGAAAAAGTCTGTTTATCAAAAATTACGAACAAATTTTGAGGGAAACGGTTTTTCACAAAAAGTTGAATCGGTACGTTTCCATGAGATCTCTGATAAAGATGGAACTTCATAAACTGGAGAAGCACCTCATAGGTGAACAGGTTTTCGGATCTGAGGAATGAAGGAATGATTTGAATGTACGTCATCATGGTTTACGATGTGAACGAAAAGAGAGTTGTCAAGATTTTGAAAATAGCTCGAAAATACCTCAAATGGGTTCAGAACTCTGTTCTGGAAGGAGATCTTTCCCCCGGAAAATATGAAAAACTGAAAATGGAGATCTCAAGACGGATAGACGAAAAAGAAGACTCCGTTAGATTTTACGTTATGGACTCTCAAAAGGTGTTCAACCTGGAAATACTGGGAGTGGAGAAAGGAGAAGATGGCTTCATCTTCTGAGGAGGTGAGTGTTTTGGAGATCAAATGTAAGGTTGTAACTCCTATGTTTTCAAGAGGCGCGGCTGAGCCGAAGTGGGAGAACGGAAACAGAGTATATCCCTTCGAGCTGAGGCCGCAAAGCATCAAAGGGGTCCTCAGATTCTGGTTTCGTGCTATCGCTCCAACGGTGATAGACATCTACTCGCTCGAGGGTTTGGAAAATCTCAGTAAGAAAGAAAAAGAGAGATGGGAAAAAGAGAAATACAAGGGCTTGAAATATCTCGAAGGACTGATCTTCGGATCTCAGGAAAGAAAATCTCCTTTTAGTTTGGAGGTCGAGGTGAAAGGGGAATCGCAGGCTTTGGGAAGTTTTGAAAAAAGGGGGAGGAACCATAGGATTCAAATCGAAAATGGCCAACTTCGCCCTCTTAAATACTTTCTCTATGGTTTGTATGACGAAAAGAATGCTGTGAGCTATGAATTTCTCCCTCCCGATAGCGAATTCAGAATATTTATCTATACAGCAAATAAGAATATTGAAGAAATAATTCTGAGCTTGTTTAAACTCGTTTCCACTTTTTCCGGTTTTGGGGCGAAGACGAGGAAAGGTTTTGGGGAGTTTTTAATATTAGAGCCGTCTTTTGATAGAAATAACTATAAAGATGCAATTGAAGGATGCCAGAAAGCGATTGAGAAATTTATGAAAATACATAATTCTAGAAGCGACATTAAATTCAAACCGAGCCAAAATACCTTCGCAGAGATACCAGAATTTCCTAATTTTTGTGACTACAACATCTTTGAGTTTTCAATAAGAGACTGTCGATTTTGGAGTGATGCGTTGAAAAAATTTTCCTATACTTACAGAAATTTAAAGAGAATTCTTAGGAAATCCAAAGGGGATTGTGTAAAAGAGATCGTAGATGCTTTGAGGGGAATTAAAAGAGAGGTGATTCTTCCTCCTGCGGTTATGGGACTCCCTCTTTTGTATCAGAGATTGAAAGGTTTCGAGGACAAGAGAGTGGCAATATTCTCTTCTCTTCAAAACCTTGATCTTGAGGAAAAGAGAGGTAGAAAACCATCCCCTCTTTTCATTTCCCTTCACGAAGATGGTGGAAATTGGAAGGTAGCAGTTCTCGTAATGAGAAGCAGAATAACATCTAACGAAGAAGGAAAACTGGAAACAATACTTTTTGAAGACGAAGGGAAGGAAAAAGAATCGTTGTTTATTGTGAGAATGAATGAAAGAGAAAGTTATGAGGAACTTTATAAATGTCTTAGGAAACAATCTAAAGAAATCCAGGGGGGATGATCGTGAGCGAAAGAGAAGAATTCTGGAAATCTAAGATAACCGCTCTTCTTCATGATCCACTGGTGAAGGCGTTCGATGTGAAAAATCATGAAGATATAGCTGGCGAGATCCTAAAGACCCTTGGCATAGAAAAATCAAGAGGTGAAGAAGATCGTCTTGCAAGCGCGATGGACAGGTTTCCCATTCCATACGAAAAAGATGCAAAAAAACAAATTCATGTTTCGTTCGATGAGACTCTCTTTGTTCATCCATTCTCCGGTGAAGAGTTACCGGAAGTGAAAAGTTTCTTTCAAAATCAGAAAGTTGAAGAAATGAAGAGCCGTCTGATAAACGCATTGACAAAGCTGAAAGAGAGAAACAATACGTACGAAAAGCTCTTTCATTCCATCTGGTGGAATCTGCCGTACATTCTGGAGGGAAGTCAGTTTCTTCCTGCTGATACCAGAATAGCGAATCACTCGATCATAGACCATCTCGACGTAACATCGGCTCTCAAGGGATGTGTAGAGGGGAAACAGGTGAAGGCATCTCTAATAGCGGTAGCGATAGGCCCTGTTCAAGAAGTGATAGCCCAGGCAAGGAAAGTGAAAGACCTTTGGGCTGGAAGTTATCTTCTTTCTTATCTCATCTACGGTGCCATAGAAGTCGTTGGCAAAAAGTACGGCTTCGATTCCATCATCTCACCGTATTTGAGAGGAAACTATTTCGTCAAGGAAACACTCGAAACGATGGGAGTAGATCTTGAAGATCTCTGTCCTGTTCTACCTCGGAGGGAAGTCGCTTCTCTTCCAAACCTTTTTGTCGCGATAGTTCCATCCTCGGACGAAGAAATACTCAAAGAATGTGAGGAAGCGATAAAGAACAGATGGGAAACAATAGTTGATAAAACAAAAGAAAAGCTCAGTAAAAGCGAATTTCTTTTCAACGAGCGTTCGTTCGATTACCAAGCGTCTCTCTTTCCGGACATTCAGACATCGAAGGTGTCTTTCGATGAACCTGAAAAGATAGTTGAAACGGTCAGAAACTTGTTCACGGGATCGGGAATTGAAGATTTCAAGGAAGTTCTGAGGAAAGTATCGGAACACGCTGGTTACAAAGAGAATCCTGGGACGTTTTACAGGTACCTCCATCGTCTTCTGACCTCAAAACTCGCTGCGAGAAAGATGGCCAGACTTTTTCCGGGATACGAAGAAGATGTTTATTCACCCCACTTCACCAGTGAAAAAGAGTTTCTCGATTTCTTGAAAGAAAAAGAGGAAGAGCTCTTCCACGACGCGGACGATTTCGGGGCTGGAGTCAGAGCCTGTGCTGTGTGCAGAGACATAGAAAAAAAGGACAGGCTCGGAACTCTGAACACTGTGAAGAGATTTCTTCCGGAAATCCTCAATATCAGGATAAAATTCGACTCAACAACAGATATTGCAAGAAACAATCAGGCAAATAAGGAAATCGAGGATCCCGCAAAATTCAAGAACGGATACATAGCTGTTCTCCTCATGGATGGAGATCGAATGGGTGATTGGATGCTTGGAGAGAACGCACCTTCCCTGGAAAAGGTAATAAATCCGAAAGTGATTGAGATGTTTCAAGAAACAGATGATCTCAAATATGCATGGGAAAAACTGAAGGAATTCAAAACCATTCAGCCAGCCTATCACAGGGGTGTTTCGAGGACACTCGGTATCTTCTCTCAATTTGTCGGGAAAATTGTTGATAGACACAACGGGATGCTCGTTTACAGCGGTGGAGACGATGTTCTGGCGCTTCTTCCAGCAGACAGCGTACTGGAATGTGCGAACGACATCAGAAAATTCTTTTCGGGATACCTGGAGTACGAAATAGAGATTGAAAACGGCTCTGATGTGGAAAGATTCAGATCAGAAAACGGTGTCCTGTACCACAACGACAAGCCTTTCGCTCCTCTAATGGGAAAAGTCGCTACTATGAGCGCAGGAATCGCAATTGTTCATCACAAATTTCCACTACAGGTGGCTCTGAATATGGCAAGGGAAGCAGAGAAGAAAGCAAAGAGAGTCTACGGAAGAAACGCGTTCTGTGTGGCACAGGTGAAGAGATCGGGACAAATCGTTTTTGCCGGATCCAGGTGGGAGATTGAAGGAGAAGACGTTGTCAGGAGATCGTTGAAAATCCTTGAGGAGATGAAAAATTACAATGTTTCACACCGCAGTCTTTACAAACTTCTCTCTCCGGACTTCTCGCTCTACGAGGACAAAATGGAAAAGTTTGTAGAGTTCACTTTGAGAAGATCGATCCATTCAGAGAAATCGAAGAATGAGTTCATTGGAAATTTCAAGGATTTTCTGGGTCGGATGGTAGATTACTACAAAAACACGAAAAGGGCCTCCTTTGACGAAGCAATGAGAGAAGCACTGGAATTTCTCATAATGGTGTACTCGATGAAGAGAGGTGAGTCGCAATGAAGCTGTGGGCGATATACTTCGAACCCGAAGATTGGGTTGGTTTCAGAGAGACTAGAAGATTTTCTTTTTCTGATAGGGTGGAGAGTGTATTTCCATCTTCTTTTCCATTTTACGGTGCTGTGAGAACAGCTCTTTTGATGAAAAATCAGAAATTCGATCCCGGAAATGCTGAAAGAGCAGGAGACATAAGGATGTTCGGCCCTTTTGTTTTTAAAAATACCCCTGAAGGAAGGAAGCACTACTTTCCTCTTCCAAGAAACATATATAAAACGGATTCTGGTTACAGAGTCACTCCCATTGTCGAGATTGATGGAGGTTACCTTCCCTGGAAACCTGAGTACAGGATGGATAGTAAGGAATCTATGTCTGGGGGGCTCATAGAACTGGGTGATCTCGAACTTCTCAGGAGTAACACTCAGGGTGTGTGTAAATTCGATCTTGTTTCCACGGAAAAAATCTTTAAGAAGGAAACCCACATAGGAATAGCTTTTGAAGAGAACAGGAAAAAAGCGAAAGAAGGTATGATATACTCGATCTCTTACTACAGATTTCACAATGGAGGATTTTTCATGCTCACAGACGATGAAAGAACGGTCGAGCTTGTTTCAAAACTCGACGGTGTGTTTCTCGGGATGAAGAGCAGGTGGGCGGCGGTCAAGGTTGGAGAAGTGAACACCACTGCTTTTGAACCTCCAGACTATGAGAATGTAGCGGTTGCTCTCATAACACCGGCTGTTTTCGATGGAGGAGGGATGCCGAAGGATAGGACCATTCTTGGAAAGAAAGTTCTCACAACCGCAGGGATTAGAAAGCTGGTTGTTTCCGGATGGGACCTCTGCAAAAATAGACCAAAGAAGATCTATCATGCTGTCTCTCCGGGAGCTGTTTACTATCTGGAAGGTAAGGTCAGTGGACATGTGCTGAATGAAAGTAAGTTCACGGATTTTGGTTTTGGAAGATGTGTCTTCATGAAGTACGAAAAACTTTGAGGAGGGATAGAAGGATGGAAGGAAGAGTCTTCCTTCTTTACGCGGAAACTCAGGTTCATGCTGGAACTGGTTTCGAAATAGGAGTTGTTGACCTGCCTATTCAGAGGGAGAGAACCACGCGCTTTCCCATCATAAACGGAATAAAGGGAGCGTTAAGGGCATATCTTAGACCTCGTATTGAGAAAAATTTAGAAGAAAAGATATTTGGCAGTGAGTCGGGAAGTGGCAAAGGAACCAGTGAGTCAGAAAGTGTCAAAGGAACGGTTCCTGGTAGTTTGAGCTTTTCTGAAGCGAGAATTCTCCTTTTCCCCGTGAGAAACCCGGATAGGCTTTTTGTGTGGGTTACGTGTCCTCTTGTACTGATAAAATTTGCGAAATCTGTAGGGGATAACGATGTTGTTAAAGAACTAGAAGAGGTGAATATTGATTATGGAAAGGCAGTCTCCTTCTATGGATCCGGTGAGGTGTTCCTTGAGGAAGTAAAATTAAAGTCAGCTGCTTTTGAACTTCCAAGGACAAGGGAATTGATATCGAAGATTTCCAATTGTGCTCCAGTCGATTACCTGAAAAAGAAAATGAAAAGCGATGTGGTTGTGGTGAATGATGTTCTCTTCTCAGAAATCGCTCAAACTATGACAGAAGTTGTACCGAGAGTGAGAATAAACAGAGAGAAGAAAACCGTTGAAGAAGGTGGTTTGTGGTACGAGGAATATCTGCCTCAGGATACGGTGATGTACTTTGTGGTGAGGAAGACGTACTACGGCAACAAAGAAGATTCCGGGAAAGATTCTTTGATGGAAATTTTCAAGAACGAAGTGGATGGAAAATTGATCAACATCGGAGGAAAAGAAACCGTCGGAAAGGGCATGATGTGGGTACATGCCTGGAGGTGATGAAGATGAAGACGCTCAGCCTCGAACTGGCAAAACTGGCTATGAATTTGATCGAAGAAGTTGAGGAAGACAAAAGAGATGATTACCTCAGGACTGTGAAGAGTCTTGGAAGTATGATCGTTCAAAACGGTTTGATGGGAACAATTCTCTTTCTGAAAAAGAAAGGAAAAAACAAGGTGGTGGATCACCTTGGAAAGATGATCGAACACCTGACACTGGAAGATAGTATCGTCGAAAAACTGATGAAAAACGAGCCACTGGATGCCCGCACGTATTTGAAAGCACAGATCGCTGCTCTTGAATGCGCAAAATGGCTCAAAAGATGTGGAGAGATTCTCCTGGGTGGTGAAGAGAATGAGACTACCTGAAAGCAAAAACCTCAGTCTTTATTGGGAAAAGTACAGTTTTCTTTTGTTTGAGAGTTCAGACTCAAAAGATAAAGAGAAAGAGATAGTAGGCAAGATCTTCCAAACCGTTGAGAAATTGCAATCCGATTTTGGAAAGATCAGTAACATCCTCAAAGAAAGAAGGGAACAGCTGATCAGGAAGAGAAAGCCGTTTATCAACTTAAAGATGAAAGTGAAAGGAAAACTCTTGCTTGGGGCTGGTAATCCTTCTCCTATCGAGGTGGGAATAACTCTTTCCAGAAACTACGGGCTTCCCATAATTCCTGGCACCGCTATCAAAGGGACGTTTGCCAGTTTTCTATTCGAATTCGAAAGGGATAAATACGAATCACTCGCTCATATTTTTGGAGACACTGAAAGAGAGGGGGATCTCATTTTTCTCGATGCGATACCTGTTTCGGATTTGAAATTCTCACTGGATATCGTCAATCCGCACTTTCAGCCGTATTATATGAAAGAGAAACTTCCTCCTAACGACTGGTACAACCCTGTTCCAAAAAAGTACTTGGTGGTGAGCAGTGGTGTATTCTGGTTTACTGTTCTTGAGAGTCGTTCCGGAGTTATTGGAAATTCTGAAAAAGAACTAATAAAACAGAGATTCGTGGAGATGCTCAGAACTTATGGTGTAGGCGCAAAGACTAGCTATGGGTACGGTCGTTTCAAAGATCTTACCTGAGCTGTAGAACCTTGAAATCCAAAAAACGTCAGTGAACCCCGCATCAAGCGGGGCTTTTTTCTTACACATTTTTTGAAATCTGTACTCAAGGGGGGTGGATGGGATATCAAGCAAGACAAGAAGAAAAATTAAAAACGAACTTTTGTTGGAAAGAGAGTTTCTGTTAGAGGGAGAATCAAAGCGTTTGGTACCACAGGAAGTCCTTTCTCGAAAAAAACAATTCTTATAACAACTGTGAGGTATTTAGATAAAAAGATCAAGATAGATCATCTGTTCGATCAAAAAAGGCACTGAAAATATGGATAAGAATTTTATAACCCTTTGAAATGCGTTTTTGAGAGTTCTTTAAGGAGGTGTTCGGTACGATGATTTTTGTGGGAGATATCAGCACGCTGGATATGTGCAGGCGTAATCATGCGGGAGAAATTAAGCTCAAAGATGTCCTGACCAAGAACGAGGGATTGCAACGTCTTCAGAAGCTGCGATGGTGGTACCTGTACGAGGTACCAGCGACTATGGCAGGTTTGGCAGTACCCGCGGCAAAAAGGGTCAAAACTGAACTCAAAACACCATCTGATCTCTGGATTTTGATAGATAACAAATGGCTCGTTTTTCACATCGAAGCAGAAAAGAAACCTATTAAAAGATCTGAACCTTTTACATCTCAGTAGAGGTGGTTTTTCCTCTTATATCACACCATCGAAAATTATTTGTTGACACTCCCGATCCCCTAAAGGGGATGGGATTCTTGGCAGCTCTTAGGCTGCCTTCCATGGAGCGCTAATCGCTCCATGACCACAGAGGTGTGGGTTAAACCTCACACCTCTGGCGGGTGCCAAGCCCGCTACTACTTGGAACAGAGTCCCAAGATACCTTTTCCAAATGTTGATTGCTCCCACTCCGTCCCTGTGATACTCAAAACTGCAGCTGGTGCACTCGTAATTTCGTCCAGACGGCCTGTTTTGAGTGCCGCATACAGGACACGTTTTGCTTGTATGCGCTTCAGAAATGCGCACAACCTCGATGCCGAATATTTGCGCTTTGTATTCTATCTGGCTCATGAGCTTTCTGAAGGCCCATTGGTGCAGTTTTTGATTGAAATTATCGTTGCCGTTTGTGCGTTCTCTTATGTTCGTAATGTCTCCGACGACAATGGTGCTTATGTTCTTTTGCACGCATAAACCGATGAAGTGGCTCGTGATTTTGTGGAGCACGTCGTTGATTTGGTTTCTCGTCTTGTACAGCACCCTTCTTTTGGCTCTCGACAGTTTTTTATACCTTCGTGAGCCCTTTTGGCATCGACTCAAAGCCCCCTGGATATCTGCTAGTCTTTTGTTTCGGTATCTGAGTATGCTGTTGAGAACACCACCGTGATATGAAATCACCTCAGAACCATCGAAACAGATTATCGGGCGGAGTATTCCGACGTCTACGGACATAACTTTCTGGCTCTGGCCTCTCTTGTGCTCGCTCTTCACCTCTATCGCAAGGTGAAGATAATACCGACCGGCTTCGTAAACCAACTTGGCTTGCCTGATTGTTGTACCGGCTGGCAACGTTGTGGGGATTATAAATGGCTCTCGATTGCGTCCCATCGAGAGCTTGACTTTCCCATCCGGCAAAAGCTTGATGGCTTGATCTTTCCAAATGAACGGCAGAAAATTTTTCCTCTCTTGTTTTTGATCTTTTTGACCAGCGACATGGTTTTGTTGTAGATCCGAGCGGCGATCCTGTTCAGTTCAGAACACAAAGGATACAATTCCACTGGCACAGGGACTTTGTAGGTTCTCACATATCTTGACACTCTTCAATGTGCCTCCTGATGGTTTCTTCTGAAACGGTGCCCGCTGAGCCCACATAGTATGTTCTGCTCCACAATTCTTCTCTTGTTCTCAGGTGCGGGAATTTTTCGAGAAGCTTTTTTGAAGACACCCCTTTGAACAGGTTGACTATTTGTGCCGGAGCTAACCGAGGAGGCGCAGAAACAAAAAGATGCACATGATCCGGTTGGATCGATAGCGACAACACCCAATCATAACACGAACATGACCAACAAGCCTCTCACCAGTCCCACTGAAGCGGAAGGGCTTGCGAGGCTATTTTTCTGTCATTTTTGAAAGAATACTGTGATAAAATTCAGACAATAAAAAGTTGAATCTCAGAAGGTGACAACTGTGAATAACGGTCATTTTGAATTTTTGAAAAAAGTGTTTTATTCTTTACAACCTGTAATTGGTTTTGTTCTTCTGGAAAGCGACAGTGAGAATGGAAAGCTCTCTGTGAGAGTTTCCGAGGGGAAAGTCCCTCCCTTTTTCAAAGAGGGGTTTTTCTTTACTTCAGAGGAACTGACTCATCTTATCAATGTATGTAGTAGCACATCTGCAATTATCTCAGTATTGAAAGACAGTAAGTATAGAAGGTCTTTGATCCTATATCTAAAAAGGCCTTTGAGCAAAGATGCTCTTCTTTTGATTCAGACTCTGCTGACGACCTTTGAAAGGGAAGATCTTTCGTTTGGTATAAAAGAACTGGAATACATGGCCTATCACGATCCGTTAACAGGGCTTCCAAACAGACGCTATCTCTTTGAGTTAGGAAAAAGATATCTGGATTTAGCAAAGCGTGAGGGAAAGAAGGTATTCGTTCTTTTTATGGATCTTGCTGGGTTTAAGGCGATAAATGACACATACGGCCACTTGGTAGGTGATGAGATATTGAGGACAGTTTCAAAAAGGATTCTGGACAGGGTAAGAAGAAGCGATGTGGTGGCCCGATACGGTGGCGATGAGTTTACCATTCTCCTCTACGATATGAAAGAAGAGTATCTGAAATCTTTCCTGGAAAGAATTCTTTCCGCCTTCAGAGAACCCGTCAGAGTGAGAAACACAGTTTTAACTGTTGCATCGAACATAGGTGTTGCCGGATTTCCCGAAGACGGGGAAAATCTTGAAGAACTTTTGAAAGTAGCGGATATGAGGATGTACAAAGCAAAGGGAATGAGAGCACTATATCTCCTGCGTTCATGATTTTTCAATTTTTATTCCTTCTTTTTTCAGAATTCTTATCTGTTTTTTAACTTCGGCGAGTTATAAATATCCTTTGTGGAAAGGCTGATAGAACTTTCTTCCCAGGTTATAAAACTTTACGAGGAACTGGATGGTATTCAGAAAGATCTTCCCATCTGTGGTGGATGTAGGGAGTGTTGTAATACTCCCTCTGTTAATATTGAAGCCACCGTTCTCGAGTTTATTCCCCTCGCAATTCATCTCTTGCAAAACGATTCAATAGAGAAGTGGCTAGAAATACTTGAGAACGTTGATGAACTGGATCGATGTGTACTCTTCGATCCACACTCTGAACGTGGTGGTTGTTCGTATCACTCTTTCAGACCGCTGGTGTGTCGCCTCTTCTCGGGAAGTTATGTTCTTAGAAAGGAAAAACCAGAAGTGTGGGGATGCAAATATCTGAAACCTGTGCTTTCCAGTCTTATTGAAAGCCTTCCAAACTGCAGTGAAGTATACTCAAAACTGCTCGCCATAGACTTCTTCCTCGCGCAAGAAAGATATCCCATAAATATAGCCCTGAAAAAGGCATTGGAATACGTTTACTATCGGATTTTTCCGGTGTTCAATTTCAAAAATGCATGGGGTAAATCAAAAAAAGAAAAGGGATGTCTCTTCGACATCCCTTCAATCATGGCGCCCCCAAGGGGATTCGAACCCCTGCCTCTGGCTTGAAAGGCCAGTGTCCTAGGCCGCTAGACGATGGGGGCATGAGGTGTGCACCAGAAAGAAATATACTATAAAATACGGAATAGTTCAAGTGGTCGAGGATGTAAATAAATCGTTACGGGATAATGCTTCATGTGAATTACTGTCTTCTATCTTTTTGATCCCAGAATCACACTCGTAGTTCATTTGTTCAGTATAGCAACCGGTTTACCAGTACGATTTAATAACTTCCAGTGTTCATCCAAAAATCAAGGGGGCCACGAGGCCCCCGTTATCTCTTTACTGTTTCTTTCTGTCGAAGAAAGCAAAGATCAGAGCGATTATACCAACTACCAGGCCGTTCGCAAGCGCTGCTCCTTTGGAACCGGTTATACCCGGAATGAAAGCGGCTATGATCAACCAGATTCCCAGCAAGAGCTCAATCCAGCCAGCAACTTTTGAGGTTCCAAGCATGAAAATACCCGCTATCAGAAGAACAACACCGACGATCAGAAAATCCGCAATGTTCGCTCCTTTGCTGCCGACGATTCCAGGAATGAGGGAAGCAACGATCAACCAGAGCGAGAAGATGAGGACAAGCCAACCTCTCCAAGACATACCAATCCCTCCTCTCATTGGGAAATTTTTAAAACGTACTTAAAACCTTCCCTGAGCACATTTTTGACGTGTTTGTTGTTCAGTTTGTATCGCATGTATCTACCGTGACGTTTGGCTTTTACGAGGCTCAGATGTCGCAGAACTTTGAGCTAAGCTGACACTGCCGATTGATCCATCCTCAGGATCTCGGCTATCTTTCCAACGCACATCTCTTTTTTCGAGAGGAGGAGCAGTATTCTGAGTCTTGTTGGATTTGAAAACATCGAGAAAAACTCCGATAAATGCTCTATCATCTCATCGTTTGCTTCTATCCACTGCTTGCAAGCGAATTTTTCCAGATCGAATTCGTTTTCCATACTAAAGCTGTCAACCACGGTCATCACCTCTGAGCAAGTAAATAAACATATGATCATCTGTTCATATGTTATATCCTCCCGTGATTCAAAGTCAAGTCGTTGATGAAACGGTTTCATGAAATTTTGAGGAAAATACTTATCATTCTATGTGGCTGGCATCCCCAAGAGTATTCGAACACTTGCTTTTGACCTGGTATTGTAAAATGATAAACAGCTCAACAACGTTTTCGGGGGATGTGAAGCACTTGAAACCCGTTTTCTATCTTTTACTCAGTGTTTTAGCGGCGTCCTTTTCGGGGATACTCATAAAACTCTCTTCTCTTCCACCTGCGACCATCGCTTTCTACAGGGTTTTCATCGCTTCACTGTTTTTCTTTCTGGTGAAGAGAAGAGTTGAGCTTTTTTCTTTGAAAAAGGAAGTTCTCTCTTTGGCTGCTGGCTTTTTCCTTGCGATGCACTTTTTCTTCTGGGTTTCTGCCTTCAACCACACCACCGTTGCCGGAGCCGTTATACCTTTGACGCTTCAGCCTGTTTTAACGGGATTGCTCTCGTGGCTGGTCTACGGTGAAAGGCTCGGCCCTTTCAGAATCGTCACGGGAAGCACGGTCGTTGCGGGGGTGGTACTGGCTCTTGCTGGAAAAGAGGGTTTTTCAGGTATTTCGAGGGGTGATTTGCTCGCAGTTATCGGTGTGGTGTTCTTTTGTGGATACCTTGTTCTTGGAAGATACCTGAACAGGGCCATGGGAAGTATGAACTTCAGCCTGAAAACACACGCCTTAGCTTCGACTGTTCTGGCTTTTCTTGTGCCATCGTTCAGGGTCGTTGAAGCGAGGGAGTGGTTCATTCTCATCGGTCTGGGGGTGGGATGTTCGTTTCTGGGGTATCTTTTCATCAATCTCTCGCTCAAATATTTACCTTCAAGCGTAGTGGGTGTTGTTCTGGTTGGAGAGCCGGTTCTTTCTATTCTGTGGTCTTTTCTTCTTTTGGGTGAAACTGTAACATTTTTTGAAATCATCGGTTTTATAGTTGCAGTGGTAGGACTTGTATTATTCATTCTAAAAACTTGAAACTGTCCAAATAAAGTATTAGAATATATCACAGGAGCGAAGCGAAGTCTCATAAGACGCGGTAATATTCACGAGGGGGTGTTTTCATGCCTTACATATACAGATGCAAAAAATGTGGAGCAATCTACTACTCCGCAACGTCCATTGAATATCAGCTGAACAAATACTGCGAAAAATGCGGCGGAGAGCTCGAACAGCTGGGTGAAGAAGGAGAAGTGATGGAAATGGAAAAAGAAGAGGAAGAAAGCAAAAAAAAGAAGAAAAAATGAGGGAGGCTTTGCCTCCCTTTCAAATTTCTCTCAGGACTTTTTTGAGTGTCTCAACCGCCAGGTCTATCTCTCCGTACTCTACCGTGAGCGGTGGTAAAAGTCTGATTGTGTTGTTGCCTGCCGGAACGACGAGCAGTTTATTTTCAAAGCATTTCGTGGCGATCTCTCTGTTGTTCACTTCCTCTCTAAACTGAATCCCTATCATAAGCCCCATTCCCCTCACGTCGGCTACCAAGTCGAATTCTTCTTTCATTTCCTGGAGCTTTTTCATGAGGTAGTTTCCTTTCTCTTCCACTTCTTCGAGGAAGCCTTCCTTCGTCAACTCTTTGATCACGGTCACCCCGGCCCTACAGGCGAGCGGGTTTCCTCCGAACGTGGTGCCGTGATCTCCCGGCTCCAGAACATCCGCCCTTTCGTTCACGATGACAGCTCCGATGGGGACTCCCCCACCGAGTCCCTTGGCGGTTGTGAGAACGTCTGGAACGACTCCGTACTTTTGATACGCGAAGAGTTTTCCTGTCCTTCCCATTCCACACTGAACCTCGTCGAACACAAGAAGTGCATCGTACTCGTCGCAGAGTTTTCTAGCCCCTTCAAGGAATTCTTTGGTGGCTGGTACTATTCCGCTTTCTCCCTGAATCGGTTCGAGGAACACAGCACACACGTCTTCTGACATCTTTTTTCTCAGATCTTCTATGTTGTTGAACTCGAAGTATTCAAAGCCGGGAACGAGTGGTTCGAAAGGTTTCTGATATTTCGGCTGTCCCGTCGCTGTGAGGGAGCCCAGAGTTCTTCCGTGGAAAGAGTTGTGGGCGGAGAGGATTTTGTATTTTTTTTCGCTCTTTTTCTTTCCGTATTTTCTCGCTATCTTTATGGCGGCTTCGTTTGCTTCGGTTCCTGTGTTCGCGAAGAAAACCTTGCCACCGAACGTGTTCTTCGACAGAAGTTCTGCCAGTTCCATCTGCGGACGGTTCCAGAAAAGATTTGAACAGTGAATGAGCTTCTCTGCCTGATCCTTTATGGCCTCCACCAGTCGGGGATGAGAATGTCCGAGGACGTTCACCGCTATTCCTGAGGTGAAATCGAGATATGCGTTTCCTTTTTCGTCATAGATCCAGGAGCCTTTGCCATAGACAAACGTTGCTGGAAACCTGCTGTAAGTGTTCATCAGATACATCTTTACCCCTCCAGTTCTTTTATCATGGTTCCGATACCCTTCCTGCTGAATATCTCCAGCAGGATCGCGTGTTCCAATCCCCCGTTTATGATGTGAACGGCTCCCACTCCCCCCCTCACTGCAGACACGGCGCATTCAACCTTTGGAATCATCCCCCCCGTCACTGTACCGTCTCTGATCAGTTCCTCTGCCTCGTCCGGTGTCAAAGTGGAGATGAGTTTATCACCCTTCAGAACACCGTCCACGTCCGTGAGGAGGATGAGCTTTTCTGCCATCAGGCTTTTCGCTATCTCTGCAGCTGCGGTATCGGCGTTTATGTTGTAGGAGTGACCGTCTTCTCCTATTCCCACGGGGGCGATCACCGGGATGTAATCGTTTTCTATCAGTGCATGAAGAATTTCTGGATTGACCTTCTTCACTTTTCCAACGTAACCTATGTCTCCGTGTTTCGTCTCCTTTTCTGCCACTATGAGTTTTGAATCTTTTCCACAGATTCCAACGGCCCGTCCACCGTGCAGATTCAGGTTCATCACGATTTCTTTGTTGATCTTTCCAACGAGGACCATCTCAACGATCTCCATGGTTTTCTCGTCGGTCACCCTGTGCCCGTTCTTGAAAACAGGTTCTATACCGAGGTCCTTCATCATCTGGGAGATGGCAGGCCCTCCACCGTGAACGATGATCGGTTTTATTCCAGTGTACTTCAGGAGAATTATATCCTGGATGAAGGCTTTCTTTGCGTTCTCCTGCTTCATCGCACTGCCGCCGAACTTTATGACGAAGGTCTTTCCGTAGAATTCCTTTATGTATGGAAGAGCTTCGAGGAGAACGTTGACCGTGTCGATCCTCATGTTCTGTACCTCCCGTTTATCTCAACGTACTTCTCTGTGAGATCACATCCCCACGCTTTTGCGGTCTCTTTTCCCTGTTTCATGTCGAGGATTATTCTTATCTTCTTTTCGCTGAGAATCTTCTTCGCTTCTTCCTCGTCGAAAGGTACTCCCTGCCCGTTTTCCGCCACCTTTATCCTTCCTGCCTCGCTTTCAAAGAACAGGTCGAGTTTGTCGGGATCGAAAGTTGCACCGGAGTACCCCGCCGCGGCGATGATCCTTCCCCAATTCGCATCCTCCCCATATATGGCTGTCTTCACAAGGTTTGAGGAAACGATCGATCTTGCGATCAGTCTCGCTGATTTTATATCTGGGGCGTTGACAACATGAACTTCCATGACTTTCGTTGCTCCTTCGCCGTCTTCCACTATCTTCTCCGCGAGAACCTGATTCACCTCGTGAACGGCTTCGTAGAGCTTCCAGAAACCATCCGTTTCAGGCTGAATCGTTGTGTTGCCCGCAAGACCATTCGCGAGAACAATCACCATGTCGTTCGTGCTCGTGTCTCCATCGACGTCTATCATGTTGTAGGAATCATCGACTGAGAGTTTCAGGAGTTTTTTCAAGGCTTCTTCGGAAATTTTTGCGTCTGTCGTTATAAACGAAAGCATGGTTGCCATGTTGGGATGAATCATGCCGGATCCTTTGGCAATTCCCAGAACGGTGATTTCTTTTCCGTCGATCGTCACCTTGGTGCTGTGCATCTTCACCTTTGTGTCGGTTGTCATGATTGCCTCGGCAAACGGAAGAGGATCGTCTGAAAGCACCTTCACCGCTTCTTCTATACCGTTTTCCACCTTGTCCATGGGAAGCTGAACCCCTATTACCCCTGTGGAAGAGACGAGGACGCTTTCAACGGGAACACCGAGCTCTTCAGCCGTTTTTTCTGCCATCCTCCTTGCATTGATCATTCCCTGTTCACCGGTACATGCGTTGGCCACACCGCTGTTCACAACGACCGCTCTGATACCGTTTGAGTTCTTCTTCAGGATCTCCATGTCGTAAATCACCGGTGCTGCTTTGACAACGTTGGTGGTGAAGACCCCCGCGGCAACGCACGGCACCTCGGAGAAGATGATCCCAAGGTCTTTTCTTTTTCTCTTTATCTTGCAGTGTACTCCTGCGAACTTGAAGCCACTGGGAGTGAACACTCTTTTCCAACCCCTTTCACGGATATATTGGAGTGAATTCGAGCCCTTTCGTCTCGTCCAGACCGAACATGATATTCATGTTCTGAACTGCCTGTCCCGACGCCCCCTTCACGAGGTTGTCTATTGCGCTCATCAGTATGAGCGTGTTTGTTCTTTCTTCCATCTGCATACCGATGAAGACGTGGTTGGATCCATAGCACCACTTCGTCGAAGGATAGATTCCCATGGGAAGAACATGAACGAACGGTTCATTCCTGTAGAATTCGAGGTACGCTTCGTGTATCTCTTCGAGGGATTTGTCTGTTTTTACGTATATCGTCGAGAGAATTCCCCGAGTCATAGGGACGAGATGAGGCGTGAACACCACGTTCACTTTCTTTCCCGAGATCTTCCCGAGTTCCTGCTCCATTTCAGGAACGTGTCTGTGTTTTGCCACGTTGTACGGTCTGAGACTTTCGTTCACCTCGGAAAAGAGATAATCCACCTTTTCTTTTCTTCCCGCTCCGGAAACTCCAGATTTCGCGTCGACCAGTATCGTTTCCGGATCCACAAGGTTGTGCTTCAGTGCGGGAGCGAGAGCGAGGATGACGCTCGTGGGATAACATCCGGGGTTTCCCACCACCTGAGCGTTCTTTATCTCCTCACGATGGAGTTCTGGAAGTCCGTAAACTCTTTTTATGTTCTCGTATCCCGACAACTCTTTTCCGTACCACTCTCTGTACACTCCCGGGTCGTCGAAACGAAAGTCCGCACCAAGATCTATTATCTTCACACCTTTGAGCTCCCTGACGAGATCGTAACTCGCACCGGCTGGAAGAGCGGTGAAGAGAACATCGCAGTTCTTTGAGACCTTCTCTGGATCGAACTCGCTGAGAATACTGTTCTCCAGTGTTGAAGGAAAGACTTCTTCAAGTTTCTTTCCGGCGTAGGTTCTCGAGGACAGATAGGTTATCTTCGCTTCGGGGTGGTTTTTCAAAAGTCTGACGAGCTCCAGTCCTGTGTAACCTGTCGCACCTATTATTCCAGCTCTGATCAATCTTTTTCCCTCCCGTACTTTTCCGCCACCATCCTGTAAGCGTCTCGGAATGGTACTCCCTGCTTCACCAGTTCATAGACCCTGTGTGTGGCCAGTACTTCCTCAGTAATACTAGACTCAGATCTTTCTTTATCAACTTCAAGATGGTCAAAAATTATTTTCATTATTCTTACGATATTCTTAACAACTTCGAAAGCCTCTATCATCGGCTTCTTCAGAAGCTGGAAATCTCTGTGGTAGCCGAAGATGAGATTCGACGGCAGAGTGACTGCCATCAGCATCTTCGAAACTATCGCGTGGTGGTAGGCCCTTACGAGTTCCAGTGGATCCGGATTTATCTTGTGCGGCATGATGGAACTTCCCGTGCAGAGCTCTTTTGGCAGTTTGAGATAACCTATCTCTGGAAGAGAAAAGAATATGATATCGGAGGCGAACCGGTTCAGATCGTAAGATATCTGAGAGAGCGTGTGAAGAATAAGATATTCGAACTTTCCCCTGCTGTTCTGGGTGTAGATGGGATTCCACTGGACCCTCGAGAATCCGAGTTCTTTCGCTGTGAACTCTCTGTCTATGTCGATGGGAACACCGTAGCCAGCTCCCGTCCCCAGAGGAGATTGATCTACGATTTCGTAAGTTGTTTTTAGAAGTTTCAGATCGTCTTCGAGGGCGTCTTTCAGCGCCCCAGCCCACGTTGCAAAATCAGTTGGCATCGCCTTTCTGGTGTGGGTGTATCCTGGAAATTTCACGTCACCGAACTTTTCTATGAATCTTTCCAGGCTCTTTTGGAGCTCTCTGATGAGGTTTTCTATCTCTTTCAATTCTTCCTTGTACATGAGTCTCAGTGCGGTTAAGACCTGATCGTTCCTTGAGCGAGCGGTGTGTATCTTTTTTCCGATCTCTCCAAGCTTTTTCACGAGGAAGTTCTCGATGGCAGTGTGGCAGTCTTCCTCCTCCGGTTTTATCTGGAACTTTCCTTCTTTTACAAGATTGAGGAGTTCACTGAGCGCTTCTTCTATTTTCTTTTGTTCTTCCGCACTCAGAAGGCCTATTTTGTGTAGCATCCTGGAGTGTACTATGGAGGCCTTTATGTCGTATTCTATGATCTTCATGTCCGTTACGTAATCGTCTCCGACGGTGAATTTTTCTACTTCTTCGTTGACTTTGTAGCCCTTTTCCCAGAGTTTTTCGCTCATTTTTGATACCCCTTTTTCACGAGCTGGTGGACCTTCAACCTCAGGGCGTGAATGTTGATGAAGCCTTTCGAGTCAGTGGCATTGAATCCTCCTTCGACGTCCATGCTCGAAAGTTCCGGATTGTACAGCGAATACGGTGAATACCTCGCAACGGGCATGACGTTTCCTTTGTATATGGATACTGTCACCTTTCCGGTCACGTTCTCCTGTGCTTTTCTGAACGCTGCGAGGAGGAACTCCATTTCTGGAGAAAACCAGAAACCGTTGTATATGAGCTCCGCAAACTTCGGAGCGAGCATGTCTCTCAAGTGCATGACTTCTTTGTCCATGGTGATTCCTTCGAGATCTCTGTGGGCGGTCCACAGGATCGTCGCACCTGGGGTTTCGTACACCCCCCTTGATTTTATACCTATGAATCTGTTTTCAACCATGTCGAGTCTTCCCACCCCGTTTTTCGCACCTACTTCGTTCAGATATTCGAAGAGTTCGAGGGGATCTGTTTTCTCTGTTCCATCTTTGAGGTTCACAACTTTCACCGGAATGCCGTTTTCGAAATGGATCTCGAGCAAGGTTTCTTCATCCGGAGCGTCCTTTGGGGAGACTGTCCATGTGAACACGTCTTCATCAGGTATGTAAGCGGGATCCTCCAGTTTGCCCGCTTCGTGGGAAATGTGCATGAGGTTTTCGTCTTCGCTGTAGGGTCTTTTTTTGGAGACTTTGATTGGAATCCCTTTCTCCATGGCGTAGTTTATGAGATCTGTTCTGCCCTTGAATTTGGCGAGAAATTCGGGGTCTTTCCAGGGTGAGATAACTTTGAGATTTGGATTCAAAGCGGCGTAGGTGAGCTCGAACCTCACCTGGTCGTTTCCTTTCCCGGTCGCACCGTGCGCAACGTACTGTGCCCCTTCTTTCTCGGCTATTTCCACCTGTCTTTTGGCTATGAGAGGTCTTGCAATAGCGGTTCCAAGAAGGTACCTTCCTTCGTACATGGCGTTTCCAAGGAGTGCGGTGAATATGTAATCTGTGACGAATTCCCTTCTGAGGTCTTCCACGTAGACTTTTGAAGCGCCTGTTTTCAAGGCTTTCTCCTTTATTGCATCGAAATCATCCTTCTGCCCAACGTTTGCAACGTAAGCTATCACGTCGAAGCCCTTTTCGCAGAGCCACTTCAAAATGACGGAAGTATCGAGACCACCGCTGTATGCAAGAACAACTTTCTCTTTCATGATGAACCCTCCTCTTTTTTCTTGATAGCATAATTATAGGATTATTTGAAATGATTTATATGAAGTGTTTTTTCACCGTTATTTTCAGTTTTGTAAAGGATGAAATCTACATATTATTTTCGTGTTTATGAATATCAATTACAGAAGAAAGCAGTTTCTGACGGTATCGGAGAGTCTCATCTGACCTCGTACCTTTTGTTTTCGCTGTGGGAATATGGAAATACTTCAAAATAAAAATGAAAACTTGAACAAGGAAACGATTGAGTGTATAATATTTTTCTGGTGTGGAGAGGAGAGGTGGCCGAGGGGTCTAAGGCGCACGCCTGGAGAGCGTGTGGTGGCCAAAAGCCACCCGTGGGTTCAAATCCCACCCTCTCCGCCAGAGAAAGACCGGGACTTTTCAGGTCCCGGTTTTTCATTCATCATACGGGGTGGGTGAGAGCATGTTTGAAGAAATGATCCTCGAGAAGGTAAGAAAAGAAGCGGAAAGGATAGCAGAAGAGCAAGGGCTGGAAATATTCGATGTTCAATACAGACGTGAGAGCAGAGGATGGATCCTCAGAATCATCATAGACAATCCCATGGGTTATGTGAGTGTAAGAGATTGTGAGCTCTTTTCGAGGGAGATGGAACGATTTCTCGATCGTGAGGACCTCATAGAACACTCCTACACACTCGAAGTCTCTTCGCCGGGACTCGACAGACCTCTGAGGGGTCCGAGAGATTACGTTCGTTTCACTGGAAAGCTCGCAAAAATAGTAACAAAGGATGGAAAGACCTTCATAGGAAGAATTGAATCTTTTGTCGATGGAACGATCACGATCTCGGACGGGAAGAAGAAATACGAAATAAACATCGATGATGTGAAGAGAGCGAATCTGGAAGTGGAATTTTAAGGAGGTGGCATTATGAACATAGGCTTGCTGGAAGCCCTCGATCAGCTGGAGGAAGAAAAAGGAATTTCCAAAGAAGAGGTCATCCCTATCCTCGAAAAAGCGCTGGTGAGCGCCTACAGGAAGAACTTTGGAAATTCCAAGAACGTGGAGGTTGTTATAGATAGGAACACAGGAAACATAAGGGTATATCAACTCCTCGAGGTTGTGGAAGAAGTGGAAGATCCAGCGACACAGATATCTCTCGAGGAGGCGAAAAAGATCGATCCCCTCGCGGAAGTTGGGTCTATTGTGAAGAAGGAGCTAAACGTTAAGAATTTTGGAAGAATAGCCGCGCAGACAGCAAAGCAGGTTCTCATCCAGAGAATCAGAGAACTCGAGAAGGAAAAACAGTTCGAGAAGTATTCCGAGCTCAAAGGAACGGTTACAACCGCTGAAGTCATAAGAGTCACAAGCGAGTGGGCGGATATCAGAATAGGAAAACTCGAGACAAGGCTTCCAAAGAAAGAGTGGATCCCCGGTGAGGAAATCAAAGCCGGTGATCTGGTGAAGGTCTACATCATCGATGTGGTTAAAACAACCAAGGGGCCGAAGATACTCGTGAGCAGGAGAGTACCGGAGTTCGTAATTGGCCTGATGAAACTCGAAATTCCGGAAGTGGAGAATGGAATCGTGGAAATAAAGGCTATCGCCAGAGAACCCGGTGTTCGAACAAAGGTGGCAGTTGCATCGAACGATCCGAACGTGGATCCCATAGGTGCCTGCATCGGTGAAGGAGGATCAAGGATAGCCGCCATACTGAAGGAGCTCAAGGGTGAAAAACTCGACGTTCTGAAGTGGTCGGACGATCCTAAACAGCTCATAGCGAACGCCCTCGCGCCGGCTACCGTCATAGAAGTGGAGATACTCGACAAAGAGAACAAGGCCGCACGCGTTCTAGTTCCTCCGACACAGCTTTCCCTCGCCATAGGAAAAGGAGGGCAGAACGCGAGACTCGCTGCAAAGCTCACAGGATGGAAAATAGACATAAAACCGATCATGAACCTGTGAAGCAGAAGGAGGTGCTCAGATGTACGAAGAACTTCGAAACGAATTGAAGAAGAGAAAATACAGAATCACGGCACAGAGGGAAATGATTCTCAAGATCTTCCTGGAGTCTCGAGGAAGGCATCTGGGAGTAGAAGAGGTTTACCGGGAACTTCTGAACAGGAACGTTCGAATAAGCAAAGCCACGGTTTATAGGTCGGTGGAACTTCTTGTGGAGCTTGGATTTCTGAGAAAGCTGAACTTTGGAGAAGGGCTTTACAGGTACGAGCTGGCCGATCGATCTAACAGGGAATCGCATCAGCACGTGATTTGCCAGAAATGCGGGAGGATCGTGGAGATAAACTCGGAACAGGTGAATAAGATAATATCAGACATCTCTGAAAAAACAGGTTACGTTATAAAATGGCACGACCTGAAATTTTACGGAATATGTCCCGAATGTCAGACGAAAGAAAAAGAAGAGGAAAAAGGATCAAAATGAAGTAAAGATGCTGTGGGAGAGGAACTTCAGGGAACAGATTCGCCAGTTTTATGAACCAGTTCAGAGGAAGCGAGACGATGTTTGTTATCTCTGCTGCGATCAAAGCGGATGTTTTGAGACCCAGGAGGAATAGAAGAAACGAAAGGTGAGCGAGCCACGTTACTGGTATCATAAGAAAAGACACAGGAATGGAAAAAAGCAGAGCCGAGATATTGGTTCCTCCAAAGAAAAGACAGAGAAACGGTAGAGCCGACAGATAAGCCCTCATTGTCAGTTCGAAAATGTTTTTCGACTCCAGTATGCAAAGGGTGACGAAGAAGGACAACAGGAAAGAGGGAGCGAAAACAACGGTGGGATCCACGATCATCATAAAGGATCCCACCGTTGCCGTTGTATGAAGGGGAGTCGTCCTGAAACCGGCAGTTCTGAACACTACCCAGAGAAAAACGGTCAGGTAAACCCTGATCACAGAAGGCGTTCCCACTGTGATCACATAGGGAACGAGTAGCAAAAGCGCGGCAAGTTCCTGGTACGTTCTTCTCCATGTCAGAAAAGACAACAGCGTTGTGTAGAGTGAGAAAGCTATTCCCACGTGCAGTCCTGAAACCGCAAAGAAGTGTCCCAAACCACTTCTGTAAATATCTTCGTTTTTCTCCCCAAAGAGCACGGAAAGAACTGTTCCGTTCGTCATTCTGGAGAAAGACTCTTTCAGGGTCTTGAAGGAGGGCTTTTCGACCTTTTTTATGTACGAAGGGTGAAAGGCCTTTCCATCGAGGTATCCGATTGCGTAGACGTATCCCTCTTCTTGGGTTTCTATTCTCACAGGGTGTATCCTCTTCCACTCTTCTTGAAACACTTTTGCCTGTTTCAGTCTTCCCTTTTCAGCGTACCCCACCAGTTCGTAGTTTCCAGCGGGAAGGGTTCCAATCTGGTAGAGGGAAGCGCTCAGAAGAGTGAAAAATATCACCACAGAAATATCTTTGTTTCTTTTCCAGAAAATAGCTGCCAGTAGAAAAAGCATGTACCACGGAAAACGAAAAAGGGCGCCGATCAGCGCCCCGAGACACAGGGAGAAGAAAACGAGTATCATGCTCCGAATTTTTCCAGCCTTCCGGCGTACGCGAGCGCCAGTGTCATGACATCGCTTGCGTGGATCGTTCCAAGTGTGCCCCTCGCGCATTCGAACTCGTTGAAAGCCTGAGAGAGACCTCTTCTTGTGTATTTGGACCAGATGAGAAGAGGTACGGGATGCCAGCTGTGTGCTTTCAGCGGAACGGGAGTGGAATGATCACCCGTGATCACAAGAACGTCGGGATTCAGAGAGACAATCTCTGGAATGATTGCATCGACTTCTTCTATCACCTTCACCTTTTCTTCGAATTTTCCATCCTCACCGTAAGAATCGGTTTTCTTCACGTGGACGTAGAAGAAGTCGTAGTCGTTCCATTTTTCCTTCAGCGTTTTTATCTCGTCGGCCACTGTCTGGCCCGTTTCTATTATTTCCATTCCCACGAGTTTTGCAAGTCCCCTGTACATCGGATAAGTTGCTATGGCTCCCGCTTTCATCTTGTAAACTTGAGGGAATTTCGGAAGATCCGGGTATTTGGAGAAGCCTCTGATGAGGGCGAAGTTTATCTTCGAGTTGTCTTTCAGGACTTCCGCTATCTTTTTGATCAGTTCGTTGACGATCCTTGCCGTTTTTTTCGAAGGTTCGTCCAGACCTTCAGCCCAAGCCATGGGATGTCCTTCTTTTTGAGGATCTGCGTCCGTCACTTTATCTCCGAGTCCTTCCCCCGTGAATTTCACGACAAACCTGTGTTCTTTTCCAGGATAGAAAGTGATCTCAACGTCTTCGATCTTCTTTATCTTTTCCGAGAGCAGCTGAACCACCTTGGCGGATTCTTCTGTGGCAGGCCTTCCGGCTCTTCTGTCGAGGACCACTTTTCCATCCCAGGTGGCGAAATTTGCCCTTGCAACGACGTCTTTTTCTCCCACTTCAACACCTATACCGAGAGCTTCGAGGATTCCTCTTCCAATCTGGTACTTTATGGGATCGTATCCAAAGAGCGAAAGATGTCCTGGTCCGCTTCCCGGGGTGATTCCAGGAAGAACGGGTATCGTCTGTCCAAGATCGCTTTCCTTTGCTAGGTTGTCCAGATTCGGAGTGTTCGCAGCCTGAAGAGGTGTTTTTCCATTCACGGGAATGTCCCCAAGACCATCCATTACGAGGAGAACAATCTTTGCTTTCTCTTCCGTGACGAGTTTCGATACGAATTCCTGTTTATCGAACATCTCTATCCCTCCTTCTGAGAAGTCAGTTTCTCCAGTAGATATTTTAACCTTTCGTCATCCGATACGGGTGTTCCCTGCTCTATGGATTGCAGAAACGCGATTACAAGATCCGAGAGCCTGTTGAAATCAAACCTGTCTGCGTGCCTAAATCTGGCGAGCCTCAGAGAAAATTTCCAGTTCACATCCTGGGTCTCCGCGACCAGTTCTCTCAAAAGTTCCTCCATGGTAGGTTCTTCTTCAGCGAGAAAATACTGGAAAGTTCTCGTCAAAACGATTGTGGAGGCGATCATCACAGAGCTACCGTAGAACGCGGAGACGAATTTCACGGCGTTTTCTTCCATTTTGAAGATATCGGGGGATTCGAACATGATACCGAGGATCACTTCGAGCATTTCTGAAAAGTCCAGTGTTGTATCGTAAAACGGAAATTCCCCTTCTCTGAGTTTCTCTATTCGCCTTTTCACATCCTCGTCTTCTGAATCGATTTCTTCCGAAAGGGCAACAACATCGATGGTGCCCTCGAAAAAGTAATCTTTCAGCCATTCGAATTCCTCGTAAGAGGGGATCACCACATCCTTTTCTGCGAGTGAGATCATGAATTCGGCTCTATCTTTCAGCTCACCTGAGATTTCCGAGAGGATGGATATGGCTTTCTCCTTCTCAAAGTGAAGCAGGATCGTTCCATAGTTGTACTTCAGAATCTCCTCTTCTTTATGCCTGCGGTAAGCATCCTCAAAGACCTCGAGGGCTTCTTCGTACAGCCCGAGTGTTTTGAGGAGGAGCCCGTATTCGTTGGCTACCATGGGATCATCAGGGTTTTTTTCATAAAGTCTCTTTAAGATTTCGAGAGCTTCGAAGAGCTTTCCGAGTTTTATGAGAGTGTAAGAGAGATTGTACTCCACATGATCTTTTCGTTCTATTTCCAGAGCCTTTTTGAAGAACTTCTCTGCTTCTTTGAATCGTTGGAGCTGATTGTAGATAACTCCCAGTCTTTCGTAAACTTCAACAAAATTGGAGTCTTTCTCAAGGATTCTCCTGTATTCTTCGATCGCTTCTTCGAGTCTTCCTTCTTCCAGAAGGAGATCTCCTTTCTTGAGGAGTGGTAAGAGAAACTCTTTGTTGACTTCGTAGGCTTTTTCGTAGAAGAGAAGACTGTCTTCGATCTCATTTTTCTCTTTGAGTATGCCTGCGAGTTCAAAATATGCTGGTGCGAAACGGTCGTTCATCGAAATGGCGAGCCTCATTTCGATTTCTGCTTCTCCAAGCTCTCCTCTGTGTTTCAGGAGAAGTCCACGGTAGAAATGATAGCGGTAGTCGTACTGAACTTCCTTGGCTTTTTCCAGAATTTTCTCGGCTTCGTCGAGCTTTCCTTCGCGCAGGAGCTGTTTGAATTTCTCGTAGAGGAAGAACACATAATAGGATCTGTAGTATTCATCCTTTGTGATCTCGTATTGGGCTTCCAGACCCCTCAATATGACATCGAGGGGTATCCTATCTTCTTCCAGTACCTTCGGGAGATCTTCAGCGAGGACAGGGAGTTTCACTGGAAGATTATTCTGTTTCGCTTTTTCTGGAGCCAGCGGAAGATAGACGATTGCCTTTATATTTCCACCTCTCATTGTAGAAGCATCAAATAAGGATAGTGGGGCTGTTTTCCTTCGTAGATTTCAAGATCGAGATTTGGAAATTCTTCTCCTATGAGTTTTTGAATATTTTCGAGTTCTGGTTTTCTGTAATTGTCTCCCAGAAAAACCGTCAGAATCTCTTTTTCGTGTGCGTTTTCCTTTTCCAGGGCTTCTTTCAAGACCTTCACGAGGCTGAACCCGTGGGACACGAGTTCCTTTCTGACAAACAGCAGATACTCGCCTTTCCTTATTCGTCTGTTTCCGTATCTGGAATCTCTCACTGCCCTTGTAACGGAGATGGGAACACACTGGGAGATAGCTTCTTCAAACCTCTTTAGAAGGTCTTCAGGTTCCGCGTCGGGATCGTACTCCACCATGGCAGCCACACACTCTTGAACAAAGGAAGTTGGAACAACGATCACTCTTCTATCGTCGAACGCTTCCGCTACTTGCTTTGCTGTGAGAAGGACGTTTGCGTTGTTTGGGAACAAAAAGACATTCTTGGCATGTGTCTGTTCCACGGCTGCTTTCAGATCGGCAAAGCTGGGATTCATAGTCTGACCGCCGGGCACTATCACGTCCACTCCGAGGCTCTTCAGTATATCTGAGATACCCTTTCCAGGGGAAACAGCGACAACCCCGATTTTCTTTGTGGGCTGTGTAGAAATCACGTGTTCGTGTTGAAGCTTCATGTTGTCTATTTTCACCTTTACTATTTCTCCGAATTCGATGACTTTTTCCAGTACTTGACCCGGATGATTCGTGTGAACGTGCAGTTTTATCAGGTCATCCTGCTCGACGAGGACAACAGAGTCACCGATCTCGCTGAGGAAAGCTTCGAGTTCGCTTTTTTCAACCACCTGGTTCCTTTTGACTGCCACTTCCGTGCAGTAGCGGTTCGTTATCTCTTCAAAGGCCATTCTCTGGAGCTCTTCAACGGAAGCCTGTTCCACCTCTTCCAGATTAACCTGTATGTTTCCCTTTACGGCGTCCCTCATGCCTTCGAATATGTAATAGAGGCCCTTTGCACCGGCATCCACTACACCGGCTTCTCTGAGTTTTTGAAGCATGTGTGGAGTTCTGTTCACAGTGTCTCTCGCTGTTTCGACAATCCAGTCGAAGAGTTCCTCGAAAGTTTCAAAATTCTTGTTTTGTAGCTGTTCATCCAGAACTTTCACAACCGTCAGCATCGTTCCTTCAACAGGTCTCATGACGGCGCTGTAAGCGACTTTTCTGGCGTTTGAGATCATTTTTACGAAATCCGCTGGTGTGATGTACTCTCTCGGAGAAGCGTCTGCCATTCCCCTCAGAATCTGAGACAGTATCACCCCGGAGTTTCCCCGGGCTCCCATCAGTGCACCTTCTTTTACGGCTTTCCATACCTCAACGAGATCATCGCTTTTAACGTTGTCTATGTACTTGCACGCTTCCAGCATGGTGGAACACATGTTGGACCCCGTGTCTCCGTCTGGAACAGGGAACACGTTCAGGGCGTTTATTTCATCTCTGTGTTTTAATAGATTTTCAGTTGCCTTCTTTATGATGATTTTGAGAAATCTGCCTGTGATCTTTTTCAAGGTCTCTACCTCCGTTTCACCTGATACCTACCACATGGACTGTTATGTTCAGCTTCTCACAACCCGCAAGAGTCTTCAGCTTGTGAGCCACGTTGTCCGCTATGTTCTTGGCGACTTCCCTGATGTTCACTCCGTATTCCACTTCGATGTACACATCAACGTTGAGGGAAGAATCTTCCAGTTCCTCGATTTTAATGCCCCTGTCTCCTCCAAAGATCCTCTCAAAGAAGGAACGAGAATCTCCCAGCCCTACCGTTCCATAACTCTCCAGAGTTGCAAAGTACACGATTTTTTTCAGTGCGTTGAGTGTGATTTCGAGTTCCCCATTTTCCAGCATGATCCTCATACTTTCCCCTCCCTACTTCTGGCCTTAATATATGTTAGCACAGTTTTTGTGAGTCCCTCCGAATCCAGCCCCAGCATGCTGAGAAGTTCCTTTCTACTCCCATGGGGAACGAAGATATCTTCGACACCTAAATTAACGATCTTTCCCTGCCATCCCATTTCTTGAAGTCTCTGAGCAACGAAGGATCCAAAACCACCGATTTTCATGGCTTCTTCAACGGTGATAATGAGATCGTGTTCCCTGGCGATTTCTTTTAAAACGGTCGTGTCCAGCGGTTTCACCGTGAGAGCGTTCACCACAGTCACATCGAGAGGTATCTTCAAAACTTCGTTCAAAATGGTGCCGGTCGCTATTATCGCGGCTTCCCTTCCTCTCTTCAATATCTTCCAGCCAAGGTCGATCTCTTTCATGTTCTCCAAGAAGAATTCGACTTCACCGTAGAAGGACTCTTTGGGATAGCGAATGGCAACGGGACCATCGAGGTGCTTTAGAACGGTGTACAGTGAACTCACGAACTCCTCAGGAGAAGACGGAGAAATGATCTTCATGTTCGGGACTGAAAGCAGGTAATTCATGTCGAACAAGCCGTGGTGTGTGGGACCGTCTTCTCCCACCACACCGGATCTGTCGATCGCAAAGAGAACGGGAGCGTTCTGCAAAGCCACATCGTGAATGATCTGATCGTACGCTCTCTGCAGGAAGGTGGAGTATATGGCGACCACAGGCTTCATTCCGTGAAGACCGAGAGCGGCTCCAAAGGTTACGCAGGTCTGCTCTGTTATTCCAAGATCGAAGAAGCGATCGGGATGTTCTCTCTGGAATATGGAAAGTCCTGTTCCGTCGGCCATCGCAGCCGTTATGGCGACGATTTTCTTGTCTTCTCTCGCTATTCCTGAGAGGGTGTGTCCCAGCAGATCGCTGTAGGAGAGCATTTTCGGTTTTCCAGATGGTGAAGCGCTGTGGTACTTCGTGGGATCTTTTTCCGCGGCGGTGAACCCTTTTCCTTTTTTGGTTACCACGTGGACGACCGATGAATAATCGTAGTCTCTGATCCGCTTGAAAACTTTCTCCAGTAACTCTATGTTGTGACCGTCGAAAGGACCAAAATATTTCAAACCGAGGGATTCAAAGAAGTTGGTTCCCTGTATCATTCCTTTGAGACTGTCTCTCAGATACTTCATTTCTTCTTCGACTTCGAACCCGATCTCTGTTTTTTCGAGAACTTTCTTCAGGACTTTTTTTCCTTTCAGGTAGATTGGACTGGTTCTCAATTTTGAGAGGTGATAGGCGAGCCCACCTACGTTTGGCGAGATGGACATGCCGTTGTCGTTCAGTATGATCTTCATCTTCGAGTTGATATTCTTCAGCTGGTTCAGTGCCTCGAGTGCCATGCCGGAGGTGAGTGCACCATCACCGATGACGACCACAACGTGCCTTTTCTCTCCGAGCAGCTCGAATGCTTTTTCGAAACCAAGGCCCGCGGCTATGGAGGTTCCGGCGTGGCCCGTTCCAAACCAGTCGAGTGGAGATTCTCTTCTCGTCACAAAACCACTGAGACCGCCGAAGGTTCTTATCGTGTGAAACAGTTCATCGCGACCGGTGAGAATTTTGTGTGTGTAAGCCTGGTGGCCAGTGTCCCAGATAATAGCATCTTCCCTCGGGTCGAAGACCCTGTAGAGGGCGAGGGTCAATTCTATTGTTCCGAGATTCGATGCGAGGTGTCCCCCGTTCTTCAAGACAACTTCTGTGATCTTCTTTCGGATGTCTTCTGCCAGTCTTTTCAGCTCATCGTAGCTCATTCTCTTGATCTCGTCCAGAAGCATCTATCTCACCTTCCAGCTCTTTCATCACGTCTATGATCTTCAGCCTGTTTTGCTGAAGAATCTCTTTGCACTTTCTGTAGAGCTCCACTCCGCGTTCAAAGAGTTTGATGGATTCTTCGAGTGGAAGATCCTCGTTTTCCAGTCTGTTTACGATTTCCTCCAGTTCTTTCATCATTTCCTCGAAATTCACCCTATCACCTGCGCTTTCTTCGTTCCATCCTTGAAAACAAGCGACACTACATCTCCTCGTTTCAGATCGGAAGATTCTTTGACGATCTCTCCTTCTTTTTTCACCAGGACGAACCCTCTTTCGAGAGGTCTCAACGGGTTCAAACTTTCGAGCATTCTGCCGAGACTTTCGAGTTTCTCTTGATCTTGTTCAAAACAATCCATGAGTTTCTTTCTCAACTTTGCGGCCAATTCTTTGACCCTTTCTATTTTAAATTCGTTTAGCTCGAGTTTTCTTCGTCCGATCATTCTGAGGCGAAAATAAAGAGTCTCCAATCTTCTCTCTTCCATATCGAATCTGTTCGACAGGGAAGCTATCAACTTTTCGAGGAATGAATCAAGGTCTTCGTGTATTTCACTCGCATCCGGTATCACATACTCGGCGGCACCCGTTGGGGTGTGCATCGATACATCTGCCACGAAGTCCGCTATCACACGGTCTATTTCGTGTCCTATCCCCGTTACAACGGGATGTCGAAGCTTGAGGATCTCACGAATCACATCCTCTTCGTTGAAGCCCCAGAGGTCCTCCTTGGAACCACCGCCTCTCACGATCATAACGAGATCGAGATCGTATTCGTTTGCTTTTCGCAGGGCTTTTATGAGCTCCTCTCTTGCAGAATCACCCTGAACGGAGGTGTGGAAGACGTAAATTTCGATTGGGGCCTTTCTTTCTCTGGCAGTTCTTATCACATCCTGCAGGGCGGCGGAGTCTCGAGAGGTGATGATGCCGATTTTCCTGGGAAATCTGGGAACGGTTTTCTTTGGTCTGGAGAGGAGGCCTTCCTCAAGGAGTTTCTTCAGGGTGGTTTCGAACTTTATCTGATACATACCAGCTTGATCCAGGTATCTCACGTTCGAGCAGATGAATCTGTAGGTTCCATGAGGAATGTAAACACTGACACTTCCCTCAACAAGGGCCATTCTACCTTCCTGAAGGCGAATTCCCATGTTGTCTCCGCCGAATATCACACACTCCAGCCTGGCGTTTTCCTCGACTAAAGAGAAAAAAATATGCCCCTTCCTGGGGCGCACACCGGAAATCTCACCGTAAACGCTCACGTTGGTGAGATAAGGATCTCCTTCTATCAGGTCTTTTATGTACTCGTTTATCTCTGTGACAGAATAAGTGTAATCTTTCATTTCCTTTGTCTCTCCGCCGCTCTCACAACGTGTTCGAACAGGAGTGCGGTTGTTACCTGTCCCACACCCCCTGGAACGGGAGTCACTCTGGCGATTTCTTCAACCGATGGATCGACATCTCCCTGGAGTTTTCCGTCCACGTAATTTATCCCCACGTCTATCACGATAGCTCCTTCTTTTACCATGTTCTTCTTCAGAAAGTGTGCTCTACCGACGGCTACCACCACGATGTCACTGTTTTTTGTTATCTCTTCGAGGTTCACCGTTCTGGAGTGACAAACCGTGACGGTTGCGTCCCTTCCCTTCTTCAAGAGCATCAAAGCGAGAGGCTTTCCAACGGTGACACTCCTTCCAACAACGGTGACTCTTTTCCCAGAAAGGTTTGTCTCTCTTTCGAGTATTCTCACAGCGGCTTCGGCCGTGCATGGAGGAAAGATCTCTTCGTCGTAAAGAAGAAGTCCGAGGTTTGCAGGATTCACACCTTCAACATCTTTTTCAACGGGAACTGAGGAAAGGATTTCTTTCTCGTCAAAACTTGGAGGAAAAGGCCTTGCAACGAAAACCCCATTCACACTTTCATCCGATCCGAGTTTTTTCAGCGTGGAAACTATCTCCTCTGGAGAAACGTTCAGTATTTCAAAGGCTATTCCGAGTTTCTCAGCTTTTTTTCTCTGAGATTTCAGATAAGAAAGGGCCGATGGATCATCTGTACACGCAACGCTGACCAGTTTGGGAGTGAAACCGAGCTTTTCTACTCTCTCTTTCGTTCTTTCCTCTATACTTCGAGCTATTGTCCTACAGTCGATCCACACGGTGTGACCTCCTTCACGAAACACCTACTATGTTACCGCTGTCGTCTACGTCCATGTTCAGGGCGTTCGGCCTTTCTGGAAGACCGGGCATCAGATTTATGTCTCCTGAAAGCGCAACGACAAAGCCTGCCCCGGCGGAAACGAAGAGGTCGCTGACAACGAACGTGTATCCTTCGGGTGCACCTCTGAGAGACGGATCGTGGGAAATGGACTTTGGAGTTTTGGCAACGATCACGGGAAGCTCATCAAAACCGTGTTTTTTAATGAATTTGAGGGCATTTTTTGCAGTATCGGAAAACTCCACTCTTCCCGCTCTGTAGATCTCCTTTGCGAGAATCTCTATCTTCTTTTCCACAGGATCGTTCATTTCGTAGAGATAAACCGGTTTTACGTCCTTCACAGCTTCTGTCACGGCTTTTGCGAGTTCGACACCACCTTCGCTGCCCTTTTCAAAAACCTCACTGACTGCTACCCTCACACCGAGTTTTTCGCACTCTTTCACCACGTAGGCTATTTCCTTTTCTGTGTCCGTGATGAACCTGTTCAGCGCTACCACGACGGGTAGATTGAATTTCCTCAGGTTTTCCAAGTGTACCCTGAGATTTTTGAATCCTTCTTTGAGGGCTTCCAGGTTTTCCTCGTGTATGTTTTTGAGGTCCGCACCACCGTGGTATTTCAGTGCTCGTACTGTGGCCACAAGAACGGCCGCGTTCGGATAAAAACCACCGACACGGGAAACAAAGTCGATGAATTTTTCGGCACCGAGGTCTGCTCCAAAACCCGCTTCCGTGACCGTGTATTCGGAGAGCTTCATGGCCATCTTCGTCGCTATGATGGAATTGGTGCCGTGCGCGATGTTGGCGAAAGGTCCGCAGTGTATGAGCGCTGGAGTTCCTTCGGTTGTCTGAACAAGGTTGGGATTTATGGCATCTTTCAAAAGAACGGCCATGGCCCCCTGAATTCTAAGATCAGAGACCCTGACGATTTTCCTGTCAGTGTTGAGCGCTACGATTATTTTTCCAAGTCTTTCTTTCAGGTCCTTCATGTTCTCGGACAGAGCAAGAACGGCCATCACTTCGGAAGCGGCCGTGATGATGAAACTGTCTTCTCTTGGAAATCCGTTCGCTGAGCCTCCAAGACCGATCACTATGCTTCTCAAAGCACGGTCGTTCATGTCCATGGTTCGCTTCCAAAATACTCTTGTTATGTCTATCTTGAGCTCGTTGCCGTGTTTTATGTGCGAATCCAGAACGGCCGCCAGCAGATTGTGGGCGGAGGCCACGGCGTGCATGTCTCCGGTGAAATGAAGGTTTATCTCATCAGAAGGAAGAACCCTCGACCTGCCACCTCCTGTTGCACCGCCTTTCAATCCAAGGGTGGGGCCGAGGGAAGGCTCTCTCAGAGTAACTATCGATTTCTTACCGATTCTGTTCAGAGACATGGAAAGTCCTATGCTGGTGGTAGTTTTTCCTTCACCTGCAGGGGTAGGAGTAACTGCCGTTACGAGGATCAGTTTCCCATCTTCACGATTTTCAAGGCTTTTCAAGAATCTGTGGTCTATCTTCGCTATGTAGTGGCCGTAAGGATAGAGAACGTCGTCTTTCAATCCCAACTGATCGGCGATCTCTTTGATCGGTTTCAAAATTATCACCTTCAAAGTTCGAATTTTTCTTTTGGAGCGTGTTCTTTGGCGATTCTGTCCAGTATTCCGTTGACGAATTTTCCACTGTTCTCCGTGCCGTATCTCTTGGCTATTTCTATGGCTTCATCGATGGTCACTTCTATGGGGATGTCCTTTTCGAAGAGCAGTTCATAAGTGGCGAGTCTCAGAACGTTTCTGTCCACAGCTGATAGTCGGTTTAAAGACCACTTTTCTAGGTATCGGGAAATGAGATTGTCTATCATGGGAAGGTTTTCTTTTATACCTCTTATGTAGCGCCTGGCATCTTCCTTTGCCTTTTTATCGTAGGTTTCATCCAGAATTTCCTCGAGAATTTGTTCAAGATCTTCGTCTCTTCTGAATTCATGCTGAAACAGGGCTTTGAAGACAGCAAGCCTCATTCTTCGCCTCGGTGTTTTCATGTCTGGATCTCCTTTCCAGATTTATTCTTTCTTTTCTTCATCCTCCTTGATTTCTTCTGGTTCTTCTTCCAGCTCCTCTTCTTTCTCAAAGACGTTCTCCACCGTGACGTTGATGGATTCCACTTTCATGGATGTCATCATTTCGACGTCGTGTTTGACTTTTTCGGTGAGTTTGGAAACGTATTCCGGAATCGACTCACCGTAGGGTACATCGATTTTGAACTCGATCACAAGGCTGTCATCGGGGTTTCTGGTAACATCGAGGCTCTTCCTGATCTTCTTGATAACCTTTGAACTCACATCCCCCAAAAACTCTTCGATGCTTCTGATTGCGATTTCTTTTATCACTCCGTCGGATATTTCGATGTTCTTGTATTCTTCCGCCATGAGGATCCCCCCTTTTTATGCTCTTCCAACGTACTCCCCTGTTCTCGTATCAACTTTTATTTTATCACCAACTTCGATAAAGTAAGGTACAGTGATCTTCAGTCCAGTTTCGAGGACTGCTGGTTTTCCTCCCCCGGAAACAGTATCACCTTTGAAGGAAGGTTCTGTCTCTACCACTGTCAGTTCAACGGTGGTTGGAAGCTCGATTCCTATGGGTGTTCCTTCGTGAAATACAAGGTCCACTTCCATGTTTTCGACCAGGTAGTATTTTGCATCGCCTATTTCCTCTTCACTGAGAGCGTACTGCTCGTAGTCATCAAGTGTCATGAAATAATAGTGATCTCCGTCTCTGTAAAGATACTGGGCTTTTCTGAAAGAGAGTTCTGCTTCCGGTACCTTATCACCGCTTGGAAAGTTCACTTCCCTTACGAGTCCTGTTTTCACGTTCTTGAGTTTTGTCCTGATGAGTCCGCTCCCTCTTCCCATGAAGTGTTTGCTCGCCTCGAGGACTCTGTATATTTCTCCATCGTAGATGATGAACATACCCTTTTTCAGGTCACCCACTTCTATCATGTGAACACCTCCTTACAACAAAATCTACGAGGGGATTTTCTCCCCTCGTAGAATTTTATCATAATCGATTTTTTCAGAGCATTTCTCTGAGTCTGGAAATTATTCCTTCCTTATCCAGACCATATAATTTGTAGAGCATTTCGTAACTGCCGGACACAGCGAACTCTGGAACACCTACTCTCACGTACTTCTTCGGGATGATGCCGTTTTCAAGAAGGGTGGTTCCGAGGTAACTTCCAAGCCCGGTGAAAACGTTGTGATCTTCCACAACGAGAACGGGTTTTCCATCGACCATCTTCAAGGTCTCTATATCGAGATCCACCGGACAGGAGACGTTCAGAACTGCTACGTTTACTCCTTCTTTCTTGAGTTCGTCTGCAGCGCTTACGGCTTCACAGAGTGTGGAACCGTAAGTTATTATCACCGCGTCGTCTCCGTTTCTAACGACATCGATCTTTCCGTATTCGAAGGTGTAACCCTCTCCGAAGAAAGGTTTCCCGTTTTCATCGAGGATGATGGGAAGCTTCGACCTTCCCATGGCGATCACAAAGTTTCCGTACTCCTTCGCGGCGTACCTCACAGCTCTGTCTGTTTGGTTGGGATCACCGGGGACGATCACTTTGAAACCGTACCAGTTCATCGGCCCGGAAACGTAGTCGATTCCGTGGTGAGTCTTTCCGTCCTCTCCCACGTTGAGTCCACAGTGTGTGACAACGACTTTGAGGTTCGTTCCATTGATGGCGTTCAACCTGTGCTGGTTGTAGGTTTCAGAAATTCCAAAAACACCAAAATCAGCGAAGAACGTGATAACACCCTCTGCGGAGAGTGCCCCAGCCATAGCGGCGGCGTTGTGTTCTTGAACACCCACTTCCAAGAGTCTCTCAGGGAACTCTTTGTCGAGCAGATCGAGTTTGACCGATCCCTTCAGGTCGCAGTCCACAGCGACGATGGGAGTGGCTTCTGGATTGTTCGCGTTCTTCTTCACCAGATCCAGAAGGGCTTTTCCGAACGCACCTCTGTTGTCGGTCGGTGAGGTGTAGGTGATGGGCTCTCCCGTGTCGATCTTGATCGGGTAAGTCTTGTAAACTTTCTTGTGCTTTTCCATTGGAAGTTGTTTTCTTTTTTCGATGTACACATCCACATCGTTTTCGATGCCGAGTTCAGCGAGGGCCTTTTCGAGTTCTTCTCTGTTCAGGGGCTTTCCATGGTATTTAACCTCGTTTTCCATGAAGGATACGCCTTTTCCCATGACCGTTTTAGCGAGTATGGCAACGGGATTCAGTTCGTCTTCTACCGCTTCTTTCAGTGCGAGATAGATCTGTTCGTAGTCGTGTCCGTCGATCTCGATGACCCTCCAGCCGTCCGCTAAGTAGTTTTCCTTTATGTTCACGGGCATGACGTCTCTGGCACGGCCGCTGATCTGGGCGTCGTTGTAGTCGATGATCACCGTGAGATTCGTGACACCGTACTTTTTCGCCACTCTTCTTGCCTCCGCCACCTGTCCTTTTGCCTGTTCTGCGTCACTCATGAGAACAAAGACGTGGTAATCTTTTCCTGTGAACCTGGATGCGAGGGCAAAACCGAGTCCGGCTGAAAGACCCTGACCGAGGTTTCCGGTTGTCCAGTCGATGATCCCAACACCTCGGGTCACGTGTCCTTCAAAAACGGAAGCGTGGTGCCTGAATCCCGTGAGGACTTCATCGAGCTCGACAAATCCTAAACGAGCCATAGCTGCGTAAACCCCCGGAGAAGTGTGACCGTGGCTGATCACGATTCTGTCTCTTGCGGGATCATCGACGGGTCTGAGTTTTGCGTACTTGAAGACGGTAAGATAAAGATCGATCGAAGACATGGAGCCTCCAGGATGGCCTGAGTCAGCTATGTAGGTCATTTTCAGTATGTCGCCACGGCAGAGCCTTCCGAGTTCTTTCAACTCTTTGAGTTCGCTTTCTGGAAGCTTTTCATAGGGAAACCTTTCCATCGTTAAACCTCACCTCCCGCAAATGGGTCATAATAGTGGCAAGAAGTATTCACATCTATTGAGATTCTACCATTATAGATATGTTAAAAAGTTTTCTAGGAGGAAAAAATTGTGTTCAAGCTGGTGAGTGAATTTGAGCCAACAGGTGACCAGCCGCAGGCTATAGAGAAACTTGTGGAAGGTTTGAACAGAGGAATGAGATTTCAAACGCTCCTCGGTGTTACGGGGAGCGGAAAGACTTTCACCATGGCCAACGTGATAGCGCGCGTGAACAGACCCGCCCTTGTGATCTCACCGAACAAGACGCTCGCCGCCCAGCTTTATCAGGAGTTCAAAGCGTTCTTCCCGGAAAATCGAGTGGAGTTCTTCATAAGTTACTACGATTACTATCAACCGGAGGCCTACATTCCAACAAAAGATCTTTACATAGAGAAGAACGCTGACATCAACGATGTGATCGTGCGAATGAGAATGTCCACGTTGAAATCTGTGAGAACTCGTCGCGATGTGGTGGTAGTTGCGAGTGTTTCGTGTATTTACGCCACGGGAGACCCGAACGATTTCGATAGGATGAACATAAATCTCGCTGTTGGAGATAGAATAGACGTTCTGGAACTCGCGGAAAGACTGGCAAGGATAGGCTATCAGAGAACGGAGGATGTGTCTCTTTCTGGATGTTTCAGGCTGAAGGGAGACACGGTGGAGATCTACCCGACGTATCAGGATGAAGGGATCAGGATCGAATTCTTCGGAGACGAAGTGGACTCGATAACGTTGATAGACAGATTCAATCGCACCACACTGGAGCACCTTGACAAGATCATCATCTATCCCGCCGTTGAATTTATCACAACGGAGGAGAAACTCAAAAGAGCCGTCGAATCAATAAGGGAGGAGCTTAACGAAAGACTCTCAGAGCTCAAAAAACAGGGAAAGATCCTCGAGTACGAACGCTTGAAGCAGAGAACTCTGAACGACATAGAGCTGCTGGAGACCATGGGATACTGTCCTGGAATAGAGAACTACTCCAGGCACTTCGATGGAAGAAAGCCGGGAGAGCCTCCGTACACTCTTCTCGATTATTTCGATAAAGATTTCATCGTTTTCATAGACGAGTCACACATCACGGTTCCTCAACTCAGGGCCATGTACAACGGAGACAGATCCAGAAAGAAAAATCTGGTTGAATACGGTTTTCGTCTACCTTCCGCTTACGACAACAGACCGCTGACTTTCGAAGAATTTTTGAAAAAAACAGGCCAGATCATCTTTGTTTCCGCTACGCCGGGAGACTTCGAACTCTCGATCTCTGAACAGGTCGTCGAGCAGATCATTAGACCCACAGGACTCGTGGATCCAGAGGTGGAGGTACGTCCCACCGCGGGGCAAGTGGATGATCTTGTGAACGAGATCGTGAAAGTGAAAGAAAGAGGGGAAAGAGCCCTTGTTACGGTGCTCACCAAAAAAACGGCAGAGCTTTTGAGTGAACATCTGACGGAACTTGGAATAAGATCGCTCTATCTTCACTCCGAACTGGACGCCATAGAGAGGGTTGAGGTTTTGAAGAAACTGAGGCGGGGAGACGTGGACGTGGTCGTTGGTGTGAACCTTCTGAGGGAGGGTCTCGATCTTCCCGAGGTGTCACTGGTAGCGATCATGGACGCGGACGTGGAAGGCTTCCTTCGATCTGAAACAACGCTCATCCAGATCATAGGGAGAACCGCAAGGAACATCAACGGGAAGGTCATCATGTACGCCGACAGGATAACAAACGCGATGAAGAGAGCTATCGAAGAAACGAACAGAAGAAGGAGAATTCAGCTCGAGTACAATAAAAAACACGGGATCACTCCACGTTCTGTGATAAAGCCTCTGGAGATAGAAGTGTTCGAACAGTTCATGGTGAAAGAAGAGCCTGAGAGGTACGGAGACACTGTGAAAAACATCTTTGAGATGAAGAAAACGCTCTCTCCGGAGGAGTACATGGCCGTTCTCGAAGAGGAAATGTATCGGGCTGCGAGTGAGCTCAGATATGAAGACGCAGCGGCCTTGAGGGATGAGCTGTTCAGAATCAGGGAAGAGATAAAAAAGAAAAAGGGGCTTTGAGCCCCTTTTTTCTTTCTGGCGGGGACGACGGGATTTGAACCCGCGACCACCGGTGTGACAGACCGGCATGCTAACCAGGCTGCACCACGTCCCCTGAACCGAATACTATTTTCTCAGAAAAGTCACGGGTTGTCAAGAGGATTTGTGGTGCAAACTACCGATGAATTCCCTGCCCTTTTTTATAGCGATCAGATCGATTTTGAGAAGATCTTCCTTGGTTTTTGAAAGTTTCTCTCTGAGTACTTCTTCTACAGCTTCAAAGCTCACTGTTCTTGTTAGTTCCAGAAAGGCTCCGAGCATCACCATGTTTGCGGCTTTCACGCTTCCTGCTTCTTCCGCTATTTCGTTCGCTGGTATTTCAATCGTTTCTATATCGTTCCTTTCTATGATCTGTTCAACAACAGAAGAATTGACCAAGAGCAAACCACCAGATCTGAGTTTTGCTCCGAATTTCATCATGGAGGGAAAGTTCATCGCTATTACTTCCGTGGGATGATCGACAACGGGGGAAGTGATTGGTTTTTCATCCACGATCACAGTGCAGTTGGCGGTGCCTCCTCTCATTTCGGGACCGTACGAAGGAAGCCAGGTGGAGTTTTTCCCTTCTATAACGGCAGCTGCGGCAATTATTTGGCCTGTGAGCATGATTCCCTGACCGCCAAAACCGGCTATTATTATCGCGTGATACGCCATATCAATCGCCCACCTTGTCAACAAAAACTTTCGGTGGAAATTCCTTTACCATGTTCTCCAGAAGCCAGTTCTGAGCTTCAACTGGACTCATCCCCCAGTTTGTGGGACAGGTGCTGAGCACTTCCACCATTCCGAATCCCAGTCCCTTTATCTGTGCGAGAAAAGCTTTCTTTATGGCTTTTTTTGTGTTCAGAATATCCTTTGTGGTACTCACCGTTGTACGTTCAAGGTAAGCAACTCCATCGATAGTACTCAAAGCTTCGGAAACGTGAAGAGGATATCCGTCATTTGCTGCGGTTCTGCCATATGGGGTCGTGGTGGTTTTCTGCCCCAAAAGGGTGGTGGGTGCCATCTGTCCACCCGTCATACCGTACACCGCGTTGTTGACAAATATCGTTGTCAACTTTTCTCCACGGTTCGCCGCGTGGATTGTCTCTGCAATTCCAATGGCCGCGAGATCTCCATCCCCCTGATAGGTGAAGACTATCCTGTCCGGGAGTGCTCTTTTTATACCGGTTGCTACTGCGAGTGCTCTACCGTGCGGAGCCACTGTCCCATCCACATCGAAAAATTCGTAAGCGAAAACAGAGCATCCAACGGGGGCAACCATTATGGTTTTTTCCTGAATGCCCAGCTCATCTATCACTTCTGCTATCAGCCTGTGTATTATTCCATGGTGGCATCCTGGACAGTAAGTGAATTCTCTATCACTCAAGGCTTTCGGTCTTTTGAATATCACTTCCATTTCCTCACCTCCTTGAAAGCAAACAGTATTTCTTCGGGTGTTGGAACAACTCCTCCCATGCGTCCGTAGAAGTGTACCGGCACTTTCCCTTCTACCGAAATCTGAACGTCTTCGACCATCTGTCCGGAACTCATTTCCACAACGAAGATGAGTTGCACTTTTTTGGCCAGTTCTTTGAGCCTTCTTTTCGGGAAAGGCCAGAGTGTCACAGGTCTGAACAGGCCAGCCGGTATTCCTTCTTCTCTCAGAGAGTCCACAACGCTCTTGAGGATTCTTCCTATCGTACCGTAGCCAACCATCAGATACTCTGCACCGTCCACCCTGTACTCTTCCCATCGCTGCTCTGACGCTTCTATCAGCCTGTACTTTTCCTGTAAGCGCTTGTTCATTTTCTCAAGACCGACAGGATCTATGTTGAAAGCGGCTATTCTGTGTGGCTCTCTGTTTCTGGCACCTCGAAGCGCCCAATCCGAATGATCCGGAAGGGTGGACAAATCTCTCATCTCCGGTAGCTCAACGGGTTCCATCATCTGGCCGATCATTCCATCCGCCAGTATGAGAACGGGATTTCTGTATCTGTCAGCGAGATCAAAAGCCAGCTGGGTCAGATCTACAGCTTCCTGAAGTGTTGATGGTGCAAGAACGATCAGTCTGTAATCCCCGTGGCCTCCTCCTTTCACCGCTTGAAAATAATCACCCTGAGAAGGCTGGATGTTTCCAAGTCCAGGACCTCCACGTACCACGTTGACAAAAACGCAGGGAAGCTCTGCGCCTGCAATGTATGAGATCCCCTCCTGCATCAGGCTGAAACCAGGAGAAGATGTAGATGTCATAACACGTTTTCCGGTGCAAGCTGCTCCATAAACCATGTTGACCGTTGCTATTTCACTTTCGGTCTGAAGGAAAACCCCTCCTACTTCAGGAAGTCTTCTCGCCATGTATTCCGCTATTTCGCTCTGGGGAGTGATTGGATAGGCAAAGTACAATCTGCAACCCGCTCTTATCGCAGATTCTGCTATCGCTTCGTTTCCTTTCATCATGAGTTTTTTCATAAACATCACTCCTCAAACCTTCACGTTGACTTTCTTCTGAACCTCTCTGAACACGGTTATACAAACATCCGGGCACGTGAGATAGCAGAACCCGCAGGCTATGCAACCATCTCCCTTGTACACAGCGGGGTGATAACCTTTCGAGTTGTATCTGTGGGAGAACTCGATCACCTTTGCAGGACACACGGAGATGCACAGACCGCAACCCTTGCACCTTTCTGAATCTATCGTTATGTAGCCTCTCATGTTCTCATCCCCCCGATTCCCAGTTTTCTTTTCATGAATCTTCTGATGATGAAAAGAGGATATTCAGTCTCAGGAAGATCGATCAGCTCTTCTGGGACCACGGTGAAAAGAACCTTTATCCCTGTTTTCCTGGAAACTTCTGAAACTATTCGCTCCCCTTCGAGAACAGCTTCTGATGTGGTCATGTCTCCAAGATTGGAATTGTTTATCAGGAAATCGATCTTCATCCTGGAAAGAGTGGATATCTTCTCCAAGTTTTCGATGATATCTTCCGGACGTTCACAGAACGGTCTGAAGACATTTACGATAAAATACGTGTGAGTGTCTTTTCCATTCATGAGGTGTCTTAGGGCTCCTACCGCTTTTGCCCCACTTTCTCCTCCTGTGTCGATGACGGCTTCTTCACTGGACAGCCAGTCTGTGTTCTTTGGTATGATCGGCAAGTCGCTGTATCTGAGGTTGTCCTCCACTGTCACAACGTGGATTCCGATTTCTTCTAACTCTTTCTTCAGGTCTCTCAATCTGAAATAAGGTGTTACCACATCCAGATCGACCAGTGATACGTCCTTCCCCGAACTCTTCAGTTTTAAGGCCAGATTGATCGATATTTCCGTTTTCCCGCTACCGTAAGATCCCATCAAGATACGAATCATACCTTTCTCTCCACCTTCGAGATTCTTCAGAATAATTTTTTGGCTTTTCTTCACCTCTCAGCACCCGCAGTGCCGAAAGAGCAAGTGCTTTCTCCTCGTTGCTTCCTGGAAAGACAAGCACCGGTGCTATGAAACTCACCCTTTCGGTGATCCATGGGACCAGAAACTCTTTTTCATGAGCCAGACCACCTGTGAGAACTATGAAATCAACCTCACCTTTCAAAACGGCTGCCATCTTACCGATCCACTTGGCTATCTGATAGGCCATCGCTCTGTAAACCCTCTTCGCCCACTCATCACCCTGTTTGATTCTTCTGACCACCTCTCTGGCATCGCTGGTTCCAAGATACGCCACGAGTCCACCGTTTCCCACGATACGCTTCTTCATCTCTTCGTAAGTGAATTTCCCGCTGAAACAAAGGTCAACAAGCTGTGTCAGAGGCAGCGTTCCGCTTCTCTCAGGTGTGAACGGTCCGTCCCCGTCCAGAGCGTTGTTCACGTCGATCACCCTTCCCTTTCTGTGTGCGGCGATTGAGATGCCTCCACCCATGTGAGCCACAACGAGGTTCATCTCTTCGTATCTTTTATTCACCATCCTGGCAACTTCTTTTGCGACGGCCTTCTGGTTCAAAGCGTGAAATATGGATTTTCTCTGATAGTTTGGATGTCCGCTGACACGTGCAACATCTTCCATTTCATCGACAACGACGGGATCTACCACGTAAGCAGGCACACCCGTTTCAGCCGAGAATCTGTGGGCTATGATCACTCCCAGATTTGAAGCGTGCTCTCCGTTTTTTGCTGATTTCAGGGTTTCTATCATCAGGTCGTCCACCAGGTACACTCCTCCGGGTATGGGATCGAGGAGCCCTCCCCGGCTGACAAAAGCGGAAAAAGAACTCAGACTGTATCCAGTTTCTTCGACGAACTGTCTCACTATCTTTTCTCTGAATTCGAGCTGATCCAGGATTCTCTGGAATCTGCCGAGTTCATCCGGTGAATGACTGAAATTTTGCATCTTCACCATTCTTTCGTCTTCGAATATGGACAGCTTTGTGGATGTAGAACCGGGATTTATGGTGAGGATTCTGAACACACGATCACCCCTTTTTCTGTGCGACCAGCACGCTCAAAGCGATGGAAAGAAATCTCGTTTCCTCGTCGTCTGCTCTGGAAGTGAGGACAACAGGTACTCTACCACCGACAACAACAATCGCTGCTTTTCCACGAGCCATGTATATGAGCGATTTGCTGAGGATGTTTCCTGCTTCTATGCTGGGGACTATCAGTACATCGGCGTCTCCCGCTATTGGACTGTTCCCTGCTTTCGAAGCCAACTCTTCACTGATGGCCATCTCAAGTGTTAAGGGCCCGTCGACGATGCAGTCGTTCCTTTGCTGGAGGATCTTCGATAGTGCAGCGATCTCGAGGGTTAAAGGATTTCTCAAATCGCCCGTTCCTAAGAGTGCGATCTTTGGTTTCTCTATGCCGAGGGATCGGGCGACCAGGATCGAATTTTCCACGATGTCCATTCTTTGCTGAAGATCCGGTGAGATGACGAGACCACCATCCGAGATGATCAGAATTTTGTGGTATCCAGGGACTTCATGGACGCTGACAGCGGAAAGAGTTCTACCGGTTCTGAGACCGTACTCTTTCTTGAGAAACACGGAGAACAGATCACCCGTTTTGATTTTTCCTTTCATCAGTATCTGCGTTTCATTCCTTGATGCGCTTTCGACAGCTTTCCTGACTGCTTCAAAGTGATCTTCAGCATGAACGATTTCTGCTTCCAGTTCGAGGTTCATTCGTTCCACGAGTGTCTCTATTTCTTTTCTCTTTCCAAAGAGCACCGGATCTACGATTTCTTCCTTCTTAGCTCTTACAACGGCTTTCAAAACCTCTTCATCCTCTGCGGCTACAACAGCGATCTTCATTCTTTTTCCCCGAACCAGTTCAACCATCTCCAGGAGATTTTTCATTCGATCACACTCCGATAATCCTTCGCTTTTTCCTCTCCTCTGAGAACCCTCAAAACACCGAGTGCGAGGGCTTCCATTTCCAGCTCTCCTGGAATTACCTCTACTTTTCCGAACTTTTCGATGTAATCTGTGATCATCCGGACGAATCTGTTTTCGTGGGCCATGCCACCTGTTATCACTATGGCGTCGGGTTTGTCTCCAAGGACAGCGCACATTCCACCGATTTCTTTAGCGATCTGATAGGCCATGGCTTCAACGACCAGTTTCGCTTTCCTCGAGGTTTCCATACTATCGAGAGCTTTCCTGAGGTCCTTTGTTCCAAGGTACGCTAAAAGTCCTCCTTTTTTGGTGAATTCTTCTTTCAGTTTGGCGGCTGAGTGTTTACTCGAGTAGGCCGTCTTCACAACGTCTCCAACGGGAAGCTCTCCCGTTCGCTCTATACTGAAGGGTCCTTCGTCGTTGGCGTTGTTCACGTCTATTATCTTTCCGTTTTTACAGGCACAAACAGAGATTCCGCTTCCAAGATGTGCCACTACGATCTTCACCTCTTCTGGTGTTCTGCCCATCTCTCTGGAAACTTTTCTCAATACCGCTTTAATGTTTAGAGCGTGAGAATAGCTTTTTCTCTCGATTTCAGGGATTCCAGAGAAACGCGCTTCATCACACATTTCGTCCACTGAAACCGGATCTACCACAAAACAGGGTATTCCGTAGGGTTTTCCCAGTTTGTAGCTGATCACAGCTGCCAGATTGGACACATGGTCAACAGGAGAACGATTGATGAGGTAATCCACCATGTATTCATCTACAACATAAGTTCCCCCCGGAACCGGCTCGAGTACACCACCTCTAGCAGCGATCGCGCTGAAATCTTCTATCCTGTAGCCGACCTCGTCTATGAAGTCTTCCACCGCTTTTCTTCTTAAAGGTTCCTGATCCGTAGACCTTTTGAATTTCTTCAGCTCTTCAACGCTGTGGAAGATATTCTTTTCAGCGATCTTTTTTTCATCCTCGAAAACTGCTACTTTTGTGGAGGATGAACCTGGATTTATCACGAGAATTCTGTACATCCGATCACCTCTTATGTTGACAAAAGATTACATAAATTTTTATGTAGTGTTCTATAAGAATATTACCATACAGAAACATCAAGATCAAAATTTGTCAACATTTTGAGAGAGGAAGAAAAGCAGGTTAATTACAGGGGTGTGAACCTTCTGAGGGAGGGTCTCGAACTTCCCGAGGTGTCACTGGTAGCGATCATGGACGCGGACGTGGAGGGCTTCCTGCGATCTGAAACAACGCTCATCCAGATCATAGGAAGGACCGCAAGGAACGTCAACGGGAAGGTCATCATGTACGCCGACAGGATAAAAAACGCGATGAAGAGAGCCATCGAAGAAACGAATAGAAGAATTGAGAATTCAAATTGAGTACAATAGAAAACTAAGGTATCACTCTTCAGATTGCTTGATTACGTTTCCTCGTCTTAAGGCATAACTTGCTAATATTTTCTCAATAGTTCCAACATTTTCCTATCCAGTTTATGTCCATACCATTCTTCGTATTCAACGTCTTTCCTTTCTGAATCTAAAATACCAAAAGGCCCTCTAAAATTCCATAAGGCAAACCCTATGTTCAAAGTTTTAAAAATTTCTAAAAGATCTTCAAGCCATTTTAAAACCACATCGTGAGGTGTTTTGTTGTAAGCTCCCATTTCTCCACAGAATACTTCTATTCCTTTTTGTCTGAGTTTTATCCACGTTAAGTAATGTTCCAATAACTTTTCTCTGTTCCAGTATTCCCCAAAATGCCATCCATTTGGCCACTCAGGAGCAGGAAAGTCCTTACTATCCACCCATTCCGCTTTGTAATGAGTAACACTGAAGGGAATGTACCCTCTGCATGATTGCACTGTATTCTCAATTGTTAAATCATCCACTGGAATATTCCCATAGCCTAATCCATCTATCATAATTAATCTTTCGGGATCTATTTTTCGAATTTCTGTAATAGTTCTCTTGATAAGAGAGTTGTGATCTTCAACACTCATGATTTGTGGATCAGGAAATGGAGGCTCATTTATTAAGTTAAAACTCAGGTGTGTGGAAGAAATTCCTTTGTAACGACGTGCGATAAAAGACCAGTGATGAATGAACGCTTCTTGAGCTGTTTCATCTTTCCACAGATTGGTTTTCTCTTCTACTTCCTTGTTAACAGAATAGCCAGGTGCCCTGTGGAGAGAAATACATATATGTATTCCATATTTCTCTCCCCAGAAAATTACACGATCGATTTTCTCAAAAAAATCTTCTCTGATAATAAATGAGTTGCCCCAGTCTGACCAGAGAAGATGACACATAGGGATTCTAACAAAATTAAAGTCCCACTGAGCCATCCACAAAAAATCTTCCTCTTTAAAATTTCCGGTACTTTTAATGGAAAAGGCTTCCAGAAGGTTGAAGCCACGCCATCTTGGAATGGTGTTATTCAATGCTATCTCCTCCTATTAAAGCTTCTAAAAGATCTTTATTCCAGGTTTTTCTCAGAGTATCATAAACACCAAAACCGGAACAAAATTCCCAGTATGCCCAGCTCCATCTCCTTTTCTCCATTTCGCGAACGACAAAGGAAGTCCATTTTATTCTTGATTCAAGGTCAGCTTTTCTGTAGGCACCAAACTCGCCTATGTAAATTGGTCTTTTGTTCTTTTTTGACCATTCTTCTATAAAATTGAATTCTTCTATCAAATGTTTCTGATCATCTGGAGATCCCCACTTTCTTCCCAACCATTTCTCAGATCCTTCCACCCACTCAGCTCCTTGATGGGTAAATTCGAAAGGATTGTAGTAGTGAATTGTAACTATAGAATTTTTTTCCCATTCTGGGACAGACAGTTTTTCAAGGGCAGATATACCCCCCCATTCAGCTGTGCCTATAATTATAGTGTGATTTTTGTCAATTGATCTTATAACTTTTAGAGCTTCCTCAAGCAGTTCATTCCATTTTTCCGGAGTAAGATTTCCGTGAGGTTCATTCAGGATTTCAAAAAATAGAGTTTCGGGATAGTCTTTATAACGATCAGCAATTTGTTTCCAAAGAGCAAGAAATCTTTCCTTGTGTTCTTCTGGATCATTCATTAACTCCTCGTAGTGATGAATATTTATAACAACAGCCAGTCCTCTTTTCAGGGCTCCGTTTATCACTTCATCCACTCTTTTGAAGAAGCGATCCATGATTTTATAAGGAGGAAACGCGTAAGCGTGCGTACTCCATCTTATTGGAATTCGAACATGAGAGAAACCGGCTTCTTTTATAATGTCGAAGAACTCATCTTTTATCACCACTCCCCAGTCTCCCTCATTTGGTGCTTCAAGCGCATTTCCTATATTAATGCCTCTTCCCAATATTTTGTTCCTTTCAAAAGGATCAACACCCATAACAATACCTCCCATTATCAAGATCATAAGCAAAAACAATAAAAAATTTTTCAAGAAAATCACCCCCTATAGGTTCTGACTAAATGACAAGACACAAAATGATTTTTTTCCACTTCTGTGAGTTCAGGTTCTTTTTCAAAGCAGATTGCCTTTTTTTCTGTACATCTAGTTTGGAATCTGCATCCTTTAGGAAGATCAATTGGAGAAGGAAGTTCACCTTTCAATGAATAAAATCTTTGTTTTTGACCGTCCCATGGAATCTTAGGAACGCTCTTCAAAAGTGCTCGAGTGTACGGATGAATTGGATTTAAGAAGATTTTATCTACATCTCCATACTCAACAATTTTCCCGAGATACATAACAGCTACTTTATGGCTTATATGTTCGACTACTGCAAGGTTGTGTGCAATGAAAAGGTATGAGATACCCATTTTCTGCTGTATTTCTTCAAGAAGATCTATTATTTGTGCCTGAATCGAAACGTCCAAAGCAGATACTGGCTCGTCACAGACTATAAATTTCGGATTCAGAGCTAAAGCTCGAGCTATTCCTATTCTTTGTTGCTGCCCTCCGGAAAATTCGTGTGGAAAACTGTTAATGAATTCTCTACCTATTCCCACCATATCTAAAAGTTCTTCTACTCGTTTTCTCCTCTCTTTTTTCGTTCCAATTTTGTGAATTATGAGAGGATCTTCTATAATTCTTCCAACAGTCATCTGTGGATTCAAAGATCCTAAAGGATCCTGGAAGATTATTTGCATCTTTTTCCTATAAGGTTTCATCTCCTTGTCATTCAAGTTTGTTATATCTTTTCCTTCGAAGAAAATCTTACCGCCATCAGGTCTGAGGAGTTTGAGAATCGTTCTCCCCAGAGTCGATTTTCCACAACCGCTTTCACCGACCAACCCAAGTGTCTCTCCTTCTTTTATTTCTATTGATATTCCATCAACTGCTTTAAGTATTCTTTTCCCCTGAGGAAAATATTTTTTTAAATCTACGGTTTGTAAAAGAGGCTTCATTTTGATTCCCCCTTGATCAAATGGCATGCAACACGATGATTTTCAGAAATATTTACGAGGGGCGGTTCTTCTCTTTGACAAATTTCCATTGCAAAACTACATCTCGGGTGAAATTTACAACCAGAAGGATGTTTCGTGGGGTTTGGTGGGTTTCCCGGTATTGGTACCAGTTTTTTTCCGCGGGAGCCTATTTCAAGGGTAGAGTTCAACAAACCCTTGGTATAAGGGTGTAGGGGTGTTTTTAAAATTTCTTCTACTGGTGCTTCTTCAACAATTTTTCCGGCATACATTGTAATTATTCGATCGCAAAAATTCGTTGCCACAGAAAGATCGTGTGTTATGAATATAACACTCATACCGTATTCTTCTTTCAATTCCTGAAGTAGTTCCATTATTTGTGCCTGAATAGTCACATCTAAAGCAGTTGTTGGCTCATCAGCTATTAAGAGTTTAGGATGGCATGCAAGTGCCATTGCGATCATTACTCTTTGTCTCATTCCGCCAGAAAATTGGAACGGATAGTTCAGAAATCTTTTTGGTGATTCAGGGATTCCAACACGTTCCAGGAGTTCTATAGCTCTTTCTCTGGCTTCTTCATTCTTCATAAGTCGATGCCAGATGATGGGTTCAATTACTTGAATTCCCACTCTTATTATTGGATTAAGAGAGGTCATTGGATTTTGAAAAATGATGCTTATATCTTTCCCTCTTATGTCTCTCAATTCTTCTTTATTCAATTTCAAAAGGTCTTTTCCTAGGAATATAGCTTCACCATCAACGATTCGCCCGTTTCGATTTATCAATCTCAAAAGAGAAAGGACTGATACAGACTTCCCAGAACCACTTTCACCAACTATTCCAAGACTCTCGCCTTTGTTCAATTTGTAGCTGATTCCATCCACTGCTTTGACAATACCTTCAACTCTATGAAACTCTACCTTGAGATTATTCACGTTTAGCAGTTCCATCATGATATCTCACTCCTTGGATTAAAGGCATCTCTTAAGCCATCTGCAAGAAACGTGAAACTTATCAAGGTAAAAGCAAAAGTGACAGCAGGAAATATTAGCAGATGAGGGAACGCCATCATCATCCCGATCCCTTCACCTATAAGATTTCCCCAGCTCGGCATCGGAGGCCTTACCCCCATTCCTATCACTGCTAAACCACTTTCAGTCATCATTGCTCCAGGTACTCCGAATGCAAGATTCACAAGAATGGGTCCTATCATATTGGGAAGAATATGTTTTCTGATGATATAGAAGGTGCTGGCACCAGCGGCTTTTGCAGCTTCAACAAATTCGCTATTCTTCAGATACAACACTTGCCCTCTTACAAGTCGGGCCATTCCCGCCCATCCGGTCAATCCTATAGCTAAGAAGATGGTGAAAAGTCCCCTGCCTAAGGCTGTAACCAGTATCACGTTGAAGAGAAAAGTTGGAAAAGCAAACATAATATCTACAATACTCATAATAAATTTGTCTATCCAGCCTCCCTTGAAACCAGCGACAGCACCCAGAATGCCTCCTATGATCAGGACAACAAATTGAGAACCGAAACCTATAATACATGCGTTTCTCAAACTATACAGAATTCTACTGAAAAGATCTCTTCCCAATGCGTCAGTTCCGAATATGAAATCCTTGCTTGGCCCCTCGAAAGCCCTGATATAGTGAGGCTCGTCGTAAGGATATGGAGCTATATAGGGAGCCAGTATTGCAAGTGCTATAAGGATTAAAACAAAAACTCCCCCTATTACTGCCATTTTGTTTTTTTTGAATCTTAACCAGAAGGCTTTCCAGTAACCAATGGATTCCGTTTTATTTTTTCTTAACATGCCGATTTGTTACCTCCTTAATCCAGTTTTATTCTGGGATCGAGAATTGCATAAAGAACATCAACTATAAGGTTCATGATCATAACGGTAAGGGCAAGTATAAATGTGGAAGTTACTAAAAGTGGATAGTCTCTAGTGACTGCTGCATTAGCAAAGAGTTGTCCCAAACCTGGTATTCTGAAGATGTTCTCGACCCAAACGGTGCCAACCATGAGATAAGCCATTTGAGGGCCTATTATCGTTACTAGAGGAATCATAGATGGCCTTAGAGCATGTTTCATAATTACTGTTCTGTCATCGCCACCTTTTGCATAAGCGGTTCTTATGAAGTCTTGGTTCAATGTGTCTAGAAGACTGACTCTTGTAAATCTGGCAACAGAAGCGAGTGGACCGAGTGCCAAAGCTATGGTTGGAAGGATTTTAGTTCTTATTCCTTCCCATCCGGAAGTGGGAAGCCATCCCAAATAGATGCTAAAAATCAGTATGAGAAAGACTGCTACTACATACGATGGGATGGCAACTCCTATAACAGAAACGGTCATTGCAGTATAGTCAATCCATGTGTTTTTTTTGAGAGCTGCTAAGATTCCTAGAGGAACTCCCACCACGAGTGCGAAAAGGATGCTTGAAAGGGCAAGGGTGAAAGTAATAGGAAATTTCTCCTTTATCAAATCTTCTATGTTTCTTGCAGGATCAGAAAAAGAAGGACCGAATTTGAAAACCACAGCTCCTTTTAAATACATAAGGATCTGTTTCCACAGAGGATTATTCAAACCATATCTCTCTTCAAAACCTTTCAGGGTAGCTTGATAAGCAGGATCGTCGGGTGTTGTGACTCTCGCTATCGCATCTCGTACGCGTTGAAGTTCAAAGAAATTTCCAGGGGCAAGCCACATTAGAACATATGTTATTACAATAACAACTACCATAGAAATAGCAATGGTCAAAAGTCTTTTTAAGAGAAATTTTAAAAATCTCATATCAACCACCCCATTCGACATGTTTAGCAGGAGCCCTGGGAAATCCCAGGGCTCAGAATTCACTTCTCAACAGTTAAGTATTTGAAGAGGAAGAAAGTGGGACCCCACGAGAATTTGTAAGGAACTATTCCCTTGAGGTATGGTTTGGCAAGATACACAACTTTCTGAACGTACAGAGGAACTTCGTAGGCAAGATCTACACACAATTGCTGGAGTTTCTTTGCATATTCGACGGCTTCATCGTAGGGTGAATAGAGAATTCTTGCCCATAGTCTTCTGGCTTCCCTATTAGTTGGGTTCATTCCGGTGTATTCAACCAGAGAATATTCCTGATTGTATATAGCTCTCATTGCCAATCTCCAGAGCTGAATTTTTTGCTCGTCGGTTGTGGCTTTTTTCCATTCTTCATACAACTTGTTGATTTGTTCTATGAAGGTCAATTCTCCGGGGGCAGGAAGAAGGAAGTATTTTTTCAAGAATTCATCTGGTTCGGAGTTAACAACTTCTTGCCACTTCTCCCAGAGTTCCTGGGCGCGGTTTAGTATCTCCTTCCACTCTTCTTCTGTTTTTCCACCTTCTTCTCTGAGGACACTTTCTCTTTTCTCTCTTAATTCATAGAGTTTTTGACGTACCTCAGCGGGGTAATCGTAGAACCAGAATGTATGATCGGCAGTTTGCATAAGAGAACCACTGTCTTGCCAGTTGACGGGCCCACCAATTGTACATACACCTGGTTCTGCCCAAGGCACAAAATCACTCCATTGCAGTGTTGAAAATTGACCGGACTCTATATTTTCAATTTCAAAAGTGATTCCAAGAACTTTTTTCCACTGGTCAACCAGTGCTTCCGCTACAGGATCAGATGCTCCTGTTATGTAGAACTTCACTTTTGGAAAACCTTTTCCGTTTGGATAACCTGCTTCCGCTAGTAACTTCTTTGCCTGTTCTGGATCATAGGGTATTCCCTTCACAGCTTCCGCTATTTCACTATCAGGAGAACAATATGCGTGTGTTGGAATGGCCATACCACCAAGAACAATGTCAGTTAAGACTTTCTTGTCAATAGCCATTGCAAGTGCTTTTCTTATTCGTATATCGTCAAAAACAGGACTTAGGCTTCTTGTGATTTCGTATCCCACCCATTGAACACCAGATTCTTCATGAAGTTCCTTGGAAAGTTGTTTGTTTTTCAATGCAAACACATAATCTCCAACTGCGGTGATAAAAACAGCATCTATCTCTCCAGCTAAATACTGCTGCAATCCAAGCCCGCCTGCTTTGAGCACAATTCTATCAACATTGCCAGGAAAATCTCCCACATAGTATTTATTTCTGACCAGGACTATCTCGTAATTAGGTGTAAAGGATTCAATAACATACGGTCCATTTCCAACAAAATACTCGGGCTTCCACCAGTCTTCAGGGTGTTCCTGAACAGTTTTCCTATGCAGAGGCATTGCTCCACCGAGAACAAGCATATTAATGAAAGATGGCATTGGTCTTGAGAGAGTAACTTGAAGTGTGTAGTCATCCAGAGCTTTTACTCCAAGTTCATCAAGAGGTTTGGCACCGGATTTACAATCGTAGACATTTTTTATGTACTGAACAGGAGAAGCCCAGAGTGGAAGAGTTGGTGTTTCGGGACTGGCAGCCCTTTTCCAAGCAAATTCGAAATCATAGGCAGTAACAGGATCACCATTTGACCATCTTTTATCTTTTCTCAAGTAGAAGGTATAGGTTAAACCATCTTCAGATACTGTATAACTTTCACAGACAGCTGGTACAACCTTTACACCGCCAAGCGATTTGGAATCTGGAACATAACCAAACAAACCTTCAAAAATGGTTCCTTGAGCCAGAATATGCTGGGCTTGCCAGTAGTAGGGGTCGAAGTTTGTTACACCAAACCATGGAAGCTGTACCACGACTTCACTAAAATAAAATGCAGCGACTAAAACCATCAGGAACCCCACAACGAACTTTCTCATACAACATCCCCTCCTTTAAATGGATGTTAATAAATAACACTTACTAATAAAAAGATCATGTTGTGGATATTTTATCAGACTGTGATATTGAGTTCCAAACGAAGTGAAGAGTAATTATTCCGCAATATTAGAAATCATTTTGGGATATATCCATTTATTTTGAATTATTGTCATTTCGAAGCGACAGGGTTAAGTGCGTGGTGGAAGATGAATCTTTGAAAAAAACGGGCCCATTGCGGGCCCGCCGGGGTGTGGGGAAAGAGAGTTACTCCTGAACCATTTCTTCCAGCACTTCAAAGCCTTCGTCGCTGAGGAGAACGAGGAACATTCTTTCGCTGCCTCTGAATTTTCTGTACTGATCCACGGTGATGATGTCGTCCACTTTGTCAGCGAAATCTTTGTAGATATCCTGCACTTCATCTCTGAGGTCGTCTATCTGGTCTTTCAGGTCTTCTGCTGTCTTTGTGTCTCTTTTTACGAGAGCGTTGTAGTACTCCTCATGGAGCTGAACGAACTTTTCTTTCAGGGAATCGAGCTGTTCTTTTGTTTCTTTCGCGACATTGTAGAGCTCTTTCAACTGATCGTCGTTTAGATCCAAGTTGTTCAGTGCTTCTGCGATCCTTGTCTTGAGAGCGAGTTTCAGCTGTTCTTCGTCTCTGATCTGGAGTTTGAGACCGTAGCCGAAACCTCTTTCGGCTCTCATCTGAGGCCTTTCATACATGGGAGCGTTGGGACCGTATCCGGGACCTCCTCCGCAACCCGGGAACTGCTGAGCGTAGCCCATGGGCTGTCTTTCAAAAGCTGGTCTTTCCGAGAAACCTTTGTAGCCCGCCGCGAACACACCCAGTGCCACTGTCAGTACGAGCATCACCACAAAAAACCTTTTCATACTTCCACCTCCTCTTCAGAGTCTCCAGCTTCATCTTAATGCTCCGACCGTGAAAAAAACGTGAAATTTTTTCCTGTTTCAGGAGAATGTTCTGAAGAGTTTTTCGAAGATGTTCAAAGCCTCTTCTATGTCGTTTCCCGAAACGTCTTTGTGGGTTACCAGTCTGATCTCCGTGTTGGATACGGCGTTCGCGAGTACCCCGCTGTTTCTGAGCTCTTCTATGAACTCGTGCGCGTTCACCTTCAGATTGTCGGTCCTCAGAATCACCATGTTGGTTTCCACATCTTCGGGATTCACGGAGTACCCTATTTCTTTCAGCTTCAGGGCGAGAAATCTGGCGTTTTCATGATCTTCTTTCAATCGATCTACCATCTTTGTCAAGGCGATTATCCCAACGGCAGCGAGAACACCTGCCTGTCTCATCCCTCCACCGAGCATCTTTCTTGCCTTTCTCGCTCTTTCTATGAAGTCTCTGTCTCCTACAACTATCGAACCGACGGGTGCGCAGAGACCTTTTGAAAGACAGAACATCACGGAATCGGCGTATTTGGCGTACTCCTTCACGGGAACACCTGAAGCGATTGAGGCGTTGAAGATCCTCGCACCATCTATGTGAACGTTTATGCCGTGTTCTTTGGCTATCGTGTAGATCTCTTTTATGTTTTCAAGCGGGACCACTCTTCCACCAGAACGGTTGTGTGTGTTTTCGATGGCGATGAGCGAAGTTCTGGGGAAGTGTATGTTTCTGGGTCTTATGGCTTTTTTCACATCATCGGGATCCATGGCTCCATTTTTTCCAGGTACAGGATGGGGCATGACTCCGGAGAGAACCGCCATGGCTCCGACTTCGTACCAAAAGATGTGGCTGTCTGCCTCCAGTATCACTTCATCGCCCCTCTGGGTGTGAGCCATTATGCTCACTTGATTTCCCATGGTGCCGGAGGGTACAAAGAGAGCCGCTTCCTTTCCAAAGGTCTCTGCGGCGAGCCTTTCGAGTTCGTTGATGGTTGGATCTTCTCCGTACACATCGTCTCCCACCTCAGCCTGTGCCATGGCTTTTCTCATCTCTTCTGTTGGTTTTGTAACGGTGTCGGACCTGAGATCGATCATCCTGTCACCTCCCACACGATTTGATTGAATTTTAACACCTCAGGTTATAATAATAATAATACTAGACTAATTCAGGAGGTGGTTGGAATGATATACAAAGAACTTGGAAGAACAGCAGAAGAGATTCCAGCTCTGGGTCTGGGCACTTGGGGTATCGGCGGTTTTGAAACACCCGATTACTCCAGAGACGAAGAGATGGTTGAGCTTTTGAAGACGGCGATCAAAATGGGATACACACACATAGACACGGCAGAGTACTACGGTGGAGGGCACACAGAGGAACTCATCGGCAAGGCGATAAAGGATTTCAGGCGTGAGGATCTTTTCATAGTGTCCAAGGTGTGGCCGACGCATCTGAGAAGGGACGATCTTTTGCGCTCCCTCGAGAACACCCTCAAACGACTCGACACGGACTACGTGGATCTTTACCTGATTCACTGGCCGAATCCAGAGATTCCCCTCGAAGAGACCCTTTCCGCAATGGCAGAGGGCGTCAGGCAGGGGCTCATCAGGTACATAGGAGTTTCGAATTTCGACAGAAGACTCCTCGAGGAGGCCATCAGCAAGTCTCAAGAACCCATAGTCTGCGATCAGGTCAAGTACAACATAGAAGACAGAGATCCAGAAAGAGATGGACTTCTCGAGTTCTGCCAAAAGAACGGAGTGACCCTGGTGGCCTACTCTCCACTGAGAAGAACTCTTCTTTCAGAAAAAACGAAGAGAACACTCGAAGAAATAGCGAAGAATCATGGAGCAACCATCTATCAGATTATGCTCGCGTGGCTTCTCGCAAAACCAAATGTTGTTGCCATTCCAAAGGCCGGCAGTGTAGAACATCTCAGGGAGAATCTAAAAGCAGCGGAGATCAAACTTTCCGAAGAGGAAATGAAGCTACTGGACAGCCTTGGCTAATTCTCCAAGGTTTTTGAAGACGAAATCCGGTTTTGTTTCAGCCCTTTCAAGGTCTTCCGGGGTAGTCTCACCGGTGAGAACGAGAATGGAGACTATCCCGGCGTTCTTTCCCAGTTTCACATCCGTGTACAGCCTGTCTCCTACCATTGCCATTCTTTCTTTTGGAACACCGAACTTCTCGGATATCACATCCACAACCAGTGGATTGGGTTTCCCAGCGATCAAGTCTGGCTTTCTTCCCGTCGAGGCTTCTATCGCTGCCATGATGCTTCCAGCGTCTGGAACGGGTCCTTCTTTCGAGGGACAGTTGATGTCCGGATGGGTGGCTATGTAGAATTTTCCCTTTCTGAGTAAAATACAGGCTTTTTTCAGCCTTTCATACGTCAGTGTTTTGTCGAAACCCAGGACCACAAAATCCGGATTTTCCTCATCTATGACGTGTCCGTAAGCCTCGAAGACCTTCTTCAGCTGAGGGGTTCCCAGAAGAAAGATACGGCACTTTCCGAACCGTTTCAGCATGTACTCCACAGTGATTTCTCCAGAGGTTACAACGGCATCGTTCGGCACGTTCACTCCCATGTTTCTCAGCTTCCTCACGTAGTCCTGTGCGCCGAGCGAGGAGTTGTTGGTGAAAAAGACGAATCTTTTGTTTTTCTCTTTCAAAGTCTCCAGGAATTCCAAAGATCCGGGAAGAAGCGAATCGTCCAGATAGAAAGTCCCGTCCATATCTAAAATGAAGAGTTCTATTTTATCCAGCACCTTTCATCCTCCTCTGTCTCACAGCTTCGAAGAGAACCACTCCCACACTCACCGAAACGTTCAGAGAATCTATGTCGTTCTCCATCGGAATGGTGACCACTCTGTCGCACTTCTCTCTCACGAGTCTTCTGATGCCTTCTCCCTCGTTACCAAAGACGAAGGCGGTGGGGAAGGTGAAATCTTCCTCGTAGATGGGTGTACCGTCTATGTCTGAAGCGTAAGTCCAGACACCTTTTTCCTTCAACTCTTCTATCGTTCTTGCCAGATTGGTCACAACGGCGATTCTGGCTCTGAAAACCGTTCCAACCGAAACCTTCACGACGGTTTCTGTTACCTTCACTGACTTGTCCTTTGGGATGATAATTCCGTTCGCTCCTGCTCCCACGGATGTCCTCACGATTGCACCGAGGTTGTGTGGATCCTGAATCTGATCGAGAAGAACTATCAAGGGTGGAGTCTTTGCTTCAAGAATTTCCTCTACAGAACTGTACCGGTACTCTTCTATATCGAAAACAACCCCTTGATGCTTCTTTGTTCCTGAGAGGTTCTTCAACTTTTCTTCTGATTCAAAAGAGTACTTGATACCTCTCTTTTCGACTTCTTCCACGAGGGAGAGAAAGTAACTGCCTGGGTTCTGCATTTTTTGGAAGAATACTTTCTTTATCGGAACGTTATTCCTGAGCGCTTCCTCCAGGATTTTTCTTCCGTAGACTCTCAAGATCCATCACCACCCGGAGTAGTTCTTCAATTCTGTCGAATTCTCTTTTCAAGAATAGATACCCGATCAAAGCTTCGAAACCGGTGCTCTTTCTGTATGTAGGGTCGTTCCCGTGTCTTTTTGCTGCCTTCGAATTCATCGCTCTTTTAACTATTTCTCGCTCCTTTTCGCCGAGGAGATTCCATATATTCTCCAGCATCCATGCCTGACCGTGTTTCGAAGTGTGTTCCTTGACCCTCTCGTGTATGACGGACATTCTGTAATCTCCTGTGAATCTCGATCTGAAGATGAGCTCCAGAACGGCATCTCCCAGGTACGCGAGAACGGCCGGTGGCAGTTTCTCCGGTTCTGCTTCGAATCTGAAGAGTTTTTCCACTCTTTCATCTCCCGATGTAGGCGAACAGTCTCGTGTTCATGTAGTTCTTGTCGGTGAGATAGTACGATAGGTTCTCTTCCAGAAACTGTATCGGAAGAATATTTTCCGGAAGTCTTGGGATGGGAAGGTCTGCCGTGAGATGTGGTAACGTCTTTGCCAGATCGTCGAACACTTTTCTGACGTACGGGATCTGATCATCGTCCTTCACGTAGGTTTCTAACCTGACAAGACCCCTTATACCTTCTCCATCGATCAGTTTCACGTACGCTCCTACTTTTTTCAGAGGTGTTTCCCTCGATGAAACGAACATCTTGCTTCGCTCTCCCTTTTTGAGAAAGCGCAGTTTCTTGAAGTCCTCTTTGCTCAACTCGGTGACACCGATGTTCTTCACAAGACCGATGGGTCCCACGTTTTCCTCGAACGGAAGTTCCCGGGCAGCTGGTCCATCCTTCACGATGAGAGTGTTTTTGTCCATGTGCTTTCTCACTTCTTCTATCTCCAAGGACCTCATGTACAGATCTATCGATTGCATGGCGTCTTTGCCTTCTTTTACAACTTTGAAGAGAATACCTCCGACTTCCTCGTATCCTTCTTCTTGGAAGCTCTGGGAAAATCCAAGGACTCTCTCTTTGACTGGTGGTTTGTCTGGAGAGAAGAGCGTTTTTGTACCACCTTCTCTATCCCAGATGACCGCTCCAACACAGAGTTCCGCGAATATACCGGTGATCCCTTCGTCTGTTGTTATCCGCACAAAGCTTCTTCTTTTGCCATCGACGAAGATGATCTGATCGAGAATTTTCCCTTCTCCCTGTTCGTCTTCCTCCAAAAATCTTGATTCTTCCACAAAAGTCTGATCTCCCACGTGTTCTTCCAGTTCACTTTCAATTCTTTCCACTCTTTCGATACGCACCTGCATCACCCCAGTGCCACGTCGAGGGAAGCCATCACCAGGAATCCCACCATAATCCACCACGTGGAAAGCAGTTCGTTCCCCTTCGAATGGGTTTCCGGAATCACTTCGTCGCTGACAACGTATATCATTGCACCAGCAGCGAAGGCCATCATGTAAGGAAGAAGTCGTTGGGAGATCGACACGATTCCCGCGCCGAGGAGACCACCTATCGCTTCGACGAGTCCTGTGAGGAAAGTTATCAAAAAGGCTTTGCCTTTTTTGTACTTCATGGGTATCAGAGAGGCCATCACGGCGGCTCCTTCGGGAATGTTCTGAACCCCGATTGCGATGGCGATTGCGAGGGCCTGAGGTGTGAAGGCGGAAACCCCCACCGCCATTCCTTCGGGAAAATTGTGTATTGTGATGGCGATGATGAAGAGCCACACACCTTTCAGTCTTTTGGTGTCAGGCCCTTCGTGACCTTTGAGCAGATGTTCGTGGGGAATGAGTTTGTCTGCGAGGTTGACGAAAAGACCACCCAGGACGAAGCCTATCAGGAATCTGACGATTCCTCCCATTTCGAGGGAGGGAGCGACCAAGCTGAAGGCACTCGCAGCCAGCATGACACCGGCAGCGAACCCCAAGAAAGAGTCGATCACCTTATCACTTGTGTGGTGCGGTTTTAAAAAAAGGAACGGCAACGCACCGAGCGAGGTTGCCATTCCCGCGATCGTGCTGTAGAGGATCCCCTTGAGAACCATCTTTTCACCTCAGAGCTTTCTGACGACCTCGAAGATGATCTGAGCGATCTTTCTTCCCGTCTTCTCAGCGACTTCCAGGACTTCCTCTGCGGTGAGTGGCTTGAGATCTTCAGGGACGGCCCTGTCGGTGATGGCAGAAATTCCAAGGACCCTTATCTGACCGTGTCTTGCCACTATGACTTCCGGAACGGTTGACATTCCAACTGCATCGGCCCCGAATTTTCTGAGCATTCTGAGCTCAGCGGGCGTTTCGAAGCACGGACCTGTAACGGCCACATAGACACCCTGATAGACGGGAATTCCCAGTTCTCTTGCACTGTTGTAGGCGAGTTCTATGAGTTCCTTGTCGTAGGGTTCCGACATGTCCGGAAACCTGGGACCCCACTCATCCACGTTAGGACCTATGAGAGGATTGTCACCCATGAAGTTGATGTGATCGGTTATGATCATGGGTCTTCCCACTTCGAAATCCGGATTCAACCCACCAGCGGCGTTGGTAACAATCAGAATTTCAACACCGAGAAGCTGCATCACTCTGATGGGGAATGTGACTTCCTTCATTGAATATCCTTCATAGTAGTGAAACCTTCCGTTCATCAGCATGACGTTCTTTCCAAAGAGTTTTCCGAAGATCAGCTCACCCTTGTGACCCGGAGCTGTGGAAATGGGAAATCCTGGTATCTCGCTGTAGGGTATCTTCTTGGAGGTTCCCTCCTTTTCCACCTCATCCGCTATGACGGAAAGACCAGAACCCAGTATTATCGCTATTTCGGGTGTTTCATCGATCTGACCTTTCAGATATTCAACCGCTTTTTCCACTCTTTCTTTGTAGGCCTTTATGTCCACGTCGAACACCTCCCTGGTCTTTTTCAAGAAAATTCTATCATGAATGCACCACATCGACTTCATGGAACGTAACCGTTCTGGGGTCGAAGATCAGAGTGATCGTTCCAACGGGACCGTTTCTCTGTTTACCTATTATGATTTCAGCTTCGTGAGGTTCGTGAAGCTTGCTTTCCTCTTTGGATTTTTTGCTCCTGTAATATTCCTCCCTGTAGATGAAGATGACTGTGTCTGCGTCCTGTTCTATCGCACCGGATTCCCTGAGGTCACTCAGCCTCGGTCTTTTGTCTTCTCTCTGTTCTACGGCCCTCGAAAGCTGTGAAAGCGCTATCACCACTATGTCGAGTTCCCTCGCAAGGAGCTTCAGAGATCTCGAGATCTCGGATATCTCCTGCTGTCTGCTTTCTTTTCTTCCTTTCAGGTGCATGAGCTGAAGGTAATCGACAAAAATGGCTTTTACATCGTATTCTTTTTTCATCCTTCTCGCTTTTGCCCTCAACGATCGCGGATCGAGGAGTGACTCATCGTCCACAACTATGGGTGCTTTGTAGAGTTTAGAAGCCGCTATTGTGAGTCTTTCCCACTTCTCCTGATCCAGGTATCCTGTTCTGATGCTGTAAAGATCCACACCGGACTCCATGCTGAGTAGTCTTTGAGCGAGCTGTTCCTTGGACATCTCGAGACTGAATATTCCGACGGGGATTTCGAAATTGACAGCCATGTTCCTCGCTATTGAGAGTGCGAAGGAGGTTTTTCCCATGGAGGGTCTCGCTGCTATTATCACCAGATCGGAGCTGTGGAACCCTGTGGTCTGTTTGTCCAGACTTTTGAATCCCGTTGGTAGTCCCGTTATGAGCACACCGGGTTCTATAAGGTTGGCTCTTTCCCTGAAGTTCTCCAGGTTTTCAAACACCCGGTGCATGATGCCTCTCAGATGATCGTAGGATTTTGTCGTTTTCATCTCTGAGATCTCGAAGATCATCTTTTCTGCGTTGTCGAGCAGGATCTCCACATCTTCTTCCATGTAGGCACTTTCTGAGATTTTTCTGGAGATCTCAATGAGTTTCCTCAGAATGGATTTTTCCTTGACGATCTCCGCGTAGTGAAGTGCGTGTGCAGAACTGGGCACAGCCTCAGCGAGCTGGGCCACTTCCAGATCTCCACCTACTTCCTCGAGTTTTCCCATGCTTTGAAGCTTGTCACAGACGGAAACCACGTCCACCGGTTTTCCTTCGTCGTAAAGCTCTTCCATCGCTCTGAAGATGTGTTGGTGTTTTTTCAGATAGAAATCTTCGTGGCTCAAAATTTCAAGAACGTCGTTTATTACCGACGGATCTATCAATATGCTTCCGAGCACAGCAACTTCGGCCTCTAAGTTGTGCGGGGGAACACGCATGTTCTCACCTCTCAAAAAACGTTGAGCCCTATCCCTTCTTCCGTGTCGAAACCGATACCGCTGTTCGGAAAATCTCTTATGAAGAAAAGAATGGAGAAACTCTCAAGAGTGAAATTCCTGCCGAATGAAGTTGAAATCTTCGTTCCAAGACAGTGCAAAGCCTTTTCAACAGACAGAGAAAACTTCTCCACGTTCCAGTCCTTTAATGAAAAAGATATTTCCAGTGCCGGATCACCGTTCTTTGTCTGATAAGAAAATTCCAGGTTGTCACTGGAATAACTCATTTTCAAAGAGTGGGTGGACTCTCCTTTTTTAAACGTCCCGCGTATCCAGAATTCATCCAGTTCAAAGGGATCAACGTTCAGCTTTGTGTACGCGGTTATTCGCGGGTTTTCCATGAAAAGGAAATTCTTTCCGTATATCCTCATCTGATCCTCGACGTATTTAACGTGTGGTTCTCTGTAGTAGTAGGTGAAGTAGAATCTGTTCAGGAAAGCTCCCATTCTCTGCTGGAAGTTCCAGGTGGTGTAACTTCTGCTGATCTCGTCCAGAACGAACCGGGTAGTGGAGTCCACAGTGTGAGTGATATCTCCTGTTTTGAATGAGTAAGAGGTTTTGAGATACGGATCCGAGAACTCCTTTTCGAGGAAATCGTAGGTTGTTTCTAAGGAAGATTTGAAATTTTCATAAGAGAACGATACTTTCAGATCCACCTCGTTTTTTGATTCATTCTGGGAAAACTTTCTGAGGTTTTCTCCGGAAACCGTGAAGAGTTTGTAGTAACTCTCGAAGGAAAAAGGCCCCAGAGGCACTCTGAGTGTGGTTGTGAACAGATTTCCAACACGGTAGCCGTCTTCGTTCGATCTGTACACGCCAGCGTATATTTTATCATCCAGTACGAGAAACTTCCCGAGGGAAAGGTTCTGAAAATCCCATATGGAATCTGTTTTGAGGTAGCTCGTTCGTTCGTCGAGGTTTTGGTTTTCAAACAAGTACTTTCCAGTGGTACTGACGCTCACGGACTGAAAAAGCAAGAAGGGAACAGAACGAAAAGAAAGGCTCACCGACCCGGAGTTCCTCTTTTCTTGATCTTCTATGCGGGTTTCGTGATTGAAACTGTCCACAGAAAAAGTTCCTACACCCGTCTTGACGCTCACTTTTTTCACAGTTACTTGTGGGAGTATGTAACTGTCTTCGCCGTCCGATTCTTTTTTGAGAACCACGTTCAGACTTCCGTTCAGGATCTTCTCCTTTCTTTCGAACTGATAGATTCTCTCTTCGTTTTTCTGTGAGAAAAGGAAGGTGTTTTTACTGTCGAAGATCTTCACCAAAACGCTGTGGGATGTCGATTCTTTGTAGTCTAAATTGATGGACCAGCTTCCCATCTTGTGGTTCCAGTTGAGTTCCTTAGACAGGTCTCCGCTCAATACACTTTTGGTTGAGAAATACAGTAGTCCAGAGGGGTAAGACACGTTGTAAGAGGTTTTCAGGTACGGGTTATCTCCCACACCCACTTCAACGGAGAACGGTTGCGGTTTGTCGGATAGTGAAGTGAAAAAGATGGGTTGATAAAACAGCGGTATTTCCAGAAGATAGAAAACCACATCCTTTGCCAGGAGGTAGTCGTTCTCTTTTATTTCTATGTACCTGGCCTTGAGCTTGTAATGGGGCGGAGTTTCCGAGCAGGTGGAGATGGAACCCATGTCCACGATCGTTCTCGAGCCTTCAGAGGTGAGATCTTCACCGGACAGGTAAATTTTTTTCTTTTCTTTTTCTATTTCGAGGACAGTGCTTCCCCGAATGTGAGTAAGAACGCTTTTTTCATTTTCCAGATAGAAGATCAAATGCTCACCAATCAAGATCGTGTCTGCCTTTCTGTATATCACTCCACCTGAAGCTTCGAGTTTTTTCGCTTTCCCTTCTTCGGTGAGCTGAACCGTGGCTTCGCTCGCCTGGACGGTCATATCTTTGTACGATATTTCAACGCTTCCATGAAAGACCATTTCCTCCGGAAACCTTTCCATTCGATCGGACACTATGACAACCTGTGATGAAAAAAGAGAAGAGACGGTGAAGATGAAGGCAACGAAAAACAGTCTCGAGAGAAATTCTGTGATTCTGTAGGCGAGAAAGGTGTCGAGAAGGATAAACAGGAGCGTTCCAACGATCGTGAACACGATGTTTGGAATCCACGGTGCGAGCACGGGATCGAGGAGATTTTCCTTTCCCATGGCGCTGAGCCACGCACCGCTTCCCTGATAAAGGACAACGAGTACGAAAGTGAAGATCACACCCCAGGATTTGCTTCTCAGCTGAAAGAGAAGAGAGAGAGGCACTCCAACGAGCACTATCACTATCGGCGTCAAAGAGTTCGCGTATCTGCTGTGAAGCTCTACGACCCAGGGAGAAGGTTTCACTCCCACTTTTTTGAAGAATTCTATCTTTTCCTTGAGTTCTCTTCCAGTCATCTCTCTCGGCGTCTTTCCCACACGAAGGAGTTTTTCTATGTCTTCTGTAATATCCAGTTTCATCTCAGAAAAGTGCACGTCGAGTTTTAAGAAGCCATCTTTATCGACGGTGTAGTAATTTCCATCGAAGAGGTACCAGTCGTTACCTTTTTTCTGCACCCTTTTTGCGGTGACTATCGTCTCTTCATGCCCGTATCTGAAAATAACCACGTTCCACATCGTGCTTGTTCTTTCGTCGTATTTTTCCACATAGAAATACTGGTCGTCTCCTATCTTTGAGATGACGTTTTCAACGACAAAAACCTCGGGTTTTTTCAGAACGTACTTCGACATTGCTTCTTCTGCTTTTGATTGGTACTCGGGAACGATTTGATCGCTGAGGAAGAAGACGGCTATGGAGAGAAGGGCTCCAAGAATCAGAAAGGGAACGATCAAATTTTTTTGGGAGATTCCGTGAACCTGTATGGCCATGAGCTCTCTTTCTTCGGAGAGTCGTGAGAACGTCCAGAAGATGGCGAGGAGTACTCCAACGGGAACACCCATTGCGACGAAGTAAGGAAGGTAGTAGTACAGCATGAGAAAGAGTTTTTCGATTCCCACCCTGTGCCTCACTATCAGATCGGAGAGCTGGTAGAGAATCTCAAGACTGACGAAAACGATGAAACCACCAAGACCGATCAAGAAAGGGACAACGGAGAGTTTCAGAAGATACTTAATCAGAACTTTCAAAGAGCACCCCTCCGGATTTTTTGAAGAGAAGGAGTTCATCGTGGTAGCACTTGTAGGCCTCTCCCTGAACCATGTAAACGGAGACTTCCACGATGTTGGTGGCGTAATCGGCTATGATCTCTATGTTGCCGGCTATTTCTAAGAGGAGAAGAGCCCTTTTCACATATTTGGGTGACTCCATCATGTAGAGCAAGAGTTCTTCACGCACCTTCTCGTACAGGTCATCAACCTTCGAATCCATCCTGCAAACTTCGAAAGACTTTTCTACGTTCACATCGGCGAACATCCTGAGAGCGAACTTCAACATTTCTGAAGTTTGATTCGCCATGGCTGGAATGTCTTCGAGAGGTTTCAAGGGAGGTTCTTCCATGAGTTCAAGGACGTTCTTTGCGATGTCATGGCATTTGTCGGCTATATTTTCAATGAGCTCTGCCACCCTTATACCCGCTGTTACTGTGAGAAGGGGCTTTCCTATGGGAGAAAAGAGGCCGAGCACCTCCATTGCTTTTTCCTGAATCTCCACTTCCATCTGATCGACAACCTCTTCATCTGCGATCACTTCCCTGGCGAGGGACTCGTTTCTTTCGACAAGTGAGGATATGGAGTTTCTGAACATCTTTTCTATGAACCATCCCGCTTTGAGAACGCCTTTCTTGAATTCTTCCACCTTTTCGTTTAAGAGTCTATTCACTCGATACGCCTCCCGTAACCGAGTTTGTCTCTTATCACCGTCACGTAATCGTACTCAGGAGGTCTCAGAATTCTAACGTATCTTCTGGATTTCTTTACTTCGATTCGTTTTGTTTTTCCCGTCAGGACTCCATCCACCAGCATGTTTATATCTCTCTGGGATTCAACCACCACTTTGAAATTCGAGGGTATCACAACGCTTCGGGTGAGAAAGAATTGTGGTGCAATGGGAGAGATCTCCAGCACCTCGCATTCCGGGAATATTATGGGACCTCCTATGGAAAGAGAATAAGCCGTGGAACCTGTCGGTGTGGAAATCACCACTCCGTCTGCGAAGAACCACATGGAAGAGTGGTGCTCCACCTCGACCTCTATTTCGACCATCTTTCCACTCAGGTCACGTTCGAGGGTGACATCGTTCAGGGCGAGATGGTTTCCGAGTTCACTTTCGATCTGTATGAACCATCTTGTTTCTTCCCGGAAGTTCCAGTTTCTGAGATCCTCGAGAAATCGATCTATCTCATCGAGGGTGTAGGATGTGAGGAACCCCAGTCTGCCTGCCTTGAAGCCCACCATTGGTGTTCCATCGGCCGCTTTTTTCGCTGCCTTGAGCACGGTTCCGTCTCCTCCAACCACCACTATCAAATCTGCCGTAACCCTTCCTGGAGCGTTCGCTTTACCGAACTCGATTACTTCGTGTTCTTTTGAAATCTTTTCTTTCAGGAATTTTCCCTCTTTTTCTCGCTCTTCTCTGTAAAGAATGGCGATTTTCATGAAAGTCTCACCGCCAGATCGAAGAGGGTCTGTACGAGGAAACCGTCCAGGAACATGAGAATGAAGATGGCAATCATAGGAGATATGTCAACAGAACCTATTGGAGGCACAACGCGTCGAATAGGATTCAAAACGATCGAAGATAAAGCATCAAAGAACCTTCTTACAGGGTGATAATAGTAAGGTGTGGTCCAGCTGAAGATCGCAGAGACAACGATGGACACAATCTCCACGTATATGAACGTTCTCAGAACCACCGCGATCGATCTGAGCAGATTGGCTATCACGAACATTCACTTCCCTCCTTCGAATATGGCGCTTCCAATCCTCACCATGGTTGCTCCTTCTTCTATCGCTACTTCGAAATCGTTGCTCATGCCCATGGAAAGCTCCTTGAGTTTCACGTTCCCGTTGAACCTGCTGGCGAGCTCGTCCCTTAGCTCTCTGAGAGTTCTGAAACCCCACCGAACTTCTTCGGGGTTTTCAGCGTAGGGAGCCATGGTCATAAAGCCGAGAACTTCGACGTGTGGGAATTCCTGACAGAGTTTCAAGAACTCTTCCACTTCTTCGACCAGAAGCCCGGCCTTCGTTTCTTCTTTGAAGACGTTCACCTCAAGGAGAATCTTCTGGATTTTCCCAAGTTTTTCTGCCCTTTTTTCTATTTCTTTCAGCTCCTCTTCCCTCCAGACGGAGTGGATCAGTTCACATCTCGGTACGATGTATTTCACCTTGTTCGTCTGTATTCTTCCAATGAAGTGCCAGATGATGGGTTTGCCCTTGAAATATTCGCTCTTTTTGACGAGATCCTGCGCTCTGTTTTCTCCGAACTCTCTGATACCAAGGAACACGAGTTCTTCCATCTGCTGGACGCTGGCGTATTTTGAAGCGACTACGAGCCTCACTTCGAAGGGATCCCTGTTTGCTCGAAGAGCAGCGTTTTTCATTCTGTTGAGAACCCTTTCGAGGTTTTCTTTCAATCCCATGGGAGATCACCTCAGAAGAGACGGTTTTCCGGGACTTCGTACTTCAGGTGTTTGTAAGCCTTTTCAGTGGCGACCCTTCCTCTTGGAGTTCTGGCGAGAAATCCCGCCTGGAGGAGGTAAGGTTCATAAACTTCGCTCAGAGTGTCCGCTTCCACACCGAGTGAAGCGGCGAGGGCGTTCAATCCGACGGGTCCTCCCCTGTAAATCTCTATGATCGTCTTCAGAATCTTCCTGTCGAACTCATCCAGCCCCTCGGCGTCTATGTTCAACACTTCCATGGTCTTCAAAACGATATCGGTATTGATTCTGTCTGCCTTTACCACCGTGAGCATGTCCCTCACTCTCTTCGTGAGTCTTATAGCGATCCTCGGTGTGCCTCTCGATCTTTTCGCGATCATCTCTGCTGCTGAATCTTCTATTTCAACGTCCATCAAGCTGGCCGCTCTTTTTATGATTTCCTTCAGTTCTTTCACAGTGTAGAAGTCCAGTTCGAGGATGATACCAAACCTGCTTCTGAGAGGAGAACTCAAAAGACCACTTCTCGTCGTGGCTCCAACGAGCGTAAAAGGCTGGATGTCTATCCTGATGGACTTCGCACTCGGACCCTTTCCGATCATGATGTCTATCTGGAAGTCTTCGATGGCAGAGTAAAGAAGCTCCTCCACTGCTTTGTTCAATCGGTGTATTTCGTCTATGAAGAGAACGTCTCCCCGTTCCAGACTTGTGAGGATGGCGGCCATATCTCCCTGTTTCACAAGAACCGGTCCGCTCGTAACGTGGATGTTCGTCTGGAGTTCGCTGGCGATTATGTGTGCAAGGGTAGTCTTTCCGAGTCCCGGTGGTCCTGCGAGGAGGACATGATCGAGTACTTCTCCCCTCATCTTCGCTGCTTCGAGAGCGAGGGAGAGTTTCTTTTTCACGTTTTCCTGACCAATGAATTCATCGAGGCTTTTGGGCCTTAGAAACTGTACACCAGAGTCGTAAACGGTCCTTTCAGGTGTGAGAAATTCACTCACCTTTCCACCTCTTCTGTTTTTCTTTTTCTTGAAAAAATTATACCACTCGAACAAAAAAGGGGGCTTGCGCCCCCTTTTCTTCTCTGAAAAAGGAGATCATTTGCCACTTCCCATCACAAAACCGATTATCACACCGACGATTCCGATGGCGACACCCGCAAGGGCCATGGTCTGAACATCGGAGATCTTCTTGCTGAGGGTGGCGCTCACGCTGTTTACATCTTCCATCCATGGTTTCGAAGAGACGACCTCGTCAACTTTCTGGGAGAGTTCTGCGTTACTCTGATTGAGATTCTTAACTTCTTCTTCGACTTTGGTGACTCTTGCTGTGACTGCTCCCATGCTTCTTTCGAGTGAGTTCACCTTGTCAACTGCCGACTCCACCTGAGAAACTCTCTTTTCCAGACTCTCAACACGGCTGTTCACGGTCGTGATCTGACCTTCAAGAACGCTCACACGAGCATCGAGAGCTCTTGCCGTCTTCTGCTGAGTTTCAAGGTCGCTCTGGAGTTTGGAGACGAGCACCTTGAGGTTTCCTATCTCTCCAGACAGAGCGGTGTTGTTTTTCTCGACACTGGCAGAGAGTTCGGAGAGTTTCTGATCGAGAGTATCTGTGTAGGATTTGAGAGTTTTTTCCACGTAATCTTTGAGAGAAGCCTCGGAATTTCTCACTAGTGCCTCAAGGTTCGCCGTTTTCGTCTCAACGGCGGAGAGCCTTCCTTCGAGATCGCTCAGTTTCGAGACGGTCTGGGCGATCTTGCTGTCGACGTAGTCTTTGTTCACGAAGTCCCCCGAAAGTTTGGATTCGAGAGCGGCGATTTTCGAAAGCGCTTCGTTCACTTTAGCATCCAGGCTCTGGAGTTCATCTGACTGACTCTGAACCTGACTCATGACTTCGACTCTGAGGTTTTTGAGGTCAACGAGAGTGGCTTTCAAGTTCGCCACATCGTTCTTGAGAGTTTCAAGATCGGACGTTACTCCCCCAAAATTGTCAGATAGGTTCTGAACCTTCATCAAAGCTGTGCTGACGAGATCCTCGAGAGTAGAGACCTTGTTTATCAGTCCGGAAACGTCCGCAGAAGGTTGTTTGAGTATGTTGTAGAGTCTGTAGAACGCCACCGCTGCCTGATACCTGGTGAGGTAGGAGTTACCCTGGAACGTTCCATCCGGCATTCCAGTGAGAACACCGAGTTTTGACATCTCCATTACCGCTTCGTAGGCCCAGTGGTTGACGGGAACGTCTTTGAACTGCTGTGAAATTCCGACGAATGCTCCAAGCATCAGAACGAACACCAGAAGCTTCTTCATGAAGACACACCTCCTTTGGATTTATCTGTGAATGAATGTTCTTCGGTGGGGAACAGACCCTCTTTTACCTCTCTTCTGAACTCTTGCAAAGCTTTCAATATGACTTCGTACAGGTTTGCGTATTTCTTGGAAAAGCGAGGTGCGAAGTCCGGATTCAGACCGAGAAGGTCGTGCCAGACGAGAACCTGACCATCACAGAAACGGCCTGAACCGATGCCAATGGTTGGAATGGAGACGCTTTCGGTGATCTCCTTAGCGACTTCCTCAACAACGAGCTCCAGAACGATAGCAAAAGCCCCCCTCTTTTCAAGCTCCCTGGCGCTCCTCAAGAGGTATTCTCTGTTTTTTTCCGTCTTTCCTTGGACTCTGTAACCACCGAAACGGTTCACGAACTGAGGTGTGAGGCCTATGTGGCCCATCACCGGAATACCGCTTTCGACCAGTTTTTGAACGAGCTCACCGAATTCCTCTCCACCCTCTATTTTCACGGCATTCGCACCGACCTTCAAGAACTTCCCAGCGTTCTCCACAGCTTTTTCCACGGAAGTCTGGTAGGAAAGGAAAGGCATGTCTGCTACTATGAAAGCGTCTGGGGCTCCCCTTTTCACGGCTGCCACGTGTATCAGCATTTCTTCCATAGTTACGGGAATCGTGTTTTCGTACCCGAGAACGTTGTTTCCAAGGGAGTCTCCAACGAGAATGACATCTATGCCGGCATCTCTCGCGATTCTGGCGCTGGGAGCATCGTACGCGGTGACCATCACGATCTTTTCCTTACCTTTCATCTTCTTGAGCTTCTCGACGTTCACTTTCTGCCACCTCCCTGAGCAGCTTCACAATCTCATCGTAGAGCACGGTGTTTCCGAAGATCCTTTCGTACTCCCTGCGCTCTTCCTCTACCACCTGCCAGTCTCCTCTTTTCACAGGGCCTGTCAGAGAACATTCCACTCTCATCTTCTTTATGTTGTCCGCCACACCTTTCATCAGGGTGTGAATGAGGAGTTCCGGTTCATCCAGACCAAGAAGAGTGTATATCCTCTTTGAAAGATAGGCAAGTGCCACCGGGAAATTCGAAGCGATGACAGCGGCGAGATGGTAAGCTTTCTTTTTTTCCGAAGGGATCACGAAGTACCTTCCGGAGATCTCTTCTGCGATTTTTTTCACAACCGCGAGACCTCTTTCGTCTCCTTCCAATCCAAAGACGATCTGGTCTTTCATTTCAAGGGCTTTTTCGAGGCTGGAAAAAGAAAAGTTCGGGTGGATCGATGCTCTTCCACTCTTTTTGAAAATCTCCGACGAGAGAAATCCAGAACAATGTACCAAAACAGCGTCTCCGAGATTCAAGTGGTTCGCCACCGTTTCTATGTATCTGTCCGGGACGATAACGAAGACCACACCGTTCAACTCAGGGTGCTTTTCTATCGTGGCAGCTTTTCCCCCGTAAACTTCAGCAAGGTTTCGAGCCTTATCTATACTGCGGGACAGGATGTATCCTATTTCACACCGATCTTTCAAACACTCAAGAAAAAACCTCGTGAGGGTTCCGGTGCCCACAAAGTTCAGAACCATTTCAATATCTCCCTCAATTTTTCAACGATTCTCGAAGTGGAGTTTGCTGTTATCACAGCCCTCTTCTGGCTCGATCCGCCTTCTATGTTCAACTGTTCTTTCAATTTCTCGAAGATCTTTCTGCAATCTATCCAGTTCGAAACGATCTCTACCCGGTCAGGATGCTCTAAAAGAACGATTGTGTCTTTGCGATCTGCGAGGAACTTGGGTAAGTACTTCATTTCCTCTGGAGTTCCAGAGAAGTGATACAGATAGTACTTTCCGATCTTTTCTGGTTCTGCTACTTTTGAGAGAATCTCGGCGTACTTTTCCGACAGTTTGTCGAGCTTTGCACTCTTCTCTTTGACTTCTTCGAGAAGGTTCTCTGCTCTCTTCAGGAGTTCCTTTGTGGATGTGGTCAGCACTCTGGAGAGTGACTTCAAGAGTTTATCTTTTTCTCTGTAATCTTTCAGGGCTCGATCGCCTGCAACGAAATAGATCCTTGTTAGCACCTTCTTCACCTTCTCCGTGTCCACGATCTTTATCAGACCGATTTCTCCAGTGTTTTCTACATGAAACCCTCCGCAGGCGGTGACATCGAAATCTCCTATCTTCACCACTCTGACTTTTCCTTCCACATTGGGCAGTTTTCTGAGGTTCATTTTCTCTGCTTCTTCTTTTTCTATCTCGAGAATTTCAACTCTCTCACAGCTTCTCACCACTTCGTTGGCCAGATCCTCAGCTTCTTCCAGAACATCTTCGAGAACGAACGGAGCGTTCAGATCTATGGTGGAGACCCTCTCTCCCATGAGGAAACTCACCGTTTCAAGATCGGCCACTTTCAGAAAAGCGGCTGAGAGGATGTGCTGAGCGGTGTGCTGACAGGCGATGTCTTTTCTCCTGGCAAGGTCTATTTCGTACTCGTACTCACCCGGTTCGAGATGAGCATCCAGATAATGAAGGATGTATCCATTCTTTTCCTTCACCTTCAGAACATTTGCAGGACCGATCTTTCCTCTATCACCAAGCTGTCCACCCTTTCCGTCTGTATAGAAAGGGCTTGTTCTCGAAACGGCGATGATTTTCTCACCATCTTTTATAACCTCGTCTATTCTTATTCTACCCGCAGTCATCTTCTTCCAACCTGCACCCTTTCTTTCAATCGCTTGATCTTGAAGAACTCTTCTCTTTCTTGTTCTTCGAGGGTATCCTGAATGTATTTTATCGTTTCTTTGAGCTGGGGGATCACCACGTTCTCCAGAGCATTGACCCTTTTCTTCACTTTTTTTGCCTCGTAAGCCAGTCTATAGACCTTGTTCTCAATCACCGCAACTTTTGCTACCAGCTCGAGCGCTTTCCTGAAGGCGAGATAGGCCTGATCGAGAGCTGCGTTTGTGCTGTAAATCTCGTAAGGTATTTCCGTATCGAAACCTTCTATTTCCATCTCAGGTACCTCAACTCCCATGACACTTCTGAAAACGATCTTCAGAGCGCTGAACTCAGAAATCCCGCTGGCGTATTCTTCCACACTCTCTATTCCCAGGTCCAGATTAGCTCTCTGAAGGGAACGGTAAGCTTTTTCGAAGACCTTGAGCAATTCCTCCTGAAGTTTCCTTGCTTCTTCTATGAGGCTCACAAGTTCCCTCATGATGACCGTTCGTTTTCTTTCCAGAAGATCGTATCCCTGAAGTGCTAAGGAAAGACGTTCTTTCAGAGCGATCAGGTTGCCGCGGGTTGGAGCCACACTCACGTTTTTTCACCTTCTCTGTAGTACTTCTCTATGTGTTCCTCTTTGATCCTCGTGAGTTCATTTTTCGGAAGGATCGATAAGGTTTTCCACGCCAGATCCAGGGATTGTTCTATCGTCCTTTCTTCGTCAAAACCCTGATTCACGAAAGAGTGTTCAAACTCCTCACCGAATTTGAGATACAGTCTGTCGATATCCGGCAGGTCCTCTTCACCCACGATAGAAGCGATGGATTTTACCTCCATCACCCTGGAATAGGCAGAGAAGAGCTGTGAAGCGACATCCGGATGATCTTCTCTTGTGTAACCTTTCCCTATTCCGTCCTTCATGAGCCTCGAGAGGGACGATAGAACGTCGAGTGGAGGATATATTCCCCTGCTGAAAAGGTTTCTGGACATGACGATCTGTCCCTCTGTTATGTATCCGGTGAGGTCAGGTATTGGATGCGTTATGTCGTCGTTCGGCATAGTGAGTATCGGTATCTGAGTGATCGAACCGTTCTTCCCTCTTATGATACCAGCCCTCTCGTAGATGGAAGCCAGATCTGAGTACAGATACCCGGGGTAACCTTTTCTCCCGGGTACTTCTCCTCTGTAGTTTGAAAGTTCTCTCAGAGCTTCGCAGTAGTTGGTCATATCGTTGAGAATGACCAGAACATGCATACCGAGATCGAAGGCAAGATACTCGGCTATCGTGAGAGCTACCCGTGGAGTAGCTATTCTCTCTGCCACGGAATCGTTCGCCAGATTCAGAACCACGACCATGTTTTTTATAGCTCCGCTTTCCTCAAGACTCTTCACCACAAAACTAGCATCGTCCTTTCTCAGTCCTATTGCACCAAAGACCACCGCGAATTCCTCGCCTGTTGTCACCTTCGCCTGACGCGCTATCTGGACCGCGAGCCTGTTGTAAGGAAGACCGTTTCCGGCGAATATGGGAAGTTTCTGCCCTCTTATCAAAGTCATCAGGACATCTATACTGGATATACCCGTCTGAATGAAATTTCTGGGATATTCCCTCGCAGCAGGATTTATCGCGGAACCATTTATATCCATAGTTTTTTCAGGAATGATCTCACCGAGGTCGTCTCTTGGGTTTCCGAGGCCGTCGAGTGTCCTTCCAAGCAGATCACGAGAGAGTTTGACTTCCAGAGGTCTGCCGAGGAATCTAACCTTCGTTTTTCCAACGTCTATCCCGTCAGTTCCTTCGAACACCTGAATCACGACCGCTTTTTCTTTCGCTATGATGACTCTTCCCATTCTTCTTTCTCCATTTTCCAGAACTATTTCGACAACCTCATCGTATCGGACACCGCTCACGTTTTCCATGACCATAATTGGGCCTTTTATCTCAGAGAGGCCGGTTTGTTCTTTCACAGCCATCGTATCACCTCGTTCCTGTTGCATAGAGTTTTTCAAGCTGTTCAAAATGATCTTTGATGATTTTTTCGGTTTTTACGATTTCTTCTTCGAAATTCCTGCTTTCTTTCAGCGTAGAGAGCTTTGAAACGATTTCCGGTGGAAGAATTTTCCCAACAGGAATCGATTTTTCGATGAACTTTCGTGCACTGCGGTATGTATCGACAATGAGCTTCAAAATTCTGAACTGCTTCTCAGGAGGGCAGAAAGCGTCCACCTCACTAAAAGCATTTTGCTGTAGAACACCGACCTTTATGATTCTGGCCACCAACACCGTTAATTTCTGATCGTCTGGAAGGACGTCTTCCCCCATTATCTTTATAATCTGCTGAAGCCTATCGTCTTCTACAAGAATGTCAATTGCTTCCTGACGGTATTCTGGCCACTTCTCGTTCACATTTTCCTTGAACCAGTCTTCCAACACTTCAGCGTACTCACTGTAACTCGTGATCCAGTTTATGGAAGGATAATGTCTCGAGTACGCCAGGTTTCTATCCAGAGCCCAGAAGCATCTGACGAATCTCTTCGTGTGCTGTGTGACCGGTTCTGAGAAGTCTCCACCTGGAGGTGAAACAGCACCTATGATGGTCACAGATCCGGTGGTTCCGTTGAGGTTCTCACAAAGACCGGCCCTTTCATAGAATTGAGCGATTCTGGAAGCAAGATAAGCGGGATATCCTTCCTCCACAGGCATCTCTTCCAGTCTCCCGGAGAGTTCACGCAGTGCCTCAGCCCATCTGGAAGTGGAATCTGCCATGAGAGCCACGTGGTAACCCATGTCTCTGAAGTACTCTGCAATGGTGATACCCGTGTATATGGAGGCTTCTCTCGCGGAAACAGGCATGTTCGAAGTGTTGGCTATCAAGACGGTTCTATCCATCAGAGGTTTTCCGGTACGTGGATCCTGAAGGTGAGGGAATTCTTCCAAAACCTCTGTCATCTCGTTACCTCGCTCTCCACAACCTATGTACACGACCACGTCTGCGTCTGCCCATTTCGCCAGCTGATGTTGTGTGATGGTTTTGCCTGTTCCAAAACCTCCAGGTATGGCAGCGGTCCCTCCTTTGCTGATCGGAAAGAAGATGTCGATGACTCTCTGTCCCGTAATCAAAGGAATCGAAAGCTCCAGAAACCTCTTCACTGGCCTCGGGACACGAACGGGCCATTCCTGGTAAAGCTTTATTTCCTCTTCTCCGTTTTCTGTTTTCACCACAGCTATAGTGTCGGTTACTTTGTAATCACCACTTTGTTTCACATTCAATAAGGTCCCTTCTTTTATGTGAGGAGGAATCATTATTTTATGCTTCACACTACCCGTTTCCTGGACCTCGGCTATCACTTCTCCTCCTCTTACTCTATCTCCTTCTTTTTTCAGCACATTGACAGACCAGAATTTTTCAGTGTCCAACCCAAAGGCTTGAATTCCCCTTCCTATGAAAGGCCCCGAGCTTTCAAGAAGTACCTTCAGCGGTCGCTGTATTCCATCGTATATGTTTCCAAGGAGCCCCGGTCCCAGAGCAACCGAGAGCATCTTTCCTGTTCTCTCAACGAGTTCGCCGGGTTCCAGCATGGAGGTTTCTTCATAGACCTGAACGATCGCTGTTTTTTCGTCCAGCGCAATCACTTCTCCGGTCAATCTCATCTTTCCAACGTAAATCACTTCATGCATGAACAGCCCTTCCGTGTTTTCAACGCGTACAACAGGACCGTTTATTTCCAGAACACGCATCATATTTCACCTGCCTTCTTCGTTATGAAGGTGAATATTTCGCTTTTTCGTTCTTCGAGGAAAGTATCCACGGTGCTTCGAACGATTGTTCTGTCCTTCTTTAAAAGGATTCCTCCAGTTACTTCTGAGCTCGTTTCCACTCTCTTGTCCCCTGCTATTTCAGAAACGATTTCGGCGTCTTCAGGATTGCAGACTATCACAAAATCTTCGCTCTCTATCAATCTCAAAGCGTCGTTGTAGAGTTTTCTGTAAAGTATCTTTTTCTCTTCGATGGGCAAATTGAGAAGCCGTTCTCTCAACGATGAGAATACTCTGGATATCAATTTCTTCTTGTAGAGGAGTTTCTCTTTTCGCAATTCCGACGTGATCTGGGAAGTTTTTCTATCTATCATCTGTTTTCTCTCCAGCTCCGCTTTTCTCATCAATGTCTCTTCGTACTCTTTGAGTTCCTTTTCGATGTGCTTCTTCTCTTCTTCAATGAGTCGATCGTACTTCTCTTTCAACTCTTCGCGAATTTCTCTCAAGCGTTGTTCAAAAACGGAGTAGAGATTTTCAAGTTTTGTCTCTATCTCATTCATTGAGCTTCACCCCCACCACGTCTTCCACGTATCTTGTAATGAAATTCCTGTCGCCTCGCCAGCCGTGTCTGTCAGGTATGACGAATACCAGGGGAAGTTTCCCGGAAATTTTGTGTGATTTGATCTCTTCTGGTATTTCTTTCGCGGCGAGTTCTGTGACGAGGAGGATTCCAATGGTTTTGTCTTCTATTGCTTTTTTGAAGGCCTCCAGTGTTTCTTCCCTTCCGTGGACAACTGTACCCGCAACACCTGCCAACCGAAGACCAATGGCGGTGTCTATGTTGTCACTGATGAGGAAAAACCTCATCTCATAACCTCCCGAGTATCATGATACTCACGATAAGACCGTATATAACTATTCCTTCGGCAAGACCAACGTAAATGAGAGTTCTTCCAAGCAGTTCTGGTTTTTCACTTATGGCTCCAACTGAAGCCGCTCCTGTCATTCCCACTGCTATGCCTGCTCCAACCGCTGCCAGTCCTGTGGATAGGGCAACTGCCATCAATCCAAGGCCATTTGAAGATTGCGATGATGGAGCCTGTGTGGTGGGGACGTTCTGTGCGAACGCGCTCGAAGAAAGGCTAACAACGGCGAGGAAAACTATCAATGAAAACGCAACCACGTTGCCGAGAAGAATACCAAAAGCTGTTTTTTTCTTGGTAGTTTTCCTAGAAAGGAAAAAACCACCAATCAACGTTGCCACCACAAGAATCATCGCTGCTACCAGAAAAACCATGCTTACACCTCCAATCAGAGTTTGTATCTTTCTGGATTGAATTCCCTTCCACTGTCTTTGAAGAATCTTGTGAAAAATTCGTAAAATTCAAGCCTCAAAGTCTGAATGAATACGACGAGTCCCTCCAGACCGATTATTATGATGTTTCCAAGAAAGAGTATCACGAACGTCACAACAGGATTCTTTGCCATTTTTGCCATGGTGTAAAATGCAAGGAAAAGTCCGGCGTGGTTCAAGGCAAAAGCTCCAAGCCTCACAAAGGAGAGGGTGTTGCTGAAGTAGCTTATTAGAATCTCGAAAACTTCGAAGAAAGCCTGTACAATTCTTTCTGATAAAGGGGCTTCTGTGAATATGAAACTGTACACATACATAACACCCACGAGGACACCCATGGATATGAGTCCAAACCTTGGGAAAGACCCATTCATGAAAAAGATCAAAACCGATACGACGGCGATCCAGTAGAAAAGCAGTCCGAGTATCCCGTTGTGGTTGAAAAGTAGTTCTCGTTTTTCTCGATTTTTTAGATTGTTGACAATGTTCAAAATCATTGCGAACGTGATGGTGGCTATTCCAATATATATGGAAAAAGCGAGGAAGTAGTTTATGTTTTCCATGGGCCTTTTCCAGATAGAAGGAATGATCTCGTAGCCGAATACGCTCCCGTAAAGCATCCCGAATATAGAAGAAGATACTCCTGCCGATCCAATTACATAGAGAAGATCGTTTTTTAATCTCCAGTACAATCCAAAGCCGAACAGCGCCAGAACCAGACCGTGCCCAACATCACCGAACATCATTCCAAAGAACGCCAGAAACATTATGGCAACAAAAGGGGTGGGATCTATTTCGTCACTGGAAGGTATGCCGAACATTCGTGTTATGGACTCGAAATGTTTGAAAAATCCTCTGTTTTTCAAGAGTGTTGGGGGTTTCGTATTCGGTTGGCACGACAGGAGAACCATCCGGGGATTGGATTCCAGGAATCGTTTCATTTCTTCCAGGTTCTGATGGGTTGTCCAGCCCGAGATCACGAGGAAATTCTCCGTTGATTTCGTTTTTTGGAGGAGATCGTGGATATTTTTCAAGATGTAGATGTACTCAAAATAATTTTTCACAAGCCGTCTGTTCTTGTAGAACTCCCTTCTTATGGTTGAATTCAGTATCTCTATTTCTGAATCCAGCACCTTCAGTTCATCTTCGAGCTGTAAGGAGATTTCAGAAGGAGTACCGGAGTAGCTCTCGGAGAGAGAGTACTCCACGAAACCGGCTGTCGTTAACGTGCTCTCCAAGTCCAATTCCTTTCGATGGATAACGAAAAGCCATGTTTTTTCCTCCTCGACTGCTACTTCCAGTATCAACACATCTTCATCTTTGACGCTCTCTTTCAATCTTTCCACGTAATCGTTACCTATGTTTCCAAAGTGGTATCGGAAGAATTCAGATTCTCTTAAATCTTTCAGATTCACATCTATCATCCGAAGTCTTTCAACTATCTCGAGATCTTTCGTTTTCTTTTCTCTTTCCTGCTTCAAATCGTTCATTTTTCTGTGTAGAGTTTCAACAACGGGAAGTACTTTTTCTATGAACGCATTCACATCTTTCAGTGAGATATTCATTTTCGAAATGTCCACATTCTGGGGTTCCGGTGATGGTGTTTCACCAATCATCTCGTAGAGGTTCATGAACTTGCTGTAAATATCATCGTAAAAGGTATGGTCTGGGGTTCTAAGAAGATTCAGGGTCTCCTCTTCGAGGATAGACTCCAGCGGAATCATTTCCACACTCTCCGTATCGAGGATTCTTTTCAGCAATCTTTCGGATTCATCAACAGGTGCTATGATGCTGAACGCACTGAGTTTCTCTTGCATACAGATCACTCCTCAAAAGTCACAAGGTATCCTTTGGCTTCTTCAAAACTCAGGCTGTATCTCTTTGTTTCTATGATGGTCACGAGATCTTTGTATTCGTACTCACGAATATAGACGTAACCACCTGCAACATCGCACCCGTTTTGCAAATTGTTTGATAGCCTCCTCGCTTTATCGAGAAGTATTCGATCACATATTCTTTCCAGAACGAACGGCAGATCGTCTTCCTTTACATCCTTGAAGAACTTTCCATACGGAGTTTGAGAAAGTTTTTTGAGAAATTCTTCTGTAGAGGACACGTTGGAAAGCTCCACGAAAAGCTGTCTTTCGAGTAAACCCCTGAGTGGAATGAGTAAATTCAGAACTTCGGAAGGTTGAAGCTTGAACAAAAGGCGCGCTCTGTATATCCATTCTATGTTCGTCATGTCTATCTGTAAGTAAAACAGATCTCTGATTCCCTCTGTACAGAAAGAAGATCCACTTAGCTTCCTCTTCATCGTTAGGAAGTACCACAGATCCAAAGCGTTCAACAGATAGTAAACCTTTCCAGAGGTCTGGTAGTTCCTGTAAGCGTTCTCCAGTGGCACGCGATACTCCGTTTTTTCGAGTACTTTCCAGAGTTCTTCCATGTTTTTTGCTGAGAGAAGCGAGGATTCATCGACACTTTTATGATAGAGAGGATAGAGTTTTGACTCACTGAGGTTCTCGAAGTATCCGGAATGGACTATTCGAATGATGAATTTTACGTTTTCGATCTCAAATCTTTTTTCGAACATGAAAAAGATTTTCCTTATATCGTACGGAAGGTAGAAGTAGATTCTGTACAGATCATGGACAATGGCTCCCCTTAACAGGATTTCCAGATCCCTTCTGTGGATCTTCGATACGTCTACATCTTTCAAGAACCTCTGATAATGTGTGTGCTGTTTCAAATAATCTGCTATCTCTATCACGCTGTTCGTTTTCATGAGGTTCTTGAAGTCCTCTTTGGTGAGCATCTTCGACTTCATAGCCTTCACTTTTGCGGAAAGCCCCATGAGCTTCATTTCATCACTCCTCTGACAGGAGCATATCTACTATTTCACTAACGAGTTCATCAAGATGTGATTCCAGATCCTCCATTCGTTTCCTCAGCTCCGATTGCTCCCTTTTGGCTTTGGATTCGATTCTACTCATCTCCAGTTTCACGTTTTCGATCAGTTCCCTGTAGTGTTCGTCTATCAATTTTTTCCGCTGTTCCTTGAATTCTCTGAGCTTTTCGATCTCTTTTTTATATTCATTTTCCATCTCTTCTTCTATTTTCTTGACCTCTTCTTTGAAATGTTTCTCTCTATCCACAAGGTTCTTCACTATCGTTGCAAGATCGATCTCCATCAGCTTCTCCCCCTTCCGTAATTTCCAAAGAACCTCCAGAGTTTCACCGCAAACCTGACGAGTCTTCTCCTCATCAGAAATTTTCCCACCTCTCGCTCTTTACCCGACAGAACAATGGCGCTCAACGCGAACAATCCCGTTCCAAGCAGAACGATCCAGTAGTTCTGGATCACGAAGGAATAGGTGTAGATCCACAGAGTATGCACCGTTCGATCGATCATGTTGAAACCAGGAGTCGGAAGCTTTATTACATCGTATTTTACTCCAGTTGGGGACACATGAACCCTTATAAAATGGTAAAAGTAGTGCTCTGGGTCGGTACCAAAAAGCTCTGCTCCTGCTCCACCCGTGATGATGTACGACACACCGTTCCATTCTCCCCTGAAGTAACCGTGAATGTGACCGGCAAAAACCATTGTGACGTTGTATTCCTTCAGAATATTCAAGAGCGTTTGGGCATTTTCCAAATCCTTCATGGAGTGGCCAGGTTGTTTTTCCTTACGTGGGTCGTACACCGGTACGTGCATAAAAACGAACCGGTATCTGTAAGACTGGGATTTCTCCAGTTCTTTTTTCAACCATTCTAATTGATACGCGTCCACATATTTCTCGTTCGCGTTGTTGAGGACTATGAAATATGAGTTTCCCGTATGGAAGGAGTAGTAGAGAGGTCCGAAAATCTTCAAATAGTTTCCGGGATCGTCAGCGAGGTCGTGATTACCCGGGACGGGAAGAACTGGTATTTTGAATCTTCTGAGCTGTTCCAGGTACAACTCCCATTTGAACAGAGATCCATCGAAGACCATATCTCCCGTGTTTACAGCGAATGCTGCGTTTTGTTCTCTGTTCACTGCGTCTATGAGCTTGGAAAAGGTGGAGATGGAATTTTTGTTGTCACCAAAGACAATGAAAGTGAAATCGTCTTTTAAATTTTCTTTTTCAACACTGCTGATGTTTTGATACACCAGATCTTTCTCCGGTACAACGAACAGGTAAGTATCCAGAACTTTCAAAACGGACAGTCCGATCATGGTAATTACTATTCCTATCAAAAAGGAGCGCGTCGTTCCACCTCCTTATGAGAGGATTATACCCCCTTCGGGGTAACTTTAATGGCTTCTTAAATAGAACACGTGATACAATTTAAAAAAACGCAAGGAGGTGCGTTCATGAGGCTTGAAGGGAAGGTGTGTTTGATCACAGGGGCTGCAAGCGGGATAGGGAAAGCCACCACGCTTCTTTTCGCACAGGAAGGAGCTACGGTGATCGCTGGCGATATCTCGAAAGAAAATCTCGACTCTCTTGTGAAAGAGGCAGAAGGACTTCCGGGGAAGGTTGATCCCTACGTTTTGAACGTGACCGACAGGGATCAGATAAAAGAAGTCGTGGAAAAAGTCGTTCAAAAGTACGGTCGAATCGATGTTCTGGTGAACAATGCGGGAATAACAAGGGATGCGCTTCTTGTGAGGATGAAAGAAGAAGACTGGGATGCGGTAATAAACGTGAATCTGAAGGGTGTTTTCAACGTGACTCAGATGGTGGTGCCCTACATGATCAAACAGAGGAACGGTTCGATCGTGAACGTCTCCTCTGTCGTTGGAATATACGGGAATCCCGGTCAGACGAATTACGCGGCGTCGAAGGCGGGAGTCATAGGGATGACCAAGACGTGGGCGAAGGAACTCGCTGGAAGAAACATCAGGGTGAACGCTGTGGCACCCGGATTCATAGAAACCCCCATGACCGAAAAACTTCCAGAAAAAGCACGTGAAGCAGCCCTTTCCAGAATACCGCTGGGAAGGTTTGGGAAGCCAGAAGAGGTGGCGCAGGTTATACTCTTTCTCGCATCGGACGAGTCGAGTTACGTCACCGGACAGGTGATAGGAATAGATGGGGGCCTCGTGATCTGAGGCCCCTCATCTTCTGAAGACTTCCACTCCGTCTATGTAAACCCTTTCCACCACGGATTTCATATCGAACGGATGTCCGCTCCAGACCACAAGATCCGCGTCCTTTCCAGGTTCAATGGAACCGATTCTATCTTCGAGGCCGAGGATCTTAGCAGGATTCACCGTCAGGATCTTCAGCAGATCTTCTTCCTTTGCACCGTACCTCATGGCAGTTGCCGCCTGAACGGTTGCAAACTCGAGAGGAATCACCGGGTGATCACACATCAAGGCTATAAGAACCCCATCTTTCAGGAGTTTTGCGATAGTTTCCATCGTCAGATCTTTCAGTTCCAGCTTTGTTCTGAAGGTGAGGAGTGGTCCCACAACGACGGGTATCTTTTTCTCCGCTAGCACCTTAGAAATCTTGTACGCTTCCGTTCCGTGTTCTATGACGAGGTTGAAACCGAACTCCTCTGCTATTCTGATGGCGGTGAGGATGTCGTCCGCTCGGTGGGCGTGCATCCTGGCAGGAATCTTCTTTCTGAGGACCATCTCGCCGACTTCCATTTTCAGGTCGGTTTCGGTGAATTCTTTTCCTTCTTTCTGGGCGAGTTCCTTTTTCTTCATGTAATTCTTCACTTTAGTGAAGTAGTCTCTGATCACTCCCGCTGTTCCCATTCTCGTTGAAGGAGTTTGTTTCCTCTCACCGTAGACCCTCTTTGGATTTTCTCCGAACGCCATCTTCAAACCTGCGGGATCCTTCACAACGCACTCTTCCACAATTATGGACCTGAACTTTATCACACTTCCCTGTCCACCCACCGGGTTGGCGCTTCCAGGAACGATCATCACGGATGTGACTCCACCGGCAAGAGCCCGCTCTATGGCCGGATCCTGCGGATTGAAACCATCGAGTGCTTTCACATGCGGTGTGACGGGATCCGTAGCTTCGTTTCCATCACTGTAATAGTACCCTACTCCTTCCTCAAAGAGCCCGATGTGGGAGTGCGCGTCGATGAAACCAGGAAACAGGAATTTTCCCGTCAGATCAACGATTTCCGCGTCGGGATCTTCTATGTTTTCTCCCAACTTTTCCACTTTTCCGTTCGAGACAAGCACATCTCCTTTGAAGGGTCTGGAAGTTATGGGAAAGACCGTGGCGTTTTTAAAGAGAATCTTCACACTCATCCCTCCCCTTTTGGTTCGCTTCACGAACTATTTTAACACGTTCCAGACTGGAAAACACCATGGAGATCAAAAGGAGGATTGCCCCTAAAAGCTGTTTCCCTGCCATCGTCTCGCCCAGCATGAAATAAGAAACAACTGCTGCGAAAACAGGTTCTCCCAGGAAAACAATCGCAGACACGTTGTTTCCAAGCGCTTTTTGGTATTTTGCCTGAAGGTAGATGGCCAGAATGGTGGCCGCAAGAGCGGTGAAGACTGCGCTCCCAAGAGCCGGGAGTGTGAAGTTCCAGTTCTTCCAGAAAACATTCAGTATCAGGTTCAAAATCCCCACTACCAGAAACTGTGGAAAGAGGAGATCCACTTCTTTGACTCGCTTTGAGAACATCGTTATCAGGACAACGTGCAAGGCAAAGCTCACCGCACAGATCAAGGTGAGAAAGTCCCCGAAGTTGAAGCCTTTGATTCCACCTGAGATCATGTAAAGTCCCAGGCTTGCGACAAAAAAGGAAACGATCTGGAATATCGTTGGAATTTCTCTCTCCAGAAGATACGCAAAGACCGGAACGAAAACGATGTACATCGATGTGATGAAACCGCTCTTCGTGGAGGTGGTGATCGTGAGTCCCCACGTTTGTGTGGTATAGGCAATTCCCAGGAGTGTTCCAAGGATCGATCCGTACTTGACGTTCCCCTTTCCAAATAGAAAATAAGAAACCAGTGCTGCGATGAAGAATCTAACGGCGATATAAAAGGTGGGAGAGACTCCCACCAGTACGATCTTCTGTATAGGAAATGTCGATCCCCAGATGAACGCAACGAAGAGTAAACTGAAGAGTGCCTTTACCAATCTTCACCACCCGCTTCTCACTGTGAATTCGAATTCTTTTTCTGAATTGGCCGGAACGATCAATTCGAAAACGATCTGGTCTGAAGTTTCTTTCAACGGTTTGATGGAAAATCTGAGCAGTCTCAGCATATTTCCGTAGACGTTGATTCTCACCTTCGATTCTGTTTCATTCAGGTTCTGAACGGTCACTCTCCAAGTCCTTTCGTATTCGTATGTGTCTTTGTAGTTTCTTTCGTCCAGAATCTCTCCTCTCACGCGAACGTCCCAGGAGTCCGTTACGGGAAGCTCCAGAAGGGAGTTTTTCGGAGTGTCGGGGATGCTTGTTTCCCCGATCATTATATCCACACCGGAAATGTTAGAGAATATGCTCACCGTGCCTCCCGGAAGATCCACAGGAGTCTTGAAACTTCTCGTGAAGGTGGTTTTCTGATAATCGAAACTCGAGTCATTCACTGCAAAAGAGTACGAGTAGTACTCGTTAGTGATGGGCAAATTCGTTTCTATGAGATTCACAACAGGGGATTTGTCCAGATCTTTCAACTTGCCGAGGTGATAAACCTTGACTTCCTCAGACTCGTGTTCTTCGGGCATTTCTCTTGAGGCCGAAACGCTGAGGTACATCCCTTTCCAAATGGAAGTTTCCCCAGCGGGCCTGGAAATTAAAAAAACATCCGCGCTTTCCACACCAGAGACCGATAGAAAGGCGTTTCCTGTGAGAGTATCTTCGAAGAGATAGTACCTGACGTTCCAGCTTCCTGAGGAACGCAGAAGCAAAGTTACCTTTCCCTGTCCGTTCATCACGAGTTTCCGACCGATCTGGGGTTCTTCGTATTCCAGAACAAGCCACTTTTTCAACGCGGAGTTGTATACGTAGTACTTCGTGTCTTTTTTCAAAACGAGAGGAGAAGTACTTATCACTTCGAACTGTGAGGGAGGTTCGTCCACCGCTTTGACGGTTTTTCCTTTTATAATTTCTTCCCAGGAAGGTTCTTTTTCCGAAACCACGTACCAGCTTTTTGCTCCGATTACATCCATCACGTCCCATCCCTGAGGAACGGAGATGGTTTCTGTACCGCTCACGGATAAACTTTCCATGAGGATCGCACTGTCCTGAAAAAGAATGAGAACGGGTGCTGCAAAGATCGTTGTCGATGCGAATAAAAGAAACAACAAGCTTCTCATAATTTTCACCTCCTCCTGAAGATTCTATCACCCGGGGTTAAAATATCCTGAGAGGTGATTCGAGATGAAGGTGATCTTTTTTGAGAACGACGAAGAACTCCTGAGAGAAGCTTTGAACATCAGAAGAAAGGTTTTCATAGAAGAGCAGGGAGTTCCTGAGGAAGAAGAACTCGATGGGAAAGATCCTGAGAGTGTTCACGTGCTTCTCGAAAAGGAAGGAAAATTCATAGGAACCGCAAGGATAAGAAAGATCGATGATGGAACGTTCAAGATAGAACGTGTGGCGATTCTGAAGGAAGAAAGAGGAAAGGGATACGGAAGATTTCTCATGGAGAGTGTGGAAAGAGAGCTTTTCTCTAAAGGAGTTCGAAAAATCGTTTTAAACGCTCAAATCCAGGTGAGAGAGTTCTACGAGAGACTCGGTTACAGGGCGGAAGGAGAGATCTTCTACGAAGCGAACATTCCGCACTTGAGGATGGTGAAGGTGGTGAAACGGTGAAGGTAACTCCCCTCATGGAACAGTACCTGAGAATAAAAGAACAGTACAAAGATTCCATTCTGCTGTTTCGTCTGGGAGATTTTTACGAGGCGTTTTTCGAAGACGCAAAGATCGTTTCAAAGGTTCTGAACATAGTTCTCACAAGAAGGCAGGACGCTCCCATGGCGGGCATTCCGTACCACGCGCTGAACACCTACCTGAAAAAGCTCGTCGAAGCGGGCTACAAGGTGGCAATCTGCGATCAAATGGAAGAACCTTCGAAGTCGAAGAAATTGATCAGAAGGGAAGTCACGCGCGTTGTCACTCCTGGCTCTATCGTAGAGGATGAGTTTCTCAGCGAAACGAACAACTACATGGCCGTTGTTTCAGAAGAGAAGGGAAGGTACTGTACGGTTTTCTGTGATGTCTCGACAGGTGAGGTCCTGGTTCATGAAAGTTCAGACGAACAGGAAACGTTGGACCTGCTGAAGAATTACTCCATTTCCCAGATCGTTTGTTCAGAGCACCTGAAATCTTCTTTGAGGGAACGCTTTCCAGGTGTTTACACAGAATCCATAAGCGAGTGGTATTTCTCCGATCTGGAAGAAGTGGAAAAAGCCTACAATCTGAAAGACATTCATCATTTCGAGCTTTCACCCCTTGCGCTGAAGACCCTTGCAGCACTTATAAAGTATGTCAAGTACACGATGATCACGGAAGATCTGAATCTGAAACCCCCTCTTCTCATCTCCCAGAGAGACTACATGATACTCGATTCCGCAACGGTGGAAAATCTTTCTTTGATTCCCGGTGACAGGGGAAAGAATCTTTTCGATGTGCTGAACAACACGGAAACTCCTATGGGGGCTCGTCTTTTGAAAAAGTGGATTCTCCACCCTCTGGTCGACAGAAAGCAGATCGAAGAAAGGCTCGAGGCTGTGGAAAGACTGGTGAACGACAGGGTGAGCCTGGAGGAGATGAGGAACTTTCTTTCGAACGTGAGGGATGTGGAGCGGATCGTTTCGCGGGTGGAATACAACAGATCCGTTCCCAGGGACTTAGTGGCACTCAGAGAGACACTGGAGATCATTCCGAAACTGAACGAAATTCTTTCAAACTTCGGTGTGTTCAATAAACTCGCTTTCCCGGAAGAACTGGTTGATCTGCTTCGAAGAGCCATCGAAGATGATCCGCTGGGAAGCCCCGGCGAGGGAAAGGTTATAAAGAGAGGATTCTCACCTGAACTCGATGAATACAGGGATCTTCTGGAACATGCCGAAGAGAGGCTCAAAGAGTTCGAAGAGAAGGAGAGAGAAAGAACGGGTATCCAAAAACTGCGGGTTGGATACAACCAGGTCTTTGGTTACTACATAGAGGTGACGAAAGCGAATCTGGACAAGATTCCCGATGATTACGAAAGAAAACAAACACTCGTCAATTCTGAAAGATTCATCACACCTGAATTGAAGGAATTCGAGACAAAGATAATGGCCGCTAAAGAGAGGATAGAAGAAATGGAAAAGGAACTCTTCAAAAGCGTGTGTGAGGAGGTGAAAAAGCACAAAGAAGTTCTCCTCAAGCTCTCAGAGGATCTGGCAAAGATGGATGTGCTTTCGACATTGGCCTACGATGCTATCCTGTACAACTACACAAAACCCGTCTTTTCAGAAGACAGACTGGAGATCAAAGGTGGAAGACACCCGGTCGTTGAAAGGTTCACACAGAATTTTGTTGAAAACGATATTTACATGGACAACGAGAAGAGATTTGTGGTAATAACGGGTCCCAACATGAGCGGGAAGTCCACTTTCATCAGACAGGTGGGTCTCATATCCCTCATGGCGCAGATAGGATCGTTTGTGCCGGCGCAGAAGGCGATTCTTCCCGTGTTCGACAGGATTTTCACGCGAATGGGTGCCAGAGACGATCTCGCTGGTGGTAGAAGTACGTTCCTTGTCGAGATGAACGAGATGGCACTCATCCTGCTGAAATCAACGGAAAAGAGCCTGGTTCTCTTGGACGAGGTGGGAAGAGGTACGAGCACCCAGGACGGCGTCAGCATAGCCTGGGCAATCTCAGAGGAACTCATAAAGAGAGGATGTAAGGTGCTGTTTGCCACTCACTTCACAGAACTCACCGAACTCGAAAAACACTTTCCGCAGGTCCAGAACAAAACCATTCTGGTAAAAGAAGAAGGCAAAAACGTGATATTCACCCACAAGGTGGTGGACGGTGTGGCAGACAGAAGTTACGGAATAGAGGTCGCAAAGATAGCGGGTATCCCCGACAGGGTCATAAACAGAGCTTATGAAATTCTGGAGAGGAATTTCAAAAACCACACGAAGAAAAACGGAAAATCGAACAGATTCAGTCAGCAGATTCCTCTCTTTCCTGTTTGATGCTCTTTATCAGTTCAACGTAATTGTCGTTTCTGAAGATACCGTATCCCATCACAAGGATCGTCGCACCGTTTTTAACCAGTATCGATGCGTTCTCTTCGTTTACACCGCCGTCGACCATGATTTCCGTTTCCAGTCCCAGTTCTTTCACCATCTTTCTCAGGTTTCTTATTTTCTCAAGACTCCTTGCTATGAACCTCTGACCAGAGAAACCGGGATTGACGCTCATCACCAGTACACCATCGACGTCGGTTATGATCTCTGAAAGAAGATTGATGGGGGTATGCGGATTTATGGCAACAAAGGCCTGTGCTCCAAGGTCTTTAACACGATGGACCAACCTGTGGAGATGAAAGGTCGATTCGTAATGGATGGCAACCATATCTGCGCCTTCTTCTATGAAGCGGTCGATGTAATCTTCGGGATTGGTGATCATCAGATGTACACTTATGGGAAGTTTTGTTTCTTTCCTGAGGGCTTTCAGAACGGGAAGTCCAAAGGAAATGTTTGGAACAAAGTGACCATCCATGACATCGAAATGGATCATATCCACGTGCTCCTCCACTCTTTTCACTTCATCGGCCAGTCTTGCAAGGTCACATGCGAGAATTGAAGCTGCTATTTTCGCCATTACTTTTTCCTCCTTCCCAGAAGCTCGTAAAACATCTTCACGTAATTCTCGTATCGACTCTCTGCGATTTCTCCGTTCTCCACGGCTTCTTTCACTCCACAATCCGGTTCATCCACGTGGTTGCAATCTGAGAAGAAACACTGTTTGTCTCCAAATTCCTTGAAGTAGTTTTTCAGTTCCTCGGGTTCTATGTCGCTGATCTCCAGATTTGCGAAGCCCGGAGTATCGACCACATAACCACCGAAATCGAATTTCAAGAGCTGGGCAGTTGTTGTGGTATGTCTTCCTCTCTGGAGTTTCTCTGAAACTTCGCTCACGCGAAGCTTCAAGCCCGGATTTATGGCGTTGAGCAAGCTACTTTTTCCAACTCCGGAGAGTCCGGCCATTGTGCTGATCTTTCCCTTCAGATATTCCTTGAGCTCCTCAATCCCCATTCCAGTTTTCGCACTGGTTTTAACGATTGGATAGAGTTCAGAATAGATCTCTTCCAGTTCTCTCACTTTCTTCAGGTCGGCCTCGTCGTAGAGGTCCATCTTGTTGAAGACCATCACCGTTTCCAGTTCGTTTTTTTCGGCGAGAACAAGAAATTTATCGATTATGTAGGTCGAAGTTTCCGGCATTTTCACTGTCACCACAAGGATCACCTGGTCCACATTTGCAACGTGAGGTTTGGTGAGCAGATTTTTTCTGTGCAGCACGTTCTCTATGACTCCGGATCCTGTTTCATCCGGTGTGTACTCCACCCTGTCTCCAACGTATATCTTGAGGTTCTGCAGACGGAATTTTCCTCTCAGTTTGCAGAGGATTCTTTCACCGGTTTCCTCGTCTTCGACTGTGACCATGTTCGAGTGAAAACTCACCACTATTCCTTTTCTTCTCAAATTCATTCCTCCCCAAGGATGAGGATAACTTCCGTTGCTATGGAACCTTCAGGAGGGTACTGTGCCACCACCGTATCACCCATTCCAAGAAGTAAAATGTGAGAATTGTCTTTCAATTCATCGATCTTCTTACCCACGAAATTTTCCACCAAAAAATAGTTTTCTTTTTCACCTGTATCGATCAGAAGAATTAATTTTCCTTTGTAGATCTGCCCCTCTTCCGGATAGGTTGCGAGAACCCTGTCTTTTTCTGTGCCGAAAGGAAAATAAACGGTTTCGTAATTCCATCCGAGCCTTTTCAGGATCTCTTCTGCAACTGAGAGATTCAGCTGTGAAAGACGAGGCACAATTTTTTTCTGGGGATTTTCGTAATAGAGGTTTACCGTTCTCCCCTTTTTCACCCTTGAACCGGCTCGTGGATAGGTCTCCAACACCGTTTCGGAAGAAGACGTGTCGCAAAACAAACCAGATGCCTTCAGTCTTTCACACGCTTCTGTTCCAGAAAGCCCGACAACATCCGGTACCGTGCTGTACAGATTCTGATAAAGCTTCACTGCGAACAGAAAGAGAAGACCACCAACCGCAATGCCCGTTAATATTCCGAGAAACACCTTCATGATGTTGATTTTATTCTCTTCAGCCTCAGCTGACCACAGGCCGCTTCGATGTCGCTACCTTTTTCCCGTCTGATTTCTGCTTCGATTCCGTTTTCCAACAGTATCCTCTTGAAGGCCAAAAGTCGTTCTCGCGATGGTTTTTTTAGGTCTTCCGCCGTTGGATTCACGGGGATCAGATTCACGAAGATTTTCATGTTCTTCAAGATTTCGGCCAGTTTCTTTGCGTCGCTTATTTCATCGTTTATGCCCCTTATGAGCACGTATTCTATAGTTACACGGTTTCCCGTCTTTCTCTGATAGATCTTCACCGCATTCAGGATCTCTTCGATGGAGTACTTTTTGTTCAAGGGAACGAGCTGATCTCTCTTGAAGTTCGTCGGTGCGTGGAGTGAAAGAGCGAGCTTCACATCGAGCCCCTCTTCAGCCAGCTGGATTATTCTGTCCGGGATTCCAACTGTCGAAATCGTGATCCTCCTGATACCTATGTTTCCCATCTTTTTGTGGTTCAGTATTCTTATACTTTTTATTGTGTTTTCATAGTTCAGAAGAGGTTCTCCCATTCCCATGTACACAACGTTTCCTATTTTTTTCTTCTCTTCTCTTTCCATGGAAAGGATCTGTGCTACTATTTCTCCTGTGGTCAGATTTCTGACAAATCCGCTCATTCCTGTGGCACAAAAGATGCATTTCACAGGACATCCGACCTGGGTTGAGATGCAGGCCGTTATTCTGTCCGGATGGAAAAGCATCACAGATTCTATTGTGTTCCCGTCCTCGAGTTCCCAGAGGAATTTGGTGGTACCATCTATTCTGGAAACCTTCTTGTCGAGGAGTTTCAAGAAAGGAATGGAGAAGTGCTCTTTCAAAAGAGCACGGTGCTGTTTTGAAAGGTTTGTCATCTCATCGAAGTTGTTCACTTTTTTGTTGAACACCCAGTCCAGAATCTGATCTGCCCTGTAGCGCTCGAGACCCAGGCTCGTGACTTCGGCTACCAGTTCTTCGTAAGAAAGATCGAGTAGATTCTTCAAGTCAACACCTCCCAGTTTGAAATTATACTATAGAGTCTAAGGAGGGATATCTTTGGACAAAATCTTTGAATCTCTTTACAAAGCAGGCTGTGACGTGAGGATGTTCGAAAAACTTTCCTGCCACACCAGCATAAAAATCGGTGGAAGGGTGAAATATCTTGTCCTTCCAAACGATGTTTTTTCCTTAGAACGAGCCATCACCGTTCTGAAGGATTTTCCGTTTCAAATAATGGGACTCGGTACGAACCTTCTGGTTCAAGATGAAGATCTGGATATCGCAGTGTTGAAAACAGAAAGGTTGAATCAAATTGAAATAAAGGGAGAGAAGGTACTGGTAGAAAGTGGAACTCCCCTGAAGAGGCTCTGTCTATTTTTGATGGAAGCGGAACTCGGAGGGCTGGAGTTCGCGTACGGGATACCGGGGAGCGTGGGGGGAGCTATCTTTATGAACGCGGGGGCGTACGGTGGAGAGATCGGAGAGTTCATCGAAGCAGTCGAGGTTTTAAAAGATGGAAGAAAAATTTGGCTTTCGAAGAACGAGATTTTTTTCGGCTACAGAGACAGTACGTTCAAAAGGGAGAAATTAATCATAACACGTGCGATGATGAGTTTCAAAAAAGAAAAGAAGGAAACTATAAAAGCGAAGATGGAGGATTACATGAGGAGGCGTTTGGAGAAACAACCCCTTGACCTTCCAAGTGCGGGAAGCGTTTTCAAGAGACCAAGAGAGGATTTCTACGTGGGAAAGGCCATAGAATCCTTAGGGTTGAAGGGTTACAGAATTGGAGGAGCTCAGATATCGGAAAAACACGCGGGATTCATTGTGAATACAGGAAGTGCTACTTTCGATGACGTGATGAAACTCATTGAGTTTGTGAGAAAAAAGGTGAAAGAGAAATACGGTGTGGAGTTGGAAACGGAGGTTGAAATTTGGTGGAATGGAAGACAGTGGTGAAAACCCACACGGAAAGAATCAACGTTAAAAGATCAGAGTTCTATGCCACCATATTTCCGATAACGAATGAAAAAGACTTTCGTGAGAAGTTGAAAGAAGTTTCGAAAAGGGATGCCACTCACAACTGCTGGGCTTACAGAATTTTCTCTCCGAACGGTATCCTTGAACACAGTTCGGACGACGGTGAGCCGAGCGGAACGGCGGGCAGACCAATCCTCGGGGTTCTAAAAAAATACGATCTTATGAACACAGCGATCGTTGTCACAAGATATTTCGGTGGAGTGAAACTGGGTGTTCGTGGGCTCATAGAAGCTTACTCTTCAGCTGCTGAGATGGCGGTCAAGGGGGCGGAGTTGAGAAAGCTGAGGCTCATGAAAGAATTCGAAGTGGAGGTAGATTATCAGGAATTGAACAACGTGTTCAGAATTGTGGAGATGATGGATTTGGAGCTTGTTGAGATGGACTATACAGAAAGGGGTGCAAAGATCCTGCTCCGAGGTCTTGAAGTACCTGAAAACCTGGTTATAAAAACGATTCGTGATGTGTTAATATAATCACGAAGGGGGGAAAACAAATGAAAGAACTGGAGGATCTCGAAAGGATTCTCGATACAATGATAGAAGATTACAGAAAGCTGAAAGAAGAAAACAGAGAACTGTGGTCGAAGGTGAAACAGTTGAATGAAAGGATACTTCACTTAGAAAAGGAGAAGGAGCAGCTGGAAAAGACCATCGAGCAACACAAAAGGTCCCTGAACACGCTTGTGGAGAAAATTCAGCGTTTTCTCTCCCTCACAACCGATCAGGGGATGATACAGGATGAGGAAGAAAATAAGCGTTAGACTTGGAAAGAAAGTGTACAATCTCGTTACTGATGAGGATCTGGAGATAGTCAATCAAACCATAGAGAAAATAGAAAAAGACTTCAAGCGGTATGAAGAATTCATCGACGAAGTGGGGATAGATAACATCCTGTTCGTCATGTTGGCCAACACTGTGCTCGAAAATGTGAAAATGAGTGAGAGGATTAAAAATCTGAAGAAAAAACTCTCTCAAGCACTCAGGGAAGGTGATCAGGAACCTTGAAAAGAATAGTCGTTGTGTCCGGGCTTTCGGGAGCAGGTAAAACCACCGCTATGGGTTTTCTGGAGGATCTGGGGTATTTTTGTGTTGATAACGTTCCCGGTAACATACTGGAGGAACTTTTGAAGCTTTTCATGAGTTCCGACCTCGAAAAGATGGCGATGGCCATTGATGTGCGAAGCGAACACCTCGGAGATCCCATATCAGCGGTTGAAAGAATAAAAGAAAAGACAAACACTCTGGTGATTTTTTTGGAAGCATCCACGGAAGAACTTTTGAGGAGATACGCTCTAACGAGAAGAAGGCATCCTCTTCAGAAGGACGGAATAGGGCTGGAAGATGCCATAGAGAAGGAGAGGAAAATCCTGTCTCGTATAAAGGAAATTGCGGACGTTGTGATAGATACAACCAGCATGAACACACATCAACTGCGCGAAACTCTGACGCACTTTCTCGTGAACCAGTCCGGTGGAACCTCTGTCAGAATAATGAGTTTCGGATTCAAACACGGAATCCCAATGGACGCGGATTTCGTTTTTGATGCTCGTTTTCTCCCGAACCCACACTACGTACCGGAACTTTCTTCAAAGACGGGTTTGGATAGCAAGGTAGAAGCGTACTTTAAAAATTATCCGGTGGTGGAAGAGTTCATCGAAAAGATTTATGAAGTACTAAAGGTGGCGATAGAAGAGTACCAGAGAACTGGAAGAAGGATAGTCACTGTGGGAATAGGATGTACCGGTGGCAAGCATAGATCCGTGTATATCGCACACAGACTGAAAGAAATGTTGGAAAAAGAAGGTTTTACAGTCATTGAGAAGCACAGGGACATAGAGAAGGTGTGAACGGTGAAGGTGGTTGCTGTAGGTGGAGGGACGGGACTTTCCACTCTTTTGAAAGGCTTGAAAAACATCGATTCTTTTGAAATAACCGCTGTTGTCTCAGTTACGGACGAAGGGGGAAGCTCCGGAAAGTTAAGAAAAGAACTGAACGTGCCACCTCCAGGCGATGTGAGAAACAACATCGTGGCTCTGGCAAAAGATGAGGATCTTCTTGCGAAGCTTATGTGCTACCGCTTCAGCGAGGGGTCTTTAAAGGGACACAGCCTGGGAAACCTGATAATAGCGGCTCTTACCAAGATCGAAGGAAGTTTTTCGGAGGCCATAAGGATCTTGGAGAGGGTGCTCGCTATAAAAGGGAGAGTCCTACCCGTAAGCGAAGATCACGCAAGACTTGTGGCAAGGTTCGAAGACGGAGAAGAGGTGATCGGTGAAACGAACATCGTCAGAAGAGGTGGAAAAATAGTCGAAGTCAGGCTGGATAGACCGATCGATGCACTTCCTGAAGTCCTCGAGGCGATTGAAAGGGCCGATATCATCATCTTTGGTCCAGGGAGTCTCTACACGAGTATCATCACAAACGTTCTCGTAAACGGTGTGAAGGATGCGATAAAAAGATCAAGAGCGAAGAAAATATACGTGTGTAACCTCATGACCCAGCCAGGTGAAACAACAGGATACAGGGTTTCGGACCACGTCAAAGAACTCGAAAGGTACCTGGAGCAAAACGTGGATTTCGTGCTGGTGAACACCCGCAAGCCCTCTGAAGAGGTGCTCGAAAGGTATAGAAAAGAGGGAAGCGATTTCGTGGAGATCGACGCTGAAAACATACAGAACACCATTCTGGCAGAGCCCTTTCTTGTAGAGATAGTTGACCCCTCAGATGGTCAAAGAAAGATAAGACACGACTCTGTGAAGCTGGCGGATGTGATAGAGAGAATTTCGAGGTGGTGAGCCTCTTGAGGCGAACTTTCTCTGAGGAGATAAAAGAGGAACTCGTGAACGTCCCTTTTGGAAGTCGTGATGAGGCTATAGCGGAACTATTGGGTTTCATAAAAGCGCGAGGTGATCTGGACGTCAAGAGCAGGCATATCGTTTTTTCTTTGCATTCTTTTGCCGCCTCGAGGCGGCTTTTGAATTTAATGAAGTATCTCTCAAAACCCGTTTCGGAGATAATTGTAGAGAAATCACACAACATAAAGAAGAGGTACATAAAAATCACCGCGGAGTATTCGGAAAGTTTCATGGTGATAGAACCGTTCTTCGACGTAGCCCTATTTGTTTCATTTTTGAGAGGGTTGTTTCTCAGCGGAGGATCCATGACGAATCCAAGGTATCATTATCATCTGGAAATCAATCTGTTTGAGGAAGAAACGCTCGCTCTCACAAAGAAAAGTTTGAAAGATTTCTTCAACATAAACGCAGGCATTGTAGAACTCAGGAATACAAGAAAACTTTATATAAAGTCTATAAAGGATATTCTTGTGTTCCTCGAAGCCGTAGGGGTTCAGAGAAAGCTTGAAGAGATAGATCGAATCGTCACTGAAAGAAAAGTGATCGGTGATGTGAACAGAACAGTAAACTTTATAGAAGCGAACGCCATCAGAACGGCCAACAGTACAGCTCGTCAGATACGTGCGATAGAGGTTATAAAAGAGAACATGGGACTCGAAAACTTACCCGAAGATTTGAGAAGAGTCGCCCTGGTTCGATTGAAAAACAAAGAGCTCTCACTCAGAGAGCTGGGGAAAAAGTTGAATCTCACAAAATCTCAAATATACTCGAAACTGAAAAGAATTATCAAAATAGCTGAAAGGTTTGGTGATGTAAAATGAAGTGCCCGTTTTGTGGTTCGATGGACACAAGAGTGCTTGATTCGAGGCCCACTCTCGATGGAACCGCTATCAGGAGACGCAGAGAGTGCTCTTTTTGTGGTAAAAGATTCACCACTTACGAGAGATACGAAGAAGCACCTGTTCTTGTTGTAAAAAAGGATGGCAGGCGGGAGAAGTTTGACAGGGAAAAGATAAAAAATGGTATGATAAAAGCTTGTAGAAGAGACCTGTCACCTACGAGCAGATCGAGGAAGCTGTGAACAGAATCTGCTTGAAACTCAGAGAAGAAGGATCCTTCGAAGTTGAAACGAAACGAATAGGAGAACTGGTTATGGAGGAATTGAAGAAATTGGACCAGGTTGCTTACGTACGATTCGCTTCAGTCTATCGTGATTTCAGGGAAGTGGATCAATTTTTGGAAATTGTGAAAGAACTAAAAAGAGAGAAGGAGGGCGAAGAACAATGAAGAAAGTTCGTCTCACCCGTGAAGGCTATGAGAAGCTGAAGAAGGAATTGGAAGATCTGAAAAGGAAATTCATGTACGAGATCTCTGAAAGAATAAAAGAAGCGAGGGAACTCGGAGACCTATCGGAAAACTCGGAGTACGAAGCTGCGAAGAACGAACAGGGGCGTGTTGGAAGCAGGATCATGGAGATCGAACAGATTCTGAGCAACGCGGAGATCATAGAAGATTCTGAGGAAAACGATGAAATTACACTGGGAAAATGGGTTGTTATAAGGAACCTGGATACCGGTGAAGAACACAAATTTCGAATCGTCACACCTCAGGAAGCAGACTTTTTCGCTCAAAAGTTGAGCTCCGATTCTCCACTGGGCAAAAGTCTTCTCGGTAGAAAGGTGGGAGATGTGGTAAAGGTAAAAGCTCCCAGTGGTGTTCAGCGTTATCAGGTGATAGCGGTTATGAACAAGTAACGGAGGTGGTTGTGTGCTGAAAGAGTTCAAAGAACAACGTCTCAATGAGATACAGGAACTTCGTTCTATGGGTATAGAGCCATATCCCTACAAATTCGAAAAAGAACTCACAGCCAGGGAAATAAGAGAAAAGTACGACTATCTCCAAGCTGGAGAAGTTCTTGAATCTGAAAAACTCTCTTTCGCAGGGAGAGTCATGTCGATACGCCACCATGGAAAGACGGCCTTCTTTCACATGAAAGATGACACAGGTCGAATCCAGGCTTACGTAAGGGCAGATTCTGTTGGAAAGGAAAAAATGGATCTCTTCAAAAGACACGTCAAAATAGGTGACTTTATAGGAGTAAGAGGCTTTCCGTTCAAAAGCAAAACCGGAGAGTTGACCATTTACGTTCAAGAATACACGCTTCTGAGTAAGGCTCTACGTCCCTTGCCCGAGAAGTGGCACGGCATAAAAGATAAGGAAATCATATACAGGCAGAGGTACCTCGAACTCATCGTAAGCGACGAGGCTATTGAGAGGTTCAGAAAGCGCTTCAAGGCTGTTCAAGTGATACGGGAATTTCTCAACAGCAGGGGATTCATCGAGGTGGAAACGCCTATCCTCCATTACGTCACAGGTGGTGCGGAAGCGAGACCTTTTGTGACCCACCTAAACGTTTTTGATATAGATATGTATCTGAGAATCGCACCGGAGCTTTACCTGAAGAGGTTGATCATCGGCGGTTTTGAGAAGATATACGAGATAGGAAAGAACTTCAGAAACGAAGGAATATCTTACAAACACAGTCCCGAGTTCACCAGCATAGAAATCTACCAGGCTTACGCGGATTACAACGATATGATGGATCTCACTGAAGAACTGATAGTGGAAGTTGTGAAAAGAACATGCGGCACCTTGAAAATCTCCTACCAGGGCAAGGAGATAGACTTCACACCACCCTGGAAAAGAGTGAGAATGAGAGACTTTCTCAAAGAAAAACTCGGGGTGGACATCCTCGAAGATCCCGATGAAGTGTTGTTGAAGAAGCTCGAAGAATATGGAGTGGAACTGGAAATAAAGAACAGAGCACACCTCATAGATAAACTCAGAGATCTGGTGGAAGAAGAACTGGTGAATCCCACCTTCATAATCGATCATCCTGTGGTGATTTCCCCTCTTGCCAAAAGACACCGAGAGGATCCTAGACTCACGGAAAGGTTCGAACTCATCATATTTGGAAGGGAGATCGCGAACGCGTTCAGTGAGCTGAACGATCCCGTTGATCAATACCAGAGATTTCTCGAACAGGCGAAAATGAGAGAAGAGGGGGACGAAGAAGCACACATGATGGATCTCGATTTTGTGAGGGCCCTCGAGTATGGAATGCCTCCCACGGGAGGACTGGGAATTGGTCTTGACAGGCTCTTCATGTTCATCACGGATTCTCCCACAATAAGGGATGTGATTCCCTTCCCCATTGTGAAACCCAAAAAGTTCGAGGAAGAAGAGGCGGAATTCGAAGGAGGGTTTGAAGAATGAGAAAATGGATGAAAAAGTGGCAAGGGGTCATTATTTGGACGATTGCTATTGCGTTCGTGGCGGGTATGATCTGGTGGTCGGTGTCTATCAACCTCAGAAACACCCAGAACAACGTTAAATACTCCCTCGAACAGAGTCTCGCTTACATCACAAAAGACGGAACGGCTCTGAACGATCCTACCTACTGGCTCATGCCGTGGGAAGTGAACGACTACTACTCCAACCTGTTGAGTTCTTATCAGATCATATCTCTAGATCCACTTTTTGAGGAACCCAGACTCAAAGCTCTGATAGCGGACGTCTTTCTCCAGCAGAAAGTGGTTCTTTACTATGCGGAAAAGAACGACATAAAGCCTTCCAAGAAAGAAATCAACCAGGAAGTGAACAACGTTATCCAAACAATAAAGAACGATCAAAATCAGCTCAACCGGATAGAGAGAACGTACGGAAGTCTTTCGAACTACGAGAAGAACTACCTGGAGCCTCAAATTCGAGTTCAGCTCACCATCAAGAAGGTTCAGGAAAAAGTGGGAGTTGTCACCGAGGATGAAATAAAGAAATATTTCGAGGAAAACAAGGAAGACCTTCAGAAGCAGTACGACAGAGTTGACATAGAAGCTGTGTCGTTCGACAGCAGTTCCACGGCTCAGGGGTTCATTGCAAAAGCAAGTGAGGTGGGTTTCGATGAAGCAGCTTCCAGTATGAATGTTACTGTTCAACCTTTTTCCAACGCTACAAGGGGGATTTTCCCGGATGAAATAGACACGGCTCTGTTCAGTGCCACTCCAGGTTCGATTGTTGGACCGTTCTTTTTCCTCGATCAGTGGTACGTGTTCAGGGTGAAGACTTCCTCGGTTCTCACAGATTTCAACGCCTTCGAGAACAGCGACGCGTACAGTGATGTGAAAACGAAGCTGGAACAGGAAAAATTCCAGAAGTGGTTGGAAGAGTTCATGAAGGAAGAAAATCTATCGTACGCGTTCAACGATCAGGTTCTTGAATACTGGTGGAAGTACTTCAAGAACGAAGAAGACCTCTACGGAAAACTGGCGAACCTTCTCTTCCAGGGAGAAAACCTGGTAACAGAAACATCTGATGAGCTGAAATCTCTCTTCGTCCTTCTCTCCGACAGCAAGATCCAGGAACTCACCAAACAGATAGCCGAATTGACTCAGTACAGAACAGTGCTTGAAAATTCTCAGGAACCAGATGAGGATCTTATAAAGAAGTACGGGAAACTCTCCATTGAAGAAGCCGATGCAAAAAAAGAGGAACTTGAGAAACAGAAAGCAGATGTGGAAAACAAAAAGAAAACAGTTGTGGATTATCTTTACGAGAACTACCCGTCTTCCACGTATGTACTGGAATACGCGTACCGCTTGCACCCCAACGACATAAACATCAAGTACAGCTATTACTCCAATCTTTACAACCAGATCAAACCTTATCTGTCAACTGGAACCTACGATCCGAACCAGATATTTGGGGTTCTTCTCGGTCTCTACACAGTGGCCAATGCAACGGACGCTTCTACCAGCATACGTCTCGACTCTTATTACATGCTCTACGATATGAGCCTTGCACTGAACGATCCCACGTCTGCGAAGTATTACCTTGATGAGATGAAAAAAATCGATCCAAATTTCATGGATTACGAGTCTGCCTACAATCAGGTGGAATCAATTCTCGAAGCCATGAAAGCATCAGAAGAATCTACACCTTCTACATCGACAGGAGAATGAAATGAGCGACTATCTTCTGATAGTTTTTCTGGCAGCAAAGATCGTTCTTTTCTACGTACCTACTTTGAGTTCTTTCAGTGTTTCCGTTGTTTTCAGTACCGCGGGATGGTTGATGTTGCTGCTTCTGGTTTTCAAGGGAGGGCACAGGCTTCTTTACACGGTGCTCTCCCTTCTGTTGTTCGTTGATTTTCTTTACTTTCAGAACTTTGGAAACCTTCCATCCATTAAGGAAGTAGTTCTGCTTCCTCAGGTGGGAGATCTCGGCGGTGAAATCAAGTACTTCATCGATTTGTACTCTCTTCTCTTTGTGGCGGATCTTCCTTTCGTGTGGTTTTTCTTCAAAGAAAATACGAAGCGAACGCTTTCTCTGTCCTCGCTTTTTGTCCTGGTTCTGTCTTTCACCTTTCTCGGTGCCATCCACACCTCTCAGAATCTACAATCGAAGTTTGTCTTCAACAGATACGGTGTTTTTGATTATCACGTTCAAGACATCATCAATCTCTTTATGAACAAGAAAGAAGAAAACAACGATTTGGCGGTTTCTTCTGTTAGAAATGAAACGACAAAACCTTCTCAAAAAAGCTTCTTCGGAATAGGAAAAGGGAAAAACGTGATAGTCGTTCAGATGGAATCACTGCAAAATTTTGTGATCGGTCTTAAAGTAAACGGGCAAGAAGTCACGCCGAACATAAATTCATTTTTGAGAGACTCCGGAACCGTCTATTTCTCAAGCTGCTACCAACAGGTGGGAAGCGGGAACACAGCGGATGCCGAGTTTGTTGTGAACACCTCTCTTCACACACTGGGAGACAGCGTGGTCTACGAAGAATACCCCGTGATAAACCTTCCTACTTTGCCCAGAATTATGAAACAAAACGGCTATCACACAATAGCGTTTCATGGAAACGTTGGCTGGTTCTGGAACAGAGAAGAGGTTTACAAACACATCGGTTTTGACGAATTCGTGAGTCTTGAGGATTTCCAGCAAGATGAGGTTTTCGGGATGGGACTGGCAGATGTTTCTTTCTTCAAGCAGGCTGTTCAGAAACTGCGAAACTATCCACAACCCTTCTACGCTTTTTTGATAACTATATCCAGTCACACTCCCTTTGTTATTCCTGAAGAGCACAGAAAACTCGAACTTCCTGAAGACATATCAGATACCATCGTTGGACACTATCTGCAGGCTATACATTACGCCGATGAAGCGTTCGGTGTTTTTCTTGATGAATTGAAACGAGCTGGCCTCTACGAAAACTCTGTGATCGTTCTCTACGGTGACCACGCGGGCCTGTATCCATTCAACAGGGAAGTCAAAACGAAGATACCCGAGATCCTGGATAGAGAATTTTCTTTCGAAATCGCCCTCAATATTCCCTTTGCTATCCACATCCCTGGAGAGAACATTCGTAGGGTGGTCAACATCCCTGGAGGACAGATAGACTTTCTTCCCACGATCCTGAACGTGATGGGAATAAATTACAGAGAAGGTTTCTTCATGGGGCAGGATCTTCTGAACGCGAAACATGGTTTTGCTGCTTTGAGATATCACGTTCCGGACGGATCTTTCATAGACGACAACCGAGTGTTCATTGTCTCATGGGACGGTAGACTGGATAAGAGTTTGGCTGTCGACAGAAAAAATGGTACTCCTCAAAGGTACGTGGAGTTTTTAGATGGCTATGTAAAGGCCATACAGCAAATAGAGGCTTCCAGATACTTCATCCTCAGAAACTGTCAGCCTCTGCAGAAGGTCGCCAAGGATCAGACCTCCTCGAGGTGAAGTATCACTCTGTCGTCTTCGAATTCCAATCTCGATACGATCAGATCCTCGAGAAATCTTGCTATCTTTTTGGGGTAGATGTGAATCTCGTTCCCGTGAACTTCCAGTCCTTCTCGCTCTATTCTGCTTTTCAGCATTTCCATTAGGAAAGAGGGCACACCTACTTTCAGGATGATGGGATCATCGGGTGTTTTCTGCGTCGATACTACTTTGACTTTCACCGACAGGGAAAAAGGGAAGGAACCGTGCTTCAGTTTCACTTTAAGGTTTTCATCCTCCTTCGAAAGTGAGAATTGAGAAAATCCTTCGGTGCTTTTCAGAACGATCTTCTCGATCGTAGAATAATTGGCCTCCAACTTGAGCATTCAAACCCCTCCTATACGATGTTTTTCTGAAAATTTCTTTTGAGGTGTTTCACTGTGAACCTTCCCCAGTTGAAAGTGATGAAAGCCGATGTGGCGTTTCCAAGGACTATGCCCCACCAGACTCCCACAAGTCCTATTCTCAGAACGAAGACGAACAGCCACGAAAAGACAACCTGCATAATCACAGTTCTCATGATGGTGACAATCAGACTTTTGAGTCCCTGACCCACTCCCTGAAACATGGAGGAGGTGAACATTCCAAATGGAACACCTGGAAGAAAAAGACTCAGGATTCTGAGGGCTTTCACCAGATCGCTGTATAATTTTTCACCTTCCTGAGAATAAGTGAACAGCCTTGCGATGTATGGGGCAAAAATCAAGATTGTGAACATCACTGCCAGCCCTACGAAAAATCCGAGTTTCACGGCGTAGAGATGTGCCGTTTCGAGTTTTTCTCCGTTTCTCTCACCAAAAGCGGCGCCTGTAACGGATGTCACAGCCATGGCCATCCCGATGAGCGGGACAGTCCCAAAGTTTATGACACGCCACGCACTTGTGAAAACCGCAACTCCATAGTCTCCTCCTGCTCTCACCGCGAAGACGTTGAGCACGTAGATCGCCACCGACATCGAGGCCTGCGCCAGGGAAGCCGGGATACCGATCTTCAATATTCTCTTCAGAATTTCTCCATCCCATTTCAAACGGAAGGATACGTACGTGTCCTTCTTGAAAAACATCCAGTACGCGATCAGAAGGGAAGAAACAGCGATTGATACCACGGTGGCGTACGCTGCTCCTCTGACCCCCATACCGAAGACGTAGATGAACACGGGATCCAGACCTATGTTCAGAAGGGAACCTATCGTTATGGCCACCATCGCTCTTTTCGCGTCTCCCTCACCTCTGAAAACACCGTTTGCTACGTTGTTGAACATGATAAGGGGAATGAAATACACGAGGATCACCGAATACTCGAGGGCCAGTCTGAGAGTTTCCCCCTGAGCTCCCGCGAAGATGAGGATGTCAGAAATAAAGGGAAGAATAACAGCAATGCTCAAAAAACCAATGACGATTGAAAACAGGATGGAAACAGAAGCCGCGGTATCTGCTCCTTCCTTGTCTCTTTCTCCAATCTTTTGGGACACCACCGAACTCGCCCCAACCCCTATACCTGCGGCGAGGGAGATGATCACCATGAAGATAGGGAAGAACAATCCTATCGCTGCCAGCGCATAAGGCCCCAGTCCCGCGACCCAGATACCATCGGCCAGGTTGTAAATCGTCTGAACTAACATGGCAAGCATCATGGGAATTGAGAGTTTCACTATGGCTTTTCTGGGATCTCCTCTCAGAAGTTTTATTCCGATGGTTTCTCTTTCCAGAACCGGTCACCTCCCGTTAAAGATTCTATCATCGAACCAGTGTTAGGATAGTTAAAAAGGAGGGATGAGTGTGAGAATTTTCCTTTTCGATTACGACGGCACACTGGCCGAAGACAACGGGTTCGCAGAGAAATATTTTAGAAAACTCGTTTCTTTTTTCAGAGATAGAGGTGTTTCGATCTCTCCAGAGCTGGTTCTTGGCTGTGTGGAGGAAATAACCAGGAATCCGGATGGATCAACCAATCTGGAGAGATACATGAAATGCCTTGGAAAGAGAACGTCACAGTGTGCAGAGAAATGGAAAGAACTCTTCATGGAGTTTTATGAAAGCGAACTTTTCGATTCGCTCAAAGATACGGTTAAACCTGTGAGGAAGATAGTGGATCTTCTGAAAGAGAAGGAAAAAGAAGGGAAGGTTGTTCTGGCAACGAACCCTGTCTTTCCAAGAATCGCTATTTTGAAGCGACTGAACTGGATTGGGTTGTCAGAAGACGATTTTCACTTGATAACGGACATGGAGAGCTTCCATTTTTGCAAGCCAGATCCGAGGTACTACCTCGAGATATGTGAAAAGATGAGAGTTTCTCCGGAAGACTGTGTTATGTACGGGGACGACGAATTGAACGATGGAGTGTGTGAAAAGTTGGGGATGAAGTTCATCAGAGTCCGCTGAAGTAGTCTAAGGCGATCTTCAGAATTTCAGGATCCCACTGGGATCCCTCGTTTCTGCGAAGAATTTCGAGGGCTGTTTTTCTATCCATGGCTTTTCTGTACGGTCTGTCGCTGGTCATCGCATCGAATGCGTCAGCTATGGCGATGATCCTCGATTCCAACGGTATTTCTTCCCCGCGAAGTCCATCCGGGTATCCCTGACCGCTGTACCATTCGTGATGGTGTCTCACTATCTTCGCTATATCGGAGAAGTCTTCGATTTTGCTGATCAGTTTTTCACCGAGTTCTGGATGCTTCTTCACTTCTTCGTATTCTTCTTTTGTGAGCTTAGAGGTTTTGTTGAGAATGGCACCTTTGACACCTATCTTTCCTATATCGTGGAGAACAGCGGCTATCCTGATTCTCTCCACCACCTGATCTGGAAGACCCATTCTTCTGGCTATTTCCTGTGAATAATCAGCGACTCTCAGGCTGTGTCCGCTGGTGTAGGGATCTTTTAACTCCACCGCGTACGAGAACGCTTCTATTGTTTGGAAAAAGGTTTTTCGGAGTTTCCTGTAGAGGCTCAAACGTGAGAAGAAGATCGCCAGGATTCTCGCCATCATTTTGAGGGATGAGAGTTCGTATTCAGTGATTTCCGAATCCTTTTCAATTTCGAGGACGAGGGGAGTGTTTTCGTACTCGAAGAAGATGGCGGCCGCGGATCTTGTTCTTCCATTCGTGACATCGTAAAATTCTGGGAAGTCCCTCACATCGTTCACGAAAAGATCTTTCTTTGTTTCAAAAGCCTTTACCACGATACCTCTTTTGAGATTGACCACCTCGATCTGGCCGTTTTTCAGAAAGAAGGTTTTTATTTTTCCATCTTCGAGAAGAGAAACGGACGACAGCACGATGCCGGGGAACATGTCTTTCAAATAGTGTAGTATCTTCTCTATGAGTTCTGTTCTTCTTGAAACACCTAAAACCTCTTCCAGAGAGCTGATCATCCTTGAGAGCGTGTCTCTGTTCTTCATAACCTCAAGATACGAATCGTGGGCGTTCAGAAGAAAGAGGGAAAAATTCAGAACGGAGTTCAGGAACATTTCTTCATCCCTTTCGAGTTCTCTGCTTACAAAGATCTTGGCGGATGTCTTTCCGGCTTCTTTGTAGAGCAGATTTTCTGTGAATTCACCAACAGCAATGGATCTCTGTGAGTTTTTCAACTCGAGTCCCGACAGCGGTTCTACCAGTTTCTTCACATCGTAAAAAATCCTTTCAAGAGTAGGAACAGGATCGACCTCAAGATCCATTTCTCCCATGGTTTCCATGATTCTGGCCAGCTGGGTGGAGAGGATCTGAAGGCTTTCGTAAGAGGCTTCCAGCTCCTGATTCACGGCTGTGAGTTGCTGGTTTAACGCTGTGAGTTCTTGATTCATTGCAGACATCTCTTCACTCTTCTCGTTCATCTCATTCTTCAAATTTCTGTACCATCTTCGCCTAAACAGGGAAAGAAACACGGCGAAAACGAGGCAGGGGTAGGCAAGGGACAGTAAGTTGCCTTTGAGAATTTCTAAAAAAGAGAAGCTGGAAAGGAGAACAACCAGAGAAATCTCGAGGAGATTGATGAGTTTTTCCATTTTTTCCGTCACTTTCAATAACCTCCTGCGATACTTGATGAACATTTTTTTCAACAGGAGATGCGGCTCGAGCAAAACATCTTCAAACCTTCCATCAACACGTCAATGGCCCTGGAAAGGAGATCCTTCTCAAGCACGCACGCGATTCTTATCTCTTTTTTTCCAAGCCCTGGAGTCAAATAGAATCCCCTCAGGGGAGCGACCATGGTTGTTTCACCATCCATGTTGAAATCTGTCAGCATCCACCTTGCGAATTCTTCCGCGTCCTCCACGGGGAGTTCCGCGGTTATGTAGAAGGCACCTGAGGGTTTTGTGAAACGTTTCAAACCGTGTTCTTCGAGTTTCTTCAATACTGTTTCGACTCTCTCTCTGTACGTTTCCCTCACGAAATCAAAAAAGGAATCGTCGAGATTCAGCAAACCAACGGATCCGATTTGTTCTAACAGAGGTGGAGCGAGCCTCCCCTGAGCCAGTTTCATGGCGTGTGATATCAATTCTTCGTTTCTCGTGATCAGACATCCTACCCTCGCCCCACAGGCGCTGAACTTCTTCGATACACTGTCTATCACTACGACTTTGTCACTTTCAATGCTGAGGGCACTTGCGAATTCTCCCCGAAACACGATTTCGCTGTACACCTCGTCGACGATCAGAAAGAGTCCGTGTCTTTCCGCTATTTCCACGAGATATCTCATCTCGTCTTTTCCATAAACCACCCCGGTCGGATTGCAGGGATTTGAAAGTACTATTCCCCTCGTTCTTTCGTTTATGAAACTTTCGAGGTTCTGAGGGATGGCGAATCCTTCTTCCATTCTCCTCGTTACGGGAATCAATTTCACACCGGCGATCTTCGCGAAAGCGTTGTAATTCGCGTAGAACGGTTCCAGAACGAGGATCTCGTCACCAGGATTTGCTATCACAGCGAATGAAAAAAGAATGGCTTCGCTTCCACCGTTCGTCACCAGAACGTTTTCCGGTTTCACATCTACCCTCTGTCTTCTTTTGTAGTAAGATGCGAAAGCCTCTCTCAATTCCCAGATACCCGCAGAGTGAGAGTAGTACACCACTTCCGGCTTGTTTTCGTAGATGCGCTCAAAAAACACCTCGGGAGTTTTCAGATCGGGCTGTCCTATGTTCAGGTGGTGTATCCTTACTCCTCGCTTCTTTGCCATTTCAGCGAAGGGAACCAGTTTTCTGATTGGGCTTTCCTCGGTCAGCAGGACACGATCGGAGAACACATCCATCACCTCTTGTCAACCTGAAGGATATAAAACTTCAGGTACTGCGTTTCTGGAACGTTCATGAGAACTGGGTGATCAGGAGGTTGCCCTCCCCTTCTCAAAACGGTCAAACTCGTTTTCGTGTCGAAGGACGCATCAAAAAGGATTTCTCTGAACAGCTCTTCAGAAACTATCTGAGTGCAGGAAGAGGTCACGAGAACACCTGGTTTTTTCAATATCCTCATCGCTCTCAGGTTTATCTCCTTGTATCCTCTCCTCGCACTTTCCAGATTGCTTGAACTCTTCGCAAAAGATGGAGGATCAAGAACCACGAGATCGTACTTTCGCCCTTCTCTGTCGAAGCTTTTCAAGATATCGAAAGCGTTTCCCGGAAGCAGATCGTACCTGCTGCTGTCAAATCCGTTCAGTTTCAAGATCTCTCTGGCAACCTCAAGAGCCCTCTCCGAATAGTCGACGAGGGTAACGTGTTTCGCTCCTCCCTTGAGGAGGTGCACTGCGAAGTTTCCAGTGTAAGAAAACACGTCCAAACAGACTTTTCCCTCGGCCAGATCCATCACCATTCTGGCGTTTTCCCTCTGGTCCAGGAAGAAACCCGTTTTCTGTCCTCTGGTGTCAGCAAGGAATTTGAAGCCGTTCATCTCGAACTCTATCAGTTCAGGACCCTTACCGTAGACCCATTCTTCTCGATTATCAAGCCCTTCTTTCTCTCTGAAGGTGCCCTCTGATTTCTCGTATATTCCCTTCGGCTTGAATATCTCGATGAGACTATCCAGGATCCAATCTTTCATCTTTTCCATTCCCAGAGTCGTTATTTGAAAGACAAGATAATCCCCAAAAAGGTCAACTATGAGACCTGGCAGAAAGTCCCCCTCGCTGTGCACGACTCTGAAGGCCGTCGTTTCTTTCACGAGTTTTTTCTTCCTCTTCAGAGCGCTCTCTATCCTGTTCTTTATGAAATTTCGATCGATGACTTCGTTTTTCCAGGTGAGAATTCTCACCCTGATCTTCGAGTTGTCGTTTATGTATCCTTTTCCGAAAAAAGAACCGTCGGGTCTGAAAACATCCACAACGCTTCCGTTTTCGTACTCTCCTTCGACTTTCAGAATCTCGTTGTAAAAGATCCACAGATGACCACCTGAGATCCTTTGATTCATCGTATTCAGAAACACCTTTGCCAACTACAACCACCCCATTCCGTACGATATGAGAAAGAGAGTGTACCCTCCAAGGGCAAGGAAGGGGCCGAATGGTATACGTGTTTTTATATCCATTTTACCTTTTCCTTTGATCAGTGCATAGAGTATTCCAGAAATTGAAGCGATCAAGATGGCAAAAATGGAAGGAACTGGTGGGAGGAGGAAGCCTATTCCCATCGCAAGGATCACGTCTCCTGCTCCCAGACCGTCTCTGTACATCGCTTTCAGAATCAAAAACATGATCGTCACGATGAGAAAGGAAATCAGATGCTCCAGAAAGGAGGTTCTCAGAGCCACCACGAAGGAAAAGATCAAAACGGTAAAATTCAGGTAATCCGGAATCAGGAACGTTTCAAGGTCTATGAGTGATATCGCGATGAGGGCAGAGGCAATCACGCACGAAGATACAAACAGCAGGGTATCTTTTATGAGGACACGATTCACCAGAAACAAAGCCCCTGTTGAGATCTCCACGATGGGGTATCTGATCGGGATTCTCCATCCACAGTGCCGGCATTTTCCCCTCAGAAGAATATAGCTGATAACGGGAATGTTGTCGTACCACTCTATTTTCCTTTTACAGTTAGGACAGAATGAATGAGGAGGATCCCACAGCTTGAGATCCTCCTTCGTAGATCTGTATATGACAACGTTCAGAAAACTTCCAACTATGGTGCCTATTGCGAACGTCAGGAGATACCACAAGCCCGTTTTTCCTCCTCCGTGAGAAGTTCGTCCAGTATCTCCTTTTTTCCATAATAATACCAGAAATTGCTCTGTCCAATATCATCGAGGATTTCTCTCGCTTTATCGATTTGACCGAGTTTCACGTAGGGAACTACGAGGAGCAGCCGTGCCAGGGTGTTCAGAGGAGAGGATTCAACGATCTTTTCAAGCTCTTCGACGACTTCTTTGTATCTTCCGTGTTTCAGCATCACACGAGCCCATGGTTCCAATTCCGTGGGATACTTGGGTTTACAGTTCATGATCTTCTCTTCCATTTCCCTTGCCTTTTCTTCGCTGCCGAGCTCCCTGTAAAGCTGCGAAAGCTGGTACAGGGCAGGTATGTTGTCTGGATCGATCTCTAAAAGGCGCTCCAGCGCTTTCACGGCGAGGTCTTTGCGGTTCATTTCATGATAGGCTTCTGTGATCATGAAGTATGTGATCTTGTCGCTTGGGTTGTATTCCAGTTCTCTTTCCCAGTAATGAATTGCCTTTTCATAATCCCCCAGGTTGTAGTAGGCTTCCCCGAGAGAGGCGTACGCTTGAACCAGCCATGGATCTATCTCCACGGCCTTGTCGAGGAATTTTATTCCCTCTTCTATCTTGCCCTGCTCAACGAGAAGAGAGCCTTTCAACTCGTAAGCTGGAGCGTAGTTTTCGTCTATGTCGAGCATGAACTTTATGATATCGTGCGCTATGTCGTAAAGGTTTCGATCAGCGTACTCCAGCGCAAGATCGTACAGACCCTTGAGAGAGACATTTTTGAAATCTTTTGGGGTTATGTTCTCTTCTCTGAGCCATTCTTGAAATTCGGGAAATATGAGAGGTTCATAAACGGCCTCATCGAGACGAACCACCTTCTCCAGTTTTTCGCAGGTTTGTACTTCTTTCATTATGTTTTCCTTTTTCTTCATATCTTCTTTTAAGAGTTCCCAGTCTCCTTCGTAGAGGAGATCCCTGAGAGCCACAACAAAAGGCGTTGAAGTGGTAACATCCAGCCTTTCTCCAGATAAGACAAGTGTTATTATATGTTCTGCCATCAGCCATCCCTCCTGAAACTTGCGGTTCATATTCATTTTACATTATAAACCAGGAAACGGCAAATTCTGTGTTTCTTCTGCTAAAATCTTATCCGGAGGTGAAAGAGTTGAGAGTTTACATAGTGAGATATTCCGAGATAGGTCTCAAAGGAAAGAACAGAAAAGATTTTGAAGAAGCCCTCAAAAGAAACATCGAGAGAGTAACCGGAATGAAGGTGAAGAGACAGTGGGGAAGATTTCTCATTCCAATAGATGAAAACGTAACACTCGATGACAAGCTGAAGAAAATCTTTGGAATTCAGAATTTCAGCAAAGGATTTCTGGTGAGTCACGATTTCGAGGAAGTGAAGAAATATTCACTGATCGCGGTGAAAGAAAAGCTGGAAAAAGGAAATTACAGAACTTTCAAGGTGCAGGCCAAAAAAGCTTATAAGGAATACAAAAAAAGTATATACGAAATAAACAGTGAGCTCGGTGCCTTGATACTCAAAAACTTCAAGGAACTTTCCGTTGATGTACACAATCCGGATTTTGTTCTCGGGGTGGAAGTGAGACCTGAAGGGGTTCTGATTTTCACAGACAGGGTGGAGTGCTACGGTGGACTTCCCGTGGGAACGGGAGGAAAAGCGGTTCTTCTTCTCTCTGGAGGAATAGACAGTCCTGTGGCAGGCTGGTACGCACTGAAAAGAGGAGTTCTCATAGAGTCCGTCACGTTCGTGTCTCCTCCTTTCACATCGGAGGGAGCCGTGGAAAAAGTGAGAGACATATTGAGAGTTCTCAGGGAGTTCAGTGGGGGTCATCCTTTGAGATTGCACATTGTGAATCTCACAAAGCTGCAGCTTGAGGTCAAAAAGAACGTACCGGACAAATACTCGCTGATCATGTACAGAAGGTCCATGTTCAGAATAGCGGAAAAAATAGCGGAGGAAACCGGTGCGGTTGCTTTTTACACGGGGGAGAACATAGGACAGGTGGCGAGCCAGACCCTGGAAAACCTCTGGTCTATAGAGAGCGTGACCACAAGACCCGTGATAAGGCCTCTTTCTGGTTTCGACAAGACAGAGATCGTCGAAAAGGCAAAAGAGATCGGAACCTACGAGATCTCTATAAAGCCTTACCAGGACAGCTGCGTCTTCTTCGCTCCGAAAAATCCTGCAACGAGATCTCATCCCTCGATCCTCGAGAAGCTGGAACAGCAGGTTCCAGATCTTCCCGTTCTCGAAGAAGAAGCGTTCACCTTCAGAAAAGTCGAGGTGATAGAGTGAGAAAAATCAGAGATCTTCTGTTGACGCTGTACTTCTACTTCATAGCCACCGTATACATTGTTTTTTACGGGGGATTCGTACTTTTCAGATCATTTTTAATGAGAGACCGTGAAAAAGCCAGAAAGTACGTTTTGAAGGAGATAGAAAAATTCGGGAAAAGAGCCTTTACGTGGCTTTTTTCTGATGTGGTAGTTGAAGGCAACGAAAACATTCCAAAGGACAGGAATTTCATAGTAGTTGCGAATCATCAGAGTCTCATGGATATCCCGTTGATCCTCGGCTTCGTTGCCACAGGTGCGTTCATAGCAAAGGAAGAACTGAGAAAAATTCCGGGGGTGAACTGGTACATAAGATATCTGAACGGTGTGTTTCTTGACAGGAAAAATCCAAGGAGAGCCGTGAGAGCACTCAGGGAAGCTATTGAAAAGCTCAAAAACGGAGTTACCTTCATCGTCTTCCCGGAGGGAACGAGATCACCAGACGGAAAGGTTCTTCCTTTCAAAAAAGACAGCCTCATGATCGCTGTGAAGACCGGTGTTCCAGTTCTTCCCGTTTCCATCTGGGGAACTTATCATCTGATTCCAAAGGGAAGATGGACGTTCACCCCAGGGAAAGTCTTTCTCAAGATACACGAGCCGGTCGATCCGAGAGAATTTTCAAGCGAGGAGGAACTCAGAAAATACGCGGAAGAGGTCGTGAAAAGGGGAGTTGAAGAGTTAAAAGCGAGGTGGTCGAAATGAAGGTTTATTTTGACAACAACGCAACGACGAGGGTGGACGATCGGGTTCTCGAGGAGATGATCGTTTTTTACCGCGAAAAGTATGGAAATCCCAATTCTGCTCACGGCATGGGTATAGAAGCGAATTTACACATGGAAAAAGCGAGAGAAAAGGTGGCAAGGATACTCGGCGTCTCACCTTCAGAAATATTCTTCACCTCCTGTGCGACGGAATCGATAAATTGGATTCTCAAAACAGTCGCTGAGACGTTCGAAAAAAGAAAAAGAACCATCATCACCTCTCCCATAGAACACAAAGCCGTTCTCGAAACGGTGAAATATCTATCGATGAAAGGTTTCAAGGTGAAGTACGTTCCCGTTGATTCCAGAGGGATTGTGAAACTGGAAGAACTGGAAAAGCTCGTAGATGAGGACACGTTCCTTGTCAGCATCATGGCAGCGAACAACGAGGTGGGAACTGTCCAGCCCATTGAAGATGTGGTCAGGATAGTGAAGAAAAAGAACAAAGAAACCCTTGTTCATGTGGATGCTGTTCAAACGATCGGGAAAATTCCATTTTCCCTCGAGAAACTGGAAGTTGACTACGCGAGTTTCAGCGCGCACAAGTTTCACGGGCCGAAAGGCGTTGGAATAACCTACGTCAGGAAGGGAGTTCCTATCAGACCCCTCATACACGGCGGAGGGCAGGAAAGAGGGCTCAGATCTGGAACGCAGAATGTTCCGGGAATCGTCGGGACGGCCCGTGCCATGGAAATCGCCGTTGAAGAGCTGAGCGAAGCAGCAAAACACATGGAAAAGCTCAGAAGCAAACTCGTATCGGGTCTAATGAACCTGGGAGCCCACATCATAACTCCCCTGGAGGTATCCCTTCCAAACACCCTCTCCGTTTCTTTTCCGAACATCAGAGGGTCCACTCTTCAGAATCTTCTCTCCGGCTATGGTATTTACGTTTCAACCTCATCGGCCTGCACCAGCAAGGACGAAAGATTGAGCCATGTCCTGGATGCGATGGGGGTAGACAGGAGAATTGCCCAGGGAGCCATCAGAATCAGCCTCTGCAAATACAACACGGAGGAAGAAGTGGATTACTTCCTCAAGAAAATCGAAGAAATTCTCAGTTTTCTGGATTTAACTGGAAATAATCGCCGATAATGGTATAATTTCAACCAGAAGGGGGAATATCTGGTGATAAAAAGCATGACCGGCTTCAGCAGAGTCGAAAAGGTGTCTGGTCCCTATCAGTTCAGAGTCGAGATGAAGTCTTTGAATTCGAAAGGCCTGAACATCATAAACCAGTTGCCCGGATACCTTTCCATGAAAGAGTTAGAGCTGAACAACCTCGTTCAGGAGTACGTGAGCAGAGGAAAAGTTCAAACTCGAGTTCAGGTGAAGTTCCTGGAGCCTCCCAAGGTGCTCGAAATAGACAAAAACGTTGTCAGGGCGTATTATTCGATGCTCGATGAGATAGTCGGGGAACTTTCTCTTCCTGAACCTGTGAAGCTCTCGGACCTTCTGAACTTCAGGGAAGTCTTTCGAATAGAGCTTTCGGACGAGGAAATAGAAAATATCTGGAACCATCTGGTTCCCATTCTCAGAGAGGCCTTGGAAAAGCTCGTTGAGGAAAGAAAAAAAGAGGGTCAAAAAATAGGTGCGGATCTGAAGAGGATCCTGGAAGATCTTTCGTCTCGAGTTGAAGAAATAGAAAAAATCTCTGATCAGCTTCCCGCACTTTACCGCGAAAAGATAAAGGAAGAAGTGGAGAAGATCCTTCCACAGGATGTCTCCGTGAAAGAAGACATTCTGGAGAATCACGTGGCTTTCATGGCCACCAAAGTCGACATAAGAGAAGAGATCACTCGGCTTAGAAGTCACATAAAAAGATCTCTTGAGCTGATAGAAAGCGACGAATCGGTCGGAATGAATCTGGATTTTCTCGGTCAGGAGATGTTGAGGGAGTTGAACACAATCCTTTCCAAGTCCATTTCCGGTGAGATAACCAGCCTTGCTCTCGAGGGGAAGGTACTGGTTTCTCAATTCAGGGAGCAGATTCAGAATGTTGAGTGAGGGGGAGAAAGAATGTACGGTCTGATCAACATCGGTTTTGGAAATGTGGTGGCGGGTGACCGTGTGATCGCTATCGTGAACCCTGAGTCCTCTCCTTTGAAGAGGATGAAAGACGAGGCGAAGCTTGAAGGAAAGCTCATCGATGCTACATATGGAAGAAAAACAAGATCGATCATCATCACGGACAGTAACCATATCATTCTGAGTGCCATTCAGCCGGAAACGATCGCTCAGAGATTCATGGAGAACTTCTACGAGATAGAAAGAGTGTTGAGAGAAACGAAAAAATAGGAGTGTGATCAATGAAAGGACAGCTTTTCGTCATCTGTGGTCCTTCCGGTGCGGGGAAAACCAGTATAATCAAAGAAGTTCTCAGAAGACTGGACAACGTAGTTTTCTCCGTTTCCTGCACGACGAGACCGAAGCGCCCTCACGAGGAGGATGGCAAGGATTATTTCTTCATCACGGAAGAAGAGTTTTTGAAGCGCGTCGAAAGAGGAGAATTCCTCGAGTGGGCCCGCGTCCACGGCCATCTCTACGGGACCCTTCGCTCCTTTGTGGAATCTCACATCAACGAAGGAAAGGATGTTGTACTCGACATAGACGTTCAGGGTGCTCTCTCGGTAAAGAAGAAATACTCAAACACGGTGTTCATTTACGTGGCTCCTCCATCCTATGCGGATCTGAGGGAACGTATCCTCAAAAGGGGAACGGAGAAAGAAGCAGACGTGCTTGTAAGACTCGAAAACGCCAAGTGGGAGCTCATGTTCATGGATGAGTTCGATTACATCGTTGTAAACGAAAATCTCGAAGATGCTGTAGAGATGGTCGTGTCGATTGTGAGGTCCGAGAGAGCGAAAGTCACCAGAAATCAAGACAAGATAGAACGGTTCAAGATGGAGGTGAAAGGATGGAAAAAATTGTGAAGTTCGACCTCAAGTACGATGAACTGCTTAAGAAGATACCCTACAAGTACGCCATACCTGTTGTTGTGGCAAAGCGTGCTGAAGCGATCAGAGAATACGCCAGGCCGTTTGTGATTACAGACGACGAAAATTATGTTAGCATCGCCTTCATGGAGCTCAGCCTGAACTACATCAGGATCAAAAACGAGGAGATACTGAAAGCGCTCATTCCGAAGGTGAAGTGAGGATGAGGATAGTACTCGGTGTCAGCAGCGGCATAGCGATATACAAAGCCGTGGACCTGGCAAGTAAGTTGAGAAAAGAAGGTCACGAACTTCACGTGGTGATGACACCGGACGCCACCAGAATGATTTCTCCGGTGGTGTTTTCAGCTGTTGGAAACTGTTCCGTGTACCACGACTGGATGGATGTCAGGAACGGCTGGATCCCGCACACCGAACTTTCCAGAACGACAGACGTGCTCGTTGTTGCCCCCGCAACCGCGAACACCATTTCAAAGATCGCAAACGGAATAGCGGACAATCTTCTCACACTCGTCGCTCTCGCTTTTGATAAAGACGCGAAGATTCTCGTTCCCACGATGAATTACCGTATGTACAGCAACAAACTGTTTCAAGAGAATCTTGAAAAGCTAAAAAACAACGGCTGGTTCGTTGTGGAACCCGAAGAAGGCCATCTCGCGTGCGGTGAGGTCGGAAAGGGAAGATATCCGGAGAACGAGAAGATAGTCGAAGCGGTACACCTTTTGACTTTTCCAAAGAAGCTCGCCGGAAAAAAGGTTCTTATCACCGCGGGACCAACAAGAGAGCGTATAGACGCTGTGAGGTTCATCACTAACGCGAGTTCAGGAAAGATGGGATACGCGCTGGCAACTGTCGCAAAGAGGATGGGAGCTCGTGTTTCTCTTGTATCCGGCCCAACGTCTTTGAAACCACCTTACTATGTGGATGAATTTGTGAAAGTAGAAAGTGCTGAAGAGATGTACGAAGAGGTGATGAAGAGATTCGAAGATACAGACATCGTGATAATGAACGCCGCCGTGGGAGATTACAGGCCGAAGAAGGTCTTTGAAGGAAAGCTGAAGAAAACAGAGAACGATCTCGTTCTCCATCTCGAAAGAACAAAAGATATTCTCAAAGAACTCGGACAGAGAAAGTCGCATCAGATTCTTGTGGGATTCGCGGCTGAGGTGGAAAATTTCGAAGAGAACGCTGTGAAAAAGCTGAGAGAGAAGAATCTGGATTTGCTCGTGCTGAACGATGCCCGGAAAGCGTTCTCTTCCGACAGAGTGGAGGTCTACATATACGGAAGAGACGGTTTCATCAAAAGGATTGATGAAGATGACAAGATTCGTGTGGCTTGCATTATTCTTGATGTTGTTTCAAACCTTGCTGGCGGATCACCTTCTTGAACTGAAGAGCGTTTCTGAAGATCACGTGACTCTCTCCGTAAAAAAACTCTACGAAGGAGAAATAACGACCTTTCTTCTCTACTCCCCGGCGGGATTTGTGTTTCCTGAAAAAGTGAAAAACAGCGATTACACCTTCGAGGTGGATTTCGAAGGCCCCTTCTTTCCAATTGTTGAAGGTGTGAATTCTTTCGGGAAGAGGATGTACCGTGTGGCACCTCAGGTTTTGAGGGTACCTCTGGAGAAACCCGAAACAAGAGTGATCTCGGACATAAAAAACGGAGAAGTTCTGGTGTACGTGTTCATTCAGTCTCCAGAAGGTGTGGTACCTGTCTCGTTAAACCTGGAGGGAAAGAGATTCAGATTCTTCAACCTGGAAGGGAAGTGGATCTGCGTCTTCAAGTCCTTTCTCGAAGATGGTGCGCACGAACTGGAAATTACTTTCAACGGTCCATACGGTTACACCTTCAGCTTGAAGAAAGAAATCTACGTTATAAAACGCGTTGCGGTACCTATGAGGGGAGAAGATGGCGCTTTCGACTACACTGTGTTTGCCGAGCACGTTGTGAAGAGAGGAGAAACACTCTGGAGCATAGCCAATCAATACGGTGTGAGAGTTGGAGACATCGTTTTGATAAACCGCCTGGAAGATCCCGACAGGATAGTGGCTGGTCAGGTTTTGAAGATCGGAAGGGTCTATTTCCGGGAGAATCCAGTCACAATAGTTGTGAATCTGTTTTCATCTAAGCTCGCTCTTTACTACGATGGTGTCCTGCTCAAAGTTTATCCCGTGGCCCTTGGAAGGAGCGACACCACGCCTCCGGGACGTTACTGGATTCTCAGAAAAGAGATAGATCCTGCCCTTTACTGGTTTGGGGAGTACATATCTCCTAGAACCCCTCTCAACGGACTCGGAACAAGGTATCTGCAGTTATCGAATCCCACGTATGCGATACACGGCACCTCAAAACCGTGGGAAATAGGAAAAAGGATCTCGCACGGTTGTATCAGGATGTTCAACAGAGATGTGGAAGAAATCGACGCTTTCGCTGGTGTTGGAACGGAAGTTGTAGTGGTAAAGGAAGATAAAGAATTTCCAGAAAGGATCTATTAAAAAATAAAAGCGGGGATCACCCCCGCTTTTTTACCATGCGCTTCTTCTGCCTTTTTTCTCGAGTCTTTTCTTGTATTCGGAAAGCTTCTGACTGCTTTCTTTCAAGAATCTGGATAGCTTCTTCTCGAAATCCGCATTTTTCTTCTCTTCCGATTTCTCACTTGTCTTTGGTGTTTCTTCTTCAAGATCTTTCAGGGAAAGTTCCCAACCGCCGTTTCTGGCTCTTCCTATTACCTTCGCGGATATCTCCTGTCCCTCATGAAGATAATCTTCGATTCTTTTCACATAGTTTTTGGAGATCTTGGAAATGTGAATAAATCCTCTTTCCCCCCCTTCGATATCCACGAAGGCTCCGTACCTCACGATCTTAGAAACCTTTCCCTTTACAAGTTCACCAACTTTCACAAAAAACCCTCCTCACAAAAGTGATATTGCCTCTCAATAGTTGTCTCCGTACTTTCTTCTGAACTTCTCCACTCTACCCTCCGTGTCCACTATGAGAACGCCACCTTTTCCACCGGAGGTGTAGAACGGATGGCATTTGGAACACACGTCGATTCTTATATTGTCAACCGTCGTGTAAAAAGTATGCTCAGCACCACACGCACACTTAACAGTTACGAGCTTCATCTCTGGATGTATTCCCTTTTTCACCGTGTCCTCACCTCTCCATGAATATTATTACGTCTCACATGCCAAATGGTACCATATGTGAGACCAAAAATCAAGTGGAGAAAGAAAATTTAAGCCCCCAGGCGGGGGCTGATTCGTCTCTTTACTGAACCACTTTCACGTGCGCTGCCTGTGGACCTTTCTTGCCTTCCTGAATCTCGAACTCGACGACCTGGCCTTCCTTCAGAGTTTTGAAACCTTCCATTTCGATGGCTGACCAGTGTACGAACACGTCTCCTCCTTCGTCCTTTGTAATGAATCCGTAGCCCTTCTTGGCATCGAACCACTTAACCTTTCCTCTCATAACACATGCCTCCTTAACAAAAGATGGTACTGATCAATCATAACACTTCGTAGATGGATATGTCAAGATGTATTGAATTCCAATCCCCAAAATGGGATGTACTTTCTGTCTTGTGTAGTAAAATAAGAACATCGAGGGGTGATGATGTGGCACCGAGAAAATTGAGCGATATCATAAGAAGCTTTGTTTACAAGAAAAATCTGATTTTCATTTTTCTTCTATCGTTCGTGATAGCTGTTTTTGTTTTTATAGTAACCTACTACATTGACCAAAAAGACTGGCTCGAAAAGATCACCCTTGTTTCGAACGAGTGGGAAAGGACAATCGATCACTATTACGATGTCCTCAATTTCTTTGCAGATCGTAGTAAGGATTTTGAAAACCCCAAAACGATCCTTGAGGTTTTAAAACAGATTCGTGAGCATTTCGGAGATTATTCATCTTACCCCATTTTTGCTACTCCGGATGGCACTTACTACATATATCCCCTTTACACGTTTCCTCCCGATTTCGACCCAAGGGAGAGACCCTGGTATAAAGTTGCTGTCGAGAACCCCAACTCTGCTGTGATTACCCCGCCCTTCACTCACAGGATTCTCGGTGTCGTCACTTTCGCCATTTCAAGGGCAATCTTTGACGAACGTGGAAACCTTCTCGGTGTTCTTGGAATCGATATCGTTCCATCAAAGGTGATGAAAGATCTTCTGCAGCCGGGCATGTACGTTCTCTCAGAAGATGGAACGGTTCTTCTTCAAAACGGTGAAATTCATGTGAAACTCGATCCCGAAGACTTCGAATCGACAGATCACGGTGCGAAAATAAGCATGTCTGGTGTTGCATTTTTCAGAAAAACGGGATCCACGGTCTTTGTGATCCAGGTACCGCTTCTTGTTTTTCTGAGGAATTCTCTTCTTCACTTGGGTTATGTTATAGGGTTAGCCTTCATAATTTCTTTCCCGATCGTTCGAAGAGTGTCTAAGTTGATCGACAGGGAACTCAGAATTCCACTCGAAGTGTTCTCGAAAGCTTCAAAAGAGTACCTGCGTTCCAGAATCTTTGATCTTGGAGATGTATCCTCAAACATCCTGGAGATCAACCAGCTCATCGATGAAGTCTCCGATATGATCACCATCATTGAATCCCAGAGAGAAGAGCTCGAAGCATCTTACGAGGAGCTCGAAGCGTCTTACTCTGAACTTCAAAAGATGGCACAGGAGATAGAGGAAAAAAGCCGAGCTGTCGAAGAAGCGTACGAATTTTTCACCTACAAACTGGTGGATATCGTTGAAGGTTTCGACGAGCCAACTGGAAACCACGTCAGAAGAGTTCAGGAACTGTCGAAGTTTTTCGCCGAAGAGATGGGTCTCGATGAGGATCTTGTTCACAAAATATATCTGTACGCTCCGCTCCACGACATTGGAAAGATAAAGGTCCCCAAGGAGATTTTGAACAAAAAGGGAAAGCTCACGGCAGAAGAATGGGAAATCATGAAGAAGCACACAATTTGGGGTGGAGAGCTACTCTCAGGCAGAAAAGAACTGGAAGTTGCAAGAAACATAGCTCTCTACCACCATGAAAGTTACGACGGAACGGGCTATCCATTCGGCCTGAAAGACGACGAGATCCCCATAGAAGCGCAGATCGTCAAGATAGTTGATGTTTACGATGCCCTGCGCTCAGAAAGACCTTACAAAAAAGCTTTGTCCCATGAAGAGGCCGTCAGGGTGATTCTCGAGGGAGATGGAAGAACCTCACCGTCAAATTTTCATCCCAAGCTGATCGAGATTTTCAGAGAAAAACACGAAAAGATCAAAGAAATCTGGGAACAAACATACAGTGAATAAGTGATGCTGGAAGTCGAAAACAGCTTGACTTTTCCTCATATATATGTAAAATACATATATAGGAGGTGAGAATATGTGGTGGGGCAGAGGATACGGATGGAGAAAAGGCTGGGGCTGGCGAGGAGGATTCGGTTTTGGAGGAGGGCCATGGTGGGCTTACTACGATTACCCTCCAGTGCCACCTTCTCCTGAAGAGAAAAAAGAAATGCTTCTGGATTACAAAAGATACCTGGAAGAAGAGCTCAGATACGTTGAAGAGAGACTGAAAGAGCTTGAAAACAGGAAGTGAGTGGTATGCCGAGGCTCGACGGAACGGGCCCGATGGGACTTGGGCCGATGACGGGCAGAGGTCTCGGATGGTGCAGGTTCGGTGGTAGCTGGGCAAGACCCTGGAGATGGTGGAGAGGTTTTGGTTATGGATGGAGAAGAGGATGGCCATTTGGAATGGGCCTTGCCCGGAGACATGGAAGAGGATGGAGAGGCTGGTGGTAATATGAAGGGGGTATCAACCCCCTTCAGTTTTTGAGCGGAGGGAAAAAGATGCGAATACACGTTCTGTGTGATGATTCATCTCAAAATGGATTTGAAAGCGAACACGGTTTTTCTGTTCTTGTGGATTCCGTTCTTTTCGATACGGGGAAATCCGATGTGTTTCTCAAAAACGCGCGAAAGCTGGGAATTGATCTTCCAAAGGACGTGCTCATCAGTCATGGTCACTACGATCACGCGGGGGGTCTTTTGTATCTTTCAGGAAAAAGAGTGTGGCTCAGAAAAGAAGCCCTGGATCCGAAGTATTCCGGAGAAAGATACGCAGGAGCCGACTGGAATGAAATATTCAAGAAGAACACAGGGAAGCTCGTGATCGAAAAGATCACCGAGATCGGGAAAAACATGTTCCTTCTGGGACCAGCGAATCTGAGAGGAAAGGTCCCCACAGGAGACTTCTTCGTTGAGAGAAACGGTGAGAGGCGAAAAGATCTCTTCGAGGACGAACAGACTCTGGTTGTGAGAACAAAGGAAGGTCTGGTTGTCATAACTGGGTGTTCTCACCGCGGGATCGACAACATTCTCCTCGACATCGCGGAGACCTTCAACGAGCGCATCAAAATGGTAATGGGAGGCTTCCATCTTCTGAAATCTTCCGATGATGAGATAGAGAAAATCGTGAAGGTTTTCAACGAGCTTGGAGTTGAAACCGTGGTCCCCTGTCACTGCACGGGTGAAAGAGCAGTTGATATCTTCAAAAGAGAATTCCTCGGAAAAATCATGGATTGCTACGCGGGTTTGAAACTTGAGGTTTCAGCCTGACGAACGCCGAAAGATATTTTTCAAGGATTCCCACGACCTCTTGATCGAGAGGCATTTTCTTCATGAGAGCTACAGCGTCTTCTGGCTTCATAGCTTTTCTGTAGGGCCTGTCGCTGGTAAGGGCGTCGAACACATCCGCTACCGCTAAAATCCTGGCAAGGAGCGGTATCTCTCCATCTTTCAAACCGAAAGGATATCCAGAACCATCCATCCTTTCGTGATGGTATAGAACCACAGGGACAGCGAAGGACAGCTCCGGATATTCCCTCAATATGTCTGCACCAACGATGGAGTGTTTTTTGATTTCCTCGAATTCTTCATCTGTGAGCTTTCCGGGTTTGTTCAAGATGTGTTCTGGTACAGCGATCTTTCCTATTTGACCTCCTCCCAATCCCCTGAAGGGGATGGGACTTTTGGTGGCTCTCAGGCCACCTTCCATGGAGCCAAAGATGCTCCATGGCCACAGAGGTGTGGATGAAACCTCACACCTCTGACGGGGGCCAAGCCCGCTACTACCTGGCCTGTGCCAGGATACCTTTTCCAGATGTTGATTGCTCCAACTCCGTCCCTGTGATACTCAAAACCGCAGGCTTTGCAGTGGTATCTTCTTCCGTTCGGATTGTTCTTTGCACCACAGACAGGACACGTCTTGCTTGTATTCGCTTCTGAGATGAGTTTCACTTCGATTCCGAACTGCTCTGCTTTGTACCTTATCATCTCGATGAGTTTTCTGAACTGCCACTGGTGGATCTTTTGGTTCGCGTTGTCGCTGTAGTCTGCTCTTTCTCTGATCCCTGTGACGTCTCCTATCACGATGGTTCTGATTTGTTTTCTGAGGCACAGTCCGATGAAGTTACTTGTGATCTTGTGCATGATGTCGTTGATCTGGTTTCTGAGCCGTCTCAGGGCTCTTTTCTTTGCACTAACAAGCTTGTTGTACCTTCTTGATCCCTTCTTGCACTCTGCTATGGCAGACTGAAAACTTGCAAGGCGTTTGTTTCGATAGCGAAGAGTGCTGCTGAGGACTCCTCCGTGGTAGCTGATGACTTCTTTTCCATCAAAGCACGTGATGGGACGGAGCACTCCAAGGTCGACCGCCATAACACCAGAGCCAGCATTCTTCTCTTCAATCTCCACCTCTATCGCAAGGTGGAGATAGTATCCATCTTCAAAGACAAGTCTTGCCTGTTTGATGCGAAGGGGAGGTTTGAGAGGTGTTTGTACAACAAATGATTCTCGTTCTTTGCCCAAAGACAGTCTTAGGGTACCGTCTGGCAGAAGTTTTACAGCGCTTTCTTTCCATATGAACGGCAGATAGCGTTTTTTCTTGTGGGGAGGTTTTGCATCTTGATTCTTTTTGGCTGCTTTGAAGTACCCTTTGAGGGCTTGAAAGTAGAGCTGAACAAATGCCTGCTTTGAATGGACGTGGATTTTGATGTTTTCTGCCCAGCGGAGGATGTATTTGTCTGCGGCAGGCCAGGACAGCCAGAAGCCTTTCTTTTGGTGTATCTTTTGCACGAGAGACATCGTTTTGTTGTAGATTCTTGCTGCTGTGCGGTTGAGTTCTTCGCATGTTTGACTCAGGTGTCTTGGTACGGCGAGTTTGTAGGTTCGTATCACACGTGTCCGGGCATTTTCCCACTCCTCGTGCTAATTGTAACACAGTTGAACTACAACAACCACTTACTATCCCCCTGAAGGGGGATAGCTTGCGTGGTTGGGGTTCTGTCATGGAGTCGGCCTGCTATTCCAAGCTCTTTCAGTTCTTTCTTGTTAAGTCCCAATTTCTTTCCTAAGAGAACAGCGATTCTCGAAGTGTATTCCGGGTGAAGGGCTGTGTAGTGATCTTTCTTGTCGATAATTTTGATCAGTCTTTCGAGCCCTTCTGTTTCATAGTGAAACTTCAAAATAGACCTCACAAAAATGGAGCGAATGATGAGTATAATTGCGAGTCCTCCAAGTGAACTCCAGAAAGAAGCTGCAAACCATTTATTGCCGGGCTTACTCTTGTACTCTAAACCCCAGAACGTCTTCTTTCCTCCCTTTCGAAACTCCACAGAAGCACCGATTGAGTTCAAAATACTGGCCACATCCCATTCTACATACGCTGTCCTGTCAGCTATCATTTCTTCCCCCATGCTGTCGTATATTTTGAACAGTGCCCAGAGTCTTTCCCCATCCGATTCCACTCTGTAGTATTCTTCTTCGAAACTCGGGGGTTGATTAAGGATCTTTATTTCTTTGATGTGTGGATCTAAAGACTTTATTTCCTCAAAGGCTTCTTCGTTGAATTCTTCATCGTTTTTTTCTATCGCTTCTTTCAGTTCTGTCCACTGAAAGTATCCACTCGATACGAGATCTACAGACCGCTGAACGATAGTTTTGAAAACCTCGAGTTGATAGTCTTCCAGTTTCTTCTGGTAGTGGATTTGAACAAAAGCCACTCCAAAGAAAATGAGCATTGCGACGACTAAGAAAATCCATTTGTAACGTTTCAGATACAAAAATCATCCCCCCGAGTTTTTTCAAGCCGCTTCTTCGGATGGTTTTGAGAAAAAGCCAACTATCGCGAGAATATCACCCACGAACATGAGTATGAAACCCACCCCGAAAACAACAAGAAGGATCGCTCCCCATTTGTAGAAAGACGCGGCGGTGTTGAAGACTGAGATTTTCAAACTCTCGGCGAGCATCCTGTAGGCTTTCACCTTGTAAACGAGGGCTATTATTCCAAGAACAACGATGGTTACGAAGCCGGCTAAGGTCACACCACCAGCGAACAGACCGCCCGCGAAGAGTGAAGCAACGAGTGAAACAGAGAAGATCACAGAAACGATCAACAGCAAAACAGCGGGTATCAAGAGGTAGTTGAAGATTCTTCTTTCCCCCACTTGCTGTGAAATGTTGTATATGCCGATGAGAAACAGTATGAGCCCCACAAGAGAAAAGATCCACCCTACCACCGGCACCGCACCGAACAGTTTGAATATCATCCCTACCCCCGCTAACGTTTTCGCAGTGGAAAGATTCATCGTATCACCTCCACCTGAAATTGTACCAGACAAGACCGATCCACTCGTAGATGGCCCGTGAATTCAGATAGAAAGAGGTGGCATTCGGAAGGAAATCTACGAACTCCGGATCTCCAAAGTAGAATCCAGCGGGGTACGGTGTCACACTCTGGAAAAAACTTTTGAAAGTGAAAACAGCCCTTCTCATGTGGATCGAATCGGTTACCAGAATGATGGGCACATCTCCTATTTTTTCCCTCGTGAAAAAGGCGTTTTCGTACGTGTTTCTCGATCTGTCTTCAACGGTGATCTTCTCCTCGGGAACACCCAGCGAAACAAGGTAGTCTTTCATTATCATCGCTTCCGGCCTCAGCCCGGTTAGGCTACCACCGGTTACGAGTATAGGCATTTTTGTCTTCTGGTAGATCTGTACACCTGTCAGAAGCCTTCTCAGAGTGGCATCGCTGAGGTTGTCACCCGCCTTCGTGTTTCTTTCCACACCACCACCGAGAACAACGATCACAGCATCGTTTGGAAGCGTTGCAGGAACATCGAGGTTTTTCTCGAGAGACCAGAGAAAGAGAAACTCCCCCACGTAACTGCTGAAAAGATACGCGGTCACTGCCAAAGCCAAGAGGAACCATCTTGCTTTTTTGAAAAAGAAACTCCCCACGATCAACAGGAGTATGAAAAGACCGGGTGTTACCAGAAATGCTCCGATGATTTTTTGAAGGAACATCCTTCCACCTCCACGTTTATGATTTTAAACGACTGTCGATAATCATAGGGGGAGGATGAAGAATGGACGTCTGGAAAGTCCTGGGAAGATACAGCAACGTACTCGTTCTCTCGAGGAAAAACAGCATCCTCATCCTCGAGATAAACGGTAAGGCACCGAAGCCGGGAGAGAGTGTGAGAGTCTGGAACAACAAGGTTATGACCGGAAAGGAGCTCAAAGCGAGGCTCCTGGCGCACTTCGATGAAGAACTCTCCCTCAAGGTTCTCAAAGTGCCGGGTCTTCTGGAGTTCTTGCACGACATTTCCCGCGGGTTTGATAAGAAGTACGTTCACTTCGTGAAGTTGTTCATGAAGTACCTCGTTCCATCTCGATTCCTCAAGATGAACGATGAAGAAAAGAAGATCATAATGAAATCTCTTCCTGAGGTTTTCGAGTCAGGACCTTCCAGCTTTCGAATCAGGTTTTCCGTCAAGAGCTTCTTTGAGTACGTTCAAAAGAACTTTCCAATCAATCGGAATATAGACGAAGAGGCTCTCAGAAGAACATTCACTTTGAAAAGACCCATCTTTTCCACCGAAGAGTACGATGTCTATCAGGTGAATGAACCGCTCTCTAAGGGATTCGTAGGTAAGAACTACATGGCACTGCCTTTCTCTGGAAAGTACCAGATTGTTGTTTTCAGAAGGAGAAACTTTCCGTTTGTCGAATTCAAACTCAAAGAGGAGCCGGATCTGACCTTCTTTGAAGATTTTGTGAACGACAAAGTAGCGGTTGAGAAAAGAGAAAACGGCTGGGTCCTCATCTGGAAAGACAGAGAAATGATGGAGTTTGAACTTTTAGACAAAGAACTCCTCCCAAGACCTGAAAAACTGGTGGACGATGACCTCTTAGATGCCGTCTTTCTTTTGAACAGCCTTCTGGAAGAAAACGTCAGGTTCGCTTCAATGCCTTCTTTCGGCATTCAGGAAATGTGGTGGGAGAAAGACAACAATAGAGTGATCCTTGTTGTTAACTCTGTGCGGTTCGGCAGGGTCGTTGCCGACGTGATTTTGGAAGGCAGATCCCTTTCGGTGAAATTCTACGCTGAAAAGAATTCGGAGGAATTGTCTGCTCACAGCGAAGAGCTTCAGAAGGAATTCGAAAGATTGGGATTGATCGCGCACGTCTTCTTTTTGAGAAAGGATCCCATGAACTGGGAGGGATTCAATGCATACGGATGAGATAAAAAAAGCAGTGGCTTTGAAATACGATCCCTCCAGAACGAGTGCACCTGAGGTTGTGGCAAAGGGTGTGGGTGAAGTTGCAGAAAGGATAATCGAGGTGGCCAAAAGGTATGGCATACCAATAGAAGAAAGGCCGGATATCATAGACGATCTTTTGAGACTTGATCTTTTCTCAGAGATTCCTGAAGAGATGTACCTTGTAATCGCTGAGATATACGCCTTTCTGAAAAGATACGACAAATGAAAAGAGGTCCCCGAACGTGGGGACCTCTGCGTGGTCGGGGCGACTGGACTTGAACCAGCGACCTCTTGCGCCCCATGCAAGCGCGCTAGCCACCTGCGCCACGCCCCGCCGTTTTTATATTTTATCACAGGATGTGAAGATTTCAACCCTTATGGATTTTCAGTCTGGAGATCGGGATTTGATCTTTTGTAGAGCTGTCAGATGTGGTGGTATCTGGAAAAGTTTAACTCCCCCACTTGATTTTCTTTCTGATATGGTTTAAAATTACCCTTGGATGGCCCCATAGGATAACGGCCAGTCCGCCGGATTCTCAGTCCGGAGGTCGGGGTTCGATTCCCCGTGGGGCTGCCAGATGAAATAGCAGAAGTGTAAAGGGATGCCAAAGGCATCCCTGTTTTTGTTTTACCAGTGATTCTCCAAAAAACACTTTTTCTGTGATCTACATTCCAAGCGATTTCAAACGACTCATGTGGACAGAAGGCTGGCAGTATCTCTACTATGTGTTTCGGGCAAGTTTCTTTATGCCTGCAACCATCACATCGATCGAAATCGAGGGAATAACAGAATACAACACAAAGTTCATCCCATTTCTCCTTAACAACAAGCCAGATTTTGTTGAAGTGCACGACGGAGGATGAAACGACCACGGTGGTTCAGTGGCCGATGATATCGGTGGATGGAAAGTACTACTTCTTCTCGCTGGACATCGTACAAAAGGATGAAGGAACCGAAGTTAGACTGTACCCAAAGACACAGCCTTTAGAGTCTATATTGTGATCATTTCTCTATTGAAACCCTGCTTCCCACGCCGAATCTGTGCCTTTCAAAGAAGCCTTTCTTCACCTCGAGAGCGTACCTGAAAGGGCCTGGTGCGTAGTAGATCTTGCAGGGTTCCTCTTTGCACGGCTCCATCTCCTGAATGGAGAATATGACACCGTTTCTGTCTATGAAAGCGATTTCAAGGGGAACGTACGTGTTCTTCATCCAGAAACCCGAGCGGGTGTCCTCTTCAAAAACAAAGAGCATCCCGAAATCGTCCGGGATGCTCTTTCTGTACATCAGACCAATGGAGCGAAGGGTAGGGGTGTTCGCTATTTCCACATCCAGTTTGAGTGACTTTTCACCATCTGTGATCACAATTTTTCCTTTTGGGAACTTCACCCTGTCGCTCTGTCCAGATGCAACGACTACAACAACTATTCCGATCGTGATCAGAAGCGGCAGAAGAAACTTTTGAAGTCTCAAGAAAAGGGGTCTCAAACCCCACATCACCTCAGTTCTGCTATTGTCTTCACTATGTAGCTGTTGAGCAGGCTTTCGAGGTACTCCTGCTTTCCAGATGGAAGTTCGATATCTTCTTTGTCTATTATATACTCTTCGAGTTTTTCGAAATCGGTTTTTCCTTCTACGATCTCTTTTCCGATACCTTCTTTGAAGCTTCTGTATTTTTCCTCGATGAACTTGTCAAATACTCCGTCTTTCGCGAGTTTGTATGCTATCTTGAAGCCGAGGGCGAAGGTGTCCATTCCTGCGATGTGACCGATGAAGAGATCTTCTACCTTGTAGGAAGCCCTCCTCACCTTCGCGTCGAAGTTGAGGCCACCTTTTGTGAATCCTCCTGCTTTTATCACTTCGTACATGGCAAGTGTTGTGTCGTAGATGTTCGTTGGGAACTGGTCGGTGTCCCAGCCGAGCAGGAGATCTCCCTGGTTGGCGTCGATGCTTCCGAGTTTTCCGAGGATCCTTGCCATCCTCAGTTCGTGCTGGAAGGTGTGGCCGGCAAGCGTCGCGTGGTTTGCTTCGATGTTGAACTTGAAGTACTCATCAAGGCCGTGGTTCTTCAGGAAAGCGTAGGCCGTTGCCACATCGAAATCGTACTGGTGCTTGGTGGGTTCTTTCGGCTTGGGTTCTATGAGGAACTGTCCGGTGAAGCCGATCTTCTTTGCGTACTCTACTGCCATTCTGAGAAATCTCGCGAGATTTTCGAGTTCCAGCCCGAGATCTGTGTTTAGGAGTGTCTCATAGCCTTCTCTTCCACCCCAGAAGACGTAGCCTTCTCCTCCTAGTTCTTTTGTGATCTCGAGGGCTTTCTTCACCTGGGCTGCCGCGTAGGCAAAGACATCCGCACTGCAGGTCGTCGCGGCGCCGTGCATGTACCTCGGATGGGAGAACAGATTCGCCGTTCCCCAGAGGAGTTTCACGTTGCTGTCCTTCATTCTTTCCTTTATTCTTTCCACCACTTTGTCCAGTATCTTGTTTGTCTCTCTGAGCGTTTTTCCTTCGGGAGCGATGTCTCTGTCGTGGAAACAGAAGTACTCGATGTTGAGCTTTTCGCAGAACTCGAAGAGAGCGTCCACCCTCGCAAAAGCTTTGTCCATGGGATCGGAGAACCTGTTCCATGGGCGTTCAGCGGTTGGATCTCCAAACGGATCTCTTCCCTCGTTCACGAAGGTGTGCCAGAAGGCGACGGAAAACTTCAGGTGATCCTTGAGAGGCTTTCCATCGATCACCTCGTTCGGATCGTAGAACTTGAACGCCAGCGGATTCGTGCTTTCCTTACCTTCAAACTGAATCTTTGGGATTTCTGGGAAAAATTCCATCATGTAAACACCTCCCTAAATTTTTTCTATCAATCAATTATATACAATCTTGGGGTATCATTTCAAATATTTTTTTAGGATATACTTGAATCTGGGAGGTGTTTTCAATGGAGATCACAAAAAGAATAGAAGAACTCGGAGAAGAAATGGTGGAGTCCCTGAAAAAATTCATCTCCATCAATTCGGTGAATCCCGCCTTTGGAGGCCCAGGAGAGAAAGAAAAGGCCGACTGGCTCGAAGGTCTCCTCAGGGATTTCGGTTTCGAGGTCGAACGCTACGATGTGAAAGACGATAGGGGCATATGGCGATCGAACGTTGTAGCAAAGATTCCAGGAAGAAACAGAGAAAAAACGCTTTGGATCGTGACTCACATCGATACCGTACCACCGGGAGATCTCTCTTTGTGGGAGACGGATCCTTTCGTGCCCGTTGTGAAAGACGGGAAGGTTTACGGTAGGGGAGCCGAAGACAACGGAGGTTCCATGATAGCCTCCATATACGCTGGGAAGGTCCTCATCGACCTTGGTATCACTCCTGAGTACAACTTCGGTCTTGCGCTCGTCGCCGACGAGGAGGCAGGAAGCGGATATGGAATCCAATATCTGATAGAAAAAGGGTTGTTCAGCCCAGAAGACATGTTCCTGGTCCCGGATGCCGGAAACGAAAAGGGAGACTTCATCGAGATCGCAGAGAAGAGTATCCTGTGGTTCAAAGTGACGGTGAACGGAAAACAGGGACACGCTTCAAGACCGAGGACAACGGAGAACGCTCTCAGAAAAGGTGCGTATCTCATAGCGGAGATAGATGAAGCGCTTCACAGGAAATACTCCGATATAGACGAACTCTTCGATGAACCGCTCAGCACGTTCGAACCCACTCGAGCTGAAAAAACTGTGGACAACGTGAACACCGTTCCCGGCAGGTTCGTTTTTTACTTTGACTGCAGGGTTCTGCCCCGCTACGATCTCAACGAAGTGCTGTCCACCATCGAGTCGATTCTAGACGGAAGAGGTGCAGAGCTGGAGGTCGTTGTGAAACAGCCCGCACCCAAGCCAACTCCACCCGATTCGGAACTCGTGGTGAAACTTTCCGATGTTTTGAGAAGTCTAAGAGGGCTGGAAGCGAAAGTGGGAGGTATAGGTGGAGGCACCTGCGCCGCGTTCTTCAGAAAGAAAGGCTGGCCCGCTGTCGTCTGGAGCACAATAGACGGGACTGCTCATCAGCCCAACGAGTACCGAAGAATATCGCACATGGTGGAAGATGCGAAGGTGTTCGCACTTCTCGGAACTGAGAGGTGAATCGATTGCTCAGAACGATCGCCGATCACCTCATGGATGTCGCGCAAAACGCCGTGAAAGCGGGAGCAAAGAATATAAAGATAGAGATAGAAGAGACCGATGAATGGTTCAGTTTCGTCGTGGAAGACGACGGACCGGGGATAGAGAATCCAGAGAGGGTGTTCGATCCCTTCTTCACCACAAGGGATCCCAGGCTGAGAAAAGTGGGGCTCGGTCTTCCATTTTTGAAACAGGCCGCGGAACAGACGGGAGGATTCGTTAAATTACACACAGAAAGAGGAAAGGGAACGAGAGTGGAAGCGCGGTTCAATCTGAAAAGTGTGGATTGCCAGCCGGTTGGGGATGTAGCCGGAGCACTCGCGAGTCTCATTCTTTCTGATCCCGATGTGAACTGGTACATCATCAGAAAGAAGAATGGAGACGGTTATGAGATAAATACCATCGAACTGAAGCAGAAGGGACTCTGGGACCCGGAGAACCCCAGTTTTGCAGCTTTTCTTTTCGAAACTCTAGAGAGTCTTGAGAGAGAATTGAAAGGAGGTGAAAACAATGAGTGAAAAATTCGAACACTACTACACGGTGGAACCCACATCGAAGCTGAAGGTCAGAGAAGCGAGACTCGTTTTGAAAAACGGCCATGAATACATTTTCAAAACACCTTCCGGTGTGTATTCTTACGGAAAGATAGACAAAGCCACGCAGGTGCTCCTTGAAAACCTGAAAGTTCACGGAAAGAAGGTGCTCGATCTTGGATGCGGCTACGGTGTGATAGGAATCGTCCTGAAAAAAGAATATCCGGATCTTGAAGTTTACATGAGCGACATAAACAAGCGCGCAGTGGAATTCGCCAAGATAAACGCGAAGAATCACAACGTCGAAGTCGATATAAGGTGGGGAAATCTCTACGAGCCGTGGGAAGGTATGAAGTTCGACATGATCGTGAGCAATCCTCCGATCGTTGCAGGAAAGAAAGTCTGGATGGAAATAGTGAAGAGTGCCCCCGAGTTCCTTGAAGAAGGCGGAAGCCTTCAGATCGTCGCTTACCACAACAAAGGTGGCAGAAGGATCAGAGATTTCATGAAAGAGGTTTTCGGGAACGTGGAGGAGCTCTGCAAAACCGGTGGAATAAGGGTTTACAGATCCGTGAAGGGATTGAAAGAAGATGAAGATAACGCTGAATAGCGTTTCCTTCAGATACAACGGAGACTACGTTTTGAAGGACGTGAACGCCGAGTTCGAAACGGGGAAGATCTACGTTGTGGTGGGAAAAAACGGCTCCGGGAAGACCACCCTTTTGAAGATCCTCGCAGGACTCCTGGAAGCCGAGGGAGAGATTTTCCTGGACGGTTCACCAGCGGATCCGTTTCTTTTGAGAAAGAACGTGGGCTACGTCTTCCAGAATCCGTCTTCACAGATCATAGGTGCCACCGTGGAGGAGGACGTGGCCTTTTCGCTGGAGATACTGGGGCTCGACGAGGGCGAAATGAGAAAGAGAATAAAGAAGGTCCTGGAACTGGTGGGACTCTCCGGTCTCGAAAAGGAAGACCCGCTGAGCCTTTCAGGAGGACAGAAACAGAGACTTGCAATCGCCTCGATGCTCGCTCGAGACACACACTTTCTCGCTTTAGATGAGCCGGTTTCCATGCTGGACCCTCCCTCTCAGAGGGAGATATTTCAGGTGCTCGAGAGCCTCAAGAATGAAGGAAAGGGAATAATACTGGTAACACACGAGCTGGAGTATCTGGATGATATGGACTTCATACTCCACATCTCGAATGGTACAATCGATTTCTGTGGAAGCTGGGAGGAATTCGTGGAGAGAGAGTTCGACGATGTGGAGATTCCTTTCAAGTGGAAACTCTGGAAGAAATGTGGGAAGATAAACCTGTGGGAGGATCGGTATGAGAATTCTGGTAACCAACGACGACGGGATACAGTCTAAGGGTATCATCGTCCTCGCAGAGCTTCTTTCTGAGGAACACGAGGTTTTCGTGGTGGCTCCAGATAAAGAAAGGAGCGCAACCGGTCACAGCATCACCATACACGTTCCGCTCTGGATGAAGAAGGTTTTCATCTCAGAGAGGGTGGTTGCGTACTCCACCACAGGAACGCCCGCGGACTGTGTGAAACTCGCCTACAACGTGATCATGGATAAAAGGGTCGATCTCATCGTGAGTGGTGTGAACAGGGGACCCAATATGGGCATGGATATTCTCTATTCTGGGACGGTCTCGGGTGCGATGGAAGGTGCCATGATGAACATTCCTTCGATCGCAATATCGAGTGCTAACTACGAGAGTCCCGATTTCGAGGGAGCGGCACGTTTTCTGATCGACTTTCTGAAAGAATTCGACTTCTCACTCCTCGATCCTTTCACCATGCTGAACATAAACGTGCCTGCTGGTGAGATAAAGGGATGGAGATTCACAAGGCAGAGCAGAAGAAGGTGGAACGATTACTTCGAAGAGAGAGTCTCACCCTTTGGGGAGAAGTACTACTGGATGATGGGAGAGGTCATCGAAGACGACGATAGAGACGATGTTGACTACAAGGCGGTTAGAGAAGGGTACGTCTCCATCACTCCGATACATCCCTTCCTCACGAACGAAACGTGTCTGAAGAAGTTAAGGGAGGTGTACGACTGATGTACAGAATAAGAGTCTTTGGAGATCCCGTTTTGAGAAAGAGGGCAAAACCCGTCACGAAGTTCGACGATAACCTGAAAAAGACCATAGAGAGAATGATAGAGACGATGTATCACTACGACGGTGTGGGACTCGCGGCACCGCAGGTTGGAATATCTCAGAGGTTCTTCGTCATGGACGTTGGAAATGGCCCGGTTGCCGTGATAAATCCGGAGATTCTTGAAATCGATCCAGAAACTGAAGTAGCAGAAGAGGGGTGCCTCAGCTTTCCCGAGATCTTCGTCGAGATAGAAAGGAGCAAAAGAATAAAGGTCAAATACCAGAACACAAGGGGAGAATACGTGGAAGAAGAACTGGAAGGTTACGCTGCAAGGGTTTTTCAGCACGAGTTCGATCATCTGAACGGAGTTTTGATCATCGATCGAATCAGTCCAGCAAAGCGCCTTTTGCTCAGAAAGAAACTCATGGACATAGCAAGAACCGTTAAGAGATGAGGAGGGAAGAGACGTGAAAAGGTGGTTGCTTTTGATTTCCTTGATGGTGTTCTCCGCGGTTGTGTTTTCGTTCTCCGCACCCGTTGATTCTCCAAGGGTTTCGGCAACTTTCGGTGAGTACAGAGGGAGTGGAAACAGAGGACCTCATTTTCACATGGGAATCGACTTTTCTACGGGATTGAAAGAAGGAGTTCCCATATACGCCTCCGAGAGAGGCTGGCTCGTCAGAATCGAAATAGACGAGGACGATATATACGGCTACACAGTGGTTCTGGAACACGAGAATGGATACAGAACGCTCTACGCCCATCTGAGCAGATTCTCGAAAAAACTGGAAACGGTAGCGAGTTCTTTGAAACAAGAGTTCGGGAATGTGAGGATCGTCGTGAACTTCCCTGAGAAAGAGATCTGGTTCGAAAAAGGTGAAGTCGTCGGATACTCAGGAACCACAGGAGAGGCACCCATTCCCCACGCACACTTCGAGATAAGAGACAGGAACGAGGAAGTTTCCTACGACCCTTCGACTTTCTTGAACCTTCCAAAACCCGTGGATGAGGATATTGTTCTGGAAAAAATAAAGATAGGAGACAGTGTGTACGATTTCGTCGAGGGGAGGACGTACCCGTTCAGTGGAAATTTCCCGGATCTTGCGATCAAAGCCTATTCGAAAGGGTTCAACAACACGTTAGGACTCAAGAAGATCTCACTCCTTTTGGAAGGTGAAGAGATCTATCAGATCTCTTTCGATCAGATTCCCTGGTCCGAGTTCACAAACGTCTGGGGAGTGTACGATAGGAAGTCCGTTTCGGCCGCGTACAGGTTTGAGCTCTGGTACAAATTGTTCCCCGAAACGTTTTCTTCGATGATAAAGGTGAACAAATTTCCCGAATTGGGAAAAGCCCCAGATTTTGCCAAATACACAGTCGTTATTGAAGATATCTGGGGCATGAAGAAGGAATTTTCTTTCTACCTGCAGCGGAGGTGAAATCATGCTCTTTCTGTTTTTTGGGAAAAAAAAGAAAGACCTGAACAAAAATCCGTTTTACAGGGAAAAAGGGGCTCTTGTAATTTACATAAAATGTGACAGATGTGGGGAAGTCTTCAGAAGTCATCTGAGAACGGGGTACGATTTCATCGTGGATTACGATAACCCGGGCGTTCCTTACAAGATAGACAAGCTCTATGTGGGTTCAAAATGTCCCAACAAGATACATCTTGTTGCGACCTTCACGTCTTCTTATAAACCGGTGTCTGTTTCTCTGGAGGGTGGAACTTTTATAACCCGAGAAGAATTTGAAGAATCGCAAAAACAATGATGTAACCTTTTTTTAAGAAAGATTGTGATAAACTATCAAGGCTGTTATAAGATCAGCGAAAGGAGGATGGGAGATGAGAAGACTTTTCACCAGCGAGAGCGTAACAGAAGGGCATCCGGACAAAATCGCCGACCAGATTTCCGACGCCATACTCGACGCCATGCTCGAGCAGGATCCAAGGAGCAGGGTTGCCGTTGAAACACTCGTAACAACAGGGCTTGTCATCATCGCGGGAGAGGTTACCACCAGAGCTTATGTTGAGATCCCCGATATAGCGAGAAAGACCATTCTGGAGATAGGATACACGAGGGCGAAGTACGGATTCGATGGGGAAACCTGCGGAGTGCTCACCAGCATCCACAGTCAGTCTCCTGACATAGCTCTCGGTGTAGACAAGGCGCTCGAGGTCAAAACAGGAGAGGAAGTGGCTGACGAGTTCGAGGCGCTCGGAGCTGGCGACCAGGGAATCATGTTCGGCTACGCCACCAACGAAACCCCTGAGTACATGCCCCTTCCCATAACTCTCGCCCACAAACTCGCCATGAGACTCGCTGAGGTCAGAAAGAACGGGACTCTTCCTTTCCTCAGGCCAGATGGAAAGACACAGGTGACCATAGAATACGAGGACGACAAACCAGTCCGTGTCGACACAGTGCTTATTTCAACTCAGCACGATCCGGATATCTCCCAGGCAGATCTGAGAGAGGCGATAATAGAACACGTCATAAATCCTGTGATTCCAGAACAGTACAGGGACGACAAAATGAAGATACTGGTGAATCCAACAGGAAGATTCGTTCTTGGAGGTCCCATGGCCGACACGGGGCTCACAGGGAGAAAGATCATCGTTGACACTTACGGTGGTTGGGTACCCCACGGCGGAGGGGCGTTCAGCGGAAAAGATCCCACAAAGGTTGACAGATCGGCTCACTATATGGCAAGATATGTAGCGAAGAACGTTGTGGCTGCAGGTCTTGCGGACAAGTTCCTCATACAGCTTTCTTACGCTATAGGTGTCGCGAAACCCGTTTCCATAATGATCGACACGTATGGAACCGCGAAGGTGGATGAAGACAAACTTCTCAAGGTGATCACTGAACTGTTCGATTTCAGACCGGGTGCGATCATAAAGAAACTGAATCTTTTGAGACCTATTTACAGGAAAACAGCCGCCTACGGTCACTTTGGAAGGAACGAAGAGGAATTCACATGGGAGAAACTCGACATGGTAGATGAGTTGAAAAGAGCTTTCAATATGTAAGGGAGGGATCAAGTAGTGCCGAATATCAAATCTGCAAAGAAAAGGGTCAGAGTTTCTGAAAAGAGAAGACTCAGAAACAAGGCTTACAAGACTTTCTTCAAGAACAGAATAAAAGAGGTTCTCAAAGCTATCGAGAACAAAGAACCGAAAGAAGTCGTTCTTGAACTCACCAGGAAAGCGCAGGCTGCCATAGACAAAGCCGTTTCCAAGGGAGTCATCCACAAGAATCAGGGTGCGAGAAGAAAAGCGAGACTTTTCGAGAAGGTGAACGAATACCTGAGAACTCTCGAAACAACTCAGGAGTGAATTTCTTGCTGTTTTTGAAAGCTGGCCCCCTTGCGGGGCATTTCTGATTTTAAAGGGAGGGATTGTGCGTGGAGGGGTTGATAGGGGATTTCTTCAGGTTGATTATTAAAAACTGGTATTTTTCCCTACCCGCCGCTCTTTTTCTCATGTTCGCTGCCAGGTATGTTGAACACATAGCTTTTGCGGTGATCGGTTTTGTAATCGGTATCAACTTCGTGTTTCCTCTTCTTTCGAATATCGAATTTCTCAAATCCTATCTCACGAATGAGAATGTGAAGGTTGTTGTACTGGTGGCAACAGGTGTTTTAACCGCAGTTGTGCTTTACGTTCTGTACAGATACCTGGTGTTCCTCGCTGCTCTCGTCACCGTGACCTTCGTCGCTTACTACGTTATAAACTTTCTGGTGAGTTCTTTTAACCTTCAAAGTGTTCAGTACATGAACTGGATAACGTTTGGACTTTCCGTTTTCATTGGACTTTTAGCTGGATTGACTGCTTACCGCAAGGAAAAAGAATTTGCGAGAATCCTCTCAGTTGTGGTGGGTGCTGCGATTTTTTCAGTGCTGGTTTTGTTCTACCTTTCCGGACTCTTTGGTGTGGAGTTTAAACCGGAATCTCTCTTTGCGAACAAGATGATGATCTTCTTCTACGTGTCTCTTTTTCTGCTCTTTCTGTTTCTTTCTGCATGGTTCACTTTCAGGAAAAGATCCTATCAAAAAACTAGTTCGTAAATGTTAAAATAGTATAGAAACCAGATCTGAAAGGAGGTGTACCCCCTCGGGGGATCGAAGATGGCGAAAAAGAAGATTCTGGTGGTTGACGACGACCCGGCAATTCTCGAGCTGGTAGGATACAACCTTTCCAAAGAAGGATACGAGGTGCTCAAGGCTTACGATGGAGAAGAAGCACTCAAAATTGCCAACGACGAGGATGTGGATATGTTCATAGTGGATATCATGCTTCCTGGAATTGACGGTTTCGAGCTGGTCAGGAAGATCAGGGCTATAGAGAAATACAAGAACACCCCCGTGATCTTCCTGAGCGCGAAGGGAGAAGAATTCGACAAGGTGCTTGGGCTGGAGCTCGGTGCGGACGACTACATCACCAAGCCGTTCAGCGTGAGAGAGCTTCTTGCGAGGGTGAAGGCTATATTCAGAAGGCTTTCCACCGCTACTCAGAGCAAGGAAGAAAGGCCTAAGAAGATCATAGCCAAGGATCTTGAAATCGATGTGGAAAAGTACGAAGTGAAAGTGAGAGGGAAAAAAGTGAACCTCACTCCTCTCGAATTTGAACTGCTCCGATTCCTCGCGGAAAACGAAGGAAAAGTTTTCAGCAGGGATGTTCTCCTTGATAAACTCTGGGGATACGATTATTACGGAGATACGAGAACTGTAGATGTTCACATAAGAAGGCTGAGAACGAAGATAGAAGAAGATCCTTCGAATCCGAAATACATAATCACTGTGAGAGGAAAGGGATACAAATTCAGGGATCCCGGAAAGGAAGACTGATCAATGAGTATTTTCCTGTTTGTCGTAGTAGCTGTTCTATTCGTCCTGCTCTTTTTGGTGTTCAGGAAGCGCCTATCTGAGTACAGAATCTTCATCGAAAAGCTGTCAGATATGCTGGGGGAAAAGGACGTTCCCCCGCTTTATCTTTTCGAGAGACTGAAAAAGTACGTAGACAATCTGAAAGAAACAATTTCGCGTGTTGAGGTGAGCAGAGACAACTTCCTCACGATTTTGAACAGCCTCAGTGAACCCATATTCATTCTGGATCGAGAGGGGAAGATCACGTTTTTGAACGAAATTGCCCGTGAACTTGTGCAGGGCAGGATCAATCCCGAAGGAAGGCCTTATTACGAAATATTTGAAGATTACTACATAAACGAGATGGTGGAAGAGACCATCAAAAGTGAAGAACCGCAGGAAGGAACTCTCGTTACCTATGTTGGTAACGAAAAGAAATACTTCCATGTGAAGGTGATACCCGTCGAGCTGAAGAGCGGCGACAAAATCTTTGTCATTCTCTTCCACGATGTGACCAAGGAAAGAAAGCTCGACGAGATGAGAAGAGAATTCATAGCCACAGTTTCACACGAACTCAGAACTCCCCTCACTTCCATCCACGGTTATGCGGAAACGCTCCTTGAAGATGATCTGGAGAACAAAGAACTGGTCAAAAGGTTTTTGAAGATCATAGAGGAAGAATCCGCTCGAATGACACGCCTCATCAACGATCTTCTCGACCTTGAGAAAATGGAAGAAAGTGAAGTCAATTTTGAAATGAAAGATGTGGATCTGTGTGAAGTGGTAGAATACGTTTACAAAATCATACAGCCAATAGCTGAGGAAAACGAAGTGGATCTTATCGTTGAATGCGAGGATGTTGTGGTTAAGGGAAACAAAGAAAGGCTGATTCAGATGCTCCTGAATCTTGTGGACAACGCTGTTAAATACACATCTTTGAAGGAAAAAGGAGAAAAGAAGGTCTGGGTGAGGGCCTACGATACACCGGACTGGGTGGTTGTTGAGGTAAAAGACACGGGACCTGGAATACCTAAGGAATCCCAGAGCAGAATCTTCGAAAAGTTCTACAGAGTGGATAAAGCGCGTTCCAGAAAGATGGGCGGAACAGGTTTGGGTCTCACGATAGTGAAAACGATCGTTGACAAGCATGGAGGAAAGATAGAGGTTGAGAGTGAGATCAACCAGGGAACGGTGATGAGAGTTTTCCTGCCGAAAAGAGGGTGAAAAAGTGAGAGCTTACGATGTGATACTCAAGAAGAGAAATGGGGAGAAGCTTTCGAGAGAAGAAATAGAGTTCATGGTTGGTGGATACGTGAAAGGTGAGATTCCGGACTACCAGATGGCAGCTTTTTTGATGGCTGTTTACTTTCGCCACCTCGACGAAGAAGAAACTTACTACTTCACAGAAACGATGATGAGATCGGGAGAGGTGCTCGACCTATCGGAAATACCGGGACCGAAGGTGGACAAGCACTCGACGGGGGGAGTTGGTGACAAAACAACCCTGGTCGTTGCACCTCTTGTGGCTTCTGCTGGGGTACCTGTTGCCAAGATGTCTGGAAGGGCCCTGGGTCACACAGGAGGAACCATCGACAAATTGGAGTCGATCCCTGGATTTCGAACAGAACTTTCCCTTGAAGAATTCATCAAAAACGTCAAAAAATATGGAATAGCGATTGTAGGGCAGACGGGGAATCTTGTTCCCGCCGATAAGAAGATATACGCACTCCGCGACGCAACGGCAACCGTTGACGAGATTTCTCTGATCGCTTCCAGTATCATGAGCAAAAAACTCGCTGGCGGGAGCGATGCCTTCGTTCTGGACGTGAAGTTCGGAACAGGTGCTTTCATGAAGGGATTCGAAGATGCGAAAAAACTCGCCTTTCTCATGCTCAGAATAGCCCAGCAACATGGGAAAAAAGCGGCCGCTGTTCTCTCGAATATGGATCAACCCCTCGGAAGGGCTGTTGGAAATTCCTTGGAAGTGATAGAGGCGATAGAAACCCTGAAAGGAAATGGCCCTGAGGATTTGAAGGAACTGTCGCTTACTCTGGGAGCTCTCATGCTGGAACTCGCTGGAGTGGCGAATTTTGAAGAGGGAAAGAAAATCTTGCGGAAAAAACTAGAAACAGGAGAGGCTCTGGATAAGTTTCGGCTTCTCGTCAAAGCTCAGGGAGGAGACGAAAGAGTGGTGGACGACCCTTGGAGAGTGCTCCCGGTTGCGGGACAGGTGGTGGATTTCTCTGCAGAGAGAGAGGGCTATGTTTCAAAGATAGACGCGGAGAAAGTGGGGGCTGCGTCGATGTTGCTCGGAGCGGGAAGGAAGAAGAAAGAAGATCGAATCGATCATAGTGTTGGAATCATCGTTGAGAAAAAGCTCGGCGACTCTGTGAAAAAGGGAGAGACGATAGCGAGACTCTTTGTGTCAGACAGGAGTGATGTTGAGAGTGCTTTGAAGCTTCTGAGAGAAGCGTATGTGATCTCTGACTCTCCTTCAGAACCACCCAGAGTTGTTGAAGAGGTGATCAAATGAAGCAAATAATTCTGGTTCTTTTGATCTTCGCAAGTGTCGTTTTTGGTTCCTACCTGATCAGCGGTGGAAAGGCTTTTCCGTTGAGAACCGTCTTCAGTGAAGGGATTTATTATGTGTGCGCCGAAGATCTCGCACCTGCCGGAGTTGGTTACATACATTCGAACGGCTACCACTACATCGTCTACGACAACCACGTGCTCTTCATAAAAGAGCATGAGACGATTTTTGATTTTGTGGAAAAGCTCTCCCCTCCGATCTTCGCAGATGGCCTTCTTTTCGTGCCTATCGATGCCTTAAAAAAGGTGATGGAAGGCTATCAGGTGTACACGAAAGGTGAGAAGGTTCTGATCTACGATTCCCTTCCGATCGTGCTTTCAGCGGCGAAGGAAAAAAATGGAGTTACGATAACATACACGGGAACGATCGTACCGGATATGGTGAGTGTAGAGAAAAGCATGGGAAAAGTTAGAATAAATCTGTCTCCTGTCGTGGTGAGTCTTCCAAATGTTTCTGAAGACATAAAGGTTGAACTTGAGAAAAATGGTCTCTCGTTTGTTGTAGATGTGGGAAACTTTTATCCAGACGTGGAGTACTCCATTGGGGATGGAAAACTGCTTTTCCGGTTTCTCCTCGTCGAAGGTTTCTTTGGAAGACAGGAGGTCGCAGATGGAGTAGTCTTCGAAAGGAAAATCGAAGAATTCGACGAGGGTGAGAAGACAGTTGTCAATTATCTCATAATGGATCCAGAGAAGGTAACGATAAAACCGGTTGTGGTGGAAAACGGTTTTGGGACCATCGAGCGGCTCGACGAAATGGTGAAAAGAGTGGGAGGTATCGCCGGGATAAACGGCAACTACTTCGACCCGATCACAAAGTTCCCCATCGGTCTTGTTGTTATAGATGGGAAACCGTATTCTGCCATGTTCAGCGGAAGACCGGTTTTTGCCATCACCGAGGACAACGAGGTGTTCATAGGAAGGGTTATAGTGGATGTCACACTCATGGTGAAGGATGTCCTCTTTCTCGTGAAGGGAATAAACACCCTCGGAGAAGGTGAAGTCCTCGTTTATACAAAGGAATTCTCCAAAGAAATACCAAAGAAAGACGACAAAATCTACTTCGTGGTGAAAGACAACAAAGTATCGCAAATTGGATACAAAAGCCACGCGGAAAATTCTGAGTATGTTGTTTCTATTAGCAAGAAGTACGAAGAATACCTTTCTGATCTCAAAGAAGGAGACGAAGTGTATATATCTCTTCAGCCAAACATTCCGCTGCGTATAAAGCAAGCAGTTGAAGGAGGTCCTCTTCTCATTCAGAACGGTGCCCCGATTCCAGATGCCTTGGAAGAGAAGGCAAGGTACGGTGGTGGAATAGCGTACGCGAAGGCTCCAAGGACGGTTATTGCCACAAAAGATGGAAAGCTTTGGTTTCTTGTCTTCGAAGGTTATAATCATATAACGAGGGGATTGACTTATGATGAACTCGTGGATTTTCTCGTTTCCAGGGGGTTCGAAGACGCCATGTGTGTAGATGGGGGAAGCTCCTCCGTAATGGCAGTGGCTGGCAGTCTCTTTGGCAGGACGGAGAACAGCACAGCCGCGATACCTGTGGGAATCGTAGTCTGGGAGAAAAAGAAGACGGAGGTGGGTGAGTGATGGGAGGACTTCAGAATGTGCGTTCGGCTACTTTGATAGGACACAACGGATCGGGTAAATCTCTCCTTCTCGCGCAGATTCTTTACAAATCAGGTCTGATTGACAAAGCAGATACAAAGTACGTGGATTACGATCCTGTAGAAGAGGAAAAAGGAGCCAGTTTCTCCTCACACGTGGCGTCCCTTGAATGGAAAGGCAAAAAGGTGTATCTGATAGATACCCCTGGATTCTCGGATTTCATATCGGAGGTTATAAACGGGATTTTCGTTTCTGAAAACATCATCTCCGTGGTGAACGCCGTTGCCGGTGTGGAAATACAGACCGAAAGAACATGGAACATGGCGGATGAGATGAAAAAACCCATCATGGTTTTCGTCAACCAGATGGATAAAGAGAGGGCCAATTTTGAGAATGTGGTGGCAGAACTGAAAGAGAGGTTCTCCAGAAAGATCGTCCCGGTGGTTGTTCCAATCGGTGCGGCTGAAAACTTCGAAGGTGTCGTGGATCTTTTGAAGAAAAAAGTCTACAGGTACGATGGAGATAAAGTTCAGGAAGAAGACATGCCGGAGAATTTCAACGATATGAGATCAGAGATTCTCGAAGATATCGTGGAACAGGATGAAGAGTTGATGATGAGGTATCTCGACGGTGAAGAGATCGGATACGATGAGCTCATGAGGGTACTCAGGGAGAGTTACAAAAAGGGAGAAATCGTGCCTGTACTTTCGGGATCCGCGTTGAAAGGAATAGGATTGGATCTTCTTCTCGATTATCTGGGAGACATAGGCGTTTCTCCCGAGGAAGCTCCTTCGTACAAGGCGCTCCTGGAGGATGGAACGGAGATAGAAGTGAAGTTCTCTGAAGAAGAGCCGTTCTGTGCTTACATTTTCAAATCCGTGGTTGACCAGTTCGTTGGAAGAATCACCTTTGCTAAAGTTATCGCAGGAGTTCTCAGATCTGGTGACACCATTGTGAATGTTCAGAAGGATGTCTCGGAGAAATTAGGGCACATTTATGTTCCAATTCTCAAACAGCAGAAGGAAGTTGAATCCGCTGGTCCCGGTGAGATCGTTGTTCTTCTGAAGCTCAAAGAAGGTGCTGTTGGAGAAACACTCGCACACAGAGATAGAAGGGTGAAGATAGTGCCTCCTGCTTTCCCGGAACCCATGTTCTCCAGGTCTGTTCATCCAAAATCGAAGTCCGATATCGACAAGATCAGCAATGGACTTTCGAGACTTTCAGATTCCGATCCAACGTTCGTGTGGGAATACGATTCTGAAACAGGAGAAACCGTCGTTTCCGGTCTTGGTGCGATGCACCTTGACGTCATGATAGAGAGATTGAAGAAGATCTTCGGTGTCGATGTGGAAGTTGGAAAGCCGAAGATCGCCTACAGAGAGACGATCACGACAACCGCTGTTGCCGAACACAAGCACAAGAAACAGACTGGTGGACACGGTCAGTACGGTCACGTGAAGATACAGCTGGAGCCTCTTCCAAGGGGACAAGGATACGAATTCGTTGACAAGATCGTTGGCGGAGTGATCCCGAGAAACTTCATACCATCTGTCGATAAGGGTATCAGAGAAGCCATGAAGAAAGGAGTTCTGGCAGGATACCCTGTGACAGATGTCAGAGTCATACTCTTTGATGGTTCTTACCATGAAGTGGACTCTTCGGACATCTCGTTCCAGATAGCCGCCATTCAGGCCTTCAAAAAAGGAATGGAAGCGGCAAAACCCGTCATCCTGGAACCCATAATGGAGGTTGAGGTCTTCGTTCCGGAAGAGAACGCAGGAGACGTGATGGGAGAGATCTCCAGTAGAAGGGGAAGACCCCTCGGAATGGAGCCGTCTGGAAAAGGCATGGTAAAGGTGAAAGCGGAAGTCCCACTCGCTGAGATGCTCGACTTTTCCAGCAAACTTTCTTCCATCACAAGCGGTAGAGGATACTTCACAATGAGGTTCCAGAGGTACGAAATAGTGCCTCCGAACATACAGGAGAAGATCATCGAAGAGAGAAGAAGAGAGATGCAGGAACAGGAGAAGTGAGATGAACTTCAAAAGACTGATAATATACGAAGCCTTTGCACGCGCTTATCCAGGAGAAAAAGGAAAGAAATTCGATTCTCTCATAAAAGATCTTGAAAGACTGAAAGGAATGGGCATCAACACGGTGTGGTTGATGCCCATTCATCCTACTGGAATAGAAGGAAGAAAGGGCACTCTGGGATCTCCATACGCCATACGCGATTACTACGAGATAGATCCCTTCATAGGAACAAAAGATGACTTCAAAAGATTCGTGAAGAGAGCTCACGAATTGAACATGTACGTTTTGATGGACATGGTCTTGAACCACGCGGCAGCTGACAACGTCTTAGTCAGGAAACACCCCGAGTGGTTCCTCAGGGATGAAAATGGAAATCCCACAAGGAAAGTTCCAGACTGGACGGACATAGTCGATTTCGACTATTCGAACGGAGAGCTGAGAAAGTACATGATCAACATGATGAAGTACTGGGTCGAAGAATTCGACGTCGATGGATTCAGATGCGACGTAGCAGGACTTATCCCACTGGACTTCTGGCTGCAGGCAAGGAAAGAACTCGATCCTTTGAAGAGACTCATCTGGCTTTCTGAGACACATGATCCATACATGTACCAGGCGTTCGATATCACCTACGACTACGATGGCTACTACAGGTTCAGGGATTTCATAGAAGGAAGAGGTAGTTTGAGGGAGTATGTGGATTTCCTGAGGATGCAGGATCACATTTATCCCAGAGGTTACATAAAGATGAGATTTCTGGAAAACCACGACCAACCGAGAATTGCGAAATTCATCGAAGAAGATTCATTGATCCACTGGATAGCTTTTCTTTTCACCTTCAAGGGAGTTCCGCTCGTTCATAACGGACAGGAGTACGGTCTCAAGGAGGACGTGGACATATTCAACGAGTACACGCTACCGTTTCCCATGGAAGAGAACAGGGTTTCGATTCTTCACAGAAAACTCGCACACTACAGATACGGAACCGGTGTTTTTACTGAAGGAGAGATGCTTTTTGTGAAAAACGATCAACCAGAGAAGGTGATATCTTATCTCTGGAGGTACGAAAACAGATACATTCTCTGTGTGCTGAATCCCCTTCTTGAAAACACAAAAGTAACTCTCGACTTCTCCGGTATCTGGGAAAGCGCGTGTATCCATTCGAAGAACGTGTTCAACGATGAGATCGTTCGAGTTCCTGTGAAAAATTCCCGTGCGATTGTTGAGATAGGAAAAGAACCTCTGATACTCTCTTTCGTGCTCTACTGAGAGTGGGTGGTAGAATGAGTGTAGGTGTTGTGAGTCTGAGAGTGAGGCTCTTCGGCGTGAGATCTTTGAAAGAAAAAAGAGGAATCCTGAAGAGACTGATGAACGATTTGAGAAAAAAGTACAACATCTCCATTTCTGAAGTAGGAGCGCACGATTCGAAGAGCTTCTTTGAAATAGGAATCGCCATGGTGAACACTGACAGAGCCGTTATTGAGAGAGTTTTCGATTCGATCATCGATTATCTGGATCTTTATCCGGGAATGGAAGTGGAAGAGATTGAAAGAGAGGTGTGGTGAATGGTCGTGATAACGAACGAGCTTGAAAGCATTATGGAGAGGCTTCTTTCGAGAAAAAGGATCAATCACGTGCGATCGGTGGTGGAATTTTCAAGGAAACTGGGAGAAATGTACGGTGCGGATTTAAATAAACTGGAACTTGTAGCTATCTCTCACGATCTCTTCAGAGACGTTCCACCAAGGAAGCTTTTGAAAATGGCCCAAGCTTATGGTCTGAAGATTTCGGAACTGGAGAGAACACACCCCGTTCTTCTGCACGGAAAAGTGGCAGCGGAGTTCTTGAAAAGGCGTTTCAATGTGGAAGACGAAGAAGTTCTCAACGCGGTAGCTTATCACACCTCAGGGCATGTGAGCTTCAAAACCGTAGGAAAGATTCTGTTCATAGCCGATTCTCTGGAGTTCACGCGTGATTTTCCGGGGGTGAATGAGCTTCGAAGGATCGCTTTCAGGAACCTGGAAGAAGGATTCTTTCAGGTTTTGAAAAACAAGATCTTTTACGCGGTCGGGAAGAACTACCTGTTGATCCCGGAGACCGTTGAACTGTGGAACAGCATTCTTATGAGAAGAGGAGGTCTCGTCGATGAAGAGGTCGAGTAAAATCGTACTGGTAATTGTGCTGATCGCTGTTGCTCTCTCTGCCGTTTTGTTCCTTTACTACAGATCGTTCCTCACCTCCCCGGATTACAGAGCAGCAGAGGTTCACTATCTCTTCAGAGTGGGAGACAATAGCTACTTCGTGAGAATAGACGATTCGAAGAGAATGGTCTTCGTCGTTTCTTTTCCAAAGGAGTCCTTTGATCCCGAAAGAAGAGAAACGATCATTTCTGAAAGACCTCTGAGCGATCTTGAAAAGATGGAGAACCTTCTGGAAGTAAAAGCCGAAAGAGCCTTCTACTCCGTTATGTCTGAAGAGGAATTTCTAAAACTCTGCCAAAATCTTCTCGGAAAGCAGTGTGAGAGTTTTCCGGACTTCGTTAAAGAGTTCTCTAAAAGAAAACTGAAGTTTTTCGACTTTCTCTTTGTTGGAAGCTGGTTGAAAAAGTTCGGTTTCAACAATCTGAACAGGTTCTCTCTCTACAAGTTCTTTGAGAAGATCTCGAACTACGCCGTAGACGTTTTCGAAGCGCCGACGGTGACGGAAAAGCCCATTGTGATAGAAGCTCAAGGCAAGAAGTACGAGAGACTGTATCTGGACTCGGAGAAACTCAAAGCCATCTCCGAGGAGATGAAAAGGTGAGGATAGATCCTCTCGGTGGGGAGTCTCTGAAGAACCAGGAAGTGAAGGGTAAAAAATCCGGAAAGACTTCCAGAGTTGGTGAGTCGAAGAAAAAGGAGTTTTTCGATATTCTGGAAGATGTGAAAGAGGACCACTTCGAAAAACTCCTCGAAGAAGCTGTGGAAGAAGTGATCGACTCAGGAAACGAGCTCGTGCGCTCTCCCACTCCTTCCAACTTGAAGAGATACAAAAACGCTATAAAGGAGTTCTTGAAACTCATAGAAAAGAAAATCTACAAACTGGCTGGAAGTTTCGATATGAACAGCGGTCGTGCAAGGCTTCATTTGGTAGTCGAAGAAGTGAACGAAAAACTGATGGATCTCACGGAGAAAATCATGAAAAACGAGCGGCCGACCATAAATTTGGCCGCCAGGATAGAAGAGATAAACGGCCTGATCCTCAACCTCTACCGCTGAATCTCGAGTGAGAGATCCACGAACACTTCCTGTAGTGTCAGCCTACTCGAGGAGATCACATCGACTGTTTCAAAGTCATAGAGAGAAACGTTCTCTTCCGTGATTCCACCGGACACTTCCACGATCACGTTAGGATTGATATCTTTTATTCTCCTGGATATGTCCTTCACTTCTTCGGGAGAGAGATTGTCCAGCATGACAATATCCGCTCCAGCTTCAACCGCTCTCAGTGCATCCTCCAGATTTTCCACTTCGACTTCTATTTTTGTGGTGAAGGGTATTATCTTTCTGACCTCCTGAACAGCCCGTTCGACACTGCCGTACATCTTCAGATGGTTGTCTTTTATCATCACACATCCGCTCAGATCGAGCCTGTGGGGATCTCCTCCTCCGTGCACCACAGCGATCTTTTGAAGAACTCCCAGACCGGGCAGGGTCTTCCTCGTCGCTGCTATCTTTGCGTGTTTGAGTTTTTCGGCGAACCTTCTTGTTGTTGTAGCCACAGAAAACATAACGGAGAGAACGTTGAGGAGAGTTCTTTCCGCGACCAAAAGCTTGTAGGTGTTGCCTTCTATCTCTCCTATCACACCTGCTTTTTCCAGGTACTCTCCATCTTCCACACGAAATTTTGAAAGCAATCCCATTTTTTCCAGGAACATTCGAGAAACCTCTATACCAGAGGCAACCACGTTTTCCGCTTTCAAAAGAAGATGAGCGCTGGTAGTTGTGTTTCGAAGCGGAAAGGAAGCGAGGTCAAGTTTTCCTTCATCTTCTTTGACAAAACTCATCAAAAGGTCGAGAATTTTCTCCATCATATCACCCCATGAGTTCGAACATTCGAAGGATCGGTTTCTTTGCCTTCTCGATCACTTCTTTTGGGAGAATTACCTCGAAAGATTCGGTCTGTAGAGCGTGGAGAGTGTTCTCCAGTGTGTTTTTCTTCATGTTCACACACACTGCCATCTCGAGTGGCACGAATTCTCTGTCAGGGAACTTTTTCTTCAGTTTGTGGATCATCCCTATCTCTGTTCCAATCACAAAGATCCTGGAAGGGTCTTTCTCTGGGATCTTTTCCATTTGTCCCGTGCTTCCCACGTAATCGGCTTTGTCTCTCACTGGTTTTGGAGACTCTGGATGAACGATTACTTTGGCATCCGGATATTTCTTCCTCACAGCGTCGATGGATTCAGCGTTGAACTGATGAACTGGGCAGTGGCCATTCTCGGGTATCGTGATGACCTTCTTTCCCGTTTTTTCCGCGACGTACTCTCCAAGATTTCTATCCGGACCAAAGATGACCACACTGGAATCCAGTTTTTTCACGACTTCCACGGCGTTGGCAGACGTACAGATAACGTCGGCGAGCGCTTTACATTCGGACGTGCTGTTCACGTAGAGAACCACCGGTACATCCGGGAATTTTTCTCTGTACTCTCTGATGATTTCCGGTGTCAAATGGTTCGCCATGGGACAGGTCGCGCTTCTGTCCGGGACGATCACTTTTTTGTCTGGATTCAGTATCTTGACCAGTTCCGCCATGAAATCTACCCCAAGAAAAAGAATTTTCTTTTCTGAGAGCTCCATTGCCTTCCTTGCGAGCTGAAGGGAATCACCGACGAAATCGGCTATGTCCTGAAGCTCTGGAATCTGATAGTTGTGCGCAAGAATGATGTAGCCTTTTTCTTTTTTCAGTTTGAGAATTTCATCCACCATGTTTTTTCCTCCTCATCCGAATACGATTTTTGATTCGAGATTTCTCAAGGCTCTGAGGATCGAATAGACTGTTAGCATACTTGTCTTTGGATTTTCTGGTGATGGAATGTTCTCTATTTTGAACTCGTAGTTTCCGATGGCGGAAGAGATTCTTACTATGTGGATGTTGTGATCCATGGCGGGATCTGCCACTATTGTTACCTTTACCTTTTCAAAGCCCACTATAAGGCCGATGGTCGACGCTACGTTGATGTTTCTTGGAAATAGTTTTGACGCTTCCTCAACACTTCCTTCGAACACGACTGTTTTGCCTTTCAAATCCAGGCCGAGACTCTTTGGAGGTTTTATCGTTTCTATGCGGACGGTTTCGACGAAATCTTTGATGGAAGAGAGAACATCGAGACCGCCGATGGCACCGGATGGGAAAAAGACCCTGGCTGGTGAATTTTTCAATTCGCTGAAGAACCTTTCCCTGAAGACTTCGTCTGCGAAAGCGCTGGTGCTGATTATGATGTAGTTCACAGGGCTTTTCAGGATCTGAAGTGAGTATTCTTTAACGGCTTCTGGAGAAGCGCATTCGACAACCGTGCTGACGTCTGAAGGAACCTGGAATTCACCGAGGCGAACGACTCCCGGAATGTCTTTTGAAATCCTGTCGTAAGCGTAGATTTTCTCGAAATTTCCCAGTTCTACGAGTTTTTTCCCAATATTTCCCATTCCGATGATCAAAACTGTCATTCTCAACACCCCCAGAAATAAGTTTACACCTGCTGTAAACAAAAGACAAGTTTCTTCCGTTGAGAGTCGTTGTGATATTAGTACGAAAAATATTAGAACATAACAACATTGTTTTATGCATACAAACCAGGTTAGTTCCAATCATTCACAAAGTAGGTATTGTGTGTACCGGGCATTGGAAGGTTGATTCAGAGTATGCAATTACCGGTAACGAAGAATTTCATGCGGGTTTGTGGTACCGGAAGCTATGCGTTAAAAAGGGAATAATGGATGATATGAAGAGACAATATGAAGAGAATTTGTGGTAATCAACGACGTGTAAGTGCTTTGAATTCGAGAAATTAGTAGTTAACTTCTAACACATTGAGGAATGCCTTCTTTCATCTATTTGTGAAACATGGAACCAATCGATTTTTACCAGAAACACCCCAAAATGCCCTGACGTAGGTTGATATAATTTATCTTCTGTTTTTTGCTTGTGTTCTTTCATTGTTGGACTATGCAATTATTCCATTTTTCCAAACAGTACTTGAAGGTGCTCTCTTGTGTGTTAGAATGGTTTATGGAAAGGGAGGATATGGAAGGTCAAAAAACATCTTGCTTTCAGAGTGTGTTTGTGGTATAATTTCTTTTGAACTCAACGGGTTTCAATACTTCCTTAGAGGTATGGAAACTGAGTACAAAGATAAAGCCCGCAACTGCGAAGAGGATGTTTCAATACTTCCTTAGAGGTATGGAAACATGGATATCTTGCATATCAGGCAAACACCGTTGGTTTGTTTCAATACTTCCTTAGAGGTATGGAAACTCTGCTATCTCGACAAGAAGCTCGTATGCGTTCACGCGTTTCAATACTTCCTTAGAGGTATGGAAACAGCTCTTCGGCGAAGCGTATGACGTCGCAGAGCTCGTTTCAATACTTCCTTAGAGGTATGGAAACACGCCGATCATGTTGAGCTTATAACGGAGGAATCGCGTTTCAATACTTCCTTAGAGGTATGGAAACGGCCCTGATCTGCATCTATGTACACCCACGCAGAGATTGGTTTCAATACTTCCTTAGAGGTATGGAAACAGGAATTCGTTCGCATCCTCGACAGCATCAAAGACCGTTTCAATACTTCCTTAGAGGTATGGAAACAGTCAGGAAGCCCGAAGCAAGCGTGACGGTTATTCCCCGTTTCAATACTTCCTTAGAGGTATGGAAACCTTTTCATCATTCCACCTCCCGACCTTCAGTATCCGTTTCAATACTTCCTTAGAGGTATGGAAACAGTTCGATGGGAAACTTGGGAAAGCTGAAATATACGCGTTTCAATACTTCCTTAGAGGTATGGAAACACTTTTTTCTTGCTTTCGTTTATACGTCGCCAATCCAGTTTCAATACTTCCTTAGAGGTATGGAAACTCTCCCTCCATAACTCTTTGATTTCAGGATCCATCCGTTTCAATACTTCCTTAGAGGTATGGAAACGAATTGCTCTTGTACGAAAAGCTCGAATCCTTCGTCGTTTCAATACTTCCTTAGAGGTATGGAAACTCAGAGGAGACTACGACCTTTTCGAATACGCCGACAGTTTCAATAATTCCTTAGAGGTATGGAAACGCTCCTCCCTGTAGTCGTGGTCCACGATATTGAGCCAGTTTCAATGCGTCTTCAGAGGTACAAGAACAAAAATTCGATAAAAAGAGAAAAGCAGGGATTAATACCCCTGTTTTTTTATTTTTGGGTGTATTTAGTTCTATTTGCGAATTTTCAGATTTTGAATGTAAACATTTTCATAATAAGATGTTTTCTGGAGGTGATAATGGTGGTACTGATGACAAAACCGGGAACATCGGATTTTGTATGGAATGGCATTCCCCTTTCCATGGAGCTGAATCTGTGGAACATAAAGGAATACTCCGGTTCTGTAGCTATGAAATTCGACGGTGAAAAGATAACTTTCGATGCGGACATTCAGAATCTTTCTCCGAAAGAACCGGAAAGGTATGTTCTCGGTTATCCCGAGTTTTATTACGGTTACAAACCATGGGAAAATCACACAGCAGAAGGTTCGAAACTTCCGGTACCAGTTTCTTCTATGAAATCATTTTCCGTCGAAGTTTCTTTCGATATTCACCACGAACCGTTTCTGCCTTTGAACTTTGCCATGGAAACATGGCTCACAAGAGAAAAGTACCAGACGGAAGCATCGATCGGCGATGTTGAAATCATGGTCTGGTTCTATTTCAACAATCTCACACCCGGAGGCGAAAAGATAGAAGAGTTCACGATCCCGTTCGTGCTGAACGGAGAGAGTGTCGAAGGCACCTGGGAACTGTGGCACGCGGAGTGGGGATGGGACTACCTCGCTTTCCGCTTGAAGGATCCCGTGAAGAAGGGAAGGGTGAAGTTCGATGTAAGGCATTTTCTCGATGCCGCCGGAAAAGCTCTTTCGAGTTCTGCTCGAGTGAAAGATTTTGAAGATCTTTACTTCACTGTCTGGGAAATCGGAACAGAGTTTGGAAGTCCGGAGACAAAAAGTGCGCAGTTCGGGTGGAAGTTTGAAAATTTCTCTATTGATCTGGAGGTGAGAGAATGAGGTGGGCAGTTCTCCTGATGGTGGTGTTTTCCACTCTGCTCTTTTCCTCTGAAGTGGTTCTCACGAGCGTTGGTGCAACAGACATTTCTTTCAACGGATTTCCAGTCACCATGGAGCTCAACTTCTGGAACGTAAAATCCTATGAAGGAGAAACGTGGCTCAAATTCGATGGAGAAAAGGTTGAGTTCTATGCGGATTTGTACAACATCGTTCTTCAGAATCCAGACAGCTGGGTGCATGGATATCCGGAGATCTACTACGGTTACAAGCCCTGGGCGGGGCACAACAGCGGCGTTGAATTTCTTCCTGTGAGGGTGAAAGATCTTCCGGATTTCTACGTGACTCTTGATTACTCGATCTGGTACGAAAACAACCTGCCTATCAACCTTGCTATGGAGACATGGATCACGAAAAGTCCCGACCAGACTTCTGTTTCTTCGGGTGACGCGGAGATCATGGTTTGGTTCTACAACAACGTTCTGATGCCCGGCGGTCAGAAAGTGGATGAGTTCACCACAACAGTCGAGATAAACGGAGTGAAGCAGGAAACGAAGTGGGATGTTTACTTTGCACCGTGGGGATGGGATTACCTTGCCTTCAGGCTGACAACACCGATTAAAGAAGGAAAGGTAAAGTTCAACGTGAAGGACTTCGTTCAGAAAGCCGCGGAAGTTGTCAAAAAGCACTCAACGAGAATAGACAATTTCGAAGAGCTGTATTTCTGCGTCTGGGAGATCGGAACGGAGTTTGGAGATCCGAACACAACAACGGCGAAATTCGGCTGGACTTTCAGGGACTTCTCCGTCGAAGTTGTAAAATAAAGCACAGAATCACCAACGAGAAAGGCGGGGCTTTCCCGCCTTTTTCTTTTGGCAAATTTATACACAAGTAGTATAATATTCTATGCAATGTGTGAAAATCAGAACAATGAGGTGATTCTATGAAAGTAAGTGACATTCTGACGGTGGCCATCAGGTTGGAGGAGGAAGGCGAAAGATTTTACAGAGAACTCTCGGAATATTTTGATGGAGAGATAAAAAAGACTTTCCTTGAGCTTGCTGATCAGGAAAGGGCTCACGCGGAAATCTTTAGAAAGATATCAGATCAGGAAAACTGGGATGAGGTGGATTCTTATCTCGCGGGATACGCTTTCTATGAAGTTTTTCCTGACACGAGTGAAATTTTAAGGAGAAAGGATCTAACCTTGAAAGAGGTTCTGGATATAGCCATATCTGTTGAAAAAGACAGCATAATTCTCTACTATGAACTCAAAGATGGTTTTGTGAATTCTGATGCACAGAAAACAGTGAAAAAGATCATCGATCAGGAAAAAGAACATCTAAGAAAGCTTCTCGAGATGAAACGTGAAAGTACCTGAGGCGATATCTTTGATGGTGATGTTAGAAAACAGATCTTTCAAATAATCGGAAAGCCAGTTCCAGAAGTATTTTACCCTGCAGGCCCTGTAATTCTTGCACCGGCTGTTGCAGTCCACAATAACAAGGTCTTTTTCAAAGACGCTGATAACATCCAGAAACGATATTTCGTCTGGCGACTTTGCAAGAACAAAACCACCGTTTTTTCCTTTGATCGAATTCACAAGGCCCGATCTTTTGAGGTAGTGGAGAACTTTCAGAGTGAAATTTCTGGTGATGAGTTCTTTCTCAGCGAGTTCCGAAGAAGACATAGGTCTGTTCTCCAGCGACAATCTCACGAGAAGTCTAAGAGCGTATCTCACGTGTTTTTGACACTTTCCAAACATCAAGCGCACCTCCGGGAGGTATAGATAATGAAGTATTTCGTGGCTGTGAGACCGTTTTCCTTCGTTGCAAGTGCTTTTCCTGTTACTGTAGGAGCCATGCTGGCTGAGGAATTTTCCCTGACCAGATACATTCTATCACTGATCGCTTCCATTTTCTTACATGCAGGTGTCAACACCACGAACGATTATTTCGATTACAAAAAAGGTGTGGATACTAAAGATTCTCTTGGTTCGAGTGGACTTCTTGTTTCCGGGAAAATAACACCACGCGAAGAGCTCCTTTTGAGTGTTTTCTGTTACGCGGTGAGTGTGGTTCTGGGGCTTGTTCTCATAAAGATCTCTGGACCTGCTCTGCTGTGGCTGGGACTTACTGGTCTGGTTCTCGGGTACGCTTACACTGGACATCCGTTCTATCTGAAATACAAATCCCTTGGTATGTTTCTCGTGTTTATTCTCATGGGACCCCTGATGGTGCTGGGAGCCTATTATGTTCAGACGGGAAGGTTCTCACTGGAAGCACTTCTGGTCTCTATTCCCGTGGGGATCGCTACAGATCTCATTCTCCTCGCCAATGAAATCAGAGACTCCGAGTTTGACAGAAGAAGTGGTATCAAAACCCTTCCTATTTTGATCGGAGACAGAGCAGCGTCTTTTCTCTACGCGGTCCTCACTGGTTTGATCTACGTCTTTATCGTGATCCTCGTATCGACGGGTGTTTTTAGAGTAATCTCTCTTGTTAGCTTAGTTTCTCTTCCACTGTACATACGGGTGATAAAGCAGTTGTTTCAAAAATCAGCGGGAAGGAAAAATGCACGAGAGATCGCTGACGTTGATAAAATGAGTGCGCTGGCGGAAATGATACTCTTTGTTTCTATGATTTTGGGACTTTTGAGGTGATGCCGATGGTTAAAAGAATCTCTGAGATAAGTTTCCTTTCAGTTTTGATCGGACTTTTTTTAGGATGGTATTTCGTCTTTCAGGTGAATATGCTCGATTTCTGGTGGAGAATGTTCATGACCACTCTGATTTTTTCTGTGATTTCGATCTTTCTTGGCGGAAAGAGGAACATAAAGCCAAATAAGTACGAGGCGCCCCTTGCGATCTACTCCGCTGTAGCAGCTTATCTTCTTTTCGTCGTTGGATATTTGATTTCGCTTTTGATTCCTCCGTTTCACAGGGATGTTGTCAGTGTTTACGGACTCGCGGAAGGGCAAAATGCATTGAAAGTGATCATTCTTCTCGTGTTCATAGCCTTTTTTGAAGAGATCATATGGCGCGGTTTTGTAACAGAATTCCTTCTCCAACGGATGGACGTTGTTCCTTCAATACTGATCTCTTCGCTTCTTTACAGCGTAGTCCACGTGTTCACTGGAAATATGGCTTTGATAGTGGGGGCGTTTGTCCTTGGGATAATTCTTTCTCTTCTTTATGTGATCACTGGAAAGGTCAGCACACCAGCTTTTGCGCATGCGCTGTGGAGCCTTCTCATATTCGTTGTTTTGCCTCTGAAAGGGGGTTTTTGAATGAAAGCACTGAAGCTGATAATCGAGTTTCCGGTTGCTGCAGCTGTTCTCATGTTCGTGGGATTTGACCTTTGGAGGAGATATCTGAGGAGGCGAAGAGCATGAATGTGGTTGTCTGTATCAAACAGGTTCCCGATACAACGAACGTCAGAATCGACAGAAAAACGAACAACCTTGTGAGAGAAGGTGTCCCGTCTATCATAAATCCCGATGATGAAAGGGCACTCGAACTTGCCGCACAATTGAAAGAAAAATTCGGAGCCACGGTTTATGTGATCACCATGGGACCACCGCAGGCAAAAGAGGCTTTGAAGGATGCCATTGCCTTCGGTCTCGATGAAGCAGTCCATTTGAGCGACAGGGCGTTCGCAGGAGCGGATACGCTCGCCACGACATACACACTTTACTGGGGAATAAAGAAGATTGAAGAAAGAATAGGAAAGATAGATCTCATTTTGACAGGAAAGCAGGCGGTGGATGGAGACACCGGTCAGGTGGGACCTGGTCTTGCTACAAGATTCGGATACGCACTCGGTGCCTACGTCGTTCGAATAGAGGAAATAGATCCAGAGAAAAAAGAGATGGTGATAGTCAGAAGACTGGACCGGGGATTTGAAAAGATACGGCTCAAACTGCCAGCGGTCCTCACAATCACGGACGAGCTGAACAAACCAAGGTACGCAAATCTGCCCAATCTCATCAGAGCGATCAAGTACGAGCCCATCGTCTGGACTCACAAAGATCTGGGCCTCGATCCAAAAAAATGTGGATTCTTCGGATCACCTACAAGGGTTGTGAGCACAAACATACCCCCGGCGAGAAAAGGTGGAGACATCATTTCAAAAAATGAAGATCCGGAAGTGGCAGCGGAGAAACTCATAGAAGCTTTGAAAAAATTTGAAGCCGTTCGACTCGTGGAAGCATTGAAACCTGTGTTGGAAGGTGAGAAAGATGAGTGAGAAAAAGATAATTTTCGTTCTCATAGAACATCACGGTGGAAAAGCTCATCCTGTTTCCTGGGAACTCATTGGAAAGGCAAGAGATCTCGCCTCGAAACTGGAAAATTCAGAAGTATGGGGTGTTTTGCTGGGAGAAGGTCTGGAGAGTGTGGCAAAAGAAGCGATTCAACGCGGAGCGGACAAAGTTCTTTATGTTAAGAACAGGGAGTTCAACACGTATGTGAACTATCTCTACAAGAAAGCCCTCGTGGATATGGTGAGAAAGTACAGACCGGAGATATTCTTAATAGGTGCAACTCTCGAAGGAAGAGAGCTCGCCGGAATGGTGGCAACAGAACTTGAAACAGGTCTGACTGCCGATTGCACAGGACTGGATATAATACCGGACAAAAAGCTTCTTGCCATGACGAGGCCCACATTTGGTGGAAACCTCATGGCAACCATCATGTGTCCGGATCACAGACCGCAGATGGCAACGGTGAGACCAGGTGTTATGAAAGAGCTTCCGCCGGATCCAGAGAGAACGGGAGAGATCATAGAAGAGGAGTACGATTTAGGAACTTTTGACAAACTGATCGAGATTCTGGAAACCATACCGCTTCAGACCCAGGTGAACCTCGAGTACGCTCCAGTTGTGGTAGCGGGTGGAAAAGGAGTTGGGGGACCGGAAGGTTTCAAGAAATTGAAGGAACTCGCGGATCTCCTTGGAGGAGAAGTGGGAGCTTCAAGGGCGGCTGTGAAAGCTGGATGGATTTCTCCAGAGCATCAGGTTGGCCAGACCGGAAAAACAGTGAGACCCGTTCTATACTTCGCGTGTGGCATTTCCGGTGCGATCCAGCACGTGGTTGGAATAAGAGAGTCAGAAATAATAGTGGCCATAAACATAGATGAGAAAGCACCAATATTCGATATAGCCGATATAGGGATCGTTGGTGACCTGCACAAAGTAGTTCCCGCTCTCACTGCAAAACTCAGAGAGCTTCTGAACAAAAGTGGGGTGAAAAAATGAAGATAGAATTCGACGTTGTCGTCGTTGGTGCTGGCTCTTCTGGTCTGTCCTGCGCATACGTTCTTGCCAAGAATGGTCTCAAAGTTGCGGTCGTGGAGAAAGGAGAATATCCGGGTTCCAAAAACGTGATGGGAGGGGTTCTCTACGTACATCCTCTGAAAGAGATCATGCCAGATTTTCTGGAAAAAGCGGCAAATTCGAAAGCTCTTGAAAGAAACGTTATAGAGCAGAACCTTTGGCTCCTCGGAAATGAAGGTGTCATCAAGATCGGTCACAGAAACGTGGAATGGAAAGAAAATCCGAATGCATTCACTGTTTTGAGGGCAAACTTTGACAGATGGTTTGCCCAGGAGGTGGAAAAAGCAGGTGCCCTGATCATACCAAAAACCAAGGTGGAAGACTTCCTGAGGAACGAAAAAGGAGAAATAGCAGGCGTGGTGACCTCGAGACCAAAGGGAGAAATACACAGCAAGGCGGTTGTGATCGCGGAGGGTGTGAATCCCATCCTCACGATGAAAGCTGGGCTCAGGAAGGAAGATCTGAAACCACACATGGTGGCCGTTGCTGTGAAAGAGGTGATCAGTGTTCCTGAAGAGGTGGTGAACAGGGTCTTCGGTGTGGAGGGAAACGATGGAGCAACGATAGAACTTCTTGGAAGCTGGTCTGAAGGTATGTTCGGAATGGGATTTCTTTACGCCAACAGATCTTCCGTATCTCTGGGTTGTGGGGTTCTCCTTGAAGATCTCAGAAAAAAGAAGATCAAGCCGTATCAACTTCTTGAGAACTTGAAGAATCACCCCGTCATTTCCGATATGCTGGGAGAATACAGAAACAACACGATGGAGTATCTGGCGCATTTGATACCTGAAGGTGGATACTACGCGATGCCAAAGGTCTATGGAGACAGGGTTCTGGTCTGTGGAGATGCGGCAATGCTTGTGAACTCTATACATAGAGAAGGCTCGAATCACGCGATCACATCGGGAAGACTCGCCGCTGAAACACTTCTCGAAGCTTTCGAAAAGGGAGATTTTTCTGAAAAAACTCTGAAGAATTACTATCTCAGATTGAAAGAATCCTTCATATTGAAAGACCTGGAAAAGTACAAAGATCTCATGCCCACTATGGAAAAGAACCACCAGTTCGTAGAAATCTATCCGGATCTTGCAAACGATGCTTTGAAGAGATTTCTACAGGTTGACGGAACTCCAAAGTGGGACGTTCAAAAACAGATCGCGGACATGGTACTTTCCAGGAGAAGTTTGATTGGAATCTCCCTTGATCTGCTCAGATTCTGGAGAGCTGTGAGGTGATGTACTGTGAGGATCGAAGATAAACTCTATTTGAACAGATACAGAACGGATGAGGAAAATCCGCATCTCAAAATAAAAGATGAAAGCATCTGTGCGGAAAAATGTTCCGATCGACCATGTGTGAGCTGTTGTCCTGCGGATGTGTACGAGTGGACGGAGAGTGGAATGGAGGTGAAATTCGAGGGGTGTCTCGAGTGTGGCACCTGTAGGATTGTTTGTCCCTTTGGAAACATAGAATGGAATTATCCAAGGGGAAATTACGGTGTGCTCTACAAATTCGGGTGAGGTGATTTTATGTATGTGAAGATCGACAGAAAGAAGCTTCCCTGTGTGGAGACTGAAGGAACGGTTCTGTGTACCACCTGTGGAAACAGTTACCAGATAGAACCCCGGCAAAAATTGCACTCCATCATAGTTACAACGTGTCCGCACTGTGGCCATCAGAACATAAACGTCGTGACAAACAGCGTAAAGTTCATAGAAGAGGTCTTATCCAAGATAGACAGGCTGAGGAAGGATCTGATGGAGCTGAAGAAGTCCCTTGAAATTGAGTTGCAGCAGAATGGCTTTGTCGACAACTATCCGGAGGTGTTCAAAGCAGATGACGAAAAACAAGCTGAACCAAAACTCCTATGAACTGGAAAAAGTCAAAGAACGCATCGAACAGATTCTTTCCCAATTCTTTCCAGAACAGATAATGAAGGATCTTCCGCTCTACGGAAAGATGTTGAGAGTGAGACTTTCGATACTTTCTTTCAAAAATAGAGGAGTAGAGATCGGTGAAGATGCGATATCTTCTCTTGCAGCTCTCGAACTCGTTCACCTTGCCTCACTCCTCCACGACGATGTGATCGATGGTGCTCGTTTTAGAAGGGGAAAAGAGACGATAAATTTCATGTACGGTGATAAAGCAGCGGTGGCAGCGGGGGATCTTGTACTTGTCAGTGCGTTCCATACGGTTGAAGAGATAGGAAATAACAAACTGAGAAGAGCTTTTTTGAATGTGATCGGGAAAATGTCGGAAGCGGAGCTGATCGAACAGCTGAGTCGATACAAACCGATTACAAAAGAAGAATATCTTCGCATAGTTGAGGGAAAGAGCGGTGCGCTTTTCGGCCTGGCGTTGCAGCTTCCCGCATTACTCGAGGGGGAACTCGGAGAAGATCTTTACAATCTGGGGGTCACCATTGGAACCATTTATCAGATGTTTGATGACATCATGGATTTTGCTGGAATGGAAAAGATTGGAAAAGACGGATTTCTCGATCTCAAAAACGGCGTCGCTTCTTTTCCATTGGTGACGGCGATGGAGAAGTTTCCAGAAGCCAGACAGATGTTTGAAAACCGTGATTGGAGTGGATTGATGTCATTTATGAGAGAAAAAGGGATTCTGAAAGAATGTGAAGAGACTCTGAAGGTTCTTGTGAAGAATGTGATAATAGAGAATTCATGGTTGAGAGATTTTGTGGATGGGATTTTTAAAATCAAAATCTCTTCATGAGGAGGTGTACATATGTTTGTTGATTACCTGACTGTGTTCATGGCAGATGTTGTTGCAGGGTTGGGCGTTCTCATCGCTTTCGTTCTCAAGGGTCTAAACGATTCTGAGAAGGCGAAGTCTTTTGCTCCAGCTTTTGCGGCGGTTGGACTTCTGGCGATCGCAACAGGACTCCACATGGTTCTGACCTGGCCGCTTCCCGGCAGCCACAACATAGCGTTCGGAGAACCTTTCCTTCTTTACGGTTTCGTCTTTCTCGCCGCGGCAATAGCTGTCGCGAAGGGATGGGATCTCATGCCAACGACGATCTTTGCGCTGTTTGCGGGAATATACGCGATCATAGTTGGAGGTTCCATCATGGGTTATGGTATGACAAAGCATCCATTCACTTCTGGTCTTGGATTCATCGCAGCGGGTCTTGTGGGTGTTCTGAGTCCTGTGGTGTGGAAACTCAGAGAAAACAAGGTCATAAGGTTCCTCGGTGTAGTGCTCCTTGCCCTGACACTTCTTCTCTGGTTTATCACCATGTACGGTTCCGTCACAGGACATATAAACCCGCAAGGTAGTTTCGGAAAATGGACTCCAATTCCGATGAGGTAAAAAAAAGGGGCTTCGGCCCCTTCTTTCTGTGTTAGAATACCCACAGAGGTGATTCTCATGAGAGTGCTCCTCATAAATCCCTACAGCGGTGGGTACTACTACAGACTAGGTGCCGTCTATCCTCCCCTCGGTCTCATGTACATTAGTTCCTCCCTCAAGAGAAAAGGACACAGCGTGGCTCTGATAGACATGAACGTGGAGAAATTCGATCTGGAAAGGTTCAATTTCAGAGATTACGATGTGGTGGGGATATCTGCCGATACTGTGCGGTTTCCCGTTGTGGAAAGGATCGCAAAGAAGGCTAAAGCGCAGAACGTAACGGTGGTGATGGGAGGCCCCCACGCGACAGCCTACTACCATGAGATCCTTCAGAAGGGACTCTGCGATTACGTCGTGCTCGGAGAAGGAGAAAGAGCCTTTTCAGATCTTGTAGAGAGCATAGCAAGCAATGAAAAATATCCTCTCATACCCGGTGTTGCCTACATGAAGGATGGAGAAGTAATAGCTTTGCCTTCTCGATTTTTGGAGAATCTGGACGATCTGCCGTTCCCCGATAGAGAGAAAGTCCATCTTTACAGAACGAAATTCGCGGGTGAGAGAGCGACGAGTCTGATCACCTCAAGGGGCTGTCCTTTCAACTGCGAGTTCTGCAGTGCTTCTCAGTTCATGGGAAGGAGAATCAGGTGGAGAAGCATCGAAAACGTGATAGATGAGCTGAAAATCTTGAAAAAGTTGGGATACGGATCTGTCATCTTCTTCGATGACAACTTCACGATAAATCCAAAAAGAGTCGTGAATCTGTGTGAGGAAATGATGAGGAAAGACCTTCGTTTCAAGTGGTGGGCGTTTTCGAGGGCTGATGAACTTCTGGGACGAGAAGATATGGTGGAAGCGATGTCGAAGGCCGGTTGTAGAATGCTTTTCATAGGTTTCGAGAGTGCGAACGATGAGGTGCTCGAGGAATACGGAAAGAATTTGAAATCAGATATAGCTTTCGACGTGATGAATCTTTTGAAGAAGTACAAGATAGACGTGTTTGCGAGCTTTGTGATTGGAGCGCTGAAAGACACGAGGAAAACCATAGAGAAAACAGTGAAATTAGCCAAAAAATTGAAGGCCTCCATCGTTCAGTTTTCCATTCTCACACCGTATCCCGGCACCGTCCTTTTCGAAAAACTAAAACACCTGATCTTTGAAAAAGACTGGAGAAAATTCGACGGGACGCACCTGGTTTTCAAGCATCCGAATTTTTCACCAAAGGAGCTGAGGAGACTCTTTATAAAGGCCTACTACGCCGTTTACACGTCACCGAGGCTGATATTCAGACGGGGCATACCGTTCCTTGTACGTCTGCTTTCTCATAGAGAAGCCTACTCTCTCTGAGGAAGGCTGGAAATTTTCTTTCCACCGAGACTCTTCATAACCATGTCGGCCAGAGGGCTCTGCTCTGCGGCGTGTTTCGAATACTCCTGAAGGAGCATTTCTTTGAACCACTTCTCGGCAGTTGTTTCAGGTACGAGATCGTACTTCGGAATCGACTCGTACATCTCCTTGAAGATTCTGTAGAAGAGATCACTCACGAATTCAATGCTCGCGTCCCGCAGATTCTTTATATTAGAAGAAACTCCGTAGACGAACACGCTTTTCACCTCACATGATTATGAGTTCTCCTGTAATGTATCCCGATTCGTAGATCACCTGCAGAATGGCTATGATGTCCTGAGGAGTGGCACCCGCTGCTTTGAGAGCGCTGACGAGATTGGAGATTGTGGCATCTTTATCTCCTATTTTTCCCCCGGTCACACTTATCGTGAAGTTTCCGTAGGAGATCACAAAGTCAGATAGTTTCACATCCCCTCCGAACAGAACGGTTCCTGTTCTTTCGTTCACCACAATTCTTGCCGGAACGTCTGGCTGAACTTCTATCTCTTCAACGAGCGAAAGAAACGTGATGAGGTCATCCTGGAACGCGTTGGGAACGGTCAATTTGATGGCGGATGGATCGATGGCCTTTGCGAGATCCATCTCGAACTTCTCGTTTATCGCCCTCGCCACCCTGGCTGCGGTGGTGATGTCCGGCTGTCTCAGAAGGATCGTCACACTGTCTCCATCGAGCATGTCAGATGGAATGTCCCTTTCCACGATGGCACCCTCTGGAAGATAGCCAACCACTCTGTACCTCTTTTGGAGATTGGAAGAGAGCTTTACGTCTTCTCCTCCGATGATCACGGAACCCTGCGCTACGGCGTACACCTTTCCATCGGCACCGTAGAGAGGTGTCTGGAGGAGATATCCACCTGCAAGTGATTTCGCATCGGCTATGGAAGCGACTACACAGTCTATTCTCATACCTTCTTTGGCAAAAGGAGGAATGTCTGCGAGGACCATCACAAGTGCTGTGTTCTTGGACTTCAGGTCGTTTTCCGAAACCTGAACACCGAACTTTTTCATCATTTCGAGAAGAAGAGGAGAGTTCACGTTACCGGAATCTCCCGTTCCGTTGAGACCAACAACGAGTCCTATTCCAAAGAGCTGGTTGTCACGGGCACCTCTAAAGAACGCTATGTCTTTTATCCTTGTGGTCACAGAGAACGAAAAGGTTATCGTCAGAACTATGACCAGCAAAACGGCCAATCTCTTCTTCATGTTCATCACCTCATGTGAAGAGTCCTGCTAAGAACGCGAGTATCTTGTCGAAGAAACTCTCTTTTCCGGGTTCCTCGCTGAAAACGAGTTTCCCGTTCACCCATATCTCGGAATCTGCAAGCTTGGAGGAATCCACCTCGTTTCCTATCTCTATGTCGTCTGGCCTCACTTTTCCTTTCACGATGATTTCCTGATAGTCCTTGTCCACCTTTATCGTTTTTCTTCCCTCCACCACGAGGTTACCGTAGGGATCGATGTCGACGACCACTGCCGAGATCTTCGCCACGACGGAAGACTGCACCTTTCCACCGCGCTGTCTCTCAGGAGAGTTGTTGTTTATAGGAATGAAGTTGTTGAGGTTGACACCTGCGGCTGCGTTCACAACGTTTCCCAAGATGTTCAAAAGGGTTTTCTGGATCTCGAGACTTTCCCTCTCCGAAGACACGTTGTTGCTTTCCCGGATCACGATGGTGAGGATGTCTCCAACCTTCGAGGCTTTCTGTATGGAAAGGAGATTTTTGTACTCGGATTCGCCCGCAGAGTTCCAAATTGAGAAGGGGAAAATGCTTGTTACGAAAACGATCAACAGCACGATTGATATCTTTTTCACTCTACCACCTCCAGAATTCTCAATACAGGTCCTCTCTCAACTCTTCCAAAGACGTATTTTCTGCTCTCTACGTTCATCGCCCTCACCGTTTCACCGAGATAGCCGTTTTCCAAAACCTCAACGAACGTTGTTACCTTTATGCTGCCCATGTCCACGTAAGCTGGAACCACCTGGCCTTTCACCACGTCGGGGGGATCTTTCACCATGTCCGCAGTCAGAACGGTTCCCTCTTTCAGGTATCTTCTGGATATCTTTCCGACCACCTCTGAAACGTCGAAGAACGGCTCTCCATAGATCTCGAACACGTTTTTCTTTTCCAGTCTCACGTCTTCTTCCTTTATCACATCGCCCACATTTATATTTCTCTTCAGAACCACCACATTCCTTTCTTTGCGTAGCAACATGTTGAGGGTCACGTATGTTTCCGGAAACCTCAGAAAGACGCTGAAGAGATTTTTCGAGATTTTCGTTACTCTGATCGTTTGAGGTTCAAATTTCTCCGGCAGAGTTCCAAAGGTCTTCACCACGAAGGCTTCGAAGTCTTCTGTCCCCGCTTTCTTTCCTATCTCTTCGAAAACAGTGTTTTTGAGACTGCTGGATCCTTCCACAGTTATTCTCACGCTTTCTGGACCTGTGAAATCGTACTCTGGAAATTTTGTTCTGAGGAGATCTCTGGTCACGAGATATTCGAGCCCGGGCAGGAGAATCATCAGGCTCTTTTCAGATTCTACCTTTTCGATTGTGATGTCATCTAAGAAAAGAACTCCTGGCGAAGCCAGGAGCGTTTCCTTCAACGTCAGAGTTTCAGAGAAGAGGAAGGAGGAGATGAGCACCATCAGAACCAAAAGGACCTTCATAACTCATCATCTCTTCACGTTCGTGGCTGTTCTGAGCATCTCATCGGCTGTCTGTATAACTCGAGAATTGAATTCGTAGGCCCTCTGTGCTGTGATCATGTCCACCATTTCCCGCACCACATCAACGTTGGACTTCTCCAGAAAGCCTTGCTTTATAGCACCGAAGCCGTCCTGTCCTGGAACACCCTCGATGGGGTCTCCAGAGGCTGGAGTTGCGATATAGAGGTTGTCTCCTATGGATTTCAAACCAGATGGGTTCACGAATCTCACAAGGGTGATCGTTCCAAGTTCCTGTATCGTACCATCCTGGAGTTCGGCGGAGACGATTCCATCGGGAGAAACGTTTATCGAGACGGCGTTCTCAGGTATGGTGATTTCCGGTACCAGAAGAAGTCCGTTGGAAGTGACTATTCTTCCTTCGCTGTCAATCTTGAAGCTTCCGTCTCTTGTGTAAGCGATTCTACCGTCCTGAAGCTGGATCTGGAAAAATCCGTCTCCGGCTATCGCAAGATCAAGCGCGTTTCCCGTTTGCTCGAAGTTACCCAAGGTGAAGATGCGCGTCGTCGCTGCCGTTCTCACCCCGTGACCCACGTAGAGTCCTGTTGGAAGGGATGACGTCGCGGCGGTTGGAGTTCCAGCGTTCTTCACGTACTGATAGAGAAGATCCTGGAACTCTGCCCTCACTTTTTTGTAGCCTGTTGTGTCCACATTGGCGAGGTTGTTCGCTATGGTATCAAGTTTGAACTGCTGTGCTGACATCCCCGTTGCCGCAGAGTAAAGCGATATCATCATTGCTCAACACCTCCGGTTCATTTCAGACTGGCGAGTGAATTGATCAGCTTTCCGTTTAGTTCGTCGTTCACTGTCACTGCTCTCTGCGATAACTCGTAGTGTCTCATCGCTGAGATCATATCCACCATGGCTTTCAGGGCATCCACATTTGATTTTTCTACGTATCCCTGCATAATCCTAAAGTTCTCCGAAGGTGATGGATTCTCGCCTGTGAAGAGTGTGTTTCCAAATTTTTCTGGGTTTTCCAGATTGTACACACCGATCCTGGTGACAATGTTTCCATATGCGTCTCTCACGTAGCCCTCTTCGTCCACGGTGAAATCATCGAAGAATCTGACTCTTTCACCGTTTTCATCGAGGAGATAGCCTCCGTAATTCGTAACGATGTATCCCTCGCTGTTCACAGTGAATTCCCCGTTTCTTGTGTAGTACTCTCCTCCGTTGAATTCTATTCTGAAGAATCCTTCTCCATTTATCGCGAGGTGGTAAGGAACGTCTGTTTCCTCAACAGGACCCTGGGAGAGATCTGTTCTGACCTCGTCGAGAACGGTAGCGTACTCCAGAGGACCGATCGGCACTTTTTTCGTTCTGCTCTCCACCGGGTTTGGCTCCTGCCTGAACACCTCTCGTCTCAGGTAGGCCCTGAAGGCTTCCCGGTCCTGTTTGTAGCCTGCAGTGTCAACGTTTGCCAGATCGTTGGCGATTCTATCGAGTTTAGCCATGTCGACAAGCATTCCCATCGCGGCGTTGTATATGCCCCTCGTCATAACATCACCTCGAATAGGTTTCACACACGGTTTTCAGGAGCTTCTCATCTTCGAGGAGAATCCCCGTTCCTCTTGCGACGCAGGTTATGGGATCGTCTGCCACGATCGTCTTCACGTGTATCTCATCGTATATGGTTCTGTCCAGTCCTCTGAGCAGTGCACCTCCACCGGTCAGACGAATGCCGTTGTTTATGATGTCGGCAGAGAGTTCTGGTGGTGTTCTTTCCAAGACATTCTTGAGCTTTGTAAGAAGCGCAAAAATGATGGGTTCGATCGCTTCTCTCACGTCTTCCGAGCTCACGCGGTCTGTTCTCGGAAGACCCGTCACCACATCTCTTCCCTTTATTTCTATTTCGTAGTTTTCGAAAGCGGGATGTGTTTTTCCTATTCTTTTCTTGATCTCTTCAGCGGTGGATTCTCCGATAATGAGACCGTATTTTTTCCTTATGAACTTCACGATGGCTTCGTCCATCGCGTCTCCAGCCATTCTCACGGACTCTCCCACCACCGTGCCGCCGAGACTGATGACCGCTATATCCGTGGTTCCTCCTCCGATATCCACCACCATGTTTCCCTCTGAAGCCATCACATCTATTCCGGCACCTATCGCAGCTGCGATCGGCTCGGAAACGATGTGAACCCTTCTGGCACCAGCGTTCAAACCGGCTTCGAACACCGCTCTCTTTTCTACCTCTGTTATTTTCGTGGGAACACCTATGATGAGAGAAGGTTTCACGAAGCTGAACCTTCCTATGATTTTCTTCAGAAAGTTTCTTATTATCGCTTCGATCATTCTGTAGTCCGCTATCACACCGTCTTTCATGGGTCTTATCGCTTTGAGGCCTTCTGGAGTTTTACCGAGCATCTTCTTCGCTTCTTCTCCTATGGCGACGATTTCCCCGGTTTTTTCTGAGATCGCAACGACAGAAGGTTCGTGCAGAACAATTCCTTCTCCTCTCTTGTAAACGATTATGGATGCTGTTCCAAGATCTATTCCGATGTCACCTCTTGGCATTTTAAAACCTCCTCGTCATGATATTTCTTCTTCAAAATGTGCTTTTCCTAAGAATTAAAAAAAATCTGGTGTGCCTGGCGGGACTCGAACCCGCAACCTCTGGATCCGGAGTCCAGCGCTCTATCCGTTGAGCTACAGGCACACCAGCCTACCGTTTTCTTTCAGGTATTTCTTCAACTCTTCGCAGTTTTTTCCAGAAATGATCAGGTCGTACTTCTTTTCCCAAAGTTCTCTTCCAACGAAGTATCCATTTTTACTGTAGAAATAAGCAAGAACCGGATTTTTCGTGACCACATCAACTTCTCTTGCTTCGATGTTCAAAGAAGGATCTGGGAACTCGTACAGGAGAACTTCTCCATCGACTTTTTCCAAAGCCAAATCGACTTTTTTTCTTGGATCTGTGACTTTTTCACATACCGAGGAATTCTCGAAGAAAGACTGAAAAATCAGAGCGGCGCTCACGGCGTCATCTCTCTTCGAGATTCTTTCTCCTATTTTCGTGGTGAGTCTTTCGTCACAGAGATATGTTTCGTACTCTTTTGAAAATTTGAAGGCAACCGCGACTGTTTTGAACGTCTGCTGGGTGTATTTTCCACTCATTGAAAGAGGCAATCCAAAGATTATTTTATCAGGTTTCAGCTTTCTGATGAATTCCTTCAGGTTTTTTGTGGGTATCACAAGACTTTTTTGAGGAAGAATTTCTCCAAATGCGACTCCACACTTCCTTTCTCCGTAATCCACAGCGACTATCACTTTACCACCGTATCCTTGAAAAAGTTGAATATCCACTTCAGATCCTTTGAAAGAACGGAAACCGTCCTTTCGAACTGGGCTATTTCGAGCTCTCTCTCAAGCAATCTCCAAGGTATCCTTTCATCTTCCGAAAAACTCCATCTATCGAAGTTGAACCCGGATTCTTCCAGAAGGTCCAGGTAAATCTTTCTCAGAGTGGCGCTGCTCAGATCGTACTCGCTCTCCAAAATCTTCTCCAGTTTTTCTTTGTCTTTCAGATTCATCGCTGTGATCGCTATTTCTTTTAGTTTTTCACGATCTGGAAACAGCTTGTTGAGCTCGTATCGACGCTTTTCAATGTCGGAGGAAGAGTAGCAGAGGTTAACCACCGATTTTCTTCTCAAAAGATCCACTATTTCGTAAATGCTGAGCGGGAAGTCGTAAAAGAAGATATCGCCTTTTATGTGGGTCGGAAGCCCATCGGTGTTGCTTGTGATGATCGCTTTTCGAGCAGAACCACTTTCCATCAAGCCGATTGCCTTTATTTTCTTTTCCATGTCCATGCTTGTGTAGTAAACGATTGCATCTTTGCCAATCTTCCGATAAAGATCTGGTATGAGTTTTTTCTCAGAAACAACCACCGCGAAACTGTGAGCGTCCACAAGAGAACCTAAGTCGAAAGAATTTCTCTGATCGGAGAACAGAAATTCCTCAGGTTCGCCGGTTCTCAGCTCAACGACATCGTATTTTTCCTTTTTCAGAAACTCTTCCAACCCTGGGTGTTCCATCGAGGCAACGAAGATGAATTTTCCCGGGTGTTTGTCGACTATGTCTAGGAAGCTTTTGACCAGTTCGCTGTCGCGATGCGCCAGAAAATCTTGGAACTCGTTCACCACAAAGACATCAAACTCATCCAGACGGTGTTTTTTCAGAAAACCAGCAAGGGTGAAGAGAACAATATCGCTTTCTTCTTCCTTAGAAAAGGTGGAATTTACAAATCCCAAGTTTCTGGAGGTGTAGTACCTCGAAAGGCACCCCAGAATGTTTTGAGTCGTAGCGTTCGTTAAAGAAACGATCGCCAGTTTTCCCCGAAGCTCTTCCTTTATGGAAAGCAGAAGCTTTGTTTTTGATGGGTAAGGTACCTTTATCAGTGTTCTTTCTTCCTTAGATCTACTCAGTATATGACTCACTTCTCTGTTTTTTACAGAGAAAACAGGTTTCACATCCAACGAGATGAGATAGTAAGAAACTCCATTTCCCATGGGGCGCAGATTCACCACAACGTCTCCTCTGGTGGGAGTTACTGGTAATGTAGAAAGAGAACTCGAAAGGTTCTTGAAATTGTATCCCACAACTTCCAGGTTCTTTTCACCGTTTTTCAGGTGAAGGAACACGTTGCTGCCGTCTTCTCCAAAGAAATGGATCTTTTCTACCAGGACGTCTTTGAAGAGAAGAACAGGTTCCGGATTTCCCTGGCCGAAGGGCATGAGTTTTTTTATGTCTTCAATGAAGCGATCATCGATATCTTCCATTCTGACCTCAGCATCAACGATTACCTTCTCTTCTCGTTCTTCCAGAGAAATGTTTCTGATGTAATCCCTGAACGGTTCCAGTTGGTCTCTTTTCAAGGAGAAGCCAACCGCCGAGGAATGACCTCCTATCTCCTCGAATATTTTGAGAATATCTTCGTTGAAAATGTTCATTATGTCATAACCGTTGTAGCTCCTTATGGAACCTTTCGCTATCTTTTCGTCCAGAGAGACGACTGCAACGGGTTTTTCATAACGATTTGCCAGTTTGGCAGCGACTATGCCGATGACTCCCACGTGCCAGTTTTCTTTTGCAACGACTATGACGGGATCTTTCCACAGGTCGTTTGTCTCGATTATTTCAATTGCTTCTTTGTATATCGCCCATTCTGTTTTCCTTCTGATACTGTTCAGCTCCATCAATCTATCCACAACACCGTCCGCTTTCGCTGGATCGTTCATTATCAGTAAATTGAAGGCGTCGTTGGCACTCCCCATACGGCCCGCGGCGTTGAGACGAGGAGCTATTTTGTAACTTATATCGTGCGATGTGAGATTTCTCAGTCCGAGTCTTTCCAGAAGCCTCTTTAAACCTACACGTTTTGTGTTCGCAAGTAACTCTATTCCCTTTTTCACGAAGTATCTGTTTTCGTCGAGGAGGGTGACCATATCGGCGACCGTTCCAAGAGCTACCAGCTCCAAAAATCTCTCGGGATGGGGATAATTGGTCGCTTCAGAAAGAGCCTGGACGAGTTTGTAAGTTACACCGACACCTGCAAGATCTCTGAATGGGTAGTTCTCTCCAGGTACTTTTGGGTTCACAATGGCATCGGCGGGGGGAAGATCGCCGTTCACCTCGTGGTGGTCCGTGACGATCACTTTCATTCCGAATTTTTTCGCGAGAGCGACCGAATCCAGCGCGGTTATTCCGCAGTCAACCGTTACAAGACAGGAGACGTTGTTTTCTTTAAAGGTCGAGATGTTTTCTGGCTGGATACCGTATCCCTCTTCGATACGGTGGGGAATATAAACATCAACACGCCAGCCGTTCTCCTCGAGGAATTCCTTCAACATAACGGTTGAAGTTATACCATCCACATCGTAGTCTCCGTGGATCAGAACGAGTTCGTTCTTGGATCGGGCTTCAAGCAGGGTTTCAACCGCTTTCTCCATATCGTTGAAGAGGAAGGGATCGTGCTGGTGGGATTCATTGACGAACAGAAAAGCCTCTACCGCTTCCCTGGTAGTGAAGCCTCTGTTTACGAGTATTCTCGATGCAATTTCATTGAGACCAAAATACTGAGAAATCTCTGACACAGCCTTTTCATCAGGCTGTGAAAGTTCCCACTTTTTCATCCTCCGCTTCTCCTTTTCTTTTTTAGTAATTTTACCATATTTTCGAGTGATACAATTTAACAGAAGGGTGGTGATAGCGTGTTTAAAAAGGTTTCAAGGGATCCTGTGCATTCGGAAATATATCTCTATCCACTGGAAATACTAGCCACCGATACGAAAGTGGTTCAGAGGCTTCGCTTTCTTTCGCAGTTGGCAGGGGCGACCGTCGTGTATCCCGGCGCGACTCACACACGCTTTGCACACTCATTGGGAACCATGCACGTTGCCGGATTGTACGCGAGGAATCTTTTCAAAGAAAGCGATCGAATAAGGATAGTGCGTCTTGCCGCTTTGCTGCACGACGTTGGACACGGTCCGTTCAGTCACCAGTTCGACGATGTGGTTTTCAAAAGATACGGTTACGAGGATGGTCACGATGAGTTCAGAAACAAACTCATAACGGAAAAGCTTCCTGAAGAGATGATGAGGGTTTTCAACTCATACAACGAAAGATTGAAACAAGCAGTAATCGAAGATATAAGAGAATCGGTGGGAGAGGTTTCCCTGGAAGACGCCTTTCAGGAGATAGCAAAAAGGGTAGTTGAGGTATACAGAGGAGAGGAAACGGGGAGTGTGGATTTCAACATCATCCAGGGACCGCTGGGAGCCGACAGACTCGACTTTCTGCTGAGGGACTCTTACTACAGCGGAGTGGGGCATTTTGCTCCGATGAACGTGGACAGGGTGCTGAGGAATTCCCTTGTCAAAGAGGTAGATGGAAAAGAGATACTCTGTTACCACGTGAAGGTGGTTGACAACATATATTCGATACTGTTCAGCCGATTCATGATGTACAAAAATGTGTATTTCCACAAAACGTCCCGTGCTGCCGATCTCATGATTCAGGAGATACTCTCAAAGGCCTGTGAGATTCTCGATTTGGAAGAGCGCTTGAAAGATCTCGACGAATTCCTCGAATTGACGGATTATTCCATTCTCAGAGAACTCGAACTGAAGGGGGACAGTGAAACGAAGAAACTCGTGGAGCGGTTCAAAAATCGCGATCTGTGGAAGATGGTGGTTGAGCGTCCTTTCTCCGCTGAAGGGTTTGATCCATCTGAACTCAGCCTGTCTGCAGCCAGAAACCTGATCGATAAGATCGTCGAAAACATAGACCGTGTGTTGTCCAGTGTTAACGTAGAGGATTCAGACAAAAGCATTCTCGAAGAGATTCGCGATAACAAAGAGAAATTCTTCAGGATCGACACACCGTACAAACTCACCATCTTTCATCCCGATGAATTTCTCCAGAACAACGTCTTCCTTTACGACCCCAAACATGATGAGATTCTCACAGTGGACGAGTACGTGAAGAAATACCCTGCATACAGGTTGATGGTGAGCAACATGATTCAGATCGTGAGGGTGTACGTAACCGAGGATGTGCGTGAGGTACTCTTCAAGTACGGAGTTATACCGGAGGATGGGAGAAGGGTGATCACAAGATGGTAAGAAAGGCACTCCTTTTTGTAATCGACGTGGCTCTGACGTACTTTGCGGGTGTAGTGGCGCTCTTTTCGAGGTTTGGTTTTGACTTTCAGGAAATGAGCCGTTATGACGAATCCGTGATCGTATACACCGCTGTCTCGGCTGTTGTCTACATTCTGAACGGAAACTATTCCATCGTGTGGGAATACGCTAATGCCAGAGACTTTCTCATTCTCATAAGAGGAAGCGTTATCTCTTATCTTTCCAACCTTGCGTTTTTTTATGTTTACAGGGGAATAGTTCTTCCCAGATCCGTGGGGTTTGCCACCTTTCTTGGTTCGATGGCCCTTCTTGTGCTGAGCAGGATCACATGGCAGTGGCTGACTGTGAACAGGCTAAGAAAAACCTCAGGGGAGAAGAGAATACTGGTCATAGGGGCAGGAGATGCGGGAGTCTCTATTCTCGAAGAATTTGAGAAACACCCCCATTTAGGAAAAATAGTGGCCTTCGTGGACGATTCTCCCAGAAAGATCGGTCGAAAGGTGAGGGGAGTTCCGGTTTTTGGACCAATAGAGAAAACAATGGAATTCGTGGAGAAAATGAACGTGGACGAAATCGTGATAGCTATACCTTCAGCTTCCAGAGCTGAGATGGAACGAATTCTCAAAAGCATCGATTTGAAAAAGGTCAGAGTAAAGACCCTCCCCAGTGTGAGAGAGCTGATAGAAGGACGTGTCAGGATCTCCCATCTGAAGGAAATATCCATAGAAGATCTTCTGGGTCGCGAAGAAGTGAAGGTGGATTTTCATGAAATAGGAAAATTCTTGAAAGGGAAGAAAATTCTTGTGACCGGAGCAGGAGGCAGTATCGGTTCTGAGCTTTGCAAGCAAATAGCCAGGATGAATCCAGCGGAGATCTTTCTTCTGGGCCACGGAGAAAACAGTATATATCTCATAAACGAGTTTCTCACCGAACACTTTCCGGAGGTGAAGAAAAAAAGGATCATAGCGGATGTTGCCGACAGAAAGATAATGGAACACTGGTTGACCCAGCTGAGGCCGGACGTGATCTTCCACGTGGCAGCACACAAGCACGTTCCTTTGATGGAGGAAAATCCGCTTGAGGCTTTCAGAGTGAACGTTCTGGGAACGATGAATCTCGTGGAACTCTCCGAAAGGCTCGGTGTTAAGTATTTTGTTTTCATCTCGACAGACAAAGCGGTGAATCCCACTTCTGTGATGGGCCTCACCAAGAGGATAGCGGAACTCTACATCCTTTCGAGAGAAAAAAACAGCACGAATTTCTCGATCGTGAGGTTTGGAAACGTTCTTGGAAGCAGGGGAAGCGTAGTGGAAAAATTTCGCCGTCAGATAGAAAAAGGTGGGCCTGTAACGGTGACGGATCCACGAATGAAGCGCTACTTCATGTCCATACCTGAGGCCGTCTCCCTCATTCTCCAGTCCCTTCTCTTCTCTTCCGGAAAGGACCTCTTCATTCTCGACATGGGAGAGCAGATACCCATCCTGAAGCTTGTGGAAACCATGATCATGCTCTCTGGGTACACCCCTTACCAGGACATAAAGATAGTTTTCACCGGAATCAGGCCGGGGGAGAAGATGTACGAAGAGTTGCTCTACCCTTACGAGATGAAAGAGTTGACTCCACACTCGAAAATCTTCAGAGTGAAGACATCCGTTCTTCCAGGGAAAGAGAGCGTAGAACAGGCAATCAACAGAATGAAAGAAGCCTTCGAAAACAGCGACGTAAAAGGACTTCTCACCGAAATGAAAAAATTAGTCCCGGAGGCACAAATAAATGTGGGAAGCGATAATTAGTTTCTTCCTGACTTCGGTGCTGTCTGTTTTTGCGAAGAAGACGGGATTTCTCGATCATCCCGACTCCAGAAAATCCCACGGGAGAGCGGTTCCGCCGGTCGGTGGTGTTTCCATATTCCTGACGCTTCTCATCTTCGAAAGAGACAATCCCTTTTTTCTCTTTTCGATTCCCCTGTTTCTTCTTGGACTTCTGGATGATCTTTTCGACCTCTCTTACAAAATCAAACTCGCTGTGACCACTCTGGTTGCTGTCTGGTTCTCTACCGCTGTGACCATAGAGGTCAGTATCTTTGGAGCGAGGATACATCCTGTCTTTTTCGTGATCTGGTTTGTCGGTATGGTTAACGCGTTCAACGTAGTCGATGGATTGGACGGCCTTTTGAGCGGAATATCTCTATTTTCTTCGCTCATGATTGGAGAAAGGTCTCTTGCGTTTTCGATAATCGGTTTTCTTCCATGGAACCTCCCAGACGCAAAGGTTTTTCTGGGGAACAGTGGTTCGTTTCTTCTTGGAGCTTACCTCTCCACGGCATCGGTGGTTTTCTTCGAGGGAGATCTCGGATACGCCACGCTTTTCCTTGGATTTCCGTTCTACGAGATCGTGTTCAGTTTTGTGAGAAGATTGGTTGTAAAGAAAAACCCGTTCTCTCCGGATGAGAAACATACTCACCACGTGTTTTCCAGAAAGATAGGAAAATGGAAAACACTTTTGATCCTCGTTTCCTTTTCACTGATGTTCAATCTTCTTGGACTATCCCAGAAGTTCTACCTCATCCTCCTTTACGTTGTCCTCTGTTGTGTCCTTCTCTTCACCTACTGCGTACTTCAGCGCGGTGATGGCAACCTCAAGCTGTGAGTCATCTGGTTTTGCCGTGGTCAGGTATTGAAGAAGGTACCCTGGAAGATAGAGAAGCTTCACCAGTCCCTTTCCATTGAAGAAGGCTATGACTTTCAGGAGTTCGTAAGAAATCCCCGCTGCGAAGGGAAGAAGAACGAGCCTTGAAACGATCCTCGTCCAGGTGTTCATCTCCACAACGACACCGACCAGACTGAGAAGAAGGATGGCCACTATTAAAAAGATCATCAAAAAGTTGGTCCCGCATCTTGGATGTATCGTCGAATATTTTCTCACATTTTCCGGTGTGAGTTCCTCTCCATGTTCGTAAGCGTGAATTGTCATATGTTCCGCACCGTGGTACTGAAACACGCGTTTTACATCTTTGAACAGTGAGATGATCCAGACGTAGAGGAGAAAGAGTCCAACCCTTATGAATCCTTCAACAAGAGAATAGAGAAACTCTCCTTTTTTCGTCACCAGGAAATTGGTCAGAAAAATAGGTACTATCACAAAAAGACCAACGGCAAGTCCAACGGCTGTGATGAGAGAAAAGAATTTCTCGCTTTCCTTCAGTTTTTCACCGGAAGAGATTTCGGAGGAAAGATTGAGGGCTTTTATTCCAAAGTAGAGAGAAACAAAAAGCGAATAAAAACCTCTCAAGAAAGGTATCTTCGCCCAACCTGGAAACTTTACTTTCCCGAGTTCCCTGACTTCGATATTTCCATTTGGCTTTCTGACGGCAAGGGAAACCTTTCTTGCGATCATAAGCACTCCTTCTATTACCGCTTGACCACCTGCTTTCACGTTCTATCCTCTCCTTTCTCGATCTCTCAAATTCTATGATACAACAGGTGCTATAATTGTTACAGAAAACAGGCCAAAAAGCGTATCCACTTCAGGGGATCGGGAGAAGGTCAAAGGTGGTGGGAACATGATAGGTGAACATCCTTACGTGAAATGGGCAATAAGGGTCATAGAGAATTACGTGAGATATGGAAAAGTGATCGAACCCGATGAAAGTGTTCCTGAAGAGCTCTTCAAAAGAAGAGCAGGGGCTTTTGTGACTCTTCACAAAACGGACGGTTCTCTGAGGGGCTGTATAGGAACCTATCTTCCCACAAAGCCGAATCTCGCTCTTGAGATAAGAGATAACGCCATCGCGGCTGCCACTCAGGACCCAAGGTTTCCTCCGGTCTCGCCCGATGAACTCGACGATATCGTTGTGCACGTGGACATTCTCAGTCCTCCTGAACCGGTGAGGGATATCTCCGAGCTCGACCCGAAAAAATACGGTGTGATAGTAGTTAAGGGCTGGAGGAGAGGGCTCCTTCTTCCTGACATAGAAGGTGTGGATACGGTCGAAGAACAGCTCAGAATAGCGAAGCTGAAAGCCGGAATCCCTGAGTGGGACGACGATGTGGAGATTTACAGGTTCACAGTTGAACGCTACAAATGAGGAGGATGGGACATGGAAAGGATGGCTTTGCACTTTGAAATTCTTGAGAATGGAAAAGTTAAGTGCCTTCTGTGTCCGCATGAATGTGTGCTCGATAACGGACAAATTGGGTTGTGCGGTGTGAGAAAGAACAAAAACGGCTCTCTGGTGAGTCTGAACTACGGTGAAGTAACAGCAATCGCTATGGATCCCATAGAAAAGAAACCGCTTTTCCACTTCAATCCTGGTGAGCAGATATTCTCTGTGGGAACTTTCGGCTGTAATTTCAAGTGCGGTTTCTGTCAGAACTGGGAGATTTCGCAAACAAAGCCAGAAACCAAAAGAGTCACTCCAGAACAGCTTGTCAAGATAGCCCAGATGAACAGAAACTCAAAAGGAATCGCTTTCACATACAACGAGCCTCTTGTCTGGTACGAGTTCGTTCTCGACACGTCTCGTGTGGCCGTGAGAGAAGGTATGTACTGCGTTCTTGTGACCAACGGTTTTATAAACGAAGAACCTCTGGAACTCCTCTTTCAGTCCGTGCATGCGATGAACATAGATCTCAAGGGATTCAACAGAGATTTCTACAGGGAGATCGGGGGAGATTTGGACGTGGTCCTCAGAAACATAGAGAAGGTTTACAACGCAGGAATTCACGTTGAGCTCACCACGCTGATAATTCCGGGAAAGAACGACGACAAAGAAGACCTGAGGAGAGAATTCGAGTGGATCGCTGATCTGGACAAAGACATCCCTCTTCATATAAGCCGCTACTTTCCAAATTACAAGTACACCATACCTCCAACGCCGATAGAAGAGCTCATCGAGATATACGAGATGGCCAGAGAGTATTTAAATTTCGTCTACCTCGGTAACGTGTGGGACGAAAGATACGAGAGCACTTTCTGCCCGGATTGCGGAAATCTTGTGATCAGAAGACAGGGATATGAAGTGGAAAAAGTGGGACTGGATGAAGAAGGGAAGTGCACAAAATGTGGCCGTCAGATAGCAACGATCATCGGGTAACCAGAAGAAACGTCATCATCTTTTCTTCACTTCTTCTTGGATCTCTCGCGATTCTCTTGGCTTTACTCCTCATCCGAACGAAAGATCAGTATTATGAGCTCAGAGATTTCGCTCTCGGAACGAGTGTGAGGATAGTCGTTTCCTCTCAGAAGATAAATCCCAGAACGATCGCAGAAGCCATTCTGGAAGACATGAAGAGGATTACCTACAAGTTTTCTTTCACGGATGAGAGAAGCGTTGTGAAAAAGATAAACGATCATCCCGACGAATGGGTCGAGGTGGACGAAGAGACTTACAGTTTGATCAAAGCGGCTTGCGCGTTCGCAGAACTCACAAATGGAGCGTTCGATCCAACGATAGGAAGGCTTCTCGAACTCTGGGGGTTTACCGGAAACTACGAAAATCTCAGGGTACCTTCTCGAGAAGAGATCGAAGAAGCTCTGAAGCATATCGGATATAAAAACGTTCTCTTCGACGATAAGAACATGAGAGTGATGGTTAAAAACGGTGTGAAGATCGATCTTGGTGGTATAGCGAAAGGGTACGCCCTTGACAGAACTAGGCAGATAGCACTCTCTTTTGACGAGAACGCAACGGGGTTTGTCGAAGCAGGTGGGGATATTCGTATCATCGGGCCAAAATTTGGAAAGTATCCGTGGGTGATAGGAGTAAAAGATCCCAGGGAAGACAACGTGATAGATTACATCTATCTGAAATCCGGAGCGGTTGCGACTTCCGGTGATTACGAAAGATATTTCGTTGTGGACGGTGTCAGGTATCATCATATTCTCGATCCTTCAACGGGGTATCCTGCTCGTGGTGTGTGGAGCGTAACGATCGTAGCCGAAGATGCCACCACAGCCGACGCACTCTCCACAGCGGGCTTTGTGATGGCCGGAAAAGACTGGAGGAAGGTGGTGCTCGATTTTCCAAATATGGGAGCTCATCCGCTGATAGTTCTTGAAGGAGGAACGATCGAAAAGTCTGAGACCTTCAAGCTGTTCGAAAGAGAGTGAAAAAGGTGAGGAGTTTCTTCAGAAAAAAAGACGTGGTGCTGATCATTTTGATCTTCGTTGTCCTCATCTTTTCAATACTCGTTTCGGAGAAGAAAGGAAGTAAAGTTGTGGTTCAAGGGAAAGATTTCAGAAAGATTCTGTCGAAACCAGGAACGTACGACATAACAGAGAACGGAAGATTCCTCATGAAGGTGGAATTCCATGGGAACAGGGTCAGAGTCGTTGAGTCAACCTGTCCTTTGAAACTGTGTGTGAAAACGGGATGGGTTGGTCCAGGAGGGACCATCATCTGTGTGCCAAACGAGGTGATAATATTCTTCGAAGAAAAGACAGATTACGATACCGTGACCTGGTGAGGAGGATCACATTTCTTTCTGTTTTGACGGCTCTTTCTTCTACTTTTTATGTCCTGGAGAACTTGCTCCCTTTTCCGGTGCCGTTTGGAAGATGGGGATTCTCCAACTCGGTAGTCCTCATGATAGCTTCGGAAATTGGTTTTGGAGATGCTCTGATCGTCGCATCTGCAAAGAGCATTTTGGGTGCTCTCTTTTCCGGCAGGTTTCTTTCTCCATCTTTTCTAACTGGATTCTTCGGTGCCGTTTCCGCTTCCCTGGTGGAATCGTTTCTGGCCCGGTTCGATTTTGGTTACTTGAGCTTGAGTGCAATGGGATCTTTTGTGAACAACCTTGTTCAGCTCATCGTCATATCTTTTCTGGTTGGAAGCACGAAGACCTTCTTACTCTTTCCTTTGATGGTGATACTCGGTCTTGTTTCGGGAACAGTCAACGCCTTCCTGGCAAGCAGGATGGGAGGGATAGTGTTTGAGAATTATTCTCGCTTCTTCTTCGCCCAGAAGAAGGCAACTGATGGAGTTGCTGGGGATAGAGTTCGAAGTTGAAAAGCCTGATGTTGAAGAGGAGTTTCTTGAAAGTCCCGAAGAGACCGTTAGAGAACTCTCGTTGAGAAAAGCGGAGTGGGTGTTCAAAAAGAGGAAGGAAGAGGAAATACTCGTCATTGGATCCGATACGGTGGTGGTTTTGGATGGTAACATACTGGGAAAGCCGGAGTCTCTGGAAGAAGCGAAAGGTATGCTGAAGAAGCTTTCTGGAAAATGGCACGTGGTTTACACGGGGGTGGCGTTCGTCTCCAGTGAAACAAAAGACGTGATCGTTTCTTCAACGAAGGTCAGGTTCAGAGAACTTCCAGAGAGTGTGATCGATTACTACGTTGAGAAATACAGACCTCTCGACAAAGCGGGGGCTTATGGGATACAGGATTTCGCGGCCGTCTTCGTTGAAAAAATAGAAGGAGATTTCTTTACTGTGGTGGGATTTCCTCTTGGAATGGTCTGGCAGTACCTCTATGAAAAGGGATGGTGGAAGGTTGCTTCCAAGAGAGAGGATGATAAAGGCGGGGCCAGAGTCGCTTTCGGTTGAAGAACTCGTCGCCATAGTGTTGAGAACTGGAAAGAAGGGAAAACACGTTCTCGAACTTTCAAAGGATCTTCTTGAAAGGTTTGACGGCTCGTTGATAAAACTCTCGAACGCAAGTCTCGAGGAGATAGCTTCGGTCGAAGGGGTCGGTATGGTCAAGGCCATCACCTTGAAAGCTGCTCTGGAGCTTGGAAAAAGACTTCACAGAGAACTGGAAAGGATACCGGAGAAGCTGGACTCTTCCGTGAAAGTTTACAAATACTGCCAGGAAATGGTGTATCTTGAGAGGGAAATTGTGAAGGTGATCTGTCTCGATACGAAGCTCAACGTTATAGGAGAAAACACACTCACTGTTGGAACTTCTGACAGGAGTTTGATACATCCGCGGGACGTGTTTCGGACGGCTATCAGGGCTAATGCATCTGGAGTGATCGTCGTTCACAACCATCCTTCTGGTGATCCCACTCCCAGCAAAGAAGATCGTTTGATCACGGAAAGATTGAAACAAGCAGGAGAAATCCTTGGGGTGAGTCTTGTGGATCACGTCATTGTATCGAGACGAGGATATTTCAGCTTCAGGGAGGAGGGAGAACTTTGATCAGCAGGGAAAGGGCAATGGAGCTGTTGAAAACCCACGTTAAAACGAAAAATCTTGTGAAGCACTGTCTTGCAGCGGAAGCTGTTATGAGAGCTCTCGCGAGGGAATTCAACGAGGACGAAGAAAAATGGGGTCTTGCCGGACTTCTTCACGATCTGGATTACGACTACACCAAAGATAAACCCGAGGAACATGGCTTGAAGACCCTGGAAATCCTGAAAGATGAGGACGTACCCGAAGACGTTCTCAACGCTATTCTGGCCCACTGCGAAAAGAAAACTCCAGAAACTTTGATGGAGAAGGCTTTGTATGCGGTGGATCCAACCACTGGTTTTATAGTGGCGGCCGCACTGATCAGACCAGAGAAGAAACTGGATGTTATCGATGTGGATTTTCTGCTGAGGAGATTCAAGGAAAAGGCCTTTGCGAAGGGAGCGAGCAGGGAACAGATGAGAACCTGTGAAAACTTTGGGCTCTCGCTTGAGAAATTCTTAGAAATTTCTCTCGAGGCGATGAAAACGATCGCTTCTGAACTCGGTTTGTGAGGTGATTTCTCATGATAGAGTACAGGATTGAGGAGGCAGTAGCGAAGTACAGAGAGTTCTACGAATTCAAGCCCGTCAGAGAAAGCGCGGGTATCGAAGATGTGAGAAGTGCTATAGAGCACACGAATCTGAAACCGTTTGCCACACCAGACGATATAAAAAAACTCTGTCTTGAAGCAAGGGAAAATCGTTTCCATGGAGTCTGTGTGAATCCGTGTTATGTGAAACTGGCTCGTGAAGAACTCGAAGGAACCGATGTGAAAGTCGTCACCGTTGTTGGTTTTCCACTGGGAGCGAACGAAACTCGGACGAAAGCCCATGAGGCGATTTTCGCTGTTGAGAGTGGAGCCGATGAGATCGATATGGTCATCAACGTTGGCATGCTCAAGGCAAAAGAGTGGGAGTACGTTTACGAGGATATAAGAAGTGTTGTCGAATCGGTGAAAGGAAAAGTTGTGAAGGTGATCATCGAAACGTGCTATCTGGATACGGAAGAGAAGATAGCGGCGTGTGTCATTTCCAAACTTGCTGGAGCTCATTTCGTGAAGACTTCCACGGGATTTGGAACAGGAGGGGCGACCGCAGAAGACGTTCATCTCATGAAATGGATCGTGGGAGATGAGATGGGTGTAAAAGCTTCCGGAGGGATCAGAACCTTCGAGGACGCTGTTAAAATGATCATGTACGGTGCTGATAGAATAGGAACGAGTTCGGGAGTTAAGATCGTTCAGGGGGGAGAAGAGAGATATGGAGGTTGAACGCCTTTCGCTCAAAGAATTCTGCGATATGGTTGCAGAGAGAAAGCCAACTCCTGGTGGGGGAGCGGTTGGATCAGTCGTGGGAGCCATGGCATGTGCCCTCGCTGAAATGGTTGCGAATTTCACCAGGAAGAAAAAGGGTTACGAAGATGTGGAACCGGAGATGGAGAGGATAGTTGAGGCAATGGAAGAAGCGAGACTGAAACTCTTCGATCTTGCAAAGAAAGACATGGAAGCCTTTGAAAAGGTCATGAAAGCTTACAAATCCTCTGAAGGAGAGCTTCAGAATGCTCTGAAGGAAGCTGCTTCTGTACCGATGGACGTGATAAGGGTGATGAAAGACCTCGCACACGAGCTCGAGAAGCTCGCCGAATTTGGAAACAAGAATCTGGCATCGGACACGTTGAACGCCGCAGATCTCTGCCACGCGGTCTTTCAGGTTGAGAAGGTGAACGTTCTGATCAATTTGAAAGAGATTTCAGACGAGACTTTCAGGAAAAACATGCTGGAAGAGCTCGAAGAACAGGAAGCACAGATTGAAGGCTGTTATCAAAGGGTGAAGAAGATGCTGGAGGGAATCGTGTGGAGTTCGAAGTGAAAAAAACTTTCGGAAAAGCAAGACTGGGTGTCATGAAGCTTCACCACGGAGCTGTTGAAACTCCTGTTTTCATGCCGGTTGGAACCAACGCAAACGTGAAGCTTCTCACTCCCAGAGATCTGGAAGAAGCAGGAGCGGAGATAATTCTTTCGAACACGTTTCATCTCATGTTGAAACCCGGTGTGGAGATCATAAAGCTTCACAGGGGACTTCACAACTTCATGGGATGGAAAAGACCGATACTCACCGACAGCGGAGGTTTTCAAGTTTTCAGCCTTCCAAAGATCAGGATAGACGATGAAGGTGTGGTCTTCAGATCTCCTATTGACGGTTCGAAAGTTTTCCTGAATCCAGAGATATCCATGGAGGTTCAGATCGCTCTGGGATCGGATATCTGCATGGTCTTCGATCACTGTCCTGTACCCGATGCCGATTACGAAGAGGTGAAAGAGGCAACAGAGAGAACCTATCGATGGGCTCTGAGATCTAAAAAGGCTTTCAAAACGGAGAATCAAGCACTCTTTGGAATCGTTCAGGGAGGGATCTACCCGGATCTGCGGAGAGAAAGCGCTCTTCAGCTTACATCGATTGGATTCGATGGATACGCCATAGGAGGATTGAGCATAGGTGAAGAAAGATCCCTCACTCTTGAAATGACCGAAGTCACGGTGGAGTTTCTTCCGGAAGATAAACCCCGTTACTTCATGGGAGGAGGGTCTCCAGAACTCATACTCGAGCTCGTTGATCGAGGAGTGGATATGTTCGACAGCGTCTTCCCAACCAGGATAGCAAGGCACGGAACTGCGCTCACCTGGAATGGGAAACTCAACCTCAAGGCCTCTTACAACAAGCGGTCCCTCGAACCGGTGGACGAAAGGTGCGGGTGTTATACCTGCAAGAATTTCACGCGGTCTTACATCCATCACCTCTTCGATCGAGGAGAAGTCCTTGGGCAGATACTCCTCACGATTCACAACATCAACTTCATGATCTCTCTAATGAAGGAAGTAAGGCGTTCTATAGAGAGTGGAACCTTCAAGGAACTGAAAAGCAAAGTGGTAGAAGTCTATTCTTCAGGGGGTGTGAATGTATGAAGAAGGTCTTTCTTTTGATTCTTGTGATTTCAACACTGGCGGTAGCTTCCCAGCTCGAGATTTTTTCCTCTTCTGGTGAGTGGGCTTTCTTCGAAAATCCCGCACGACTTCTTTCCATGAACAAACAGGGAGTCATGGGTTCGTATCAGGTGTTTTCTGGTGAGGGTGAATCTCTGGGAACGTTCTTGGTCGGGCTCTTCCAGACTCCCGCACCGAACATCGCAGGAGTGTTGTATTTGAAAAGAAGTACTCTAACGGAATCCAGCTACAGAACCACGATCGAATACGATGCGGCCTTTTCGCCAGAAGAGAGCTTGAATGTCGGAGCCGGTGTTTCTTTCACCATGGATCAGGAAGAAAGAAAAGAGATCGATCTCCACGGGGGTGTCTCTGGTTACTTGTTCAAAGATGTTGGTTTTGGTGTCAGCGTTCGGGATTTCACTCTCTGGAGTCAGAAAGGAACTTACATGGGAGGAACTTATCTTTTGAAGCTTTTCTACGATTCTTCCAGGAAAAACAGATTCTCCTACTCTCTGGTGTTCGACCAAGAAGTGCTGGAAAACAGGATAGACTTCACGATCGGATCGGAACAAAAAGCGGGTCTGGGAGTTTCGGTGCTGAGCAACACCAAAACGAAAGAAAACACCGTAAAAATCTCTCTTGGTTTCTACGCAACTGTGAACAACGTCTCTGTGGGCTTTGGCACGTTCATCATCAGTTCACCCGTGAGCAGTGACCCATTCTCGGAGTACTACTACACTCAGGGAACAGGCATCAAATTCGCTGTGAGGTGGTGAGAACTTGCTCGCCAAACTGATCCTCACGGCGGTAACGGTTGTTGTTTCTTATCTGGTTTTCAAATGGTTGTTCAAGCTCATCGAAAAGAGTGTGGAAAAGCTCGGAAAAGAACTTCAAATGAGAAACACCATCAGATTCTTCCTGGGATTGATCATCTCTGTGATCGCGGTGATGATAATTCTCGACATCTGGGATTTAAGTCTTGCACCACTTCTCGCTGGAGTGGGTATCGGAGGTCTTGTCATAGGTCTTGCTCTTCAGGAACCGCTGGCCAATTTCTTCTCCGGCCTGTTTCTTCTCGTGTCTCGGGCTGTCAAGGAAGGAGAGGCTCTGGAGGCCGGTGGAGTCTCCGGAACCGTTGAAGTGGTGAATTTGAATCATACCGTGATCAGGACCTGGGATGGTCGAAGAGTGATGATACCGAACAAAGCCGTCTGGAACGACAAGATAATACATTTCTGGCCTTCGAACGTTAGAAGACAGGAAATAGTGGTGGGAGTTCCTTACTCAGCTGATTTAAGGAAAGTGGTGGAGATCTTCCAGAAGGCGCTGGAAGACGAAGAGACCGTTGAAAAAGATCCAGCACCAGCTATTGTTTTCTCCGCGTTCAACAGTTCTTCCATAGACTTCATTATCAGATTCTGGGTCAACCGTGATAACTTCTTCGAAGGTGTGAAGAGATTGGCTTTCAGAATAAAGGATTATCTGGAAAAAGAGGGAATCTACATACCTTTCCCACAACTCGACGTGCATTTTGACGAAGAATTCATAAGGGTGTGGAAACATGAAGGCTCTGAAAATAAGAGTTGAGGGGATCGTTCAAGGAGTGGGCTTTCGATATTTCACAAGAAGAGTTGCGAAATCTCTTGGTGTGAAGGGTTACGTGATGAACATGGATGATGGGTCTGTTTTCATACACGCCGAAGGTGATGAAAATGCCCTTCGGCGTTTTTTGAATGAGGTAGCGAAAGGCCCACCTGCGGCGGTTGTGACGAACGTGAGTGTGGAAGAAACTACGCCTGAAGGATACGAGGACTTCACGATCAAGTATTATTAAAAACATGTGTAGTTTAGTAGGTGGATTAAGTTAAACCACCTATTCATTGAAAATAAATTGTAACATTAAGTGCGCTACTCCTTAGATGATTGGAAACCTGGTATTAATGAGAAGCGTCTAATATGAGAGAAGGTCCTTCGGAGGTGTTTCGATGTTCGAGAATCTTCAGGAGAAGCTGTCTAGGGTTTTCAAGAATCTGTCTGGACGCGGAAAGATCACAGAAAAGAATGTAAAAGACGCGATCAGGGAAGTGAAACTTTCCCTGCTCGAAGCTGATGTCAACTACAAAGTTGTGAAAGAATTCGTGGACCACGTCCTCCAGAAAGCTCTCGGAGAGGAAGTCCTCAGGAGTCTCACACCGGACCAGCAGTTCATAAAGATAGTGAGAGACGAGCTTGTAAGAATCATGGGAGAAAAGAACGAACCATTGAGACTCGTCCACAGACCAGCTCCCATAATGATGGTGGGACTTCAGGGAAGCGGAAAGACCACAACGTGTGCAAAACTCGCAAAGCTCCTCAAAAAAGAGGGAAGGAATCCTTTGCTTGTCGCAGCGGATCTGTACCGTCCTGCAGCCGTTGATCAGCTTGTGAAGCTTGGAAATCAGATTGGTGTAAACGTTGTTCACGATTACAACAAAACACCCGTTGAGATAGTGAAAGAAGCTGTAGACGTTGCTGAGAGTACAGGAAAAGATGTTCTGATAGTGGATACCGCTGGTCGACTTCACATAGACGAAGAGATGATGAAAGAGCTGGAAGAGATAAAGAAAATCCTGAACCCAGATGAGATCCTGCTCGTCGTTGACGCGATGATGGGGCAGGACGCAGTCAATACCGCCAAGGTGTTTGATGAAAGGCTCGATTTAACAGGATTCGTTGTAACGAAGATGGACGGAGATGCAAGAGGCGGAGTCATTCTCTCCATAAAGTACGTGACTGGGAAACCCGTTAAATTCATTGGAACGAGTGAAAAACTCGATGGTCTGGAGCCGTTCCATCCAGACAGAATCGCAAACCGAATCCTGGGAATGGGGGACGTTCTTTCACTGATCGAAAAAGTGGAAAAGGAACTCGATCAGGAAAAGATGAAGAAAAGCGCAGAAAAGTTCCTGAAGGCAGAGTTCACCCTGGAAGATTTCAAAGAACAGCTTCAGGAGATGAAAAAACTCGGACCTCTTTCTTCCATTCTTGAGATGCTTCCAGGTGCACCGAAGGTCGATGTGGAGATGAGTGAAAAGGAGCTGAAAAAGATCGAGGCCATCATAAATTCGATGACCATAGAAGAGAGAAGAAATCCCGGTATAATAAACGCCAGTAGAAAAAGGAGAATCGCACGTGGAAGTGGAACTACCGTCCAGGATGTGAACAAACTTCTCAAAAGCTATGAACAGATGAAAGCTCTAATGAAGAGGATGAAAAAAGGTAGATTCAAAATACCATTTGGATTCTGAGGAGGTGTGTTCGGTGGTAAGGATCAGACTCACAAGGATGGGAAAGAGACACCAGCCTTTCTACAGAATAGTCGTTGTTGACAGCAGGAAGAGGAGAGATGGTGCTTACATCGAGTCTCTTGGATACTACAACCCTCTGAAAGAAGGGGAAATAAAGATCGATGTGGAAAGAGCCGTGGAATGGATTCTGAAAGGAGCCCAGCCGAGCGACACTGTGAGGGATATCTTCAGAAAATTCGGGGTTATGAAGAGGGTCCACGAGATAAAATACGGAAAGAAAGAGGAGGCCACGGCTGAATGAAGGAGCTCCTCGAGAAGATTCTTCGGGGAATAGTGAAGCATCCCGAAGAGGTTGTGGTCATGGAGTTCGACGAAGAAGGAAAGAAAGTATACGAAATCGTTGTGAACGAAGAAGATGTTGGACAGGTCATAGGAAAAGATGGAAGAACGATAAAATCTTTGAAGATACTTCTGAGTGCACTCATGGGAGATTCTAAGGAGATCACCATCAAGGTGGTCCGGTGAGAGTATGATAAGAACCATTCAAGACCTGTTGAATGAAAGAGTGGCGATTGGAAAGATCGTCAACACACACGGCCTCAAGGGAGAGGTCAAGTTCTTCCCTTACACGAACTCTGAGGAAATCGTGAAGAACCTCTCCAGTGTGGTTCTTTACAACAGCGAGAAGAAGGCGTTTTACAACCTCACCGTTGAGTCTGTGAGGAGGATGAACAAGCTCTTTCTCATCAGGTTCAAATCGATAGACACGATAGAAGCCGCAGAAAGGATCAAAGGTTGTGAAGTCTTCATAAAATACGAGGAGCTTCCAAAACTCAGCGAAGACGAATACTACTTTTACGAAATACTGGACTGCGATGTTTTCTACGAGTCGGGCGAAAACGTTGGAAAAGTAGTTGACATAATAGAAACCGGTTCGAACGACGTACTCGTGGTGAGAAAAAAGAAGAAGGAAACCCTGATCCCCATGACGAAGGACTGTATAGTTGAAATCGACAAAGGTGCGAAAAAGATCATAGCAAAGGAAATGGAGTGGATTTGATGAGAATCACAATAGTGACTATATTCCCTGAAATGGTCGAAGTTATAAAGAAGTACGGCGTCATAGCTCGGGCGGTAGAAAGAGGTATCGTGGAGATAAACGTGGAGAATTTGAGGGATTACACCACCGACAGGCACAGAACGGTTGACGATTATCAATACGGCGGCGGATACGGCATGGTGATGAAACCTGAACCTTTCTTCAGATTCTACGAAAGTTACGTAGAAAAATATGGAAAACCTTACGTTATTCTCACAAGTCCGCAGGGGAGAATTTTCAACTACAAGATAGCAGAAGAACTTTCAAAGAAGGACGACATCGTTATATTCTGTGGAAGGTACGAGGGAATAGATGAAAGAGTGATGAGCATCGTTGACGATGAAATATCCATAGGAGACTACATACTCACGGGTGGAGAGCTCCCCGCCATGGTCATAACTGACGCTGTTGTGAGGCTTGTACCGGGTGTTGTCGAGAGAGAATCCGTAGAAAGAGAATCGTTTCATCAGGGACTACTCGATCATCCCGTTTACACAAGGCCGTATGAGTACAAGGGTATGAAAGTTCCAGATGTTCTCCTCTCTGGAGACCACGAAAAGGTGGAGCTCTGGAGAAGAAAGGAGAGCATAAAGAAAACACTGGCAAAGAGGCCAGATCTTTTCTTAGCGAAGGAACTGGACGAAATGGACAAATTGGCTATAATAGAGTTGTTCAGGGAGTTGATGGAAAAATGTTAGAGAAGGTGTACGTGGCCCTGATTCATTACCCTATAAAAGGAAAAGACGGCAGCATCATATCAACGGCCGTGACAAACCTCGATGTCCACGATATAGCAAGGACTGCGAGAACGTACAACCTCAAGGGATACTACATTGTGACTAACCTCAGAGCGCAGCAGGATATGGTAAGCAAGATGTTAAAATTCTGGAGAGAAGGTTTTGGAAGCCGGTACAATCCTTCCAGAGCGGAATCTCTCAAGCTCGTGAAGCTCAAATCCTATCTGGAGGATGTGCTGGAAGACATAGAAAGTGTCGAAGGAGAAAGACCTTTGATCTTCTTCACCTCTGCGAAAAAACGCGAAAATGACATTTCTTTCGAAGAGGGAAGAAGAATAATCATAGAAACCGAAAAACCTGTTCTCATACTTCTCGGTACAGGCTGGGGTCTTCCCGATGAAATTCTCGAGATATCCGATTACGTACTGGAGCCCATAAGGGCGCAGTCTGATTTCAACCATCTTTCCGTGAGAGCGGCTGCTGCCATCATCATCGATCGGTTGATAGGAGAAAATTACGCGAGGAGGGATTGAAGATGGATCATCTTGTGAAAATCATCGAAAAGAAATATGAAAAAAAGGAGATTCCCGATTTCAGACCAGGAGACACCGTGAGGGTGCACGTGAAAGTTATAGAAGGTGACAGAGAAAGAACACAGGTGTTTGAAGGAATCGTCATCGCAAAGAGAGGTTCTGGAATAAACAAAACGTTCACAGTGAGAAGAATAGGCAGCCACGGTGTTGGAGTCGAAAGGATCTTCCCCGTCCACTCCCCAGTTGTTGAGAAGATCGAAGTTGTGAGAAAGGGTAAGGTGAGGAGAGCCAAGCTCTACTACCTCAGGAACGTGAGAGGTAAGATCAGGATCAAGGAGCGCAGAGATTGATGAACTTGAAAAAAGAATCCGTGGAATGGATCAAGGCACTCCTTTATGCACTGGTTGCAGCGACGATCGTGAGACTCTACATATTCGAGACCATGCTGGTTCCGACTGGATCGATGATCCCAACGATACAGATTGGGGATCGGCTCTTCGTCGAAAAGATCACGTACACTGTACGTGAACCGCAGATAGGAGAAATCGTGGTTTTCTGGTCACCGTTCGTGGATGAGAGAGCAAGCCACATGCTCCGACTTTTCGATAAATTCATGGATCTCTTTTCTCCCAGTAAGTTCAGGGGTCATGTAAAGTACGTGAAGCGCCTCGTTGGAAAGGGTGGAGATGTCCTCGAAATAAAGGACGGAAAACTCTACGTGAACGGTGAGGTTCCGGAAGTTTTGAAAGACAGGTACTACGAGCCGGAAGGGATTTTCAAATACGAAGATTTTTACGAATGGCTGTACACAGCGAGCAAGCTGAGAAAAGACAAACAAGCGTACAGAGATTTCATATACGATATCGCAAAGAATTATGGCAGAACAGCGGCAGTTCTTGTTTTCTCCCTCATCGGGGAGGAAGGTCTCAGCTACGGAGAAGCTTTCCTCCCCGGTTTGTTGAACTATTTCGATCCATCCATGGTTTACTACGACGAGAAAACGAAGTCCTATTACATCCCGGGGATGATCTACCACGAGTTTTACGAGGAATATTATTCCAAACTCGATCTCAAGAAGTACATCGAAAAAACAGAAAATGGTACGATCAGAATAAGGGTGCCGGAAGGATTTTACTTTCTGATGGGGGACAACACAAAGGAAAGTCTTGACTGCAGATATTTCGGTTTTGTCCCGAAGGACCACATCATAGGATGGCCGATCTTGAGGATCTGGCCCTTTGAGAGGTTCGGTCCTATTCAGAAATACTAAGGATGAACAGAATCGAAAAAGCAGTAGAGATTTCCGCTTCTGGTGACAACCACCACACGTTCTTCACCAACAACGGGTTCTACGGTACTCTCCCCGACCTTTCTTTCCCATCTTCTCTTTCCATCGAATGTGAAGGAGTAAAGAACGTCCTCAGACACGAAGTATACGTATCCTTCCCTTGAAACAGCCACCGGAGAAGGAGTGGAAGCTGAGATGATTCTTTTCACATTCCCAGAAAGATCGATCGAGTAGATTCCATCTTCCGCGTTCACGAAAACGGTATCTCCGAAAGCTGAAAGTTGTGAATTCAACGAGAGAGGAAGTTTCTTTTTCCAGACCACGTTACCGTTTGTTCTGTTAACGCACAACAACCAGCCTGAGTTACTTCCAGTGATCACATATCTGTCGATGATTATCGGTTTCATCGTTAGAAGATATCCTGTGCGGGTTTTCCATCTCAAGGAACCATTTGAATAGAGAGAGTACAGACTTCTCGAAGTTCCAAAATAGACGACTCCGTTTTCATCGACCGTTACACCGGTTGAAATCCACTCTTCGTCTTTGAATCGCCACACGATGGAAGAATCGTGATCGATGAAGTACACTTCGCCGCTGTCGGTGGCAAGGTAAATACCGTAGGAATTCACTTCAAAAGGCTTTGAAACATCAGCCTCAAGATCGATTTTCCACACCAGCTGACCGTTTTGAGATATGGCGTAGAGGAAGTTGTCCCAGCTCGTTACGTAGATCCTTTCCATGAAAACGCGGGGTGGTGCCGTTATGACGAAACCTGTTCTGTAACTCCAGAGTTTTCCACCGCTCATCGAGATAGCGTGAACGATTCCTTCTACATCCGCCACAACCAGCAGATTTTCAAAAATGACGGGTGAAGATCTCACCTCGGCTTCCAGATTCAGCTGCCAGATCAGATCTCCCGGTGTGTACATCTCACCCTGAGCAAGAACCGGAAAAACCCTTTGAGCTGTTCCGATCTTCTTCAGAGAGAAGACTCCCACTCTGTAGAGGTCGTTACCTTTTGTGAAGAGGATTGAATCCTGGAGTTTTACAACCGATGTGGTGTTTCCACTTGCGATGTACTCCTTGAACGCTCTGGGAGACGTCAATTTTGCCGCGTTCAAGGTGATCACTTTGTTTCTGAAAAAGACGATCAGAAAGTTTTCGATCCATTCTAAGTCTTCTGCTTCTTCAAATTTCGAGAAGAAAACGACCTTCGGTGCCAGAACGTTTTCCAAATCCACCAGAAAAATCGTTCCATCGGAAGTTAAAGCGGCGAACGCTTTTTTCTCTTTGTTTACAGAAATCTTGTTTATCTCTGTCTCGGCCTCTATCTTCCAGATCTCTTCACTGTTCTTCGTGAGAGAAACGTATTTTCCATGACTCACCAGCAGGTAGCCTTCGTAGAAATCGACGTCAGAAACGGATTGTTGAAAACTGATCTTGCTGTATTTGAAAGAAACGGGATCCAGAAGTAGAACCTCTTTTTCGCAGATTACCACCAAACGTTCATCGTTCCACTTCAATTTCTTTGCCGGTATTTTCAGCGATCGGATGATTTCTTTGCTCTTCAGATTGTACTCCAGGAGAGCGTTTCCGGTCGCAAAATATGCCGTATCCGAAACCACGACTCCATCGAGAGGAGAGAATGGAAAGACGATCTCCAGGTTCTTCTTCAAGTAATCTCCTTCCACTTCCACGAGGGAGGCGAGGTTTCCCTGGACGACCATGAGTTGCGCTGAGAATAGGTAAGACGCGAGAAGGATGCAAAAGAAGACGATTTTCCTCCACATGTATTTCAACTCCGGCTGTTAAAATATGATCTGGTACAGTAAAAATATAGCACGAATCGAGGTGAAAAGATGAAGCGCGTGGCGGCAGTGATCGAGTACGATGGAAGTAATTTCTTTGGATACCAGGGGCAACCCGATGTCAGAACGGTTCAGGGAGTTATAGAAGACGCTCTTGAGAGGATATTCAAACAGAGAATCTACACCCAGGCAGCGGGAAGAACGGACGCTGGTGTTCATGCGAACGGTCAGCTCATCGCTTTCAACTGTCCGAACGATCGAATGACCACTGAGGACATAAAAAACGCCATGAACGCGAATCTTCCAGATGATGTTTATGTGAAAGAGGTTTTCGAGGTCTCCAAAAATTTTCATCCCCGTTTCGATGTGAAAAAAAGAATCTATCACTACTTCATCCTGACCTCGAAGCAGAAGAACGTTTTCCTCAGGAAATACGTCTGGTGGTTTCCCTACGAGCTCGATCTCGATGCGATGCGAAAAGCAGCGAAGTATCTGGAGGGTACCCATGACTTCACCTCTTTCAAGACGGGGAGTGATGAAAGAGATCCTGTGCGGACCATATACAGAATCAGAATTTTGAGGTTAAAAAACGATCTTGTTCTCATAAGAGTGGAGGGGAGATCCTTTCTGAGAAGAATGGTTCGAAACATCGTTGCCGCTCTTGTGAAAGTTGGTTTGAAGCAGTGGGAACCTGAGAAGATGAAGGAGGTGCTCGAAGCACGCGACAGGAGCGCGGCGGCTGGTACCGCACCTGCACATGGCTTGTACTTTTACAAAGTGCTGTTTTGATTCTTGCTTTCAATTACAGGATTGAGGAAAACGGAGTGCTTTACTTCCTCGGTGATGCGACGCCAACGTCGTATGAGATGGAGATCATCGAGGAATGGAAACGCCTTCCTGTGGTGACCCTTGTTTACGATGGCCCCTCTGAGTACGAAGGCGCTGTGAGAGATTTTCTTTCCGAAGAAGGAGTACTGACTGGTTCGGGAACACCCCTCATTGTCAAGATTCGAACTAAGGAAAATTACGTTGCCTTTCAGTTGATATTCGAAGAAAAGTCCGTGGATAACTTTGAAAATCTCTCAACAAAAGACACCTTCCCGGAACACTTCAGAAAAGCTATTAGGGAAATCTTTCCAGACTCTCAGCTTCCCGATGAGTTTTTCCTTATCGTTTACAGAGATGGAAAGTTTGAAAGGAGCCTTCAACCGACTTCGACTTTTCCGGGAAGAAAAGCTCCCGTGGTGATAATTCCTCAGTGGAAAGAGAAACATACTCTGGAAATAGGAAGTTACAGAAAGGTGGTTGACGAAGGGTTTTACCAGATCGGTGGGAAGATGATATACGCAGGAAGGGATATTTTCATAGAAGACGTCCCGGGGCTCTACAGAAACATCGATATGGTCTTTTTGGACGGAGAAAAAGAATACATCTATCGCGAAGGATTTCTTATGATGGGAGAAAAAACTCTAAAGGTCGAAGAGCCTGTTGATGTGGTTGATGGAATAGTGATTACCAGTCACAGGATGGGAAGTAAAGAGATCGATGATACAATTCTGTTCAGGTGGGACAATTTTGTTTTAACGGCATCGGGGTCCCTTGTGGATATAAGAGGAAAATGGTCGTGGAAAGTTTCAAATACACCGGTAGAGTTTTCCTTTCAGGGTGATGTTTTCTACGTACTCGATGTGTGCGGTTTCTTGAGAAGTTACAATCTCAAAACAAGACGGCTTCTCTGGGAGAAGAAATTCGAAGGAGCCTGGGGACTGGATTCTTCTAAGGATCGGGTTTTCCTGGGTGCTGGAGACGAAGTACTCGTTTTGAACGCGCAGGACGGAGAAACGATCGAAAGAATGGTAGCAGATGATTTCGCGGTATGGAAAGGGGAATTGCTCGTTTACAAAGACGGAAGGATAGATGGGGAGGATATGGAAGGGTTCTTCATCAGAAACTTTGGGATGCCTCTCTTTGTTTCGGGAAAGCGAGTTGTGATATTTGGTACGGAAAAAAAGGAGTTCGAAGAAGTTGAGAAAGTACGTCTTTTTGAGTGGGGAACTGTGATAAAGGTGGGAAATGAAGTATGGCTGATAAGAAGAGATTAGACCAGCTTGTTCTGGAAAGAGGACTCGTGGAGAGCAGGGAAAAAGCGAAGGTGTTGATACTGGCGGGGAAGGTTCTCGTGAACGGAGAAAGGGTTACAAAGGCCAGTAAACTCGTTCCAGAAGATGCCAATGTCGAACTCCTGGAGGAGCCAAAGTATGTGAGCAGAGGAGGGTACAAACTCGAGTCTGCCTTCGAGAGCTTCAAAATAGACGTTTCAGGGAAAGTCGCGTGCGACATAGGAGCGTCCACGGGGGGATTCACGGATTTTCTTCTCCAGCGTGGAGCGAAGAAAGTGTACGCTGTGGATGTGGGGTACGGCCAGCTTCATTGGAAATTGAGAAACGATCCTCGGGTTGTTGTGATGGAAAAGGTGAACGCTCGTTATTTAAATCCTGATGATCTGGGAGAGAAAGTGGATGTTGTAACCTGCGATGTGTCTTTCATCTCTTTGAAAAAGATCATCCCTGCCATTTCCAGGATACTGAAGAACATCGGTGATGCTGTTTTGCTCGTGAAGCCTCAGTTTGAAGCTCCAAGAAAATTCGTAAAAAAGGGTATCGTAAAGGATCCAGGTGTTCACCTTGAAGTGCTGGAGGAAATACGAAAGAGCCTGATCGAGAACGGTTTTGTTGTGAAAGGATGCTGTTTTTCAAAAATCAAAGGAACGGAAGGGAACATAGAGTACTTTTTCTGGGTCAAAAAGGAAGGAGAGAACGCTGAAATAGACCTGAGAAAAATCGTGGAAGAAGCCTGGAGGTTTTTTGGGGAGAGGGAAAGATGAAGAAAACAGTGTTTTTTTTGCTTTTAATGGCTTCTCTGTCTTTTTCAGTACCTGTTCTGCAGAACTACGATTACTTTATTCATCTAAAGAATACCGGAGAGCTCTACTCCGCTTTGAAGAAACTGCCACTTTTTGAATTTTTGTTCTTGGAGGGTGTCGGTTACGAGGAAACGGTTGTGGAATGGGTGGAAAGTCGATTGAACGATCCCGAAGAGTTCTTTCAGGGTATCTCAAGCGAGATAGTGATCTGCGGAAAGGGAGATATTTCGAACCTCTTCACCTTGGATATCAACGAGATTCTCTCCTTATCAGAGAAGATAAATGGATTCATAGCCTTCAAGACACCGGCTCCAGAGAGGTTCATTGAGGATTTTGCAAAGGTGAAGGACCGCACTTTCATCAAAAGAGACGATCTCTATGTTCTGGGAAACACCACACCTCTTTTCTCGAAAATTTCAGGAAACTACGTCTTGATCTCCTCGACAGAGACCGTGTTCGAAAAGATAGGAGAGAGTGAAGACACGACTGATAAACCGTTCTTTGCCCGTATCAAGAAAATGAGCGTGTTTGGGAGAGAAGGTGAAGTCGAAATCGTGGGACAAGTGAAAGAATCTCACCTCACCGTTGAGATCACGCAGAAGGCCAGTCCATTCAGGGTATCAGCCAGAGAAGATATCGGTAAACTGCCGTATCTGGGAGATCTTTTTGCATTCACAAGCGATCCTGAGATCCTTAGGTGGTTTTTCATGAATATGTTCAGAGGAAGCGATGTGGAGAAGTTTTTCAACACGATTTCTTCTGAGGGGAGCTCTATGTTTCTGGTTTCTCTGTACGGAACACCACGGTTCGCTTTCCTGATGGAGAATAAAACGCTGGATGAGGTGACGTCCGATCTCGTCAGCCGTGGTGCGAAATTTGTGGGAGAAGAACTGCAGCTCGATGTGGGAGGTTTGCTTCTTCACTTTTTCAATTACAACGGGAAAATCGTTGTTTCATCCATGAAGAAAGTGGGATTTCTGCAGACTTTGAACAGAAAAAGACTCGAAAATCATCCGAGTTTCGTCTTTCTGGAAAAAGAAGTTCCTAAAAGCGTTTTTCTCGAGGTGTTCGTTGACCTTTACACGCTTTTCGACAAGCTCCTCGGATTTTCTCCAAGATCGAGCCTTCTCCTGATAGGCTATGAGGAGGATGGTCTCATAAAATACAGATTGGAGGTAATGTGAAATGATACTCTTCGATAAGAACAAGCGCATTTTGAAAAAATACGCGAAGATGGTCTCAAAAATAAACCAAATAGAGTCCGATCTACGCTCGAAGAAAAACAGCGAGCTGATAAGACTTTCCATGGTGCTGAAGGAAAAAGTGAATTCCTTTGAGGACGCCGATGAACACCTTTTTGAAGCGTTCGCCCTGGTTAGAGAAGCAGCACGAAGAACGCTCGGAATGAGGCCTTTCGATGTCCAGGTGATGGGTGGTATAGCGCTCCATGAAGGAAAAGTGGCCGAGATGAAGACCGGTGAAGGAAAAACCCTCGCCGCCACCATGCCGATTTATCTGAACGCTCTCATCGGAAAGGGTGTTCATCTGGTCACGGTCAACGACTATCTGGCCAGAAGAGATGCGCTCTGGATGGGACCCGTGTATCTCTTTCTCGGTTTGAGAGTGGGTGTGATAAATTCTCTGGGAAAGTCGTACGAGGTGGTGTGGAAAAACCCTGATCTCGCCAGAAAAGCAATAGAGGAAAACTGGAGTGTCTGGCCTGATGGGTTCAACGGAGAAGTTTTGAAAGAGGAATCTATGAACAAAGAAGCCGTTGAGGCTTTCCAGGTGGAACTCAAAGAGATAACCAGGAAGGAAGCCTATCTGTGTGACGTTACCTACGGCACGAACAACGAATTCGGCTTCGATTACCTGAGGGATAACCTCGTTCTCGATTACAACGATAAGGTGCAGAGAGGCCACTTCTACGCCATTGTGGACGAAGCCGACAGCGTACTCATAGACGAAGCAAGGACCCCACTGATCATCTCCGGTCCCTCCAAAGAGAGTCCTTCTGTGTACAGGAGATTCGCTCAGATCGCTAAGAAGTTTGTTAAAGATAAGGACTTCACGGTAGATGAAAAAGCGAGGACCATCATTCTCACCGAAGAGGGTGTGGCGAAAGCGGAGAAGATCATCGGTGTCGAAAACCTTTACGATCCGGGAAACGTGTCTCTTCTCTACCATCTCATAAATGCCTTGAAAGCGCTGCACCTGTTCAAGAAGGATGTCGATTACGTCGTCATGAACGGTGAAGTTATTATCGTTGACGAGTTCACGGGAAGACTGCTGCCTGGCAGACGCTACAGTGGAGGGCTCCACCAGGCTATCGAAGCCAAAGAAGGAGTACCCATAAAGGAAGAATCCATCACCTACGCGACGATTACCTTTCAGAATTACTTCAGAATGTACGAAAAGCTCGCCGGTATGACGGGAACAGCCAAAACAGAGGAAAGCGAATTCGTACAGGTTTACGGTATGGAAGTGGTGGTTATTCCCACTCACAAGCCCATGATAAGAAAGGACCACGATGATCTGGTCTTCAGGACTCAGAAAGAAAAGTACGAAAAGATCGTGGAAGAAATCGAAAAGCGCTATAAAAAAGGTCAGCCAGTTCTTGTCGGAACAACCTCCATCGAAAAGAGCGAACTTCTCAGTTCCATACTGAAAAAGAAAGGTATCCCCCATCAAGTTTTGAACGCGAAATACCATGAAAAAGAAGCTGAGATCGTCGCCAAAGCCGGGCAAAAAGGCATGGTGACGATCGCCACCAACATGGCTGGGAGAGGAACAGATATAAAACTCGGACCAGGAGTGGCGGAACTTGGAGGACTGTGCATCATAGGAACGGAAAGACACGAGAGCAGAAGAATCGATAATCAGCTGAGAGGACGTACCGGTAGGCAAGGAGATCCGGGAGAGTCCATCTTCTTCCTCTCTCTCGAAGACGATCTTCTGAGAATCTTCGGTAGTGAACAGATTGGAAAAGTGATGAACATACTCAAAATAGAGGAAGGACAGCCTATACAGCATCCGATGCTTTCAAAGCTCATCGAAAACATTCAGAAGAAGGTTGAGGGTATCAACTTCTCGATAAGAAAAACCTTGATGGAAATGGATGATGTCCTCGACAAACAAAGAAGAGCAGTGTACTCGCTTCGCGATCAGATCCTTCTCGAAAAAGACTACGACGAATATCTGAAGGATATCTTCGAAGATGTTGTCAGCACAAGGGTTGAGGAGTTCTGTTCCGGGAAAAATTGGGATATCGAAAGCCTCAAGAATTCTCTTTCTTTCTTCCCGGCTGGTTTGTTCGACCTGGACGAAAAGCAATTCAGTTCTTCTGAAGAACTTCACGATTACCTGTTCAACAGACTTTGGGAGGAATATCAGAGAAAGAAGCAGGAAATAGGCGAGGATTACAGGAAAGTGATCAGATTCCTGATGCTCAGAATAATAGACGATCACTGGAGAAGATACCTGGAAGAGGTAGAGCACGTTAAGGAAGCCGTTCAGCTGAGGTCTTACGGTCAGAAAGATCCTATCGTTGAATTCAAAAAGGAAACGTACTACATGTTCGATGAAATGATGAGGAGAATAAACGATACGATAGCCAACTACGTCCTCAGAGTTGTTAAAGTCTCGGAAAAGGATGAAAAAGAGGCCAAAGAAGAACTTGGTAAAATAAGACTCGTGCATGAAGAATTCAATCTTGTGAACAGAGCGATGAGAAGAGCCACAGAAAAGAAAAAGAAAAAAGATGGACTGCACAGCTTTGGTAGAATAAGAGTGAAGAGGTGATGGGTATGATCAGTTTCGAAACCAAAACCAAGATAGAAGAACTTGAAAAGAAATACAAGGATGTTCTTTCGGTGGTCAACGAGGATGAAATCAACAAGGAACTCGAAGAGGTAGAGAAAAAACTCACAGATCCATCGGTATGGGATGATCAAAAAAAGGCGCGTGAGTACACCCAGAAACTGAAGAGGTTGAAGAACATCTCTGAAGATTTGAAGAGAGTGAGATCTCTGTTCGAAGATCTGGAAGTTGCCATAGAACTTTCCGACGAGGATCAGGAGATGGCTCAGCACGTGGAAGAAATAGTTCAGGAGCTGGAAGGTGCCGTCAAAAAACTGGAACTTGAGATCATTCTGAACGGAAAATACGATCCGAACAACGCTTATCTGTCGGTCCATCCAGGTGCGGGTGGTACCGAGTCTCAAGACTGGGCGCAGATGCTTCTCAGAATGTACATGAGGTGGGCAGAGAGAAAAGGTTTCGATGTTGAGATTGTGGAGTTCCAACCGGGAGAAGAGGCCGGTATCAAGGATGCCACGATTCTCATAAAAGGTGAATACGCTTACGGTTACTTGAAACACGAATCCGGTGTTCACAGACTGGTCAGGATCTCACCCTTCGACGCGGCCAGAAGAAGACACACTTCTTTCGCTTCTGTGAATGTGATTCCGGAGATAGATGACGACGTGGATATAGAGATCAGACCGGAAGATTTGAAGATAGAAACTTTCAGAGCTTCTGGACACGGCGGACAATACGTCAACAAAACCGAATCTGCCGTGAGAATCACGCATCTACCGACCGGGATCGTGGTCTCCTGTCAAAACGAAAGATCGCAGCACCAGAACAAACAAACCGCGCTGAAGATACTCAAAGCGAAACTCTACCAACTCGAGATGGAAAAGAAGCGAAGGGAAATACAAGAGATTCAGGGAGAACTCAAGGACATTTCCTGGGGAAACCAGATAAGATCTTATATTTTCCACCCGTACACGATGGTTAAAGATCACAGAACCGGAGTGGAAACTGCGAACGTTGACGCCGTTATGGATGGAGACATAGATATGTTCATAGAGGCCGAGCTGGTCTATTTCGCTCGTCGATCAAGTTAAACCGTATTTCTTCATTTTGTAAGACAGGGTCTTGTAGTTCATATTCAGGACTTCACATACTTTTTTTCGATTGCCCTCGTTTTCCTCGAGGGCTTTCTTTATGACCTTCTTTTCCACGAATTCAACCAGAGAGTCAACGAATTCTTTCAGGTTCAAGCCTTTTATCTCATCGATTCCACTGGCGATTTTCATCGCCTGATCAACGGGATTCTCCAGAGTAATTATTTCGTAGACTTTCTCGAGAAATTCCTGCGTGTTTCCCGGCCAGTGGTACTCTATCAGGAGCTTTGTCAGATCGTCATCGATTTTCACTGTTTTTCCCTGGAACTGAAGAGACTTTATGACCCCGTCAAGCATGTAGGGTATATCCATCTTTCTTTCTCTCAAAGGCGGTATTTCGACGAAGGGGATGTTGTTTTTCGGTGTGCTGTCCATTCCCAGTATTATCTTTCTACCACCAAGGCCAGCAGGCGAGAAATCTGGAGGCACATCGTCGATGAAAACAGTGTGCGAATTTATGTTCAGCGGAAGATCTTCGTGGTAGATGAGGGAAAGGTAATTTCCACCCGTTACAAAATCCACATACGCGTGTCTGTGAACCCCTTTCTCTGAAACCAGCGCAAAAATTGAAAAAGAATTGTAAAATTTCAAAACTTGGAACAGAATTTCCTTTATCTTGGCTCCCTGAAGTTCTGGGGTGTAGAGTAAAAGGTTGAATCTTGCCTTGATGGTTTCAAGATCCTTTCTGGCAGCCGCGTACTTCAAGGCAAGTTCCAGCTCCCTCAAAGACTGGACAAAAAGGGTGTCTTCCATTTCCAGAATTTTTTCACCGAAAACTACATCCCACTTTTCGGCAAGGATCTTGTCTCTGTAGTCTTCTCCTTCGTACAGGTCCCAGATCACATCGTGGGATATCTCTGATATCATATCTTTGAAGGTGTTGACAATATCCTTTCTGATGAGGACCCTCAACACGGTATCAGCCCCGTTGTCCGTTGCTTCCGTTTCAAATCTTACCACACGAAAGGGAGGAAAGAGGAACGGAATGGAGCTCAAAAAACTGGATGAAGGTCTTTTCTGGCCGGATTACAAAAACTCTATCGTCAATTTTTCAAATTCGATTCTCGAGTTGTTCGACGAAAAACCACTACATAGGCCTTTCAGGTTCCCCAAGCGAGTTCTTGAAAACGTGAGAAAAGTGATCGTTATGGTAATAGACGGCCTCAGTTTTGAGATCTTTTCGGACACGATTCATGATGACGATGTTCAGGTTTTTCCCTGTTCGGCTGTTTTCCCAACCACCACCGCTGCTGCTCTTCCCAGTCTCTACTCTGCTCTCACACCGCTAGAACACGGTTTTTTAGGTTACATTCTTTATCTCAGAGAAGTGGGAAGCCTTGTGAACATGATAGAGATGTCTCCTCCGGGCCTTCCCAGAGACAGCGTGCTCAGGTTTCACGATTTCAAGTTCACCACTATCTTTCAGAGACTTCAGAGCAAAGTGAAGAGCTTCTTTCTTATTCCAAGGTATCTTCTGGGAACGGGTTTTTCCAGAATAATGTCCCAGGGATCGGAGCAGATCGGTTTTTCGAGTTTTGGGGATATGATCGAAAGAACTCTTGAAGTGCTTGAAAAACACGACAGAACGCTGGTTTTCATCTACTGGCCAACGTTGGATTCGATAGCGCACAAAAACGGTGTTGGAAGAGAGTACATCAGAGAGCTAAGATGGATTTACAGGATCTTGAAGTCCGAACTTCTCCGCAGGTTGAAGCAGGATACGCTCTTTTTCCTCGTGAGTGACCACGGACAGATTTCGACACCTCAAGACAACGAAATATGGTGGAATTTTTCTTCTGAAGTTATGAGGTTTCTCGACAGACCCCCCGCTGGAGAACAGAGAATGATGTTTCTTTATACGAAAAAAAAGAGAGCTTTGATAGAATATCTTAAGGAGAAATACGGAGATTTTGCCGTTTTTCTTGACACGAAAGACGTCGTCCAGCTTTTTGGAACTGGAAGAAAGCATCCAGAATTTTTCAGCAGAGTGGGAGACGCTGTTCTGATAACAAGGGAGACTTTTTCTTTCAATTACAGATACACAGGAAAGGAAGAGAGCTTGTCTGGAAGGCACGGGAGTCTTTCTTATCAGGAACTGGTGGTGCCGTTGGTAGTCTACAGGAGGTGGTAGGTTCCGTTATTTGAAGAGTCCAACCTGGGGAAAAGTGGATTACAGAACGGTTCGAGAGCTCATAAAAAAGTTCACAGAAGGATACAAATACAGCGTGTTCGTCGGGACGGACAGTGATGTGAAGGACGGGAAAGTGATATACGCCACGGCACTTGTTGTGTATCGTTTTGGGAGCGGTGCCACTTACTTTTACACGGTGTACAGGGACGGAAATGGAAAAGATCTGTATTCGAGGATCTTCAAAGAAGCGGAGATGAGTCTCGAGATGGCAAGATTCGTAGAGGAGATATTGAAGCTGGGAAAACCTGTTGTGCACCTCGACATAGGTTACGAAGGTCTCACAAAAGATCTCGTGTCCAGTGTGATAGGTTACGTGAAGGGGGTTGGGTACCCCTATCAGATAAAACCTGATTCGTTCGCCGCCACGAAAATTGCGCATAAACACACCAAATAGGGAGGTATAGTTGTGAGAATCCTTCTGAGTGTCTCCAGATTCGAAGACGAACTGATCGAAATTCTCGATAGACTCGATGAAACATACGAAATCTTCGCTGATAACGATTGCTTCGAGATTCTCAAAGATAGAATCCCCAGGATAAGACCGTTTGAAAGAGACGACTTCGATCTTCTTTATCTGAACTGGAGAGATTTGCCTTCCGAGAAACGAGAGGAAAAGATACTTTCGACCATCGATGAGAACAGAACTCTCCTTTTCCTAAAGGCGATCAAGAATTATCGTGAAAAGCTTGTGGTGACCACTTTGGAAGATTTGAAACTCACCTTCTCTGAGATAGAAAGAGCGGGGGACGTTTCCCTTCAAACTAGGAGGTACCTTCTTCTCAAAGGGCTTGCACATTTTTTGAAAGTTCATTCCGAAGTTCTTGAGAGCCTGTCTGATCTATTTTTCATAAAGGATTGGAAAGCAATCGTCCTGGAAAGGTTACAAGAGGGTATCAAAGCGCCTGTCAGTCTCCTGCCAGTGAGCATTCCTCCAGAACTGGTTGAGGATATCGGTCTCGCTTCGCATCTGATAAGGTTCCTGCCCCAGAAAGCGTGCGTTCTGGTTAAAAACGGGAAGATCGTTTACGCTTCATCGACGGGTGATCTTCCAGAAATCGAGGGTGGTGTTTTCGCACTCAAAGGTGTGTTCAGAGGAGAGAAGAAGTTTGACTTCATCCTGGCAGAGGATTTCGAAGGTGATGTGGAGGGTTTGAGGATAAAGGACTTGCTCCATCAAGAAGAGGGCCTCGTTCTTTTGGGAGCGTCTGGATACCTGAGAGAACCCGTTCCAACAAACGACTTCACAGAGGTGCTCTCTATGCACCCGGTTTTCGACAGCTGCGCTGTGACGAAAGAAGGAAAACTCGTCCTTCACGTTGTGGAACTGAACAGAAGCGATGTCATAAATGCCCTTGAGAAAATTGACCTTTCGGGCACGGAGGTGGCGTTCAACTTTCCCATCTCTGATGAAGAGAAAGCCGAGCTGAAACAAAAGGGGGTAAAGAAGGTATCCTGGATAGATTCGAGAAGAATCTGGAGAAGGTGCTGAACTATCTTTTTGAGAATAACTGCCTTCTCTGTGGCAAGGAAGTGTCACCACTCAGATCTTTGTGTGAGAACTGCGAAGAGAAGGTCCTCAAAAATGGACCTTCTTTTTATCGTGAAGTTCACAGAAAATACGAGCTTTTTGTGTACTCTGACTACACGGATGAAATTGAACGCATCATAAGGCTTTACAAATATCATGGTGAAGTTTCTCTTTCCGGAACATTGGTGAAGCTTTTTCTGAAACTTTACAGTTATTTTCCCAGAGAAGCCAACCTCATCACATGGGTTCCTTCTTCGCTTGATTCTCTCGAAAACAGAGGCTTCGATCACATGAGGCTTTTAGCGAAGAGGATGAGCAAAGAGTTGGGCATACCGTTTGACGCTGTTCTGGAAAACGTGTCGGAAGGAAGACAGGTGGAAAAGAGCAAAGAAGAGAGGAAAAGAACCGGAAGATTCATCTGTAAGAAGGATCCTCCTCAGAACGTGATACTGATAGACGATGTTTTGACGACGGGAACCAGTGTAAGAGACTGCGTGGAAACCCTTTTCAGGAATGGAGTCAGCAAAGTTTTCGTTTATGTTCTGGCGAAAACTAGACGATGAGGCCTATTATCAAGTCGTTGACGTTCGTTCCCGTAGGTCCTGTTATCAAGAGCGCTCCAGATTTTTTCAGAGCGTTGTACGAATCGTTGTTCTCCAGATACTGGTAGGGGTCTTCTCCCATTGCTTTCAGCGTTTTTGCCGTGCTTCCATCCACGATTCCTCCAGCTGCGTCTGTGGGGCCGTCCGTTCCATCTGTTCCTGCTGAACACAGAATCACTCCTTCTATCCCTTCGAGGGCTATCGCTGCCGAGAGAGCAAGTTCTTGGTTTCTTCCTCCGATGCCGTTTCCTTTCACATGAACGACCGTTTCTCCACCGAAGATCAACGCGGCTGGTTTTTTCAGAGGTCTGTCTTTGAACTTGACCTCCTTCATGATGCTCGCTATGAACCTTCCCGCTTCTCTGGCCTCGCAGTCCAGAGAAGTGGTTATTATCTCCGCGTTGAACCCTTTTTCTTTTGCCAGTTTTTTAGCTTCGTCACACACCTTTTGAACGTTTCCTATCAAATCTATCTCCACGTTCGATAGATGCTTCGGTGTTTCTCGAAGGATCGCTCTTTTCACCGATTCGCTGATTTCTATTCCATACCTTTCCAGAACTTTCAGAGCGTCTTCAGAGGTGGAGTTGTCTGGCCATGCGGGACCGGATGCTATCACGTCCAATCTGTCACCGAGTACATCGGAGAGGACGAGCGCTACGACTTTAGCGGGAAACACCCTCTCCGCGAATCGACCACCTTTCACCTGCGACAGGTGTTTCCTCACGGTGTTTATCTCTTCTATGCTTGCACCACTTTTCAAGAGAGCGCTGGTTAGCTTTTGAATTTCTTCGAGAGACACTCCTTCCGCGGGCAACTCGAAGAGGGAAGAACCTCCTCCGGAAAGAAGAAAGAGGACTGTGTCGTTCTCATTCAGCTGATCAACAAGTTCGAGGACTCTCTCGGTGGCTTTTATGGTGTTTTCATCGGGAACCGGATGGCCTGCCTCGTAGATTTCAAAATCATCTATCAGTCCTTCGCTGTGGCCGTACTTTGTTACAACCACACCTTTTCTTATCTTCTCCCCAAGAACTTCATAAGCAGCTTTTGCCATTCGCCACGCTGCTTTCCCAACGGCAACGAGAATCACTCGATCGAGGTTCAACTTCGGCAGCGTTTCTTTCACTGCTCTGTCGGGAAAAACCGCTCCTATGGATTTTTTGACTATTTCTATCGCTAATTTCTTCAAGGATTCAGGATCAAACAATACGTATCCTCCTCTCTTTTTTGTATCACAGGTTCTCTTTTGAATATCTCCCGGGCTGTGAGGTACGCGTGTGACAGGGCTATTCCCAGGTCTACAGGCCTTTCCGAAGAGATGCAGAGTTCACCGCCGGTGTATTTGATTTTCCACGGCTGTCTGTTCAGAGCAGACGGTGCCAGGATCGTCATCTCAACGATTTTTACGACCTCGGGTGGAAGTTCTTCCAGGTCGTTTTCGAGAAAGGAGGTGATGGGTCTTCTCTTTCTGGTGAAGTTCCTGGTCCTGGGGTATCCGAAGACGATGATGTAAGGAACGTCCGGATGGGGTGATCGGGCCATCCAGCACGTTCCAAAACCCTGCGCTGTGAGAAAAAGGACTATTTGTTCTCCCTGAAAACCGTATTCGACGAGTTCGTCAAAATGTTTTTCAACTTTTGCGTAAATGTAACTTGGAAATGAGGAAAGATTTATTTTCCAGTCCAGTTTCTTTGTGATAAACTTTACTAAAAGATTTTCAATATCATCTTTTACTCTCTCCGGCATTTTCCTTTCCAAAAAATCCCGCACTGAGTGCCTGTTTTCAATCGCTTCAAAGATGTTCACCTCTACCACCTCCGGGGGTGAGCGACGTGAGAAAATCACTGGCTTTTTTGATTGTTTCTGTTCTGCTTTCAATTTCTTTTGGGGATTTCCTGTATCTTGTGCCGCTCTCGGTGGATTTTCCCGAGGAACTCTACGAGAGCACGGGAACCAGGTCGTTCCTTGTGAAATATTTTACTCTTTTCGAAGACGAATTCCAAAAGGGAATCGTTTTTTCTGGATGGATCTTTTCACCCAGCGATCAAGCCACAGCCACCGTGGAAGTGAAGCTCGAGGGTGAAAAAGAGCAGCACAGCTTCTCTGTGGAAGCGAAGCGGAAGGGTTTTTACCTTGTGATCCCTCCACATCTTCTGGTGTTTCCAAAGGATTTGAAGGTCTTCATTGGAAAATACGAAGTGGGGGGTGAGCCTCGTTGATAGAGATGATCACCCATTTAACAGCTGCTGTGCTTCTTTTCTTCTTCGTCGTTATCGTGAGAAAGTACGCGAGGAATCTGGGAAGTTATTTTCTGGAACTTGGAGTTTCTATCATAACAGGGGGGCTTTTACTTACAGAGATCAACGGAACATTTGGATATAATATCATACTTGTTGGGATAGTGGTTACCTTTTTTGGCGTAACAAAAATCTTCAAGAGATTAAAAGAAATAGCCATAAAAGACTATCTCACAGGACTTTACACGAGGTACTACTTCTTTGAGGAGTGGCTCCCAATGGAAATGGAAAGGCAAAAAAGAAAGAATGGAAAAGGCATCTCCTTTCTCATCATCGATCTGGATGATTTCAAAACCATCAACGATAAGTATTCTCATAGAATGGGCGACAAACTTTTGAAGTACGTTGCAAGTGAGATCATCAAAAACATCAGGAAAACCGATTGTGCGGTTAGATTCGGCGGAGACGAAATTCTTATTGCTTTCCCGGATACCGACAAAAAAACTGTTGAAAACATTGTGAAAAGACTTGAGAAAAAATTAATTTTCAACCCAGTGGGACTCCCGGTAGAATTTTCTTATGGAATAGAGACCTGGAAACCCGGTGAAAACGTGGAAGGTATTGTTCAAAACGCGGATCTTCAGATGTACGCTCTGAAGAACCTGAAAAAGCAAAAGCGCGTTCTGACGGAAGAGCCAGAGGTTGACTAACTCAAAATTTTAAGGTAATATATTCAATGCGGTGGGAGCGTAGCTCAGGGGAAGAGCGCCTGCCTTACAAGCAGGAGGTCGTAGGTTCAAGTCCTGCCGCTCCCACCAGAGATGTCAGGTGGCCAGGTAGCTCAGTTGGTAGAGCACTGGACTGAAAATCCAGGTGTCGGCGGTTCGATTCCGCCCCTGGCCACCAGTTCTGTTCAAAAGATATTCAGCCCGGTCAAAAAGGCCGGGCTTTTTGTATTATTCTGGATTTAGATTTTGTTCACTATTCTGGAAGATCTCGTAGCAACCTTCTGAGTGATAGGAAAGGAGATTTCAATTCCTTTTTCTTTAGAGAATTGCCTAAGAAAGCAGTTGCCCCTGATTTGTAGGACAAAACGTCACCTGTCTGATGCCAAGATTCAAGGAAATTGGACCACAGGAGTTCCTGGGAGAAAAGAAGAGAATTGTAGTCGCTTCCCCAATAAATTAGGGAATCTGGATCGTCTGGCATGAATATACTTACAGGATTTTCTATTGAGGTACCTGATTTTTCGGCATATTCGTAAATAACCAGCTGTTCGAGGGATTGTGATACTTCATTAGCATAGGTTTGAACATCAGAGTTGTTTATGTCTTGCATAGAAATCGCACAATTGTTGAGATCCACAAGCAGATTGTAGTCGGGATAGTACTGCATCAAACTTGGATAGAAACTGTTTATTGTGATTCTTAGAGAATCATCCATGATGGAAACGAGCCTGCTCGCTAAGCTGTTCAAAGAATCGGTTACACCAGTGACTTGATTGGCGTCGTAAACTGCTAGACTCAGACCATAATTCTCCCAAAATGTCTCATCATAGAAATTTCTGTAGGCATCAACTATCTTCATTCCAACATCGAGAGCATCGTCAGAAGAAGTTATGTTCGCCAGGAAGCTGTAATCCCACCCGTCGCCAGGTTCTGTGAAACTGGAGGCAACAATGTAGTCAACCAAACCTCTCAATTCGTAGAGAACTTCTATGGATCCCATTAGACACGCGTCCATTCCCAGGATATCGATGCGCGGAAGTCCGTAGCTGTTGTATTCTTCCAAAGCTTGGCGGAGTTCTGGGGTGGTGATGTGATTACCTGAAGTCTCATCGAAGCATATGGCTCTTGGTGAATACCTGGCTTTTGCGTCGTAAAGCCATGCGTTTCCATGATCCCAGAGAATAATGGCGCGGTGTGAAGCTTCCAAATTGCTTGCATATTCCATATAATTGATCAATTCTGATATATTTCCAGAATCGATTTCAGCATCTGCCGGTCCCCCTTCCCATTCTCCTTCTTCGTTTAGAACGTATATCCAATCACTATGGAAGAAACCATCGAAAATTACCACAACAGAAACGTTTTCATTTGAATTCAACATTTCACTCAAATCGTTCAAGGCAAATGATTCCAGATTGTTGTCAGCACACATCCAGACGAGGAAGAACCAGTTTAAACCCTGAAACGTTACATCGAATTGAGTTTCAATTGAAGGATTTCCAACAAGACGAGCTTTGAATGTCACAGTACCGCTTTGAACCGGCCAAATCCTTATCTTTGCAATTCCATTGCTATCCGTGGTGAAGGAGTTCTCTTCTGTGATAGCGTCAGAAAGTGGATACCAGTTTCCATCAGATTCTTGGTATAATAACTGGACGTTCACCCCAGGAATGGGTACACCCGATTCATCAACCACCTGAACGTCTATGTAACCGATTCTCCCGACCACGTGAGTCTCATTATCTGCGATTATCTGTGCTGAAGTTGTTGAAATTTGTTCTTCAGGTTGTATAATGATGTAATCCACCCAGGCTGTGTCGTATCCTTCGGAAACGCTGGAATCTTTCTTGTACGCGAATCTTATCGTGTGCTCCCCGGGTGGGAGAAGGTACGCCAGCGGTGTCCAGTCCACCTCTCCAGAAAGTTCGTCCCAGAGCACGTTGTCAACATAGAACCTGAAATAGTCGAAATCTTCCTCACTGCTCACTTTCACCCAGAAGGATAGGATAACTGGTACATTGTAGTTCACTGTGAACTCCACCCAGCTTTTTTCGTAGTTGTCTATGTCACCGAACTGAAGAGAATGGTTTCCTTCATAGAAAACGGAATCCTGAACAAACGGTAAGGCATCTCCTCCCAGGATCCAATCAACTGGAATTCCATATTCAAAGTCTACGATGTAAGCAGGGCCAACGTAAGTTATGCCGCTTTCCATACCGTTTGCTACAGCGTTTACACCGACCATCGCTATCTCTTCATCACCTTGCACAAGGGGAATGGAAAAGAATTTTTCTGTTGTCTCACCTACATATCTCCAGAAATTTTCAGAAACGTACTTTTTATGCACCATGAACACCGCATTCTCTATATTGTAATCCCAGCTGAGGACTATTTCCTCGTTTTCCAAACTCGCTGTCAGATTGCTCACAGGTGGTAGGTATGGAAGCGATGCTGTTATCGTTATTTGGGGATTTGTTAAAACAAGATCATCCCCTACACTAAAATTTATCTCACTCATCCTTGCGGGATAAATTGTGACGTCGAACTCTTCTTGTAGGTTTGTCACAGTATTATCGTTAATGTTGGTTAAAGTAGCTGAATAAACGATGTGCCATACTCCCGGTTCGAGATCAGAGATTGTATAAGTATCCTCTGTTGAATTTACAGTGTGATCAAGGTTCAACTCAGAATTATTTGCGGAATGCACCATTTGGATCTCAGAACTTTCTATTATGTAAGGAGCATCAGGATTCAAGCTCATGTTGAGACTAAATTGACCGGAAAGGAACTCGAGAGCTATAAAAACATCATTTGCTCCATCTCTAAGATTCACCTGAGAGGAACCTTCCATTATTTTTGTTTCTTTATCATAGAGTTCTGAATTGTCCGTATAAGCTTCTACCTCTATCGTATGCACACCGGGATAGGTTTGAACTGTTATAGAAATTTCTGAGGAGGTGAATTCCCCTGAATAAATCACCGTTCCTGAACTGTTCAGGACTCTCACTTGGAATTTGCTTATGGGAAGTTCATCTTGGAAGGCTTTTGTAAAAGGAAAGTTCAATGTAAGATGAATCTCCGCTGTTATCTTTTCGGAGGATGGTACCAAAGAAGGCTGCGCACATCCTGATAGAATGACTAATACCATGAAAGCTGCTAAAATGGAAACGAAAAAAGACTTTCTCAACCTCATGGTTTATACCCCCAAAAAAGAGTTTGTTACTTTATTATATGAGAACAACTTCAACAAAGTCAAGAAACAGAAGTTTCGTAGTTCAAAGTTTTGGAAAATGAAGGCGTGTTGATCTAAGAAAGAAAAATCCGAAAAAATAAAAAGTCCTTCTGGGGATTGACCATATTTCGTACTCATGCTATAATCTTCTTCGGCGTGTCTGAACTGGTCTTTTCAAAGGAAAGGGATTGTGATATAATATAAAGACGAGGTGGGGCCGTAGCTCAGCTGGGAGAGCGCTACCATGGCACGGTAGAGGTCGTGGGTTCAAGTCCCATCGGCTCCACCAGCGGGGGCCCCCGTAGTTCAACGGATAGAACGGCGGATTCCTAATCCGCAGATGGAGGTTCGATTCCTCCCGGGGGCACCACTCCCGGAAGGAATATGAGGTGGGCCGTTAGCTCAACAGGTAGAGCACCTGATTCTTAATCAGGGGGTTGCAGGTTCGAGTCCTGCACGGCCCACCAGATTTTTTTAGGAAAAAGCAAGTGGAGGCCAGCCCGGCTTCCCACCCTGGGGCAAGAGGCTACCAGGGTAAATATCCCTGAAAGATTCAGCTTCAAGGGGAAGCGGGCTTTTTGCCCGCTATTTTTTATGACTGAAGGAGGCGATAGGTATCGGTGTAAACACGGATCTTCCGAGAAACGAGCAGATAAAGGCTCCAAAAGTCAGAGTAGTAGACGAAAATGGAAAGATGATAGGTGTCATGCCAACCAGAAAAGCTCTGGAACTTGCGAGGGAGAAGGGACTCGATCTTGTTCTCGTTGCTCCCAACGAGAATCCGCCTGTTGCCAGAATTATGGACTACGGAAAGTACAAGTACCAGCTCACAAAGAAACAGAAAGAAAACAAGAAGAAGCCTGTTCAGATGAAACAGATGAAGTTTCGCTTGAAGATTGACGAGCACGACTATCAAACCAAGGTGAAACATATAAGGAGATTCCTGGAAGATGGTCATAAAGTCAGGGTAGTTGTAATGTTCATAGGAAGAGAGATGATGTTCGCTGAAAAGGGCAAAGAGATCCTGGAAAGGGTTATCAAAGACACGGAAGATCTGGCTACGGTGGAAAGTCCTCCCAAGATGGAAGGAAGAGACATGTGGATGGTGCTGAAACCCAAAAATTCGTGAAGGAGGTCCTGGATATGCCGAAGGTGAAGACAAACAGAAGTGCCGCGAAAAGATTCAGGATAACAAAGAACGGTAAGATAATGAGAAATCACGCTTACAGAAGTCATAAAACGGGAAAGAAAAGAAGAAATGCCCTCAGAGCGCTCAGAAAGAAAGACGTGGTTTCCAGTGCAGATAAAAACAGAGTTCTCAGACTTCTTGGAAAAAAGTGAGGAGGGATAAGTCATGCGCGTAAAAAGAGCTGTGCACGCGAAAAAGAAGAGAAAGAAATATTTGAAAGCCGCTAAGGGATACAGAGGAGCTCTCAGCAGAAGGTACAAGCTCGCCAAGCAGATGTATGTAAGATCGAAATGGTACTCCTATGTTGGAAGAAAGCAGAAGAAGAGAGATATGAGAAAGCTCTGGATCACGAGAATCAACATTGCTGCAAGGAACGAAGGACTCAAATACAGCGAGCTCATTCACGGTTTGAAACTTGCTGGTGTTTCCATAAACAGAAAGATGCTTTCTGAACTCGCGGTGAACGATCCTGAAGCTTTCAAAGAATACGTGAAGATAGCGAAAGAAGCTCTCGCATCCTGAGGTGTTGAGAATGGAAAAAACGAAGAAGATAGCTGTGATGAGTGGTAAAGGTGGCGTTGGAAAAACTACTGTAGCGGTGAACCTTGCTGTTGCACTGGCGGCTGAGGGTTACCAGGTTGGTCTTCTCGATCTCGACCTCCACGGACCAAACGTTCAAAGGATGCTCGGTGTTTCTCTGCCACCTTCCGAAGGTGAAAAGATCGTTCCAGCAAAGTATGGAGATTCTTTGAAAGTCTTTTCATTAGCAATGATTCTCCAGGAAGGTGCTCCCGTCATATGGAGAGGTCCTCTCAAACACAAGGCGATTGAACAGCTCACAAGAGATGTAGAATGGGGCGACCTCGACTACCTGATCTGTGACCTTCCACCGGGAACAGGGGACGAAGCGCTTTCCACCTTTCAAATAATAAAACCTGACGCTGTGATAGTCGTTTCCACTCCTCAAAAAGTGGCTGGAGACGATGTGAGAAGAGCGATAAACTTTGTCAAAAGATTGAGTGGAAAGATACTCGGACTGGTGGAAAACATGTCCTATCTGGTCTGTCCAAACTGTGGTGAGAAAATATACGTTTTTGGAAAGGGAGAGACAGAAAAACTGGCAGAAGAATTTGGTATCCCTCTTCTTGCCAGGATACCCATGGATCCAGAGGTGGTTTCCCTTTCAGACGAAGGAAGGCCTGCGGTGGTTTATAAGAGAGGAACCACAATAGAAGAGGAATTCAAGAAGATCGTCGAGAAAGTACTTTCTCTGTGACCACAGAGTTCTTTCCAAGAGTTTTTGCCAGGTAGAGGGCCTCATCGGCCCTTTTTATTGTTTCAAAGGGGTCCTCGCCGTTTTTGTATTCTGCCACTCCAAAACTCAGAGTGATGTGATAAGTGTTCTCTGGATCTTCCATAACGGCCTTTCTCAGCTTCTCTGCTACAATCTTTGCCTCTTCCAGGGAAGTTCCCGGGAGAGCTATAATGAACTCTTCCCCTCCGTATCTTCCCACAAGATCGCTCTTTCTCAAAACGGACTTCATCTTTCTTCCCAGCCAGCCGAGAGTTTTGTCACCCGCAACGTGTCCAAATTGATCGTTTATCTTTTTGAAGTCATCGGCATCGCACATAATGATGGAAAGGGGAGATTTATACCTCGAAGATTTGTACGCCTCTTCCTCAAGACGTTCCATGAAGTACCACCTGGACAGAACTCCCGTGAGAGGATCTTTCATACTTCTGTCTCTGTAGAGACGTTCTCTGAGAATGGTGGTGAGAATGTTTCCAAATTGTTCGAGCGTTTCCACCAGTTCCCAGGCTGTTTTTTCGTCACATTCAAGGTTGGTCTCAACACCAACGATCATGTCGTGCTTCATATCGAGATGGAAGGACATGACCGTTCTGAAGGGTGAAATTTCGAGGAAGTCCTTCTCCATAGGTGGAGTGATTGGAGATGTTGAATATTCTTCCATCACCTTTTTCGTTGTTCTCTCAATTATTCGAATTGAAAAAACTTCGTATGGAATTACTTCTGAAAGCCTTGCTGCAACAAACTCCATCATATCGGAAAATTCCTTTTCTGTTTCTATGAAACCCAGCAATAGATAAAACGGTGCTTTTTTCTCTTCAATTTGAGTTTTTTCTTCCACCTCCAGCTTGACCGAAACTTCTCTCAAACCTATCAGGTTGTAAACAAAAATCGCCTTTCTGAGATAACGCTTGGCTTTGAAGTTTTCTCCAAGGGCACTGTAGAATTTGTAAAAGGTTTCATAAACCAGAGCGAGTGTGAGATTTGAAGAATTTTCGACATTTTCCCTTTCAAGTTCGAGCAGAAAATCTTCAAAGCCTTCTGGATCCAGTTTTGCTAACCTTTCTGTAAAAACATAAGCGATTTCTTCGTTGAAGAATTTCTGAGGAGTTTCAAGCCTTTCTTTCCAGATTTTCAAGAGCTCTGAATCGTCTTTTGCAAGGACCAGCCTCTTGAGAAAATTGAATCCGAATCTATCGAACTCGGGTTCATCCTTTTCCAGAAGACTTTTAGCGGATTCAACGTCTCCAGAAAACAGGTAGTTCATGACCAGTCCTCTGAGTGCTCTTCTTTCTATTCCGTGTTTTTCTTCCAGTTCGAGTTCTGTTCTGAAGACTTCTTCTGCTTTTTGGAAATCTTTCTTGTGGATGTAGTAGAGCCCTTCGAGAAAGTAGGTGTAAGAAAGGATGGGCATGTCTTCAAAGAGCCTTGCCTGTTTTCTCAGTCTTTCAAGCTGGACGAGGAAGTTCGTTATTTTTCCCTCGTAGAGCAAGCTCCATGTCAAATTGCTTTCGTCCACGATGGAAAGTGATGGGTCTATTTTTCTTGAAAGCTCTAAAGAGTGATGGAAGTAGTAGTTGCTCATCGCTCTCGTTCTTGAAAGAACTCCCAAAGCTCTGTAACCCATCACTTGAAGGTCGAGGAAACCTTCCGAGGTGGCAATGTTCATCATCTCTTTCAGTGCTTCCCGATCTTCAGTTGAAGAAAAGAGATCGTAGAGAAGATGAGCCTTCAGATAAAGCCTTTCTCTTGTGGAGAAGTTTTTCTCTTTGAGCTCTCTTTTGATGGTGTTGAGAATTTCCTGAGGGGCTTTCTTTCCCGCTCTTATGTGAAAACGGGAAAGAACGACGAGATTGTATAGATCATAATAAGACAGTGAGTCTTTTTGCAAGATCGATTCAACATCTATTTCTCTGAGGGTTTTGAATCTGCGAAAATGAAAATTCTCCTTTTCTACACCCAGAGGATCTATTCTGAAAATAAGCTTCATCTTCAAGCTTTCTATGGAATAATAGGGTTTTTCAAAAAATTCCTCCAGTCTTCTCAGGTATTCAATGAGCGATCTGGTCTTTTCATAATCCCAGAAGTGCTTTCTCACGTATCTCAGCACGTAGAAAAACTTTAATCTTGGGTCCTCCAGAGACAGGGCGTGTTTTATTGCGAGGTCGTCCGGGAGATTTTCGAACAGTTTTTCGTGGAGATTTTTCTTTTTGTTCTCTGAAAGCTTGTTGTAGTAGTATTTCCAGAATTCTCTAAGTGCGAATCTGTAGAGTCCTTCTTCTGTCGTTATCACACCAGAATCATATGCGGACATCAAAGTGTCATGGTAGTCTTTTCCGGTTATCTTTTCAAGAACCCTCAATTCGCTTCCGGTGAACTTCTGCCCCAGAACGCTCAGTTCTCTGATTTCTGCGGAATCCAGCTCTCGAAGAAGAGGTTTGAAGATTCCAACGATGTTTTCTCTGAGATTGGATTTGTTGAAGAATTTCAACAATTCTACCATGTATCCCGGTAATCCCTTGCTGAGACTGTGAATCAACTTAACTTGATCGTCGCTGATTTTTCCAATCGCTCTCTCAAGAAAGATACGAGTTTCCTCAACTGTGAAAGGAGAGAGCCTGTACACCTTGTGGAAGAATTGAAAAGCCTTTGTAGAAGTTGTTAGAACGATTATTTTGGTGATAGTGGAGAGTCCGGAAAACTCCTCGAGAAACGATAACAAGTCTGAACCTTCAAACAAGTCGTCGATCAAGATCACCTTTTTTTGACCGTCGTCGAGTTTGGTGAGAAGATCGAGTTCGTCTGAAGCATCGTACCATACACGGAGATCTTCAAGAGATGAGATCTGGTGAATCATATATCCTCTTTCTCTCAATTCATCGACCAGAACAGACGCGAGTTTCGTTTTTCCCACCCTCTGTTCACCTGTGATCAGAATGAAGAGAGGAAATTTTTGGGAAGTTTCTATGTCTCTTTTTATCAGTTCTTCTTCTTTCCTGTGAATGTAGGGAATTCTGATCTCTCTGGAGTCGAACGAGGGCTCTCTGGTCTCCAGATGAGGTTCTATTCCGTGGATTTTCAAAAAACGCCTGCACACTTCTTCGGTTGCCCGGGAAGATCTCTCTGGAGAAAAAACAACGCCCTTCACATCGTCCGGAATGTTCGAGATGAGTGCAGGGATCAAAAAAACTCCGTCGTTCACCAGTATGTCGTCCATCCCGAGCGCGGGAATAGTGACGCCCACTTTCGAGAGAAAGAGAAACAGCTTGAGAAGCTGCTTTGCGACCTGATCGCTCAGATTTTCGAGAGGTGCGAGGTTGTGGTAGTAGGGATAGAACAGCAGGAACTTCCCATCAGAGATTTTCAACCTTTCAGGCAGAAGAACGTTTGGCAGCCTGAGCCGTTTCAATTTCGCGTATTCGTTGAAGAAGAAAGATCTATCCACGGAGGCTTTTACGATTTTCAAAACTTGATCTTCACCGTCATCTTCTATGAGAAATTCATCCCCCCAGTACGTCTCTCTCAGAAATTTTTTCACTCTCATTTTCCACACCTTCTCTGAACTTCTTCAAGAGATGATTTATAACCCTGGGAATCACTTCTCCTATTTTCTCCCCCTCAAAAGATACACCTGCTGCTCTTGGATGACCTCCTCCTCCAAGCTCAAAGGCAACTTCGTTGACGTTGAACCAGTCTTTTGATCTCATGCTGACATGTATTTTACCGCGTGGAAACTCCATGAAGAGCACGGCCACTTCTACACCTCTTATGGAACGAAGCTCACCGACGAATCCCGCACTGTCTTCATCGGTGCAGTTGTGTCTGAGATAGGCGTCGTAATCGATGTAGGAATATGCGATCTTTCCATTTTCAAGCAGCTGGAGTCTTTCAAGGACTTCAGCAAACAGTTTGAACTGTTCGAATCTCTTGTTCTCCAGGATCTCTTTGGCAACGAAATGTGCATCTGCTCCCATCTTCACCAGTTTGTAAGCGTCTTCGAACACTCTGACATCTGCGTTGGAGTGCCTGAAGAACCCTGTGTCGGTTGCGATCCCAAGGTAGTTCAAAGTGGCAAGGTTCGAATCGTACTCTACACCAAGCGCCATGTTGATTCTGAATATCATCTGAGCGGTGGCTGCGAAGGACGGATCCACCCAGTTCCAGTTCCCGAAATTCGTGTTCGTTGAGTGGTGATCGATCACAACAGAAGGAACCTTATCCAGGAGATTCTGAAACTTTCCGATTCTGTCGGAAGAGGAAGCATCGACCACCACAAGAAGCTCTGGATCAAAATTCAGATTCTCTTCTATTTTATCTATGTGAGGGAATTTCTCGAATACGTAAGGAATTTTGTAATCTACAGCAGCCTTCACTTCTTTTCCTAATTTTTCCAGTCCGAGTGTGAGGCTCAGAACGGAACTCACACAATCACCATCGGGCATTATGTGTCCTACAACGAGTATTTTATCGTGTCGGGAAAGCACTTTGACGATCTCGTCCACTTAGAACACCTCCACTGTAGTGGTGAGAGCTTTTTCTATTTTACCCTGTGCCATTTTCGTTGTTCTCACCACTTCTTCGTGTGACAGTCTTCCGTGGGTGATACCGGCTGCCATGTTCGTCACACAGGAGAATACAACCACCTTGAGCCCGCAATGTTTTGCAGCGATCACTTCCGGAACGGTTGACATTCCAACAAGATCGGCTCCGAGCTTTTCAAAGGCGCGTATTTCAGCTGGCGTCTCGTAACTTGGTCCAAGAACACCGATGTAAACCCCCTCCTTCAGTCTGAGTCTTTCCTGGATTTTCCTCGCCCATTCAGGATCAGCAACCGAGGACATATCAGGAAACCTCGGACCTATCCTTTCGTCGTTTGACCCTCTGAGAGGATTTCTGAACATGAAGTTTATTATGTCTCTCACCAGAATGATTTCTCCAGGTTTGAACTCCGGGTTTATCGCACCGGCAGCGTTTGTTACGACGACACCTCTCACTCCCACGTATTTTGCCACATACACGGGAAAAGCCACCGTTGCTGGATCGTGACCCTCATAAAGGTGAAACCTTCCTGCCATGATCATAACAGGCCTGTCGCTTATTCTTCCAAAAACAAGTTTCCCGCTGTGGCCTTCCACAGTAGGTTGTGGGAAGTGAGGAATATCTTTATAATCTATAGTAACAGGGTCTTCCACTTTTTCTATGAAAGACCCAAAACCGGATCCCAGGATGATCAAAATGTCCGGTGAAAGGTTCGTTCTTTCACTTATAAACGTCCTTGCTTCTTCGATCTTTTTCATCATAACTTGTGATCACCTCCACGTAACTATTCTACTATAAAGCGAGGTGTTGATGGTGTATCCCAGGCTTCTGATAAATCTAAAAGAGATAGAAGAAAACGCAAAAAAAGTAGTCGAAATGGCCTCCAGAAGAGGTATAGAAATAGTCGGTGTTACCAAGGTAACCCTTGGTGATCCCCGTTTTGCGGAAACGCTCAGAAAAGCGGGTATCAGAATACTGGGTGAGTCCAGGATAAAGAACGTTCTCAGAATGAAAAAAGCAGGAATAGAAGGACCGTTCATGCTCCTGAGACTTCCCATGATGAGTGAACTTGTTGAAGATGTGAGGCACTTCGATTACATCATGGTCTCCGATCCTGATGTGGCAAAGAAAGTGGATGAGCTCTCCAGAGAGATAAAGAGAAACGTGAAGATCATATATATGATAGATGTGGGAGATCTCAGAGAAGGTGTTTGGTTTGAGAAGGCCGTTGAAGAAATAGCTCAATGCAAAGGAGCCAACGTTGTGGGAATAGGCACCAATTTTGGATGCTACGGTGGTATCATACCAACGAGAGAAAAGTTCGAAATCCTGCTCGATATAAAGGAAAAGCTGGAAAAAAATTACGGGTTCAACATAGAGATAGTCTCCGGTGGAAACACTCCGGCGCTCTACGCACTGGAGAATGACGAAATTCCTGAGGGAATAAACCAGCTCAGGATAGGAGAGGCCATTGTTCTGGGAAGGGACATAACGAACAATCGAGTCATAGACTGGCTTTCTCAGGACACCTTTCTGATCGAGGCTGAAGTGATAGAGGTGAAGGAGAAACAATCCGTTCCTCTTGGAAAGAGGGGACTCGATGTCTTTGGAAGGAAGATTGAGTTCGTGGACAGGGGCATAAGGAAGAGAGCGATCTGCGCTCTTGGAGAGCAAGATATAGACAGCAGAGGTCTCATTCCCGTGGACAAAGGAGTTGAGGTACTGCACGCTTCGAGCGATCATATCGTCCTCGATGTTACGGATTTTGGAGATGTGAAAGTCGGTGACGTGTTCAGGTTCAGAATGACTTACTCCTGTCTTTTGAAGGCTATGACTTCTCCATTCGTGGAGAAGGTGTATGAACCCTCAATTTGAGGGGAAAGTCTTAATACGAGGAGGAAGCGGTTTTGAACGAAAAAAAACTCGTTGAAGCCCTCAAAAGGAAAGAAGACTGGGCATACGAGATTCTATACAGAGAATTCGCTCCAAAAATAGGAAGTATAGCAAAGAGCTTTTTGAACACCGACGATGTGGATGATGTTGTTCAGGATGTTTTTTTGAGGATTTTCAAAGGGATAAAGAAATTCAGAGGCGATTCAAAACTCTCCACGTGGATCTACAGGATAGCCGTGAATGTCTGTAAGGACTATCTTCAGAAGTACAAGAAGAGAAACGAGTTTTTGACGGATTTCCAGGAGAAAGACAACGAAGAGGAAATCTACATCCAGCCGGAAGCGAAAGAGGATGTGTTCGATGAAGTGCTTCGATCGATCACTGCTGAGAGGGTTCAAAAGGCTCTGGAAAAGCTTTCACCGGAGGACAGGTTGCTCATAAAACTGAGAGATATAGACGGGTTGAGCTATGAAGAAATAGCGTCCGTTTTGCAAAAACCTGTTGGAACTGTGAAAAGCCGTCTTCACTACGCAAGAAAGAGGCTGGGAAACTTGCTGAAAGAGGGTGGAACTGTTGAAAGATGACAGATTGAACAGGATTCTTGACGGTGAAGAACCCATAGAGGGGCTTCCTGAGGAACTCCTCAGAGATTACCGAATCTACAGAGAAGCTATCACTCTCTTCAGAATACGATGCGAGTACGTTCCAAGTGAACGTCTGATGAGGAAGATCATGAAAAAAAGGCGGAAGAAACTCGTTCTTTCAACAGTTTTCGCTGGGATCGCAGTTTCCCTGCTGCTTCTTTCTGTAGTCCTCGACATTTTCCCTGTCTCTCCGTCTCGAAAAGTTGTTCAAAAACAAAATCCTGTTGTTAAAGAGTTAATAGATTACATAAAAACAGTGGAAGTAGTGAGCGATGGATGGTGATAGTGTGAAAAAGTACGTTCTGGTAGTTTTGTTTTTCCTCGCAGCTACGATTTTTGCACTACCTGAAATCGTGGAAAAGTGGATGTACGCGAACTATTACGCGAAGAGGATAATGGTTGAAATTGGTTTGAAAAGCCGTTTCAGATACGAAGAGGTGTACAAGTGGGGAGCGGACAAGATGGTTCTGGTACACGAACCCGTCAGTGTGAACTGGGTGAGACTGGGTCAGAGCTGTTACATGGGATCCGGTACCACCTTGAAGAGATCTCCCATGCTCATTCTCGATCTTGAGGATCTTGCCTTCAAAGAGATTCTGCAGGGAAGAGATCTGAAAATTGAAGAAACAAACGAAGGGTACGAGATATACATTCATGACACGGGAGAATACCGCGTGCTTCTCTCATCCGATGGATTCCCAAAAGAGATCGAAAGAAACTACATGGACACGAAGAGCAAGCTGATCTACGAAGAAGTGAAACCGCTTTCTGCTGATAAGAGTGAAATTTTGAAAGACTACACTCTTGTGGACTCTGGAGTGGAATTTCCAAAAGAACTGGTTGACATCCTGAGTAACTTTCGTTTCCTCATAATCAGAGAAGGAACATCGGGGCTCGAGATAGAGGGTATCTACAAAAACGGTCAAAAAGTAGAGATATTCATAGGAAACGACCTTCCAAAGGGTGGTTTACAAGTCAACATCAACGGACTCAAGATAGCCATCGTTGCCGATGAAAAAACTCTTGAGGAGATAAAGGTGATTCTTGGACAATGAGAGCGCTCATAGTGGACGGTTACATAGACGAGCCCGCCGCCTTTGGTGTCCCACCTTATGTGAGTCCGTACGTCAGGTACCTCGCAGGTGCACTTGTGGTTCATGATGTAGAAGTCGATTATGTCACCATAGACAAAATGAGAAAGGAATCACTCTGGGAAATTGCGAACGAATACGACTTTCTTTTTGTTTTTGGTGGAATCACCGTGCCAGGTCGATACAAGGGCGGAACACCTCTCACCCTTTCAGAGCTTCAGAGGATTCTCAGCATCGCAAGAAGGCCCACCAAAATAGTGGGAGGCCCAATAGTTGGGGGATATTCACTCAGAGGGGGATCTGTGGCAAGACGATTTGACATACAGGCGGATTATCTGGTGAGTGGAGATATGGAGGCTTTTGTAGTCTCCTATTTTCGAGGTGTACCCGATCCAGAGGCAAAAAGCGATTATGAGCTGATCGATGCGGTGGCACCTTATGGGGCCGTTGTCCTTGAGAAACATCCGAACTTTCCGCATGTCATATGCGAAATAGAAGTCTCGAGAGGTTGTGAAAGAAGAACGTTCTGTTCTTTTTGTACAGAGCCGCTTCTCCACGGAAGGTTGAAATCTCGAGATGTACAGGCCATACTGAAAGAGATAGAGTCCCTCTACAGAGCTGGATGCAGAGCATTTCGCTTCGGAAGGGCTGCAAATATCTTGGCGTTTGGATCTGACAGAAACGGAGGGAAGCCTTCCCCAGAGATCTTGGAAGAGCTGTACTCGGGTACCAGAGAAGTAGCTCCTCATCTGGAAGTTCTCCACACGGATAACGCCAACCCATCCTACCTTGTTACATACGAAAAGGAATGTAGAAAGATAGTTGAAACCATTGTCAGATACAACACACCAGGTGATGTGTTCTCCTTTGGAGTGGAGTCCTTCGACGAAAATGTTCTGAAGAAGAACAACGTTCAGGGTTCGCCGGAAGAGTTTTTGAAAGCCATCGCTGTTGTGAACGAGATAGGTGGAGTGCGGGTGGATGGAATACCAAAACTCCTTCCCGGTGTGAATCTGATCTTTGGTCTTCCGGGGGAAACGGAAGAAACCCTCAAAAAGAATTATTCATATCTGAAGCGCATTCTCGATGAAGGTTATCTTCTGAGAAGGATAAACATCAGAAAACTTCTCGCTTATCCGGGAACTCCGGTATACGAGTATTTAAAGAATAAAAAGCACAGAATCAAAAGTTATCTTCATGATCAGTGGAAAAGAAGGATAAGGGAAGAGATAGATCGTGAAATGCTGAAGAGAGTCTTCCCTGCCGGCACTGTTCTAAAAAAGGTGATAGTTGAGTACAGAGAAGGAAAAATCTCTTTTGGAAGACAGCTAGGGAGTTATCCGATACTCGTCGGCATTCCAGGAAATCACAGTGGTGTGCTGGACGTGGTTGTGGTTTCCCACGGCGAACGATCGGTGACTGCCCTGCCTTACCCTTCCTTCATAAACTCCATGTCACTGGAAGAACTCACAGCGATACCCGGAATCGGAAACGCCCTCGCCAGAAAGATCATTCTGAATCGTCCCTTCAGAAGCTGGGAAGATCTCAAGAAAGTAGTTCCCGCCGAGACAGCGAACTTTCTCAGAAATCTTGGCATTTCTTTACAGCAGGTGTAAAATATGCTCGGGTGATGCACATGAAAACCGTTAGACAGGAAAGATTGAAGTCCATCGTAAGGATTCTCGAGAGATCAAAAGAACCTGTCAGTGGAGCTCAGCTGGCAGAAGAACTCAGTGTGAGCAGGCAGGTGATCGTTCAGGATATCGCCTACTTGAGAAGTCTTGGTTACAACATCGTGGCCACGCCAAGGGGATACGTGCTTGCGGGTGGAAAGTCTGGAGTCTCGAGGCTTGTAGCTGTGAAGCACGCGCCAGAAGAGATAAAAGAAGAATTACTCTGTGTGGTGAGAAACGGTGGAAGAATAGTCGATGTGATTGTGGAACATCCGGTTTACGGTGAAATAAGAGGTATCATCGATGTTTCCTCCGAGGAAGAGGTCTTGAAATTTGTAAACTTGATGGAGATGGCAAAGACAGAACCTCTCTTAACTCTCTCTGGAGGAGTTCATCTTCACACCATAGAGGCACCGGATGAAGAAACAATGGAAAGAATCATGAGAGAGCTGAAGAAAAAAGGTTTCCTGATAGAGGAGGGATAAAAGATGAGAATAGACGAAATAGTTGAAAAATACGTGGACAGAAAAACTCAGAGAAGGTTTCTCATCCTCACTTCTATCGCCTGGATGTTCGATGCTGCCGGTGTTATGCTTCTTTCTTTTGTGCTTCCTTACGTGATAAAGGAATGGAATCTCACCTCTACTCAGGGAGCTACCATAGCAAGTGCTACCTTCCTTGGAATGCTTTTTGGAGCGCTTTCTGTGGGGTTCGTGGCTGACCTTCTTGGAAGGAAAGTTTCCAATCTGTTCTTTTTCATCGTAACGATCACCTTCACTTTTCTGTCCGGCTTTTCCTCATCGTTCGAAACTCTTTTAGTTCTGAGAGGCCTTTCGGGTTTTGGGTATGGAGGCTTGATGCCTTCGTTCAACGCGTATCTTGCAGAATTCACGAGTATCAGACTCAGGGGAAGGTATCTTGTGCTTCTGGAGTCGAGCTGGGCGGTTGGGAGTATACTGATAGGACTCTTCGCAGTGAATGTTCTCCCGAACTGGAGATGGGTCTTCTGGATCTTCTCCATCGGGTACCTTTTTGTTCCGGTGTTTCTTAGGATGCCCGAAACCCCAAAGTACGCGTTTTTGAAGGGTGGAAAAGAAGCGCTGGAGAGGTCTCTGGGTAAAAGAGTGGAGGAAGAGGTGGAGCTTCCAAAAAAAGAGAAAGTTCCCATCCTGGCTCTTTTGAAGAGGGAACATTTGAAAGACACAGTTGTGATCTGGATAGCGTGGTTCGTTGTGAGCTTCGTGTATTACGCTCTGTTCACCTGGGCTCCCAGGATCTTCTCCTCGCTGGGTGTGAGTGTTGTCAAATCTTCCTGGTTCACATTCTACATGATGGTGGCACAGCTTCCCGGGTACCTTTCGGCAGCCTACTTCATAGAAAAATGGGGAAGAAAGGCTTCTCTTGGTGTTTACTTCATAGGAACAGGACTTGCCGCTCTGCTGTGGGCCAACGTGAGAGGAGATGCTTCGCTTCTTGCAGCTGCTTTGGTCCTTTCTTTCTTCTGTCTTGGAGTGTGGGGACTGGTCTACGCTTACACACCGGAGCTGTATCCCACGTCGCTCAGGGGGACTGGAAACGGAGCAGCGGGAGTATGGGCAAGGATAGCGGGTATAATAGCTCCTTACTACACAGGCTTCATGATGGAGAAAGGAAAAAGCATCGCGGAAACCCTCGCATGGATCTCCGCGATGGCAATGTTTGCCGGTGTGATCGTTCTGATATTTGGAAGAGAAACAAAGGGGAAATACGTGGATTAATCTGGAACAACGGTGCTTCCCACGTCTTCTCCCTTCAGCGCTTTCAGAAGAGTTCCTGGTTCGAAGAAATTGATCACCTTCACTGTAATTCCAAGCTTCTTACACAGAGCGAAGGCTTCGGCATCCATGACCTTGAGCCCCATTTTCATCGCTTCTGAGAACGTGAGATGAGGGATCTTCTTCGCATCGGGAAATTTCTTTGGGTCTTTATCGTACACACCATCCACTTTTGTGGCTTTCACCACCAATTTTGCTCTCATTTCCTGGGCTCTCAGAACGGCTGCTGTGTCTGTAGTGAAAAATGGATTGCTCGTGCCTCCAGCGAAGATCAGAATGCTGTTTTCTCTTAGGGCAGATTCTATAGAATCGTAGTTCACCCTTTCCACATCCGGAAGATTCACTATCTGTGAATAAATTCGAGCTTTCAATCCGGATCTTTCGAAGATGTCTTTCAAATATACGGAATTCATCACGGTTCCGAGAAGACCGATCTGATCGGCCCTTGTCATGGTGAGATTCTTCAGCTCGACACCCCTGAAGAGATTCCCTGCTCCCACAACGATACCTATTTTGAAACCTTCTTCAATGGCGCTTTTAATCTCGTTGACTATGTAGTTCACTCTTTCTGGATCGAACCCTCTGCCTCCTTCTCCCGAGAATGCTTCCCCACTCAGCTTCACCAGTACTCTCATGATCCATACCTCCAAAAAAAGGGTGAGCTTTTCGCTCACCCTCGCTTATGTGTGTCGTTGATCAATCTTCGTAACCCTCTCCTATCTCGTATCTTGTGAACCTTGAAACTCTTATGTTTTCACCTGTTTTCGCTATCAGTTCGTTTATGAGATCTTTCACCTTTTTTGTATCGTCGAATATGTAAGTCTGTTCGTAGAGACACGCCTGTTCGAAGAATTTCTCGAGCTTTCCTTCCACGATCTTTTCCACGATGTTTTCAGGTTTATCCTTGATCTGAGCTCTGTAGATTTCTTTCTCTTTTTCTATGACTTCTGCCGGAACGTCCTCTCTTCTGACGTACAGAGGTTTCATTGCAGCAACCTGTTTTGCGAGGTTGTAAGCGAGTTCTTTGAACTCATCGGTTCTGGCCACGAAGTCCGTTTCACAGTTCATCTCGAGCAGAACACCTATTCTTCCGTTGAAGTGAACGTATGCAACGATGATTCCTTCTTTGGTAGTTCTTCCAGCTTTCTTTTCAGCTGTTGCAGCACCCTTTTTTCTGAGAATCTCCACCGCTTTTTCCATATCACCGTTGGCTTCTTCGAGGGCTTTTTTACAATCCAGAATACCTGCACCTGTCATTTCTCTGAGCTTTTTGATTAGGTCCATGGATATTTCCATGTCACTTTCCTCCTTTCTTGGTCTTCGCCTTGATCTCGTAAGAATTTGGATCGTGCCAGCCGTAATCCAGGTTCAGTTTTACTTTGAATTCCTTCTGGAGCTTTTTTATATCTTCCCTTTTGAAGTATCCAGACATGTTCGGATGAACTTTCAATGTTACTTCCTCAAAATCTTTCAATTTTTTCAAATCTTCTCTGATTCTCTTAAGCAGAATCTTTTGAGAAAGTACTTTTCCCGTTCCCGAACACACGGGGCACCGGGTGAAAAGAAGTGTATCCAGAGGTCTTGTCGTTCTTTTTCTTGTTATTTCCAGAAGCCCAAGATTTGTGAATCCAAAGATTTCGATTCTTGTTCCGTCTCTTTTTGCAACCTCTTTGAATCGTGAAAGAAGCTTTTCATAACTCTTCGGATCTTTCTGCTTTATGAAATCTATTACCACGATTCCTCCAATGTTTCTGAGTATCAACTGACGAACGATTTCTTCGATGGCCTCCATGTTCGTTTTCAAAGCGAGTTCCTCCTGGTTTTCAGCGTCTGTGTAGCTTTCCGAGTTTACATCTATAACGGTGAGCGCTTCTGTTCGATCTATGACGATGTTTCCTCCGCTTTTCAATGGAACAGTGCGGGAGAGAAGTTTTTTCAAACGTTCGTAAACGGAAAACTTTTCAAACAGGTCACCTTCTACGTACTCGATCTCCGGTTTTTTCGGAAGATTTTGAAGATATTTCTGTAAGGTCTCAAGGAGTGATCTGTCGTTGTAAATCAATTTGTCTATCTTCGAATTCACCTTTTCTTTGATGATCTGTTCTACAGGATCTTCTTCGTATAGCAACTTCGGTTTTCTCGATCTTCTGAACTTTTGAAGTACCTGGTTCCATTTTTCTAATGCCCTTTCGAAATTCTTTATGATCTCCTCTTCGTCCACACCTTCCGCTGCTGTCCTCATTATTACACCGACACCGTATTTTTTTCTCAGAGAAAAGGCTATGGTTCTCAATCTGCGTCTTTCTGAAGCATCTTCTATCTTTCTTGAAACACCTATCACTTTTTTGAAAGGAAATATGACAACGAATCTGTCGGCTATCCCTATCTGGGGTGTTACCTGAGGTCCTTTTTTTCCCGAAGCATCCTTTTTCACCTGTACGAGTATCTTCTGGCCTTCTTTTACTTCTTGTCCTTTCAGAACAGTTTTCCTGTAGGCTTCATTAATCTCGCTGAGTTTCAAAAAGGCGTTCCTGCCCTTTCCAATTTTCACGAAGGCTGCTTCGAGTCCTGGTACAATTTTTTCGATCCTTCCAAGGTAAATTTTCCCTGCGATCGTTTCTATTTCATCGAAAAAGACCTCTTCGAGTTCACCATCGTCCATTACAGCGTAAGACAAGCTGTCCGATTGAACATTAAGGAGAAATTCTCTTATATCCTTGACACCTCCGGTTTACTCTGCCATCTCGATGAGATGAATGTCTCCGTTTTCGTCCCTGTAGAGGAGATTTATTTCGCCAGTATTGACGTTTCTGAAAACGAGGAATCGATGGTTCAACTCATCCATCTGCATAACTGCTTCATCGAGATCGAGGTTGAGAAGAGAAACTCTTTTTACAGAAGAGACCTTGTCAGATGGGGAAAATTCACCTGGCTCTTCAAGAGGAGTTTCAACGAGTGCAGAACTTCTATGAGGGTGGTTCTTCAGCCTCTCTTTCAATCTTTTCACCTGTTTTTCTAGAGCATCCGAGGCAAAATCTATCGCGGTGTAAATATCCGGGTGTCTTTCTTCTACATTGATGATGTTCCCTTTCAGATTCATATTGAACTTAACCACATATTGATTCTTACCATCTTTTTCTATTCTAACGTTGAAGGAAACGAGGTCATCATCGTAAATCACCCTGTCAATTTTATCGAGCCTTTTTTCCAGATAATTTTTGATGGCTTCGGAAATTTCTACACCCTTTCCCGTTATCCTGTACTCCATAAAAGCACCTCCCTTACAGTATGAATACACCTGCTCCGAACATCTTGGGACCAGAATGAACAGCAAGGGTGGGAGGCAATCTCACGATGTCCACCCTTTCGATGTGTTCGTCTTTCAGTTTTTCTTCTATTTCAAGAACGATCTCCTTCATTTCTTCCCCGGCATAAACAAGTCCCAGCATTTTTCTTCCGTCTATTTTCAGGTCCTGAACAATTTTCTCTACAACATTCTTTAAACCACGTTTTTTCGCTACCACTCTGAGTTCTCCATCTTCAATGCTCAGAATGGGATGTATCTTTATGAGATTCCCGAGCATTCCTGTTATCGCTTTTACCCTTCCACTCTTCATGAGATAATCGAATTCCAGCACTGAGAAGCGGATCTTTATTCTTTCGTTTGCTTCCTGAACAACTCTTTCAAGATCCTCTCTGCCGTCTTTCACCGATTCCATCAACTTTAGAAGAACATATCCTGCACCTATTGAAACTTGTCTGGTGTCAATAACCCTGAATGTCACCGATGGGAACTTTTCTTTTAGACGTTCGGTTACGCTCTTCATCACGTTATAGAAAGCACTCAGCTTTGAAGAAAGGTGAACGCAGTATATACGGGTACAACCTTCAGAAATTATATCACGAAGCACCCTCTCCATTTCAAGCGGAGAGGGGACGGCTGTTCTGAAGTTTTTTGCCTTTCCAAAAAGACTGTAAAAAGTTTCTTTATCGATGTCTACGTCGTCTGTGTACTCTTTATCGTCGATGTAGACCTTTATACCGATCGTTCTTACAGGAAACGGAAGTTCCCAATTGCCAACTGTGACAGCGCTGTCTATAACGAAGACTGGAAGAATCGTCTCACCCTTTCCACTCTTTCCCTTGCTTCCATGAATCTATCAGGGGAGATGTCTTCTTCTCTTCCGGCTTCTTCCGTGATTATGATCACATCTTTTCCATCGCAGAGCAAAAAACCACCCGCAACTTTCAGATGGTATTCATCATCACCCGATTTTATTTTTACATCGCACACGGAGAGCTGGGTTACTATGGGAGCCCTCCTGGGGAGGATTCCCATGGATCCTTCCACCGTTCTGAAAGAAATGAAGTCGCTTTCTCTGTCGTACACGATCCCATAGGGTGTAACGATTTTTACCTTCACATTTTCAACTCCTCATTTCTTTTGCTCTTTCTTTAACTTCGTCGATGTTTCCGGCCATGAGAAACGCCTGTTCAGGTACATCGTCGAGTTTTCCGTCGAGAATCTCCTTGAATCCTCTAATTGTTTCTTCAATGGGTACGTATCTTCCAGGACGACCTGTGAACCTTTCTGCTACGTGGAACGGCTGGCTGAGGAACCTTTGAATTCTTCTGGCACGGTGAACCACAAGTTTGTCTTCCGGAGAGAGTTCCTCCACACCGAGTATGGCGATAATATCCTGAAGGTCCTTGTATCTCTGAAGAACTTCCTGAACACCTCTTGCCACTTCGTAATGCTCTCTTCCAACGATCGCTGGATCCAGAATTTTCGAGGAGGAGTCGAGAGGATCAACCGCCGGGTAAAGTCCAAGTTCTGCTATTCTTCGTGACAGAACCACAGTGGCATCAAGATGGGCGAAGGTGGTTGCCGGTGCCGGGTCGGTTATGTCGTCCGCAGGAACGTATATGGCCTGAACGGATGTGATGGAACCTCTCCTCGTCGAAGTGATTCTCTCCTGAAGTTCTCCCATATCGGTTGCGAGGGTGGGCTGATATCCCACAGCAGACGGCATTCTTCCGAGAAGTGCCGAGACTTCACTTCCAGCTTGGACAAACCTGAATATGTTGTCTATGAAGAGAAGAACGTCTCTTCCTTCTACGTCTCTGAAGTACTCAGCGATGGTGAGGGCGGTAAGAGCCACTCTGAACCTTGCTCCCGGGGGCTCGTTCATCTGGCCAAAAACGAGAACGGTGTTTCCAAGAACTCCGCTTTCCTGCATTTCGAGCCAGAGTTCGTTACCTTCTCTTGTTCTCTCCCCGACACCTGCGAACACTGAAAATCCCTTGTGTTCTATTGCGATGTTTCTGATGAGTTCCATAACGAGCACGGTCTTTCCAACGCCCGCTCCTCCGAAGAAACCGATCTTTCCGCCCTTTGGGAACGGAGCGAGAAGATCGATCACCTTTATACCGGTCTCGAGGATTTCTATCTCTGTGGATTGTTCCACAAGCTCAGGGGCTGGTCTGTGAATGGGCCATCTTTCTTTGGCTTTTATTTCTCCTGCTTCGTCGACAGGTTCACCTATCACGTTCAGGATCCTTCCAAGGACTTCTTTCCCCACAGGTGCTGTTATGGGAGCTCCTGTATCTACCACTTCCAGACCTTTGGTTAAACCGTCTGTTGAATCCATAGCCACCGTTCTAACAACTCCATCGCCGATGAGCTGCTCCACCTCGAGCACTACCTTCTGCCCCGTTTGGGGATTTACAACTTCGAGGGCGTTGTATATATCCGGGAGTTCCTCTTCGGGAAATTTCACGTCCACAACAGGTCCCATAATACTCACAATGAATCCTTTCGAACCCTTTGCCATGCCATATCACCTCATTTTTCTATTTCCTTCAGAGCTTCTGCTCCCGTAACGATCTCTATGAGTTCCTGGGTGATCGAAGCCTGACGCGCTTTGTTGTACGCCAGTGTCAGCTCCCTGATCACTTCCTGGGCGTTGTCTGTGGCGTTCTTCATGGCGTTCTGTCTTGCGTAGTATTCTCCTATCTTCGTCTGGAACATGAGTTCCATGAGTGTGGCCGAGAGATAGTAATGAAAGATCAGCGGAGCAATTTGCTCTAGGCGTGGTTCGTATTCGAAGTCTTCTCTCTTTTTTTCTTCCTTTTTGATGGGAAGAAGTTCGTGCACTTCTGGCCTCTGTATAAGAACGTTTTTGAATCGGCTGAAAATCACTCTGACTCTCGCGGGTTTCCCATCGAGAAAATTGAGAATATCTTCCACGATCGTAGAGCCGTTTCTAAAGTCGGGTATTTCGTAGAATCTGTCGTACATTTTCAACACTTTTCCGTCCTTGAAATGGTTTATGGCTTTGAGACCTACGAGTATGAGGTGTGGATCCCTGGATTCGGAGATCACTCTTTCTGCCTCTCTCAAGATTTCACTGTTGAAGGAACCACACAGTCCCATATCGCTTGTTATCACCACGATCAGGTCTCTGTTCCCTTCTTCAAAAAAGATCGGATCGAGAGATTCCGCTGGAACCAGCGCCCACAATCTTTTCACTTCGTCGTAGAAGGGCTTGAATTTTTGATACTCCGACTCTATTTTTCTCACCTTTGCGCGCGCTACCATCTCCATAGCGCGCGTGATCTTCATCAGTGATTGTGTTGCGTTTATCTTTCTCTTTATCTGTAGCATTCGACCTCTACTCATTGCACATCACACCCTGAAAGTGGTTTTGAATTCTTCAATGGCTTTCTTGAGTTTTTCCTCCGTTTCCGAAGTCAGTTCTTTCTTCGTCTTTATGTCGTCGAGGATATCCTGGTGCTTTTCGTGCATAAATCTGAGAAATTCCTTCTCGAATCTTCTGACTTCTTCCACCGGGAGATCATCGAGGTATCCCCTGACACCTGCGAAGAGAACGACGACCTGCTCTTCAACGGGCATAGGACTGTACTGTTCCTGTTTCAGAAGTTCCATGAGCCTCTGTCCTCTTATGATCTGGGCTCTGGTAGCTGGATCCAGTTCTGTGGCAAACTGAGCGAACGTTTCGAGTTCTCTGTACTGTGCAAGATCAATTCTCAACATACCGGCGACCTGCTTCATTGCTTTTATCTGCGCAGATCCTCCAACCCTGGAAACGGACAGACCAACGTTGATAGCAGGTCTCTGACCGGCGTAGAACAATCCGGGCTCGAGGTATATCTGACCGTCAGTGATGGATATCACGTTCGTTGGAATGTAGGCGGATATATCGTTCGCCTGAGTTTCAACGATGGGTAGAGCCGTGAGGGATCCTCCACCGAGTTTGTCGTTCAGTCTGACGGCCCTCTCAAGGAGTCTGGAGTGTAGATAGAAGATGTCCCCAGGATAAGCCTCTCTTCCCGGGGGCCTTCTCATGAGAAGTGAGAGCTGTCTGTAGGCGACGGCGTGCTTCGAAAGATCGTCATAGACCACGAGGGCATCCCTTCCGGAATATGCGAAGTACTCTCCCATGGCACAGCCCGCGTACGGTGCTATGTACTGGAGAGATGCCGGGTCGGAAGCGGAGGCCACAACCACCGTTGTGTACTCCATGGCTCCGTACTGTCTGAGTTTATCGATGATCCTTGCAATAGCGGACTTTTTCTGACCTATCGCCACGTAAATGCAGTACACACCCTGTCCTTTCTGGTTGATGATGGTGTCTATAGCGATGGCCGTTTTTCCCGTCTGCCTATCTCCTATGATCAGCTCTCTTTGGCCTCTCCCGATGGGAATCATGGAGTCGATCGCCTTTATTCCTGTCTGGAGAGGTGTATCGACGGGTTTCCTGTAGATGACACCGGGGGCTTTTATTTCTATCGGTCTGAAGTTCTTTGCGTTTATTGGGCCCTTTCCATCGAGCGGTTCTCCGAGCGGATTGACCACCCTACCGAGGAGCTCTTCTCCAACCGGTACTTCTATGATCCTTTTCAATCTTCTGACGGTGTGACCCTCTTTTATATCTTTGTATTCACCGAGTATGATGATACCAACGTTGTCCTCTTCCAGATTGAAGGCGACTCCTTTGACTCCAGTTTCGACGAATTCCACGAGCTCACTCACCATCACTTTATTCAACCCGTACGCACGGGCTATACCGTCTCCAACCTGGATGACCTTACCAGTGTCTTCGAGATCGATCTTCTCCTCGAAACTTTTTATCTTCTCTTCGAGAACCTTCGTGATTTCTCCAGGATTTATCCTCAACTCATCTCACCCCTTTTGAGGGCTTCTCGGGCGATTCTTTTCAGTCTGCCCTGAACCGTCGTGTCCAGTCTGAATCCTTCGAATTCAACGAGAGCACCCGCTATGAGAGATTCGTCGATGGAAATATCGAAAACAGGATCCTTGAGAGCGTACTTTCTGACGAACTTTCTGAGGAGAGAAAGTTCTTCATCTTCTGGGCTGTGGGCTATCGATAGATTTGCCGGAACTTTCTGCTCCGACAGGATCTTCTCGTACTCGAACAGATCCCTGATGTTTCTCAGAAGTTTCTGTCTTTTTCTCTCAAACACGAGCGTTAAAAATCGTTCCTGAAACTCATCCATTTCCTGGCCGAAACTTTTCATTATCTCTTTTATGAGAGAAATCTTCTTTTCTGGTTTCAAGATGGGATTGTCAAACAGTTCCCTGCTTGATTCGTAAATCTGGCACACAAGATCCAGGAATCTCAGGTATTCCTCTTCTTTTTCTTTTTCTATTGCAACGTTTAAAAGTGCTCTGGCGTACCTTCCCGCCACCGCAGAGAACCTCATGACTTTTCTATCTCCTCTTTGAGGATTTTGACGAGATACTCTCTTCTTGCTCTTTCATCCTGAAACACCTTTTGGAGAAGCTTGGTAGCGAGTATCACGGAGAGTTCCGCTGCTCTTTCCTGAACCTGTTCCAGAGCCTTTTTGTATTCAACTTCTATCTGTGTTTTTGCGGACTCTACGATGTTCTGCGCTTCTTTCTTTGCCTTTTCACGAGCTTCTTCAACAATCGCTTCGGCTTCTTTTCTGGCACTTTCTACGATTTCGTCTGCTCTCTGCCTTGCTTCGGAGAGAAATCTCTCGGCTTCAGATCTCATCTTTTCGGCTTCTTCCTTCAGTTGCTCAGCGCTTTTCAGGTCCTCTTCCACCTTTTTTCTTCTCTTCTCCGCCATCTCAATGAACGGTGTGTAGAGGAATTTGTTTAGAAAATACACCATGAGAACGAAGAGCATCAGCATTGCCGCTGAGGTCCAGTTTATCTCCAGAAAGCCCAAAGTTCTCCCCTCCTCACACCACGAGGAGGATCATGAAGGCTATGAGAAGAGAGTATATACCCGTTGTTTCGGCAACGGCGTCGGCAAGAAGCATCCTCGTGGTGATGGTACCGACCATTTCAGGTTGTCTCGCCATGGCGTCCATCGCGTGGGCTCCTATGTTACCTTCTCCTATTCCAGGACCGATGGCTCCTATTCCCATACATAGTCCTGCACCGAGATATTTTCCAAGAAGCGCCAGTCCCTGAGCGAGATCTCCAAGATTTTCCATCTTTGACCCCTCCTTACGAAAGTTGTGAACTGATGTATGCAACTGCGAGCATACTGAACACGAACGCCTGTACCAGACCAACGAAGATACCGAAGAATCCCCAGAAAATGATGGGAGCGAAGAAGTACTTCGTCATGTAAGAGAGGATGTAAACGAGTATTGCTCCACCTCCTATATTACCAAACAACCTCAGAGAATGGGAGATGGGTTTTGCCAGTTCGCCGATGAGGTTTATAGGGAACATAACCGGATTTGGATAGAACCAGGACTTCAGCCACTCTTTGAATCCCTTGGACTTTATGGCGAAAGCATGGCTGATGATGAGGACCATGACGGCGTAGGTGAGATTGGTGTTTAGGTCTCCTGTTGGTGCCGGCCAGGTGTCGTTGAAGAGTACTACTTTCTGAACAGCTCCAGTTTCATCGGCGACCACACTCACGCCCGGCACCGCTCCACCTATTATGTTCGAGATGGTGATGAAGAGGAAAAGTGTGGTTGCGACTACAAAAGTGGGTTTCACGAATCGCTTATCTGGGATCGATTCGTCAACGATCTCGTAAAACATCTCGAGGATCGACTCCATGAAAGCCTGCTTTCTGTTTGGAATCATTTCGAACTTTCTCAGTCTGTACGCGAGCACTATTAGAAAGATCGCTATAGCCGTTCCAACGATGATGGTCATGGGATTGATCCTGAAGCCGTTTACATCCACAATCCACCTTTTACCGAGACCTCCGAAGATCTCTTCCATGGGTGTTCGTTTCAGTTGCTGAATACTCAAGATGGCAACGAGAACGTAGAGGGAAATGAAGACAGCGAGAAATATTTTTTCTTTTTTTGAGAATGCGATCTTCAATCCGTCCACCTCCAGGCTATGAAAGAGACTATCTTCAAATTCATCAAACCGAAGAAAACGCCCAGAAGAGTTTCAAAAGATACAAGACCACCCAGAAGAAGAAGCGCCGCGCTGAAGGTGTATCTTCCCAAGTATCCAAAGACCCATCCCTTTGTGGTTCCCCTGGAAGCCATCTTTTCTATGTCGTTTTTCAAAGAAAAGAGATTCAGTACAGCTCCTGCACTTCCAAGGAGTGGGCTCCAGCTCTTTTCGAAGCCGCTTATCAAGCCAAAAACGAGTGCTTCAACCATTCCCATTATCATTATCGCCACTGACATCTTTTTTGTTAACCTTTTCACTTTTATCATACCTCTCAGTTTCTTTCAAAAGGATTTTGAAACCGTTATAGAAACCTGAAACAATTCCTAAAATTATGAAAATAAACAGTAAAATCCCATTTTTGAAGGTCCATTTGTCCAGATAATACCCGATCAAAGCACCGACGACGATGTTCGAAGCCAGAGTTGTTATGAACATAACGACTATGTTGTATTTTCCAAAGTCCCTGAAAAGATTTCTGGAAATAGGCATCACCCTCCGCTCTTCACTGAAAGATGAAGATCGAAATCCTCTTCCGAAAAGACAGAGATCGGAAGTTTCAAAACAGCGCCGAAACTCTTTATTTTGAGATCTCTTCCACTCACCACAGTTGGCGGGGTGATATCCACATGTTTTCCCAAGTGTTCGAGTTTCATCGCCAGCTTCCCGGCTGTCATGTTTCCAAGTTCTCCTATCGCGCTCAGAGCGAGTTCATCGAGTTGATTGTATTCCATTCCACCCATCATAGCGGAAACAACTTTCAGTGCCGTCTCCGACGAGAAAGAGTATATCAAACTGCCTTCTATACCACCTGTTATTCCAATGACAGTCACCAGCGAGTGGGGAATCTCTATGTGTGATACGGCGCTGGGTTTTCCTGTTTTCGGTTCTACTCCAAGAACATCTCTGATGGTTTCATAAACCGATCCAATGAGGGCGTTCACGATTCTTGCATCCACAGATAACACCTCCTCACGACCATGTTTTGCCGATGGTTACATCCACTTCGAGCGGCACTGAAAGCTTTACCACATTCGTCATTCTGTCTTTCACCAGCTCGACGAGCGCGTCCTTTTCCTCATCGGGCACTTCAAAAACCAGTTCGTCGTGGACCTGTATGATCATCTTCGATCTCATTTTTCTTTCTTTCAGCTCCCTGTCTATTTCTATCATAGCCAGCTTTATTATATCCGCTGCTGTACCCTGTATGGGAGTGTTTATGGCAATTCGTTCTCCTTCAGCTTGTGTGTTTCTGTCCCTGGCCATGAGCTGTGGTATGTCTCTTTTTCTTCCAAACAGCGTTCTAACATAGCCTTTTTCTTTCGCTTCCGATACGACCCTCTGAATGTAATCGCGCACCTTTGGGTAGAGGACGAAGTAGTTGACGATCATCTTTTCTGCTTCTTTCACAGGTACTCCAAGCCTCACAGACAGACCGTAAGGTGTTACTCCGTATATGATGGAAAAATTCACCATTTTACCGGCGCGGCGCATTTCTTCGGTTACTTCTTCGGGTTTCACGTTGAATATTCTGGAAGCTGTTAGAGTGTGGACGTCGATGCCCTCTTCGAATGCTTTCAAAAGATTCTCATCACCGCTGAGATGGGCGAGGATCCTCAGTTCTATCTGGGAGTAGTCGGCGCTGACGATCCACCAGTTTGGATCCTGAGGAACTATCGCTTTCCTGATTTCTTTTCCCTCTTCGCTTTTCGTCGGGAGGTTCTGAAGGTTGGGATCGCTGCTGCTGAGTCTTCCAGTGGCAGTCCCCGTTTGATTGAAAGAAGCATGAATTCTTCCGGTCTTTGGGTTGACCATCTTGGGGAGGGCGTCTATGTAGGTTGATTTCAATTTCTGTATCTTTCTGTATTCGAGAATCAGAGGAATGATTTCGTGTTCACCGGCAAGTTCCTCGAGGACTTCTATGCGTGTTGAGTAGTCTCCCGTTTTCGTCGTTTTACCACGTGGTTTTATGCCGAGTTTTTCAAAAAGGATCCTTGAAACCTGCTTCGGTGAGTTTATGTTGAACGGCTCTCCAGCTATCCTGTATATTTCCTCTGCCAGTTCTTCGAGTTTTTTTCCGTACTCTTCTGAGAGTTTCTTCAGGAACTCTGTGTCCACGTACACACCGTTCAGTTCCATCCGTGCAAGCACGCTCACAAGAGGCATTTCTATCTTGTAGAACACGTTCTCCAGATCTGCCTCGTGGAGTTTTAAGCTCAGGATCTTGTAGAGTCTGTAGGTGATGTCTGCATCTTCACAGGAATAGTTCGCTGCTTTTTCTACAGGAACATCGGCAAAACTGAAACCAAACAGCGGAGAAGAGAAGGACATGAGTTCCTGGTAAGAGGTCATTTTGTATCCAAGAAATTTCAATGCGAGATCGTCCAGATTGAACTTCTTTTCGTTCGGCTCAAGAAGGTAAGCCGCTATCATCGTGTCGAAGTGAGGAGGGACAGGTTCAACACCCTTTACCATCAACACCTTGTAATCGAATTTCAAATTCTGACCAACGATCTTTGCTCCGGGGTCCTCCAGGATTTCTTTTAGCTTTTTCAGAACTTCTTTTTCATCCAGGTTCTGGGCGTTTCTATGATGGAGTGGTATGTAGTACGCTTCCTTTGGTTTGAAAGACACAGAGATACCGACAATGTCGCAGTCGAAAGGATCGAGGGAAGACGTCTCAAGATCTATGGCGAACGAAGGGGATTCTCTCAGTTTCTCTATGAGTTTTTCAAATTCCACCAGGTCTTTCACTATTCTGTATCCAACGGGTTCGGATTCCTCGTACAGTTGAAGTTCCTTCATGATGGATGCGAATTCCAGTTCTTTCAAAAGTGGTAAGAGTTTTTCTCTGTCGTAACCCTGGTAGCGGAGTTCTTCCCAGTTTATTTCAATGGGAACGTTTGTTTCCAGAATCGCCAGCTTTTTGCTGAGAATGGCGTTTTCTCTGTCTCGAAGCAGGGCTTTTCTCACCTTTTGAGGAAGTTCGCGAACATGATTCAGTATGTCTTCGAGGTCTTTGTACTTCTCTAGAAGCTGAACAGCAGTCTTTTCACCTATCCCAGTTACACCGGGGATGTTGTCTATTTCATCTCCGGTTAGAGCCAGAAGATCCGGGATCTGCTGGGGTTCAACACCGTATTTTTCCTTCACCTTCTGCGCATCGTAAAGTTCCAGATCGGATATCCCTTTTACGATTCGCCACACCTTGATCTTTTCGTTCACAAGCTGAAGCATGTCTTTATCTCCGGTCACTATGAATATTTCATCAAAGAGCGGAAGCCCCTTCACAGCCAGAGTGGCAATTATATCGTCCGCTTCGTATCCTTCTACCTCCAGCACCTTCATTCCAAGTGCTTCGACCAGCTTCTTTATGTACGGAAGCTGCTGAATCAGGAGATCCGGCGTCTTAGGTCTTTGAGCCTTGTAAGTCTCGAGGAGCTTGTGTCTGAAGGTGGCAGCTTTTTTGTCGAAAGCCACAGCAACGTAGTCTTTTCCGACAATGATATGGTCTTTGATGAATCTCACCAGCATCCTCGCCACACCGTATGTGGCGTTTGTGGGAATGCCGGTGGAAGTAGAAAGCGATCTATCGAGCGCATAGTACGCTCTGTAGGCCAGAGCAGTTCCATCAAAGAGAAATAGTCTCGCCATTTTTCTCCATCTCCCTCAGCTCTTCAAGGAATCCCACAGCTCTTCTCAAGTGCGGTATCACGATAGAGCCACCAACCACGAGGGCGATGTCAAGGGCTTCGAAGATCTCTTCGTCGCTCGCTCCTTCCTGAACACACCTCACAAGGTGGTACCTTATACAATCATCGCACCTGAGAACCGTGGATGCTACGAGCCCCATCAGTTCTTTGGTCTTTACATCGAGTTTCCCGGGCCTGTAAACGGCGGAGTCGAGATTGAAGAATCTCTTCGTGTTCAGAGTTCCACGGGATAACACCTTCTCGTTCAGCTCTCTTCTTGTTTCCACAAACTTTTTGTACTCCACGGCTTTTCACCTCAACTTCACGAAGAGTTCCACTTCGTCCGTGATAACCCCGTCTATTTCTCTGCGTATCTTTCGATAAATTTCCGGATCGTTCAGCGTCCAGACAAAGATCACGATTCCTTTTTTTCTGAAACTTCTCAAAACCTCTACTGCGTATTCTAATTCGAACGCCTGGTACGGTACGTGGAGCGAATAAGGACGTTCTTTTTCTACTCTCTCGACAAAGTTTTCTATACTTCCGTAGTTCTCTTCATCTATCAGATAGCCGTATTTTGTCCCCTTGAATTTCTCATCGAGCAGGTCCAGATCGAAAGAAGAGAATATCAGATTCTTTCTTTTTTTCGAAATTTCCAGAACGACGTCTGCCGCTTCCCTTTCTTTTATCTCGATGTTAATTATTTTATCATCAGAAATGCTTTCGAACACTTCTTTCAAAGTGGTTATCTTTCCATCTGTTAATTCTTTCAGCTCAGACACAGTGGCATCTCTTATCTTCACGTCCAGTCCAAACAGTCTTTTCAAATCTTCGTCGTGTGAGACAACAACTTCTCCATCTTTTGACAGTCTCACGTCCAGCTCCACACCATCTGCCCCTGCCTCCACCGCTTTCATAAACGCTTCGAGGGTGTTTTCAAGGTATTTCGCAGAGTACCCCCTGTGCCCCAGAACGATCACTGTTTCATCTCCTCATAGACTCTATAAACGTGCTTCACAAATTCTTCTACACCGTTTTTCCCTTCGACGATGAAAAGCCAGTTTTTTCTCCACCAGGCGACGATCTTCTTTCCATTCGATACTGTGGAGAATTTTCCCATGTTGGGCAGGTCCAGAACACTTCTTATGGACACAAACCCGGCTCTGCCGTTCAATTTCTTCCAGATCTTCTTCGCTTCTTTGCCTTTGTAGACGTAGAGGAAAACAGGGCCATACTCCGTTTCAAAAACCGCAACTTTGCCCTTCATTTCCACGTCTCCATAACTGTCTATCTCCTTCACATCCGACAATCTGTAATCTCTGGTCTCCAAAACGAAGATGGCTGTATCCAGAGAATAGGCCTCCGGTGGTACCACTATTTTTATCAACGTGCATGAAGAAAGCATCAGGAGTACAACAACAAGAAACAAAGAACGCCTCACTTTTCATCCTCCCCTCCTATTTTGAGAAGAGCCAGGAACGCCTCCTGTGGAATGGTCACGCGCCCGATTTCCCTGAGTTTCTTTTTACCCTCCTTTTGTTTTTCGAGAAGTTTCATTTTCCTCGTCACATCTCCACCATAACATTTTGCCAAAACATCCTTTCTGAGGGCTTTTATGTCCGCTCTTGCTATTATCCTACCGTCAGCCTTAGCTTGGATAGGAATCTGGAACTGGTGACGCGGGATCAGATCTTTCAGCTTTTCTACTATCTTTCGTGCCATCTGGTACGCTTTCGACCTGTGTACGATGAACGACAATGCGTCGACGGGTTCTTTGTTTACGAGTATGGTAACCTTCACCAGATCGCTTTTTCTGTACTCTTTGAACTCGTAATCCATGGAGGCATAACCTCTGCTCACCGCTTTCATTCTGTCAAAGAAGTCATAGATTATTTCGGCAAGTGGAGCGTCGAATCTGAGAATGACGCGATTTTTTCCTGCGTTCTCGGTTATTCTGAGTTCTCCTCTCTTTTCATTCTGAACGAGATTTATTATCGCTCCGATGTATTCGCTCGGTGTTATGATCGAAAGATCAACGTACGGTTCGTACGCTTCCAGTATCTCGCCTTCATCGGGAAATTTGGAAGGATCCGTGATCTCTATTTCCTCACCGTTTCTGAGCTTCACCCTGTATCTGACGTTCGGTGCGGTGAGAATAACTGCGAGATCGAACTCTCTCTCTATTCTTTCCCTCACCACTTCCATGTGGAGAGGTCCCAGAAAACCACATCGAAAGCCAAAACCCATAGCTGGGGACATCGTGGGCTCAAAGTACAGCGCAGAATCATTGAGTTTCAGCTTTTCGAGGGCTTTTCTGAGTTCTTCGTAGTATTCGGGAAGCCCTGGAAACATCCCGGCGAAGACCATCGGTTTTATCTCTCTGTATCCCGGAAGAGCTTCATCTACCGGATCGTTCGCCGATGTGATCGTGTCTCCCACCCGCGCGTCCGACACCTCTTTTATCCCTGCAACGATGTATCCCACTTCGCCCGCACTGAGTGAATCCACCGGTTCCATCTCCGGCAGAAACACTCCTACTTCCTGGACTTCGTAGACTTTTTTGTTGGAGAAAGTCATTATTTTATCACCTGGTTTCACCTGACCGTCGAAGAGACGAACGTGTACGATCACACCTTTGTAGTTGTCATATTTTGCGTCGAATATAAGTGCCTTGAGTTTACCGTTGATGTCTCCCTTCGGAGGAGGAACCCTTTTGACGATGGCTTCGAGGAGGTCTTTCACACCCGTTCCTTCCTTAGCACTGACGAGCAAGATCTCGTCTTCACTTGCACCGAGAAGGTCCTTTATTTCAAGGGCAGTTTCTTCAATGTTTGCATTCGGAAGATCGATCTTGTTGATCACCGGAATTATCTCCAGATCATGTTCTATGGCAAGGTAGGTGTGGGCAACCGTCTGGGCTTCCACTCCCTGAGTTGCATCAACAAGCAGGATAGCACCTTCACAGGCTGCCATGCTCCTTCCCACTTCGTAGGAAAAATCCACGTGTCCCGGTGTGTCTATGATGTTTATCTCGTAGGTGTTTCCATCTTCTGCTGTGTACATGACCTTCACCGGTTGGGCCTTTATGGTGATTCCTCTTTCTCTCTCTATATCCATCATGTCCAGGTACTGCTCTCTCATTTTTCTTCTGTCTACCGTGTTTGTGATTTCAAGAATCCTGTCCACCAGGGTTGTCTTTCCATGATCGATATGCGCTATTATGCATATATTCCTGATCAAGTCGGGTCTGTACACTCCTCGATCACCTCCGGAAAAATTAACCTCTCTTTTGAATTTTACCATTTCGTTTTTTCATAAAGGGTGTGATATACATTCATGAGGAGGTGATAACGTGAAAAGAATCGATCTAAATGGTTTCTGGAACGTCAGTGATAACGAAGGGAGATTTTCGTTTGAAGGGACAGTGCCGGGGGTTGTCCAGGCAGATCTTATCAGAGAAGGTCTCCTTCCACACCCGTACGTTGGGATGAACGAAGATCTCTTCAAGGAAATAGAAGACAGAGAGTGGATCTACGAGAGGGAGTTCGAGTTCAAAGAAGATGTGAAAGAAGGAGAACGTGTCGATCTAGTTTTTGAAGGTGTCGACACGCTGTCGGATGTTTATCTGAACGGTGTTTACCTCGGGAGCACCGAAGACATGTTCATCGAGTATCGCTTCGATGTCACGAACGTGTTGAAAGAAAAGAATCACCTGAAGGTGTACATAAAATCTCCCATCAGAGTTCCGAAAATTCTCGAGCAGAACTACGGGGTCCTCGGCGGTCCTGAAGATCCCATCAGAGGATACATAAGAAAGGCCCAGTATTCGTACGGATGGGACTGGGGTGCCAGAATGGTCACAAGCGGTATTTGGAAACCCGTCTATCTCGAGGTGTACAAGGCACGTCTTCAGGATTCAACGGCTTATCTGCTGGAGCTTGAGGGAAAAGATGCCCTTGTGAGGGTGAACGGTTTTGTATACGGGGAAGGAAATCTCAGTGTGGAAGTTTATGTGAACGGTGAAAAGATAGGGGAGTTTCCTGTTCTTGAAAAGAACGGAGAAAGACTCTTCGATGGAGTGTTTCACCTGGAAGATGTGAAACTATGGTATCCGTGGAACGTGGGGGAACCGTACCTGTACGATTTCGCCTTCGTATTGAAAGATTCGAATGGAGAAATCTACAGAGAAGAAAAGAAAATCGGTTTGAGAAGAGTCAGAATCGTTCAGGAGCCCGATGAAGAAGGAAAAACTTTCATATTCGAGATCAACGGTGAGAAAGTCTTCGCGAAGGGTGCTAACTGGATTCCCTCAGAAAACATCCTCACGTGGTTGAAAGACGAAGATTACGAAAAGCTCGTCAAAATGGCAAGGAGTGCCAATATGAACATGCTCAGGGTCTGGGGAGGAGGAATCTACGAGAGAGAGAGCTTCTACAGACTCTGTGATGAACTCGGTATCATGGTGTGGCAGGATTTCATGTACGCGTGCCTTGAATATCCGGATCATCTTCCGTGGTTCAGAAAACTCGCGAACGAAGAGGCAAGAAAAATTGTGAGAAAACTCAGATACCATCCTTCCATTGTTCTCTGGTGTGGAAACAACGAAAACAACTGGGGATTCGATGAATGGGGAAATATGGCCAGAAAAGTGGACGGTATCAATCTCGGAAACAGGCTCTATCTCTTCGATTTTCCAGAGATCTGTGCCGAAGAAGACCCATCCACTCCCTATTGGCCGTCCAGTCCATACGGCGGTGAAAAGGCGAACAGCGAAAAGGAAGGAGACAGGCACGTCTGGTATGTGTGGAGTGGCTGGATGAACTATGAAAACTACGAAAAAGACACCGGAAGGTTCATCAGCGAGTTTGGATTTCAGGGTGCTCCCCATCTAGAGACGATAGAGTTCTTTTCAAAACCCGAGGAAAGGGAGATATTCCATCCCGTCATGCTGAAACACAACAAACAGGTGGAAGGACAGGAAAGATTGATCAGGTTCATATTCGGGAATTTTGGGAAGTGTAAAGATTTCGACAGTTTTGTGTATCTGTCCCAGCTCAACCAGGCGGAGGCGATCAAGTTCGGTGTTGAACACTGGCGAAACAGGAAGTACAAAACGGCCGGTACTCTCTTCTGGCAGCTCAACGACAGCTGGCCGGTCTTCAGCTGGTCCGCAGTCGATTACTTCAAGAGGCCCAAAGCCCTCTACTACTATGCGAGGAGATTCTTCGCTGAAGTTCTACCCGTTTTGAAGAGGAGAGACAGAAAAATAGAACTGCTGGTGGTGAGCGATCTGAGGGAAACAAAAGAAGCTTCTCTCAGGCTTGCGGCCTATGAGAAGACGGGAGAAAAAGTATTCGAAAAGACTTACAGAACTGTACTCCCAGCAGACGGCGTGAGTTCTGTTGATAGAGTAGAGCTACCCGATGATCTTTTCTTCTTCGTCGAGGCAGAAGTGGATGGGGTTAGCTACAGAAACTACAGGGTTTTCAGAAAGTGGCGCGATCTGGAACTTCCAGATCCGGAGATTTCGCTTGAGGACATGGGAGAGCTCATAGAATTGACAGCAAAGAGGCCAGCTTTTGGTGTCAAGATTCTTGCCGATGAAGTACCTGAGGACGATTTTCTGTTCCTTGAACCAGGAAGGAGTGTCACGCTAAGGAAACCAGCTGGAGTAAGAGGAGTGAAATCTCTGTTCGATTACCTGAGATGACGAAAAGCCCCTTCGGGGGCTTTCATTTTACTGTTTTGTTTTTGATTTGAAGTATGAGTTGTTTCAAACGATTGGCTTTCCTGTAGTCTTCGTTCTTTATCGCCTCATTTAATTTTCTTTCGAGGAAAGTGATTTTTCTTTCATTTTCAAAGTTTTCTCTCTCCTGATCTGACCAGATTTTTCCGAACATTTCCTCCAGAATTCTCAAAGGTGTCTCCACAAAAATCACCATTTCTCCATCGAAGGAAAGATGCCTTTTTTTTCTCATCGAGTCCTCTGAGGGAGATGGAGTGTTTTTGAGTGGAACACTCTCTTTCAAAACATCCATCAAGCACTTTTGACAGTATGCGATCTCTTTTTCCACACCGTCGAAGTCTACTTTATATGACTTTGAAGTTTCATGGCCACATTTCAAGCATTTCATACTCTCACCTCTAAGGAATTGTAGATAGACATTGCTTTTTCTATTCCTTCGACGAGAATCACCTCAAGGGCTTCTTTCATTACTTCAAACACTTTGTTAAGTATAATCCACTCCTCGTCTGAGAATTCTCCCAGCACGAAATCTACAAGATCCATTCCTTCTGGTTTATCGCCTATTCCTACCCTTATACGTTTTATCTCCTGTGTTCCAAGCGCCTGTATAATGGATTTCATACCGTTGTGTCCACCGTCGGAACCTTTCTTCCTGATGCGGATCTTCCCGAGTTTCAAACTCACGTCATCGTACACCACTATTATATCATCCAGACTGGCGCTGAAGAATTTCAAAACGTGGGGCATCGCCAAACCGCTGAGGTTCATATAGGTCAATGGTTTCACCAGAGCCACTTCATTTCCAGCCAGGTTAATTTTGTTCCACGCGAAATATTTTTCAGTTTTCCAGTCTTTGTTTTTCAAAAAGTCCAGAAACAGAAAACCCACGTTATGCCGGGTGAAGGCATAACGTGGGCCTGGATTCCCCAGACCAACAACAACCATGCGTTATTCCTCTTCCTCTTCCTTTCTCTTTATAACTTCAGGTTCTGCAGCTTCTTCCTCTTCTTCCGTGGCCTCTTCGATCGCCACTTCTTTCGGAACGAGTACGGAAACAACTGCCTCTTCTTCTTCGAGAAGGCACTTGACACCTTCTGGGAGTTTCAGATCTCTTGCATGAATCACGTCGCCGAGATCGAGAGAAGAAACGTCCACTTCTATTTCCTGTGGGACTTTGTCGGGATCGGTTTCAACAGGTATCTCTTCATGGAACACTTCGAGGAATCCGCCCTTTTCAACACCGACGGGTTTTCCAACAACTTTGAGAGGCACATTGATCCTCATTCTGTGGCCCTTTGTCGGTTCATAGAAGTCGAGGTGAACGACCGTTTCGGAGACCTTGTCCCTCTGAACCATCTTGAGAAACACGGTTTTTTCCGCCACCGTGTTTCCCTGATCGTCTTTGATTATCAATTGAATAGGTGTTGCTTCGGATATGGTGTGGAATATCTTCTCGAGGACCGATCTTTTGATTTTCACGGGTATAGGTTCAGTTGCTGGTCCGTACACTACAGCTGGTACTTCTCCACTCCTTCTGAGGCGCCTCGCTTCTCTTTTTCCCTTCACTTCTCTCACTCTTGCTTCCAGACTTACCATCTTTTCTCCCTCCCGTAGGTCTTCGCATTGTCATCTGAAGAGTGTGCTCACAGACAGATGTTTCCTTATTCGCATGATGGCTTCTCCTATGAGATTTGCTACCGAGATCACCTTAACCTTTTCTGGAAGATTCTCGTGATATATCGTGTCGGTTATGTACACAGTGTCTATCGGAGAATTTTCTATTCTTTCCAGAGCTCTATCGGAAAAGACACCGTGCGTTGCACAGGCTATGATCTTCTTTGCCCCTGCCTTTTTCAGGGCTTCTGCACCTTTCACTATAGAGTGAGCAGTATCTATTATATCATCGAACATAATAACCACTTTATCTTTAACCTCTCCTATTATGTTGACCACTTCCGCGACGTTGTCACTTGGTCTTCTTTTATCGAGAATTGCAAGAGAAGTTTTCAACCTTTCGGCCATTCTTCTTGCCCTTCTCACACCACCCACATCAGGTGACACAACCACTGTTTCCTCAGGAACGATGTTTTCTCTTTTGAGGAGTTCCTCTGCGAAGACGGGGTAGCTCCAGAGATTGTCAACGGGAATGTCGAAGAACCCCTGTATCTGTTCCGCGTGGAGGTCTACCGTCAGAACGCGGGTTGCCCCGGCCACAGTGATAAGGTTTGCAACCAGTTTGGCACTGATGGGATCTCTTCCCTTTGCCTTCCTATCCTGTCTCGCGTATCCGTAGTAGGGAATCACGACGGCGATGGTGTTGGCTGATGCCCGCTTGAACGCGTCGATCATTATGAGAAGTTCCATGAGGTTCTCGTTCACCGGAGGCGAGGTGGGCTGAATGAGAAAGATATCGTGTCCCCTCACTGTTTCGTTTATGCGGACGTTTATCTCTCCGTCGGCGAATCTTCCGACCTCACAGTCACCGAGTTGAAGGTTGAGATAGTTCGCTATCTTCTCGGCCAGAGGTCTGTTGGCGTTCCCAGAAAAAACTTTCATTTCGTTTGAGAAAGACATATCATTCCTCCTTTCGCTTTTTCAATACCCAACCTTCTTTCACAACCTGCATCGCTCTACCCAAACCGAGGGAATACGGTGGAACATCCTCTGTTATTACCGATCCCGCTCCTATCAGAGCTCCTTCTCCAATACGAACGGGTGCCACCAAAGATGAGTTGCTTCCTATGAATGCTCCATCTTCAATGAAGGTGGGATTCTTTTTCTTACCATCGTAATTACAGGTGATTGTCCCTGCACCTATGTTCACATTTTTTCCAACGAACGCGTCCCCTATGTAACTGAGGTGTTGAGCTTTGGTTCCCTCTCCAATTGTACTTTTTTTGATTTCAACGAAGTTTCCAATTTTTGAAGATTTCTTCAAAATCGTTCCTTCTCTCAACCTCGCAAACGGACCAACGGAAACATCGTCTTCTATCACACTTTTGAAGCATTCAGATCTTGTGATTTTCACGTTGTTTCCTATTTCACAGTCGACTATTCTCGTCATGGGGCCTATTTCACAGTTTTCTCCCACGCGGCTCTTGCCTTCTATGAAAGTCATAGGATGAATGACTGTATCCATGCCGATTTCGACGGAGTAGTGAATGTAAGTGGTGGCTGGATCTAAGATGGTAACACCGTTTTCCAAAAGCTCTTCTATTTTTCTCATTCTGAGCTGTTCCTCGAGCCAGACAAGAGTCTTTCTGGTGTTCACTCCCGTTATTTCGAGTAGATCATCAGTTTTCACAACCCTCACTTTTTCGGCGAAATTGACCGCGTCCGTGAGATAGTACTCTCCTTTCGCGTTCTCGTTCTTTATCTCCGGGAGTGCTCTTAAAAGAAAATCACCGGAGAACACGTAAAATCCGGTGTTGATCGTTGTTACACTCTTCAATTCTTCTGGCAGATCCGCGTCCTCTATTATTCTGTATTTGTCCCCGTCTTGTATGACTCTACCGTACCCGGATGGGTCTTCGAGGTCAGCCACCAAGATGGTCACATCCGCACCTTTTCTGTGTTCTTCGATCATTCTTTTCAAGGTGTTTTCGCTTATGAGAGGAACGTCTCCGTAGAGAATCAAAACGTCATCTCCGGGTTCGATGAAATCTTTTGCACACATCACAGCGTGTGCGGTGCCCAGCTGTTCTTCCTGAACGAAGACGTCTACCCACTCCGGAAGAGTTTTTCTGACCAATTCCGCTTCAAAACCGAGGACAACGCCAACTTTCTGCGCTACTTTCCCGGCTGTTTCAACCACCCACTCTATCATGGGCTTTCCAGAAAGTGGGTGTAACACTTTTGGTATCTTTGATTTCATCCTTGTACCCTTTCCCGCTGCGAGAACGAGGGCTCTCATACTTTCACCTCTTAAAACCAGTTTCTCTTTTCAAGATCGAGCTCGTTCATTTCCCCTTTCAGGAAGAGTTCTATTTCCTCTCTGGTCAGATCTTCCTCCACGAAAATCCTTTTTTCTCTCGGATAATCTTCAAAAACACGGTGAATTATGGGTTTCTGAGAAATCTCCATGGCAAACAGTATCATCTGGAGCGCTTCGTTTATTTCATCGTCTGAATACTTCTTTCTGAGCTGGTGTATGTGTTTTCCGACAAGATCAAAGAGATCTTCCTGGGTTGCTTCGAGAACACTGAGAATCTCATCCAGAGCGTTCACACTCTCTCCTCCATCATCTTTTTAAACTGCAAAGCGTTCATCGCCGCCTGACCTTTGTAACAGTTGTTGAAGAAGACATAAGTTTCCTTCACTCTTCGTGAAAGTTCTACAACATCTTCAAAGAGAGTTTTCAGTTCTTCCTCACTGTAGAGGTAATCGTACCTTTCTTCCCCTTCGGCTTCGAACCATCTTTCGTTCCTTCCATGAAATCTGAAGTAGGCGTAATCAGTTGTCGTGATGGGACGATAGGGGAACAATCCGGGAAGCTTTGGTTCGTCCACCACCACAAAGGTTATACCATGATTTCTCAAGAATTCATATGTTTCTTCTCTGTCCCAGGAGTAGTGTCTGAACTCCACAGCGATTTCGTACGGGTAGCTTTCTCTCAATTTTTCAAGATATTCCACGTTTTTTCTGGAGAGTTTGAAAGAGAATGGAAACTGTGCTAAAGTCATCTTTAGTCTTTGTTCTTCTATTAGAGGCTCTATTTGACGTGTGAAATTTTCCATGTCCTCTTTTGGATCTTTTCCCTCTTTCCAGAGAACGTGCGTGACGCTTGCTGGTGTCTTTACGGTAAAATAGAAATCGGGAGGGGTCTTTCTCAACATCTGAACAAAGGAGCGCCACGATGGTTGGGTGTAATAAGTGAAATTCAATTCCACGATTCTGAATCCAAGCACCGCCCAGTAGTACTTCAGGAACTGGGAAGGTTTCAAATGTTCGGGGTACACTACTCCCTTCCAATCTTCAAAGGAAAAACCGCTCGTTCCCACGTAAACCATTCGTTGTGTCTCCTTCCGGAGGGATTCAATATGTATTGTACAACACTGTGGAGGAACAGAAAATGAGACATTTACGGTTTGAAAATTTGACCGAAGAACAGTTGAAAAGACTCGCAAAAGTTCTCACTGAGAATCTCAAGGGTGGAGAGGTGGTGATACTCTCCGGAAATCTCGGAGCTGGAAAAACAACGTTTGTGAAGGGTATGATCAGAGCGATAGGTCTCGATGAAAAAATGGTGAAGAGTCCAACTTTCACCCTCATGAACGTTTATCCAGGTTTGAAAACAATATACCACCTTGATCTTTACAGACTTCAGGACTCAGACTTTCTCAGTCTCGATGTTGAAGACATACTGGAGGACGAAGACGGAATCATGGTGGTAGAATGGGGAGATCTGTTCGATGGATTCTGGCCTGAGGACTCGATAAAGGTGAAGATAGAGATAGCGGACGAGAGTCACAGAAACGTGGAGATCCTTATACCCGAGGAGGTGAATTTTCTTGCCGAAAAAATCGAAAGATACCGAAAAGAGCTTCAAAATACTTGAGAAATACGCCAGTCAGCAGGAAAAAGAACTGGAGATACCTGACAGCTTGCCGTGTATTCCTTTGAGAAACGGGATGGGAGTTTTTCCAAACACCGTTGTTCCTTTCTACGTGGGAAGGACCGGCTCTCTTATAGCACTCGAAGAAGCCATGGAAAAGTACAACAGACTTCTTCTGGTGGTCAATCAGAAAGATCCATCCGTTGAGACACCAGAACCGGAAGACCTCTACAAAGTGGGAACGGTCGTGAAGGTGCTTCAGATAATGAAGCTTCCAGATGACACGTTCAAGGTGCTCGTGGAAGGGCTGGAGAGAGCTCAAATCGAGGAATTCGTCTCGACTGATCCTTTCTTCCTCACGAAGATAAAAATACTGAAGGTGAAATACAGAAAAACGAAGAAACTCGAAGCACTTATGAGAAGCGTCAAAGACAAGGCAGTCAGATATTTCAACCTGACCCACAGGTTTCCTCAGGAGACGCTCGTTACCCTTAAAGAAATGCAGGATCCGGACAAGCTCGCAGACTTCGTTGCTTCGATTCTTCCCGTTCCTCTGGAGACGAAGCAGGAACTCCTCGAGACGATTCATCCTCTTGAACGTCTCGAGAAGATACTCTCAATACTGGTGAAAGAAATCGAGATTCTCGAGATAGAAGAAGAAATTGAGAAAAAGGTGAAGGACAGAATAGAGAAGACCCAGAGAGAATACGTGCTCCGCGAAAAGCTCAGGGCTATAAAAGAAGAACTCGGAGCGGAAGAGGAGTTAGAGATCAAGGAGCTCTACGAGAAGGTAGAAAAAGGTGATTACCCAGACTACGTGAAGGAAAAGGCTTACAAAGAGATTCAAAGGCTCGAGAAGATGTCGCCCTACAGTGCCGAGGCGACGGTTGTCAGGACCTATCTTGACTGGCTTCTGAACCTTCCATGGAGCGCTGCCAGCGAGGATAGACTCGACATAAAGGAAGCGGGGAAGATCCTGGATAAGAACCATTACGGGCTCGAAGAGGTCAAGGAGAGAATACTGGAGTATCTCGTGGCCAGGAAGTTTTCAAAGAATCTCAAAGCTCCCATTCTCTGCCTTGTGGGACCTCCGGGAGTGGGGAAAACGTCGCTGGGCAGAACCATCGCAGAAGCGATGGGAAGAAAGTTCGGAAGAATGTCCCTTGGAGGCCTCAGAGACGAGGCAGAAATAAAGGGACACAGGCGTACTTATGTGGGGGCGCTTCCGGGAAGAATCATACAGATCATAAGAAGGCTGGGAACGAAGAATCCCGTTATTCTGCTCGACGAAGTGGACAAGATGGGAATCAGTTTTCAGGGTGATCCGGCGTCTGCTCTGCTCGAAGTTCTCGATCCCGAACAGAACAAGGACTTCGTCGATCACTATCTCGAAGTACCCTTCGATCTCTCTCAGGTGCTGTTCATTACAACCGCGAACGTGCTTCACACCATTCCTCCCGCGCTGAGGGACAGAATGGAGATCATAGAGATACCAGGGTACTCGGATCCAGAGAAGTACCACATAGCCAGGGACTACATAATACCGAAGATTGCACAGGCTTATGGCCTGTCAAAGGTGATGTTTACTCCTGGAGCGATCAAAAAGATCATCAGGGAGTACACAAAAGAAGCGGGTGTGAGAAATCTCGAGAGAGTCATAGAAAAGGTGATAAGAAAAAGTCTTGTGAAGGGCGAGAAGAAGTCTTTCAAAATAACCACTAAAGATGTCGAAGAACTGCTCGGGCCTCCTGTTTTCAAGGAGGAGGAGATTTTGGAAGAAGACACAGTAGGAGCGGTCACAGGCCTTGCCTGGACTCCAGTTGGTGGAAGTGTTCTCATCGTGGAGAGTCTGCTGGTCCCCGGAAAAGGCAATCTCATTTTAACAGGAAACATGGGTGACGTGATGAAAGAATCTGCCAGAATAGCCCTCAGTGTGGTCAGGAAGATGTGTGGAGAAGAATGCAGAGAGGTCTTCGAGAAGAACGACATCCACATCCACGTTCCAGAAGGAGCCGTTCCAAAGGATGGCCCCTCCGCCGGCATAACGATCACGGTGGCCCTGTACTCTGCCGTCACCGGTAAAAAAGTCAGAAGGGATGTAGCCATGACGGGTGAGATCACGTTGAGGGGTAAAATACTCCCGGTGGGAGGGATAAGAGAGAAATTGCTCGCGGCAAAGAGAGCCGGCATAAAAAAAGTAATCCTTCCTTCGAGAAACAGACCAGACGTGGAAAAGATACCGAAGGAATATCTGAACGGGATGGAGATCGTTTACTGTAGTGAAATACAGGAAGTTCTCAAGGAGGCCATTGTGAGGTGAAGAGAGACATATTCTACGTGATCATTCTGACAGTCTTCGCGGTTCTTTTTATGCTCACGTATTTTTCCTACAGAAATCTTGCCGTGAAGCTCACCCGTATGGAAAAAACGTTGAAAGCATACGAGCTTTACATTTTCTCCGATTACGAGAGTTTTGAAAACTACGTGAAGAAAGAGGGATTGAAAATAGAAGGAATGGAACTTTTGAAAGAAAAGAAGGCCAGGTCTCTCATCGCTGAAGGAAAGGATCTGTTCGAGACTGCCAACTATGGAGAAGCCCTTGTTTTCTTTGAGAAAGCTTTTAATCTCTCTGACAACGAGGAGATAAAGAAAATAGCCAGTTTTTATCTGGAAGAATGCAGGAAAAAGCTGGCGGGTGATTGATTTGAAGGAGCTCAGAATACTCCACACGTCCGACTGGCACCTCGGTGTCACCTCGTGGACCAGCTCGCGACCAGTAGATCGACGTGAAGAGCTGAAGAAAGCGCTCGATAAAGTAGTCGAAGAAGCCGAAAAGAGAGGGGTCGATCTGATTCTTCTAACGGGTGATCTTCTTCATTCGAGGAACAATCCTTCGGTTGTCGCTCTGCACGATCTTCTGGATTATCTGAAGAGGATGATGAGAACAGCGCCTGTGGTAGTACTTCCTGGAAACCACGACTGGAAGGGCTTGAAACTCTTTGGAAATTTCATAACATCGATCTCGAGTGACATAACCTTTGTCATGTCCTTCGAACCTGTGGATGTAGAAGCCAAACGGGGCCAGAAGGTGAGAATTCTCCCCTTCCCGTATCCTGACGAGTCGGAAGCTTTGAGAAAAAACGAGGGAGACTTCCGGTTCTTCCTCGAATCCAGACTCAACAAACTTTACGAAGAAGCGCTGAAGAAGGAAGATTTCGCTATCTTCATGGGTCACTTCACTGTTGAAGGGCTCTCGGGTTATGCTGGAATCGAGCAAGGAAGAGAGATCATTATAAACAGAGCGTTGATTCCGTCGGTGGTTGATTACGCTGCGCTCGGGCACATTCATAGTTTCCGAGAGATTCAGAAGCAACCTCTCACCATATACCCTGGCTCTCTCATAAAGATAGATTTCGGAGAAGAAGCGGACGAAAAAGGAGCGGTCTTTGTTGAGCTGAAAAGAGGAGAACCGCCCAGGTATGAAAGAATAGACGTTGTCCCTCTTCCGTTGAAAACTCTCTACTACAAAAAGATAGACACCTCTGCTCTGAGAAGCATAAGGGATTTCTGCAGGAATTTTCCTGGTTACGTGAGGGTGGTTTATGAAGAAGACTCCGGTATTCTTCCCGACCTGATGGGAGAGATAGATAATCTGGTGAAGATAGAAAGAAAGTCAAAAAGAGAGATAGAAGAGGTGCTTCGAGAAAGCATGGAAGAGTTCAAAGAAGAGCTGGACAAAATTGATTACTTCGAACTCTTCAAGGAGTATTTGAAGAAGAGAGAAGAAAACCACGAAAAGCTGTTGAAAATCCTGGATGAGCTTCTCGATGAGGTGAAAAAGAGTGAGGCCTGAAAGACTCACCGTTAGAAACTTTCTTGGGCTGAAAAATGTCGATATAGAGTTCCAGAGCGGAATAACGGTTGTAGAGGGTCCGAACGGTGCCGGAAAGTCGTCCCTCTTCGAAGCCATTTCTTTTGCACTTTTCGGGAACGGGATAAGGTATCCCAACTCGTACGATTACGTGAACAAGAACGCCACCGATGGAACTGCCCGTCTCGTGTTTCAATTCGAACGTGGAGGGAAAAGATACGAAATCATAAGAGAGATAAATGCCCTGCAGAGAAAACACAACGCGAAGCTCTCCGAGATACTGGAAAACGGAAAGAAAGCGGCCATAGCAGCAAAACCTGCCAGCGTTAAGCAGGAAGTGGAAAAAATTCTGGGAATAGAACACAGAACCTTCATAAGAACGGTTTTCCTCCCACAGGGAGAAATAGACAAGCTTTTGACTTCTCCTCCATCGGAGATCACCGAGATCATCTCCGATGTTTTCCAAAGCAAAGAAACACTCGAAAAGCTGGAAAAACTCCTCAAAGAGAAGATGAAAAAGTTGGAGAACGAGATATCCTCCCTGCAAGCTCTCTACGCCGCCAGCTGGAAGTATCTGGAAGAGAACGATCTGGAAGTTCTGAAGAGCGAGCTGAAAACCGTCTCGGAGAAAAAGAAAGAACTTCTCAAAAAAAGAGAAGAACTCCAGAAGGAAGAAGAGCAGCTCAAGAGGCTCCTTGAAAAATATCGGGAACTCGTGAAAAAGAAAGAGAGGCTCAAGGCGCTCTCTCTGAGAAAGAACGAATTGCAAAAAGAAGTGGTCCACGAGCAGAAGGTGAAAAAAGCGAAGGAACTGGAACCGCTCTTTCGAGAACTCTACCTCAGACAGAGGGAATTTGAGAGGCTCTCACAGGATTTGAACAGCAGGGAAGAGAGATACAAAGAACTCGAAAAGAAAAAGGAAGCGATCTCAAAAGAAATCCCTGTTCACAGGGAAAGACTTTCCAAGCTGGAGGAGATGGCAGAAAATCTTAACGAAGAACTGGATCTTCTTGAAAAGGTCTTGAAGGTCTCTCGGCCGTTTCTTGAGCAAAGAATAAGATTGAAAGAAAATCTCACGAGGCTCGAGGAAGAGATCAGAAGACTCGTTGGAGAAAAAGAAAAGAGAGAAAAAGAATTGCTTTCGATTGAAAAGACAGAGAATGAAACGAAGGATGAGCTGGAAAAACTGCTCGGTGAACTCTCAGTTTTGAAGAAAGACCACATGAAATGGCTGGCCTATCAGATAGCTTCCAGTCTGAACGAAGGTGACACCTGCCCTGTATGCGGTGGAGTGTTCCATGGAAAAATGGAAGCCGTCGAATTCAATGTCGATGAATTCGAGAAGCTCGATCAAAAAAGAAGCGAACTGGAAAACACCTTGAACGTTCTGAAAGAGAGAAAGAAAAGCCTTTCCAGCCTCATAGAAGATCTTCTGATGAAAACCGAAGAGGGGAAGAAAAATCTGAAGAGCATTCGAAATCAGATTGAAAAAATTGAAGAAGAACTGCACAGATTGGGTTATTCGGAAGATCTGGAGGAAAAACTGGATGAAAAAAGAAAAAAGCTTAGAAAAATAGAAGAAGAGAGGCATTCTATTTCCCAGAAGATCACAGCGGCCGACGTTCAGATTTCGCAGATCGAAAACCAGCTGAAAGAAATAAAAGGAGAGATCGAAGCCAAAAGGGAAACTCTGAAAGAACAGCGCGAAGAGATGGACCAGTTGAAAAGAGATTTCTTCGATCGTTTAGGGGAGATAGGAATCGGCTTTGAAGAGTTCAGGATCCTCGTCAAAGAGGAAGTAAAGGACGCGGAAAAAGAATTGGGAATTGTAGAGACGGAGATCAGGCTTCTTGAGGGAAGCCTAAAGGAGCTCGAATCAGAGAATGTTCGAGATGTGAGTGAAGATTACGAAAGGGTTCGAAATCAACTGGAAGCTCTCTCACAGGAAATATCGGATCTTGAGAGAAAAGAAGGACGGCTCAATCATCTCATCGAAGAAACACTCAGAAGAGAGCGAGAGTTGAAGAGTCTGGAGAAGAAGCTGAAAGAGCTGAGCGATGAATACAACAATCTGGATCTTCTGAGGAAGTATCTGTTCGATAAAAGTAACTTCTCAAGATACTTCACAGGGAGAGTTCTCGAAGCGGTCCTGAAAAGAACGAAGGCATATCTCGACATTCTGACGAACGGAAGGTTCGACATAGATTTTGACGACGAAAAAGGTGGTTTCATCATAAAAGATTGGGGCATCGAAAGACCAGCGAGGGGACTTTCCGGTGGAGAAAGAGCTCTCATTTCCATATCTCTTGCCATGTCCCTTGCAGAGGTAGCCTCCGGCAGGCTGGACGCGTTCTTCATCGATGAAGGATTTTCCAGTCTCGACACGGAGAACAAAGAGAAGATCGCTTCCGTTCTGAAGGAACTCGAAAGATTGAACAAGGTGATCGTTTTCATCACGCACGACAAGGAGTTCTCGGAGGCTTTCGACAGGAAACTGAGAATAATGGGAGGAGTTGTGGTGAATGAGTGACGAAAGGAGAAAGAAAGAGGAACTGATAGAGAGAATCGTGAGTGAAAAGGGAGAGGAAGCGTTTCCGAAACTGCTTGAGCTTCTGGAGGACGAAGACCCGGAAGTGAAAGAAATCGTCTCTGAAGTGTTCTACAGACTCGGTGATCGGGCAAGGGAGTTTCTCTTCAACGAAATTCAAAAGAGAAGGGAAAGAGGTTTCGAGAAGAACGACATCACGAATCTCTACATAATCGATATACTCGGAGATCTAGGTGAAAAAAGAATGAAAAACGTTCTCTACGAACTCATGGAAAAATACGACTCAGAAGAAGCACTTCTCATCATATACGAAGCGCTCGCTAAAATAGGTGAAGGGGAAGTCTTCCTGCCAGAGTTGGAATACCTGATGTTCGAGGATGCCTACAGAAAGGAACTTTGCGAACAAGTGGCGATGGTGCTTGCCAACATTCCAACGGAGAGATCCCTGAGAATCCTCCTGAAGGCTCTGAAGAACAAAGAGTTTTCGGAAGATCAGAAGGAGTTTTTCAGAAGGGCAGTGGAGATGATTCTGTACAGAAAACCGGAGCTTTCTAAGTATGTGACCGATGAGGAAAGAAAGGAGCTGGGATTATAGTCGTAGTCGCGGAAAACTTGAAAAAATCCTACGGGAAGAAGAAGGTTCTGGATGGAGTTTCTTTTTCTCTCGAGAAAGGTAAATCCCTTGGCATTGTTGGACAGAATTCTGCGGGGAAGACCACTCTTTTGAAGATACTCGCCACCATCCTGAAACCGGACGAAGGAAGACTCTTTCTCTTCGAAAAAAACGCGCTGAAGGACTTGTCGTACATTCGAAAGAGAATAGCCTTCGTTCCCGAGTTCCCTGCTCTGCTTGAAGAACTCACCGTCCGTGAGAATCTCCTCTTCTTCTCCAGACTCAGAGGGGTGAAGATGGAAAGCTTCATTGTCTCTGAGCTCATGCTGGAGCCTTTCATGGAAACCTTTGTTCGAAACGCATCAAAAGGCGTGAAACAGAGAACGGCTCTCGCAGTAGCTCTATTTGGAAACCCTGAACTTCTGATCCTCGACGAGCCGACCAGCGGTCTCGATGTTGAATCGGCCAGCATCGTCAGGAGTAAACTCAAACGGCTCAAAGAAGAAGGAATCACGGTGATAATATCTTCTCACATAAGGGAGGACATCGAAGAACTCTGCGATGAAATTCTGGTGATCAACGGTGAGAGTGGGGGGAGCAATCTTGAACGAGATCGTTAAGAAGACGAAAATCGCAGAAGACGTGTTCGATTTCTGGATTCACTCACCCTCTGTTTCAAAAGAAGCGGGACCGGGGCAATTTGTTGTGATAAGGCTCCACGAAAAGGGAGAGCGAATCCCTCTAACGGTGGCAGACACAAGGCCCGATGAAGGACTGTTCAGGATGGTCGTGAAAGTCGTCGGGAAAACCACTCACGAGCTTTCTCTGAAAAAAGAAGGGGACACCATTCTCGATGTGGTGGGACCTCTTGGGAATCCGAGTGAGATCGAAAACTACGGGAACGTCCTGCTCGTGGGTGGAGGAGTGGGAATAGCAACGCTCTATCCCATAGCGAAAGCGCTGAAAGAAGCGGGGAACAACATCACAACCGTTCTCGGTGCAAGAACAAAAGACTACCTGATCATGGTGGATGAATTCAAAGAGATATCTGATGTTCTGCTTGTGACAGACGACGGGAGCGCTGGAATGAAAGGTGTTGTAACGGACGCGATGGATAAACTCTTCAGGGAAAGAAAGTTCGATATCTGCTGGGCTGTTGGGCCCACCATTATGATGAAATTCTGCACGTTGAAAGCGAGAGAATTCGGAGTTCCGATATGGGTCTCTCTAAACCCGATAATGGTGGACGGAACGGGGATGTGCGGTGCCTGCAGGGTCACGGTTTCTGGTCAGATCAAGTTCGCCTGTGTGGACGGCCCAGAGTTCAGGGGAGAAGAAGTGGACTGGGACGAACTTCTGAAAAGACTCGCACAGTACAGAGAGCAGGAAAAGATCTCGTACGAAAGATTTTTGAAAACGGCAGGTGAATCAGAATGAAAAACAGAAAAACTCCGATGAAGGAACAATCACCGGAATCGAGGAGAAGGAACTTCGAGGAAGTGGCACTCGGTTACACGCTCGAAGAGGCTGTGGCGGAGGCTCAGAGGTGTCTTCAGTGTCCCACACATCCGTGTGTCTCCGGATGTCCTGTGGGAATCGACATTCCCGGCTTCATAAGGAAACTCAGAGAGGGAAAACTCGAGGAATCTTACAGTATTCTCAAAAGCTACAACAACCTTCCCGCGGTCTGTGGAAGAGTCTGTCCCCAGGAAGTTCAGTGTGAGTCGAGGTGTGTCGTGGGAAAAATGAAAGACAGCGAATCCGTTGCGATCGGAAGACTGGAACGATTCGTCGCGGACTGGGCGGCCGAGAACCTCGAAGAAGATGTGAAACCTCTAGCTGGCTTGAAAAAGGAGAAAGTCGCCGTCGTTGGTTCAGGTCCAGCGGGACTGACAGCTGCGGCAGACCTCGCGAAGATGGGATACCACGTTGACGTTTTTGAAGCTTTTCACAAACCGGGTGGTGTTCTCGTGTATGGAATTCCGGAGTTTCGTCTTCCAAAGAGGATCGTTGAAAGAGAAGTCAACTACATAAAGAAACTCGGGGTTAACTTCTATCTCAACACGGTTGTTGGTAAGACTGTCAAAGTGAAAGAGCTCCTTTCGGAGTACGACGCCGTCTTCATAGGTACCGGTGCGGGGACACCGAAGTTCATGGGAATTCCGGGAACGAATCTGAACGGGGTGTACTCCGCCAACGAATTTCTCACGAGGGTCAATCTCATGAAAGCCTATCTCTTCCCCGAGTACGACACACCCATCCGTGTGGGAAAGAGGGTAGCTGTGATAGGAGCTGGAAACACGGCCATGGATGCAGCAAGAAGCGCTCTCAGATTGGGAGCCGAAAAGGTGTACATTGTCTACAGGAGAACGGAACGTGAGATGCCCGCCAGGAGAGAGGAATATCATCACGCACTTGAGGAAGGAATCGAGTTTCTGTGGCTCACCCTCCCGATACGATACGTCGGGGACGCCAACGGAAACGTGGAAGCCGTGGAGTGCGTAAGGATGGAGCTGAAAGAAGCAGACGGTTCGGGAAGGCCAAGACCCGTTCCCATCGAGGGAAGCAATTTTGTTCTCAAGGTTGACATGGTGATAGAAGCTATAGGGCAGGGTCCAAACAGGGTGCTTCTCTCTGAGTTCCCAGGCTTGGAACTGAACGAACGTGGATACATCAAAGCAGACGAGGACACAGGAGCAACGAGTGTGAAAGGCGTCTTCGCAGGTGGAGATATCGTGACGGGTGCAGCGACGGTGATAAAGGCCATGGGAGCTGGAAAGAAAGCGGCGCAGTTCATTCACTCTTACCTCACAGGGGAATGGAACCCGTGGCAAAAGTGATTTTCGTTCTTGCGATGGACGTCTCCGGAAAGATAGCCTCCTCTGTTGAAGGCTGGAACTCATTTGAGGACAGAAAAAATTTCAGAGAGATCACCACGGAGATCGGAAACGTTGTGATGGGAAGGGTCACCTTCGAGGAAATAGGAAGACCTCTTCCAGAGAGGCTGAACGTTGTTTTGACGAGAAGACGCAGGTCTTCCGATGATCCTTCACTTGTTTTTTTCAACGGTTCACCTGGGGATGTGGTAAAATTCCTCGAAGGAAAAGGCTACGAAAGGGTGGCTGTCATAGGAGGAAAGACCGTGTTCACGGAATTTCTGAGAGAAAAACTGGTAGATGAGCTTTTCGTCACCGTCGAACCGTACGTGTTCGGAAAGGGAATACCTTTCTTCGATGAATTCGAAGGTTACTTTCCTTTGAAACTTCTGGAGATGAGGCGTTTGAACGAAAGAGGCACACTTTTTCTCAAATATTCTGTAGAAAAATCGCACCGTTAGGTGCGATATTTTTTTGTCTGAAGGGGGTATCGTGAATGAAACGGGATTTTCTCGGCAGAACCCTCGCAGTCATAGAAGATCTGAGCGTGGAGGAGCAGATGTTCCTCTATGAGAAAACCAGGGAGCTCAAACAGAGATGGTACAGCGGAGAGGATGTATCGGATTTCAGGATAAAGAAGAGAAACGTTGGAATATACATCGTTTTCGTCGAACCAAGCACGAGGACGAAAGAATCTTTCATAAACGCTGCGAAGTTTCACTCAGGCCCGAACGTGAAGGTGAACGTTTTCGATTCGGAACATTCCTCCTTCAACAAACAAGAGAGCTACACGGATACTTTCTCCATGCTCACAGGCTACAGCGACTACTCCATATTCGTTGTGAGAACAAGACTCGAAGGAGTCTGCAGACTCCTAGAAAGAAGAATATCAGAATTCGCAAGCAGGAACGGTATAGAAGTACCCTCTTTTATAAACGCGGGCGACGGAAAGCACGAGCATCCAACACAGGAACTTCTGGATGAATACACCTTTCTCGAGCAGAACGGTTTCGACAACTCGTTCATACACGTGGCACTCGTTGGTGACCTGCTTCACGGCCGAACGGTTCACTCCAAGGTGAACGGCTTGAAGATATTCAAAAATGTGAAGGTGGATCTTGTGGCACCGGAAGAGCTCATGATGCCTGAGCATTACGTAGAGAAGATGAAAAAGAACGGTTTCGAGGTCAGGATTTTCTCTTCGATCAGAGAGTATCTCAGCCAGAAAGATGTGGCAAAGATCTGGTACTTTACACGACTCCAGCTCGAAAGAATGGGAGAAGACATCCTCGAGAAGGTTCATATTCTGAGAGAAGCAGTCACGTTCAAAAAAGAGTATCTGGACGCACTGCCGGAAGGAGTGAAGTTCTATCATCCGCTTCCAAGGCACAAGGTTTATCCGACGATACCGAACTTTCTGGACACACTTCCTCTGAACGGATGGGAAACACAGGCAAGGAACGGTTACTGGGTGAGGATCGTGCTTCTTTCCATGTTCGGTGGAGCGCTGGAAGCACCTTTCGATACCTCGAAGAAAGAAGAAAAACCAGAAGAAGACTTCATAATTCCCGCTCCCATCACACACGGATCAAAGGGGGTTCAAAAGGAAGGAAAAAGAGGTATAAAACCCATTGAAAACGGAACGGTGATAGACCACATAGCCAAAGGAAAGACACCGGAGGAAATTTACTCAACAATTGTGAAAATAAGGAAAATTCTGAGACTCTACGATGTGGACAGTGCGGATGGTATTTTCCGGTCGAGCGATGGAAACTTCAAGGGTTACATCAGCCTGCCGGATCGCTATCTCTCCAAAAGAGAAATAAAGAAACTCTCGGCGATTTCTCCAAACACCACAGTCAACATCATAAAAAACAGCACGGTTGTTGAAAAGTACAGAATAAAACTTCCACCAACGATCTATGGATTCGAAGAACTCCGATGTAAAAATGAAAACTGCATCACCAATCCCGCACACGGCGAAAACGCTTCACCTTCCTTTGTGAGAAACGAAAAAGGACAGTTCATATGCGAGTACTGTGAAACACCGCATTCTTTCGAAGAGATCTGGAGTATTTGAGAAATTTGCGAAAAAAGAAAGCAGGGGAATTTTCCCCTGCTTTTTTTATTTTATAGCCAAGCTTATCTGGACTCGGTCAGTGTTTCCATACCTCTAAGGAATTATTGAAACAGAGAACGGGACACGTGGTGGGAGGGAATCAAAGATGTTTCCATACCTCTAAGGAACTATTGAAACCCATACAAGGTCTTTCACTCGCCAAGAGGCTCATTGTTTCCATACCTCTAAGGAAGTATTGAAACACAAAGCCAACGTGATCGAGATAAGGTACAAAGACAGGTTTCCATACCTCTAAGGAATTATTGAAACTCTCTACGATGATGTTGTTGCCGTCAAGCCTCTAGTTTCCATACCTCTAAGGAATTATTGAAACTTTGCTAATCCACGACGGCACAGACAACGAATTCTTGTTTCCATACCTCTAAGGAATTATTGAAACATATCGGTTCGAGCGCTTTCCTGAATGCTGTGTCTAGTTTCCATACCTCTAAGGAAGTATTGAAACACGCCTTATCGTTAAACGAAATGACACGATAGTAGTGTTTCCATACCTCTAAGGAAGTATTGAAACTTTTGAGATTACACTCGAAGACATAGATATAGTTGTGTTTCCATACCTCTAAGGAAGTATTGAAACCCGTTGAGTTCAAGAGAAATTATACCACAAACACACTCTGAAAGCAAGATATTTTTTGAAATTCCATATCCTCCCTTTCCATAAACCATTCTAACACACAAGAGAGCACCTTCAAGTACTGTTTGGAAAAATGGAATAATTGCATAGTTTAACAACGAAAGAACACAAGCCAAAAACAGAAGATAAATTATATCAACCTACGTCAGGGCATTTTGAGGTGTTTTTGGTAAAAATCGATTAGTTCCATGTTTCACAAATGGATGAAAGAAGGTCTTACTCAAAGAGTTAGAGACTAAGTCACAGTACTCTCTATTCATCCAATCTTCACGTCACCATTTTCCATGAATTCTCTTCATATTGTTTCATCATATCATCTGTTATTCTCTTTTTAACGCATAACTTCCGGTACCAGAAAGGCGCATGAAATTCTTCGTTACCGGTAATTGCATACTCTGTATCGTCCTTCCGATGCCAGGTACACGTATCACCCACTTTATGAACGATTGGAACTAATTTAGTTTTGATGCATAAAACAAAGATAGGATTTGCTATAAAAATTCTATCTAATATTACAACCATATGTTTTTGAGCTCGAAAACCTCGAGTTTTACTTGATCCGTTTTGATGGAAAGAACGTTGTAAACTTTCTCTGGATGGATCCTAAAGGAAAAAACTATGGAGTCGCTGAAGAAAATTTCTACAGAGCATGAATCCAAGAAAGCTCGTATTCTATTTGTAGCTTCATCTTCGACTGTCGCCTTTCTAACTTCTCCACCTGAAACACCAGATCTCGTTGTATCCACGATTAATTCGTCTCGACTCTTTGTTATCACCACTTCTTCAGATTCATTTCCCATTCGAAGTTCGATTTCTCCGCCGAATTCACACACAATTTCATAACTGTTTTTCTCGACATCCAGCGGAAATGTTCCGGACTTTGCCGTTTCGAAAACCTTCCTCTTTCTGAGAGCCAAGAGTTCATCTACCGGTTTCACCTTCAACTCGTTGTTTTCTACATACAGCTCTCTTGGAAGACTCATAACACCGTTCCATCCTTCTCGTTTTGTCGGGTAAAGCCCTGTTCTCAACCAGCTTTGAAGCCATCCGATAACCACAACCCTGTCTGTTCCAAAGAAAGTTTGAGCAGCGTAGAAGTCCGTTCCGTGATCGAGAAGCCCCCGCTTTTCGACATTCAGTTTTCCTTCCTTTAACTCTCCCATGGAAAACAGAACGCTGTTTGTACTCGTTATCGAGTATATGAGGATATCTTTCTCTCCAATTCTCACAAGATCGGGACACTCTATTTCTTTTGTGGTTTCATCTTCAAAGATCACACCCTCGTACTTCCAGTGAAAAAGGTCATCTGAGGTATAGAGAAGCACTCTTCCAATCTTCTCATCTTTACCAGATCCCAGTACCATTCGCCACTTACCGTTGCTTCTGTTCACCTTCGGGTCTCTGAAGGCGTGCGTCCCTTCCTCTGGGGGTTTAGATATAACCGGGTTTCCATCGTACTTTACGAAATCCAATCCGTTTTCACTCATGGCTACACACTGGGTTTCTTTTTCTCCTTTGTTGTGTGCCGGATCGCGGTAGTAGGTGTACACGAGAAACATTTTCCCATCTTTCTCAACGGCACTTCCAGAGAACACTCCGTGTGTTTCATCGTCGGGATAGAGGGCAACGGGAAGGTGTTTCCAGTGAACGAGATCGTCGCTCACCGCGTGGCCCCAGCAGATGTTTCCCCATTCAGGTTTTCTGGGGTTGTACTGATAGAACATATGGTATTTTCCTTTCCAGAAAATCAAACCGTTCGGGTCGTTCATCCAGCCTGTTATCGGGAAAAAGTGATAATTCGGTTTGAACATATCACTTCCCTCCTATTTCTTCTACCACCTCGTTAACAACTTTCAAGACTTCATCGTGGATCAACCCGTTCGAGAAGATGAAATTCTTCGAGAAAGCGTTCGCTTCTTTTCCGGAGAAGTCCGTGACCATTCCTCCCGCTTCTTTAACGATTATCAGACCGGCTGCTATATCCCAGGGATTTATCCTCCAGGTGACGAAAAAGTCAACCCTTCCTGCACCAACGTAAGCGGCGTTCAGCGCAGCACTTCCAAGGATCCGAATCCTTCTGGTCCTCTTTTCCATCCTCTCGATGAATTTCCCGGTGAAATCCACGTAGCTACCAGTGGAACCAACACACTCTTCGAGGCTGGCGTTCTCAGACACTCTGATTCTCTCACCGTTGAAGAAGGCACCGCTTCCTTCCTCAGCGTAGAGTGTTTCGTTGAGAGCAGGGGCATGGACGACTCCCATCTTGACTTCTCCGTTTTCAACGTAAGCCAGAGAGATGGAAAAGTTCGGAAGGCCGTGAACGAAGTTTATCGTCCCATCTATCGGGTCTATTATCCAGAGTCTGTCTCCTTTTTCGAATATTCCTTCTTCGGCCATGATGTTTTCGTCAGGGAAGAATTTTCTTATCTCATCGACTATCATTCTCTGGGCTTCTCTGTCTATCTCTGTGACTATGTCCTTGAAACCGGTTTTTTTCTCGACGTTATCTACCCTCCCCCAGTGTATCATGAGGAGGTGTCCTACCTTTCTCAAAAGCTTTATAGAAAAGTCCAGTCTGTCCAATTCGATCCCTCCCTTTAAAAAAATTAACGGCTCCCTTGAGGGAGCCTGCTGGTGGGTGCGGCAGGATTCGAACCTGCGACCTCTTCCTCGTGAGGGAAGCGCTCTCCCCCTGAGCTACGCACCCATCCGTTTATGGATTTTACAACAAAATCTTCATCATGTCAAAATACCCTTTATGATCATTTCGGTCGCTTCTTCTTCTGTGAGGCCTTTGGCCATGAGTGTTTCAAGCTGTTTCGCGTTCACCCTTCCTATGGAAGCCTCGTGGGTTAGTTCAGAAGAATCGTTCTTCACAACCAGCACGGGAAGAGCTCTCACGTCCACTCCATCTCCCTTTGCGATTTCAAGACACTCCACGTGGCCTCTCGTGTGCGGCGCGTTTCCGTAAACTTCGTTCACCACAGAAACTTTCGCTCTGTCGATTGCAACTGCGTTCGTTTTGGCAAGACCTCTCGCCCCCATTCCGTTCAGCCTCAAGATCTCCTTCACTTCCACATCGTCGTCTTCGATGGCCTTTACTTTCGTGTAGAGTTCTCCAACGGCATCTTTCTCAAGTGAAGCATCCATGAAGACCCTCAGCGTTCCTATTCTTGTTTTCACGAGAGTGAAGGTGTTTCGGTAAACCGCTCCTTCTCCAACTCTTGCTATCGATCTGGTGATCAGATTTATGGAGCCCGTTTCACTGTGCATGTGCTCGTCATGGTACTCCATCCATGCTCCTTCTTCCAGTTCCACATTCATCAAGGCGTCGTGTGTGAAGTCTTCGGTCCACGGAAAAACGCAGTGTGCCACAAAGATCGCTTTCGCGTTTTTCTCGAGCCTTATATTGAACACAACGCGCTGGAGTCCTTTCTTTTCCAGGTACCCCGTACACACGTGGACGGGATACTCCACCACCACACCTTCTTTTATTCTCATGTCCACCTGAACACCGTTCTCTATCCTGTGGGGAGTGAGTTCTACTCCCTCCACACCGTTGAGTCCTATGACCTTGTCACCGCTTATTATGATGGAGGCTATCCTCCTGTCGAGGAACTTCGAAACGTCTCCCCCTGCCTTTTCGTAGGCTTTTGCAAGTGTTTCGAATTCTTTTCTGTAGTCTTTTACGATCATACGATCATCTCCCCTGATGGTTCATTCGGATGATCACATCTGTCACAGCTGTTTTTGTAGAACTGCACGATCTCAGATGGGTTTCCTTCTTTCAAGATGGAGCCGTGACAAATGAGAAAAGCGTAGTCGCTCTCCAGGGCAATTTCTTCTCTGTGAGTGACTAAGATCACAGAGCCACCCGCATTCACGAGTTCCGAGAGAACCTTCTCTATCATCTCAAGGCTCATAATATCTATCCCGGAGTCTGGCTCATCGAGGATAGTGTATCTAGGTTTCATAAGAAGAATACTCGCCAGTTCTACCCTCTTTCTCTCTCCACCGCTCAGCTTTTCATCGACGTTTCTTTCCAAGTAGAGTGCTGAGTTCAGACCAACGAGTTCCAGGACCCTTTCGAGCTCCTCTTTCGATACTTTCCTTCTTCCACCGAGAGTCAAATAGTCTCTGATCTTGATTCCTGTGAATCGAGCGGGTTCCTGCCACATCAAAGTGATCCCTCTTTTGGCTCTCTCTGTTACGGAAAGATCGGTGATGTCCTCGCCGTCGAGGAGTATCTTTCCCCTGGTGGGTCTGTAGCCCTCAAGCCCCATGATCAAATAGGCGAGAGTGCTTTTTCCCGCACCGTTGGTTCCCAGTATGGAGTAAACCCTTTGTTTTTCGAAGCGAGCGTTTATTCCCTTCAGGATAGCCTTTCCCTCTACCTCGTACCACACATCGATGAGCTCCAGCACATTCATCACCTCAAATTGAGTCTAACACGAAATCACCTGTTGAGCACCAAAAGTTCCACGAATTTCCCAGTAGTGTAAACATACGACAGGATCGAGACAACTACAAGAGCAGGAAGATACATTCCAAAGAGAGAAAAAACGAATACAACGAACAACCTAACATCCCTGGAAGCAAAACCGGATAGTTTTCCGACGAGAGCCGGGTGGGTACCAAACACCTTCCCAACACTGTGAAGGTAACTCACCATGAGAGAACCGCTGACGGCAAGAACCGACCAGAAGAGTAAAGAAAGAGAGGGACTATCTTTCAAGGAACCGTAAAGAGACAGCCCAAGAACGGCCAGTATATCCACGAACCTGTCCAACATCGTATCGAAAAAAGCTCCCCAGTTTGAAGACACATTTCTTGCGCGTGCGAGCTCCCCATCCACTCCGTCCAGAACAGAAGAAACCTGAACAAGAATTCCTGCGATCCATGGAACTTTGAGAAGATAAAACGGAAACGCGAGAACACCAACAAGAAAGCTGATGAAAGACATCTGATTGGGTGTTATCTGCCAGTTTTTCTCGAGAATGAGATTTGTGATCCTTGAGGAAAATCTCCTGTTTATCAGAGAAGAAATCCACCCATCGGTGGATTTTCTCAGCATGCCACTCCCTCCTTTATTTTTTTCATCAACTCATAAACCTTTTCATTCAAATCCTCGGGAGAGTCTATTTCTGTCCACAGAGCATTTCCAAAATCGAACACTTTAACGAGCATTCCTGTGTCAACTGCCTTCTGCAGCACATGATACAGAGAAATTTCCTCAGTCCATGAAAAACTCTCCTTGAGGCTGTAAACCTTTTTCGTCATCACAAAAACACCCGTGTCGAAATAGTTGTACTCATCGATTCTCTTTCCGATTTTAACAATCCGATCTTCATTTACTAATACTTTACTCGCCTCTTCAGGGTCTATCAGGTCACTTCTCTTACTCACACCGAGTTTTATATGGAATTCATCCTCACTGAAAGCACTTTTCAGTGCCTCAGGTGGAAAGAGAGAATCACCACACGAGAGGAAAAATTTTTCGCTCTCCACGTAAGGTTCACTCAGGAAGAAAGAATACGCGTTGCCGAGTTCCACCTTTTTGTTCTCAACGACAATCCCCTCGACACCCAGATCATTCAGAACCTTCTCTCCGAGATCTCTATAGCCCTCTGAGACGACAAGAACGAATCTTTCAACACCGTTTTTCATCAGGGAGATCATCGGATATTTTACGAGCTCACAACCGTCGAACCTGTAAAAGACCTTCGGAACATCTCCGGTAACCGATCTGAGTCTTTTTCCAGCTCCGGAAGCCAGCACAACGGCCTCTCTCACAGAACCACCTCCACGAAAAGAAATGAGGGGCTCAAGCCCCTCACAGCCACTTCGGTTTCAATCCCGCCCAGATTCTCATCTTCTCGTAAGCGATGATTCTTGGGATGTTCTTTTCTTCCGCCGGTCCCGGGTTTTTCATGTAGAAGGCGTTCACTGGGTAGACCGTTCCGAACTCCTTCCTGTCGAGTGCGATCTTTCCGAGTCTCACAAGGTCAACAAGGAGACCTCCAAGAGCCGGGCTGTCGTTTATTCTTCCGTTTATCATGAGCTCATCTGTAGCACCGTTGAAACTCGTGTACTCAATGTGGATCGCTATGAACTTTTTGTCTCCGAGGGGTTCAAGATAGCCCGTTGGTTTTATGTAGTGCGGTGCATCGTAACCGAGGATGTCTTTCACGATACTGGACTTTGTGAACTCTTTACTCTTGTTCTTTCCTTCATCGGTGAGTGCAAGAAAGTCCATGTTTCCACCTATGTTGAACTGTGCGACATCTTTGACATACCTGTTCCTCTGGGCAAGATGGCTCAACACGTCTGCCGTGAATGGGGTCGCACCCGTTGCTCCATCGTCTCCAAAGACCACAAGATTGTTCCCTTTTGCGAGTTCGACGAAAGCCGGATCGTTCGCTATGTAAGTCGGTATCACGTTCACAAAGGCTGCTCCACCGCGTTTTTTCGCATACAACGTTGCCGCGTAGGCGTACACCTGTGTGGCTGTGAGCCTTTCTTTATCGTTGTTTTCTATGGCTTTGAGCAGTTCTTCCTTGTTTCCGAAAGGCTTGAACGCTTCGGTGGTACAGGTGTTCACTATCACGTCAGGGTCGAGTTTAGACCACTCATCGACGAGCCTTTCAATGGCCTCTTTCAGGGTCATGCTGTCTTCGAGTCCTTCTGCTTCGATGGGAAGGTTCTTCACGCTTCCAAGGTGTACTCCTTTGCGAATCTCAGGATCACTCGTCAGCGAGTCAACATCGTTCCAGTACTGCTTCACCACTTCGCTCAGTTTCTTTCCAATCTTCGCTCTATCCACGTCGTAGCTTCCCACAATCTTGATGTCTTTAAAGTCGATGGGAAGTTCCCTTGCAAGGGGCACTCCGTAAGGTTCTACTTCCCCTTTCCTGAGCTTTTCAAGTCCAGCAACAAATGTACTGGCAACGTAGCCTTGTCCGAGGATCAGGACCTTGACCATGCGTTTCACCTCCTTAACTTTTATTCGCAGATTTTATCTGGAAGAAAAACATTGTATGGGGGATTAGACTAAAAGCCAAGTCTATTATATCATGTTTTTACAGTCATATATTTCAAGTGCTTTACCAATAGTTTTCTTTTTAGTGAATCAGTTTGTTTACAAAACTTGTGAAGTAGGTAACAACATATATCATTCCCTTGACTTCTCCTGAAAAATAGTGAAAAATATAACGTGAAAAGGTTCACGATTTGAAAGGAACGATGGACATGATTGTGAGAGTATGTATGGGGAGTTCTTGTCATTTGAAGGGATCTTACGAGGTTGTCAGGAGATTTCAAGAGCTTCAAAAGAAATACAACTTCAAGCTGTACGGCTCATTGTGTTTTGGAAACTGTTCTCAGGGAGTCTGCGTTGAAATAGATGGCCGATTGTTCAGCAGAGTAACTCCCGAAAATGCTGAGGAAATTCTAAAGAAGGTGCTTCAAAATGGCTGAACTCATATTCTCGAGAGAAACGGACTGCAGATACTGTTACAAATGCTTGAGAAACTGTCCCGTTAAAGCCATATCTTTCAAATCTGGAAAATCGACAGTCTTAGAAGAAGAATGTGTTTTTTGCGGATCTTGCCTGGATATCTGTCCTCAGAATGCGAGAAGTTATCGGAAAGACATCGAAAGATTTCTGAGTTTGTCCGAACCGTTTCTTGTTTCAATAGCACCGTCTTTCTTCGCTTACTTTGAAAATCCTCTGAAAGTTATCGGTGTTCTGAAAGAGATGGGTGCTGTGGTAGTTCAGGAAACAGCCGTGGGTGCGGAGATCGTTTCCAGAAGGTACGAAGAGGTCTTTGAAAAACACTCCGGTCCCTTCATAACAACGGCCTGCCCTGTGGTTGTGAATCTCGCTGAGAAACATTTTCCTAATGTTTTGAAGTACTTTGCACCCGTTGATTCTCCTCTGATGGCGCACGCGAAGTTTTTGAAGACACGATACGGTGACTTCCCAATTGTGTTTGTTGGACCATGCATAGCAAAGAAATCCGAAAGCGACCTCGTTGACGTTGCACTCACCTTCGAAGAACTCGAGGAGATCCTCGAAGAAAGAGAAGGAAAAGAAGCTCTTCCGGACGGTCCGTATCCAGACAGGGCTCGGTTTTATCCGACAACAGATGGTATAGGCTACACCGTTTCTGTTCCATGGGAAAAAAAGCTCGTGGTTGAAGGCGTCGAGAACCTGATGAGAGTCTTTTCCAGGATAGATGAATACAAAAGTGTTTTCATAGAGGCTTCCGCATGCTACGGCAGCTGTTTGAACGGACCTGTGATGAAGAAAAAAAGCAACGGAAAAGAAAGGCTTCTTGAATGGCAGAAGAAACTCCCAAAAGAACCGAAGGTGAATCACCTCAAGATCGATACCTTCAGGAACTACAGAAACAAGTCCAGGAACGTGGAAGTTCCAGAAGAGGAAATAAAAAAGGTTCTCGTGTCCATAGGTAAAGACGATCCATCCAAAGAATTGAACTGCGGTGCGTGTGGATACGATTCGTGCCGTGAAAAAGCTAGGGCCGTGGTCCTTGGAAAAGCGGAAAAGGAGATGTGCTTTGTGTACCTGCTTGATCTGGTCAAATCTTCCAGTTACAGGGTCGTTGAAGAGTCTCCAAACGCTGTATTCGTTTTGAAAGACGAAAAAGTGATCTACAGAAACAGGGTAGCTGGGGAACTGATCCAGAATTATCCAGAGATCCTGGAACGTGCGAAGGGCTCTGTGGGAGAAACTCTCACCATCGAAGGAAAGAGATTCTTCTTCGTGAAGGAATTTTCTCTCGAGGATGGAGAAGAAGTCATCATGCTAGTGGATATCACACAGGAAAAACTGAAAGACGAAGAACTCGACAAGGTAAAAAGGGAAACACTCAGAAAAGTCGAAGAAATGATGAACAAACAAATGAGAATCGCTCAAGAAATTGCTGGAATACTCGGTGAATCTATCGCGGAAACCAAGAGCAGTTTCATGGAACTGAAGATGTTCATGGAGGGAGAAAATGCTGACCTGTGATGTCTTCTTTGCCTCGAAAAACAAAAAAGGCGAAGAGGTGTGTGGAGACTCGATAAAGGTCAAGAGAGAGAGTGAGAAAATAGTGGTCAGCGTTTCCGACGGACTGGGAAGCGGGATAAAAGCGAGTATTCTCTCAACTCTCACATCGACCATAGCCTCCACGATGCTGATGAATGGTCTTCCTGTAACAGATGTGTTCAGAACGATCCTCGCGACACTCCCCATTTGCAGAGTAAGAAAAATCAGCTACTCCAATTTGTGCTCCGTGGTGTGTGACTTCAAAAACAATACCTGCACCGTCGTCGAATACGAGTTTCCGGTTGTGATGCTGTTCAAAGGAGAAAGAAGGGTCTTTCCTGAGAAGCTGGAACTCGAGATAGAAGGAAAAAAAGTGTTCGTATGGCAGTTTCAACCTGAAGCTGGAACTCTACTCTTTCTGGCAACGGATGGACTCTCTCAGGCGGGAATGGGAACGGATCTTTTTCCACTGGGTTTCGGTGTGGAAAACATAGAAAAAGAGATGAAGCATCTTCTGAAAAACCACGTTTCTCCCGAAAACATCGTCAGGCACTTTGTAAAGCTCGCAGAAAAACTGGACCAAGAAGTGAGAGGGGATGATACACTTGTTGCTTGCTTGAATTTCCGAGAAAAGCGCATTCTGAATCTGTTCGTCGGACCACCTGAGGACAGAAAAAAAGACGAAGAGTACGTGAGAACGTTTCTCAGCCTTCCTGGAAAAAAGATCGTTTGCGGAGGAACAACAGGTCAGATCTTTGAAAGGGTTACAGGAAAGAAAGTTGAGATCGATCTGTACACCCTCTCGGAAAACTCTCCGCCTGTTGGATACATGGAAGGAATCGATCTCATGACGGAAGGAATCGTCACCCTGACTCAGGTGTTCAGGTACCTCGAAGGGCAATCGGACGAACTGGGGTACGGTGCAAAATTCATCGTCAAAAGTCTTCTGGAGGCCGATGAAATCAACTTCTTCGTTGGAAGGGCAATAAACCCGGCTCATCAGAATCCTCTGTTCAGCCACGATATCTCTTTGAAGTTCAGACTGGTCAAGGATATCGCTCAGATCCTTCGAGAAAGGGGAAAAATAGTGAACGTTCAATACTGTTAGGAGGTGTTGGCGTTGGAAAGACACTTCGAAAAGGTCGAAGAAATTTTGAAGAAATACGGTTACAAGAGAGAGAATCTGATAAAGATCCTCCTCGAGATCCAGGAGATCTACAGGTACCTTCCGGAGGATGTGATCAACTACGTGAGCACCGCTATGGGAATTCCTCCCGCAAAGATCTACGGAGTGGCGACTTTTTACGCTCAGTTCTCTCTGAAACCAAAAGGAAAGTACGCGATCATGGTGTGCGATGGGACTGCCTGTCACATGGCAGGATCTCCAGAAGTACTCAAAGCAATCGAAGAAGAAACGGGTCTCACTCCTGGAAACGTCACGGAAGATCTCATGTTCAGTCTCGATCAGGTTGGATGCCTCGGAGCCTGCGCGCTCGCACCGGTCATGGTGATAAACGGTGAGGTCTATGGAAACCTCACGGCCGATAAGGTGAAAGAAATCCTGAGAAAAATAAAAGAGAAAGAGAGGGAGAGCGCCAATGTTTAAGAACGCGAAAGAGTTCGTCCAGTACGCAAACAAACTGAAAACCCTGAGAGAGAAAAAACTGAACGGTGTCTCTATATACGTCTGCGTCGGAACTGGTTGTACTGCGAAAGGTGCTCTCAAAGTTTACAGCGCTTTCGAAGAAGAGCTCAAAAAGAGAAACCTCCTCGGACAGGTCACGCTGGAAAAGATCGATGATGACAAAGTCACGTTGAACAGAACAGGGTGCTGTGGAAGGTGTTCTTCCGGTCCCCTCGTGAAGATCATGCCCTACAGGTTCTTCTATTCAAATGTTGTACCCGAAGATGTCCCGGAGATCGTGGACAGAACCGTCCTCAAGGGTGAGCCCATAGAAAGACTCTTTCTGACGGATCCCCTCACGGGAGAAAAGGTTCCCAGAATAGAGGACACCACGCTTTTCAAAAACCAGGATTTCTACATCATGGAAGCCATAGGTGAGTCCGAGTGTGACAGTATAGAAGACTACATCGCACGGGGTGGATACGAGTCTCTCGTCAAAGCCCTCACTTCAATGACACCGGAAGAAATCATAGAAACGGTGAAGGCATCCGGTCTCAGAGGAAGAGGTGGAGGAGGATTTCCAACAGGTCTCAAATGGGAATTCACCAGAAAAGCGCAGGGTGATATAAAATTCGTCGTGTGCAACGGAGACGAAGGAGATCCGGGAGCGTTCATGAACAGGACTCTCCTGAAGAGGGATCCACACCTTGTTCTGGAAGGGATGATCATAGCCGGGTATGCGGTCGGCGCACAGAAGGGGTACGCTTACATCAGAGCCGAATACCCGTTCGCAGTCAGGATGTTCAAAAAGGCCATAGAAGATGCAAAGAAAATGGGACTTCTCGGTGAAAACATCCTCGGAACAGGCTTTTCCTTCGACGTGGAAGTGAAAGAGGGAGCCGGTGCGTTCGTGTGCGGCGAAGAGACGGCACTTCTTGCCTCCATCGAAGGGAAAAGAGGTATGCCCAGACCAAAGCCACCGTTCCCGGCTCAATCCGGTCTCTGGGGTAAACCCACCCTCATAAACAACGTGGAAACATACGCGAACATACCAAGAATACTCAGAGACGGTGTGGAAAACTACAGAAAACGCGGAACGGAAAACTCACCGGGAACCAAGATGTTCTCCGTTGCAGGCCCCCTGAAAGCCACTGGTATCATCGAAGTTGAATTCGGCACCACCTTGAGAGATATCATCTACAACATATGTGGAGGATTCGTTGAAGGAGAAGAGTTCAAAGCGGTTCAGATTGGAGGACCGTCCGGAGCGTGTCTTTCCGAAGATTTCATCGACATGCCCCTCGATTACGACACACTGAAGAAAGCTGATGCGATGGTAGGATCCGGTGGAATAGTCGTGATTACAAAGAAAACGTGTATGGTAGAGGTTGCAAGGTTCTTCCTCGATTTCACCAAGAGGGAATCCTGTGGAAAGTGCGTGCCGTGCAGGGAAGGCACCATGCAGGCGTACAACATATTGGAAAAGTTCACCCACGGAAAAGCTACATACGAGGATCTCAAAGCTCTCGAACACCTCTCAAAAACAATAAAGACCGCTTCTCTCTGTGGGCTCGGAAAGACCGCTCCCAACCCCATTCTCAGTACCCTGAAGCTCTTCAGAGAGGAGTACATTGCACACATCGAAGGAGAATGTCCAAGCGGAATGTGTACGGCGTTCAAGAAATACGTCATCAACCCGGATATCTGTAAAGGCTGTGGACTCTGTGCCAGATCCTGTCCACAGAACGCCATAACCGGAGAAAGAGGAAAACCGTACACGATAAATCAGGAGAAGTGTGTCAAGTGCGGTCTCTGTGCGAGTAAATGTCCGTTCAAAGCCATAGAGCTTGTCTGAGGAGGGAAGAAAAATGAAAATTTACGTTGATGGAAAAGAAGTTATCATAAATGACAACGAGCGTAACCTCCTTGAAGCGCTGAAGAACGTGGGGATAGAGATTCCGAATCTGTGTTATCTTTCGGAGGCTTCTATATATGGAGCCTGTAGAATGTGCCTTGTGGAGATCGACGGTCAGATCACCACTTCCTGTACCCTGAAACCTTACGAAGGTATGAAGGTAAAAACGAACACCCCCGAAATATACGAAATGAGAAGGAACATCCTCGAACTCATCCTTGCAACTCACAACAGAGACTGTACCACCTGCGATAGAAACGGAAGCTGTAAACTTCAGAAGTACGCTGAAGACTTCGGCATAAGAAAGATCAGATTCGAAGCTCTCAAGAAAGAACACGTCAGGGACGAATCCGCTCCGGTAGTGAGAGATATATCCAAGTGTATCCTCTGCGGTGACTGTGTTCGCGTGTGTGAAGAGATCCAGGGAGTCGGTGTTATCGAGTTCGCCAAGCGCGGTTTTGAAAGCGTCGTGACGACCGCTTTTAATACTCCCCTCATAGAGACAGAGTGTGTGCTCTGCGGACAGTGTGTAGCATACTGTCCAACGGGAGCTCTGAGCATCAGAAACGATATAGACAAGTTGATTGAAGCTCTTGAAAGCGACAAGATCGTGATAGGAATGATCGCACCCGCGGTGAGAGCTGCGATTCAGGAAGAGTTTGGAATAGACGAAGACGTCGCAATGGCGGAAAAACTCGTCTCTTTCCTGAAAACGATAGGCTTCGATAGAGTTTTCGATGTGTCGTTCGGAGCAGATCTTGTCGCCTACGAAGAAGCCCACGAGTTCTACGAAAGACTCAAAAAAGGAGAAAGACTTCCACAGTTCACCTCATGCTGTCCTGCGTGGGTGAAGCACGCTGAGCACACCTATCCTCAGTACCTTCAGAATCTCTCGAGCGTGAAATCACCTCAACAGGCACTTGGCACGGTGATAAAGAAGATCTACGCAAGAAAACTCGGTGTTCCTGAAGAAAAGATCTTCCTCGTTTCGTTCATGCCGTGTACCGCTAAAAAGTTCGAAGCAGAAAGAGAAGAACACAAAGGAATCGTTGACATTGTCCTCACAACAAGAGAACTTGCTCAACTCATCAAGATGAGCAGAATAGACATAAACAGAATAGAACCCCAGCCGTTCGACAGACCTTACGGAGTGTCTTCGCAGGCGGGTCTCGGTTTTGGAAAAGCCGGTGGGGTCTTCTCCTGTGTTCTTTCTGTGTTGAACGAGGAAATCGGCATAGAAAAAGTCGACGTGAAATCTCCAGAAGATGGCATCAGGGTAGCGGAAGTTACACTCAAAGATGGTACGTCTTTCAAAGGAGCCGTCATATACGGTCTTGGTAAGGTGAAGAAGTTCCTCGAAGAAAGAAAAGACGTGGAGATTATCGAAGTAATGGCCTGTAACTACGGATGTGTGGGTGGAGGAGGACAGCCTTACCCGAACGATTCCAGAATCAGAGAACACAGGGCAAAAGTGCTAAGAGACACCATGGGAATAAAATCTCTCCTCACACCCGTGGAAAACCTCTTCCTCATGAAACTCTACGAAGAAGATCTGAAAGACGAACACACAAGACATGAGATTCTCCACACCACCTACCGACCGAGGAGAAGATACCCGGAAAAAGATGTGGAAATACTTCCCGTTCCAAACGGTGAAAAGAGAACGGTGAAAGTCTGTCTTGGAACCTCCTGTTACACGAAAGGATCTTACGAAATACTGAAAAAGCTCGTTGATTACGTCAAAGAGAACGATAGGGAAGGAAAAATAGAAGTGCTGGGAACGTTCTGTGTGGAAAACTGCGGGGCTTCTCCGAACGTGATCGTGGATGATAAAATCATAGGTGGTGCCACTTTTGAGAAGGTGCTGGAGGAGCTTTCGAAAAATGGCTGAGATGATACATCTTCCAAGATCTACCTTTGAAAGGTTGAAGATGTACCGAAAAGTTCTGGAAGCGACAAAAAAACCTTACATCTCCTCTGATGAGATCGCAAGATTCCTCGAAATAAACCCGGACCTCGTGAGGAAAGACTTTTCCTATCTCAAATGTCAGGGAAAGCCCAGGGTCGGCTACGATGTGGAAGAACTCAGAAAAGAACTCGACGATCTCTTCGGAGTGAACAACACCACTAACATGATCATCGTTGGAGCAAATGACCTCGCAAGGGCTTTGTTGAGCCTGGACTTTTCGAAAGCCGGTGTGAAAGTCGTAGCCGTGTTCGATACAGAGAAGGAAAACGTGGGAAAGTTCATAGGAGAATTCGCTGTCAGAGAACTGGACGTTCTGGAAAGAGTCATCAGAAGGTTCGATGCGGAGATAGCCGCACTGTGCGTGTCAAAGGACAGAGCGCAGGCTACAGCCAGATTTCTCATCGAAAAGGGAATAAAAGCCGTATGGAACTTCACGGGAGTTCATCTTGAACTTCCTTCAAACGTCATTGTCGTGGACGAAGACCTCACAAAATCCCTCCTGACGATAAAACACCTTCTGAAGTAACCGCATTTTCGAGCGATCAAAGAGGGGGAACAGCCCCCTCTTTTGTGGTATAATTTCTTTGCTGATGTTCATCAAAATTTCATAAATACTTCAAAGAGGAGGTTTCAGACATGAGAAGTATTTCTGCCAAAGTCCTGGTAATCGGCGTGGTGGTTGTGCTGGCTTTCTTTGTGACACAGTACGTCCTCATGAATACAACCGTCTACAACACTATCATGGAGAGGAAAAAGGATGAAGCAAAATACCTGGTTGAGACGGTCTACGGCATTCTGGAGAGAGCATACGAGATGGAACAGAAAGGAGAACTCACAAGAGAGCAGGCACAGAACCTGGCAAAGTCCCTCGTAGGAAAGATCAGATACGACGACAACAACTACTTCTGGATCAACGACACCCACCCCAGGATGGTGTTTCATCCAATCAAACCAGAATTGAACGGTCAGGATCTGAGCAACTACAAGGACCCGAACGGTGTGTACCTGTTCAACGAAATGGTGAAAGTAGCGAAAGAAAAAGGAGAAGGGTTCGTCTTTTATTCTTGGCCCAAAGCAGGAAGCGACAAACCAGAACCCAAGGTCTCTTACGTGAAACTCTTCGAACCCTGGGGATGGATCGTCGGAACTGGAATATACGTGGATGATGTGAAAGTAGCAGTTGGAAATCTCATATTTGAAGATGTGATAGTAATTCTAGTAATAGGAATCGCAGTGATAATAGCGGTCTTCTTCTATGGAAGAGTGCTTTCGAGAAAGACAAAAGCCGTTTTGGTTGCCCTCGAGAAGATATCGAGTGGAGATCTGTCTATTTCTGTTGATATAAAATCGAAGGATGAGTTCGGTCTCATAGCACAGAAATTGAACGAAACCGTTGGAAAACTCAGAAATATGGTTCAGGAAATCGACAAATCCCAGGACGAGGTGGAAAGAGTTTCTGAGGAGCTATTTGCCCTCTCCCAGCAGCTTCGCAGTGCCCTTGAAGAGATAGCGAGAGCTTCCGACACGATCAGCAAAGAGGTTCAGAACGCTTCCGCGTCCATAGAGGAAGTCACATCAGGTTCCGAGGAGGTTTCTGCTAACTCTCAGAACATTTCCAAACTCATTCAAGAAATCTCGGAAAACGCAGACAACATAGCAGATTTCGCGAGGAACGGTCAGAGGGTCCTCGAAGAGGCGGTCAAAAAGGTGGAAGACGTCTCAGAGAATTCCAGAGAAACGGCCAATGTCGTTTCGAGTGTGACTGAGAGTGCAAGAAACATCGAGGAGATCGTAAGAACCATCCAGAGTATCGCAGAGCAGACGAACCTCCTAGCACTGAACGCGGCTATAGAGGCAGCAAGAGCAGGAGAAGCGGGAAGAGGATTTGCGGTGGTTGCCGATGAGATCAGAAAACTCGCTGAAGAGAGTCAGAAAGCCACAGAAGAGATCAGTCAGATCCTCGAGAACATCAGAGAAGGTGTAGAAAGAACGAACGAGATGTCGAAGGAAAACGTCGAGATCACAAAAGATGCGAGAAAACTGGTGGAAGAGTCCTACGAAAACTTCAACCAGATCGTATCCAGAATAGAGGATCTTGCCGCAAGGATCGAGGGAATCGCCGCGAGTGCCCAGGAACTCAGCGCCGCATCCGAAGAGATGAGCAGTGCCCTCGATGCGGTTGCCAAGACAACAACAACGGTTGCCGACGAAATAGAAGAGGTCTCCACTAACATCACAGAACAGGAAAAGGCCGCAAAGAGAATAGCAGACGTTGGAACAGAACTGAAGAAACTCTCGGATGAGTTGAAAGAGGATGTAGAAAAGTTCAAGATCTGATAAGATACTCTTAGAGAATCAGAGAGCCCTGGGGAATTCCCCAGGGCTTTTCACGTTTGGGGAGGGGAGAAGGTGAAATACGTTCTTTCTCTCGATCAGGGTACAACGAGTTCCAGGGCGATCGTCTTCGACGAGAAGGGAAACGTGATCTCCAAGGTCAACAAAGAGTTCAAACAGATCTATCCAAGGCCCGGGTGGGTGGAACACGATCCGATGGAGATCTGGGAGTCTCAGATCGAAGTTGCAGAAAGGGCGATCGAAGAAGCAGGAATCAAGCCTGAAGAGATAGCCGCCATAGGGATCACAAACCAGAGGGAAACAACCATCGTCTGGGACAAAAACACGGGAAAACCCGTCTACAACGCCATCGTGTGGCAATGCAGAAGAACGGCTCCCATATGCGATGAGTTGAAAGAAAAGGGCTACGCTGAGTTCATCCGCGAAAGAACGGGGCTCGTCATCGACGCGTATTTTTCCGGAACGAAGATCAAGTGGATCCTCGACAACGTTGAAGGAGTGAGGGAAAAAGCAGAAAAGGGAGAGGTGCTCTTTGGAACGGTCGACACCTGGCTCATCTGGAACCTCACGGGCGGGAAAGTACACGTCACCGATTATTCGAACGCTTCCAGAACTATGATCTTCAACATCCACAAACTCGACTGGGACGATGAAATACTGGAACTTCTAAACATACCGAGGGCGATGCTTCCACAGGTGATGCCGTCGAGTCACGTGTACGGTTACACAGCAAAGGATATCTTCGGAGTGGAAATACCTATAGCTGGAGACGCAGGGGATCAACAGGCGGCACTGTTTGGGCAAGCCTGCTTCCAGCCAGGCATGTTGAAAAACACTTACGGAACAGGATGTTTCCTCCTCATGAACACCGGAGAGAAAGCATTTGAATCAAAATCCGGTCTTCTCACAACCATCGCGTGGGGAATAAACGGGAAGGTTTACTATGCCCTTGAAGGCAGCATATTTATTACTGGCGCCGCTGTGCAATGGCTAAGGGATGGTCTGAGGATCATCTCAAACGCCGCAGAAACCGAAGAACTCGCCACAAAAGTGCCAGACAACGGAGGTGTGTACTTTGTTCCGGCGTTCGTGGGGCTTGGTGCACCGTATTGGGACATGTACGCTCGAGGCTTGATCATAGGCATAACCAGAGGTACCACCAGAGAGCATATAGTGAGGGCCGTTCTTGAGTCGATCGCCTATCAGACAAGAGATGTGGTAGAAGTCATGGAAAAAGACAGCGATATAAAGGTGGAAACCCTCCGGGTCGATGGTGGAGCCGTTGTGAACAACTTTCTGATGCAGTTTCAGGCTGATATCCTTGGAATCCCTGTGGAAAGACCTGTTGTGAACGAAACAACAGCCCTTGGAGCTGCTTACCTTGCAGGACTCGCGGTTGGGTACTGGAAAGATCAAGAAGAGATAGCTTCTCTCTGGCAACTCGACAGAAGATTTGAACCCTCTATGAATTCCGAGGAAAGAGAGAGGCTGTATTCAAAATGGAAAGAGGCAGTGTCGAGATCCCTTGGATGGGAAAAACGATGAACTTGTATCCTGTAATTCCAGCTGTCAGGGCAGAAAAGGATATTGAAGAAGCCTTAGAATCACCTTCTGAAGTGATATTTTTGTTAACAGGAACTGTGATGAACATCGAAGAAATAGTCTACAAACTCAAGAACGGAAAAAAAGAAGTTTTCGTTCACGTGGATCTCGTAAAGGGGCTTTCATTAGACAGGTGTTCACTTGAATTTTTAAGAGAAATTGTAGGTGTCGACGGTATAATTTCTACACACATTCATCTTTTGAAAATAGCCAGAAAACTGGGTATGAGAATTATTCAAAGAGTATTCTTGGTAGATTCCGGTGCTTTAGAAAGTGGATTGGCTCAGGCAGAAGACTTAGAGCCAGATTTTCTAGAAATTCTTCCCGGTATAGTTCCAGAGTTCATCAAGGAGATAACGAAACGGTATTCTGGAGACATAATAGCGGGAGGGTTGATAAGGAAAAAAGAGCAGGTTTTTGCTGCTTTAGAAGCAGGAGCAAAAGCAATATCAACGAGTTGCAAAGATCTATGGAAGATAATATAATTCTTGAAGGAGAGAGAAAAGAGAGAGCCATATCCCACGAGAGTGGGGTATGGCTCTTTTTGTTTAAGGAGGTGCAAACGATGAAGGCTGTCGTCATAGGTGGCGGAGTGTTTGGTTCTCTGATAGCGCGAGAGTTAACGAAGTACGATCTAGAAGTGACCATCATAGAGAAAAATCTGGACGTGGGCTGGGGTGTGACAAAGGCGAATTCCGCTATTGTTCACGCTGGTTACGACGATCCACCTGAAAGCGTTCGTGCACAGTTTTGCGCGTCAGGCAATGCAATGTACGAAGACCTGTCGAAAGAGCTGGATTTTGATTTCAAAAGAATTGGATCTTTCGTAGTGGCGTTCAACGATGAGGAACTGAAAGAACTCGAGCGCCTCCTAAAACAGGGCGAAGAAAACGGCGTTCCAGGTTTGACCATCCTGGAAAGAGACGAAGTTCTTTCCATGGAGCCGAATCTGAACCCAGAGGTCAAATATGCCCTCTACGCTCCCACTGCTGGCATCACAGAACCATGGATGGTTGCCATAGCAGCCGTGGAAAACGCCGTCCAGAACGGATTGAAACTCGTTCTTGGAGAAAGCGTCGTTGGCTTTGAGAAAGTCAACGGTCGAGTGAAGAAAGTTCACACCAGCAAAAGTGAATACGAAGCGGATATCGTGATAAACTGCGCTGGGCTCCACGCAGACGAGATAGCAAAGTTGGCCGGTGCAGAGTACGTTCCCCTGCATCCGAGAAAAGGCGAATACATTCTCCTCGATAAGAAACTTCAGGGTCTGGTCAAAAGGGTCATATTCCCCACACCTACTAAGGTCTCGAAGGGGATACTCGTTCTTCCCACAGTCGATGGTGGAATCCTTCTGGGACCAACTGCCGAGGATCTTCCCGAAGAGATGAAGGACAGACCCATAACCACCAGGGAAGGTCTCGAAAAAGTTCGAGAATTCACAAAAAAACTCGTACCTTCCCTCGATTTCTCCCTCGTGGTGAAAACCTTCTCAGGGCTGAGACCGGAAAGTCCACAAAAAGACTTCTTCATAAAAGTGAGCGAGACGGTGAAGAACTTCGTGAACGTTATGGCAACAAGATCTCCTGGTCTCACAGCAGCGCCGGCGGTGGCAAAGTACGTTGTTGAAGAGTTGATCCAGGAAAAAATGAGAATTCCTCTTGAGAAGAAAAAAGACTTCAAACCGGAAAGAAAGAGAATCGTTCACTATTCGGAACTTCCTCTTGAAGAGTGGAGAAGGGAAATAGAAAAAGATCCACGTGCGGGAAGACTCGTTTGCTTCTGCAACGAAGTGACAGAGAAAGAAATAGTAGAAGCCATAAGAAGAGGAGCAAGGACACTCGACGGTGTGAAATTCAGAACAAGAGCGATGTTCGGGAGATGTCAGGGGGGCTTCTGCATGGCTCGAATTCTCAAGATTCTGGAGAGAGAACTCGGTGTGGATATGTCGGAAATAAAGATGAAATCGGAGAATAGCTGGGTTGTGAACGGGAAGGTGAGAGAATGAGGGTCGATGTGATGGTGATAGGAGCCGGAGCTGCCGGAATGGCGGCGACGTTGAAAGCAAAAGAAGAAGGGGCAGAAGTTCTCCTCGTCGAGAGAGATGAAAGAACCGGAGGAATATTGAACCAGTGTATACACAACGGTTTTGGTCTTCACTATTTCAGGCAGGAACTCACAGGACCGGAGTACGCTGAAAGATTCCAGGAAAAGATGGAAAAGATTGGAATAAGAGCGCTGACGAACGCTTATGTGAAACGTGTTGAGGACAGAAGGGTGATCCTCGTCACCGAACAAGGCATAGAGGAAGTAGAAGTGGGAGCGCTAGTCTATACGACAGGTGCCAGGGAAAGACCTTTTGGTAGTCTCATGATCCCGGGAGACAGGCCCTCTGGTATCTTCACAGCCGGTGTTGCCCAGAGACTCATCAACATAGAAAACAGGCTCCCCGGAAAACGTGCCCTCATACTGGGCTCCGGAGATATAGGTCTCATCATGGCAAGAAGGCTCACCCTCGAGGGAATGGAAGTCGTCGGTGTTGTGGAGCGTCTGCCGTACGCGGGAGGCCTCCTCAGGAACGTGATACAGTGTCTTGAGGACTACAACATACCTTTGTACCTCTCCAGCACAGTCGTTGAGGTGAGAGGAAGAGAAAGATTGGAAGAAGTCGTGGTCGCAAAACTGGATGAACAGTTCAGACCCATTCCGGGAACGGAGAGGGTGTTCAAAGTGGACACGCTGGTTTTGTCCGTTGGACTCATTCCTCAGGTGGAATTGATAGAAAACCTGGTGGTGAAAAATCCGACCTCCAGAGGTGTGGGAGTTTCAAATATAGGCCAGACCTCTAGAGACTGGATCTTTTCCGCTGGAAACTGTACAGTGATCTTCGATCTGGTGGATTACGTGAGCTACGAGGGTGAGACAGCGGGACGGTACGCCGCAAAGTTCGTGAAAGGCGAGATCCCGCGAGAAAAGATTCCCGTGAGACCCGGAAAAAACGTGATGGTGGTTCATCCGATCTGGTACACCCCTGCAGAACCTCTCACTCTCTACCTGAGAGTGAAGAAACCCATGGAGAAGGGAAGACTCGTAGTTGGAAGGTTCGCAAGGGAATTCGAAGATCTCGTGCCAAGTGAGATGCTGAGGGTGAAAATTTCCGACAGGGATCTCGAAGGACTCGATGAAATCGTGGTGTCCGTCGAGGAGGTGAATTGAAATGTTCAAAAATGTCGTTTGCGTTCAGTGCCCAATCGGGTGTAAAATTAAGGTGGAGCTAACTGAAGACGGCCACATAAAATCCATCACAGGAAACAGGTGCCCACGAGGTGTTGAATACGCAAAGGATGAGATAAAAGATCCAAAAAGAGTCGTTCCAACGAGCATCAGAGTATTGAACGGAGAGCTTCCACTTGCATCCGTCAAGACGGACAAACCGATTCCGAAGAGATTCATATCGGAACTCATGAAGATAGTCAGAGAAATCAAAGTGGAAGCCCCCGTGAAAGTTGGTGATGTTGTTCTAAGAGATCTTTTTGGAACAGGAGCGAATCTTGTTGTAACAAGAACGGTGAGGAGGTTAGAAGATGGATCCAAAGAAATTCAAAAAGATAGCGCTGGTGGGAGCAACGGTTAATCCAAGAAAGTACGGAAACGTGATACTTAAAGATCTGGTTTCCAAGGGATTCGAGGTTTTACCGGTGAATCCCAAGTACGACGAGATAGAAGGTTTCAGGGTTTACAAAAGCGTGGAGGAACTTCCTGAAGATATCGATGTGATAGTCTTCGTTGTACCACCCGAAGTCGCACTTGAAGAAACAAAGAAGGCGTACGACGTGGGTTTCAGAAGATTCTGGTATCAACCGGGAGCGTTCTCAGAAGAGATCAAAAGATTCCTCGACTCTTCGAAAGACGTAGAATATTCCGCTGAAAAGTGTATCATGGTAGAAACTTCATCTTCCAGAGGATTCTTGAACTTGTAGAGATCGCTGAAACGTGTCTGAGGATTTCACGAGCTTCTTCCTCCGTTTCAACGAGCCCGGCGGCGATCACTGTTCTGCCGGGTATTTTTCTGGCCACTTTCGGAGCCACCGCTCCTGGAAGGACTTCCACCACATCTACCCCGAGCGTTTCTATCTGTTCGATACCTCTTTCGACCGCTTTCGAGTCGAGAGCGAAGAATCTGAGGATAGCGGGAATTCCGTTTCTCTTTGCAACGACGTAATTTCTTGGCTTTATCGTGATGATACCATCGGCACCGGCCTTTTTCACAAAAAGAACCGCTTCTTCTCCCTCTCCTAGTCCGTTCACAAAATCCATATCAACAAAAACGGTTTTTCCCCTGTCTTTGAGAATCTTCAGATGAAACTTCAGATTCAAAATGTCGCTCTTCAAAAGAAAAACCACATCGGGTTCTATTTCTCCCATGGAATCCATGTCCCACAGCGCAGCTATTATCCCCTTGAACATTCGAGTGCTCTCCTCCATTTTTCATAGAGTTCCACGATTTCCTCAACGGTGAGCTGTTCCGCTCTTCTTGACAAATCTACTCCCTCGAAGATAGAAAGAAATGGCTTCAGATTATTTTTGAGCGTTTTTCTTTTTTTTGCAAATATCATCGAGACGAATTTTTTGAATTTTTCGAAATCCAGATCCACAGGTTTTCTCTTCAAATCTACAACTGTGGAATCAACCTCAGGGTTCGGAACAAAACAGGATCTTGAAACATCGAAGAGCTTTTTCACCTCGTAAAACGTCTGAACCACAACCGAAAGGTATCCGTACGTTTTCTTTCCGGGTTTTGCCAGGATCCTTTCACCAACTTCCTTCTGAACCATGACGATGGCTCTTTTGAATTTCCATTCTATGATCTTTTCCATGAGGGGACCTGTTATGTTGTAGGGGATGTTGGACACACAAATTGCGCCTTCAGGAACGTCTTTCGCTTTCAGGAAATCTTCGAACCTCAATTCCACATTGGGATACTTCGAAAGTCTTTCTTGAAGAATCGGAGCAAGGCTCTCATCGATTTCGTAGGCGATGACCCTCGCACCGGTCTTAGTGAGTTCTTCCGTGAGAGTTCCAGCTCCGGCTCCTATCTCCACCACCACATCCTCTGGAGTCAGATCAGCCGCTTTCACGATGCGCTTCGCTATCCTATCGTCCGAAAGAAAGACCTGCCCCAGGTGTTTTTTCAATCTTACACCGTACTTTTTCAGATAATCAGACGTCTTCAAATCACGTCCCTCGCCATCACCCTGAAGTTTATCTCCGGAAAGATTGCATCCGTCCACTCGTAGTATCTTAGCATCTCTTCGTCTATTCTTCCAGAAACGAGTTGATCGTAGAGGTTCAGAAATCTTTTTATGTGAAGCTTCGTTCTGTTTTCTGCGTATTGAACACTCGTTCTTGTGGTCATAATGAAAGCCCAGTCGCTCGATTGTGCGAGAAATAGCTCTCTCAGCATCTGATTCAAAACCCTTTCCACGAGTGGATCGGAACTGTTGTAATACTTTTTCGAAAGATCTATCATTCTCTCGATCATCTCATGGAGATGCCTGTAGATCCAGTCGTTCGTTCCGTTGAGCCACGTTTCGTAGTATCCTCCGGCACCCCAGCTCGAGTCGGCGGGTGTGGCGATCTGAACCTCTTCGAGAGTGTCTATAACTTCGGATGCGGTGACGAGCTTCAGGTCTTTTGATTCATTCACCAGTTCAAAGAACCTCTTCAAGAAGAACACACCCTCGAACCACCAGTGACCGAAGAGCTCAGCGTCGAATGGAGCAACGATGACTGGTTCGACACCCATTATGTCCATCAATCTTCTTGCCTGATTTTCCTTTTTGTGAAGGAAGTCCCTCGCGTGTTCTTCCACCGCTTCCATGGCCAGATCTATATCGTAATATTCTTTCTGCGAAGCGTCCAGACTCTTCGAAGTTATCCTGTGGTATTTTATTCCGGTGTTTATTCTGACTCCAGAAGGGTCTATGTAATCTTTTATGTACTCCATCTCTCTGTCGAAACCTATATCTCTGTAGAATTCTCTGTACCTTGGATCACCAGGATACCCAACGGCTGCACTCCAGACCTGTTCGCTCGACTCCGGATCTCGTGCGAAGGCGAAAACACCACTTGGCGTCATGATGGGTCTGTAGACACCGTATCTGGGTTGTTCATCGGCGAACCAAAAGGCATGAGAATCTACAAAGAAATACTCAACGTTGTTCTGGGCAAGGTACAGATCCAGCCCCTGATAGTATCCGCATTCCGCAAGCCAAATACCCCTTGGGTGTTTCTTCATGTGCTTTTCGTAGTTCTTCACACCAACTGTGATCTGAGCGTTCACCACCTCTGGGTACATCTGATAGAGCGGCAAAAACGCGTGTGTGGCGTTGCAGGTTACTATCTCCAGCTTTCCGGTCTCCTGGTATTTTTTGAAGCCCTCCAAGATGTTTCCATCGTAAGAGCGAAATACATTCAGAATTTTTTCAAAATGTTCACGGTAGAATTTAGCCATCTTATGCTTCAGCGGGTGCTCCTTTTTAGTTCTCTCCACTTCCTTGTCTGCGAGTTCGATCAGTTTTTCCATGTGTCTTTCGTACTTCTCCTGAAGGTCTCTGGAGGAGAGCATCTCCATCAGCGGAGGAGTGATCGACATGGTCAACCTGAAATCTTCTATTTCATCGAACATCATTAAAAGCGGTATGTAAGTTTCTGTTATGGCCTCAAAAAGCCACCTTTCTTCTAAAAAATGATCGTATTCAGGATGGTGAACGTATGGAAGGTGCGCGTGCAGAAATATCAGTATTTTTCCTCTCATGAGATTACCTCCCACTCCTGAAAATTTCCCACATTATTCCCTGGGCCATCATACCCTGTCCGGAAGGAAATCCGGGTGAGGTAACACCTCTTATTTTCTCAACAGGCTTTATAAGGCTTCCCTCGGACAGCACCACCGTTCGCTTTTTATTTTTCAAGTCGTACCATCTTTCCCTGGAAGAGGTCGAAGGAGAAGCGGCAGGGGTTCTGGTGACGTTGGACCTCAACACTGAAACGAACTTTCCCTCATCGTCAAGGTAGCCCATTTCCGAAAGATAATCTGCCCTCGGCATAGGAACGTTGAAGTAGAAGTTCCCCGCGTCGAGCGTGAGTTCATCGAGTCTGTGTTCAAACGTTCTGTGCGCGTTGGTTCCATTGAACATGATGAAAGTCACATCGTAGAGTCTGATCACTGCCTTTCCTTCTCTGGCTTTTTGTTTCATCAGCTCTCTTGTTCTTTGATCGAAGTCCCAGTAAGCGAAAACCACGTAGGGATTAACCGGCATGAGAACGAGCTTGTTTTTATCGTAGGTTTTGGGAAGATTTAGATCTTTCTCTTCTCTCCTTTGAACGGTCGTCGAAACACCCGAGGAAGAATCTGTCATTGAAAAAGCGGATTCCACATGTTCCTTGATGAGTTTTATAACCTCTTTCTTCTTCATGGCCTTTTTCACTCTCAAACCCAGACTTTTAGCGAATTTTTTCAGCTCCTGAATACTTGGATTTGAGTCGAGCCACTTCAGTATCTCTTCTCCTTTCATGATTTCGCCCCCCAGTTAATCTTCGTTTTAAAAAATTATAACACAGATGGATTGTGTTGTAAACATGAGATTTTCAGAGATTCAAAGAGATATTTGCGAATAATTATTGGTAATCACTGCTCATAAAAGAAAACGACCAATTACAACTATCAAATTATGAATGAAAAAGTTTGAGGTAGAATACTATAGAGGTGGGGTTATGGAAGTTTTGAGTTTTTTGAAAGAATTGAACACAGAGGGATCCCAGGAAGTTCTGGAAAAGTTGTTAAAATTTCTCAAAGAGCACTCTGAAAGACTTGACTCCGGGAAAGTATCGAAAGAGATAGGCATTTTCTGTGAAGAGAAACCCATGGCCGTTCTCGAGAAACTGGCTTTTTTTCTGGAAAATCATTCCCTGAAAGAACTGGAGAAATTCGAAAGGGCTGTGGAAAAATCTTTCACTCGAACTATTGAATACGCGTCGAATTTTTTCAAAAATAAAAAAATTCTCACGCTGAGCAACAGCAAAACACTGCTGGAGGTGTTTCGTAAAGCCAGACCTCCTATGGTTTTCGTTCTCGAGTCGCACCCAGGTGGAGAGGGGAAAATACTGGTAGAATCTTTGAGGAAGATACACCTTCGCGCTGAACCTGTGGAAGATCTGCTGGCCTACAGGATTCTCAGAATGGTTGACGTCTGCTTGACGGGAGCCGACTACGTGGACGAATCGGGAAATGTTTTAAACAAAGTGGGAACCACCACCCTGGCCATTCTGAGCAGAGAGTTGAGGAAACCGTTCTTCGTTGTGGCGGATCCCTTCAAATTCGGTTCGAAGAAGCTGAAAGATACAAATCTTTTTGAAGTGGTACCGTCTGAGTTGATAACGGCGATAATAACCGACCCTGAGGGAGGGACATTATGCTGAGAACTCACACGTGTGGAGAGCTGAGAGCAGCAGACGAGGGAAAAAAAGTGAAGCTGTGCGGATGGGTGGACAGGATCAGAGATCTCGGTGGTGTGAGATTCATCGACCTGAGAGACAGATACGGTGAGACTCAAATCGTGTGCGATGTGAACAGTAAGGCTTACAGTGTTGTAGACGAACTCACAAGAGAATCCGTCGTTCTGGTTGAGGGAACCGTGAGAAAAAGGCCAGAAGGGACGGAAAATCCGAACATCGAAACAGGAGAAATAGAAGTCGTCGCCGAAAGAATAGAAATACTGTCTCTTGCCGATCCGCTTCCTTTTTATCCTGGAGAAACACCTAAAGAAGAAATGAGACTCAAGTACAGATACATAGATCTTCGTTCCGAGAGAATGAAGAGAAATATCATTTTGAGATACAGAATATCGAAAATCATCAGAGATTACTTCGATGAACTCGGTTTCCTTGAAATAGAAACTCCCTTTCTCACAAAAAGCACTCCGGAAGGGGCGAGGGATTTCCTCGTACCTTCGAGACTCAGACCCGGAAAGTTCTACGCGCTGCCTCAATCTCCTCAGCTCTTCAAGCAGATTTTGATGATCTCCGGCTTCGACAGATACTTCCAGATAGTCAGATGCTTCAGGGACGAAGACCTCAGAGCAGATAGACAACCGGAGTTCACCCAGGTTGACGTGGAAATGTCCTTTGTCGATGTGGAAGATGTACTGAATGTGAGCGAAGGAATGGTTTCAAGAGTGTTCAGAGAATCTTCAGGCATCGATCTCAAGGTTCCCTTCGACAGAATCCCGTACGACGAGGCGATGGAAAAGTATGGAACGGACAAGCCAGACAGAAGATACGGAATGGAACTTCGAGATTTTGGATACGCTTTTGAGACCACGGAGTTCAAGGTGATAAGGAACGTCCTCGATGAAGGAGGAAGCGTGAAAGGATTCATCGTTCCCGGATTCGCTTCGGAGATGAGCAGAAAGAAAGGCGAAGAACTCATGGAAAGAATGAAAGAACTCGGTCTCGGCGGACTCATCTGGTTCAAATTGGACGGTGGAATCACGTCACCACACCTGAAACACCTCGAAAAAGAATTCAGAAAGATCGCAGAGACGGAAAACATGAACGAAGGAGACGTCTGTCTCATAGCGGCCCACACTGATAGAAACCTCCTCAACGAAGCCCTTGGAACGCTGAGGCTGGAAATCGGAAAAGAGCATTTCTCACACCTTGCAAAAGGATTCGACGTACTCTGGGTAGTTGATTTTCCATACTTCGAGTGGAGCGAGGAAGAAGAAAGATTTGTGGCGCGTCACCACCCCTTCACAATGCCCGTTCTGGAAACCTTAGGTGATGATTACACAAAGGTCCGGGCGAAAGCCTACGATCTCGTCATCAACGGTTACGAAGTCGGTGGAGGAAGCATCAGGATTCACAGAAGAGATATTCAGGAGAAAATCTTCGAACTTCTTGGGTTGAGTGAAGAGGAAGCACAGAAAAAATTCGGCTTCTTCCTCGAAGCGTTCAGGTACGGTGTTCCGCCGCACGGAGGAATAGCTTTCGGACTGGATCGACTGGTGAGCATCATAGCCGGTGAGAGTTCTATAAGAGAAGTGATAGCGTTTCCAAAAACAGGAAACGGTGTGTGCCTCTTGACGGGAGCTCCTGCTGAAGTTGATGAAAGGCAACTCAGAGAACTCAGAATTAGAATAGAGGAGGGATAACATGAACAACCTCAAGCTCGATATCGTTGAACAGGATGACAAAGCCATCGTGAGAGTGCAGGGGGACATAGACGCTTACAATTCTTCGGAGCTGAAGGAACAGCTTAGAAACTTCATCTCGACTACCAGCAAGAAGAAGATCGTCCTCGATCTTTCGTCTGTCTCCTACATGGACAGCGCGGGTCTTGGAACACTCGTTGTGATTTTGAAAGACGCGAAAATCAACGGAAAGGAGTTCATCCTCAGCTCACTGAAAGAAAGCATATCGAGAATACTAAAACTCACCCATCTCGATAAGATCTTCAAAATCACCGATACAGTGGAGGAGGCGTGAAATGGGGTTCCAGATAGCAATAGACGGCCCCGCAGCGTCTGGAAAGTCCACAGTAGCAAGGCTTCTTGCTGAGAAGCTTGGTTTTGATCACCTGAACACGGGAGCAACGTACCGTGCCGTTGCAGTTTATCTGCACGAAAAAGGGCTCAGTCCCTCTTCCGCTGAAGAGGAGATCGAGAACGCGCTGAAAAATCTGAAGATAGACTATGTGAACGGAAGAGTCTACATCAACGGGAAGGATTACACCGAAAAGATTCAAAGTCCAGAGGCGGGGGTTCTTGCCTCAAATTTTGCCAGGCTTGAAGTTGTGAGAAGGCACCTGGTCAGAATCCAGCGAGAGATATGTGACGACAAAAACATCGTGGTCGAGGGAAGGGATATAGGAACGGTTGTGCTTCCAAACGCTCACCTGAAGATATTTCTCACAGCGTCTCTGGAAGCGCGCGTAGAGAGGAAGTTGAAAGAGTACCAGAAAAGAGGTCTAAAGGTCACAAAAGAAGAAGTTGAAAGAGAGCTCATCTCGAGGGATGAGCAGGATTCCAAACGGAACGTAGCCCCATTGAAACCAGCGGAAGATGCTGTGATCATAGACACAACCAGTATGAGTGTGGAAGAAGTGCTCGACAGGATCCTAAAACTGGTCAGGGAGAGGATGAACACTTGAAAATAGTAGTGGCAAAGAATATCGGTTTTTGTTTTGGAGTGGAAAGAGCGATAAGAACCGTGGAGGAGTTACTAGATGAAGGAAAGAAAGTGGTAACAGATGGTGAGATAGTCCACAACAAACAGGTGATGGAGCAGTTGACAAAGAAAGGATTGAAAGTGTCTTCGGAGATGACAGATGGAGAGGTGTTCGTTGTAAGGGCTCACGGTATCCCGAAAGATAGACTCGAAGAACTGAAAAAGATCTTTCCAGAGGTCGTCGATCTCACCTGTCCCATAGTTTCTCAACTGTTCAAGACCGCTCAAAGATATGCCAAAGAGAGGAAAGTCATCGTTTTTGGAAAAGAAGACCACCCGGAAATGGTGGCGCTGAGAGGATATGCTCCTGCCATCGTCACGAAAGTTCCATTCAAATTCGAAGAAAAAAAGGTGGTCTTTCTCTCTCAGACCACTTCTTCGCTCGAAGAATATAAAGAGTTCGTTGCAGCGATGATCAGGATGAACGAATTCGAAGAAGCCGTTTTCCTCAACACCATATGCCCCGTAACTGTGAACCGAGAAAGGGAAGTGGAGGAGCTTTCGAAGATCTGTGATCTTTCCATAGTGGTCGGAGGAAAGCACAGTTCCAACACCGGGAAACTCTTCAGAATCGCTTCAAAACACTCAAAGACGATCTGGATAGAATCACCTGACGAATTACCAGCGGACGTAGTAAAATATGGTACGGTGTGTGTGTTCAGCGGTACTTCTACACCCAATTCTCTGATAGAAAACGTTGTCAGAAAACTGAAAGAGATGGAGGGGAAGAGAGATGGAACCATTTGAATTCAACGATGAAATCCTCAGCCAATACGAGCCTGAGGAGTTCAGAAGGGGACAGATTGTAAAAGGTGTGGTTATCGGCAAGGAAGACGATGGAGTGGTGGTGGATTTCGGGGGAAAAAGCGAGGGATTCGTACCGGTGAACGAACTGATCAAATCCTTAGATGAGTACAAGGTGGGCGAAAATCTCACCCTTCAAATACTGAATCTGAACTACGAAGAGAGATCTATTCTCTCGGAGAGGAGACCAGTTCTTCGAAAAACGCTTGAAGAGTTGAGAAAAGATTACGAAGAAAAGAAACCTGTGAAAGCCCGCGTCGTCTCGCAGACAAAAGGAGGATACAACGTTCTATTGAAAGGAGTAGTCTCTGCCTTTCTTCCAGGATCACACTCCCTCCTCAGAAGGAACGATCCTATACCTGAAAAAGAAATAGAAGTCATCATTCTGGAAATGGTACAGACGAAACGGGGACCAAGAATCGTTGTTTCGCGAAGAGCTCTCCAGGATAAGAAGATCGAGGAGTTCTTCTCAGAGAAGAAAGTGGGAGACATCGTAGAAGGTACCGTGAAAGGGATCAGTAACGCAGGTGTCGAAGTTGAAATTTCAGAGGGAGTGAGGGGGTTCATTCCCAGGAGCGAACTCAGCTACGACACCAGAATATCTCCTGAAGACATAGTGAAACCTGGCCAGAACATAACAGCGAAGATTATCGAACTGGACAAGGAGAAAAAGAACGTCATCCTCAGTTTGAAGAGGCTCATGCCCGATCCGTGGGAAAAAGTGGAAGAGAAGTACCCGGTTGGAAAAGTGGTGAATGGAGAAGTGATTTCGATTCATCCGTTCGGATTTTTTGTGAGACTGGAGCCCGGCGTGGAAGGACTTGTGCCAAGGTCTGAAGTCTTCTGGGGGAACACAAGAAAAAGTCTTGAAGAAGTGGTGAGTGCAGGAGATCTGGTGAAGGTTGAAGTTATCAATGTAGACAAAGAAAACAGAAAACTCACTTTGAGCTACAAAAAGGCAAAGGGAGATCCGTGGGAAAACATCGAAGACAGGTACAATGTCAACAACGTGGTGACGGGAAAGGTGACAGGAATCATAAAACAGGGAGCTTTTGTCGAGTTAGAAGAAGGAGTCGAAGGATTCGTTCCCGTCTCTGAAATTTCATGGAAAAGAATTGATGAACCTGGAGAAATTCTAAAGATCGGTGAAAAGGTGAAAGTGAAGATCTTGAAGATAGACAAAGAGAACAGAAAGATCACTCTCAGCATAAAAAGAACCCAGGAAAATCCATGGGAACGTGCACTCAAAGAGTTGGAAACAGACTCCATTGTGAGTGGAACCATAAAGAAGATCGTGAACTCGGGAGTGGTAGTGGAAGTCGAAGAGTACGATTTGGAGGGGTTCGTGCCGAACAACCATCTTCTCAGCGAGCCTGAAACGGGAAAGGTTTTAAACCTCGTTGTTCTCAGAATAGACCCCGACGAGGTGTTAGGCGGAAGAATGATACTGAGCGAAAAGCGGTATGAAGAGAGAAAGAACATAGAGGAGTACAAAAAAATGGTGGAGAAGGAGAGTTCTCAGAAATCCATTGGAGACCTTCTCAAAAAGAACGGAGAGTGAAATATGGCGACGGTTCTGATAGTTGGTAAGCCAAACGTTGGAAAGTCTACTCTGTTCAACAAACTGGTGAGGAAGAAAAAGGCTATTGTCGAAGACGAAGAAGGGGTCACCCGTGACCCCGTTCAAGATATTGTAGAGTGGTACGGGAAAACCTTTAAACTCGTGGACACCTGTGGAGTCTTCGACAATCCACAGGACATCATTTCCCAAAAGATGAAGGAAATTACCCTGAACATGATCAGAGAAGCTGATCTCGTTCTGTTTGTTGTCGATGGAAAAAGAGGAATCACAAAAGAAGATGAATCGCTTGCCGATTTTCTCAGGAAATCCAACGTTGATACCATCCTTGTAGCGAACAAAGCGGAAAATCTCAGAGAGTTCGAAAGAGAAGTGAAGCCGGAGCTTTACAGTTTGGGGTTTGGAGAACCAATACCCGTTTCCGCAGAGCACAACATAAATCTCGATACTCTCCTGGAGACGATCATCAAAAAACTCGAAGAAAAAGGGCTGGATTTAGAATCAAAGCCCGAAATCACCGACGCAATAAAAGTTGCCATCGTTGGTCGTCCAAATGTGGGAAAATCCACACTCTTCAACGCTATATTGAACAAAGAGCGAGCTCTGGTGTCACCAATACCTGGAACAACGAGGGATCCCGTTGACGAGGAAGTGTTTATAGATGGAAAAAAATACGTATTCGTTGACACAGCCGGCTTGAGAAGAAGATCCAGGGTCGAACCCAGGACTGTTGAAAAATACAGCAACTACAGGGTTGTGGACAGCATAGAAAAAGCGGACGTTGTTGTGATAGTTCTCGATGCGACTCAAGGTATCACAAGACAGGACCAGAGAATAGCCGGCCTTGTTGAGAGACGAGGAAGAGCCAGCGTCGTTGTTTTCAACAAATGGGACCTCGTGGAACACCGCGAAAAAAGACACGACGAATTCACCAAATTATTCAGAGAGAAGCTCTATTTCATCGATTACAGTCCGCTTATTTTTACCTCCGCTGACAAAGGCTGGAACGTAGACAGAGTGATAGACGCTATCAATTTAGCGTACGCTTCCTACACAACGAAAGTACCGTCCAGTGCCATTAATTCGGCTCTTCAGAAGGTGCTCGCATTCACGAATCTCCCCCGTGGTCTCAAGATCTTTTTCGGTCTTCAGGTGGACATAAAACCACCAACTTTCCTTTTCTTTGTGAACAGTATAGAGAAGATAAAAAATCCACAAAAGGTTTTTCTCAGAAAACTGATCAGGGACTACGTCTTTCCGTTCGAGGGATCTCCTATATTCTTGAAGTTCAAGAGGAGCAGGTGATATCGTGTACTGGTGGTTTTTCCCGGTTCTCGGTTACTTCATAGGCTCGATCCCCTTCAGTTACTTGATCCCGAAGTGGCTGAAGGGTATCGATGTAAGAAAAGTGGGGAGTGGCAACGTCGGAGCGACGAATGCTATAAGAACCACAGGTCCTCTTGTTGGAGGGATTTGCCTTCTTCTGGATGCTTTGAAGGGATTTTTCCCTGTGTTCATTGCCGCTACTTTCTCAGGAGATCCGAAGATTGTATCACTCACGGCGATCGCGACTGTCCTCGGACACGACTTTTCGATCTTCATGAAGTTCAAAGGCGGAAAAGGAGTCGCTTCCACTCTTGGAATCATTTTCTGTCTTTCGTGGCCTACAGGACTTGTGTTCACACTGATCTGGCTTGTCATCGTAATACTCACCAAATACGCTTCGCTTGGATCTCTTGTAGCTCTTTACGTTTCTGCTCTTCTGGGATATCTGCTCAAGGGCTACGATACGGGAATGTTGATTCTCATTCTCGCGGTTCTTTCCACTCTCAGACACTCCGAAAACATCCAGCGTCTCCTGAACGGTACGGAAAGGAAGGTAAACCTCTTCAAGAGGTGAAAACGTGAAAAAAACGATATTGCTTTTGTTTCTGCTAACCTTTTCTGCTCTTTTCTCTCAAAGCGTTAGAGAGATGTTCTCAGAAGCGATCATAGACTGGGCAAAGGGAGATATATCTTCCGCACAGCAGAAGATAGAGGAGATCTTCTACAAACCCATCCCCGCTGAGAATCTCGCAGAGTTTTGGTATTTGAGAGCAAAATTGATGATAGAAACAGGAAGAGTGAGAGAGGCTTACGAGGATCTGAAAAACCTGCTTGTTATCGTACCGGATCAACCAGAGGTGCTCTCGCTGGTTCACAATCTGGAATTCATACTGCAGGGTAAAGAATCTGATTCTTTCAACATGAAAACGTTAAAAACACTCCAAGGTTTTAAAGATGGAATAGAATATTTTCTCACACCCACAGATGTGGCAGTTTTCGGTGAGAGTATATACATCGTCGATCCGGTCAACAACCGTCTTATCGAAAGCGATGGTTTCAATTTCAATGTTAAAACCTTATCTTTCCAACCGGAGCAGGTGTTCACCAATAGGGACGGAAACGTCTTCTTGATCTCAAGAGACGGAAGGGTTTTCAAGAATGAAAAGGAAATAGGGAAGTTTCTCAATCCGATAGGAGCAGGTGTTTTGAATTCTGGAGAGTTTACCCTGGCAGATGTGGATAAAATCGTTTTGATTTCAGAAAACGGTTTGAAGAGAGAAATACCAATCGATGGGAAACCCCTGATCGTCGACGCGGAGGTGTACTGCAGGCAGGTTGTCGTCCTTGACACGTGGAGCAATTCTCTCATCGTGATCAACGTGGATACGGAATCACAGAAAAACATTCCCCTTCCTGTTCCGACGCGTTCCTTTGAAATCTTTTACGATGGTTCTTATCTCCTCTTAGATCAGTCTGGAAATCTTTTCCATTTCGATGGAAAAAAACTTCAAACAGTGGGTCAAATTCCCCAGTATGTGAACATAGAGTACGAATATCCATACCTGTTTGGAATGAACTGGGACAAGAATTCGATTGAGATCTCTCTTCTCAAGTCCTCGGAACCTATCTTTGTTCACATCGATTCCTTTGAATTGACTGTCGATAAAATGTTCCTGTACGTGAGGGTGGAGAATGCCTTTGGACGTGATATCGATCTGGTTCAGCTCTTCTCAGATCTTTTCGAAGCGCGTGGAAGAGTACCGTTCGAGGTTTCACACGAGCTGAGAGAATACACAGTATACATAAGCGATGAGGAGTTTCTCTCTAAGAAAGTCTACCAGATAAACGATCGAAGGGGATACTGCGTTGTGGTGCCCCCGGATATTACCTTCTCAAACGAACAGCTCGCCGTTTTGAAACTCAAAAATGTCAAGCTCTACACCTCTCCTGAAGCGAGCGCAGCTCTGAAAGATTTTTGCTACAAATCAGGAGGAGGCATCGGTGAACCATATTTTCTCAAGCACAACCTCTGGGTCTTCAGCTTTTCTTATGTGAAGCCTATAACGGAAGAGATCATTCCTATTTCCGTTTCTTTCAAAACACTCGACATGAACTATTCGGATACCATATACGTCACAAAGAAGGTGATAGAACTTGGTCTCCAGTGACTTTGAAGAAGCATACCGTGAACTCGAAGAAGGAAAGCTGGAGAGTGCCCTGGAAAAATTTTTGAAAATAGCCGAAAAAGAACAATCAGTAGAAGTCTGGGTCAACATAGGAAACATCTACAGAAGAATGAATCTTCTGGCAAAGGCTATTGAGAGCTACAAAAGAGCACTGGAAATAGATCAAAAAAATCCGGTCGTTCTCTTCAATCTGGGAAGCGCATACTATCAGATGGGGAAATTCTTCGAGGCTCTGAAACTGCTGGAAAAGGCCGAGGAACAGGGATTGACAGATCCCAGAGTGAAGATAGTGAAAGCCCTGTGTAAGATAAAGCTCAACCTTCCAGACCCCATGGAAGGACTCGATGAAGATCAGAAGAGGATTGTAAAAGACCTGATGAAAAATGGTTGAGATTCTTCTGCTGCCGAACGAAAGATTTTCGAATATAGAAGGATACATTTTCTATCCTTCGAGAGATGTTTTGCCTCTCGAAGATGTTGTTTTGTCACCCGAGATAAAAGGAAAAAGAATAGAAATCCTGTGGAGGCTTCTAAACGGAGAGAACATCAAGATAGCCACTACCCTGAAAGCGCTCACCGAAAAGGTGTTCTCACCCGATTTTCTGAGAGAAAACTCCCTGATGATAACAAGATCCACAAAGCTCACATTGTCCCCAGAAAGACTCGTCGAAATGGGATATGAACGTGTTTTCACTGTTCAGAACGTGGGAGAATTTGCCATTCGCGGAGATATAATCGACATTTACTCTCCAGGGAACGACTTTCCTGTGAGGATAGAGCTGTTCGGGGACGAAATCGAAGAAATCCGTTTCTTCAAGGTAGACACCCAGCGTTCATTTCAGAGTGCTGACAAGACTCTGATACTTCCTTTTGTTGATTTATACGGTGAAAGCACCTTGCTTGATTTCGTAAAAACGGATGTTCGCTTCATCTGCGAAGATCTTCAAAAGGTTCTGGATGAATACAGAAAGTTCAGGAAAGAAATGAGGGACCTTTTGAAGGAACGCTACAACGACTTCTTCGATGAAAGAGTAGTCGAAGTGGTACTCAAAAACGTTGAAAAAGCTTCCGTATCGTTATCAACACGTATTGAGAAGAAAGAATCGCTGCCCATTCTGGATGTCGATGAGATCGAAGAGGGTGGACTCGTAGTTCACAGAGAACACGGAATAGCGATTTTCGAAGGGGTTGTTCGGCTCAAGGGAGTTCTCGGAGAGAGGGATTATTTGAAGTTGAAATATGAAGACGCAGTTTTGTACGTTCCCATCGAGAAGATCGACAGAGTTCATAAATACATAGGTGATCCTTCGCAGGTCAAACTCGACCGGATGAACCGCGGAAAATGGAAACAAACACTGAAGAAAGTGAGAGAAGACATCGAGAAAAAGATCAGAGAACTCGTTGAACTTTACATGAAAAGACAGGAGGCCCAGGGTCTTTCTCTTCCAGGTGACCCAGAACTGGAAGAAAAATTCGCGGAATCTTTTCCATACATTGAAACCCCCGATCAGCAACAGAGTATAGAGGAAGTGATGAGTGATCTTGCCTCTGAAAAACCAATGGACAGACTCCTGTGCGGAGATGCGGGTGTTGGAAAAACAGAAGTGGCTCTGCGAGCTGCGTTCCGTGCAGTTGTATCTGGTAAACAGGTAGCGGTGCTTGTACCAACCACCGTTCTGGCAAGACAACACTACGAGAACTTCAAAGAGAGAATGGAAACGTTCGGTGTAAAAGTAGAACTCCTGGACAGTTCAAGAACAGCGAGAGAAAAGAAGGAGATCATCGAAAAGCTGAAGAAGGGAGAAATAGACATCATCATAGGCACGCATTCTTTGCTGAATGAAAGAATCGAATTCTCCGATCTTGGTCTTGTCATCATCGACGAAGAACAAAAGTTTGGAGTTGAGCAAAAAGAAAGGTTCAAGAAACTGAGACTCTCGGTGAACGTGCTAACCCTGAGTGCTACACCTATTCCACGCACCCTCCACATGGCCCTCTCTGGAATGAAAGATTTTTCTGTGATAAATTCTCCTCCCCCTGGAAGAAAACCAGTATACGTTTATGTCGCAGAGTACAGCGATGATCTCGTCAAGGGAGCGGTGATCAGGGAGATAAACAGGGGAGGTCAGGTGATCTACGTTCACAACCGCGTGGAAGAACTACCGGAAGTTTTCGAAAAACTGAAAAGGATGTTCCCAGAGCTGGAAATAGCAGTCGCCCACGGAAAGATGTCTAGAAGAGCTATGGAGAGAATTGTCCACGAGTTCTACCGCGGGAACATCGATGTTCTTCTGTGTACCACAATTATCGAGAATGGTGTTGATATACCGAATGCAAACACACTCATAGTGGATGACGCACACAGATACGGCCTTTCACAGCTTTATCAGCTCAGAGGAAGGGTGGGTAGAAGCGACCGAAGGGCCTTTGCGTACTTCCTGTACCCAAAGGGTACTCCAAGAAGCGCTCTTGAAAGACTGAAGGTGCTAAAATCCTACACAGGCTTTGGAAGCGGTCTTCAAATAGCGTTGAAAGATATGGAACTGAGAGGTGTGGGAGATGTCCTCGGTTTGGAACAGCATGGAAATGTTGTGTCCGTTGGTTTGAAACTGTACAACGAAATCTTGAAAGAGACCATCACGAGATTCAAAGAAAGACGAATCGAAAAGAAACACTCTGTGAACGTTGAAATAGAAAATCCCCCGGGCAGATTTTTCATACCGGAAGATTACGTGCAGAATCCTGTAGAGAGGTTGAGACTTTACAGAAGGCTCGCATCCTCTCTTGATGAGGAAGATCTTGAGGAAATACTGGAGGAAATGAGGGATAGATTCGGAGAACCACCCGAAGAAGTGAAGTTACTCGTTGATTACTTCAGATTGAGGATCAGAGCTTCGAAGCTGGGAGTAAAGAAGATCAGATTCGATCACTCAATGGTGGAAATCTTTCCAAACAGAGACTCGCCGTTTTTGAATCATCCGAGATACAATAGACGGTCGGGAAGTGTTGTTCTCTACACCAGGGAGAATCCGGTGGAGTTTCTCATGGACTTACTGAAAAAATGAAAGGGTGAGCAGGGCTCACCCTTCGTTTTCATCCATCAGAGAGAGCAGTGATTTCAGATACTTGCTCCTCGATGGATGTCTCAACTTCCGCAGTGCTTTGACTTCTATCTGCCTGATCCTTTCTCTTGTGACATTGAAATACTGGCCAACTTCTTCAAGCGTTTTTGGTTTTCCATCAAGCAAGCCGTACCTCATTCTCAGAACCATCGCTTCTCTCGGGCTCAGAGTTTTCAAGACTTTCTCGAGCTCTTCCCTCATGAGCATCCTCATGGCCTCTTTCTTTGGAGAGGCTATGGAATCGTCAGCCACAAAGTCTTCGATGGAAGAATCTTCATCTTCACCTATAGGAGATTCCAGGGATATGGTTTCCTTCGCTGCTTCGAGTATTTCCTTTATCTTTTCTGGGGGTTTGCCCATCATCTTTGCGAGTTCTTCTATGGATGGTTCTTCACCGTGTTTCTGATAGTACTCTCTTCTCAACCTGTTCAGTTTGTTTATAGTTTCCACCATGTGGACAGGTATCCTGATGGTCCTTGCCTGATCCGCTATCGCTCTTGTGATTGCCTGTCTGATCCACCAGGTAGCGTACGTACTGAATTTGTAACCCTTCCTCCAGTCGAACTTCTCTACCGCCTTCAGAAGTCCTATGTTTCCTTCCTGTATGAGGTCCTGGAAAGAAAGACCGCGTCCCATGTAGCGCTTAGCTATACTGACAACAAGCCTCAGATTCGATGTTATTAGTTTCTCTTTGGCCTTTTTATCGCCCATCTGTGCTCGTCTTGCGAGTTCACGTTCTTGAGCTGGTGTTAGAAGTGGTATTTTTCCTATCTCTTTGAGATACATCTTGATGGAATCCCTTACGTTGCTCGAATCGTGTATCTCAGGGGATTCTCTCTCCAAAAGTTCTTCTAGTTCCTGTTCGTCACCGGGAACACTCATTTCTTCTTCCTCAGATTCACTTTCCACAATGTTTATTCCATGTTTTTCCAGTTCTTCATGTATTCTCTCTATCAGATTCGTATCAAAGTCTTCGAAGTCTGGAGGAAAAGCTTTATCTATATCCTCATATGTTATGTAACCTTTCTTTTTTCCTAAACTGATGAGTTTTTTTATACGTTTTTCTACCTGAGGAGGAAGCGTTTCTTTCTGTTCCTGTGTCTGCTCCTGCGTCTGCTCCTGGTGCTGTTCCTGAAGAACCTGCTGTTCTTCGTTCATTGTGACTTTTTCCTTCTTCGCCATACCGATCACCTCCTCTTTATTTTTCTGAGGAGATCCAACTTCATAGAGAGAAGAAGACGCCTTTCCTCATCGTTTGAAACCTTTTTTATCATCTCATCTATTTCTGCAATACGTCTCTCTATCCGCCGGATTTTCAACTTTTCGGAGAGGTCAGCGAGAAATTTCTCGGGATCCTTTGGAGGAGGAATGCTTTCTATCGTTTCAAAAACCCAATCTTTCAACTCTTTTGGAAAGTTTTCTATAGCTTCGCTTAAATCTTCATCGGATGAAACCCTCTTGAAAAATTCTTTCGCGTTTTCATCTTCCAGTACCTCTAAGTCCAGCTCCAGAATCTTTCCCCTCAAATCTTCGTAGTTCAAAAACAGGTAAGCAAGTCCTCTTCCCTCATCGTAAACCTTTGACGACCTGGATCCATGAACAAGCATAGTGTTAGACTTTTCACTCTCAAAAAAGTTCAAAATCTGGTTTTCTGGTATCTGGAGAGAAGCCGAAGCTTCCTTCACGAGATTTTCTACATGTTTCAAATATCCTTTCTTTCTCATCCTCTGGACCCAACCTTTGAGGAAAGAAAGGTAGGATCTCACACCCGCGGGGCTGTTTTTGTCAAAGAAGACTTCACCAGCAGTCACCAGGAAATATTCGAACGAACGTGAGTTTTTCAGCATCTTTTTCAGCGAACCTTCCCCTTCCTTCTGAAAGAGTTCATCCGGATCTTTGTAAGGAGAGGGGGTTGCTACAAGCACATTGAATTCGTATTCAAGGAGGTCTTCGAGGGATTTGAGAGTGGCTCTGAAGCCTGCTCTGTCATTATCGAAACACAGTATGACATTTTTCGAATACGCCGAAAGCTTCAGAATTGCTTCCCTTGAAAGACTCGCCCCAAGAACAGCGACCGCCGTTGGTATTCCATCCCTTCTGAATGCGAGCGCGTCGAAGTAGCCTTCAGTGATGACGAAAAAGCCGACCTCTTTTGCCACTTTTTTCGCCTCATCGAAGAGAAAAAGGATTTTCTTCTTCGAAAAATACCTGGTCTCTGGAGAGTTCAAATACTTTGGTTCTTCGTTGCCGAGAGCACGCCCACCAAAAGCCACAATATGTCCACTGTCGTTCTTTATTGGAACAACGATTCTTCCTTCGAATCTGTCAACAAATCGATCACCCTTTTTCAGCGCGATACCGTATCTGACAAGTTCTTCCGGTATTATGTTCATGCCTTCTGCAACTTCTATAGAGATGCTGGATCTCTTAGGAACGTACCCAAAGCCAAACTTTGCTATATCTTCTTCAGAAAAGCCTCTGCTTTTTAAATAGTCTTTTGCCTCTTTCGATTTCTCCAGCTCTTTGACGTACCTTTTCCACGTTTCTTCGTACAAACAAATGTATTTTCCGTATTCAGAAGTCCCTTCTGTTCTGTAGAGAGAAAGATCAATCCCAGCTCTCTTGGCAAGTCTTTCCAGCGCTTCCTGGAAACTGATCCCTTCCATTTCCTGAAGAAATTTGATGACATCCCCGCTCGCACCACAGCCGAAACAATGGTATATCTTCAAACCCGGATGAACGTAAAAAGAAGGATTGGTTTCTGAATGAAAGGGACAGAGAGCCCTGTAGGAAGAACCTACCCGGGTGAGATTCACATACTCTGAAATGACTTCTACGATGTCAACTTTTTCCTTTATTTCCTCGATGACCTCTCGAGGAATCACACTCTCACTCCTCGTTAACAAACAGAAAAAGAGAGGTCCGGGAGAACCGGACCCCGCAATTGTCTGCTGCCAGCAAAATCACCTCTTGGAGAACTGAGGAGCTCTTCTTGCCTTTTTCAAACCGTACTTCTTTCTTTCCACTTCTCTTGGATCTCTTGTGAGCATCTTGTATTTCTTGAGAACAGGCCTCAGATTCTGGTCGTACTGAAGGAGGGCTCTGGCAATTCCAAGCCTCACGGCACCGGACTGGCCGGACAGACCTCCACCGTTAACCCTTATGACAAGATCGAATTTGCCAAGTGTGTTGGTTACCTCAAGGGGCTCTATCGCGTGTTTTGTCCATGCAGGATTTTTGAAATAGTCATTCAGACTTTCGTATTCTTTTCCATTGACCTTCACTTTTCCTTCTCCCGGTCTCAAATAAACTCTTGCAACAGCAGTCTTTCTTCTTCCCGTTCCGTAGTATCCTATCACTTCGGCCATTCTTCTCCCTCCTCATTCTTCACAGTTCAATAGGCTCAGGTTTCTGTGCCTGATGTGGATGTTCGGGTGACGCATAAACTTTGAGTCTTTTGAGCATTTTTCTGCCCTTTCTGTTCTTCGGGAGCATCCTTTTGACAGCGAGCCATATGAGTCTTTCGGGATGCTTTTCCAGCATCTGTCTTGCTGTCAGAGACTTCAGACCTCCGGGATAACCAGAATGCCAGTAATAAACCTTCTGATCGAGCTTCTTTCCGGTAAGAACCACCTTGTCAGCGTTCACAACGATGACGTAATCTCCCGTGTCAACGTGCGGAGTGTAATTGGGCTTGTGTTTCCCCATCAATATCTTCGCTATGCGTGTCGCGAGTCTTCCGAGAACCTTTCCGGAAGCATCTACCACGTACCATTTTCTTTCAACCTCTTCGGGTTTTATCATAGTTGTCTTCTGAACAGGAAAGTACCTAGCCATTGTTGCTCCTCCCTTCCACTGTTTCCAGTTTAAGGATACTGGAGACTTTCTTGTAAACGAAGAACGTCACAACCGAGTCGATTCCAAATTTCACCAGATTGAAAGCCAGTATGAACGGGAAAAATTTCAGATAAAGTTCGAACGGAGCTTTGAAGTAAAGCGGCACGATGAGAGCGTTCAACCCCAGAGCGAACGCTGTGGTAAAAAGTGTAGCGACAATCATGCCTTTTATTGCCGTTGCTCTGCTCTTGTTTCTGTGATAAATGAGGCCAGCTATTCCCACAAAGGACATTCCCAGCACAGCGTTCATCGCGATTCCCACAGGATCACCGGACTTCATGAGAAAGAAGAGAATGTCTTTCACCAGGACGACAAACATGCCGACGCCGGGTCCCAGTAAGAAACTCACTATGAGCGCCGGTATTTCGCTGGGATCGTATTTCAGGAAACTCGCTTGTGGGAATATCGGAAACTCTAGAAACATCACCAGAGTTGCAAGAGCCGAGAAAATCCCCACGAAGGAGATTTTCTTTATGCTGCTCACTCTTTCACTCCTCATAGACACTCACATACTTTTTGTTGTTTTTCGTTTCAAATTTCACCCTGCCATCCTTCAGTGCAAACAGGGTAAAATCTCTTCCCATACCAACGTTTTTTCCGGGATAAAATCTTGTTCCTCTCTGTCTCACGAGGATGTTTCCTGCTTTGACGATCTGACCATCTCCCACTTTGACTCCCAGATATTTTGGAAGACTGTCTCTACCGTTCTTCGCAACACCACCACTCTTTTTATGAGCCATTGTCGATCACCTCCACTCTGATCTGAGAAGGAAACTTCTGTTCGAGTTCTTTCAAAGACCTCACCATAGCCGCTAGCACCTTCACTTCGCAGTTTTCGAGTTCTTCAAATTTCACTTTCAGATAACCGGATTCCTTCTCTATTTTCGCTTTTTTCTCGGCTTTCAGAAAGTTCGCCACGTGCTGCGTCAAAAGACTAACTGAAGCGCACAGTGTTTTGTCTGGTGCATGACCTGTTACTTCAAAAAAAGAATTAGTCACAGTCACTTTTATCATAGTTCAATCTTTTCAATTTTGATGGCGGTGTACCACTGTCTGTGACCTTTTTCCACCTTACTGTTCTTTCTGGGTCTGTACTTCACAGTCTTTACCTTTCTGGCTTTGGCGTGTTCCAGAACCTTCCCTACAACCTTAGCTCCTTCAACATAAGGTTTTCCGACGAGCACCTCTCCGTCCTTCCTGACGAACACCACTCTGTCGAAAACGATCTCGTCACCCGGGGAGTAGTCTTTCTGCCTTTCAGTGTAGAGAATCTTTCCTTCTTCGACCCTGTACTGCCTGCCAGCCGTTTCTACGATGGCGTACAACACCTTCACCTCCCAATCACATGGTATACAAGTGCTGGGGTACGTACCCTTGAGGGATTTGAAACGCACCCCACGCACCAGCGAAGAGTATTTTACTACTCTTTCTTTTCGGATATTTTAAAAAAGAATTACTCTCCGCCTTCCTTAGGTATCAAACAGAGAAACTCCACTTCGGAGTCTGTATCGTTCCTGAAGCCGTGTATTTCATTGGGTTCAACGAAGATGTAAAAACCCTCTTCCACCGCTTCCTCGCCTTGCTCCTTCAAAACTGTGAGCTTTCCCTTCAAAACGAAAATCTCGTGCTCCCATGGATGGGAGTGTCTGTCGATGAGACCGCCAGGTTCCACCGTGAAAAGTCTCATGACAAAGTTTGGAGCGTCTTTCAAGCCTATGAGGACTCTTTTACGAACTCCTCGTACCTTATCGGTTGAAATTTCCTGGGGAGTGACATCATATGCTTTCTTTAATATCATGTTTTCTTCTCCCCTCTCGCCTCGTTCCAGAATACTCTATCACAACTCTTCTGTAAGGTTCTACACCGACTGAGTAGCTTATCACACCTCTGTGTTTTCTCACAAGTTTGTGAACAATTTTCCTCTCAAAAGAAAACATGGGATCCAGTACTACTTTGGTCTTCTCGGAAATAGCCTTTTTGACAGCCTCTTCCACTATTTTCTCAAGAGATTTCTTCCGCTTTTCCCTGTAATCTCCCATATCCAGAATCACGTTCAGCTTCGTATCACTCAATCTGTTGAGGAAGATCATCGCTATATGCTGAAGTGCTCCCATGGTTTTTCCGTGTTTACCTATGAGCCTTCCTACGTTTTCACTCTCCACGTCAACAAAGAAACTCCTTCCAGAAGATTTCACAGTTATTTTGACTTCTGAATCTACCACCTGCAAAATCTCAGTTAAAAATTCTTTCAATTTTCTTTCAAAGTAAGCTTTGGTGATCTGCACCTCGACAACCGCTTCTTTTGAAAAGAGGCCGAATATTCCATGAAATCCTTTTTCCAACACGTTGACCGTGTACTCTCCTTCTCCGAGACCGTATTTTTTGACCACTTTTTCAACCGCTTCCTCCACTGTAGGAGCCCTTTCCACAATTTTCTTCATCTAATCCCCCCTCATGCCTTTTTCGGAAGACCGAGAAGTTCTCTCGTTGTGAGACCTTTTATCTTGTAGCGTTTGTAGGTATAGTAAGTCACCGCAAGTTGAATCAGAGTGTTAGTTGCATAGTACAGAAACAGTCCGCTTGGAAGTCCCACGAACAGGAACGGGAAGATCACCGACATGATGATACCCTGCCAGGCCGTTCTCGCATCCTGGCTTGTGAGAAGCGTTGTGTAGTAACTCGCCACTATGGTGATTATCAGAAACAGCCAGTTGTTGGAAAAACCACCCGCGGAGAGATCCTTCCAGATGAGAAAATTTCCGCTGTAGGCAAATTCTTCGACGTAGTATCTGATGACCGACCACAGAAGCATGAAGATAGGTAGCTGTATGAGGAGCATGAGACAGCCGCTAGCCGGATTCACTCCCGCTTCTCTGTAGAGCTTCAGGAGAGCTTCCTGCTGTTTCGTCGGGTCCTTGTACTTCTTCTTGATGGCTTCTATCTGCGGCTGTAACTTTCTCATGTTTATGAGAGATTTCGTTTGAGCGTGGTAGAGCGGATAGAGTATCAACCTCACGATAAGAGTAAAGAGCACAATCGCCCATCCAAAATTCTTCGTGAGATCTTTCAGCCACCAGAAGAACCAGACCAGACCGTAAAACACAGGATCGTACCACTTGTTGAATCCCGGTATCTTCACAAGAGCTTTTATGAGAACATCGTAATCCTCTGGAAAGGCTTTCTTTATTAGAGTTCTCTTGTTCGGTCCCATGAAAACGATGAAACGCTTTTGTCCGTTTATCTTCAGAGTACCTTCAAAGAGGAGACCTTCGTCATGCTTTAAAAGTACGAGTGTTCGCGTTCCGGGATTGAAGGACGCGAAGTAATTTTCCAGGTATCTATCCGTGGAGGTATCGACAGATACTCTGGGTACCGTCACTTCAACGGGTTTTGAGCTTTCTATATCAACAAAGAAGGTATAATTCTCGTCGTTCTTTATCGTGAAAATCTTCTTCACGTAGCCGTAGTTGTATACGATACTTACCTCGTCGGAGAAACCCTCGGATACTTTTCCCACACCGGTTACTATCGGTTCTTCTATCACTGTCAGAGGTGTTCCCTCATCGAGTACATCGAAGCCATCATTTCCATAGGTGAAAACGTGCTTTCGACCATCGACAAGGGTGTAAAAGTCTTTGAGTATGCCCTTTTCCAGATCGAAGTGATACTCCTCGAACCTGGTGAGAACAACTATTTCTTTCTCGGAGCGAACAACCTTGATCGGTTCCACAGCAAACAAAAAGATTGGAAGTATGGCGAGCAGTATTGCTACAACTTTTCTCAAGACCATCGCCTCCTTGGTTTGAATGAAAATTCCTCGGGAACAGGATCGTAACCACCTTTTGATAGGGGATTGCATCGGAGAATACGCCTGAGGCCCAGGAAGGTCCCCTTCAAGAGCCCATGTTTCTCCAGGGCCTGTATGAAGTAATTCGAACAGGTTGGAGTGAACCTGCAGGTTGGAGGTTTGAGAGGTGAAATGTATCTCTGATAAAACCTTATAAGCATTATAAGCAGTTTTTTCATCCTTCTATCCTCTTCAAGAGATTCAAAAGCTTTTCACGTATGGTCCAGAAATCCACTCGTTCGAATTCTTCTGACAGTTTTTTTCTGGGAATCACTACTATGTCAAAACCCTTTGGAATTACACCTTTGTTCCTTCTGAAGATCTCCCTTACCCATCTTTTCAGTTTGTTTCTTCTGGTCGCCTTTCCGAACTTTCTCTTCACAACTATTCCCAATCTGGAATAATCAAGCCCATTTTTCCTGAAAAGAACCACAAAGTACTCGTTTTGAAGACTTTCTCCCTCTTTGAATATTAACAGGAAATCTCTCCTGAGCCTCAGGCGTTCTCTGCGGGTGAAACTTTCTGTCATACAGTCAGTCTCCAGCGTCCTTTCCTTCTCCTGTTCTTGAGAACTCTTCTTCCACCCGGTGTTCTCTTGCGCGCCAGAAATCCGTGTGTTCTCTTTCTCTTTCTTCTTGAAGGCTGATACGTTCTTTTCATCCTGCTTGACCTCCTCCTCAACAGTGTCTATTCTCTCAATTAGTATATCATACTCACGAGCGTTTGAGTTTTACCGCAATCTCTCCCGCGAGTTTCACGTTTTCTTCGAGAAGAGCAAGATTCGCCTTCAGAGTTCTTCCGTTTGTCATCTCCACGAGCTTTTTGAGAAGAAAAGGAGTCACTTCTTTTCCTTCAACCTCCAGCTCGATCTTTTCAAGAAGACGTTCTATTTCATCGTGCGGTACTTCGTACTCCTCTGGCACGGGATTCAGCACCATGAGGGTTTTCTCAAGTTCTATTTCTTTCATGGTTTCGTAGATCTTCAGGACTTCCTCTACATTTTCTACCCTTGGAACCCTTCGGCCGCTTTTCCTCGAGAAAAACAATGGGAACTCGTCCGTTCTGAAACCAATCAGAGGAATCTCTAAAGTTTCAAGCATCTCGAAAGTTGCTTCCACATCAAGAATGGACTTTATCCCGCTGGATACGAGAATAGCGCGTGAAGAAGACATCTCGGTGAGATCCTGAGAAACGTCCACACGTCCGGGATGAACGCCCCCAGTTCCTCCGGTTACAACGACCTCTATTCCGATTCGTCTGGAGAGAAAGATGGTGGCACTCACAGTAGTCGCAGCGTTTTTTCCCTCAGCCACCACAATGGGAATTTCTCGAGTGCCTACCTTATCGGCGCCTTCTCTCATCATCGCCTCGAGTTCTTCTTCACTCATGCCAGCGACGATCTTTCCCTTCAGGATGCCTATAACCGCAAGCTGGAACCCTTTTTCTCTGGATATCTCTTTCGCCCTTCTGAACAACTCTATGGCTTCCTTTCTGGGCAGTCCATGAACAAACACTGTGGTTTCCATTCCTACAACGGGCTTTCCTTTTTCTATCCTACTTTCTATGATCACAGGAACACCTCCTAATACTCGATTCCCTTCCTTGCTACAACTCCCTTCTGGTAGTAATGTTTTACCTCTTTCATTTCTGTGACAAGATCGGCCTTCTCTATCAACCACTCAGGAGCGTATCTTCCCGTTATCACGAGCTCCACATTTTCTGGCTTGACGTTCAGAAGATCTTCTATCTCCTCCTTTGAGAAAAGTCCAAGATGCATGGCCACACAGAGTTCGTCCAGTACAACCACATCGTATTTTTCAGAGACGAGCCTTTCTTTCGCATCGGCAAGACCGCCTTTTGCCTTTTTTATCTGTTCTTCCGAAGGATTTCCCACGATGAACTCAGGTGTTCCATACTGAACGATTTCAAAGTTTGGGAGGAATTCGCTTATTTTGAGCTCAGAAGTTTCTCTTCCCTTCAGAAACTGTCCAAAGAACACCTTCAAGCCTGCACACGCTGCTCTTGTTGCGAGTCCGAGCGCTGCCGTTGTCTTTCCTTTTCCGTTGCCCGTGTAAACGTGGATGTATCCCTTCAACTTGCATCCCTCCTTACTCGTATGTTAGCATGAAAAAGGGTGAGAAAATATGATTATCAGAGATGTAGAACTGGTTAAAATAGCCAGAACTCCAGGTGACTATCCTCCTCCCTTGAAAGGTGAGGTCGCTTTCGTTGGAAGATCGAACGTGGGTAAATCTTCTCTTCTCAATGCGCTGTTCAACAGAAAGGTCGCTTTTGTGAGCAAAACTCCCGGAAAGACGAGATCGATAAATTTCTATCTTGTCAACTCAAAATACTACTTCGTGGATCTTCCGGGATATGGGTACGCGAAAGTTTCCAAGAAAGAACGAATGCTCTGGAAGCGACTCGTGGAGGACTATTTCAAGAACAGATGGTCCCTTCAGATGGTCTTTCTCCTCGTGGATGGAAGGATTCCACCTCAGGACAGCGACTTCATGATGATAGAGTGGATGAAAAGCCTGAACATACCGTTCACCATAGTTCTCACCAAGATGGATAAAGTGAAGATGTCAGAGAGAGCAAAAAAACTCGAAGAGCATCGAAAAGTGTTCTCAAGATACGGGGAGTACACGATCATACCGACATCATCAGTCACTGGGGAAGGAATAAGTGAACTTCTGGATTTGATATCAACGTTACTGAAAGAAAATTGATAAAATATGTTGTGAGGGCAGGGGGGACAATTTTTGAGCGGAGAGGTACGAGATGTGGTCAGCGAAGATCCGGTAACGAGCGAAGCTCTGAGATAAAGCAACGAAAGGGGGGAAAGCCATGAGAAAGCTCATGAAAATAGTCCTCGTTCTTGGGAGCCTGCTCGGAACACTGATGGCAGTTGTTGGTTCTAATAGAATTTGGTAATAATTTCGGAGAAAATATTCCTCCTGCCCTCGTATCCCTCATAAGGAGTGAGCATATGAAAGAAAAAAAGGATTTGACTGAAAGAAAATTTCTTATTTATTCTCTATCAATATTTGTAGGATATTTATTATTAGCCTTTTCTAGTTCAGGAAAATTTTCTCAAGAACCTCAGAGATTGAGCTGGACGATGCTCTTTTTCCTGACAGCAATAATTTTCGAAATTATCAGCATAAAAACTTTAGAATTTACTCACGGTAAAGTGGAAACTTCTGCCGCTTTTGTTGTGAACATCTTTGTAGCTGCACTCTTGAACCCACTGGTAGCTTCTATCATTAACGCCACATCGGCTATCACTTTTAAAATAATAAAATTTCTGTTTGGAGAACGTTATCCTATCAGTCGGTACGTTTTTAATCTCTCGCAGATAGCGGTATCAACTTTCTTAACAAGCCTCCTCTTCCACCGTCTATCCGGAACAAACACCTTTCAAAATATTCTCGCTATTCTACTGAGTACCGTTGTCTATTTTCTAATCAACAACGTCTTTGTGTTTTTTGGAGTTTACATCCTCACCAAAGGTGATATCCGTGAAACCGCTTCCAAGGTTCTGTCAGGTCCTGTCACGAGCATGGCCCTCATGATACCTGTCATAGCAGTCATTTACATTCTTTATCAGTACATCGGGTTCGTAGCCATTCCCGTATCTCTGGCAGCCGTTCTTTCCATTCAGGTAGGAAACTACTACAGGTACAAGTACTACGAAGCAAAACTGGAACACCTGAAACTCCTTGCAAAGAGTCTTGAAGAAAAAGATGAATACACCCGCGGTCACAGCGAGAAAGTGGCAGAACTTGCAAAGAAAATGGCCAAAAGACTTGGATTTTCACCGAAGATGGTTGAAAGAATCTACAACGCCGCTTTCCTGCACGACATAGGAAAAATAGGAATTCCGGACCACATTCTGAAGAAGCCCACCATCCTCTCAAAAGAAGAAATGATGATGGTGAAAAACCACCCTATCATGGGTGAAGACATACTGAGGGAAGTTGACATATTCAACAACAGAGAGAGCAAATGGGTAAGGCACCACCATGAAAGGTGGGACGGGAAAGGATATCCCGATGGTCTGAGAGGAGAAGAGATCCCTCTGCCTTCCAGGATAATATCCGTTGCCGATGTGTACGAAGCGCTCACAAGTGACAGACCTTACAGAAAAGCACTCAGTCACGAAGAGGCAAAGGAAATCATGATGAAAAACATGAAGGGAACCGTTCTCGATCCCAGACTCGTCGATCTGCTCTTTGAGATCCTCGAAAAAGAAAAGGAGGAAGAAGAAACATGATGATCGATGTTTTTCTTATAGCTTTGCTTCTTTCGATACTGACGGGAAACATCAAAAACGTTTTGAAATACAACTACAAAGGGCTCTATCTATTCGCCGTTCCTTTTGTGCTTCAGCTTCTTCCATGGAAGGAAATTCTCGTTCCCCTATCGTTTGTGATGCTCTTTCTTTTCTTTATCTGGAACAGAGATATTCCCGGCTTCAAACCGATGGCAGTCGGTGCTGTTCTGAACGGCTTCACCATGAGCGTCAACGGTGGAAGGATGCCAGTATGGGAGCCCACCCTTAAACTTCTCAATCTGGATCTCGATTTCAAACACATTGCATTCACTGAATTTTCCTGGAAAACTTTCCTCGCAGACTACATACCAGTTTATCTTCCGTGGGGAAGGAAGTTCGTTATAAGTGTGGGAGACATACTCGTGTTCGTCGGTGTTTTCATCTTTTTCGCTCTAAAACCTCGATTCCAAACCCAACCGTCCCGGGTCCCACATGAGTCGTGATCACCTTTCCCATCGTCGATATGATCTCGTCGACAACCTCGTAACTTCTTCTGAGAGCGTTCAAAAGCTCCACGACTCCGGCCTCGTTGTCCGCGTGAACACCTATCACTCTCAGTTTCGAACCTTCAGGAGTATCCTCACGCAGTTTTTCTATGAGGGCTTCTATTGCCTTTTTGTCTCCTCTGACCTTTCTGTAAGGGATGAGCTCACCGTTCTCTATGTGAAGACACACTCTTATCTTGAGAAGATTTCCCACGAATCCCTGGAACTTCGACACCCTTCCTCCCTTGACAAGGTAGTCGAAATCTGAAACATAGAAGATCGCTTTGAAGTCTTTGTTCTTCATTCTCTCATCGAGTTTTTTCAGTACTTCCTCGATGGTGGCACCATTTTCGAGCATTTCACGAGCCACACGAGCTGGAAGGGGTATCGCACCCGAAGCAAGAAGGGTATCCACAACGTAAACGGGTATGTCCACTTCCTTGGATGCGAGAACGGCGGAATTGTAAGTTCCGGAAAGCTTCGACGATAAAGTGAGAACCAGAACAGCATCGTAACCCTCTTCTTTGTACTTCAGATATCTCTTCTTGAAATCCTCCACACTCGGTTGGGAAGTTTTTGGCACACTGCCTGCCTCTCTTATTCTCTTGTAAAAGTTCATTATCTCTTCCGGCTTTCTTTCGTCAGGCTCGGATCTTCCGTCTTCCCACACCACGTACAGTGGAATGCTGTCCATATCGTATTTTTCCATCCAGGAAAAAGGAACATCGGCTGTGCTGTCAACGAGAATCTTTACCTTCATCAGTTCACCCCCCTATCCTCTCCTTTATTATGGAAGCCGCTCCGAGGATTCCGGCGTCTTCGACGAGAGGGCTCGCCACTATTTCGTAGGTTCCCACAAAGGATGGCATGATGTAATCCACCACTTTCTCTCTCAGGGGACCAAACAGAATCTCTCCCGCTCTTGAAATTCCTCCACCTATGATCACTATCTCCGGGTTGAATATGTGTATGTAGCCCGCTACGGCTCGTGCCAGGGCATCCACCACCCTGTCTCTTATCATCAGAGCGAATCTGTCTCCCTGTCTTGCGGCGTCAAAAAGGTGCTTGGCGTCTGCCTTTTCGGGTGAACCCGCGAGTTTGTAAACCAGAGAGTCGTGATATTTCTTGTAGCCTTCTCTGAGAAATCTCCTTATCGCCGTTGCGGATGACACAGCTTCAAGACAACCCCTTGTACCGCAGTTGCACATGGGGCCATTGGGTTCGACGACAACATGCCCGAGTTCCGCTCCTATTCCATCCCTTCCCGTGAGGAGGTGTCCGTGAGTGACAACTCCTCCGCCAATGCCAGTTCCAAGTGTCAGAGCCACTATGTGATCGTATCCTCTTCCGGCTCCGAACCACTTCTCTCCAAGGACAAACGCGTTCGCATCGTTTTCAAGAAAAACTTTCTTCCCAGTTCTCTTTGCCAGCTCATCAGTTAGTGGAACGTTGTGCCAGTCCGGAAAATTAGGGGAGAATCTGACAATCCCATTCTCTCTATCTATCGAACCTGGAGATCCAATGCCAACGTAAGGCGTTTCTTCTCCATCAGCCACCTCCAGAATCGCTTCGGCGATTCTTCTTATCACATCTTCTTTTCCGTTCTCTACGAGAGTATCCCGAGTTACTTTCTTCAGTATTTTTCCATCTTCACTCACGAGTCCTACCGAGAAGGTAGTTCCTCCAAGATCAACTCCTATGAGCTTCAACTTCGGCACCTCCTGCTCAGTATCTTGCTTTTTCCTTGTCTATCAATTTCAGAAATTCTTCGTTTGAAGAAGTTTCGGAAAGTTTGTTCAGTATGAGCGTCAAGCCTTCTTCTTCCGTCATTGCAGAGAGCATCCTTCGTAAGAGCCAAACCTTCTTGAGAGTCTCTTCATCGAGCAACAGCTCTTCCCTTCTTGTTCCGGAAAGCAAAAGATTTATGGCTGGGAAGATTCTCTTGTTCGCCAGCTGTCTTGAGAGAACCAGCTCCATGTTACCTGTTCCTTTGAATTCCTCGAATATGACCTCGTCCATCTTCGAACCCGTTTCCACAAGAGCGGTAGCGATGATCGTGAGGCTTCCACCTTCACGGGTGTTTCTCGCCGCTCCAAAGAATCTCTTGGGTTTGTAAAGGGCGGCTGGATCCACACCTCCCGTTAGAAGTTTTCCGCTGGGAGGAACTACTATGTTGTACACTCGAGCAAGTCTTGTCAGACTGTCAAGGAGTATAACAACATCGTAATTGAATTCCACCAGTCTCTTTGCCATTTCCAGGGTGAGCTCGGCGACCTTTACCTGTTTGTCTGGGGGCATGTCAAAGGGAGCCGCTATGACGATTGCATTCGTTGACTCCTTTATATCCGTAACCTCTTCCGGTCTTTCATCGATCAGTAAGATTATTCTTATGGTATCCGGGTGGTTTTCAGCGATACCGTTCGCTATTTCTTTGAGGATAGTCGTTTTACCGGCTTTTGGAGGTGCCACGATCATTCCTCTTTGTCCCTTCCCAATAGGAGCGAAAAGATCTATCAATCTGGTGGAATATATCTTTGGGTTGGTTTCAAGGATGAAGCGTTCTCTGGGGTAATCCGGAGTCAAGTTGTCAAAGTTTACTCTGTCGTTGACCGCTTCGACTGGTCGATAATTTATCGCTTCGATTTTTATCATGGCGAAGTACTTTTCGCCTTCTTTCGGTTTCCTTATAACCCCGGAAATTATATCTCCCGTGTTCAGGTTGAACTTCCTTATCTGAGAAGGGGATATGTATATATCATCGTTGCTTGGAAGAAGGTTGTCCTCGAGCCTTCTCAAAAAACCAAAACCTTCAGGATGAATTTCCAGTACACCTTCACCGAAAAAATAACCGGTGGATTCGGTTTGGGCTTTCAAAATGGCAAAAATCAAGTCTCTTTTTCGCATAGAAGTGTATCGAGGAATACCCAGGGATTTTGCTATCTCGTAGAGCTGTTTTATGTTCATGGATTCCAGCTCTGATATGCTAATGGCTTTCTGTTCCTCTGTCAATTTTTCACCTCCTACTGATGGAAGGCAACAAGGGAGGGAAAGAAAAAGGAGGCATCAGCCTTCCTGACTGGATGCCTCCACAAGCTGAACGAGCGACATCTCAGCGGCATCTCCTCTTCTGAAACCTATCCTCAGAACCCTCACATAGCCTCCGTGTCTCCCAACGTAGTTCTTCGCTATTTCATCCACAAGTTTGTTTGTCAATCGTCTGTCTCCAAGCACAGCGTTTATCTGCCTCCTCAGATGAACGCTTTTGGCTTTATCATCAGTTGTGGCGGCTTCTATGGCCTTGCTGACAAGTTTATCCATTAATATCTTCAGAGCTTTTGCTTTTGCTGTTGTGGTAACTATCGAACCGTGTTCAACGATTTCTCTTGAAAGGTTTCTCAAGAGACTTTTTCTGTGGCTACCATATCTTCCAAGTCTGTGCCTCTTCACTCTATGTCTCATCTTTCATTCCCCCTTCCTGAGCTCAAGACCGAATTTTTCTTTCAATTTCTCCTTGACCTCATCGAGAGATTTCTGACCAAAATTCTTTATCTTCAAAAGCTCTTCCTCTGTTTTGCTGAGAAGATCTCCGATCGTTTCTATTTTAGCTCTCTTCAAACAGTTGAGAGATCTGACCGAAAGCTCGAGTTCATCTATCTTTCTGTTGTAAACATCCAGATTCTCCCTGTTTTCTTCTTCATGATCAACGGCGGGAATTTCTGCTTCTTCTTCCTCGGATGTGATGATGTATTCCTCGGAGATCTTCAGTTCAGGCAGACCCTCCGTCACGATTTTGAAATGATTTATCAGGATGTCCGCAGCCTTTCTGAGGGCCTCTTCAGGTCTTATCGATTTCTTCGTCCAGATTTCAAGAATGAGCTTGTCGTAATCCGTCCTCTTTCCAACACGAACGTTTTCCGTCAGAAAGTTCACTTTGATCACAGGGCTGAAAACTCCATCTATTGGAATCCATCCCACGTCAGGTCTTTCTTCCCTCTCAGACACGGGAACGAATCCCTTTCCCACTTCTGCGTAGACTTCGAAGAAAAGATCTGCTTTAGAATTCAAGGTGGCGATGTGTAGATCCGGATTCGCCACTTCGATACCAGCCGGTGTCTTTATATCACCCGCGACAAGTTCGCCCGGTCCCTTCTTTTCTACCTCCATCTTTATTGTACCTTTCACAGTCACGTTGACCCGAAACTGAACTTTCTTCAAGTTCAGGATTATATCCAGTATGTCTTCTTTTACTCCTTCAATGTAATCGTATTCATGGTACTTTTCTGGCTTTATGAATCTCACTCCAACGATTGCGAGAGAAGGTATGGAGGAGAGAAGAACTCTCCTCAATGCGTTTCCTATCGTGATGGCATATCCTCTTTCAAGCGGAGAAAGCGAAAATCTTGCATAATAATAGTCCTTTTCCTCTCGTTCTTCCTCCACCTTTAATTTTTTCGGTATCACAAACTCTATCATTCACATCACCTCGAGTAGAATTCGATAACTGTCTGAAGATCGACTGGAAGATCGGTAACTTCCTCAAGGCTCGGATATCTCAGGAAAGTGCCTCTGTAGTTGTCGTAGTCGACTTCTATCCAGGGTACAACGCTTCTTTCTTTGTTGGCTTCTACAGCCTTTTTGATCACTTCGAGGTCTCTGCTTTTTTCTCTCAATTCAACTACATCGTTCGGCTTCAGAAGATAACTCGGTATATTCACTTTCTTTCCATTCACGAGGAAATGTCCGTGATTAACCAGCTGTCTTGCCTGTCTTCTGTTTATAGCGAATCCCATTCTGTACACGACGTTGTCCAGTCTGGCTTCAAGTATCTGGATCAAGTTCTCTCGAGTGTCTCCTGCCTTCTGCATAGCTTTTTCCACGTACCTTTCGAACTGTCTTTCAAGTATGCCGTAGATTCTTTTGACGGTTTGCTTTGCTCTGAGCTGTATACCGTACTGCGTGAGCTTGGCTCTTCTCTGACCGTGCTGACCCGGTGCGTAAGGTCTTCTGTCAAAAGCACACTTATCGGTGTAACACCTTTCTCCTTTAAGATAGAGTTTCATTCCCTCTCTTCTGCAAAGCTTGCAAAGAGGTCCTGTATATCTCGCCATTTCGTTCCCTCCTCACACTCTTCTTCTCTTCTTGGGTCTGCAGCCGTTGAACGGAATAGGAGTAACATCCTTTATCTGGTTGATTTCAAGACCGGCGCCCTGAAGCGTTCTTATCGCAGGTTCTCTTCCCGGGCCAGGTCCCTTCACAAGAATATCGACTTTTTTGATGCCCATTCTGAGAGCTTCTCTTGCCACTTTATCGGCTGCCAGCTGAGCAGCGTAGGGTGTTCCCTTCCTTGTTCCCTCGAATCCCACCGTTCCTCCGCTGGCCCAGGTGAGTGTATTTCCATCTTTGTCAGTGAGAGTAATTATGGTGTTGTTGAAAGTGGATTTTATATGCACCACTCCGTAATCGAAGCCAACTTTCTTCTGTTTCCTTGAAGAGCTTCCTCTCTTTCTTGCCATTCAATTCCCTCCTTTACATTATGAAGACTTCTTTTTGGTCTTTATTCTGCTCGGTCTGGGTCCTTTTCTTGTCCTTGCGTTTGATCGGGTCTTTTGACCTCTAACGGGGAGCCCAAGTTTGTGTCTGATACCTCTGTAACACCCTATCTCTATGAGTCGTCTGATGTTTCTTTCAACCTCGCTTCTGAGTTCTCCTTCTACCTTGAAATGATCCTGGATGTACTTGGTGATCTTGCTGATCTCCTCATCGGTGAGGTCTCCCACTCTCTTTTCCGGATCTATACCAGTGTTTTTCAAAATTTCAAAGGATCTGCTCCTTCCAATTCCATAGATGTAGGTCAGCGCCACCCAGACCTTTTTGTTGTTTGGAAGCTCAACACCTACGATACGAGCCATTCATTTCCCTCCTCCTTAACCTTGCTTCTGATTGTGTTTTGGATTAACCTTACAGATAACATAGACTCTCTTCTTCCTTCTGATTATTTTGCAGTGTTCACATCTCTTCTTCACAGAAGCCTGAACCTTCATTCTCCTCACTCCTTTCGTTACTCTGGTTTTTTTCTATAAACGATTCGCCCTCGAGTGAGATCGTACACAGAGAGTTCAACAATAACCCGATCTCCAGGAACCAGTCTTATAAAATTTTTCCTCATCCTGCCAGAAACGTGGGCGAGCACTTTGTGCCCATTGTCTAATTCTACTCTAAACATAGCGTTAGGTAAAGCCTCTATTATGGTCCCTTCCATCCGGATGACATCTTCCTTTCCCATTTCATCCCTCCTTGGTCAATATCTCCACCCCATTTTCTGTTATCAGAATCGTGTGTTCAAAATGAGCGCATCTGGAACCGTCCACTGTAACGGCTGTCCATCCGTCTTCTTTCACAACAACTCTCCAATCTCCTTCACTCACCATGGGTTCTATGGCCAGTGTCATACCCTTTCTTAATATCACACCCGTTCCGGGTGTTCCGTAATTTGGAATTTGAGGATCTTCGTGGAGTTCTCTCCCCACTCCATGACCCACATAATCCCTGATCACGTTGAAACCTGCCGATTCAACTGTTTCTTGAATGCAGTGCGAAACATCTCCAAGTCTGATGCCGGGTTTTATCATTTTTATAGCTTTTTCCAGTGCCTCTCTTGTTACTCTCACCAGCTCTTTTCCTCTTTCATCGGTTTCTCCAACTATGTATGTAACGGCCGCATCACCGTAAAGTCCCTGATACACCGCTCCAACATCCACAGAGACTATGTCTCCTTCTTTGAAAACCTTCTCCTTGAGGGGAAGACCGTGCACCACTTCCTCATTCACGGAAACACACGTTGCGTACTTGTAACCACCGTATCCCTTGAAAGCCGGCTTGACTCTGAGTTTTTTGAAGATCTCCAGAACAAGAATTTCAACGTCCCATGCGGTTTTCCCCGGAACGATCACTCTTTCAACTTCCCTCAAAGCTACTGCGACCGCTTTTCCGGCTTTTTTCATCTTCTCGATCTCAGAGGGTGTCTTTATTCTTATCATTTATCACTCCACCCTACTATCTTTAACACTTCAGCAATCACGTTGTCTATTCCTATGGTACCATCCACTCGTTTGAGAATGCCCTTTTTATCGTAGTAATCAATCACCGGCTGTGTCTTTTCGAGATAAACCTTGTACCTGTGTCTCACTGTTTCCTCTTTGTCGTCTTCTCTCTGAACGAGCTTCACTTTACAATCATCGCACAGTTCATCCTCTTTTGGAGGAAGTGAAATCAAATTGTAAATTCTTCCACATTTTGGACAGATCCTTCTGGCTGTGAGCCTCTGAACAACCACTTCTTCAGGAACTTCAAAGAGTACAGCAGCCGTGAGCTCTTTGTTTTGATTTTTCAAAAAGTCGTCGAGGAATTCTGCCTGAGCAACAGTTCTTGGATAACCATCCAGTATGAATCCTCTTTCACAATCTTTTTCTGAGAGTCTTCTTTTCACAACCTCGTTCACGAGTTCATCCGGAACGAGTTCTCCTCTTTCCATGATCTCTTTTATCTTCTTCCCAAGTTCGTCGTTCTCTTTCTTTACAATGTCCCTGAAGATGTCACCAGTGGATATATGTGGAATACCTGTTATTTCCTGTAATCTCTTTGCGTAGGTTCCTTTTCCCGCACCCGGAGGTCCCAGAAAGACGAGGTACGCCATCATCTTCTCCCCCTTATTCTACCCTTTTTGATGAATCCTTCGTAGTGTCTCATCACCATATGGGTTTCCATCTGTTGAATGATGTCAAGAGCGACTCCCACAGCGATCAAAGCGGAAGTGCCTCCAATCCAGACGTTCACCTTTATGGCTCCCTGTATCAGGTAGGGAAGAAGGGCTATAACTACGAGGAAGACCCCTCCGATAAACGTCACTCTGTTCAGAACTCTGTGGAGGTACTGCTCCGTTGATCTTCCAGGTCTCAAACCGGGAATGTAACCCCCATACTTCTGGATGTTTTCGGAAATCTCTCTGGGATCGAATATCACAACACTGTAAAAGTAAGTGAAGAAGAAAACCAGCAATCCATAGATGAGAAGGTAGAGAAATCCTCCTGCTCTGAAGAGACTTTTAAGAGTCTCGTTGTTCGTTATTGAAGCGATCGCAGAGGGTATTGAAACTATGGCACTCGCAAAGATGATGGGGATCACACCACCCTGGTTCACCTTTATAGGAAGATACGTGCTGGCTCCTCCATACACTCTCCTTCCCGTAACCCTTCTTGCGTACTGGATAGTAACCCTTCTTTCCGCCTGCTGAACGAGTATGATCCCGAATATCGTGATGAGAGCAACAGCTATGAGAAAGATCCATTCCAGGAGATTCAGACCGCCGAGATACGCCCGTCTGATGTAGCTTGGGTACCTTGCCACTATTCCTGCGAAGATCAGGATCGAGATACCGTTTCCTATACCCTTTTCTGTGATCCTTTCACCGAGCCAGAGCAGAAACATGGTTCCCGCAAGCATGGACATGGTGGAGAGAACGGTGAACTGAAGCACATTAACACCGGGAGCTATCATGTCCGGGTTCGATCTTGCAAGGGAAAAGGAAACAAAGAAAGCCTGAAAACCACCTATCAAGAGTGTGAGACGCCTTGTGTATTTCGCAAACTTCCTTCTTCCCTCTTCACCCTCTCTGAGCATCTCCTTGAGTGAAGGCATAACGGATGCCAGAAGCTGAAGGATGATCGATGCGGTTATGTAGGGAGTGACACTCATGGTGAAAACAGAGAACTGACTGAGAGCTCCTCCAGTGAACACATCGTAGAAGCTCAGAATTCCAGCGACACCAGCGGTTTCCGCTATTCTTCTGAAGATTTCCCCCCACGCTTCCAGATTCAATCCAGGAACGGGGATGTAAATCCCCATCCTGAAAACGATCAAAGCGAGGAACGTGAAGATGATCCTGTCACGAAGCTCTGGTATTTTAAAAGCGTTTTTAAAAGCTTGCCACATTTCATATCACCTCAGCCTTACCACCAGCACTTTCTATCTTTTCTACAGCGCTCTTACTGAAAGCGTGTGCTTTGACTACCAGTGGCTTGGTGAGTTCTCCGTCTCCGAGGATCTTTATCCCATCTTTCAGATCTTTTATGATCTTTCTTTCGATGAGTTTTTCAGGAGTTACTTCTTCGTTGGCTTCGAACCTTTCTTCGAGAACTTTGACATTAACAACCGCATAAACCTTTTTGTTTATGTTGTTGAATCCTCTCTTGGGGAGTCTTCTGTGCAGAGGCGTCTGTCCACCCTCAAACCAGATGTGAACCTTTCCGCTTCCTCTGGCTTTCTGTCCTTTGTGTCCCCTTCCACTGGTTTTTCCGTGCCCAGATCCGGGACCCCTACCGACTCTTTTCCTCTTTTTCATTGCCCCGGGAGTTGGCCTCAGATCTTCAAGCCTCATGCGTTGCTACCCCCTTCCTCAATCTCCTCTACTTCCACCAGATGCCTCACCTTTCTGATCATACCTCTGATCTGTGGTAGGTCATCCTTTACGACTATCTGGTTGAGCTTCCTGAGTCCAAGCCTCTTCACCGTATCCTTTTGATCCCAGGAATAACCGATGGGACTCTTGACCAGTTTTATCTTCAGCTTCTTAGGCATTGTCCTCCCTCCTCACACCTTTGAACACTTCTTCGACTGAGATATCCCTGAGTTTTGCAACTTTTCTTGGATCCAGGAGATTCTTCAGACCGTTCATTGTTGCAAGAGCGAGGTTCAAAGGATTGGTGGACCCGAGCGATTTTGTGAGTATGTTCTGAATACCCGCGAGTTCAACAACTGCTCGGACAGTACCACCTGCGATGATACCTGTACCTGGCGCTGCTGGTCTCAGAAGCACTTTGGAAGCGTCCTGTCTTCCTATGATTTCGTGCGGTATGGTTCCGTTGATTACAGGAACCTCTATGATATTTCTCTTTGCAGCAGATATGGCCTTTCTGATCGCTTCAGGAACCTCTCTTGCCTTTCCTATTCCCAGTCCCACTTTACCGTTTTTGTTTCCAACTATTGCAACAACTCTGAAGCTCAGATTCTTACCACCCTTTGTGACTTTGGAGGTTCTCCTTATTTCTATTATCTTCTCTTCGAATTCTTCATACTGTATTTCTTTCATAACTCCCTGTGTTTCCACAGTACCACCCTCCTTCAGAATTCGAGTCCAGCTTCTCTGGCACCATCCGCCAGTGCCTTAACCCTACCGTGGTACTTGTATCCGCCTCTATCGAACACGACCTTCTTTATTCCCTTTTCGAGAGCCCTTTTTCCTATGAGAAGCCCTACTTCTTTGGCTGCCTCTACGTTCCACGTTTTCTGAAGCTTTTCCCTCAGCTCGGGGTCGAGAGTAGAAGCGGAAACAAGAGTGTGGCCTATAGTGTCATCTATGATCTGTGCGTATATGTGTTTATTGCTTCTGAAAACACAGAGCCTTGGTCTTTCGGGAGTTCCAAACACCTTTTTCCTAACTCTTCTGTGCCTTCTGAGTCGCTGCTCTTTTTTTGACTCCTTCTTTATCATTTCAGCTACCCCCTTTATGCTTTCTTACCTTCTTTCTGTCTCACCACTTCACCAACATACCTGATTCCCTTTCCGGTGTAGACATTTGGTGGTCTGAACGCTCTGATCTCAGCGGCAACCTGTCCAACCCTCTGTTTATCGATGCCAGAAACAACTATCCTGTTCGGTGCAGGAACTTCAATTTTCACATCAGAGGGTATCTCGTAAACAACGGGATGAGCGTAACCAAGGTTCATCACTACTGTATTCCCCTGAAGCTGAGCCCTGTAACCGATTCCTACGATTTCCAGCTCTTTCTTGTAGCCTTCTGTTACACCAACAACCATATTTCTGATGAGGGACCAGTAAGTTCCCTGGAACATCTTTATCTTTCTCCAGTCAGATTTTCTTATAATCTGATTCTCGTTGGGTCTTACCCAGACTTCATTACCTTCAACTTCTATTTTCACGTAAGGGAGAAATTCCTGACTGAGTTCTCCCTTGGGTCCCTTCACCTTAACAACGTTGTCTTTTATTTCAACCGTAACACCCTGTGGTAAGACTATGGGCTTTTTCGCGAGTCGAGACATTCAAAACACCTCCTCACCAGACGTAAGCGATTACTTCTCCGCCGACTCCAAGCTGACGAGCTTCTTTATCTGTTAGAACGCCCTTCGAAGTAGTGAGTATAGCTATTCCAAGACCGTTTTTCACTTTTGGAATATGATCCTTGTCAACGTAAATTCTCCTACCTGAGTGAGACACTCTGACGATACCGTGAATGACTCTTTCTCTGTTCTTCCTTCCGCCTTTGTATTTGAGGTAAACCCTCAGTATTCCCTGCTTTCCATCCTCGATGTATTTGTAGTCCGCTATGAATCCTTCTCTTTTCAGGATCTCGCAGATCTTCTTCTTGAGGTTAGAAGCAGGTATATCCGTATATTCTTTGAAAACCATATTGGCATTTCTGATTCTTGTTAGCATGTCGGCAATTGGATCGCTCCACACAGTACCATCCCTCCCTTACCAGCTTGCCTTCCGAACTCCGGGGAGCTTTCCTTCCAGAGCAAGCTTCCTGAAACAAACCCTGCAGAGTCCGAATTCTCTGTACACCGCTCTCGGGCGTCCACAGATGTGGCACCTTGTGTACTCACGAACCTTGTACTTCTTCGGTTTCTTCCATCTTTCTATCATCGCCTTCTTGGCCATTCATCTCACCTCCGTTATCCTCTCTTGAAAGGCATGCCAAAGAGCTCAAGAAGCCTTCTGGCTTCCTGATCTGTCTTTGCAGTTGTGACGATGGTGATGTCCATTCCTTGTATTCTTCTGACTTCATCCGGACTCAGTTCAGGGAAAACCAGCTGTTCTGAAAGACCAAAGGAGTAATTCCCTCTTCCGTCAAAGGAATTGGGATCGAGTCCCCTGAAGTCCCTCACCTTGGGCAGCACGATGTTTATGAGTTTGTAGAGAAAATTGTACATCCTTGCTCCTCTGAGGGTTACTTTCAAACCTATCGGCATTCCCTTCCTTATCTTGAAGTTGGAAATACTCTTCCTCGCCCTTGTAACGATTGGTTTCTGCCCTGTAATTTTTGCGAGCTCGTTCGCGTGTCGTTCTATGAGGTCGTAGTTTCTGGAACCTTCGCCAATTCCCATGTTTATAACGATTTTGACCAACTTTGGAACCTGATGGATGTTTTTGTAGTTGAACTCTTTCATCAAAGCGGGTACTATTTCCTTTTCGTACTGATCTTTCAGAGGAACGTATTCATATCTCATACCGATTCCTCCCTCAATCTTTGTCAATGATCTCACCACACTTCTTGCAGTATCTTACCTTTTTTCCATCTTCGGTGAACCTGTAGCCAACCCTTGTTCTCTTATCACAAGCAGGACAGACAACCATGACTTTGGATGCGTAAATTGGCGCTTCTCTCTCTATGATTCCACCCTCACGAAGCTGGGGAATAGGTCTCTGGTGCCTTTTCACCATGTTCACATTTTCAACGATGACTTTGTTTTCCTTTGGAATCACTCTGAGTACTTTTCCCCTTTTTCCCTTGTCTTTTCCAGAAATTACTTCGACGAGATCACCCTTTTTTATCCTCATCTCCGTATCACCTCACCAAACTTCTGGTGCGAGGGATACTATTTTCATGAAACCTTTTTCTCTGAGTTCCCTCGCAACCGGTCCAAAGATTCTGGTACCTCTGGGAGCGTTGAACTTGTCAATGAGAACAGCCGCGTTGTCATCGAATCTGATGTAAGTACCATCACTCCTTCTGATTTCTTTCTTTGTTCTCACGATAACTGCTCTGACCACGTCTCCCTTTTTCACATCAGAATTTGGGATGGCTTCTCTGACTGAACACACGACTATATCTCCAACCGTTCCGTACTTTTTATGAAACCCACCGATAACCCTTATAACTCTGAGCTTTTTGGCACCGGAGTTATCAGCCACATTGAGGTAGGTCTCTTGCTGTATCATGATTCAACCCCTCCCTTGCCCTCGACTGCTTCTATTTCTTCCTGAATGTCCTCTTCTTCTTTCAGTACTCTTTCGGGTTCAAACCTTTGAATGATCCTGACGACTCTCCATCTCTTAGTTTTGCTGAGAGGCCTTGTCTCTTCTATTTCAACAACATCTCCTATTTTACATTCGTTCCTTTCATCGTGTGCGTGATATTTTTTCGTCCTTTTCACGTATTTTTTGTAAATCGTGTGCTGAACGAGCTTTTCCACGGCAACAACTACTGTCTTGTCCATTTTATCGCTCACAACTATTCCAGTCAAACGTTTCCTGGGCATATTTTCACCTCCTTATGCCTAACTCCCTCTCTCTAAGAATGGTCTTTATTCTTGCGATGTCTCTTTTAGTGAGCTTTATGAGAGAAGTATTCTTCAGCTGTCCCATTGCAAGTTGGAATCTGAGTTCCATGAGCTGTCTCTTCTTTTCTTCGAGAAGATTCTTCAATTCTTCATCTGTGTAATTCCTGAGTTCGGAAGCCTTCATACTGCCTCACCCCCAATATGGTGACGGGGAACTACCTTAGTAGCTATGGGAAGTTTACTCGCAGCGTACCTGAGAGCTTCATGGGCTGTTTCCTCATCGACTCCCGCCACTTCAAAGAGAATCTTCCCGGGTTTCACAACGGCGACCCATCCTTCAACGTTACCCTTACCTTTTCCCATCCTGGATTCAGGTGGTTTTTTCGTGTAAGGTTTGTCAGGGAATATTCTTATCCAGATCTTTCCGGATCTTTTCATAGCCCTCAGCATGGCAATTCGGCAAGCTTCTATCTGCTGGGCTGTGATCCAAGCTGGTTCGAGTGCTTTGAGACCCCATTCACCGAACTGAACAAATGTTCCTCCCTTGGCTTTTCCTTTCATTCTTCCTCTTTGTTGTTTTCTGTATTTGACCCTTCTTGGCATCAACATGGCAATTACCTCCCTTAGATATCAGCATCTCCTTTGTAGATCCACACTTTGATGCCGATAGTACCGTACTTGGTCCACGCAGTGGCCGTTCCATAATCTATGATCGCCTTCAATTTCTGAAGAGGCAGTCTTCCTCTGAGGTACCATTCTCTTCTGGCGATCTCAGCTCCACCGAGCCTTCCAGCGACCATCACTTTTATTCCCTGTGCACCCTTTCTCATGGCGTTCATTATTGCTCTCTTCATTGCCACTTTGTAAGATGCCCTCTTTTCTATACGGGAAGCTATAGACTCGGCAACAAGCTGTGCATCGAGTTCGGGCGTTTTTATCTCTTCAATATTAATAACAACCCTTCTGTTGAACTTCCTCTCCAGCTCCTCTCTCAAACTCGTTATCTCCGCACCTTTCCTTCCTATGATGATTCCAGGTCTTGCTGTTTTCACGGTTATGTTGATCCTTTCAGCGTCAGGTCTTTCTACGTATATCTCGCTAATCCCAGCATGGTAATACTTGTTCTTTATGAACTTTCTTATCTCTTCATCCTCGAGGAGCCACTCTTTGTAATTCTTTTCGTTGAACCATTTTGCTTGCCAGTCGGCACTCAGACCCAACCTGAAGCCGCGGGGATGCACTTTCTGACCCACCGTATCACCTCACTCTTCGGATGATATCTTCTTTTCTAATTCTTCAAGAGCCTTCCTGTATTCATCTTCTTTACTCCGATCCCTCACCACAACTGTGATGTGGGACATTCTTTTCTGAATGATATCCGCCCTTCCTCTTCCTCTGGGCCAGATTCTTTTCATCCTTGGACCGTCGTTAACGTAGCACTCAGAAACGTAAAGATTCTCGACACTCAACCCAAAGTTATTTTCGGCATTCGCGACAGCCGATTTCAATACCTTTTCCATTATTCTTGCGGCCTTTTTCGGTGAAAAAGCAAGAATCTGGAAAGCTTCTTCGACGGATTTCCCTCTTATTGTGTTTGCTATGGCTCTGGCTTTTCTTGGAGAGATCCTTATGTATCTTGCCACAGCCTTAGCTTCAATCTTCGGAAGAGAAGACAGGAGCTCTTTTCTCTTTTTATGAAAAATTGAACGCTTCAAACTGCTTCTGGGTACCTGGAGCTTCATTCTTTCCCTCCTCACTTCTTCAATTCACCTTTTTTCGCTTTTTTGTCGGCATGACCTCCAAACCTTCTGGTTGGTGCAAATTCTCCAAGTCTGTGTCCGATCATGTTTTCAGTAATGTACACCGGTATGTGTTTCATACCATTGTAAACTGCGATCGTGTGCCCTACCATTTCAGGAATGATCATAGAGGCTCTGCTCCATGTTTTGATAACTTTCTTTTCACCAGTTTCGTTGAGTTTTCTGATCTTTTCGAGTAATTTTTTATCTACATAGGGTCCTTTCTTACTGGAACGACCCATTCAATTCACCTCCTTACGCTTCATTCCTTCTCCTGACGATGAATTTGTCAGAAGGTCTCTTTCCACGTCTCGTCTTGTAGCCCTTGGTTGGCAGACCCCATGGACTTGTTGGATGGTGACCTTTACCTCTTCCTTCACCACCACCGTGCGGGTGATCCACCGGATTCATGGCAACTCCTCTGACATGCGGTCTTCTACCGAGCCATCTCACTCTTCCAGCCTTTCCGTGGACTTCGTTCTTGTGATCTTCGTTGCCCACAACACCGACGGTGGCGTAGCATTTGATGTGTACCTTTCTCAGTTCTCCAGAAGGCATTCTGAGCAGAGCGTAATTCCCTTCCTTCGCCATGATCTGACAGTAGGTACCAGCTGCTCTTGCGATCTGACCACCCTTGCCCGGTGTGAACTCCACGTTGTGGACAAGGGTACCGACGGGTATCTTCTCAAGAGGAAGTGCGTTTCCTGGCCTTATTTCCGCATCGGGTCCGCTCATGAGAGTGTCTCCCACGTTCACACCTTTGGGTGCCAGAATATATCTTTTCTCTCCATCAGCGTAAAGGAGAAGCGCTATTCTGGCTGATCTGTTGGGATCGTATTCAATGGCCAGCACTTTCGCAGGAATTCCAGCTTTGTCGTATCTCTTGAAATCTATTATTCTGTATCTTCTCTTGTGCCCGCCACCTCTGTGCCTTACAGTAACTCTTCCGTGATGATTCCTTCCACCTGTTTTCTTGAGAGGTGCGAGCAACGACTTTTCAGGTTCTGTCTTTGTGATATCCGAAAAATCGGAGATAACCATAAAACGCCTTCCCGGGGTAACCGGTTTGAATCTTTTGAGTCCCATGACTTCACCCCTCTCAGTGTTCGCCTTCCAGTTCTTTGATTGTGTAACCTTCCTTCAAAGTTACAACAGCCTTTTTCCAGCTGCGGGTCTTTCCTTCAAAGATACCCCTTCTTTTCGGCTTGGGCTTCATGTTGAGAATGTTCACCTTTTCTACTTTGACATTGAAGAGCTTTTCAACAGCCTCTTTTACCAGGTTCTTGTTTGCAAGTGGATTGACCTCGAATACGTATTTCCTCTGTTCGCGGAGGATAAGAGCCTTTTCTGTGATGATGGGTCTGATTAGAACATCATTCAGTGAGAGCTTTTCCTGCTTCATTTCCGAGCACCTCCTCTATCTTGGAAACCATGTCCTGGGTGAGCACAAGGTAATCGTACTTGAGCATGTCAAAAACATTGAGTCCATCTATTCTTACTGCCTTCTCACCATTTTTGCTGTTGTTCGGATTGTCCGCAATTATTACCTTCACGTTGGGAAGGTTCTTTCCAGAGAGTTTCACATTCATGTATCCTTCATCTTTCCATGGAAGGACGATCAGTGTTTTCTTGTCGGAAAGCTGAAGGTTCTGGAGGATTTCCTTCAGAAATTTCGTCTTCGGCCTTTCGAGTTTCAGATCATCGAGTACGAAGAGTTTGTTTTCTCTGTACTTCACAGAGAGAGCAGATCGCAGAGCGAGCTTCTTCATTTTCTTGTTGAGCTTTTTGCTCCAGTCTCTCGGTTTAGGTCCGTGTGCAATTCCTCCATGCCTCCAGATGGGGGATCTTATGGAACCGTGTCTTGCTCTTCCGGTGTGTTTCTGCGGCCAGGGTTTTCTGCCACCACCGGAGACTTCTCCTCTTGTTTTCGTAGAGGCAGTTCCAGCTCTCCTGTTGGAGAGCTGCATATCCACGTATCTCCACATCACGTCGTAGTTGGGATCGATGTTGAAAACGAAATCACTGATTTCCAGGGTCCCTACTTTTTCTCCCTTCACATTCAACAGATCCACCTGAGCCATCTTTTATTCCTCCTCCACTGTTACTTTTTCGGGGCCTTGGCGCTCCTGATCAAAACGAGCCCGCCCCTCGCTCCAGGGACTCCACCTTTGACCACTAAAAGGTCGTTTTCAGGATCGATATCCACAACTTGAAGATTTCTGACAGTTACCCTCTCGTTTCCATATCTTCCGGGCATTTTCTTACCTTTCCATATCTTGGCAGGTTCCGTGTGCTGACCAACAGAACCGAGTTCTCTATGGAATTTGGAACCGTGGCTCTTCGGTCCACCGCTGAATCCCCATCTTTTCATCGCACCAGCGAATCCTCTTCCTTTTGTCCAGCCAGTAACGTCCACGTACTCACCTTTTTCAAACACGTCAACCTTTATTACCTGTCCGGGTTCGTACTCGTCGGGATTTTCTACTCTGAACTCTCTGAGTATTTTCATCGGTTCCACACCGAATTTTTTGAAGTGTCCTGCGAGAGGTTTGTTGACCTTCTTAGCCTTCTCGAATCCAAGCTGCACAGCGTTGTATCCGTCTTTCTCAACGGTTTTTTTCTGGACAACCACACAGGGCCCCGCCTTTATGACTGTAACGGGAACGGAATCATTTCCAACGAATACTCTCGTCATACCGATTTTTCTTCCAATTATCATCTTCATCAAAGACACCTCCAGGGATTACAGTTTGATCTCAACGTCGACACCTGCTGGGAGGTTTATCCTCATCAAAGCATCGATGGTCTTTGGAGATGGGTCTATGATATCTATTAGCCTTTTGTGTACTCTCTTTTCAAAGTGTTCTCTGGAGTCCTTGTGTTTCATGGGAGATCTCAGGACACAATAGAGTGTCCGCTCCGTTGGCAAGGGAATGGGACCGGACACTTTGGAATTCGTGGATTTAGCGACTTCAACGATCTTTTTCGCCGATTCGTCGAGTAACTCGTGATCGTAGGCTTTGAGTTTTATCCTTATCTTCTGTCCAGGCATATTCTAAGCACCCTCCCTCTTTTCTCAAAAAGGAGGGGGAAGCGTCCCCCTCACTCGATGACTTCTGTGACCACACCAGCTCCAACTGTTCTTCCACCTTCTCTTACAGCGAATCTCTGTCCCTTTTCAATAGCGACAGGGTAGATGAGTTCTATTTCCATTTCGACGTGGTCTCCAGGCATAACCATTTCGACACCTTCAGGAAGTCCTACGATTTCCCCTGTAACGTCAGCGGTTCTTATGTAGAACTGGGGTTTGTAACCTTTTGTGAACGGTGTATGTCTTCCTCCCTCTTCCTTCTTCAGGACGTAAACCTGAGCCTTGAATCTCTTGTGTGGTTTGATGCTTCCAGGAGCTGCGAGAACCTGTCCTCTCTCAACTTCGTCCTTGTCGATTCCTCTGAGCAGACATCCAACGTTGTCTCCTGCGATTCCTTCATCGAGTTCCTTTCTGAACATTTCCACGCTTGTAACAACGGTTTTCCTGATTTCGTAGCTGAGACCTATGATCTCAACTTCATCACCGGGTTTGATTCTTCCTCTTTCGATCCTTCCTGTAACAACCGTTCCTCTTCCTGTGATTGAGAACACGTCCTCAATAGGCATGAGGAACGGCTTATCAACTTCTCTCTGAGGCTCAGGAATGTAGTTGTCCATAGCGTCGAGGAGCTCCTGGATAGGTTTGTAAGCTTCGTGATTCGGATCGTTAGGAGCTTCGACGGCTTTCAGAGCAGAACCTCTTATGACTGGCACTTCGTCTCCAGGGTAACCGTACTGGCTCAGAAGGTCTCTCACTTCCATCTCGACGAGGTCGATGAGTTCAGGATCGTCAACCATGTCCGTCTTGTTTATGAAGACGATCATGTAGGGAACCTCAACCTGCCTTGCAAGAAGCACGTGTTCCCTTGTCTGAGGCATGGGACCATCGGTTGCAGCGACAACAAGGATGGCTCCGTCCATCTGAGCCGCTCCGGTGATCATGTTCTTGATGTAGTCCGCGTGACCAGGACAGTCAATGTGAGCGTAGTGCCTCTTTTCGGTCTGATACTCAACGTGTGTGATGTTGATGGTGATTCCTCTTGCCTTTTCCTCAGGAGCCTTGTCGATCTGGTCGTAAGGAACATACTGGGCAAGTCCCTTGAGAGAAAGGTACTTTGTTATAGCGGCTGTCAGTGTGGACTTTCCGTGGTCGATATGTCCAATCGTTCCAACGTTAACATGCGGTTTTGTTCTTACAAATTTTTCCTTCGCCATGTTCTCCCTCCTTAAACAACCTTGATGATTTTCTCGGCGATTTTCTCCGGAACTTCCTGGTAGTGCGAGAACTGCATGATGTAGCTCGCTCTACCCTGACTGAGCGATCTCAACACTGTGGCATATCCAAAAGTTTCAGAAAGCGGGATCTTCGCTACAACGATTTTCAAATGTCCTCTTGTTTCGAGAGATTCAATCTTAGCCCTTCTGGAATTGAGATCGGAAATGATGTTGCCCATGTATTCCTCCGGTGTAGTGATCTCAAGCTTCATGATAGGTTCAAGAAGAACCGGTTGCGCTTTTTTCATGGCCTCTTTGAATGCCATCGAAGCAGCTATCTTGAACGCCATTTCTGAGGAGTCAACTTCGTGGTAAGATCCGTCAAGCACAACTGCTCTCACTCTCACAACGGGATATCCCGCAAGAGGCCCAGACATCATAGCCTCCTTGATACCTGCTTCGATAGCGGGCATGAATTCCTTCGGTATCACACCACCGACCGTCTTGTCAATGAATTCGAAGTTCTTTCCTTCCTCTTCGGGTATGGGTTCTATTCTGAGAATCACATGACCGTACTGACCTCTACCACCGGTCTGTCTGATATATTTTCCTTCGGCTTCAGCAGGCCTCTTGATGGTTTCCCTGTAAGCCACCTGAGGCTGTCCGACTCTCACGTTGACGCCGAACTCTCTCTTCAACCTGTCCACAACTATTTCAAGATGGAGTTCACCCATTCCTGAAATGATGGTTTCTCCCGTTTCTTTGTCAACCCTCACCTGAAGAGTGGGGTCTTCTTCAGAGAGAGCAAGCAGTGCCTTCACGAGTTTTTCCTCATCGGCTTTCGTGGCCGGTTCAATAGCAAGAGAAATAACAGGTTCTGGGAAGTCGATCTTTTCGAGGATTACAGGCTCTTTTTCGTCGCAGAGTGTATCTCCAGTCTGAGAAACTTTGAGGCCGACCCCTGCCGCTATATCACCGGGTCTGACGTAGTCAACTTCCTCTCTCTTGTCTGCGTGCATGAAGACGATCCTCGATATTCTCTCCCTCTGGCCCTTTGTGGAGTTGTAAACGTAACTTCCTTTCTCCAGCCTTCCAGAGTACACTCTGAAGTACACGAGCTTTCCTATGTATGGATCCACCTGCACTTTGAAGACCAGAGCTGTAAAAGGTTCGTTCTCATCGGGTTTTCTGTAGACAATCTCTCCGTCGGAAACCCTCCAGCCCTTCACCGGCGGAAGATCAAGGGGCGACGGCAGATAGTCTATCACCGCGTCCAGAAGCGGTTGTATTCCTTTGTTGGCTTTCGCCGCTCCACAGAGAACGGGAACTGCCCTGTTTTCTATGGTTGCTTTTCTCAAGATTCTCTTTATTTCTTCTTCGGAAATCTCTTCACCTTCGAGGTATTTTTCAAGAATTTCTTCGTCCAGCTCTGCAACTTTTTCAAGCATCTCTTCCCTTCTCATTTCCGCTTCTTCTCTGAGTTCCTCCGGAATATCTCTTTCCTCGTACACAGATCCATCTTCGCTGACCCAGTAGATCGCCTTCATTTTTATGAGGTCAATCACACCCTGGAAGTCTTTCTCACTACCGATCGGCATCTGTACTGGAATGGGATTTGCTTTGAGTTTTGTTACAAGAGTTTCGACGGCCATGTAGAAATCTGCTCCCACTTTGTCCATCTTGTTCATGAAAGCGATCCTCGGGACATTGTACTTGTCAGCCTGTCTCCAGACGGTTTCTGACTGAGGCTCGACTCCCGCCGTGGCATCGAAAACAGCTATTGCTCCATCGAGAACGCGGAGCGCCCTTTCAACCTCGGCCGTAAAGTCAACGTGTCCGGGTGTATCAATTATGTTGATTCGATAGCCCTTCCAGAAACACGTTGTGGCAGCAGACTGTATCGTAATGCCTCTTTCCTTTTCCTGAGGCATCCAGTCAGTGGTTGTGTTTCCTTCATCGACGTCTCCCAAAAAGTGTTTCCTTCCCGTGTAATAGAGAATTCTCTCTGTTGTCGTAGTTTTTCCGGCGTCGATATGGGCCATTATACCGATATTTCTAAGCTTATCCAGGTCAACATACCTCGCTTCCACATTTTCCATACTTATCACCACCTGTAATGAGCAAATGCCCTGTTGGCTTCCGCCATTCTGTGAGTGTCTTCCTTCTTCTTAATGGCCGTACCTGTGTTGTTGTATGCTGCTATGATCTCCTCGGCCAGCTTCTCTTTCATTGGCCTTCCTTTTCTGGCTCTTGCAGCTTCAACTATCCATCTGAGAGCAAGAGAGGTCCTCCTCGGTTCCTGAACTTCGATGGGAACCTGGTAAGTTGCACCACCAACCCTTCGCGGTCTTACTTCAAGAACAGGCTTCACATTTTCTACAGCCTGCCTGAAAACTTCAAGAGGATCTTTCTTTGTCTTTTCTCTGATGATATCGAAAGCACCGTAGACGATCTTCTGAGCGGTTGTTTTTTTGCCATCCCACATCACTTTATTTATCAACTTTGCAACAAGCACATCTCCGTACACCGGATCAGGTGGTACCTGTCTTATTTCAGCTCTCCTTCTACGCACCCACAGTCACCTCACTTCTTCTGATCCTTGGGTCTTTTCGCACCGTACTTACTTCTGGACTGTCTTCTTCCCTCGACGCCTGCAGCGTCCAGAGCCCCTCTGATGATCTTGTACCTGACACCAGGTAGGTCCTTGACCCTACCACCTCTGACGAGCACAACAGAGTGTTCCTGCAGGTTGTGACCAATTCCAGGAATATACGCAGTGACTTCTATTCCATTTGAAAGCCTCACCCTTGCGATCTTTCTGAGAGCGGAGTTCGGTTTTTTCGGTGTCATCGTAGAAACTTTTATACACACACCCCTCTTTTGAGGGTTTCCCTGAAGAGCAGGAGCTTTTGACTTTTTCTTCTTCGGTTTCCTGCCGTACCTGATTAATTGATTGATCGTTGGCATCTTCATCCTCCCTTCCGTTTTACTCCAAGCCGAAGTTTAATTTTACTCTTCAATTTGTATATTGTCAACAAAGAAAGCAAGCACCTCTCATCAATTTATCATAAGTAGTTTAAAACTTCATTTAAAGTGACGTGAATTTTGAAAGAACAATCCTTATGATTTCCTCCGGGTTGTCCATCTCCAGAACCAGTTTTTCGAATGGGCACATACTTTTGCCATTTCTTGCGAGGACAAAAGGTATCTTTTTATCGTAGCTGAAAGACTGTCCGTATCCATTCAGTAATTTTAAAGCCGGCTCACTTATAATTTTTGCGTGGATGTGGTCGGGTCTCATTTTCAACAGAAAAGAAACTGCAGCCTTTCCAACCATCTTGTCGATCACCAGACTTCCTTCCAGATTATCGAAGCTTCGGTAGAGTTCTATCAATGGTTTTAGACCACTGCCTTTGCTTTCGAAGATCGTCCGACCGTTATAAACCAGCAAACTCAGCTTCTTCTCCTCAAAGATTTTCAAAGCTGTCTTCAAAAGAGTTTCCTCCATTTCACCACGCTCCTCGTAGTATAATTTCCTTAGAAAGTATACCAGTGTGGAGGTGAAACCCACGGTTGCAGTTAGAAGAATAAGAATTCCAGAAGATGTGGCCGTTTTGGAGATATTCGGACAGTACGACAAGCGCGCGAGGTATCTGAAAAAACTCTTCAACGTGGAATTCGCGGTGAGAGACAGTGAGATTCTTATAAAAGGCATGGATGAGAAAAGTGTCGATGCAGCCCATCGGGTGCTCGATGAGATCATATCCATAACACGGGACGGTCACCTTCTGGACTGGACTGAGTTCGAGTATCTCGTGGAGAGAGTTTCGAACTCAGAAAGTGTGAAAGAAGTGTTCTCAAACGACAGCAGAGGATTGATCATCGGCAAGAAAGTGAAGCCGAAGACACTCGGCCAGAAGAAGTATCTGGAAGCAGTCGAAAAGAACGACGTGGTGTTCGTGATAGGTCCAGCCGGTACAGGAAAAACGTACCTGGCAGTGGCCGTTGCTTTAGACTATCTGAAAATGGGAAAGGTGAACAGAATCATCCTCACAAGACCAGCCGTTGAAGCCGGAGAGAAGCTTGGATACTTGCCGGGAGATCTGTCTGAAAAAGTGGAACCTTATCTCAGACCTCTTTACGACGCCATCATAGATATCACATCCCCGGACAAATTCAACAGCTACCGTGAAAGAGGCATCATAGAGATCGTACCGCTCGCTTACATGAGAGGAAGGACTTTGAATAACTCCTTTATCATTCTGGACGAAGCCCAGAACACCACATACCAGCAGATGAAGATGTTCCTCACCAGACTCGGATTCAATTCCAAGGCGGTCATAACGGGAGACATCACCCAGGTGGATATCGAGAAAGAAAAGTCCGGTCTCATAGAGTGTCAGAAAATTTTAGAAGGAATCTCTGGTATAGAATTCGTGTATCTGAACGAAAGCGATGTTGTGAGGCATCCTCTCGTGAAGAAGATCATAAAGGCCTACGAAGAGTACGAAAGGTCGAGGAAGCCATGAATCGAAAGCGTTTCCTCCTGGTAACGATTACAGTGATTCTTTCTCTGATGCTGGTGCACGTTCGTACAGGAATCCGACCTTTGAATTTCACCTTTGAGGCACTGGTCGCCCTCGTTGTCTGGTTCGCTCTGGTGGAGATGAGCACCAGATATTACAGAAAGTACTGGCTCAGTGAAGTGTTCACCTATACTCATCTGGCTCTGATCCTGCTCGGAGCTTCTTTCATTGGATTTTCTTTCCCGGAGATAGGCCCTTTCGTGACACCTGTATACATACCGGTTGCCCTCATAGAACTCGTGTTCTTTTCCCCAGAAATAGCCATAACAAGTGGATTTTTGATGGCTTTGCTTGCTCTGTATCGATGGAGTTACGATATCTTTCTTCTTCTGCCGTTCATTTCAACAACCTTTGTTGCGGCAGTGACTCTCTCCAAAGCGAACAGAAGACTGGATGTGGTGAAATCTTCTGCCCTCACATCTCTTGCTCTTATGGGAACATCTCTGTTCATGAAGTTTGGACTGAAAATCGAGTACACGCCGTACGACCTGGTAGCTGCTATTTTGAATCCGATCTTTTCAGGTATTCTGGTTCTTGGAATACTGCCTTACGTGGAATACACAAGTCGCCTTTACTCGAATCTTGGGCTCGTAGAGTTTGGAAATCTGAACCATCCGTTGCTCAAGATGCTTTCCATTAAAGCTCCAGGAACTTATTATCACAGTGTGATCGTCGCAAACTTAGCAGAAACTGCAGCGGAGAAAATAGGCGCAAACCCCATTCTGGCAAGAATAGGAGCTTACTATCACGATATAGGGAAGATGAAACGCCCTCACTTCTTCACTGAAAACATTAGAGACGGTAAAAATCCCCACGAAGACATAACCCCCTCTCTCAGCCACCTCGTTTTGAACGAGCACGTGAAGTACGGTGTGGAACTTGCAAGAAAATACCGACTCCCCCTCCTCGTTGAATTCATAATTCCCCAGCATCACGGTACAAGATCGCAGAAGTATTTCTACTACAAGGCGAAACAACAGTTTGAGGACATTCCCGAAGAGGAATTCCGCTATCCGGGCCCCAAGCCACAGTTCAGAGAAGCAGCCATTATCATGCTCGCCGACTCCGTGGAAGCCGCTTCAAGAAGCTTGAAATCACCCTCTGTTTCTCAGATCAAGGAATGTGTCGAAGATGTCATATCTTCCATATTCTTTGAGAGGCAACTCGATGAGTCAGGCATCACTCTGAGTGAGCTCGAAGAGATTTCCGACGCGTTCCTTCAGGTTCTCGTGAACCTGTTCAGTTCCAGAATTGAATACCCCGAGGAAGAAAAAATTCAGAAGGTGGTAAAGATAAATGATAAGAATACTGGGTGAAGGTAAAGGATCGAAACTTCTCGAAAATTTGAAAGAAAAACTCGAAGAAATCGTAAAGAAAGAGATAGGAGACGTACATGTAAACGTGATTCTTGTGAGTGAAGATGAAATTAAGGAGCTCAACCAGCAGTTTCGAGGTCAGGATCTTCCCACAGACGTGCTCACCTTTCCCCTCATGGAAGAAGACGTCTATGGAGAAATTTACGTTTGTCCTCTGATCGTAGAAGAAAATGCGAGGGAGTTCAACAACACCTTCGAAAAGGAATTGCTGGAAGTGGTGATCCACGGGATACTTCACCTTGCAGGATACGATCACGAGTTCGAAGACAGAAACTCCAAAGAGATGTTCGAAAAACAGAAAAAATACGTTGAGGAGGTATGGGGTGAATGGAGATCAAACCCTTCAGAGGATTCAGACCCAGGGAAGAGATAGCCGAAAAATTCGTGGCCAAACCCTACGATGTGGTTTCCTTTCTTGAAGCCAAAGAAACGATAAAGAAAAACCCACTCAGCTTTCTCAGAGTAACTCGCGTTGAAGCAGAAACACACGAAATAGAGATGGATCCTACACCCGAAGACATGGAGAAAGCCAGGATAAATCTTGAAAAGTTCATAGAGGATGGCATCCTTATTCAAGAAGAAAAAGAAGCGTTCTACATTTACCGTCAGAGGATGGGCGACCACACACAAACAGGAATAGTAGCGCTCTTTCCTGTGGAGGAGTACAAAAAGGGTAGAATAAAGAAACACGAGCTTACCCGAAAAAAGAAAGAAGAGGAAAGAGTTCAACACATTCTGAAAACACGTGCACACACAGGACAGGTCTTTCTTTTCTACAGAGCCTTTGAAGAATTCGATAGAAAACTCTCCGAAATTGCTGATTCTCAGGAGCCTGTCTATAGAATACGCGATGATCTCGATGTCATCCATGAGTTTTTCGTTGTCAAGAATGAAAACGAAGTGAATGAAATAAAGAAGCTCTTTGAGAGAGTGGAGGAACTCTACATAGCGGATGGTCACCACAGGGCAGCGGCTGCAGCCAGGGTCAGCGACATACTGGACGAGAAGATAGGAAAAGGACCTCACAATTACTTCATGGCCACAGCGTTCCCCCACAACCAGCTCAGAATATTCGACTACAACAGAGTGGTGAAATCTCAACTCACGCCAGAGGAATTACTCGAAAAACTCCAGGAAAAATTCGAAACGTACAGATCCTACAAGGTACCTGCAAGACCATCCAGAGAACACGAAATAACCATGTACGTGGGCAACAGAAAATGGTACGTCCTGATTCCAAAAAGAGTGCCGGAGGAAATCGTTGAGAGCCTCGATGTGAACATTCTTCAGCGTGAGGTTCTGGAACCCATCTTCGGTATTTCCAATCCTCGCGAAGATGAGAGAATAGACTTCGTTGGTGGAATAAAGGGCCTGTGCGAACTGGAAAGAATGGTGGACAAGGGAGAGTTCGATGTGGCCTTCGCGATGTATCCGGTGAACATAGAAACGCTTATGAAAGTCTCAGATGAAGGAAAGATCATGCCGCCGAAGTCAACATGGTTTGAACCAAAACTTCTGAGTGGTCTGGTGGTGCACGTGTTCGGATGAGGAGGTGATACGGTGTTCTTCTTTTTCGACCCAACGTTCATCATACTGATTCCCGGTATTATTCTGGCTTTCTGGGCGCAGATGCGAGTTCAGGCTGCTTACAACAAGTACTCACAGGTAAGGTCCTCCCTTGGACTCACTGGATATGAACTCGCAAAAAGACTCCTTGAGAACGCGGGAATCTACAACGTGAAAATAGAGGTCGTTTCTGGTTTTCTGTCTGACCATTACGATCCCTACCGGAAGGTTCTCAGGCTCTCTCCACAGAATTTCAAAGGTGTTTCCGTCGCTTCACTCGGAGTTGTGGCACACGAAGTGGGGCACGCTCTTCAAGACGCAGAAAAATATCCGATGCTCGCACTGAGGAATTTGATGGTACCAGCGGCCATCACGGGTTCTCAGCTTGCTTGGATTATTCTCATTCTTGGTTTCTTCCTCCAGGCACCGTTTCTGATAAGACTGGGAATTCTTCTGTTCTCTCTGGTGGTGCTTTTTACCCTCATCACGCTTCCTGTTGAGTTCGACGCCAGCAGGCGCGCCGTGAAACTCCTTGAAACAACGATGCTGATGCCGGAGTACGAGCTCAAGGGAGTAAAAGAGGTACTCGGTGCCGCTGCTCTCACTTACGTCGCGTCTTCACTGATGGCGTTCCTCCAGCTCCTCAGAATGATAGTAATCGCTGGTCTGTTCGGTGATAGAAGATGAGAACGAACGTTAGACTGCTCGCCTACAGACTTCTGAGGAAGTACGAGAAGGAAAAATTCATATCGAGAGAGGACGTGGACAGCGTCCTCTCTTTTTTGGACGACAGAGACAGAAGATTTTTCAAAGAGCTCGTGTGGGGAGTTGTGAGGAAAGAAGAACTTCTGGACTGGTACATAAACCAGCTTTTGAAGAAAAAGGACGTTCCACCTGCTGTCAGGGTTGCGTTGAGGATGGGGGCTTATCAGCTCCTCTTCATGAACAGCGTTCCGGATTACGCAGCAGTCAGCGAAACAGTAAAACTGGTGAAGAACGAGAACTTCAAAAAACTGGTGAACGCCGTGCTGAGGAGATTGAGGACCGTCCCCGAACCAAAAGAACTTCACCTCGTCTACTCACATCCGGAGTGGATCGTGAACTACTGGAGATCATTTCTTCCCGAAAAAGCGGTCCTGAGAATAATGAAGTGGAATCAGGAACCTCTCCCTGTCATGCTCCGTGTGAATTCGCTCGCAGCCACTAAGGAGGAAGTCATCAAAATCCTTGCTGAAGAGGGTACGGAGGCAATCCCGGGAAAACACGCTCCGTTTTCCCTGATTGTGAGGAAACTCGGCGTTCCAATGAACGACTCCAGGGTGATAAACGATGGGCTCGCGAGTGTTCAGGGAGAGTCTTCACAGCTTGTACCTTTCTTCATGGAGCTGAGACCCGGACTGAGAGTACTGGATACCTGCGCGGCACCGGGTGGTAAGACTACCGCCATCGCCGAATTGATGAAGGATCAGGGGAAGATACTGGCCGTTGATATAAGCAGAGAGAAAATCCAGCTCGTCGAAAAACACGCGAAACGTCTGAAACTCTCTTCGATAGAGACAAAGATCGCCGATGCGGAACGACTCACAGAGTACGTCCAGGATACATTTGATAGGGTCCTGGTGGATGCTCCCTGTACCTCGCTGGGCACGGCAAGAAACCATCCGGAAGTTCTGAGGAGAGTGAACAAAGAGGATTTCGAGAAGTTCTCGGAGATTCAGCTGAGGATGGTACAGCAGGCCTGGCAGCTTCTGGAAAAGGGAGGAATTCTCCTCTACAGCACATGTACCGTGACAAAAGAAGAAAACACTGAAGTGGTGAAAAGATTCGTCTACGAACAGAAAGACGCAGAAGTGATCGATATCAGAGACAAGATGAAAGAATTCGAAGTGGAAGGAATCTGGGATGGTTACGGCTTTCTGATGCTTCCAGACGAGACGATAACTCCCTTCTACATCTCCGTTCTCAGAAAGATGGGATGAATGGAGAAGTCTCGCTCCCCACAGCGCTGTTCCACCGATGGGAAGAACATCGAGTAGAAGTTCGTCGCCTTCACGTCAAGATCGATCTGTTCAAGAAAGAGTTGTTTATCAACTGGTAGGTCCGTTTTCTCCAGTACTTTCCTGTAAAGAGACATGTTTGTCACGATCGGAAGTTTTGCCTTCTTTCTCATGATAGAAAGGATCTCTCTTCCCTTCTCTGTGAAGCCGAGGATTCTGATGTACTGAGGCCCTTTTGTGTTGCTTTTTTCAACGAATTCTTTGTTCACTTCGAACACCGAAAAGAGAGCGAGCCTTCTTATTCGAGAAAAGGTGAAGCGTTTGGCTTTTACACACTCCAGAAAATCCCGGTAAGACCCTGTTTGTCTCGCACAGACGTGAAATCTCTTTTCGAGTCCCTCAGAAAAACCGTGGATCTTCTCGAAGAAATCCATGTCTTTCAGTCTGAAAAACGAAAGGAGAAAATCTCCCATGTTCTCGAGGAAAATGGGTCCCCGCCCTTCGTTTATCTCCCTCATGAGAATTTCAAAAGAATCTTCTGGAAGAGAATCTCTCACCTCTTCCCATCTTTTTTCCCTCATAAGATTTCTTATCGCCGTTGCGCTGGAGAATCGCCCCCTGAAACTGGTATCTTTTTCTTCCGCTCCTACCCTTTTTATTGTGTGGAATCTGATGTTCGAGCCTATCTCCAGAGCGGAATGAATGTACTCCATCCCTAAGATATCGTTCGACTTTTCGAGTTTCAATACCTCTTCCTCATTCCAACCCTTCATGGAAAAATACCTCATCAGAGCGTACTTTCTGGCATTGGGAAAAGAGTATCCTTTTTTCAACTCTTCATGCAAAAACTTCCGGTACTCATCGGGTTGCTCGTAAAGGATCCGTGCCGCTCTTTGAAGAAATTCGATATCGTTCGATTCACTTCCAAAGACCACATCTGTGACAACACCCGTTGCGTCCAGCACGCTCACTGCACCGAAAGCAAAACCCCCGGCATCCTGCGTGGCAAAAACAACGGGCAATTCCAAAACAACATCTACCCCCATTCTGAGAGCGATCTCTGCCCGTGCGAATTTATCTATAACGGCTGGCTCGCCTCTCTGGCAGAAATTACCGCTCATCACAGCGATTGTGTAGTCCGGTTCCAAGAGTTCTTTAGCCGAAGTCAGATGATAGAGGTGTCCGTTGTGGAATGGATTGTACTCTACGACAACGCCGAGAACCTTCAGTCTTCATCCCTCCTGATGATCGTGAGGAAATAGGCAAGAGAGACCATTGTGAAGAGAAGAAAAATGAGATAAGCGAGAGCGATCTTTGAAAAAATCCCCCTGAGGACGTACAGTCCATAAATCTCGCTCACAAAAGAGACGGAAAGAACAACAAAACCAGATACAACGAACCACTTGATCCCGGAAGAGGTGTAGAAGTTGAGGAGAACACCTGAGCCGAGTATTGGCAGAAAACATGCCAGAAGAACATTCGCAATATTTTCCGGGAGTTTTATCCCTGCGAATCCCTCGATGTAAGGTGCCAGAAAGTACAACCCTGCCCAGACAACCAGACCCAGAATTCCTATGATCACGAGAAGGAGAGAAAAAAGTTGCGCAAGGTACCTCAATCTTTCACCTTCTTCAAACACTCCTCACAGACACCTTTTATCACCAGTTCGATTTTTTCTCTTTTGCCTTTTATCTCTCCAAGTTTCAGCTCCCTTATTTCTACGTCTTCAATCTTTCCGCACTCTCTGCAAATGAAGTGCCCATGCGGCTCCGGATTGAAATCGAAGATCGTTTTCTGACCATCGCTGAAGGCATAAATAACACCAAGATCCACCAAAAGATAAAGAACACTGTAGAGAGTAGCTATGGAAAGCGAAGGAATTTTCTTCGAAAGGACGGCAAAAATCTCTTTTGCCTCAAAATGCCCTTCTTTCATCTCGGATACGAATTTTATGATCTCCATCCTCTGAGTCGTGAGTTTTACCTTTTTCGATTTCAAGCGTTCAATTATCTCATCTGTGGTCATAATATTCACTCTCCTCAAATGACCATAGCAAGCTCAGCCAAAAGATCCGCCGCCATGGGTATATACCTGTCATTCGGTAAAAAACGCGGGTGGTGAAGCCCGAAACGTTCTCCTTCTCCCACGCCAAACCAGAATGAGAGAGAAGGAAACACCTGCGAGAAATATCCAAAGTCCTCTCCGGTCCACTTCATATCGCATTCAACGAAAGAAAACCCTAACCTCTGACAGGTTGCTCTTAGAGTTTCAAAGAGGTTTTGATTCACCCTCACTTCAGGATAGACACTGCCTCTTTCAACAGCAAAACCAACCCCTGTTTCTTCTTTCAGTTCTCCAAGTTGTTTTACCATGTCGGATATCACTTCTTCTGTTATCCTCAGCGCTTCTGATCTTATCGTTCCTTCCAATTTTATCTCATCTGGAACGATGTTCCTCGCCCGTCCCCCCGAGATTTTGCCAACCCCCACAAGAGCGTTCCATTTTTTGTTGTAGAGCCAGCCGAGAAAAGAAACCGCTGTCTTCAGAGCGTCCTTTCCCTTCTCAGCGAACGCCACGTGTGCCGGGACACCTTTAAAGTATACATCGAATTCCGTGGCAGAGGCAAAAAGCACTCCGGGTCGGGATGCCACAGTTCCAGCATCGTACTCGTCAGTCACGTGGAATCCAACAGCGGCTTTTATTTCGTACCTATATCTGAGAAAGTCCACAACTTTTTTCGCTCCACCACCCGTCTCTTCGGCAGGTTGAAAGACAAAGAGAAAGTTCTTTTTCACGTTCCTGAGTCTCTTCATAGCACCGTAGAGTGCGCTCATGTGAAAGTCGTGTCCGCACGCGTGCATATACTCATTCCGCGACGCAAACTCCCAGCCCGTTTCTTCTTTTATGGGTAGAGCATCCATATCGGCTCTCAGAACAACGTACGGATCTTCCGTTTCTTTCTTCTCTATCACAAGTCCTGTTCCGGCCACTTCTATGATCTTATCGTATCCGATCTCAATCACTGCTCTTCTGAGCGTTTCTTTTGTATTGTACTCCTTGAAAGAAAGCTCCGGATTCATATGGAGAATGTGCCTCAGCTCGATCTCGTTCATTCACATCACCACGTCTTTGAAGATGTCCATCTCCGTTTCCCTTCTTCTTATCAGAGAAATTCTTCCGTTTTCCCCGACGAGTACCTCAGCTGGACGTGTGGTTGAGTTGTAGTTGTTCGACATAGTGTAGCCGTAAGCTCCCGCGTTTTCCACAGCGATGATGTCACCCGGTTCGACCTCTGGAAGCTCCCGGTCGTACGCGATCACGTCACCGCTCTCGCACAGTGGGCCAACCACATCTGCCCTCATCTCTTTACCCTGTTTTCCGAGCACAAAGATCCTGTGATACGCAGAGTAAAGCGCCGGTCTTATGAGGGCATTCATCCCACCATCGACTACGACGAACGCCTTGTTATGTCTTCTTTTGACGAGCACCACTCTGAGGAGCAGATACCCAGAAGGTGCTACGATGTACCTTCCTATTTCGATGATGACTCTTTTGAATCTCTTCAAGGCAGGAACAACCTTTTCTCTGTAGCTGGACAGGTCGAGTTCCTCTCCGCTGTAGTTTATTCCCCAGCCGCCGCCGATGTTGATCTCTTCGAATCCATACCTTTCAGAAGCCCGAACAACTTTATTGAAGGCTTCCACAAAGGGTTCAACCCGGGTTATCTGGGATCCTATGTGAACATGGAGACCCCTTATGTTCATTGAGCCGAATCTTTCCATGAACGAATCCAGATCTTCCAGTGGTATTCCGAACTTGTGCTTTTTCAAGCCGGTGGAGATGTGAGGGTGTGTCTTCGCGTCGACTTCCGGATTCACTCTGATGAAATACTCTACTCCCTCTGGGTTTAATTCTTTCCAGATCTCCATCTCCTCGAACGAATCCACGTTGATGATCCTCACATCTTCTCTCAAAAAGTATTCCATTTGATCCCTGCTCTTTCCGTTGCCGTTCCATACAATGGAACGGGAAGGAACTCCTGCCAGTTTAGCCGCGAGGAGTTCCCCCTTTGTCACCACGTCCATGCCGAAACCCTCTTCTCTTAGAATCCTCAAAAGAACAGGATTGTTGTTCGCCTTCACGGCAAACGTTGGAAGGAGATTCACTCCCTCGAAGACCTCTTTTACAAGACGTGACCTTTTTCGCAGTGTTTCCTCGAAGTACACGTAGGTGGGTGTCCCATGAATCTCTGCCACTTTCCTCAAGATGTCCATTTCTTCACCTCACAGTTCGAATTCTTCGATCACCGATTTCAGTGCCTTTTCAGCTTTCTCTTCAGGAACAAGACAGGAGATCTTTATCTCCGACGTTGTGACGAGCTCTGGTGTGACTCCCGCCCTTTCCAGCGCTTCAAAGAACCTGGCGGCCACACCTGGGCTTGTTCTCATTCCCACTCCAACTATGGAGAGTTTGGCAAAACCTCCTTCGTAGGTGGATTTCCACCCTTCCACGTCCCTGAGAGCCTCTTTGAGCGCTTCGTCCAGATCTTCTTTGTGGTCTTCGAGAATCGTGAAGGAGAGGAAAACCTTTCCGTTCGAAGGAACGAGGGAGATCATGTCCACGTTCAGGGCCCTTTTTCCAACTTCCTCGAATATGGCCGTGATGTACTTCACATCCTTTGGAAGGAAAGATATGGAAACTTTTATTTGACCATGAGAAATTGTCGCTCCTGTTACAACGGGTTCTTCCAGCCACTCCGGAAGTCTTTCTACCACCATGGTTCCCTCCTCTTCGGTGAAAGAAGATGCACAATAGATGGGTATTCCATACTTCTTTGCTATTTCCACGGATCTTGAGTGAAGAACTTTCGCACCGAGAGCGGTAAGCTCGAGAGCTTCGTCGTAGGTGATGTAAGCGAGCTTTTTGGCTCTCGGATGGACACGCGGATCGCAGGTGTATATCCCGTCCACATCGCTGTAGATTTCACACGGCACTCTTAGTTTTGCTGCAAGCGCCACGGCAGATGTATCCGAACCGCCCCTACCGAGTGTGGTCAGATCGCCGTGTTCGTTCACACCCTGAAAGCCCGTTACGACGAGAACGTCGTAATCTTTCAGGTTTTCTCGGATCACACTGTCGTCTATATCCACGATACGAGCGCTCGTGTGATGCGGAGTGGTTTTTATTTTCACCTGGAACGCGTTCAAAGATTTGGCCTTTACTCCGAAATCTTTCAGGGCCATCGAAAGGAGCGCAGCGGAAACCTGTTCTCCCGTTGCAAGAAGCATATCGAGTTCCCTCGAATCCGGTCTTGGAGAGATCTCCTTTGCGAGTTTTATGAGGTTGTCCGTTGTCTTTCCCATAGCAGAGACAACGACCACAACTTTGTACCCTTCATCTACTTTTTTCTTGATTCTCTGTGCGACGTTCTTTATTCTCTCTGGTGTGGCAACGGAGCTTCCTCCGTATTTTTGAACCACCACGTTCATTTCCCAGACCTCCATTCATTCGAGATTTCTGAGCTCATCAACTATTTTTGTTTTCTCCTTCGTTTTCTCGTCTATTTGTTTTATCACACGCGCAGGAACACCAGCCACGACTGTGTAAGGTGGAACATCCTTCGTTACAACCGCACCGGCCGCGACGACCGCACCCTTTCCAACCGTCACCCCTTCAAGGATCACTGCGTTCGCCCCTACAAGCACTTCGTCCTCTATGACAACGGGTTTGGCGCTCGGAGGCTCTATAACACCCGCTATCACCGCACCGGCACCTATGTGGCACTTCTTTCCTATGATCGCCCTTCCACCAACGACCGCGTTCATGTCTATCATCGTTCCTTCACCGATCACCGCACCGACGTTTATAACGGCTCCCATCATGATCACAGCGCCTTCTCCTATTTCCACCATGTCCCTTATGATCGCACCCGGTTCTATTCTGGCTTTGTACTTCGTGAGATCCGCCAGAGGAAGCGCGGAGTTCCTCGCTTTTACTTCGAGATGGTAGTCTTCTATTTTTTCTCTGTGCTCTTCGAGAAGCTTTTTGAAGTCTTCGTACTCTCCAAAGAGAATTCCGAACCTTTCATCACCGAAGAATTTGAAACTGGAGAAATCTATGCCTGCTAAATCGCCTTTTATGTAAGCGACTATGGGAGTTTTCTTTTTGGCTTTGGCTATCATTTCTATGATTTCTCTTGCGTCCAACTCACTCACCTCCAAAGATCACTTCTTCGAAACTGTACATACCGGGATCTTTTCCCACAAGAAACTCCGCCGCTTTCAGGGCTCCTATGGCGAAAACAGTCCTCGAAATCGCCCTGTGCTTTATCTCGATCGTCTCACCTATGTTTCCAAAAACGACCACGTGATCTCCCGGAACACCACCCACTCTCAGTGAGTGAATGGGAACACTCTTTCCCAGTGCGCTCTCCAGAAGAATCGCGGTTCCGGAAGGTGCGTCCTTTTTGAAGCGGTGGTGCGTCTCCACGATCTCAACATCCCAATCTTCGAGGACTTTGACGAGTTCCGAGAGGAACCTCTTCAGAACGTTTATGCCAATGGAGAAGTTGTAAGCCTGAACAACGGGTACTTCTTTCGAAAGCTCCCTCAACATCTGGAGATGTTCTTCTTTCAGGGCAGTTGTTCCCAGAACGAGGCCAGCCCTGTATTTTTTACACAGCTCCACCGTTTTCGGAAGCGCTTCAGGTGAAGAAAAGTCTACCACGACATCTGGAGAACCCAGCTCCTCGACACCGTTCACATCCACCTTCAAAACGAGTTCATGCCCTTTCTCCGAGAAGACCTTCTGGATCTCCTGGCCCATCCTTCCGGAATAACCGACTATTCCGTACTTCATAGCAATCCACTCTCCTTGAGAACGTTTCTGAGAAGTTCCACCGTCTTTTCACTGGCAGGTACAAGCGGTAGTCTCAGCTCGTTCTCGATGAATCCCATGAGATTCAAAGCGGCTTTAACTGGTATCGGATTTGTTTCCACGAACAGTGCCTTCATGAGAGGTCTGAGTTTTCTGTGAACCTCCCTCGATTTTTCGAGGTTTCCGCTGAAGTACTCTGCGCAGAGTTCTACCATCTGTTTCGGTGCCACGTTCGACACAACAGAGATGACGCCGTCTCCACCCGCGCAGAGGAGATAGAACGTTCTATCATCGTTGCCGGACCACACCATGAAATCGCTTCTTGCCTGTTTTGTCAGTGATACCATCCTGTCTATCTGGTCTATATCCGGGTTCGCCTCTTTTATTCCCACCACGTTCTTGAGGTCCGCAGCGATCCTTGCAGCAGTTTCCGGGAGAACGTTCACACCGGTTCTTCCGGGCACGTTGTAAACAACGATCCCGAGATCCGTTCTCTCAGAGATGTACTTGTAGTGCTGATAGAGTCCTTCCTGTGTGGGCTTGTTGTAATACGGGGTGACCACAAGAACTCCGTTTGCTCCGAGTTTTTCCGCCTGCTTGACGAGTTTCAGCGTTTTTTCGGTGGAATTCGTTCCCGCTCCCACGATCACAGGGATTTTCCCATCGACGATCTCGAGAGTTCTGGAAACGAGCTTTTCTCTCTCGTCTTCGTTGACGGTTGGTGATTCACCTGTCGTTCCAAGGACGATCAGCGCGTTGACGCCGTTTTCGAGCTGATACCTGACAAGCCTCTCGTAAGACTCAAGATCAAGCTCACCATTTTTGAATGGTGTAACGATAGCAGTTCCTACTCCTCTGAACATCTTTTCACATCCCCCCTGAGAAAGATTTCTCCGTTTTCTTCTTTCAGAAAGAGTGTGCCTCCTGGAACCTGGATCTTCACCTCTTTTGCCCCTGTTTTATCTCGATACACGGCGAAAACAGACGTAACACCCGTTCCACAGGCTTTTGTTTCCCTTTCCACTCCTCTTTCGTATGTTCTCACCTTGAGGCGGTCGGGAAGTACCTCGTAGAAATCCACGTTCGCGCCTGTTTTGTACCTGAGATCTCTTCCGAGTTTTTCCACATCCAGTTCGTCGATTCCTTTCACTTCCATAACGAAATGAGGAACGCCCACAACGACGAAATATCCTTCGTAATCATCCACCTTCATCTCTTTCTTTTCTGAAACACCCGGCATCCTCACCCAGATACTGTCGTCAACGATTACCTTTATTTCTCCAGCTCTGGAAAGGAAAGTGAATTCTTTTTCTTTGATCCAGCCCCTGTCTATGAGGTACTGAGAAAAGGCCCTTGCGCCGTTCCCACAGAAGGCCGCCATACTCCCATCGCGGTTGTAGTAGTCCATGAAGTATTTCCCATCGACCAGCTCCACGAATATGACTCCATCCAGATCGCCCACGTTTTCCCTGACAAAATCTGGTTTTTTCTCTTCGGGTATCCTCTTTTGCGTGTTGTCAACTATGAGGAAGGTGTTCCCATTGGCCGAATAGCACACACTATCACACCTTTCCGTTCATCTCAGCGTGCTTCAGAAGAATTCTAACGGCGTTGGTCGCAGCCCCCACACGGATGTTGTCCGCTACGTTCCAGAAAAGAATGGATCTTTCGTCGGCCGCTCTGAGTCGGCAAACGTAAGTTTCGTTCTTTCCTGCGACATCCACCGGTGTTATGAGATCGTCCGTCACCACCACGTCTTCTCCAGAAGCTATGACTTCTCTTACCTTTTCGAGAGACTCGTAGGGTTTCTTGAATCTCACCATGATCGCTTCAGAGTGTCCGTACAGAACGGGCACCCTCACCGTTGTTGGATACACCCTTATCGAGTAGTCGTTCAGAATTTTTCTTGTTTCATTCACCATCTTCATCTCTTCCTGAGAGAAAAGATTTTCCTGTATATCACCTATGAGAGGAATGACGTTTCTGTGAATGGGTTTTGGGAAGACCTTCATCACGTTTTCTCCTCTTTCTTGAGCGAGGAGTTCTTCTATCCCCTTATGACCAGCGCCGGAGACGGACTGATACGTCGACACAAAGATCTCTTCTATTCCGTAAACTTCGTGGAGTTTGTAGATGGAAAGGATCATCTGGATCGTTGAACAGTTCGGATTTGCTATTATTCCTGTGTATCCCTTGAGAAGGTGAGCGTTTACCTCCGGAACCACAAGGGGTATTTCCTTCTCCATTCTGAAAGCAGAAGAGTTATCTATCACGGTCACTCCGTTTTCGGCTGCGATGGGAGCGAACTTTCTGGAAACACTGGCACCCGCGGAAAACAGGAGGTAGTCACACTTCCATTTCATCGATTCTTCCGTGAGAAGCTCGACCTTGAATTTCTCACCTTTGAATTCAATTTCTTTACCCACAGATCTTTCCGAAGCGAAGAGCCTGAGCTCCGTGACGGGAACGTTGAATTCTTCGAGTACTTTTACCATCGTTCTTCCAACTTCTCCCGTGGCACCAACAACTCCTACTTTCACCTTCATCCCTCCTTGAATTAATAAAAAAAGCGTCTCTTCGCTCCCCGAAGAGACGCCAAATCAGGTCTGAAATCTTTTTCTGATTCCAGACCCGATCGGCTCTCCACGGAGAGACCTCCGTGACAGTGGTATGGGTATTCCCCATACCCCCAGGCATGCAGAGCGGGAGGAACTCTGCACCCTTCGGCGCCCTCGCCTTTCAGCCGTCCCCGATTCCTCCCCTGATGGGACAGCCTACTCATCTCGGGCGCGCCTCCGTCGGGTCAATGACTATTTTAGCTTAATTGTATCAGTATTTCAAACCGAAGACAATTAAGGAAAGGTTAACTTTGAAGTGACAATCGATAAGGGGTTTGAAGTTAGACAAAAATTTATTTATCAAAATTGATTATGTTTTATTCATACAAACCAGGTTAGTTCCAATCATTCACAAAGTAGGTATTGTGTGTACCGGGCATTGGAAGGTTGATTCAGAGTATGCAATTACCGGTAACGAAAAATTTCATGCGGGTTTGTGGTACCGGAAGCTATGCGTTAAAAAGAGAATAATGGATGATATGAAGAGACAATATTAAGAGAATTTGTGGTAATCTATGACGCGTAAGTGCTTTGAATTCGAGAAGTTAATAGTTAACTTCTAACACACTGAGGAATACCTTCTTTCATCTATTTGTGAAACATGGAACTAATCGATTTTTACCAGAAACACCCCAAAATGCCCTGACCTAGGTTGATATAATTTATCTTCTGTTTTTTGCCTGTGTTCTTTTTCTTGTTTGACTATGCAATTATTCCATTTTTCCAAACAGTACTTGAAGGTGCTCTCTTGTGTGTTAGAATGGTTTATGGAAAGGGAGGATATGGAAGATCAAAAAATATCTTGCTTTCAGAGTGTGTTTGTGGTATAATTTCTCTTGAACTCAACGGGTTTCAATAATTCCTTAGAGGTATGGAAACAAAATTCATATGTTAACACAAAATCGTCACTGTCGAGTTTCAATAATTCCTTAGAGGTATGGAAACCGTATGTTCCATCATCAAGAAAGATGACTATTTGATATGTTTCAATACTTCCTTAGAGGTATGGAATCGCGGCCAGTCTGCACATTATCTCGCCTCCCTTTTGAGTTTCAATACATCCTTAGAACTATGGAGACATTTCAATTTTGATGCCCGTGTTTGTTTTCGCTTCTGTTTCAACATTCCTTATTTTTTGTAGATAATATTTTTTGGATCAAGTTGGTCTAGTTTTGTCTTCTGTGGGAAAACAAAAGTTAACTTGCTGCTAATCTATATTTTTCAAAAAAAGTGATTCAATAAATTTTTGAATTGTAGAAACAAATGGGCAATAAAGTTTAGAAAAATGGCGGGGAAATTCTTTAAGCTTAAATTCTTCAGGGAAACGTTTCTAGGAAACTTTTTGACCTTCTCTATTTCTGCTTTTGAAAGCAATCTGTTGTGGTTATTTCCGTTCTTTTTTTCTCATTTATCTTTAGAAAGACACTATCGTTTCTATCCTTCAAAAAATGGTACTGGATCCTCATCCAGATGTTGGATTATATGCGTCTGAAGCGATAGGGAAAATAGAAAGTCATTTTAGCGCAGTTGAAAAATCTTTTCAAGAGATTATCGAGAATTTGAATGAAAATAATTATGAAGTTGCTTTGGATTACATAAGGTCAGGGTTTTTAGAGGGAAGAGTGGGTAGTTTTTATAAAAATCTCTTACTTGAGAAGTTGAAAAATCCGCCAGATGAAAGTCCAGGGTTTTTTATTCTCCACTATGAAGTAAGAGGAGATGTATCCATACTCATGGAAGTTTTTTTGAAAACAAAATCACAAGAAATTTATAGGCTTTTGTTGAAGGAATTATTGAGGTTGGGAGATTATAAAAGACTCAATTTCTTGCTGAGAAAGTCTTTTGAGACGAGTAAAGATGAATAAAGAGATTCTTATACCTTTCTCTCATGAGATCGAGTCTGTATTTCTTACGGACAACTTTTTTCGCATTTTTAGAAAATGTATCTCTCATCTCCTTATCCTCAATCAATTTTAAAATAGCTTTTGCCATCATAAGGTGATTCTTGGGAGGAACAATAATGCCACATTGCCCATTTTCATCGTAGATAATTTCCCTACAAGCTCCTACATCAGTAGCAACGACAGGAACTCCCGCTGCCATTGCTTCCAATATTACAAGTGGTTGTCCCTCCGAGACGCTGCTTAAAAGAAGAAGATCTAGTTTGGGATAATATTCTCGCACGTTTTGACGTCCCAAAAATTCCACAACATCGTCTAGGAAAAGATTTTTTGTTAGCGCCTTACACTCCTCATAGTAATCCTCTTCTTCATCGGTAGGACCAATTATCAAGAATTTTATTTTTTCGTCTTTTAAAACATCTTTGACAATCCTTATTGATCTTATTGCTGTTTTAACATCTTTTATCCTTGTTACTTTCCCCACAAAGCCAATAACAAATCCTTCATGTTCTTCTTTCGGCAGATCAAAACTGTCTACGTCGATTCCATTAGGAATTATTATCATTTTTTCTGGATTTGCACCGAGTTCTAACTGGAACATCTGGTTTTTTTGGAAAAGTGTTGTTAGTACATCGCAAAAATCGTAGGCAAGCATACTTATTGCTTTGAATAAGTTTATCCACATGGGTTTATAGTCTTCATGAAGCCATTTAGAAATAATTATCTCTCTTTCCCTTTCTCTGTGATAAATACCATGCTCAGTTATTATCAAAGGGGAATTGTGAACAAGTTTTTCTACAATTCCAACGAGGGAGGCATATCCTGTACTTGGAACATGGAATACATCGCATTTTTCTGGAACAAACTGCAAAGAATTCACCACAGGAAGGATTAGATTCCTAATTATCCAATAGTATTCGGTAAATCCTCTATGTTTAAAAAAATCGTTGTAGGTTTCAACTACAAGGTTCCAAAATTCTTTACTATAAAATATTTTTGGAAAATATTTTCCGGCGTTTTTTCTTATGAAATCTTTCAGTTTTTCGACCAGAACATCTAAATTTTGTTTTTGAACAATAGCCTTTGTTATTTCGGTAAGTGCCGAAAGGTTAGCTTCTTCAGGTATTTCAGGGTCAAAATCTCCAAAGATATTCACTTCATGTATACGAACAACGTTTTTTGGTATTTTGTATCTAACCTCTCGTTTCTTCTAATCGGGGCGGAGGTGGTAAATTTCAAATTCAAACTCAGGAAGGTTAGAAATAAGAGTTTGAATCCAGCTCGATACTCCCCCTGTAATATAAGGATAGGAACCCTCAGCGATAAGTCCTACTCTCATAATCTTTCACTGCCTCCGGCGGTTGTATTCCCTCTATCACATTCATTTCGTCGAGTTCCAAGTCGGATCGAGCAGCGTACGGTATACATCCATTTCTTTTGGCCTTCTCGTAGTAATCCAGAATCCGGCTTATGTTTTCAAAAGAATCAGAACCGTCATCGACGTAATCAACAGAGAGAATGAATTTTCCCTCTCGATTCAATCTAATGAGATATTCCAATCTACTCCTTGTTTCATTTTCTTCAAGAGGAGTTGTTTTCAAATAAAACAGGTTCTCAACAGCCCATCCCGAAACAACCGAAACAAGCTGTCCATCATCGAAATCGAGAATACTCTCACCGTTTTGAAGTATCACCAGCATATCTGGTTTTCTCTCTCTGACGTATTCAGCAATTTCCAGCACGAAATTTATCATTTTTCTGGCAGCACTTCGTCTTGAAATAACACCTTCTTGAGCCCAGTATTCAAAAGAATCGATCCTATCTAAGTAGATTCCCTTGAATCCCTGATCGATGACTCTATCGAGGTATGAAAACACGATTTCTTTCCATTCATTGTACCAGTATTTGACAAAATAGTTCCCTGGCCAAGCAGGATCTTCTTCACCTAACCACTCAGGAGTGTTCGTGTACCAACTTTCTTTCCAGTAAAAGCGATAGTCCTCCGCCTGACCAATGTTGACGTAAGCAACAGGAATAACTTCCGCATCTACCATGATTTTAATCTCTTCAGGTGAATATTCTCCACTTTCACTTCCGTCTTTTGAGTAATCTATAACGGCAATTTCAAAGCCGGATGAAGATATCTCCACGGGATCAGCGTTCTGGAGTTGATAAAGCCAATTGTCAAAAGGCATGAACCATCCCTCTGTTGACATAACCGTTGAGCAGGAGGAAATGAAAAACAATGATACTATAATAATGGACAGAATGTTTTTGAGGTGAGACATATGAGAAAATTCCTCCTTTTGATTCTTGTTCTGCTTGCGTTCCCCTTCTTTTCTAAGACTCTCCTCCTCTACAAAGGTTCTGAAGGAGGTTATGGTTACAATATCCTTTCATGGTTAGCTCCGGAGCTGGAAGTTCTGGGGGAGGATTACGAGTTTGTAGACGTGGAAAAATCACTGCCCGATTTTGAGGACTACGATTTCGTCATTACCTGTTACTATTCTTCCTCGATGCCCGGTGCGAAGAAATATTTGAAAAAACTGGTTGATTTCCTTTTGAATGGGGGCAAGCTGTTCATCATAAACAATCTGGGGGCGTTTGAAGATTCTTCTGGGGATAATCCCTCTCTGAGCGATATAAACTCTCTTCTGAACCTTTTGGGTGTGTCTTTCAGATACGGTTGGCGACAGGAGACGGTTTTTAGCTACGAGATCGAAGATGGATACCTCATAAAACTTCCCTCACTTCCTGTAAAAAAAGCATTCGATGGTTTCGAAGTGTTTTCTTCGAATGTCAAAATAGTGTCGTACGCTGTGACGGAAAAAGGAAAACATCCGGTAATCTTCTACGGACCTTTTGGCGGCATGGCGCTTTTCGATCACGCTTTCAATGAGAACGGTAAGCCTGTTGTTGATTTAAGAAAAATTGTCAAGGATATCGTCGTCGGTTATCGTGAAAACAAAGTGCTGATGCTCGGGGAAAATCATCACATAAGGAAGATATTTGAATATGCCCTCTTTGAAGTTGATAGTTCCCGATCTGGTGTCCTTCAAAAATACAGAGCAATCGTGATTCCGAACGTATCCTTTTTGGAAGAAAAGGAAATAAAATCCTACTTAGAAAACGGCGGTGTTGTAATACTGGTGGGAAGTGGAGCGCATTACATTCGGGGAGAAGTCGTTCTGGAAAAAGAAAATCTGTACATTCCTCAAGATATCACCGTTGGTGAGAGAAAAGTGGGCTACATTCCAGCACCCGAGAACGCGAAAGCATTCATAACAATTAATGGGACACCTGTTTCTTGGATGGAGAAGAGAGAAAAGGGCGCTTTCGTCTTTTTCCCTGAAGATCTTCTGGGAAAGTGGTCGAGAGGCATCCTGTTCAATGAGTTTCTCGAAGCGTCCGATTTTGTGATATCTCCTATGGTAAACGCTTTTTCCGTCTTTCTCGACGATTTTCCACTTCCTGCATATGGTATCGAATACGATATTTTAGGTACAACCGATGAAATCTTCTATTATAAAATCTGGTGGCGTGATATGAAAGAACTTTGTGAGGATTTTTCTATAAAACCCATCACCGCTCTCGTAACGAGTTACGAGCAGAAGACAAATTACGACGGCTTTTTTGAGTTCCTTCAAAAGAGTAGTTCTATCAAAATTTTGAAGAACCTCATCGAAGACGAAGGGGTGGATACAGGGATTCATGGTTACAATCATGTGCCACCGAAATCAGAGAATTGGGATTTAGAAGAACTTGGAAAAGCATATAAGTCTTTGAGAATTTTTCTTAGTCAGTTGTCATCAAGTTACGAACCTGTAGCTTTTGTGGCTCCAAACAACGAAATAGATCAGTCAGGGATAGAAGTTCTCAAAAGTGTATTTCCAACGATAAAGGTGATAGGTACGGCGTATTCACTAGAAGACAGTACAGGAGAGTTCACTTTACTGGATGATGTATTGATACTCCCAAGAACAACGAGCGGTTGCTACCCTCTTCAGAGACTTCTCATGGAAACGGTGTCTACCCTTTTGAATCTTGGAACCTATCATCACTTTTCTCATCCAGACGATGTCATAAGTCTTGACAGAAATCCAGAAAGGTACAGTTGGAATGAGATGTTTGATCAACTCAGGTCTTTCTTCCGAATCATGAAGGAAAATTATCCCTGGCTTAGAAATATGGATTCAAAGGAACTATACAACACTTTCAAAGATTATTTTGAAAACAAGCCAAGAATTTTGTATCATGACAAAAAAATAGTGATTGTTCTTCCGAGAACAGCTGAACTTCCCCGGTATTTCTTTTTGAAAGCTAAAGGCGATGTGAACGTACATGGTGGGGTGATCCTGTTCAGAGATAAAGATCTTTGCGTGGTGGAGATGAGGAAATACAAAATGGAGATCTCGGAGGTAATAGAAGATGGCAGGTAAGAGCTTTGACCTTCTGTTTTCAAGAAACAACCTTTTTTCAGATGTGCTCGCATTTTTCTATTCGACGTTTGTATACTTTGCACCGTGGTTGGTGGTTTTGTTTTACATCATATGGTCGTCCAGGTGGTTCTCAACTTCTCCCTTCTTTCTCAGTGTGTTGAGTTATTCTCTCATCTTTTCAATGATAATCGCTGGTGGTATGTCTTTTCTCATTTCCAGATTTCTAGCAAATTGTATCTATTCAAGGGATCAGAGAAAGATCTATGAGAGCTATATAGGTGCTGTATTACTGGTTTTTTCTGTTTCGCTTGTGATCGGATTGATATTTTTTGCCGTGAACGATCAATATTCTCTGGTTCAAAAGATCCTTGCCTGTTACACTTTTGTTGGCTTTTCGCTTGTCTGGATTTTGATGCAGTTTGCTTCTGTAACGGAGAAAGAATCGCTTGCAGTTTTGGCTTTTGCAGGTGGCATCGTGGTTTCTGTTCTCCTTGCGCGTTTCTGGGACATTTCAATGGAAGAGAAGCTTCTTTTGACACTGGACATTGGAATAGGTCTGATAATCTTCATGCTGAATTTTCTCATTCTTAGCTATTTGAGAAGCTCGATCCGAATAGGATTTGATTTTCTTCTGCTAACAAGAAAGCATCCTCAGCTCCTGTTTATCGGATACTTTTATTATCTTTCGATCTGGATCGACAACTTTATTGCCTGGAAAGTAAAAGGGATTGAAATCGCACCTGGATTTTTCATGTCTCCAGAATACGACATACCGAAGTTCATGGCGAGTCTGTTTTTCATACCGAGTCTGGTGGTGTTCAATCTAAGTATGGAAACTGTCTTTCAAAGAAATTACAAAGGTCTCATGCAATCAATAGTGAGCGATAAACCGATGCGCGTTATAAGTGAGAATCTGAAAAAGCTTTCACTTTCATTGCGACACGCTTTTTCCAATATGTTTGCGCTGAACATGGTAGCGATGATTTCCTGTTTCCTTCTCAGAGATTCTCTCAGATTGTGGTTCAACCTTTCTGAAAGTTTCAACAGAATTTTCGTCTGGGATGTTGTTGGAGTTAGTATGAACATAGCCTTTATGTCCCTGCTTGTTGCGTCGCTTCATTTTGAGTATTACGGTATTGCCCTGGAGGGAACTGCTCTTGTTTTGACTTCTAACATGATCCTGTCTGTTTTTTTCATAGAAAATATACCGGGTCTTAGTTTCGCTGTGGCTTTTTCTGGAGGTTTTCTCTACCTTCTTTTGAGGTTCAAGTCGAAAGATTTTCTCTACGAGGTTTACACAAAGCAACCACTCGGCCTGGAAAAAGTAAAGAAAACTTCCTGGAAACCAAAGGAGATGATTCGATGAAACCGAGAAAGAAGAGCTGGTTCGTTGAGGTTCTAATTTCCTATGGTATTGTTTTTCTGTTCGATTATTTATACAAAACCGACGTTTTCAAAGAGTCTTTTTTGAATTTTTACTGGATTCCTCTTCTCATTTTCTGTGTCAGGTACGATCTAGTCGTTCATGTGTTCAGTTCAATTCTTTTCTTCACTTTCATAGTGGTTTCAAAATTTTTGAGTGAGGAAGGTTTGAACTTCTCCAGTGATTTTGCACTCGCAAATTCCATAATGCTCGTTATTTCCACAGTGCTCTCACTGATAAACGAAGTTAGGGTAAAGAACATGGAACGATTATCCCTTGAACTTGCTTACAGAAATGAGGATGTCTCAAGACTGGAAGAAGAAGTTCGAAAACTTAAGAAGCAGATCAATTCGCTGGATCAAAAACTCTTCTACGAATCGGCGGGAATCAGTTCCTTGTTGATAGAACTCAGGGAAATTTTTACCGAGGACTTCGAGAAGTTCGCACAGAGGTTTGTGGAAATAGTCTCGGAATATTTCGATGTAAAGAGAATGTATGTGTACAGATACAAGGACGGTTTTTTACGGTTGGCGGCGGGAATTGGAAGACCTGAACTGGGTTTTTCTCTCAAAAAAGGTGTCTCTCTGGTAGTGGATAAAGCACTACAGGAGGGAGTGGGCAGAATACTGGATGTTATAGATCAGGTGAAGTCATCGAATGAACCTTGGCTGGCGGTTAGGATAGGTGACGGAGAAAACATCCTCGGGGTAATAACTGTGGAGGAGACCGCAACAGATAACCTGGAGCTCGTGGAAGAATATCTCACGGCGCTTGCCGCATGGATCCACATCGTCATGAGAAAACTCGAGTTCGAAAAGTACGAGAAATACAGATTGAAAGATGGTACGTTTCCTGCAGACTTTTACGAAACAGAGAAAAATCGCTTGAAAGTTTTAGAAGCTCAACATGGGATACCATTCATTGAAGTTTGCGTTCGTATAAAAAGGGAGGAGTTGGGAAAACTTCTGAAAATCTTGAGGAGAAACGACCTGGCAACAAAGATGTCTGAAGACGGAGAGTATCTGCTTTTGAAGCTTCTCTTCCCCCTATGCGATGAGATAGGATTCAACATCATAAAAAAGCGCTTGGAGAGTGAGATAAGTGAAGTCGAAATTGTGGATTGTGAATCTCATTAATTTCGCACTGGGAGTTTTAAACATAGGGCTTTTGTTTCAAGGGGAGAATCCCTTTTTCATAATGATCCTCTGTTTGAATCTCGTGATAAGTTTCCTCGTGAATAGAGATGTGTCGCAGATAGTGATCGCCATCATGACGTATCCTCTCGGCCTCGTGGTACCTCTCAAAAAGAAAAAGCTCCGCTTCGAGGAGGTGGAAAAACCCCAAAAAGTCGAAAGAATAAACTTGATGAAAAGATCGTTCAAAGAATCTATTTTCTTCGGTCAGGATGAAGACAAGAAGAGATCGATTTTGAGACTATCTGAAGATGTTGAAAAAGGAAAGGTGCCTCCAGAAAGGTTGATTTCTGCCTCGAAAAGATTGATGAAAAACTCAGGTGTCGATGTTGGACTCTATACGACTGAAAGTATTGAGAGAGTGGAAAAATCTTTCGAAAAAGAGGAAGAGATTCTTTTAAATATCGAAAATCTCGATGGTGAAAGTGAGGAACTCTACAAGAGAGTATGGGATTATCTGGAAGCGGATTTTGTGTCGGGCAAATTGAAAGAATACTACAGATTTCTGCTGCTGGACCGCTTGAAGTTGCTGGACAAGGACGAAAGATACTTCATCATGAAATATAGAGTAGAACAGAACCTGGAAGTGCTTTGGGAAGGATTGAAACAAACGAGATCTCCACTGATTTACAGAACACTTCTATTCGAACTTCTAAAACGAAGAAATTACCCTGAGCTCAGACAGTTGAAACTGTTTTTTTCGAAGTCAGAGAAAGATAAAGATTCCGGTACTTCTCAATCATAGTTTCCACTCTGTACTTCTGGACCACCTTTTTTGCGTTTTTCGAGAAAGTATCTCTCAATTCTTTATCCTCATATAGTTTTATGATAGCCTTTGACATTGAAAAATGATCTTTTGGAGGGACGATTATACCGCACTGTCCGTCTTTGTCGTAGATTATGTCTCTGCATGCTCCCACGTCAGTGGCAACGATGGGAACACCTGCTGCCATCGCCTCGAGTATCACAAGTGGTTGTCCTTCCGAAACACTGCTTAAAAGAAGAAGATCAAACTTGGGGTAGTACTCCTTCACGTTTTGAGGACCTAGAAATTCAACGGTGTCTTCTAGTCGAAGAACCCTGACAAGTCTTTTACATTCGGCAAGGTAATCTTCCGCGTCGACCGGTCCTATTATCAAAAATTTCAGTTTTTCTCCAACCACTTCCTTGACAATACTGATAGCTCTTATGGCGGTTTTAAGATCTTTTATTCTGGCAACGCGTCCCACAAATCCCACCACGAATCCTTCGTGTTTCTCTGGAGGAAGATCGTATTCTTCCACGTTTATTCCGTTTGGTATGATGAACATTTTTTCCGGATCAGCACCGAGCTCGAGTTGATAAATCTGGTTTTTTCTGTAAAGAGTGATGAGAGCGTCAGAAACTCTATAGGCGATCATGCTTATAATTCGAAAAAGTTCGATCCACATGGGTTTATAAGCATCTGGTACCCAGGTGGAGAGGATTATCTCTCTTTCTCGCTCTTTGTGATAAATACCGTGCTCTGTTATCACAAGAGGAACGTCATGAACAAATTTTCCGTTCACACCTACCAAGGAAGCGTATCCTGTGCTTGGAACGTGGAACAAATCACATCTGTTTGGTACAAACTGGAGAACATTAACCACAGGAAGGAAAAGGTTCATTATCATCCAATAGAATTCGGTAAGACCTCTTTCCGAGAAGAATTCTTCGTATATTTTCAACAAAACGTTCCAGAATCCCTTCGTTTTCAGCATTTTTCGAACGTTTTTCCCCGCGTTTTCCCTGATGAAGTCTATTGCGAGAGGGACGATTGAACGTGTATCCCTTCCGAAAGAAAGTTGTGAAATTATTCTTTCAAGAGACTCTAAATTTGCTTTTTGAGCACTGTTAGATTCAAAATCACCAAATATATTCAGCTCGTGTACAGCTGTCACATTTTCTGGGATCTTGTACTTGATTGTCTGTGGTTCTGTGACAGCTTTCAGATGGTATATTTCAAACTCAAATTCTGGAAGATTTGTCAACAGCGTGTGAACCCAGTTTGAAACCCCGCCTGTTACGTAAGGATACGTTCCTTCCAGAATAAGTCCAATCTTCATAGGTGCCACCTCTTGATGAACTCATCGATTTCATTATACCAGCAAAAAGGCAGGGAAACCCCCTGCCTTCGTTTTTGCTGTTGATATCTCAACTTATCCTTGCTCTTTCGAAGCTTTCCATTGCGAGGATGAGTCCCACCAGCATCAAGATCGAGAGAATTCCCCAGTCGAGGCCGAAAGAGAACTTCATCACTTTTTCTCCCACTAAGTACCCTCTCGAGGCGTCTACCGCGTAGGTGAGGGGATTTATGTAGGCAAGAGCCTTCATCCAGTTTGGCATGGAATCGATGGGATACATTGCACCGCTCAGAAAGACCAAAGGCATCATCAGAGTCATCATGATCATCTGGAATCCCTCAGTGCTTTCCATCTTCAAAGCAAGCGCAATACCAAAGCTTGCAATGGTAACTGACATGAGAAATCCAACGGCGAGAGCGGGAAGTAGTCCGGATATTTTCAGACTTTCTGCGAGGAAGTAGTTGAAGACGAGAATTATAAGTCCCTGTAAAACGGTAACGATCGCATCTCCAACGATTCTACCTGTGATGCTGAGTCTTCGTGAAGAGGGAGCCACCAGAACCTCTTTGAAGAAGCCAAACTGTTTGTCCCAGATCAAACTCACACCGCTGATGAAACTCATGTTGAAAACTGTCATGGCGAAGATACCAGGTGCAAGGTAAGTCAAGTAGTCCACTCCGCCAAACATCATTCTCGCCCAGGGATTATCGAAAACTTTACTCCATCCCAGTCCGAAGAAGATGATCCATATCAGAGGGTTTATTATCATTCCAATGACTCTCGAGCGTGACCTCAAGAATCTCATGAACTGCCTGTAGATCATCGTCACAAAGGCTGCCATGCTATTACCTCCTCATCCTCATTCTCATTCTTGCCATGGTTTTGAAAGAGTTCTCCGGTCCTTCCTCTCTGAGCTCTCTTCCCGTGAGATGGAGGAAAACGTCGTTGAGCGTGGGTTTGTGGTAGGTGATTTCTTCTATTTTCAAACCCTTCTGCTGTGCCAGCTCAAAGATCTTCGGTATCGCCCTTCCAGAATCTTCCACGTTCAGCTCCAGCCTTCCATCGGGGAGTTTTCTACACGACTCTATGAAGTCGCCTTCGAGACATTCAACGGTTTCAGAGAATCTCACGTAGATAATCTCTTTTCCAACCATTCGCTTCAACTCGGTTGGAGTTCCGAGTGCTATGATTTTACCGTGATCTATGATCGCCACTCTGTCAGCAAGCTGTTCTGCCTCGTCCATGTAATGGGTGGTGAGAAAGATTGTCATGTTGTGTTCTTTTTTCATTTTCGAGATGTATTCCCATATGTGTGCCCTTGTGTGCGGATCGAGGCCAATGGTGGGTTCGTCAAGAAAGAGAACCTCCGGTTCATGTATTAAGGAGCGAGCTATTTCGAGCCTTCTTGCCATGCCCCCACTGAACGTTTTGACCGGTTTGTCTTTGAACTCCAGAAGTTCCACGAACTCGAGAAGTTCAAGGATTCTCTTTTTGAGTTTCTCTCCACCGTAGCCGTATATTTTTCCGTGTATGTACATGTTTTCATACGCGGTGAGCTCTCTGTCCAGTGATTGATCCTGAAAGACTATACCGATTTTTCTTCTAACCTCTCGAGGTTCTTTCAGCACGTCATGACCGGCGACCCATGCTTTCCCACTCGTCGGTTTCAGAAGCGTGGTGAGCATGTGAATGGTGGTGGTTTTTCCCGCTCCGTTTGGGCCAAGAAAAGCGAAAACTTCTCCTTTCTTCACTGAAAAGCTGACTCCTTTGACCGCTTCGAAATCTCCGAACTTTTTCACCAGGTTTTCCACGACGATAATGTCTTCCATCTCTGACACCTCCATAGAGTCAAAAGATATATCGATAGATATATCCTCTGGGATTATAAAATAATATGCATGGATATGTCAATCGGTTTGAACCTGAAGACGGAGAAAAGGATCTATTAACTTGGAGGGGGAAAACATGGAGAGAGTACGGGATTTTTTCGTTCTTCTCTTTTGCGTTTTACTTTTCACTTACGAATTCCTTGCTTTGAACGTGAGAATAATGTTCAGATCCGTAAAGAAGAAAAAAAGCCGGGAGACAACCCCCGGCTTCAAATTCCCAGTTCCTTGAAAATCTTTTCCACGAGTTCTATTCCAACTCTATTCTGAGCTTCATCTGTAGAGGCACCTATGTGGGGAGTGGCGACAACGTTGTCCAAGCTCAAAAGTTTCCTTCTGATTTCATCTGTTGGTGGTTCCACTTCGAAGACGTCGAGCCCTGCAGCGTAAACTTTTCCACTCACAAGGGCTTCGTACAGGGCTTCTTCGTCGATTGTTCCCCCACGGGCTGTGTTTACTATGATGACACCGTCTTTCATCTTCGCGATACTCTCTCTGTTTATGATATGCCTGGTTGATTCTGTGAGAGGCACATGCAGGGAAATGAAGTCGCTTTCTTTGAAAAGAGTGTCCAGATCCACGTATTCAACAGGTAGATCTGTTTCGGGTTTCGCGGGATCGTAAGCGATGATTTTCATTCCAAAGGCAAGGGCTCTTTTTGCCACTTCCTGCCCAATGTTTCCAAATCCGATGAGTCCCAGCGTTTTTCCAAGAAGTTCCTTTCCTTTGAGTGCTTTCTTCTCCCATTTTCCTTCTTTGAGAGATATGGTAGCTCTTGCTATGTGGCGAGCACAAGCAAGCATCAAACCCATCGCGAGTTCTGCCACGGATGGAGCACTAGCACCTGGTGTGTTGAGCACTTTTATTCCTTTTTCCTTGGCCTTTTGAACGTCTATGTTGTCCAGCCCGATGCCTGCCCTGGCGATGATCTTCAGATTTTTCCCGGCCTCTATGATGTCGGCTGTGACTTTAGTGGCGCTTCTGACGACAAGAACATCGACTTCCGGTATGATCTTCATCAATTCGTCTTTTTCTAGGTGTTCCGATGTGACTTCGAGTTCCTCTTTGTTCATAAGAAGCTGTGTTGCCTCTTTATCGAGAGGATCGTTCACGTGCACTCTGTATCTCGCCATCTCCATCACTCCCCAATGAATTCTTTAGCGAAGACAGCTTCGGCTGCCTTAACACCGACTCCGAGTTCGAACTCATAACCGAGTTCCTTCAAAGTGAATTCGAGAGCGGAAATGGCAGTTATGGTGTCGAAAGGTGACATGTATCCGAGGTGTGCTATCCTGAATATTTTTCCCTTGAGTTTAGCCTGTCCACCGGCGATGGTCACACCGTACTTGTCTCTCATGATCTTGGGAATCTGTTTTCCATCGATGCTCTCAGGCACTTTCACGGCTGTTACAACGTTCCCAGGTCTTTTCGAAAGGAGTTCCAGTCCAAGTGCTTTCACCGCTGCTCTTGTTGCGTCTCCCAGTATTCTGTGCCTTTCCCATACGTTTTCTATGCCTTCCTCTTTTATCATCTGAAGAGCCTTTCTCAACATGTATATCATGTTTACTGCGGGGGTGTAAGGATTGTCGGGGTAAGATTTCCTGTAGGCCCTCAGATCGAAGTAGTACCTTGGAGATCTGGATTTTTCCACGAGCCCCCACGCTTTGTCGTTGAGAGAGATGAGTGCCAGTCCTGGAGGTAACATCAAACCCTTCTGTGAACCTGTGACAACGACATCCACACCCCATTCATCCATCTTCAGTGGTTCTGCTCCAAGAGCGCTGACAGCGTCTGTCACAAGAACAACGTCTTTTTCCTTCGTGACTCTGGCAATTCCTTCGAGGTCTATGACTGTACCCGTTGATGTCTCACTGTAGGTGGTGAAGACGACCTTTGCATCGGGGTTTTTGTTGAGAGCCTCTTCGATCTGTTCAGGTGTGACCGCGTCTCCCCATTCGAGGGCGATTTCTACGATATCAGCACCGTAAGCCTGACAGAGCTCTTTCCATCTTTCACCGAACTTTCCAGCCACAACCACGATCACTTTGTCTCCAGGGCTCACAAGATTCGCCACCGCTGCTTCCATAGCGCCAGTTCCTGTGGAAGCAAAGGCGTACACGTTGTGTTTTGTCTGAAAGACGTACTTTGCACTTTCGAGGGTCTCTTCCATTATGGAAACAAACTGAGGTGTTCTGTGGTGTATTGTTTCCTTCGCTCCTTCTGTTAAAATATCGTTTGGGACTGGTGTTGGTCCAGGTGCCATTATGTAGTGTTTCTTAAGAAACTTTCCCATGGAACTCCCCCTTTCCAGGATGGTGGTGCTTGTTATTTTTTTAACTAATTATACTACCAGAATTTTTACAGACGGATGAAGCATATTTATCAAAAGGAACGAGAAAGCAAAAAATCTGTTTGCTATAATCTTGAGAGGTGTTGGGAATATTATACAACGACCATTGATGGTGTAAACACAAATTTCAACAGGGAGGGGATAGGCATGGTTAATCCGTTCATAAAAGAAGCGAAGGAAAAGATGAAGAGAACACTGGAGAAAATCGAGGATGAACTGAGAAAAATGAGAACAGGGAAGCCCTCTCCAGCCATTCTTGAGGAGATCAAGGTAGATTACTATGGTGTTCCAACTCCTGTGAATCAGCTCGCCACGATCTCCATTTCTGAAGAAAGAACCCTTGTCATAAAACCCTGGGATAAAAGTGTTCTCTCCCTCATAGAAAAAGCGATAAACGCGTCCGATCTTGGTTTGAACCCCATAAACGATGGAAACGTGATCAGGCTTGTCTTTCCTTCTCCAACCACTGAGCAGAGGGAAAAGTGGGTTAAAAAGGCGAAGGAAATCGTCGAAGAGGGGAAGATCGCCATCAGAAACATCAGAAGAGAGATTTTGAAGAAGATAAAAGAAGATCAGAAAGAGGGTCTCATTCCAGAAGATGATGCCAAAAGGCTGGAAAACGAAATACAGAAGCTAACAGACGAGTTCATCGAAAAGCTGGACGAGGTGTTCGAAATCAAAAAAGAGGAGATCATGGAATTTTGAGGATACCACAGCACGTTGCGATCATAATGGATGGAAACGGCAGATGGGCGAAAAAGCGAGGTCTTCCCAGAATAAAAGGGCACCAGCGAGGTGCAGAGGTGCTCCACAACACCGTGAAATGGTCTTTGGAACTGGGGATAAAGTATCTCACAGCTTTTTCTTTCTCCACAGAGAACTGGAAAAGACCGAAGGAAGAAGTGGAGTTTCTCATGGATCTTTTCGTTCAGATGATAGATCGTGAGATGGAGCTCCTCAGAAGAGAAAGAGTCAGAGTGAGAATTCTTGGAAGAAAAGAAGGTCTTCCGGAGAGGGTGCTTAAGAAGTGGAAGGAAGTGGAAGAAAAAACAAAAGAGTTCGACCGGATGACGCTCATTATCGCGTTCAACTACGGAGGTAGAAGGGAGATCCTCGACGCGGTAGAATCTATTTTAAAGGATGCATCTCAGGGAAAGAAAATAGAACTCACCGAGGAGACCTTTCGTCAGTATCTGTATCTACCAGATGTTCCGGATCCAGATCTGATAATAAGAACCTCAGGTGAGATGAGACTCAGTAATTTCCTTCTCTGGCAGTCCGCGTATTCCGAGCTTTATTTCTTCAAAAAACTGTGGCCGGATTTCACGAAGAGGGATTTTCTGAGGGCTATAGAGAGTTATTCAAAAAGGGAAAGACGATTCGGGGGTTTGAGCAATGGATGATTTGAAAACCAGAGTCGTAACCGCGAGTGTCGTAGCACCTTTCGTTGTTCTGTGTTTTGTGAGTTACGAGAGTCTAATAGGACTCGTCTCTGCGATCGTCATTCTGGCTGGCTATGAACTCATCACACTTGAAATGAAAGAACGTGATGCACGATTTTTCTATGTGATACTCCTTGCTCTGTATCCCGTCCTCTACGGTCTTGTTTTTGAGGAACCCGCGCAGCCGCTGTCGATCCTCTTCATAACTGGAGTGGTTTTCTCTCTGATAACAGACAAAGATCCTTCGCAGGTGTTCAAGACAGTCGCTGCCTTTTCGATCGTTCTCATCTACGTTACCTTCTTCCTCAGTTTCTTTCTTCCGATTTATCGGGATTTTGGTGCCGCGAACGCTCTTCTCGTTCTCACCTCCACCTGGGTGTTTGATTCCTTCGCATACTTCACGGGTTTGAAATTTGGAAGAACGAGGATCTCTCCTCGATACAGTCCAAGAAAGAGCCTTGAAGGAGTGATAGGAGGATTCTTGGGTGTTGTCATCTACACCTTTTTGTATCGACTCGTTGTGAATGATCTGCTCTCTGTGAACGTGATAAATTTCAGAACGTTCCTTCCTTTCGCCGCAACGGTCGCGGTTATGGACACCTTCGGTGATATTTTTGAATCGGCCCTGAAGAGACACTACGGTGTCAAAGATTCTGGGAAAACCCTTCCGGGTCACGGAGGGATGCTCGACAGAATAGATGGACTGCTCTTTGTTGCTCCTGTCAGCTACATCGTGTTCAAAATCTTAGAAGGAGTGGTGCGATGAGATACATGACTTCCGAAGAGATCAGAGAAGCTTTTTTGAAATTCTTTGAGAAAAAGGGACACAAGATACTACCGAGTGCTTCTCTCATACCGGACGATCCTCAGCTTCTCTTCACCGTGGCCGGCATGGTTCCTTTCAAGCCCATTTTCTGGGGCAAAGTCGAACCCGTTTACACGAGGGTGGCTACCTGTCAGAAGTGTTTGAGAACCGTTGATATAGAGAACGTGGGAAAGACTCCAAGGCACCATACGTTCTTTGAAATGCTCGGTAATTTCTCCTTTGGAGACTATTTCAAAGAAGAAGCCATAGAGTGGGCCTGGGAGTTTCTCACCCAGGTGCTTGGGGTTCCTGAAGAAAAACTGTGGGTCTCCGTCTACGAGGAAGACGAAGAGGCCTTCAGAATCTGGAACGAAAAGATAGGTCTTCCCGAGAAGAAAATTTTGAGAATGGGAAAAGAAGACAATTTCTGGGGGCCGGCTGGGCCAACGGGGCCGTGCGGTCCCGATACGGAGATCTTTTACGATACAGGGTACTCGAAGGGCTGTCCTGAGGGCGAAGAGTGTACTCCTGCCAATTCTGAAGGGCGATTCGTGGAGATATGGAACCTTGTTTTCACCGAGTATTACCAGGACGAAGAAGGAAAGCTCCATCCTCTTCCGAGAAAGAACATAGATACGGGAGCTGGTCTTGAAAGGTTTTGTGCGATGATGCAGGGAGTTTACAGCAATTTCGACACAGATCTGTTCCAGCCGATAATAAACCGCATAGAGGAACTGACAGGTGTTGGCTACAAAACAGATGAAGAGAAAGACGTTTCCATCAGGGTCATAGCCGATCACATAAGGGCCATCACCTTCTTGATCAGTGAAGGTGTTTTCCCTTCCAACGAGGGAAGAGGGTACGTTCTCAGAAGAATCATAAGGCGCGCGATGAGACATGGAATACTCCTCGGTATGAGTGAACCGTTCCTCTACAGGATCGTTGATGCCGTGGTGGAGAAGATGGGAAAAGTTTACCCGGAGATCGTTCGTGGTGAAGGTATGGTGAAAGAAGTTCTTTCCGCGGAAGAAAACAGATTTCTAAAGACTCTCGAGCAGGGAATGAAAGTCTTTGACGAGATCGTCGAGAAGAAGGGAAAAATAGATTCCGAAGACGCGTTCAGACTCTACGATACATACGGACTTCCACTGGAGCTCACCCTTGAAATCGCAAAGGAGAAAGGTGTGGAAGTCGATGTGCAAGAGTTCAACAAATACATGGAAGAACAACAGCGAAAGTCAAGAGCTGCTATGGGCGATGTGGAATTTGCCAGAAGGTACGAGTACCTTGAAAAACTCCCCAAAGATTTCCGAACCGAATTCACTGGGTACGAAAAACTCGAAGATGAGGGCGAGGTCGTTCTCATAGCCAGGGACGACGAAACGGTGGAAGAAGCATCAGAAGGCACAGTTGAGGTGGTTTTTTCAAGAACTCCGTTCTACGCGGAGAAAGGTGGGCAGGTATCCGACACGGGGATGGTGGAATGGAGAGATGGAAAAGCACTTGTGGAATACGTCTTTGAAGCTTCAGAAGGTGTGATCGTCCAAAGAATAAAGATACTGGATGGTACTCTAAGAAGAGGCCAGAAAGTGGTTCTCAGAGTGGATAAGAAGAGAAGAGAGTCTACAATGAGAAATCACACGGCAACTCATCTGCTTCACGCGGCTTTGAAAAAGGTTCTGGGAGACCACGTGAGGCAGGCTGGGTCCTTAGTTGCACCTGACAGATTGAGATTCGATTTCACACATTTCAAAGGTCTTTCGAGTGCAGAAATAGAACAGGTGGAGGATCTGGTGAACGAATGGATCATGGAAGCGATTCCGGTCGAGGTGAGGTACACGAGCTACGAAGAAGCGGTAAAGTCCGGAGTTGTTGCGCTTTTCACGGAAAAATACGGAGATGTGGTCAGGGTCGTCGAGGTTCCCGGTGTGAGTAAAGAACTCTGTGGCGGAACGCATGTGAAAAACACAGGGCAGATAGGTTTGTTCAAGATCATCTCGGAGGAATCCGTTTCGTCAGGTGTGCGAAGAATCGAAGCGGTCACCGGCTTCAGCGCTCTGGAACTTCTGAGAAACCAGAAGAAACTGATCGATCAGCTGAAAGAAATCCTCGGGGCAAGGGAAGACGAGCTCACGGACAGGGTCCTGAGCTTGAGAGAGAAGGTGAAGGAACTCGAAAAGAAACTCTCTCAGGGAAGGATTTCCGAAAAAATGATAGCCATGAAACAGCTGGAGGATGGTGTAAAGGTCTTTCACGGTGTCTTCGAAGGTGTCGAGGCAAAACACCTCGGAGGAATAGCAGATAACGTTTTGAAAAAGGAAGGGGAAGGCATTGTTATTCTCTTCAGTAAGTTCGAAAACAAGGTTTTCCTCGTCGTGAAGGTTTCTGAGAATCTTCTTGACAGGTACGATGCCTCCTCTATAGCACGAAACATAGCGAAGGAACTCGGTGGAAGCGGAGGAGGCCGAAAGAATTTTGCCCAGGCGGGTGGAAGACATCCGGAGAGGATAAAAGATGTTCTGGAACGTCTCGAAGAGTTTCTGAGGTGAAACTCTGTGGAACTGGTCGTTGATGCTCGTGAACTCAAAGAGTGGGTTTATCTGCTCGATAAACTGGTTGGAACGACCGAACCAACTGCGAGATTCCTCAGTTTCTTTTACAGAGATGGACTCTGGGTGAGTGCGAGTGACAACTGCGCCAAAGTGGAGATATTTCTGGGGGAGATACCTCGATTCGAAGACAGCAGGATCGTTTCATTGGATCTGGTGAAGTATTTTTTGAGTGACGTTAAGGTCAGTGATGTTCGAATCACCGTCCTTCAGGAACGGCTCGTTCTGAAAGCGGGAAATGAAGTTCTGGACGTTCGGTGCAAAACGGGAGAAATTCCTCCAGGAGATGGCGAAGAGGAATTTCTCTGCACCCTTACCAAGCGTGAATTCGAAGGAGCGTTGAATTTTGCCAGCTCCAATCTTGACGAAGGAGAATTCCTGATTCTTCTTTTTGAAGAAAAGGATGTTTTGATGTTTGGAGCGTCAGCGGGCATTATGACCCTTGCACAGATTTCTACTATTCCAAAGAAGCCCTTTTCTACGAAAATTCCATACGTCACGGTGAGGCACATTTTCAAGGCTCTTCAAAGGCTGGATGTTCAGACTCTGGACTTCTATGAGAAATCTGGAAAACTCGTGGTGAAGTATCCTCATTTCGTGATGGAAGTCTGCGGTGACGAAGTGGGCGAAGAGGAGATCAAAAAACTGAGGGCTTTGCTGAAAGAAAAGACCGCAGAACGAATAGATGCAAGGAGACAGGTTCTCGCAAAGCTTGTGAGAAAAGCCGCAGTGCTTTCAAGAGGAGACTACGCTACGATCTCAAGAAGGGGAGAAAGCCTGAAGGTTCAGGTGAAGCGAAAGAATCTCAGCTACACTGCAGAACTCTTCGTGGAATCTGGAAGAGATTTTGTTGTGGTGTTTCCTTCGAAGAAACTGAGAAGTGCCCTCGCACGGATGGACACCGAAAGGATATTTCTTGAGATCACAGAAAGGTTCCTGAAGATCTCCAATTTTTCAGGAACCAGAGTTATCTACCTTGAACTTGAGGAGTTCTTCTAATTCCTCCTCGGAGAAAACGTATTTTGTGTTGCACCACTTACAGACGACCTCTCCTTTCCCTTCTTTTCGCATGTCCTCCAGTTCTTTTTTGTCCAGAACGAGAAGGGCGTTTTTGGCTTTTTCCCTGTTGCAATCACATTTGTACCTTATTTCCGCTGTTTCGACGAATCCTACCTTCTCACCGAATATTCTTTCCAGAACGTCCAGAGGTTCTGCTTTTTGGAAAAGCTCGGTTATGTACGGAAGATTCTTTATGTTCCTTTCGATCAATTCCACCTTCTCCTGTTCAAGGGTGCGATCGATGATTTGAACGGCGAATCCTCCCGCGATCTTCACACCGCCTGAGTCCACAAGAACACCGATGGAAAAAGCGGATGGTATCTGTTCAGAAACCGCGAAATAATAAGCCAGGTCTTCGGCGATCTCACCGCTCACCAGAGGCACCTGAGAGACAAAGGGAGTTTTCAATCCCAGATCTCTTACCACTCTGAGAACACCCTGACCGATAGCACCGGCGACATCGAACTTTCCCTTTTCATTTAGGGGCAATTCCACCTTGGGATTTGCCACATATCCCCTGACAGTGAATTCGCTGGTCGACTGTGCAACGACTCTCCTTATCGGTCCGCTTCCCTCTATGTCCAGCGTCCACCTTTCTTTTTCGGCGAGCCATGGTGTTACAAGAGCCGCACCGATGAGGGCTCTTCCGAGTACCACCGTGGCGAGGTATGAAAGGACGTGCCTGTTTCGAGCCTCTTCCACCACTTCTCTCATTCGAACGATCGAAAATCTCACCTTGTGATCGAACATCGTGCCATAGTAAATCATGGTATCCTCTCCCATTCTCTGGCGATGATTCTCGCCAGTTCCAGATCTTCTTTAAACGTCACTTTGAAACACAAAGGATCTCCCTCGACCAAGGCTATTTTCACTCCGAGCTTTTGAACGGGTTCCGTGTCGTCTGCCCATTCGCCACCGTTTTCATGGGCCTCTTTCAAAATCTCGTAAGAAAAAGCCTGCGGTGTAAGAATTCTGTACACTCCTTTTCTTGGGATGTATTCTATTCTGTCGTTCTCAACTCTTACGAGTGCGTCGGAATTCTTCAACGCGAGGGTTGCTGCTCCCGTTTCGCGGGCTCTTCTGAGAACCTCCGACACGTGTTTCTTCCTCAGAAACGGCCGTGCTGAGTCGTGTACGAGAACGTAAGAGGGAGAGAACTTTTCAAGAAATTCGAGGGCGCTTCTCACACTCTGGCTTCGTGTATCTCCACCCTCGACAATTCCGAGTACTTTTTCGTGGAACACTCTTTTCTCTACAACTTCGAACCACTCTCTTCGTGTCACTATTACAACACCATCTATCGCTTCACTTTTCAAAAACGTAGAAAGCGGATACTCGAAAAGCATCCTTCCCTCTATCTCGAGGAACTGTTTTGGAACGTTTTCAGACATTCTTTCACCTTTTCCCGCTGCAAGGAGAATCGCTACGTTCATGCGTTTTCTGTCTCCTTCTTCTTGCTTTTTTGATACTGATGGAAGTAGTTGAGCTTCAGGGTGGAGAGAACTCCCTCCATTTCTCGGCGAACTTCCTCATCCACGAGGTCCTTTATCCTGTTGAATATCGCGTCGAGCGTGTCTATTCCAAGTCGTGCTTCTTCGAGATCTTGATAGAAATCTCCGTATTCGTCTTCTGTGAGGCCGAGCCGTGCCCAGCATCGAGCACTTATGGTGCTGAAGAAGAGGAGTATGAGATCCTTCATGGAGAGTTTTTCTTTCTTTTCCTCCACGGATCGTCACCTCCTCTCTATCTTCAGACCGTATTCGTCCGCGTCGACCAGAACCCTGTCTCCCTCTTTTATCTCTCCTTCCAGTATTTTATCCGCTATCATCGACTCGAGTTCGAGTTCTATGATTCTTCGAAGCGGTCTTGCACCGAGAGACGGCACGTAACCCGCTTCTGCCAGGTACTCCTTCGCTCTTTCTGTAAGCTCGATGGAGATGTTTTTCTCTTTCAGTATTTCCTGGAGCTGTCTCACCATGATTTCCACTATCTTCTTCACTTCTTCCATCGTGAGCGGTTTGAAGTAAACTATGGCGTCTATTCTGTTCAGGAACTCGGGTTTGAAGGTGTTTCGCAGTTCTTTTTCTATCTCAATTCTCACACTGTTTTCCGACATTTCGAGGATCTTCTCACTTCCTATGTTGCTCGTCATGATGATGATGGTGTTTCTGAAGTCCACGGTGTTTCCTTTTCCATCAGTCAATCGCCCGTCTTCGAACACTTGAAGCAGGATGTTGAATACGTCTGGATGCGCCTTTTCTATTTCGTCGAGGAGAATCACACTGTAAGGCCTTTTTCTCACAGCCTCGGTGAGCTGTCCTCCCTCTTCATAACCCACGTAACCCGGAGGTGCTCCTATGAGTCTGGCAACGGAGTGTTTCTCCATGTATTCACTCATGTCGAGCCTGATCATGGCGTCTTCGCTGCCGAAGAGCACGTCTGCAAGAGTTCTGGCGAGCTCCGTCTTTCCCACGCCCGTTGGTCCGAGGAACAGAAAGACACCGATGGGCCTTCTCGGATTCTTGATACCAACCCTTGCACGTCTTATGGTCCGTGCCACTATCTTCACGGCTTCCTCCTGATTCACCAGGCGCTGGTGTATGAATTCTTCGAGTTTCAGGAGTTTCTCTCTTTCGGATTCCATGATTCGAGACACGGGAATGCCAGTCCACTGTTCCACAATCTTTGCCACAACGTTCTCATCGACAACAGGTTCCACCTTTTCTTGTTTTTTACTCTTTTCTTCGTATTCGTTTTTCAATTTCTGGAGTTCGACCTTCAGCTTTGCCGCTTCTTCGTACTCTCCCTTCACAACGGCGTCGTTTATTTTGTCTTCAAGGTTTTTGATCTCTTCTTCGAGTTTCAGGAGTTCTTCTGAAGGGTACGAGGATTCAAGACGCACGTACGCTGCCGCTTCGTCTATCAGATCAACGGCCTTGTCCGGGAGGAATCTGTTGGTTATGTATCGTGCGGAGAGTTTCGCCGCAGCCTCCAGAGCGTCATCCGTTATCTTCACGTGATGATGTTCTTCAAAGACCTTTCTTAATCCTTTCAGTATTTCAATTGTCTGCTCGACCGTCGGCTCTTCCACCATGACCGGCTGGAATCTTCTCTCAAGCGCCCTGTCTTTCTCTATGTATTTTCTGTACTCTTCAACGGTGGTCGCTCCTATTATCTGAATCTCTCCCGTTGTGAGTTCTGGTTTCATTATGTTCGCGGCATCGAGAGCACCTTCGGCTGCTCCCGCTCCTACCACCGTGTGCACCTCGTCGATGAAGAGTATTACTTCTCCTTTTTTCCTCTTCAATTCATCGAGAAGACGTTTCAGTCTTTCTTCAAAATCTCCTCTGAAACGGGTCCCTGCCACCAGTCTGCCCATGTCGAGTTTCAAGACTCTGACGTTTCTCAAAAACAGAGGAACTTTCCCTTCAACTATTCTCTGGGCGAGCCCCTCGACAACGGCTGTTTTTCCCACCCCCGGGTCTCCTATGAGGACCGGATTGTTCTTCGTTCTTCTGGACAGTATCTGTATCACCCTTCTGATTTCCTTTTCACGATCCACTACAGGCATGAGCTTTTTTTCGCGGGCTAGCTGTGTGAGATCCACTGTGAAGCGAGCGAGCGCTTCCACGTTCTCTGCTTCATCTGTTTTACCCGTTGATCTGATCTTCCTTATTGCTTCGTAGACTCTCTCAGGTGTTACACCGTATCTCGAAAGGATTCGGAAGGCCGTGGAATCAGGTGACAGGACCATCCCCAAAATAAGGTGCTCGGTTCCTATTTTTGAATCTCCCATTCTTCTCGCTTCTTCTCGCGCTTTTTCAATGACATGCCTCGCGTCCGGAGTTATGAAAATCTGAGAAACAGATGCTCCTTCAGGGACTCTAACCCCGTATTTCCCAATGAACACCTCCACCTCATCTTTGAGCCTGTTTATGTCCACGTTCAGCTCCTTCAGAAGTTCTACACCAACGTTGTTTCCTTCTTCCAGAATCGCGAGCAGTATGTGCTCACTGGAAAGCTGGTTTTGTCTGTATCGGGTCATTATATCCTGAATGCTCATCATCACTTTCTGCGCCTTTTCCGTGTACTCTTCCAGATTGAACATGTGGTATCACCTCCCAGAAAAATCTTACCACGTGGTGTGTTAATATTTCTAATAAAGACACCGGAAGGAGATGATTATGAAGAAGAATCTGCTTTTAGCTCTGATCATAGGCCTCGGTGCCACGGCTCTCATGGTTTCCTTTTGGGGCAGCGGTGATGCGTGGAAGGAGTTGAAGAACGTAGAACCGATCTTTTTGATGGTTCTTTCACTGAACTTTTTAGGTATTGTTTTAGTGGACGCCCTCAGAACCAAGATACTTCTGAAAGATGTTCCTTTCGGAACCTGTGTGGCCAACTCTCTTTGGGGATTCTATGTGGGGGCAATAACACCTTTCGCTGCTGGAGGGCAACCCTTCCAGATCTACCATCTCACGAAGGCTGGAATTCCCTTTGAAAAATCGGCCTCTGCGGTAGCGGTGAGGTTTTTCTCTTCTTTTTCATTTTCCATCATCTCCGGTTTTGTCTTCTTCATGGTCTATCTTGATACCTTCGAAGAACTCGGTATCCTCGGAGACCTTTTCTTTGCAGGAATAGTTCTGGCTTTTCTCTTCTATGTTTTCATAATCCTCCTGTCTTTCAGTAAGGGTTTTCTGCGAAGATTCTTCATGTCGAGACCTGTTTTGAAGATCTTCATGTTTTTCTCCAGAAAATCTGAAGATGATTTGAAAAGGCTCGTGGAGGAAAGAATACTTGGATACGTTTCGGCCACCAGGGAGTTCTGGAGAGCTTCCAAACTGAAGTTTTTAGCGGTAGCGATTCTGTCGGGTTTGATGGTCGTGCTAATACACACGAGTACTTATTTTGCGATGAAAGCCGTCAATCGTAATGTGAATGTTTCTCTGTTCCAGGTGGTCAGTATCCAGCTTGCTCTCAGCCTGATTGTGTATTTTGCTCCTACACCCGGTGCCAGCGGTGCAACGGAACTGGCTTACTACGTTGTATACTCGAACATAATCGAAAAGACTGATGCGATGGTATCCATGCTCGTCTGGAGATTCTTCAATTATTATCTGTTCATAATTTTGGGGATTCTTCTTGGACTGGGGAGGTTAACAAAAAAACCGGAGGGAAAATCCTCCGGCTGATTTTGTGGTGCCGAGGGCGGGACTTGAACCCGCACGGGCCGAAGCCCACATGGCCCTCAACCATGCGTGTCTGCCAGTTCCACCACCTCGGCAACTCCGACATATATAATAGCACAGGTTTTCACCCTTTTCAAGTACCCTCATCGGAAATTTTTCTGTTAAATGTTGAACGGCATCGAACTGGATGGTTGACATAGTCAGATGCTTGTAGTATCATAATTAAACGGAATGGGTGCGTAGCTCAGTGGGAGAGCGCTTCCTTGACGAGGAAGAGGTCGCAGGTTCAATCCCTGCCGCACCCACCACAGAGGAGCCTTCAGGCTCCTCTTTTCTTTTTCAGAACGAAGAATATATGACCGGCCTTCCAGATGATGTTTCTGTCCTTTGAAAGTTCCCGTTCCAGCTGGAAGATGGTTTCTTTCCTTTCACTGATCTGTTCGTCCGAGTATTCCATCACACCGATTCCGCGGATATCTACCGTCTCAAATCCTTCCAGAGAATCCAAATCTTCTGGTTTGAAGGCGTAAGAATTGAAAGAAAAGAGTGTGGTTCCCACACTTGTGGTTTGTGTTTTCAAAAAGCGTGTTATTTGATCCCACGCGTCTTTCTCGATCATCTGCTGAAGGAAAGTGTAAAAGTTGTCTACGGTTGCTATCAACAATCCATCGGGTACAAGCACTCTTCTTATCTCTGAAAACGCTTTATCCTTGTTTTCAACGTAGCTTAGAACATCACCGAGAGCGAGAACTGCTTCGAAAGCACCTGAAGGAAAGGGGAGATCTTCCGCTTTGGCTTCAACGACGTTTTTAACCCCCTTTTCCCTCGCAACCTCCAGCATCTCTTTCGATGGATCGACGAGAACTACTTCGAAACCTCTTTCCTGCAAGAACAGACTCCACTTTCCGGTTCCTCCACCGAGATCGAGAACTCTGCAGGGGTTTTTCAAATACTCCTCTAAGAAAGATCCGATCAGTCTGTGATAGAGCTTCCACTTCGGTGTTTCGTACATACTGTCGTACGCTCTTGCTATTCTGTCGTAGAATTCCCATGGCCTCAGTTTCATCGTTTCACCTTCAGAAAAACAAGTTCGGTCTCACCGTAATCTTTTCTTTTGACGACTTCAAAGTTTGAAAAATCCAGTTCGATTCTCTTACTCTTCTCCAGAACAGCCAAACTGTTTTCTTTCATGACTTTCGGAAGCAAGGAAAGTGTTTTGTTTATGATCTCTACATCGTTGTACGGAGGATCGAGAAAGACAACGTCGAACTTTTCATCGGTGTTTTGAAGAAAGTCCACTACGTTACTGTGAATGATCGTGGCTGTCTCGTTGAGTGATTCGAGATTCTTTCTGCATATACTGAGGGCACGCTTTGATCTGTCAACACAGACCACTCTTTCCGCTCCTCTGCTCAGAGCCTCACAGCTCACCACGCAGCTTCCGCAGAAGAGTTCGAGAAAGCTTTTTCCCTCGACGTCTATCATGTTGAACAGGGCGCTTCTCACAGAAGACATGGTGGGTCTGAAGAAATTTCCTGTTTTTAACTTCCTTCCCCTGTACTTTCCCCCTGTTATTCTCGTTTCTCCCATAAGAGTTTCATCACTTCCTCTACCTTCTTTTCGAGATCTTCGAGAGTGGAATTGTTCGCTACTACTATTCCCTGTGGAACGATGTCTTCCTGAAACTTCAAACGTCTGTCGGCTTCTCTGTTTCTCTCCAGTATCTTCTCTCTGCTTGCGACTACTGTGATGACGTGATCGCACAGCTGATCCAGTCCCATTCTTTTCAGAAGAGCGGCCTCTATTACTACGAGGCCGCTCGTTTTGTTTATTATTTCCTGTACCCTCTTCTTCATCAAGGGATGGACGAGCGATTCGAGCTTCTTCAGGTTTTCCTGCGATTCGAAGACGATGCCGGCAAGTTTTCTTCGGTTTACTTTCCCGTCTTCCAGAACAGATCCTCCAAAAAGCTCGACGAGCTTTTCCTTCACTTCTTCGAGCGCTTCATGACCTATTCTATCCACGTTCACAACGTGGGCTCCGTATTTGTTCTTTAGAATCTCGCAGACGGTAGACTTTCCCGTTCCTATCTTTCCTGTAACACCGATCACCATACTCTCTTTGCCTTTTTCTCCAGTTCGTTCTTGAACCTTTCATATTCATCTTCGGCAAGAAAGATGACACTCGTTGTGTTCAGTTCCTCGATGACTTTTGCGATCCTCTCCTCAACGGTTGGATCGTCCGAAACGATGATGTACGTTCCCTCTTCACCGAGAGGTCCACCCTCTATGAAGAAAACTTTTTCTCCTTCACGCATCACTTCCTCGAAGATTTTCATTCTACAATCACCTTCTTCGACCTTTCCTTTATTTCGTAAGTGTAACCTTCTCTTCCCATGAGAGCGAACGTGATCTTCTTCCCGAGCTCCACACCGGGCTGATCGAACGGATTGATCTCAAGAAGATAACCCATGAAGGCGGTGGCTGCCTCGTAGTAAGCGAAGAACTGACCTACGTTGTACGGTGTGAGTCCGTCAAATGTCACTCTCATGTTCGGTCTGTTGTTTTCTCGCAGTGCTTCTTCTGTTCCTGTCTGCTCTGCGAGTAGGAGTTCGGAGAGCTTCTTCCTTGCAAGATAGCTGAGTTCAGCTCTTCCGGTTTCCGGGATCACTATTTCTCTGTCGAAGTTTTCAACTCTCAGGAAGGTTATTACCTTGTCGTTCGGCCCTTCGTTGTAAAGCTGTATCTGTGAGTGCTGATCGGTCGCTCCCAGCGCTTTCACAGGAGTTTGACCGGTGAAAACCTCTTCTCCCTTGAGATTGTACCTTTTTCCAAGACTTTCCGCCCAGAGCTGTCTGTACCAGTCCACAAGATAGATCATTCTGTTCGAATACGCCATCATCACAGAAATGGACTTTCCTTTATTCAAGTAGAGGTAGTGTGTGAGTGCTATCATTGCCGCTGGATTTTCAAGGATGTTCTCTTTCATGCTCTTCTCGAAGGCATCCTTTGCACCTTCGTGCAGTTCGTCTATGTCTATGCCTTCCGCCATGGCTGAGAGGAGGCCAACAGGTGTGAGAACGCTGAACCTTCCTCCCACTCCAGGAGGCACTTCGAGACTTCTGAAACCTTCTTCTTTCACGAGTTTTCTCAAAAAGCCCTTTTCCGGGTCTGTTGTGATGAGCATGTGTTCTCTTGGATCTAGTCCATAAGCTTCGAGGATCCCACGTGCTATCGAATAGGTCGCCATTACTTCAGCGGTGGAACCGGATTTCGATATCACGTTGAAAAGAGTTGTTTTGGGATCGATTCTGTCCAGAACAGAGCTCATGAGATCTGGATCTACGTTGTCCACCACAAACACTCTGGCGTATCCGTTTCTCTCCTCTCTGGTCATCTCGTTCCAGTTCAAAGGCCTGAGGGAGTAGTGAAGAGCCAGGTTTCCAAGTCCAGAACCTCCAATTCCCAGCACAACGACCGTATCGAAGTTTATTATCCAGTCCTCGAGAGATTTAACAGAATCGATCCAGCTTCTGTCCAGCTTTGCAAAATCGGGAGTGTTTTCTACAAAGTTTCGAACTGCACTTGTAACTTTCTCCTCTACACTTTTTACATCTTCATCTGTCAAACCACCGGAGATGTTCGGTTCAAACAAATTGGAAAAGTCGAATTTTAAACTCATACTTTCACCCCTCAGTAGACTATCAGAGTTTTAACATCGTAACCTTCCAGTCTCTTTCTTGGTTCCAGGTATGAAAGCTCAACAAGGAAAGCGAGAGAAACCACTTCCCCACCGAGTTTTTTAACCAGTCTTATGAGTGCCTCCGCTGTTCCCCCCGTTGCTAGCACATCGTCCACTATGAGCACTTTCTGGCCTTTCTCTATGGCATCCTCGTGTATATGGAGCTGTTCAGTGCCGTACTCCAGCTGATACTCTTCGTACACAGTTTTATACGGGAGTTTTCCCGGTTTTCTCACCGGAACGAAACCCTTTCCCAGTTTGTACGCCATAGCGGCTCCAAGGATGAACCCCCTCGCTTCGGGAGCCACCACGAGATCGAACTCTTTGTCAAAAACGAGTTCACACATTCTGTCGATCGCTTCTTTGAAGGCTTCCTGATTTCTCAAAAGAGGAGTTATGTCGCGAAATACGATGCCTTTCTGCGGGAAATCCGGTATATCTCTTATGAAGCGTTTGAGATCCAACTTAAACACCTCCCACAAACGAGTAATTTCCCTTGTCCAGAGGATATAGAGCGAAAAAGGCACTTCCGCTTCCCGTCATCATTTTCACTATGGAACCATCGCCAAAGTTTCTCAGTCCATCCATTACCTCCGGGTGTTTCTCTAAGAACACCTTCTCAAACACGTTGTAAGAGAGTTTCCTTATCTTTTCGTAATCTCTTTCAAGGTAAGCCCTGTGTAGTTCCTCTACCCTGCCGGGTCCTTTTCTGTACATCTCTGGTGTGAGAGACAGATACATTTCTTTCGTTGAAGAGTGAATGCCCGGGAAGAACAAATCAACAGAGTATCCTTCGATATCCTCGAGTTTCTCCACGATTTCTCCTCTTCCTCTCACAAGAGCGGTTCCTCCGTAAAGAAAAAAGGGTACATCGCTTCCCACCTGAGCTGCTATATTCAGAAGGTCTTCAAGAGGTATTTTGAAAACTTCACCAAGATATCTGAGAACCGCTGCAGCGTTAGAGCTTCCCCCACCGAGGCCAGAACCCACCGGGATCTTCTTTTTCAACGTGACTTTGAGACCGAATTCTTTTCCTGTGTTTTTCCTGAACATCTCCCAGGCTCTTTTGATCGTGTTGTCCGAGGGCAGAGCTACGCTGCTTTCCAGATAGAAACCTCTATCACAGATTTCCACAGTTAGTGTGTCGTGAAGAGAAATCGTCTGAAACAATCCCACTATTTCGTGGTATCCGTCGGATCTTTTTCCAAGCACATCCAGGTAGAGATTCAGTTTTGCGTACGAAACAAGTTCAGCAGAACCGCTGCCGATATTTTCGACCAACCTTCCATCACTCCTGAGAACTTCTCCAGTTCTTCGAGCTTTATGAGTTCCCATTCGAACAGATCTTTTTCTTTTACAGAGAAAAATTTTCCCCTTCCGAGAAATAAAGCACCGAGGTGTACTCTGCTCACTTCGGTTGTTGACGAATTTATGAGTCCGAGAAATTCCAGTTCTCTTAGCGAGACATCTACTTCCTCGTTCACTTCGCGTTCGAGTCCTTTCAAAAACGCTTCCCGTGGTGTTGCTCCGTCCTCTTCTCTCACATGACCGCCTATTCCGAGAGAGTAAAGATTGTGGAGCCTCTTCTCGGACTGTTTCGTTGTTCTTTTTGTGATGAGGACTCTGTCGCCATCCATTATAACTACGTAAGGTATCACCTGTTTTGTCGTTTCATCGTATTCCGCTTCGTCTCTTTCCCGGAAAAATCCGTACTGGTCCAGGAAGTTCAAGAAGTTCTCGAAGTTCACTCTCATGAATCCTTCGAATTCACCGAACTCTTTTAAAAAGTCTTCCGTTTTCACGACCAGTATTCTTTCACTCTTCATTCAATCTCTCCTAATCTCGTGGCCGGGTCTTTTGAAGAAATCTGTCTTTTCCTCGTCGGCTTTGAGCTGTTTCCACCTGTGCGCTGCCATCTCACAGAATCTTTGAAGAATAGCAGGAAGATCGCTCTTCTTGAGAAGATCCTCCCCTATCTTTTCTTTCAGACGCTCGCTCAGGGTGTAGCTCTCTTTCTCTGGTTCGAAAGCGATATCTTCGGTGTATTCTTCAGGCTTGAAATCCTCCAGGACCTTTTCAAGGAACTTAAGAGCGAACTCGATAAAAACATCTCCCACTTCGTCACTTCTTTTGACATCATGAAGGCTTTTCCTGTAGTCTTCTATCAATTCTTTTTCCTGTTTGACAAAAGAGAGGATCTTTTCGCCTTTCTTCATGTGTGAACACCTCCGTTCAGATTTTTTGTTTTTTTAAAGCGATGTATCCAACGGTCAATATTGCAGCTGTTTCGAATCTGAGGATCTTTTTTCCAAGACTCACAATGGTTGTAGAAGATCTCAGTAATTCTCTTTCTTTCTCAGAGAACCCTCCCTCAGGACCGACCACCACCGTTATCGAGCCTTCTAAGTTCGCGTCGAGCAGGTTTTGAGAGGCATCCAGATCCAGTGTTATCACGTTTCCACTGAACTCCAGTTTTTCCAGAAAACTCACCTTTGGAAAAAGATATCTCTTACACTGCTTGGCTGCCTCTCTAACAACGATTTTTGCCTTATCCAGGCTGATCTCGTGCTGGGATCTTTCAAATTTGTGGAAAAAGATCTCGTCCACCCCGAGTTCAACACACTTTTCTATGAGAAAACGTGTTCTTTCCCACCTGCCGATCGGAACAACAACGCTCAATTTCTCAGTGGGTTCTTTTTCTTTCTCTTCTGCCTTTACGATCCTGGCTGCAGCCGTTTTTTTCTTCAAACTTTCAAGAATGCACGTGTATGAAAAGCCTTTTCCATCTGTTGCTTCGATCACATCTCCTTCTTTCAAACGCACGACCCTCATGTGGTGTGCTTCTCTTTCGTCGAATATCACCTCACCGTTTTGAGCCGTTCCGTAGAAAAGATGAGGCACTACGGTATCACCTCGAACCCTGTGTAGGGAACGAGCACCTCCGGCACTCTCACACTGCCATCTGGTTGCTGATAGTTTTCCAGTATCGCAACGAGTGCCCTTCCAACGGCGATACCCGATCCGTTCAACGTGTGAACGTATTCGAGCTTTCCATCCGATCTCCTTCTGTATCTCATGTTTCCTCTTCTCGCCTGAAAGTCCGTCACGTTACTGCAGGAAGATATCTCTTTGTATGCGTTGTAGGAAGGAAGCCACACTTCTATATCGTAGGTTTTCGCGGAGGTGAATCCGAGATCTCCCGTACAGAGCGAAACGACTCTGTAAGGGAGCTCCAGTTTTTGAAGAATGGTTTCGGCGTCTTTCACAAGCTGTTCAAGATCTTCGAAGGATCTTTTCGGTGTGGTCACCCAGACGAGCTCGACCTTGTCGAATTGATGCTGCCTGATCATCCCTCTCACATCTTTCCCGTAACTTCCCGCTTCTCTGCGGTAACAGGGAGTGTAAGCGACGTATTTCTTTGGTAGTTCTTTCTCTTCGAGGATCTCTCCACTGTGAAGCGCTGCGAGGGGAACCTCAGCCGTCGGAATGAGGAACAGGTCATCCCTCTCAGCAAGATAAAGCTCTTCTTCGAATTTGGGGAGCTGTCCGGTTATGGTGATGGTTTCTCTTTTCACCAGGTGTGGAACCCACACTTCCGTGTAACCGTGTTCCTTTGTATGAACATCGAGCATGAAGTTTATTAGAGCCCTCTCGAGTCTTGCGAGTTTTCCATACATAACGGTGAATCTGGAACCGCTGAGCTTGGACGCCCTGCTGAAATCCATGAGCCCCCACGCAGGTCCGAGGTCCCAGTGAGCGAGCGGGGTGAAATCGAATTCTCTCGGCTCTCCCCACCTTCTCACTTCAACGTTCTGGGATTCGTCTTCTCCAACGGGAACGCTCTCATGTGGAATGTTTGGGACCATCAAAAGAAGATAGTTCAACTTCTCCTGGAGTTCTTTTTCTTTTTCTTCTAACGCTTTTATTTCTTCTCCTAATCTTTTCCCTTCCTCGATGAGTGCCTCTGCCTCTGCGTTTTTCCCTTCTTTTTTCAACCTTGCCACATTTTTGGAAATTTCGTTTCTTCTGGATCTCAGCTCGTTGGTTTTCGTGATGGTAGCGCGCCAGTCGGCGTCGATCTTCAAAATCTCATCGATTACAGCGGGATCCTCTCCTCGCTTTCTGAGGGCTTCCTTCACGAAATCGGGATTTTGTCTGATGAGCTTTATATCTATCATCTTATCCCTCCCCTTATCACAATTCTATCAGAAGATGTACCTCACGAACCTTCTGAGCACAAAACCGATCAGGATAGTCCCGGCGATCATGAAGGTGGAAATGGCGTTGACTGTAGGTGAGATACCGAACCTTATCATGGAGTAGATTTGAATCGGAAGGGTGGTCGACCCTGGCCCAGCCACGAAGAAGGTGATCACAAAATCGTCTATGGAAAGTGTGAAGGCAAGAAGGAAGGCAGCAACTATACCGGGAACGAGATTTGGGATGATCACCCTGTAAAACACCTGGAAGTCCGTACTTCCAAGGTCGTAAGCTGCCTCTATGATGCTCTTGTCGAAATCCTGAAGTCTGGAGTGAACGATCATCATAGTGTACGGAATCGAAAACGTTATGTGCGCGAGTGTTATGGTGAAGAGTCCCAGCTGAACCTTGAGCATTGAGAAAAGTAAAAGCAGGGATATACCGATGATCACGTCGGGTACCACGAATGGAAGATACGTGAGAAACCAGATAGAGTTTTCTAACCTGCTCTTTTTCCAGAAGAGTTCTATCGCTGTTAAGGTTCCAATCGCCGTTGATACCGCGCTGGAGACGATGGCCACGATGAGCGAATTTCTGAACGCATGCCAGACTGAATATTCTCTTGTAAACAGTTCCAGGTACCATTTGAGTGTGAAGCCGCTCCAGACAGGAGATTTCGCTGAATTGAAGGACATCAACACCACTATGAAAAGCGGCAAATAGAAGAACACCATTGTCAGGATCACGATGGTTTTTATGAATCTTCCTGGTTTCAACGTTTCTCTCCCCTTTTCATCACAAAGATGATACTCAGGAGAGCGATCAGGGTTAGAATGTTGGACATCGCGGACGCGACGGGCCAGTTTCTGACGGTCAGAAGTTGCCTTACGATCTCGTTTCCTATCATCTTGGAGTTCACGCCACCGACAAGATCCGGTATGGCGTAGGATCCAAGGGCGGGAATGAACACGAAAACGAAGGCTGTGAGAAGGCCCGCTCTGACGTTGGGAAGAAGGACTCTGATGAACGTGTACATCCTGCTGGCTCCAAGATCCAGGGATGCTTCAAGGATGCTGTCTTCCACCTTTTCCATGGCAGCGTAAAGAGGGAGTATAGCGAAAGGAAGGTAGGTATAGACTATCACCAGTATGACGGCGAAAGAGTTGTAGAGAAACTGAACGGGACCGATGCCGAACAGGCCGAGAAGCTGGTTTACGAGTCCGTTGTTGCCAAGAACTATCTTCCAGGCGTAAATTCTGATGAGAGAGTTGGTCCAGAAGGGTACAACCGTCAAAAGCAAAAGAAAGTTTTTAAGCTTGCTTCTGGCTATGTAGAAGGCAACAGGAACCGCCACAGCGAGGGTAATGAACGTCGCAACACCGGCGATCCAGACGGATCTCCAGATGAGCGCCAGGTACCTGGGAAGATAGCTATACGCTTCGAGGGAAAAGCTCCACTTGACCCCACCGTAGATCTGTGGCTCCAGAAAGCTATAAACAAAAACTATTGAGATGGGAAGAATGAAAAGAAAGAGCAACCACAGAAAGTACACGTACTTCATTCTTCAAGCACCTCTACAATGAAGCTGTCATCTGGATTCCATGTGATGAACACTTCATCTTCCCATTTTATGATCGGCTCATCGAGTATGTACCTTGCATGCTGTTTGTAAACTTTCATTATGTAGCCTTCGTCGAGTCGAACGAAGTACTTCGTCTGGTGCCCCATGTATATTTCTTCTTCTACGATTCCGTGAAACACGTTGAAAATTTTACCGGACTGAAATTCCCTCTTCGAAATTCTGATCTTTTCGGGTCTAAGGGTGATGAGCAATCTATCACCCTTCTTTGCTTCCTTGTCTCTGTAACACCTGAACTGGCCGATTCCCGGACTTTCTACGACGTAATATTCATCTTCCACTTCAACAACCTCGGCTTTCATGAGGTTCGTTTCTCCGATGAAAGTCGCTGCAAAGACGTTGACCGGGCTCTCATACACTTCGTAGGGAGTTCCAACCTGAACGATTTCTCCTTCGTTCATGAGAGCGACTCTGTCTGAAACACTGATCGCTTCAGCCTGATCGTGTGTTACGTAAATGAAGGTGATACCGACTCTATCGTGAAGATTGTCGAGCTCGACAAGGAGTTCCTGTCTCAGTTTCGCGTCGAGAGCGCTCAGCGGTTCATCGAGAAGGAGGACCCTCGGCTCGTTGGCGAGGGCCCTCGCTATCGCCACTCTCTGCTTCTGACCACCAGACAGTTGGGAAGGCATTTTCTGAGCATGTTCTTCCATTCTTATGAGCGAAAGCAGTTCGTTCACTCTCTGGTTTATTTCGTTCTCGGATAGTTTTTTGAGTTTCAAGGGGAACGCGATGTTTTCAAAAACTGTGAGATGAGGAAACAGAGCGTAGTTCTGAAATATGATGTTCACGGGCCTTTTGTTTGGAGGCAAATTCAGTATCGACTTTCCATCCAGGAGAACATCTCCACTTTCCACACCCTCGAAGCCCGCTATCACGCGAAGGAGCGTTGTTTTCCCACAACCCGATGGGCCGAGTATGGAAAAAAACTCTCCTTTCTTTATATCCAGGGAGACGTTCTTCAAAACCTGGAAGTCATCGAAAAATTTGCTGACGTTCTTTATTGAAACTTCTCCTCCGATCAACTTCACTCACTCCGTCACATGATGATCTCGAGCCATATTTTGTTGTAAAGTTCGAGGGCTTCTCCCACGTCTTCTATGAATTCACAGTTTTTGAGATCTTCTATGGTGTAAATGGGTTCTGTCTGCATGTACTTTCTGGCTTCCACGTTCGGTGAGGGAAGACCGAGATAATCCGCTATCTTCGCTGCGTTTTCTGGCTCGAGAATGAAGTTGATGAACTTGTAGGCGAGGTCCACGTTCTTTGCCCCTTTGGGGATCACCATGTTGTCGATCCACAACGTACCGCCTTCTTTTGGTATGAAGAAGTCGAAGTATTCTTCCTCTCCTTCGGGTATTCTTTGATAGACGTCTTCTGCGTATCCGTGCACCACCCAGTACTCGTCGGAAACAACACCATCAGCGTACGAAGAGGCGTCGAATTTGGCTATGTTCTTTTTCCATCTGAGAACAACCTGTTTCGCTTCTTCCAGTTCTTTCGGGTTCTTCGTGTTGACGGAGTATCCGAGATACTTCAAGGCAGCGCCGAGGACTTCCCTCATGTCGTCGAGGAGAGTCATTCTTCCCCTGAGGTCTTCTCTATCGAAGATGGACCAGGATTTCTCGTACTCTTTCACGTATTTTTTGTTCACGATGACGACAGTAGACCCCATCATGTAAGGAACGCTGTACTCATGGTTGGGATCGTAAGTGGTCTTCGCGAGGATGTCTTTATCGAGATATTTGAAGTTCGGTATCTTAGAAAGATCGAGTTTCTGGAGCATTCCTTCTTTTTTCATTATCGAGACATAGTCACCGGAAGGGAATATCAGATCGTAGCCTTTTCCACCACCGGCTTTGAACTTGGCGTACATTTCTTCGTTTGAAGCGTAGGTGTCGTACACCACACGGCAATCGTACTTCTCTTCGAATGCTCTGATCACGTCTTCAGGAATGTAATCGGCCCAGTTGTAGATGTAGAGGGTGGCCTTCGCGAAGATCGGGATCGCCAGGACTACCAGCAGGACGAGAAACACCTTTTTCATCATCAATACCTCCCTTCTTCCAATATAAAAAGCCAGGCCGTGTAGCCTGGCTCTCTGGAGGCGGCGGTGGGATTCGAACCCACGAATAGGGATTTTGCAGACCCCCGCCTTTGACCGCTTGGCTACGCCGCCATCCACATAGAATATAATACCACATATGCAAGGGTGTTCAAGATCCCTTAAGGTGACACGTATCGTTCAACAAAACAAGCCTCGGTTTGCTCTCTATTTCCACCACACTGAGGGACGCGTTGTCCAGCTTGAAATTTCTGTGAAGGTAAAGAGGAAGCCCGAGGACCCAGCAAATGAAAGCTCTCAAAGACAGAGAGTGTGATACGATGACCACGTTCTCTGAACCGTTCAACTTCTCCTGTGAGACGATTTTCATGATAGCCTTCACCACACGATTCTGTACATTTCTCATGGATTCTAAACCTTCCATTCCAAAATTTGGATCCGATGACCACTTCTTGAACTCCACAGGATACTCCCTGATGGCTTCTTCCACTGTGAGACCGTTCCAGAGTGATATTTCGCATTCTCTCAGATCCTCTTCGACGATGATTTCTTTTTCAAAGCGTCTGGCGATCTCTTCTGCTGTCTCGAGGCTTCTTTTGAGGGGACTCGAGTAAATGGCATCGACTCTTTCCAGGCTGTTTGCCAGCTTTTTTGCCTGTTCTCTTCCTTTTTCGTTGAGAGGAACATCCGTGATTCCCTGCCACAGACCCTTTTCGTTCCAGATGGTTTCGCCGTGTCTTATGAGATAGAGTTTCATACTTCTATGCACCTCTTTGTGTTAGACTTTGATTGGAGGTGATCGGGTTGAGAAAACTTTCAATCGTCTTTCTGATAGTCGTTTCCGCCCTTGTTTTCTCCTGGAGCGGTCACGAAGGTTTGACCTACTATATCGTGAAAGATATTGTACCAGATGAGATGGTCACCATCACACCGTACAACTACCAGGAAAACAGAGTTTACAATCTCTCAAAACTCATTCTTGAAGATGTGTGTGGTCAAGACACGATATCTGCCTGGGAAGGAGCGATTTTACCTCCAAATCCCCCTCCTGAAGACGGAAAGGTTCCTGTCTGGCAGATCCTGACCGTGTACTCTTCGGAGCCGGATTGGGGAATGGACCAGGGCCTCGATCTGTCACCGTATCAGTTCCTCATAGGAAACAGTCAGGGTGTGCGTCACATGAAGTATCGAATCCTTGGCCTCGAGTTCTTCGAAGCGGACAAGAGTTTTTACTACTTCCACGATATGGCAAAAGAAGCCTTTAGAAAGGGAGACAGATACTGGGGCTACAGGTTCCTCGCCAGGGCTCTTCACTACATCGAAGATCTATCACAGCCCTATCACAACACTCCTGGTGAGGTGGGAGAAATCTTTCAGGCACTCTTCGACAGATCCATCATGAAGATGTTGATGAACGCCCATTACGTGTACGATGATTATTTAGCGTATCTCATCTATTCCGGAGATGAAGAAACGATAAAAACGATCGAAGAAGCTACACCTGTATTTTTGAAGTCCGAGTGGCACCTCGTTCAGGAAGTGAGAAAACTCGCTTTATCGCACTTTCCAAAAGTCCACAGAGAGATAAAGAAGGTCTTTGGAGAAAAACTGAAAGAAAGAACGGGTGATCTGGAAAGCTTCACCGTTGTCTCTGTTGAAGAATTCAGAGAGGCGGATCGGAGAGGAGACCTCGTTCTTTTGAAACGTTACACCCTTGAACTCATAGGGAAGGTATCATCGTACTTGAAGGGATACCTCATAGATTTTCTCAAGGCCGTGAAATCTTTTTGAGCGCCTCTTTCAGGGTTTTCCAGGCAAGAATGAAACACTTCACCCTTGCGGGGTAGTTCTTTATGTCTGACATGAGTGTTACGTTCTTCAACTTTCCCTCATCGAAGTTTTCACCCCGGCTCATTTTTTCTGCCTCTTCGATGAGGGAGAATATTTCTTCTACCCTTTCTCCGACGATCCTCTCCAGCATCAGAGAAGCCGAAGCCTGACTGATAACACATCCCATTCCCTCGAATTTGGCATCTTTCACAACACCGTCTTCCACCTTCAAGTAGAGTGTGATTTCGTCGCCACAAGAGATGTTCTTTCCCTCTTCGATAACGGTGGCATCGTCCAGTTTTCCTCTGAATTTTTTGGAATTCGCGTAGTCCAGGATGGCTTCCGAGTACATCATCTTGAAAACCACTCCTTTACTTTTTTCACACCTTCAACGAGAATTTTAACATCTTCTTCCGTGTTGTAGATGTAAAAACTGGCTCTGCAGGTGGAGTTTGGAAAATCGATTTGCGACTGTTCTTTCAAAATACTCATCAGAGGCTGTGCGCAGTGGTGCCCACTCCTTACGGCTATTCCAAACTCCTGATCGAGAATGTGAGCCACATCGTGCGGGTGTATTCCCTTTACGTTGAACGAGACTATCCCGTGCTGTCTTTCGTCGAGTGGGCCGTAGATTTCTACTCCGCCGATTTTCATCATCTCTTTCAAGGCCATCTGAGTGAGCTGTTCTATCTTTTCATGAACTGAATCGAAACCCGTTTCTTTCAAATACCTCAAGGCTTCCCTGGATGCGACTATATCCGCTATGTTTGGAGTTCCCGCTTCGAACTTGTAAGGTAATTCGTTGAATGTGACGTCTTCGAGGGACACTCTGTCGATCATCTCTCCGCCGTAGAGAAACGGTTCCATCTGTTCCATCAGCTCTCTCTTTCCGTAAAGCACACCCACACCGGTGGGACCGAGCATCTTGTGGAGTGAAAAGGCAAGAAAATCTACTCCTATCTCCTTCGGTTTCACCGGTTCATGAGGTATCAGTTGAGCACCATCCAGGAGAATGATGGAATTAGGAAAGACGTTTCTCAGCTCTTCAACGGGTATTCTTTGACCGGTCACGTTGGAAAGGCCTGTTATGGCAACGACTTTCGGGTTTTTGTCTCTGTGTTTCAACAGGTCATCCATCTCGAGTGTTCCGAATCTTCCCGAGGGCTTGATGAAGTCGATCCTGTACCCATGGAGTTTCGAAAGTCTTAGCCAGGGTACAAAGTTCGCGTGGTGTTCCAGAAGGGAAACCAGAACCAGATCGTCCTTTTTCAATATGCCGCTCCTCAGAAGGGACATCACAACGAGATTTATGGCCATGGTGGTGCCCGAAGTGAAGATTATCTCCTGCGGAAAAACACCCAGGAACTCTGCAAATTCCTCCCTGGTTTCCTCGAGTTCGGTGGTGGCACGCACGGCGAGAGTATGAACTGCTCTGTGAACGTTCGCGTAGCTGTTGTAGTAGAATTCCTCCAGCTTTTTCACAACCTGTTTTGGCTTCAGTGTGGTGGCCGCGCTGTCCAGATAAACGATCCTTTTTCCGTTAATCTTCATCTTCAAAGTGGGAAAGTCCTCATACAATCCTGTTGACAACATTTTCTACCTCTCCTTTCAACGACTCGTCCAGTTCGTCGAGCAGTTCGTTGAACACCCCTCGCACGATCAGCTTCTTGGCTTCTATCTCGTCAACGCCTCTGGTCATCAGATAGAAGAGTTCGTCCTCGTCGAGAGAGGAAGAACTCGCAGAGTGTGAAGCGGTGACATCGTTCTCGTCCACCCAGAGACTCGGAATGGCATCCATTCGAGCGTTTGGTGAGAGAATGAGTGTGTGTTCTGTTTCTTCTGCAACGATGTTCTTAGAACCTCTTTTCACATCCAGGATTCCACGGAAAACGATCTTTCCAGCGCCATCCACCACACCGTTTCCCTTCAGCTTTCCTTCGGCGTCTTCTCCCTCAAATCTCATGAGGTAGAGCAAATCGGTTATTCCTGATCCATTCTGGTAGAAGAACGATTTCATATCGGCTTTGCTCGATTTGTTCAATTTCACAAGGATATGCCCGGTTTTTCTGTAACCGAACGCTTTGAAATCCCTCAACACGAGTCTCGCACCTTCTTCGAGGACGATGAACACGTTGTCGAAAGAAAAATTCCCAAAAAAGTCCAGATTGAAGAACTTCAGCGATGCGTTCTTTTTCACCAGGATCCTCATCACCGTATTTCTGAATCGATCCGTGCTGGAGAGTTTGTAGATCTCCGCCTCTTTTTCGACGACCACGAGTACGTTTTCGATCCCGTCTCCGTCGAATCTCATCACGTGTTTTCCATCGCCGTATACTCTGAAATCCGTAAAGAACGTATCTCCAAGAAGGACGAATTTTCTGTGGGCACCTTCGAAGTCCAGCCTTTCAAGGAGCGAGATATCAACATCGAGGTCTATCCACTTGAAAGACAATTCTGGAAGAGACATACCATCGAGATTACACCTTTTCCATCTCGGAAATCCCCATTCTTTGTACTCCTGGTACTTCTTCTTTCTCCACTCTTTCAGAGGGCCACCGGTGTTCTCCAGGGCCTTTTCAAGCACTTCGTAGTCGTAATCGTTTTCGGAAAAAATCTGAGGAGTTTCCCAAACGACCGCTTTTTCACCGTCATGTTCTATCACCAGAGTCTTTTCCATAATGAACACCTCACCCTATGCTCTTCTCTATTTCCAGTTCGAGTAACTTGTTCAACTCGACAGCGTATTCGAATGGAAGCTCTTTCACCACGGGTTCAACGAATCCTTTCACTATCATCGCCTTTGCTTCCTGTTCAGAGAGCCCCCTGCTCATGAGGTAGAAAATCTGGTCTTCCCCTATCCTTCCAATCCTCGCTTCGTGCCCGACGTCTGCCCTGTCTGTTTCCACTTCTATGATCGGAACGGTATCACTCTTCGATCGGTTGTCGAGCATCAAAGCTGCACATTCGACGGAGGCCTTGCTCTTCACGGCTTCCTTTGTGATTTTCAAAAGGCCCCTGTAGAAAGCCCAGCCTCCACCGAGAGAAATGCTCTTTGCGCTGACGATCGAACTCGTGTATGGAGCGAGGTGAACAATCTTGGAACCGGTGTCCATGTGCTGTCCCGGTCCCGCGTAAGTGATGGACATGCTCTCTGCCCTTGCTCCTTTTCCCTTGAGTATGGTCATTGGATACAACATTGTCTTCTGACTTCCCAGTGAGCCCGAAACCCAGGTCATCGACCCTTCTTCGTCGACTATCGATCTCTTCGTGTTGAGGTTGTACGTGTTCTTGCTCCAGTTCTGAATGGTGAGGTACTTGACCTTTGCGCCTTTTTTGACGTATATTTCGACCATTCCAGCGTGAAGGTTGATGATGTTGTACCTTGGAGCAGAACAACCCTCTATGAAGGTAACTTCACTGCCTTCTTCAGCGACTATGATGGTGTGCTCGAACTGCCCCATACCGGGATTGCTCATCAGAAAATACGCCTGAAGCGGCATGGGAATTTTCACACCCGCCGGGACGTACAAGAAGGTTCCACCGCTCCATATGGCTCCATGAAGAGCAGCGAACTTGTGATCGGTGATGGGGACGAGTTTCATGAAGTATTTCTTCACAAGATCGGGGTACTCCCTCACAGCGCTTTCCATATCGAGGAAGATAACGCCCATCTTTTCAAGCTCTTTCTTCATGTTCTGATAGACAATCTCCGAGTCGAGCTGAGCTCCCACACCCGAGAGGTACTTTCTTTCCGCTTCCGGTATCCCGAGTTTATCGAAAGCCTCTTTCACCTCTTCTGGAACTTCTTCCCAGGAGGTGCTCTTCTTCGCGTCGGGTTTTATGTAGGAGACTATCTTTCCGAGGTCGAGGCCGGATATGTCCACACCGAATCTGGGATTGTGCCACTCGTTGAACACTTTCAGTGATTCTAACCTGTGCTTTAACATCCACTCCGGTTCATCTTTTGCGCGTGATATTTCCATTATCAGCTTCTCGTCAAGACCGGGAGGTGCTTTGTAGGCGGTCTTCACCTTCGGCACGAAATTGAATCGTGAATCGTCAATTATCAGTCTTTCCATCATCTCACACCCTCCAGGGAGTAGCCCTTCTCTTCTATTTCGTCTGCCAGTTCCGGACCGCCGCTTGTGACTATACGTCCATCTACGTAAACGTGAACCTTATCTATTCTCTTCAAGTGATCGAGGAGTCTTTTGTAGTGCGTGATGATGAGAAGTGTCACTCCCTCTTCGTTCAGTCTAGCTATCAGATTTGCGATCAATCTCAACGCATCGACATCGAGACCCGAGTCTATCTCATCGAGGATGAGCAGTTTCGGTCGAAGGAAGAGACTCTGAAGGATCTCGGACCTTTTCTTTTCTCCACCGGAAAATCCGACGTTCAGGTACCTTTCTAGGAAATCCTTGTCTAAACCGAGTTTTTCAGCGGTTTCCTCGAGCTCTTTCCTCAACTCCAGATAGTTTTTATCCTCTCCGTGAATCCTCCTATGAGCTGTGATGAGAAACTGAGAAAGCTTCACTCCCTCAACTTCGTATGGATTCTGAAAAGTCATCATTATACCGAGTTTTGCTCTCTCATTTGGGGGCAGATCCTTTATGGAATTTCCTTCAAAAACGATGTCTCCTTCCGTCACAATGTATCTGGGATTTCCCATGATGACGTTCGCGAGGGTCGATTTTCCGCTACCGTTTGGACCCATGAGAACGTGGACTTCTCCCTTTTCTATCTCCAGATTCACGCCCTTCAATATTTCCTTGTCTTCGTCTCTCAGCTTCGCGTGCAGATCGACAATTCTGAGCATTTCGTTCCCTCCTCTTATGTTTTCCTAATTGATTATAACACACGTGCGGTTGTTATGAATAAGTTTTGATTTTTGTAAGGTTGAAATAATCTTTCTGACGATGTGGTATAATAAAAAGAGGAGCCGGGGTGGCGGAATTGGCAGACGCAGCGGACTTAAAATCCGCTGGGGTTCACAACCCCGTGTCGGTTCGAGTCCGATCCCCGGCACCACCCGGGCACCTCCAAAAAGGTGCCCTTCTTCTTTGAGGAGGGAGCGAACATGAGAGTTGAACTCCTCTTTGAAAGTGGAAAATGTGTGATAGATCTCAATGAGGAATACGAGGTCGTCAAATTGTTGAAGGAAAAAATTCCATTCGAAAGTGTCGTGAACACTTGGGGCGAGGAGATATACTTCTCAACTCCTGTGAACGTTCAGAAGATGGAAAACCCAAGGGAAGTAGTTGAGGTAGGGGACGTTGGATACTGGCCTCCGGGAAAAGCGCTGTGTCTGTTCTTTGGGAAAACTCCCATGAGCGATGACAAAATTCAACCAGCGAGTGCTGTAAACGTGATAGGAAAGATCGTGGAAGGGCTGGAAGATCTGAAAAAAATAAAAGACGGCGAGAAGGTCGCCGTCAGATTTGCATCCTCATGATGTCTCTGTAAGCTTCCACGATTCTGTTTCTTACTTCGACGGTGAGCCTCAACGCTATGGAAGCCTTCTCGGCTTCTATTATAACCTCGTGTATGTTGCTTATCCTGCCCTGGGCGAAATCATCCGCTGCCTTCTCGGCTTTCTTCTGTATGTCGTTTACCTTTTCCAGGGCTTCTTTCAGCGCTTCTGAAAAGTTGTTTTCATTTTTCTTTTGAGTCTTTCCACTCTGGCTCAAAGGGCCGAGCCCCTCTATCCTGTCAACCATCACCCATTACCCCCTTCCTATCTGAAGGGCGCTGTTCACCATAGCCTTTGTCACATTGAAAGCCGCCACGTTCGCATCGTATGCTCTCTGCGCGTTTATTAGATCCACCATTTCTCTAACGATATTCACGTTGGGCATCCTCACGTATCCGTTCTCATCCGCGTCAGGGTGTGCGGGATCGTACACGAGTCTGAACGGTGAAGGGTCTTCCTCTATTTTTACAACTTTCACCCCAGCGCTTTCTATTTTACCATTTGGTGTTCTTCTCAGATACTCGGCGAACACAGGTACCTTCCTCCTGTAAGGTTCTCCTGTTTCAGTTCTGGTGGTTTCAGCGTTCGCTATGTTTGTTGAGACGATCTCGACTCTGAGTCTCTGAGCGGACATTCCAGTTGCGCTGATGTTCATGATCTCGAATTCGCTCATCATCTGACACCCCTCAGTACGGCATTGTACCTATCTATGTTCATCGACATGAGCCTGGAGAGCACCTGATACCTGAGTCCGTTCTTCACAAGCTGGACCATCTCGTAATCGATATCAACGTTGTTTCCATCGTTTCTCATGGTGGTTGTGTTGTCCACAAGAACACGTGGTTCTACGACACTCTTTGAACCGATGAGGTGCTTTTCGTTTGTCTTCGAAAGCTTCAGTTTCATTTCTGATTCCTTCAAGAGTTCCTCGAATGCCACGTATTTTCTCTTGTAACCGGGTGTGCTCACGTTCGCTATGTTCAGTGAGTGAACGTTCTGTCTCAAAAGAGCAACGTCCATCGCCTGTTTTAGCGTGTAGAAGTTCGAGTTGAACATCTTCACACCTCCACTATTACTTTTCTTCGACTGAGGCTCCGATTCCTAAAACTTCCTCGAGGTTGTTTTCTATGTCGTGTTCTATGAGCTTCGATATGATTTCGTCCAGGTCTCCATCGAGGATCTCCTGCAGTCTGTAAGAGGTGTAGTTTATTCTGTGATCCGTAACTCTGTTCTGGGGGAAGTTGTAAGTTCTGATTTTTTCACTTCTCTCACCGGTTCCTATCTGCGATTTTCTCTTCTGTGAGATTTCCCTTTCTTTTTGTTCTTTCTGTAACTGATAGAGTCTTGCCCTGAGGATCCTCAAAGCGGTTTGCCTGTTCTGATACTGAGATCTTTCGTTCTGACACGACACCACTATTCCCGTTGGAATATGTGTGATCCTTACAGCGGATTCGGTCTTGTTGACGTACTGTCCACCGTGTCCCGATGCCCTGAAAGTTTCTATCTTCAAGTCTTCCGGCCTGATTTCTATATCCTTTTCTTCAATCTCTGGAAGAACGGCAACGGTAGCGGTGGACGTATGGATCCTCCCTCCAGACTCCGTGACAGGAATTCTCTGTACTCGATGAACACCGCTTTCGTACTTCAGTATACCGTAAGCGTTCTTTCCTTTTACGAAGAAGACCACTTCCCTTATTCCACCGAGATCTGTTTCGTGGATTTCAGCGACTTCGAGGTTCCAGCCTTTTCTTTCTGCGTACCTGGTGTACATTCTGAACAGATCCCGTGCGAAGAGAGCGGCTTCTTCTCCACCTGCGCCGGGTCTGATTTCTACGATTGCTTTATCACCCACTTCTGAAGAAAGAAGCAAGAGAAGTTCTTGATAGAGCTGATCGAGTTCTTTCTCGTACTTTTCTATCTCCAGTTCATTTTCTCCTTCTTCTCTCAAGAGTTCGATGAACTCCTGAGTTTCTTTTATTCTGTTTGCGATGTTCTCTATTTCTTCTATCTTTGCGTATTCTATCCCGTAGTTCTTCATCTGTTCGGGAGTCAGATCTGGCCTGGCGAGGAGCTTTTCGATCTCTTTTTTCTTTTCTTTCACTATCGAGGAGATCTTCTCTACGAGGGCTTCATTCCTAATCTTCGAGCCACCTCCTCATGGTTCCTGGCAAACTGCAGAGCGGATTCTAAGGATATATCACCTTTGAGTGCCGCTTTCACGAGTGCGTCATCGAAGAGAACCATTCCGTGCCTTGCACCAGCCTGTATCAGAGATTCGAGCTGGTGGATCTTGTTCTCTCTTATCAGGTTCCTCACGGCAGGAGTTCCCACCATGATCTCCAGGATCGGAGTAAAACCTATTCCGTTGGCCTTCGGGACAAGCCTCTGATAAATCACGGCGATCAAGGTGTTCGCAAGCTGAAGAGCGATCTGTCTTTGCTGATGTGCCGGGAAAACATCTATGATTCTCTCGGGTGCGGAAGCTGCAGAGTTCGTGTGAACCGTGGCAAGGACAAGATGTCCTGTTTCCGCCGCGGTGAGAGCGAGAGCCATTGTTTCAAGGTCTCTCATTTCTCCCACGAGGATCACATCCGGGTCCTGCCTCAGAGCGTACTTCAGTCCGTTGTAGAAAGAGTCCGTGTCTGAACCGAGTTCTCTCTGGTGAATCACGGATTTCTTGTTTGTGAAAACGTATTCTATCGGGTCTTCTATCGTTATTATGTGGTATGGGAAATTTTCGTTGATGTGATCTATCATGGCGGCGAGTGTGGTGGATTTTCCGCTTCCTGTGGGACCAGCCACCAATATCAAGCCGTACTTTCTCTCAACGAATGTTTTCAAGATCTCTGGTAGTCCCAGTTCCTGGAAAGTTCTGATCTTTTTTGGTATCAACCTGAAAGCGAGAGCGGGGTTTTTTCTCTCGTAATAGAGGTTTCCCCTCACCCTTATCGCTTCTGCCACGGTGAAGGAAAAATCCACTTCTTTCGTTTTAGGTGGGAACGGCTGTCCGATCTCAGCGAACAGATCTTTCAGGGCGTTCATTATGGTCTCTTTTGTGAGTTTTCCGTACTTTTCCTGAGGTACAAGGTCCCCATCTATACGGTAATAAGGAGGGCAACCCACCGAAATGTGCACGTCGGTTGCCCTCAAACCGTACGCTTCTGTGATGATCTTCAGAAAAGAAACTTTCATGTCTTCCACGCTGTCACTTCCTCTCTCCTTTCAAAACTGTCAGACACCTTGGACAAACCCCCGGAAAATCTTCAGAAGCAGAGATCTCCGTTGTGTATTTCCAGCACCTCTGACATTTTTCACCCTCTGCGTGTTTGACGGTCACCTCTACCAGTTCTCCTTTCAATTCTCCCGAAGCGTCCGAAAGGGATACCTTCGATACTATGAAGAGTTCTTCGAGTATGTCTCTGTATTTTTCCAGAAGCGCTTTGATGGTGTCATTTTTGGGTACAAGTACGACCTCAGCGTCGAGAGAGTGACCGATCACATCTTGCTGTCTCTTCTCCTCGAGGGCCTTCAACACGTCTTCTCTTATGGAGAGGAGTTTTTCGAAATCTTCCATGAGCTCTCTATCGATGAACTCTTCTTTGTACTCTGGCCAGTATTCCGCCTGAACCGTCTTGTATTTTCTGTCCTTTTCATGAAGGTGGGAGTAAACCTCTTCCATCGTGAAAGTCATGATGGGTGCAAGGATCTTCATCAGGGCAATGAGAATTTCGTGCATCACCGTCTGCGCCGATCTTCTGTATATTGAATCCTTCGCTTCCACGTAGAGTCTGTCCTTTACGACGTCCAGGTAGAGGGAGCTGAGTTCTGTTGTGCAGTACTTCACCACGAGATTGTAAACCTTCGAGAATTCGTAGCTGTCGTAATATTCGGTGGCGCGTTTTATGATCTCCTGCAGTCGTCCAAGGGCCCATCTGTCGATCGTCAAGAGTTTTTCATAAGGAACTCTGTCGAGTTCAGGATCAAAGCCCTCTAGATTTCCAAGGAGGAATCGGAACGTGTTTCTTATCTTCCTGTAAACTTCCGTTTGTTGTTCGACGATCCTCATGGATATCTTTATGTCGTTGAAGTAGTCGCTGCTCGCAAGCCACAGTCTCAGAATCTCGGCACCGTATTTTTCCACCACTTCCATGGGATCCACTACGTTTCCGAGGGACTTGCTCATCTTTCTTCCCTGTTCGTCCTTTATGAATCCGTGTGTTAGCACTTCTTTGTAAGGTGCGGACCCCCTCTTTGCGACGGCAAGGAAGATGGAAGAATGGAACCATCCCCTGTGCTGATCGCTACCTTCAAGGTACATGTCGAGGGGGAACGGGTGATCTTCTCTCTTCGTGGTTATGTATTCGAAGGAGGCACCAGAATCTATCCATACGTCGAGTGTATCCAGCATTTTTTCGAAAGATCGCTTGCCGCATTTTGGACACACGAAATCTTCGGGGATGAGTTCTTCCACCTCTTTTTCAAACCAGGCGTTTGTACCTTCTTTTTCAACGATTTTCATGAAGTGTTCTATTACCTTCGGATCGAGTACCACTTCTCCGCATTCTTTACATTTCACCGCTGGTATGGGAGTTCCCCAGACACGCTGTCTTGAGATACACCAGTCGGGCCTTTCCTCCACCATGGATCTGATTCTGTTCCGGCCCCATTCCGGTATCCACTTCACCTTGTCTATTTCTTCCAGCACTTTCTGCCTGAGGTTGTTGTGATCCACAGAAATGAACCACTGCTCAGTTGCTCTGAAGATCACAGGCCCCTTACAGCGCCAGCAGTGTGGGTAGGAGTGTGTGATACTTGACGCGTGAACCAGGATTCCTTTTTTCTTTAGATCCTCTATGATCACCTCGTTGGCATCTTCTATGAACATTCCCTTGTATTTTCCCGCTTCTTCCGTGAAACGTCCCTCCTCATCAACGGGAGAGACGATGGGAAGACCGTATTGCACATGACCGTAGATGTAGTCTTCTTCACCGTGACCGGGGGCTATGTGGACACAGCCCGTTCCTGTTTCGAGAGATACGTAATCGGCAAGAATGACTCTGGAGGTTTTGTCATCGAAGATGGGATGAACGAACTCTTTTCCTTCCAGATCCTTTCCTTTTATTTTCTCGACGACATTGGAACAGTCGATTCCAGTCTCCTTCGAAAAAGCATCGAGAAGATCTGTTGCGATGACCCATTTTTCCTCTCCGACCTTCACCACCGAGTATTCGTAATCCGGGTGCAGAGCGATACCAACGTTTGCCGGTAGTGTCCAGGGTGTTGTGGTCCATATCACGATGAAGAAATTCGGATCTTCTTTGGATCTGAACTTCACGTATATGGAAGGAGATTTATGATCGTGGTATTCGATTTCCGCTTCCGCGAGGGCAGTTCTGCATCTCGGACACCAGTAGATGGGTTTCAACGATCTGTAAACGTTTCCCTCCTCTACAAGGGTTTTGAAAACATCCAGTATTTTCACCTCGTAGTCTGGCTTCAGCGTGATGTATGGATTTTCCCAGTCTCCCCGAACACCGAGTCTTTTAAATTCTTCTCTCTGTATATCAACGAATCTGAGAGCGAATTCCTCACACTTCTTTCTGATCTCCGCGGGTGACATTTCTTTTATCTTTTCACCCAGTTCCTGAGACACCCTGTGTTCTATGGGAAGACCGTGGGTGTCCCAGCCAGGAACGTACGGTGCCCTGTATCCTCTCATCGTTTTGTATTTGACGACGATGTCCTTCAGAATCTTGTTCAGAGCCGTTCCGATGTGGATGTGGCCGTTTGCGTACGGAGGCCCATCGTGCAGAACAAAAAGGGGTTTTCCTTTTCTCTGTTCGAGTACGTAGTTGTAAAGATCCATCTTTTCCCATTCTTCGAGAAACACTTTTTCTTTGTTCACCAAGTTTGCCTTCATCGGAAATGAAGTTTTTGGCAAGTTCAGCGTGTTTTTGTAGTCCATCAACTCTTTACACCTCCTGCGTCACGAAAGTAGCTTCTTCACTTTCTCTTTCAATTCGTCGAAGTTGAACGACTTCACAACGTATTCATCCGCTGCCCACGATGAAAGATCGGCTCTATAATGAGAATAGGCCGTGAGCAGAATGATCTTTGCGTCTTTCTTTTTCTTTCTGATCTCACCGGCTACCTCCAGTCCACTGATGCCGGGCATCTCTATGTCGAGAATCACCAGGTCGTAGTTTCCAGAGAAGAATTTCTTCAAGGCTTCCTCCCCGTTTTCTGCCGTGTCAATTTCGTAACCCTCTTCCTGAAGTTCCTCTTTCAGAAGTTCCCTTATGTTCGGCTCATCATCGACAACCAGTATCCTTTTCATTCTCTCACCTCTTTTCTGGTGTCTTTGGAATTTCAAAGATGAAAACAACCCCGTTTTCTCTGTTTTCCGTCCATATTTTTCCTCCGTGTTCATCCTCTATGATCTTTCTGCAGATTGAAAGTCCTAAACCTGTTCCCTGAGTCTTTGTGGTGAAGAACGGTGAGAATATCTTTTCTTTCAGCTCCTCCGGTATGGGGGGACCCGAGTTCCAGACACTCACTCTCACCTTGGTGTACATATCTTCCGACGTTATCTTTATCTTACCATTTTCCCCTGTCGCTTCTATTGCATTTTGAACAAGGTTTATCAGTACCTGTTTTATCCTCGTTCTATCGGCTTCAACTCTGAGGTCTTCGTTGTCCGTTTCAAAGCAAAAATCTATGTTCATCTTTCTGATCTTTTCCTCGAATAGAACGTAGACCTCTCTTATGAGTTCGTTCAGATTGAATTCGGTGAATTCCAGCACCTGCCGTTCTTTGCTGTATTCCAGGATTTCCTTGACAATCGTTTCAAGCCTGGATAGTTCGTTCGTTATTATGTTGATGTATTTCTTCAGCGTCTCTGGATCGTCAAGATGTTTCTTCATGCGCATTATGAAACCGCCTATTATCGTTATTGGATTCCTTATCTCGTGAGCGACTCTTGCAGTCATCTCTCCCAGTATGGAAAGTCTTTCTCTTCTTTTTCTTTCCTCTTCGTATTTGTACAGCTCTGTGACATCGTCGATCGTGATGATGACTCCCTCGAGCAACTGTGTTTTGGCATTTCTGAAAGGGGAGAATCTTATGTTGAAATAATTTTCTCCGAATTTGTAGAAGTTGAGAAACACGGGTTCTTTGTTTTCAAAAACGCTTTCTGCGACTGATCCGATCTCTTCAAAGTCGGGGAGATCTTTGAGCCTTCTTCCGAGTACGTTTTCTTTCTTCAGACCAAACAGTTGTTCGGCCTTTTTGTTCCATTCGGTTACACGTCCTTCTTTGCTCAGCGTTATGATGGCTGTTTCTAAGCTCTCCAGAATGCTTTCACTGAAGTTCCTGAGGTGTTCCACAAGTTCGTTTTGACGTTGAAGATCCAGTGTTTTCTCTCTCAAACTTTCATAATTGTACGCGTTCTCCAGAGCAAGACCTGCACTTTCAGAGAAAAGTTTGAGCACGTCCAGATCCAGATCGGTGACTTCCTTTTTGCTGAATTTGTTGTCCACCACCACAACACCGAGAGTGTCCCATCGCCCAACAAGTGGAAAGACTATGAACTCATCGTTTTCAAGGATACTTATAACATCTTCTATTTCGTACCTGATTTTTTCGAGAGTTTCTCTCGAAGTCCTCACTATACTCTTTCTCAAAACCACCCTTTCGAATATCGGATGTTCTCTGTAGTAAAATCTCTTTCCCCTTATTTTTTCATTGAACTTCGTTTCAAACGAGAATGTGAGCGCCTCCTCCCTTAAAAACTGTACCAGATCTGTGTATCTCAAGGTTCTTTTTCTGAGGTATCTCTTGAGTTCTTCGTGTTCCTGAAGTGTATCGCCACCCACCGCGGAAACGACCATCAGAGAGCCTGTACCTTCATCTTTTTTGAGAAGAACAGCACGGTCGAAATTGAATCCTCTCTCTGAAACAAGGCTGAGCAAAATCACACGGTAAAGGTTGTTCGGATCATAAACAGATCTCATGGCCTGGCTGACGTAATAAATTATTCTCATTTTCTTTATGTGTTCTTTCTGTATCTCTGAAACTTTCAGCTGTTCTTCGTACGACTTTTTCAATTTCTGGACTTCTTCTTTAAGCCTCCAGAGTTTTTCTGATACGTTTCCGATGAATTCTAAAAGTTTCGTACAGAGTACCTCTTCTTCTTCATCGAATGCGCCTTCGCGAACCACAACAAGATGCAGTTTGTTCCTCCACTCTCTCACACTCGCCCCTGGATGTTTCTTTTTTATCTCATCGATGGAGAGTTTCTCTCCCTTCGAAGAATAAGAAGCATCGCCCTCTATCAGATAGACTTCTTCCGCATCCAGAAATTCTCTGACTTTTTTGAGGGAAAACCTGAGAGCTTCCTCTTTCGGGTGAACACATATTGAATCCACAAGAGAGAGCAACAGCTCATAAACGGTGAGCCTTTTGTAGAGTCTGACGATTTCGAAAGACTCTTCATCATTTGCCACAACTGTATGCTTTCCAAATCTGCAGGTGAAACCTTCCTGAGGGATTTCATCCTCGCTTTCCAGAATCCTTATTCCCTTTATCTGTTTCAGTCTCTCCGGAACCATCTGGTATCACTTCCTTCACCCAGTCTAAATGAGATCCTCTCCAAAAGATTCTTCCGCAGCTGGGACATCTGGAGAATTTCTCTGCGTTCAGAAAAACGTACAGAGGCACCTTTTCAATCACTTCCTCACGTGGAGTCGGCAAGAGTTCTCTGTTACAGTACGGGCACCTTGCACGTTCTGGTTTCAGTTTAAAATGTTCTATCACCCTTTTCAAATCTTTTTCATCTTTGATATAGAAGACTTTCTGCCCATATTTTTCGAAAAATTTTATAAGAGAACATTTCTTTGTGAGAAGAATTCTACCCTCTTTCCTGCATATCAGAAGGACTTTCCCGGGTTCTTCAGAGTAGCAAACCTTCACATCCACCCCGAGGATTCTCAACTTTTTTGCAAGCGGTACCAGCGAGGCATCGACAGCGAATCGAACCTCACTCATAATCTATCCTCCACTATTTAATGATAAACTAAAAGTGGGAGGGATAAATTATGAAGATAGAAAGACTCGATAAATACATCTGGAAAATTCCAAAAGAGGGAGATATGAAGGTTGACGCGATCATATTCACGGACGCCGAGAGTGTGAACGATCCTCAGTTCAGAGAAGCGATGAAACAGCTCATGAACGTGGCCACGCTTCCCGGCATTGTGAAATACGCCCTCGCCATGCCGGACATACACTGGGGTTACGGCTTTCCAATAGGAGGAGTCGCCGCTTTCGATGTGAAAGAAGGAATCATTTCGCCGGGTGGTGTGGGTTTCGATATAAACTGTGGAGTACGCCTGATGAAGACAGATCTCACCTACGAAGATGTGAAAGATAGAATGAGGTCTCTTGTCGAAGCTATATACGAATTCGTTCCCGCGGGTGTTGGTTCAACGGGAGACATCGTTCTCGGCAAGAAGGGGCTCAGGAAAGTTCTCGTTGAAGGTGCGGAGTGGGCTGTCAAGTCAGGGTACGGTCTTGAGGAAGATCTGGAAAGAATCGAAGACGGTGGAAAGATACATCCAGCGGATCCCTCGTACGTATCGGAGGAAGCGTTCGAGAGAGGAAGTGACGAGCTCGGAACTCTCGGTGCGGGAAACCACTTCGTGGAGGTTCAAATGGTTCAGGAAATATACGACGAAGAACTCGCTGAATTTTTCGGTCTGGAGATCGGTACCATCACGGTGATGATTCACTCCGGAAGCAGAGGATTCGGACATCAGGTTGCGACCGACTACATAAGGCTCATGAGGGATAATCTGAAGGAACACAACAAAAATCTACCCGACAAACAGCTTATAAACGCTCCGTTCGAACATCCACTTGGACAGGCCTATTATTCTGCCATGAATTGTGCAGCGAACTACGCGTTCGCGAACAGGGAGATCCTCGGGCATCTCGTTAGAAAAGCTTTCTGGAAAGTGTTCGGGAGAGACACACGTGTTGATCTCATCTACGACGTTGCTCACAACATCGCAAAAGTGGAAGAGTACGAAGTTGACGGAAAAAGAAGAAAACTGGTCGTCCACAGAAAGGGTGCCACACGTTCTCTTGGTCCCGGAAGCGAAAAGGTTCCTTCGATCTACAGAGAAGTGGGACAGCCCGTCATCATACCGGGTGACATGGGGACTGCTTCCTATCTTCTGGTAGGAACAAAGAAAGCCGAAGAAAAGACCTTCGGTTCCACCGCACACGGAGCGGGGAGAGTCCTTGGAAGGTCCGCTGCCCTGAAGAAGCTGGATTACAGGGAAGTTCTCGATGAACTGGCAGAAAAAAATATTGTCGTCATGAGCAAGAGTAAAAAGACTCTGGTTGAAGAAGCTCCTGAAGTTTACAAAGACGTGGACAGAGTGGTGCAGATCGTTCATGAGATAGGTATTTCGAGAAAAGTAGCCAGGATGATTCCTCTTGGTGTTGTGAAGGGGTGATACCATCGTAGAAAAAATGTATGTTCGAGAAGTGAAAGACGGGAAAGTGGTGGTGGCAAAAGCTAGAACGAGCGCTTGTGGGAGTTGCCCGGCAAAGAACATCTGTCTTTCCGACAACGAGATAAAACTCGAGATAGACTGGTGTGGAGAAGATTTGAAGCCCGGTGATGAGGTTGTGGTAGACATACCCGAGTACGATCCTTTGAAGGTATCAACACTCGTTTATTTTCTTCCGCTTGTGATATTCGCGGTGACTGTGATAACTGGATACCTTTTTAGGCTGAAAGATTGGGTAACCTTCGTACTTGCGCTGGGAAGCGTTTTCGCCTATTATTCTCTGTTTCGTTTCAGAAGAAAAGACAGAAAACCTCCTAGAATTCTCAGGAAGGTCTCTTAGGAGGTGTTTGCGTGACAATAGAAGAGATCGCCAGAATCGTAGAAGGAGAGATCCTTTGTGGAAACAAAGATCTGAACATAGAAAGAGCCGTTGCCACAGATCTCATGAGTGATGTTCTCGCGTTTGCTGAGCCGAACGTTCTTCTGATCACAGGACTTCACTCTCCACAGGCCGTGCGAACCGCCATGGTGGTGGGGATACCCGCTGTTCTCTTCGTCAGAAAAAGAGATATTCCTGAGACTATAGTCAATTTTGCGAAAGAATGCAACATCACCGTTCTTGCAACGAATCTTTCCATGTTCGAAACTTGTGGCAGACTTTACATGAAAGGTTTGAAGCCCGTCAGGAGAGCGATAGAATGAGCGTTTCCATCATAGACAGATTGCAAGCCATCTTCCAGGATGTCAGAGTTTCCGAGTTCATGAATCCGGATGTGATATATGTAACGCCGGACAAGACACTTCTTCACGTGAAAGAGATTATGAGGATAAAGAGGATCTCAGGTGTGCCCGTAGTGGATGACAAAAAACGGGTGGTGGGAATCGTCAGTCTGGAAGACATCATAAAGGCCCTCGAGGGAAGTTACATAAAAGACAGTGTTGAAAAGCGCATGACGAAGAACGTGGTATGTCTGAAAGAAACAGACACCCTCCAGGACGCCGTCAAGACCTTTGAGAAATACGGTTATGGGAGATTTCCCGTTGTCGACGATGAGGGAAAACTGGTGGGGATCGTGACAAAGCACGACATCATCTATTTTCTCCTGGCAAAACTCGGTATCATGTATCTGCACGACAAAAGGATGGAAGAAGTCCTGGAAAAAGGAACTTCACTGATCACGGGAGAAGTCCTGGAAAAAGGAAAAGCGGATTTTGTTTTCCACATAGATTACTTCGATGTGAACATGATCGGGATAGGGGCTTCCAAATTGAAGAGGTTTCTCCTGGAGCGAGGAGTGGATGAAGAACTGGCAAGAAGAATCGCAATAGCTACTTACGAAGCGGAAGCAAACGTTGTCATTCACAGCGAATCCGATGGGTACATATACTGCTTCATCGACAATGAGAAAATCACGGTGAGGGTAGAAGACAGAGGAAAAGGGATAGAAAATCTGGAACTCGCGATGAGAGAAGGCTATTCAACGGCTCCAGACCACATCAGAGAGCTCGGCTTTGGTGCAGGGATGGGGCTTCCAAACATGAAAAGGTACTCCGATAAAATGGTCATCATCTCAGAAGTGGGAAAGGGTGTAATCGTTGAGATGGTGTTCTTCAGGAGGGATAGAGGTGAGGATAAGGGAGATAGTGGAAAAACTGGGGCTTGAACATGTGTGCGGTGATCTGAACACGGAAGTGGAACACGGTTTCACCTGTGACCTTTTGAGTGAAGTGTTGGGGAAAGCCCAGCCTTCAACGCTTTGGATCACAGTTCAGTCTCACGTCAACATAATAGCGGTTGCCACGGTTGTCGGAATAAAGGGGATCGTTCTCTGTGACGGTCACGAATACGAAAAGGACACTGTGAAGAAGGCAGAGGAGAACGGAGTGGTGCTCCTTAAATCTCAGGAGAACTCCTTCATAGTTTCTGGGAAGGTGTACGAGCTGGGGTTGAGATGAAGGCGGATTTACATGTGCACACGTGTCTGTCACCGTGCGCAGATCTGCTCATGATACCGCCCGTTGTGGAGAGGGCATCGGAAGATGTACAGATTCTCGGCATAGTTGATCACAACAGCGCAAAAAACGTTCCTGCTTTTCTGAAAATGAAGAAACTCGTTGTCCCTGGAATAGAGATACAGACGGTGGAAGATGTTCACGTGCTCGGCTTTTTTTCCGATATCGAAAGCGCATTGAAAGTCACGAAGATCGTTTACGAACATCTTCCATCGGTGAAACACGATCATGAGAAAATGGGCTATCAGCTCTTTGTAGACGAAAAGGGGAATTACACGGGCTACGAAGACGTTCCACTCGGTTTTCCTTCAGATCTCACACTGTCTCAGGCTGTAGAGCTGATTCGATCATTTGGAGGGATACCGGTTTACGCGCATGTTGAGAAGAGATTCGGTGTTCTCTACCAGCTCGGTTTCTTTCCAGATCTCGAGATTCCTGTTGCTGAAGTGGTGAGTAGAGAGGGAAAAGAAAATGCCCAGAAAAAGAATCTCAGGGTGATAGTGACATCGGACGCCCATTTTCCCTCTGATATAGGAAGAAGGTACATCGACATATCAGGAGCGCCGAATTCACCCGAGGAAGTACTGAAAAAGATCCTCAACAGCGAATACACACTGGGAGGTGTTCTGAATTGGTAAGGGTGAGATTCGCACCGAGCCCCACTGGCTTTCTCCACGTTGGAGGAGCTCGAACCGCTCTGTTCAACTTTCTTTTCGCACGGAAAGAAAAAGGAAAGTTCATCCTCAGAATAGAAGACACCGATTTGGAGAGATCTGAGAGGGAGTACGAAGAGAAGCTCATGGAATCTCTCAGGTGGCTTGGTCTTCTGTGGGATGAGGGACCGGACGTGGGAGGAGACCACGGTCCATACATGCAGAGCGAGAGAGTGGAGATATACAGAGAACACGCTGAAAGGCTTGTAAAGGAGGGGAAGGCCTATTACGTTTACGCTTACCCTGAAGAGATCGAAGAGATGAGGGAGAAACTCCTCTCTGAAGGAAAGGCACCACACTACTCCCAGGAGATGTTCGAAAAGTTTGATACTCCCGAGAGAAGAAGGGAATACGAAGAAAAGGGTTTGAGGCCGGCTGTGTTTTTCAAGATGCCCAGAAAAGACTATGTGTTGAACGATGTGGTGAAAGGTGAAGTTGTGTTCAAGACAGGAGCAATTGGGGATTTTGTGATAATGAGAAGCAACGGTCTTCCCACCTACAATTTCGCCTGTGTGGTGGATGACATGCTCATGGAAATAACACACGTTATCCGTGGAGACGACCATCTCTCAAATACACTGAGACAGCTCGCTCTCTATGAAGCGTTTGAAAAGGCTCCCCCCGTTTTTGCGCACGTTTCCACCATACTGGGACCCGATGGAAAAAAACTGAGCAAGAGACATGGAGCCACTTCTGTGGAAGCGTTCAGAGACATGGGATATCTTCCGGAGGCGCTTGTCAACTATCTGGCACTTCTTGGATGGTCTCACCCAGAGGGTAAAGAACTCCTCACTCTCGAAGAATTGATTTCTTCGTTTTCTCTGGACAGGCTCAGCCCGAACCCTGCGATTTTCGACCCACAGAAGTTGAAATGGATGAACGGTTACTATTTGAGGAACATGCCGATTGAGAAGCTCGCAGAACTGGCAAAGCCGTTCTTTGAGAAAGCCGGGATAAAAATAATCGACGAGGAGTACTTTAAAAAGGTATTGGAGATCACAAAAGAGAGAGTAGAGGTGCTTTCAGAATTTCCTGAAGAGTCCCGCTTCTTCTTTGAAGATCCAGCACCTGTTGAAATACCAGAAGAAATGAAAGAAGTGTTTTCACAGCTCAAAGAAGAGCTCCAGAACGTTCGGTGGACCATGGAAGAAATCACACCTGTCTTCAAGAAGGTACTGAAACAACACGGTGTAAAGCCCAAAGAATTCTATATGACGTTGAGAAGAGTTCTGACTGGTAGAGAAGAAGGTCCTGAACTCGTCAACATTATTCCTCTTCTTGGAAAGGAGATCTTTTTGAGAAGAATAGAAAGATCTCTGGGGGGATGAGAATGAACATCCAGAAACACGGAGAAGACTGGAAAGGTACAGTTGTGATCGTACACGGTCTCGGTGAACACTCCGGGAGGTACAGAAGACTTGTGAGAGAATTCGTTTCAGAGGGTGTTCAGGTGGTCACATTCGATCTACCAGGTCACGGCAAATCTCCCGGAAGAAGAGGGCACCTTCGTTTTGATGACGTTTTTAAAATATTGAACGAGATCACGAAAGATCTGGAAAGGTTCGTGCTCTTTGGTCACAGTCTCGGTGGATTGATAGCTATCAGATTCACTCAGATTTTTCAGCCAGAGAACCAGAAAGGGTTGGTGGTGTCGGCCCCCGCTATCCTGCTTCCAGATACCCATTCTCCGGTCCTTGAATTCATGGTGAGGTTTCTGTCCGTTTTTGTTCCATTCCTCACGATGAGCAACGGAATAAATCCAAGCGATCTTTCCAGGAACAGAGAAGCGGTGGAAGCGTACATAAGAGATCCCCTCGTTCACGACAGGATCTCTTTCAAGCTCGCTTCAGATATGCTCTCCCATATGAAAAAGGTTCTCAAAGACGCTGAAAGGATAAAGGTTCCTGTTCTCATTCTTCACGGAACTGATGACAGGGTGGTGTCTTTTGAGGGAAGCAAGAAGTTTTTCGAAGCACTGAGCACAGAGAAAAAACTGGTGAGCTTTCCTGGAGGATACCATGAACTTTTTGAAGATCCAGAGCACCAGAAAGAGTTTTTCAAAACGATAGTCGAGTGGAGTCTCGAAAAACTCGGAGGGAAATAAGTTGAAGGAGTTCAGGAAGATCTTAGAGGACAAAGCTTTTTTCTTCACGACACTGTACATATTGATTTCATTTCTCGTATTCAAGATTTTCCCGGATGTCTTTGCAGTGATTGTGTTGATGGTGTTCTTCACGCTCCTTTTGGATCCGGTCATTCGTTTCCTGGAGAAGCTGAAATTTGGAAAGTACTTCTCCAGGGTAGCAGCACTTCTTCTCTTCTTTTTCGTGATGGTTTATTCGCTTTACATGATCATTCCTCCTGTTTTCAACGAGTTTGGGAGTTTCATCGAATTCATGACAAAAGTTTTTGAAAGCAAGATATGGAAAGACTACATAAAATCTCCTGAACTGATGCCGGTGTTCGATAAGATCATGAATTTTCTTGAACCAAAGCTCACAGATTTCCTGAACTATGTCTTTTCGCTTGTAACAACGAATTTTGTCTCTGTTACCACGATAATTGTTTTCACGCTTTTCGGACTCGGCTACACCGTGTTCTATATTCGCGAAATAGCCAGCTTCTTTGTTCTCATCTATCCAAAGAGTGTAAGAGCGGAAGCGAGAGAGTTTTTCCGTGATGTGTACGCGAGTATGGGGAGGTACATAAGGGTCATCTTCATAAATGCTGTGATAATAGGACTCTCTTACTGGATTGTTTTCGAAGCTTTCAACTTGAAGTACAGCGCCATCATAAGCCTCTGGGCTTTTGTGACCAACTTCATTCCAATCGTTGGAGTGGTCCTGGAATACATCCCTGTACTTCTTTTTTCTCTCACTCTCGGTGTGAAAGGTGTTCTTCTCATAGCACTCTTTGCGATCCTCATACATGCCGTTGCCTTCGTTGTCTTCATTCAGCTGATGAAAGGCCTCGAAAAGCTGAATCCCGTTTACATAATCTTGTCCATCCTGTTTTTTGGGAAACTCTTCGGATTGTTCGGATCTTTTGTGGGAGTGCCGCTCGCTCTGTTTTTCAAAGTCTTCTGGAGGAAATTTCTCAGGCCCCTTTTTGAGGCGGGGTGAGAGTTTTGAGAATTATCTTCATTCTTCTTCTACTGATACCTTCTCTTCTAACTATGGCGCTATCCCTTGAGGAAATAAAAAGCCTTTCGAAGACGAATCTGGACAATGCCATAGATCTTTTTCTCGACTACATGAAAAAGCACCCCTCTGATCCAGAATTAGAAAATGTTGGAGAGTTTCTCTTTGCCAAAAAAAAGCTCGTTGAAAAACACCCCTCCCTCTCTCGGGAAATCATCTCAGAAGACTTTCATGGTCTCCTTGAAAAACTAAGAGACACAGAAGAAATGTTCTCCGAGGAAGAATCACCACTGCTGGAAAAAATCTTTCCAGAGCTGAAGAGTTTTGCTGAGAAACTGCAAGACGTGGAGGAATTTCTCTCTTCACCATTTTTCTGGAAACTCGGCATCAGTTTGAAAATAGAAAACCCCGAGAAGTTCGCCGAAGATCTTGTGAACAGGTTTCTTGAAGATCCTTTCGTGTTCTCATTCGAGGTGGTGGAGGCTCTCTCGAAGGTGGAAAATGCCGAAGAAATAGCCTACCATCTTGTGAGAAAAGCAAAGGAGATACCTCTGAAAGAGGAGAGTTACTCCTATATTCTGAGACTTTTTGAAGTGGCACATCACTTGGGATACAGTGAAACAGACGAACTCGAAGAACAGATAAAGAAATACTTTTCCATCTCTGCAAAGGTGGACGCCTCTGGGAACGTGGAGGAGATCCTCGACGAGTACGAACAGCTCACCATTCCCAAGGAAAAGCTCAGAGAAAAACTGGCCGCTGTTTCAAAAAAGTCGAAGGTGTCTGAAGAGAAAAGAGGTAGATATTACCCGTTTCTCCCTGTTCTTCTTGCTCTACCGTTTCTTTCTGCTCGATTCAGAGCGTCTTTTTACAGGAGAATCGGCATGAAAAAAAGAGCAGCTTCGATTTATTTGAAGCTGCTCCAGAAACAGCCGGAAAATGTGAAGCTCCGATTGAAGCTCGCCCGTCTTTATGAAGAAATCGGTATGCACGAAGAAGCGATGAAAGAGTACGAAATCATAAAGAAACTCTCTTAAGCCTGGACCCAGTAGTTCGGAGATTCTTTCGTTATGATGATGTCGTGTGGATGGCTTTCTTTCACTCCAGCTGGAGTGATTTTCACGAAGACTGCCTTTTCCTGGAGTTCTTTTATTGTTCTGGCACCAACGTATCCCATACCGGATCTGAGTCCGCCCACAAGCTGATGCACCACGTCTTTTACGGTTCCTTTGTACGGCACCATACCCTCTATTCCTTCGGGGACGAACTTGTTTTCCCCTTCCTGACCGTATCTGTCCGCACTTCCAGACCTCATGGCACCAAGGCTTCCCATACCTCTATAGGCCTTGTACTTTCTACCCTGATACAGTATCGTTTCTCCCGGTGCCTCTTCGGTACCGGCAAAGATACTTCCGACCATGACACTCTCGGCACCGGCTGCAAGTGCTTTCACAATGTCTCCAGAGTATCTGATTCCTCCGTCTGCTATGATGGGAACGTCGTACTTTCTTGCAACTTCAGAACATTCCATAACGGCCGTGAGCTGAGGAACGCCGACACCAGCTACCACTCTCGTTGTACAGATCGATCCGGGACCCACACCTACTTTCACAGCGTCCGCTCCCGCCTTTATGAGTGCCTCCGTTCCTTCCGGGGTCGCCACATTTCCGGCCACTACCGGCAAATCCGGGTAGTCTGCTTTTATCATCTCGAGGGTCTCTATCACTCTTCTGGAGTGACCGTGAGCGGTATCTATGACGATCACATCCACACCCGCTTTTACGAGCTTTTCCACCCTTTCCATGGTTTCAGGACTCGTTCCAACCGCTGCGCCCACGAGAAGCCTTCCCTTTTCGTCCCTCGCCGCGTTGGGATGTTCTATCACACTCATTATGTCCTTGATGGTGATCAATCCAACGAGCTTGTTGTCTTTTGAGACGAGGGGAAGTTTCTCTATTCTGTGCTGGTGGAGAATTTCTTTTGCTTTTTCAAGGGAGATGTCTGGAGGGGCAACGATGAGCTTTTCTCTTGGTGTCATCAGATCTTTTATCTTCTTTGAAAGGTTCTTTTCGAACCTGACATCTCTGTTTGTGAGCAGGCCAACAAGCCTTCCCTCTTCGTCCACAACGGGAAGTCCACCTATTTTGTACTCTGCCATGAGATCAATTGCTTCTTTCACCGTCATATCCGGGGTTACGGTGATAGGATCGTATATGATGCCGTTTTCGGTCTTCTTTACGATCGATACCTGGCGCGCCTGTTCATCGGGAGTGAGATTTTTGTGAATGATTCCAATGCCGCCTTCCCTTGCGAGAGCCTTTGCCAGAGCCGCTTCGGTCACTGTGTCCATGGCGGCACTCACAAGTGGTATATTTATTCGTATCTGTCTTGTGAGCCTGGTGTCTATTTTCACGTCTTTTGGAAGGACTTCGCTGTACTGTGGAACAAGCAGCACATCGTCAAAGGTCAGGGCTTCTTTCATCCAATCCCTCCTCAAACGATCATCTCGTGTTTTTCAATAATCTTCCCGGACTCAGGTCCTATTCCGAACACGCTCCAGTTACCCGCAATAAATCTCTCGTAGGCCCTTCTGTAGTCTTCTTTCGAAACGTTCTTTATTCTCTCGACCCTTTCCTCTATGGTCTCCAGAGAGTCATTAGAGAGATCATCGATCACGAAACTCATCATGCCGGCTGGATTGTCTGTGACCATATCGAGCTTTCCAAGGTATCTCATCTTTCCGTATTCGAAATTCTTCATGAAAAGAGATTCATTGGAGAGAACGTCTTTCATCTTTGAGAAGAACTCATCTATCTTTTCAGGAGAAAGAGCCGCGTACACGATGATGATTCCTGTTTCCTTCAGCGCGTAGATCTGGGAGAACACATCGTAAACGAAGCCCTCTTTCTCCCTTATTTCGTGGAACAGAATGGAGCTCATTCCACTTCCCAGTGCGGTGTTGAGAGCATAAAGCGGGTATATATCTTCACTGATTCTTCCACAAATGGGTCTTGCCATGGCAATGTGTACCTGCTCCAGGTCGTTCCTCACGATGTATCTGGGTTCCGTGTGTTCGAACGAAGGTGGAGGTGGAAGAGGATCTCCTGGCTTGTTCCTTTCTAATTCGCTCAATTCTTTTTCCAGAAGAGAAAGGTAGTCATCGTTTACTTTTCCAGCGAGGATGATTTTGGTATCCGGAAGATTGTAGTTTTTCCTGTGATACTCTCTGAGATCTTCCGACGAGATCTTCTCAATAGTTTCCTTCCTTCCAATGATGGGCCTTCCGTAGGGCCCGGGCCAGACAGTTTCCACCAGAGTATCGAAGAGTTTACTGGTTGGATCATCCTGGGACATCTTGTACTCTTCAAGAATGATCTTTCTCTCTATCTCGGTGTCTTCGGGAGAGAAAATGGGATAGAAAGTTATCTCTTTCAACACGTTCAGCGTTTTTCCGAAGTGAAACTCCGGAACTTTTGCATAATAAGCGGTGGCGAGTTTATCGGTGAAGGCATTGAGAGTTCCTCCAACCACTTCTACGGTGTACTTGAGAGAAAAGTGATCGTAGCTTTTTGTTCCCCTGAAAGCCATGTGTTCTATGAAATGGGAGATCCCCGCAAGTTCTTCTGGTTCGTGAGCGGATCCCTTTTTAATTAAAAAGGCGCAGGAGATCGTCCGCGCCTTGTCGAATGGTATGGTGAAAATCTCAATTTCGTTTACTGTGTGTCTTTCCATGCTGAGTGTTTTCCCCCTCTGTGACACGTTTGAACTGCAGTCTTCCGAGGTCGTCTATGTTGATCACCTGTACCTTTATGGTATCACCGACTTTCACCTTTTTCAAGAACTGCCTCATATCTTCTCCTACTTTGCTCTGATGAAGGAGGCCTATCTTACCTGGTCTCACCTCTATGAACAGTCCGTAAGGTTCTATCCTTGTGACCTTTCCTTCCAGAACTTCTCCCACTTCTATTTCTTTGGCTATTTCCCTTATGAGTTCGATGGCCTTGTCAACGTTTTCTTCAGAACTTCCAACGACCTTGACGAGGCCTGTTTCGTCGTCGATCTCCACCTTCACATCGAAGTCTTTTATGATCTTCTTTATCACTCTGCCTCCAGGTCCTATGACATCTGCCACTTTTTCTGGATCGACCTTGGTTACCTTTATGATCGGTGCATACTTGGACAGATGCGGTCTTGGAGCAGAGATGGTTTCATACATCCTGTCGAGAATGTACATTCTCGCTTCCCTTGCCTGCATGAGCGCTTTCATGAGGAGTTCATCTGAGACACCTGAGACCTTACAGTCCATCTGAAAGGCGGTGATTCCGTCTCTTGTTCCAGCCACTTTGAAGTCCATATCACCGTAGTGGTCTTCCATTCCAATGATGTCTGTGAGTATGATCTCGGCGTCTTCTTCAAGAATGAGCCCCATCGCTATTCCTGCAACGTGTTTCTTGATAGGAACTCCAGCATCCATCAGCGCCAGGGATCCTGAACACACCGTGGCCATTGAGGAAGAACCGTTGGACTCCAGGATCTCAGAAACCACTCTTATGGTGTAGGGGAACTCTTCTTCGGGTGGAAGCATGTTCTTCAGAGCTCTTTCTGCCAGATGTCCATGCCCGATTTCCCTTCTGCTGGGACCTCTGAGCGGCTTCACCTCTCCTGTACAGAACGGAGGAAAGTTGTAGTGCAGCATGAACCTCTTAACGCCTTCTTCGAGGAGTGTGTCTATGATCTGAACGTCCATGGGAGCGCCGAGAGTAACGATACCGAGACTCTGTGTTTCCCCTCTGGTGAAAAGAGCAGAGCCATGTGTTCTCGGGAACAATCCAACCTCGCAGGAGATGGGTCTGATCTCGGTCGGTTTTCTCCCGTCCGCTCTGATACCCTTCTCCACTATCAATCTCCTCATTGTTTTTTTGACGGCATCTTCATAGAGTTCCGAGACAAAGGGTTTGATTCCTTCCAAATCGGTTACGGACAATTTTTCTGCAATCTGATTCAGAAGCTGTTCTTCGTACTCTTTGAGAGCCACTTCTCTTTCCTTCTTCACCTTTACGAGGATTCTTCTTTCCAGTTCTTCTTTGTTTAGAAGATCTTTGAAAGCCTCAACGAGGCCTTCAGGTGGTGTGGGCTCGACAACGGGGATTTTCTCCACGTTGAACTCTGAGAGAATCTCTTCCTGGAAATCGACTAGTTCTTTTATGACGGAGTGGGCGAATCTCAAGGCCTTCACCATATCTTCTTCTGTTACTTCTTTTGCTTCACCTTCGACCATGGTGACAGCGTCTTTTGTTCCAGCAACGGTGATATCCATCAGACCCTTTTCTATGTCTTCCTCACTGGGTAAGGCTATGAACTGTCCGTCTCTGTAACCAACCCTAATACCCGCCACTATACCTTCAAACGGTATCTTTGAAACGTTCAATGCGAGGGACGCGGCAAAGATTCCCACAACGTCCGGTGGAACGTTCGGATCCACCGAAAGCACGGTCACGATAACCTGGACCTCGTTTCTGAGTTTTTTTGGAAAGAGAGGCCTTATCGGTCTGTCGATGAGGCGGGCTGAGAGAATAGCGGATTCGCTGGGTTTACCTTCCCTCTTTATGAAACCACCGGGGATCTTTCCGGCAGCGTAGAACCTTTCCTGGAACTCAACGGTGAGAGGTACAAAGTCGATTCCTTCCACTGCTTTGTCTGAAATGTTTGCGGTTGCCAGAACAACTGTGTCACCAAACCTCACCAGGGCTGAACCACTCGATTGTTTCGCTACTTTTCCGTACTGAACTACGAGTTCTCTTCCAAGGATGTTACGTCGCCATTCCTTCATATTCCTATCACCTCTACCCAATCAATTTAAATCAGGAAGCGGGCAACAAGCCCGCTTCCCCCTCCTTAGAATTTTATTTCCTGATTCCTAACTTGGCGATGAGTTCTCGATAAACTTCCGGTTTCTTGTGTCTCAGGTACTTCAACATTTTTCTTCTTCTTCCGATCATCTTCATGAGTCCTCTTCTGGAGTGGAAATCCTTTGGATGCTTTCTCAGGTGCTCTGTCAAATGTTTGATCCTCGCAGTGAGAAGAGCGATCTGCACCTCAACGGATCCTGTGTCGTTCTCGTGGATCTGGAATTCCTTGATGATTTCGTTTTTCTTTTCAGGGTCGAGAGACACCACCGAACACCTCCATTTTATCAGTCTCCGCCAGCCCAGGTTCTTCCCCAGACTGGGGTCAAGGATGATTATACCACAAAAACATACCCCGGCATGTGCCGGGTTGTGGAGCGGGCGACGGGATTCGAACCCGCGACCCCCAGCTTGGGAAGCTGGTGCTCTACCAGCTGAGCTACACCCGCTCGTTCGTTGATTATTTTATCATACATTGGGGAAACCTTTCAAGAGTTTCTCCCTCTTGACAACCTAACGGGGTGATGCTATATTATAAAAACGGGATTAGACGGTGCGGGGTGGAGCAGTCTGGCAGCTCGTTGGGCTCATAACCCAAAGGTCGTGGGTTCAAATCCCACCCCCGCTACCAGATCGATATGAACAGCCCGGCCGTTTTGGCCGGGTTATTTTGTTTTTATGGGTTCTTGCCTTAAGTGTTCGTGGATAGAAAAGGATATGACTGTATCCAGTGAAAGAAAACGAAGGCATGAGAACGGGGTAAACCAGAAAAGGTTCGTATCCATTCAAGGGAAGACTCCTTTTTCCCAGTGTTCTACTTTTCCCTCGATGATCAGAAACACAGGACTGGCGTGGATATCCTTTTCGCTTTTCAATGTTTCATATCGCTCTGGATCTCTTTTCTGAAGTTTCTTGAGGAGGTGGTGAAACTCATATTCAAGTTGGCCCTTCGTGACCGGGATCTTTTCCTTGAGTTCCACTACCTCTATCTTCCTGATGTCAAAGCGGTAGCCCCTCCTTTCCGCTTCCCTCCATACCTCAAAGAGGTAGGCGTTTATGGCCTTTAACGGCTCTGAATGGTTTTTAAAACGTTCAAGCTGCGGGTGGTTTCTGTACCCCCTGGTCTTTCCTTCGAGCACTTTTTTAGCCAGTAAACTTTCCCTCCAGAGTGCCACGAGCCCTTTGGCGTCAAGGTATTTTGGGTGGAGCGACCAGAGACGCAGGTTCTCACCTCCACAGGTATGGTACTATGCTATAGCCCGTCCAGAAGAGCGGGCCGAGGTTCAGAAGAAAGTGTGGTATGAACGTGAAAACCATGTTTCCGGACTGACGCCATACCACTATGTGGATGAACCCTGAAATGGTCGTCATCAGCACAAACGCCACCCCAAAGAATCCCTCGGGACTTGCTACATGGAGGAACTTTGTCCAGAACATCGTGTGTATTAGCCCCACGAAGGCGGCGAAGAACACCAGGCCTGCAAGGCGATATCTGAGCCTGGGTTTTTCAGGGTACAGGTCCCATGAATCAAACAGGTAGAGCCAGAGTATCTGTTCGGTCGAAGCATTCACCGGAGCCCACAAAAGTGCCGTAAGGAGAACACCAAACCGGTCAACTTCCTCAACTCTAATCCGTGCCTGGTAGGCAAAGAATAGGGCCGTGAGTATTACAAGGACGTTCACATAGAACCACTTGGGAGGCTTTTTCGGGAAGGGTGTTCCATAGCCTACAACGCCTCTTCTCAGCTTCACAAGGCCCCAGGCGAGGGAGTAGTAGATAAGCATGGGAATGAGGACCCCGCTCAGATCATAGAGCCATCCCGCCACAGCAGGGAGAGAGAAGGCTATTACAGCTGAAAGCAGGAGGTCAAGGTGCTTTGGTCTCCATGAAGTCGGGTCATAGGTTTTCACTCCGGACATCTCACTGACCTCCACCAAACAGGAAATCAATCAGTTTCTTTTCCTTATAAAGCCTTTTGCGAAACTCCATTATGGGCAGGTCACCCTGGACGAGGACATCTTTCCTTATGTCCCTCTCCTGGGTCTCCACAACTCTCCTATCCTGGTGGAGGATTATCCTGTTTAAGGGCATGCTTAAACGGGCTATGATGGAATCAACGGGTTTCAATCCCGTCATTTTCACGTAAAAGCGGAGGTATATCATGGTTTTCTGCCTGTCCACGGGAACAAAAAAGGCTACCACTCTCGTACCTTCACTTATGTGGTTCTGCCAGAGGTTGGGAAATATGAACTCAAGGTAAACCCTCGACTCCTCCCCGCTGAGTTCCTCGGGTCTTTTGACCCTCTGCCCCCTATCGACCTCGTTGAACACGTAAAAAATGAAACTGTCTTCGTCTATCCACTTGACGACGGGGCCGTGGACCAGGGTCCTGTTTCCCCGGCCTATGGTGGTTCTGTGGACGAAAGGTAGGTGCATGACGTCGAGCTGGTTCTCAACCGCCCTCGGGAACGGGACGTTCCAGAGCTCCCTGAACTCCGCATAAGCGAAGTCCTCATCTATATCATCGAAGAACTTTGGCTCCTTCTCTGGCTCTCCTTCTCCGAACCAGAGCCATATTATGTTATTTTTTTCGTAAACCGGGTATGAATTAACCCTAAATCTATCAGGAACTTTGTAGTTCTTCCCGAGGGCCGGTATAAGCCTCACCCTGCCGTTACCGTCGTACTCAAACCCGTGAAAGGGGCACTGGATTCTATCGTTTATAACCTTCCCCGCTGAGAGCCTAGCCCTCCGGTGCACGCAGAAGTCTTCCAGGGCGTAGACTTTTCCCAAGCTGTCCCTCCAGAACACCAGGTCTCTCCCGAGTCGCCTAACTCCAACGGGTTTTCTCCTCACCTCATTCGATGAAAGAACTGCAAACCACATTGAAGACACTTCTTGCGGCGCCCCCCCATCGTCCGTTGTTTGTTTTTTCTTAATGATACCATAGTTTTGGAATTGGAAAAAACGAGAGTGATCTCAGAACGGTCGAATGAGGAGGTGATTGTGGTGATCAGAAAAACTGTGAAGGGTACAGACGGCAGAGAGTACACTTTTGTGGCAAAAGAAGGAACGTTTGAAAAGCTTACAGGGCTTGGTACGACCATCAGAGGGCACATACCTGGAACGGACTCTCCTTTCTACGGCATTTTAGAAGACGGAGAAGAAGGCCTCAGAGCCTGGATTATGACGTTTCGTGTTGTAAACCGTGTTCCCATCGACAGTGAGACAGAAGAAGAACTTGTTCGTCTCTTTTTACCACTAGTGGAACGAAGAAGAATAGACCGTTCTATCCTGCTGTACGTTGAATGAATAGGGAAGCCCGGTCGAAATGGCCGGGCTTTTTGTTTTTTATGGGTCCTCACCAAATTGTTCCAGAGTTGAAACACAAAGAAACGGACTATAACTAGTGGAAGGAGGTGAGGTCATAATAGCCAGGGTGTATCAGAAAAGGGCAAAGCTCATATCCTGTACTGGTGAAATATTATTTTTTTGTTGAGGCAGAAGGGAAAAGAAGCTTTTAAAGAATTCTTTGCTTTAAGGTTTGAAGTGAGAAGATTTTGCATATCAGGGGCTTTGTGATACAATACCACCAATTAAATAGTAAATGAGGTTTTCAGAAAGCCTGGAGAAATCGACAGAGTTCACTTAAATGGTGTAAGGGGGGTGTTTTTATGAGCAAGATGTTTATCACTGTGTTCTTTGGTATAATGCTTGTTACTGTTTCTTTAATTTGCATAGCTGAAACTGCGCCAGAAATTATTTGGCAGAAAATTCTTGGTGGATCCAGTGATGATTATGCTTTTTCAATTCAACAAACACCCGATGGTGGGTATATAGTGGCTGGATATACCGAGTCAAACGATGGAGATGTCAAAGGGAATCATGAAAACGGTGACTTTTGGATAGTAAAGCTTGATAAAGATGGAAACATAGAATGGCAGAAAACCCTTGGCGGATCCGGAAATGACTGGGCCACTTCAGTTCAACAAACAACCGATGGAGGTTACATAGTGGCTGGAGGAACCTATTCAACCGATGGGGTTATCCGAGGAAATCATGGATCACTCGATGCTTGGGTAGTAAAGCTTGACGGCAATGGGAACATGCAGTGGCAAAAAGCACTGGGCGGATCTGGTTCGGATAGTGCTTGGTCAGTTCAGCAGACAACAGATGGAGGATACATAGTGGCTGGATTTACCAAATCAAACGATGGAGATGTGACTGGAAATCATGGAAGCGCTGATTTTTGGGTTGTGAAGCTTGGTTGGCAGTGAGGTGAGCCTTTGTGGCTTACCTTTGAATCAAAGAAGTTTGGTGGGAGATGATACTGAAAGAGTGACGAGATATTATTCAGTTCCTACACGCATTTACTTTGTCAAACAAGATAAAGCAAAATCACTCACAACCAAAGAAAAGGAGTAGTAATGCTCCTTTTCGTTATTTTATTATTAGGAGTGTTTGGTATCACGGTCCTTTGATTACACTCATTGATGCTGGTAAACAGATCTTCTTGATATTTCAACCGCTCACCCCTCAAACCTCTGAAGAGAAATCAGCACGCCTCCTGCGATGAGCGCCATGGAAGTGGTTATGAAGATGTGCGCCGTTGCAACGTAACTGGAGAGAAATCCAAAGAAACCATAGGAAACGGGCAGTAGCGAGAAAGATACGGCTGAGATCAGGGAAAAGATCTTTCCCCTCATTTCCTCCGGTATTGCCAGTTGAAGCAGTGTGATAACGTTTATGTTGAAAAGGGTTTGAAAGATTCCAATGAGGAAATACATGGCAAACATAAGCCAATGGTTACCCGTCATGGCAAACACGAAAACAGCCAGCCCGTACCCCACCAGATTCAAACCCAGGGTTTTCACGCTGGCTCTTGTTCTTATCGTTGCCATCAGAAATGTGACTATCAGTCCCCCAAACGACAGCATACTCATCAACGTTCCATAGACCCACTCGCTCTTTCCCAGTTTCGAGACGTGTTCAGGTAGCAGAACGTGCATTGAACCTGTGAAGAAGTTCATGATGGCAATGACCAGTATCGTCACCAGGATGAACCTCACCGATCTTATGTACAAAAGAGCAGATTTTATGTCCTGCCACATATTTCTTTCCTTCGACACTTTCTTCAGATGCTTTTCTTCAACCTTTATGAACATCTCAAAGATTCCTGAAATCAAAAAGGACAGAGAATTTATGAGAATCACTCCTGCAAGTCCCACTACCTTCAGAAGGAGGCTTCCAAGGGCAGGTCCAAGTATTTTTGAGAGGTTCTTCAGCAACCTGTAGAGTGAATTCGCCCTGACCAGGTTTTCTTTTCTGACCAGATCGGGAAGCAGGGAATCAACTGCTGGATTGAAGAAAGAATCGAACACGGAGACAAGAACGGTGACGATCAGAAGAAGCGCCATCGTTAACTCTGAGAAATATTCCATGAGAAACAGATACATGAACAGAACTCCCCTGAGAATATCCATCACAACCATCATGTTTCTTCTGCTGTGCCTGTCCACCACCGTTCCAGCGAAGGGACTCACTATTATGGCGGGAAGAAAAGAGGATATCATGAAGAGGCCCACGTATTCGCTCGAGCCGGTTTTCGAGTAGAGCCACCATGCCAGTGCAACTTGATAGATCCTGGTGCCGATCAGCGAAACGAACGAACCGGAGGCGAAAAGAAGGAGGTTTCTGTTCAACTCCTTTCACCTCCTCTACACGTTCTTCAGTCTGAAGGTGTAGGTGCTGACACTGAGATTGAAGTCTTCAAACCAGTATACGTAGAGACAGTAGGTCTTGTTGATTCTCTGATCTGTCCTTTTCAGGGCCACCTCGACTTCGAACTTTTCCTCCCCACCAGGCTCAAGCGTGAAGACCTGAAAATCTCTGCTCAAATAAATGTTTTCCATTTCACTTCTGTTCTCACACCACAGGTTGAAACACACCAGGTTGTTCGTGGTGTGGGCATTTTCATTCCAGACTTTCACGTAGAAGATCTTTCTGTCGGGTTGCTCGTGAACAAGGACTATCTCAGGATACTTCGGGGGATGAACGCTCTCGGTGTCGAAAACGTTGTGACAGTTGCTGCAAAATCCAGAGTATCTTTTCATGGGTACGAGAGTGTTTTCGCTCTCTTTTATTGACAGGTAATTACCACAGTACGGACACCTGATGGTTTTGTGAAGGTCTTCTTCTGCACATCTGACCGTCATGTTTTCGCCGTACACCTCTATGAAAAACTTCGGATTCTGTGAAAGAAGATGATCGGCCAGAAGGTTGTAGATTCTCTCCTCCACTGCTGACAGATTCTTACTCAATCTGTGCAAATCGAAGTTTTTCAGGTTTCTGTTTGCTTCGTCCAGAACCTCCGTTTGCTCGTTTATCTTCGAGAAGTAATCGTGAACCTGATTCTGAATCTTCTTGTGCCTGAATCCCAGAAGTTCCAGTTTTCTCATGTTGAAATATCTTTTTGAATACACATCTTCTCTTAGCCTTTTCCCCACTCCGAAAACAATTCTCAACGGCCCATTCACTTCTTCCCATGAATACAAAAAGAGTTTGATACTGTTTTTGAGCGGATAGGGTATCACCGAGTAGAACACGTCCTTCCTTATCTCGTCGCTGGAAAACACATAGAACTGCCTTTTCAATACTTCATTGAGAATATCCTCTCCTGCATGAATCTCTAAAAGCCTCATCCCAGCAATTCTGTCGATTTCTAAAACGATCTCGCTTTTCCCCATTCTCAGCCTGTCCACTTCCAGTTTTTCTGGAATGGTCACCTTTGCGTTTGGAAAGCCGTAGAGTATGTACGGAAGGTAGTCCGAGCAGTGGTTGTAGGAGTTCGTGTTCAGAATGTAGAGCACTTCTCCTGCCTCGAATCCGTGAGAGATGAGATGATGGAAAAGAAGAGCCTCACTGTTATAGCCTTGTTTTGGCCTGTAAGAGCTGATGAGGACCTTTGCGTTCTTCAAAAAGTTCATTCCAACGTTTATGTACTCTCCCTTCTCTGAGGTGGAAATGAGAGTGCTTGAGCACGAGTCCATGAAGATACACTCAGCCTGAACATCCTGAGCATAAACCCTCTCATATTCGCAGTTCTGACAGTCCGGGAAGTATCTGTAAATCTCTTCCAGAGGGATGTCTCTGTTGATTCCGCAGATCTTTCCGTCACTCAGATGCAGATGCCTTCTGTTTCCATCTATCACCATGCTCAAACAGAGCTTTTTGTGCTTCACTCTGTCGAAGTTGTCCACCGTGCTTTCGTACCGCGTGAAAACTTCCGCGTTGAGTCTGTGTTTTATACTTTTGTTTTCCTTCCTCAAGATTATAAGATACTGCTGGGGATCAAGTGAGATCTGTTCCTGGTAATTTGCGAGTTTTTCTCTCAGCAGATCGATGGAGAGGGCAGATATGACTCCAAAGTAAATGCCCCTGTCTCTGGAGTATTCATACGCCTGCCTCAGGAAATTTTCCGTCAGCAGTTTTGGATTGCACACGATTATGAAGTCATTTTCTATCTCTTCTTTCCCGTTGAAGTTATCGGGGGACATTTCATGGATTCTGAATTCATCGAGAAAATCAGCCAGTATCCTGGCTGAAAGACCATATTCATCCCCTCTGAAGGCCACAATCTCAAGCATTCGACATTCCCCCCTGATAGTTGGTCGTCGATATATCAATACATCGATTAAAGCATTGAGAACAATTTAACTTACATTCCTCATCTGTTGATATAAAGTTCAAAGCCTTAAAATATTCTTTTAATAGATAATCTTCTGATATTAAAGTTTTCTGGATCTTCCAAGGACAGTATTTATCAATATATTCCTCAAAGTACCAAGCTGCATTTATACCAAACTCATTCAGGAGATTCTCAAGATCACTGACAGTATTGAAGCGTTTGCTATGCAAATAGTGTAGCAAGAAAGCTATTTCTAATCCTCCCCTTGAAATCATTGGTTGGAGTAAAGAAATTGGATGAAACACCGTTGTTTCAAATTTTACAAGCGACTCATTTTCATTTTCATCTTTTTGTCTTTTTTCCACTTTTTCGTCAACAACATCATTTGATATAACCACAGGAAATCCTTCTTTTTTAACTTTCTCTACAATGTAAAGAAATCTGTCCTCAATATTCTTAAGCGACGGAAGTTTCACATACTGGAAAGGAGTGAAAGGTTTAGGATATAAAGGATTTATACCTATTTCCAAGCGCCCATCAGTATTCTTTAGTTTGTTCATTTGATGCCGAACCTTCATTATAAGATCTGCTATCTTATCTAAATCCTCAAATGTCTCGCCAGGTATGGCTAAGATAAAGTAAAGACCGAAATCTGGTATGCCATAGAGGGAAGAGATCCTAACCACTTCCAATATTTCCTCATCCTTTATTTCGTGTTTACCTATTACTTTGCGTAATCTTCCGCTCGTTTCTGGTGCTACAGTTATCTTTCTTTGGCCGGAAATTGCAGCAATCTCTATTATCCGCTTCGACAATTTTTCTAATCTCTGAGAACCGATCCTCACTCTCCCTCCTTTTTTAATGATGTATTCAAGATAATGCTCTACAATCCTAGTTTCTAGTCCTTCATAGAAGAGTTTAATTATTTCCACATTGCACTGATCAATTGCTAGATCAACTATTTTCTTGAATGTTTCCCATCTTAAAGTTCTAGGTGGTTTTAACCTATGCCCCATATAACAAAATCTGCATCTTTGGGTACATCCTCGTCTCACTTCTATAGAAAAAACTCTTTCCTCATAAACGGTATTTTTAGTAACGAATATACTATGTGCTGGATGTTCGTTTATATCAACAGGACTGGTTTGTTTCACCATACCCGTTTGGAAAAAACCGTGAATACAAGGCACGTAAATCCCTTCTATTTGAGAGACAGCCTGCAGGAATTTCATACGCTTTCTTTTTACATTTCGATAAACTTTGTATGAATCTATGATTTTATGAATAGCCTCTTCTGCCTCTCCTAAGACTATGACATCACAAACTAGAGATAACGGCAGTGGATTATAATTAGCTACAGGTCCTCCACCTATTATAATGGGATCGTTCTCTTCTCTGAGAAGATTGATCAATGGTATAGAACCTGCTTTCAATATTTTGAAAGCATTTAACACGATTCCTTCGTATTGAAAACTAATACCTATGAAATCACTATCTTTTAGTTTGAAACCGTATTCGAAAGAGAAAGGCTGATCTTCGTCTGTGTAATACCTATCAACAGCAACATCATCTCTAAGATACAGCTCTTTATACAGGGTCTGGATTCCTAGATTCGGCAAACCGTACTTGTATATGTCAGGAAAAGCCAGAATGAAGATGATTTCATTGCCTTTTAAATTTTTGGAAGGAAGTATTCTTTCTTCTTCCTTGATCTTATAAAGAAGAGAAGTTCTCATGTTTCATCCCCCAAAATGAACCATTTCTTGCCCTTTGTACAAATTTTCATCCTTTACCTCTCACTTGAGCCATCGGTCTTTTTCGCTTCTCCTAAAGATATTATATACACTCTCTCAAAAAGTTTGCATTTCGTTCCCTGCGTCTGTCTTGCCATCAGAATCAAAATCCTCCTCAACAACTCAGGAACTTTCCCACATCTGCACGGTGCCAATATTTCTCACCCCCCGCACAGATGCTAAAACACCCTATATGGTTTTCAAGTTTTAAAGAAAATTCTTCAATGATTTGAAAAGAACTTACAGGGCTGTTTTTTAGATCGCAAAATTTCTGTGAACTTAAATAAAAATGATTTTTTACGTACAGCAGAACAAGGGTTAAAAACTCTGATTTCCAGCAGTTGAACCTTTGAAAGTAACCTCACAAGTAGCTGCACTTTTGGGTGCAACCTGAACCTGTTCCGTAATCTCACTTTTCCAGGAATGCGTTTCGTTATCTGTCTTCACTTTGTCAGCGAAAATGATTGTAGACAGGAGAACGAGTATCAAAAAGATTATCATCAAAACCCTTCGCATTCTGATCACCTGTCATCACCTTATCAAACCTTATATGGTTTTCAAGTTTTGGCTGTTCCAAAATCCTCTTTAAAAGCACATTTTCAGCACCAGATTTCATGGGCTTTGAAACAATTTGGTTTTTTGAGGTATAACTATAACAGAGGGAGTAAAGATGAAAAGTATAGAAGGCCTGAAAGAGACATTCAAGTACGGTGCTTTTTCTCTTCCAGCAGTGAATTACATGCTACTCGAAGAAAACCTTCCAAAAGAGTGCAGAGAGGTTCTCTGTATACTGAAACTCGCTTGGAAAGGAAACTTCAAAGAAGCGATTCAGAAAACAGATAAAATTTTGAAAAGCTGCAAATCCGAAGCAGCGAAATATTTTCTTTTGGCGAACAAACTGGCATTTTTAAAATATACAGGCAAAGTAGATATGAATCTGTACAGGTACCTGAAAAGAAACCTTCCCAAGATGTCAAAATCAATAAGAGATACTGTGATCGTTACTTTAATAAACTTTGAAGCAAGCGGAATAAAGCCACTACGGAAGGTGAGGGTGTGGAAAAACGATTACAGAAAATCCACACTTTCCTTTTTATATCTTTCCCTGGCAAGAAGGGAAGCAGATTCTGGAAGACTCTCTGAGGCGGTACACGATTACATACAGGCCTACAGACTATCCAGGGAGGTTCCTCACCCAACCTGTATTGTTTCCTCCCTGAACGATCTTGCATGGGATATCAGGGAAAAACATCCAAAACTTGCCCATGCTCTTTCTCAAGGAGCCGTTTTCTGGCTAGGATACTACAGAGAGGAACCAGGAAATCTCTTTGGAGCCCTGGATACTCTGTTTGTTGTGGAAAAAGACATGGATTCACCGTCTATCCACAGCACTGCACATATCATCGTTTCGCTTCCCGTACCAGAAGATTATCTGTCTCTACTCAAAAAAGCGAAGAAATTTGTGTTGGACTACACAGGATCAACTTATCCGAACACAAGTCAGTTGAGAAGATATGTTGAAAAGGTCGCTTGGAAAGGAAAAACTCTCAGCTCCAAAGGTATCTCAGATATATTGAAAGGGAAAACAAAAATGATTCGTGCAGATACGATAAGAAAACTGTTGACATCTGGTGTTGATACAGGGGCACCTTTTCCTGTCTGGAACGAGTGGATAAAGATGGAGATTGAAAGAAAATACAGGGAGTCGTCAGAAAAGCTTAAAGAGCTCCCCTTTCATCAGAGACAAATCCTTTTTCTTACCACCTACATGGCTCTTCTTGATAGAGAGTTCCTTTCAAGGAAAGAAAAGCTCAAAAAGGCATATACACTCCTTGAAGATATTGAGTCGTTCGCTGATTTCATGGCAAAAGATTATCAGACCATGGAATTTGTTGTTTCAATGGTGAAGGCTCATCCTTTCGTTGAAGGAAGAAAAGAAGCAGTGAAGAGAGCCCTTGCAAGGATGAAAAGAAAGAGACTGGAAAGATTTGTTCTGAGATACATCGAGATGAAAGAGTCAGACAGAAAGCTCCTTGATAGATTTCTGAGGAACTACGGAAGGTACGATGGTGTGAGGTTTGGCATCAGGTTAAAAGGTCCAGAAGTAGTGAGAGAATTTGCAAAAAAGTACTCTCTCAAGGTTCAACCCCTGTTTGCTGCCTTCTGGTGTGAAGAGGATGGAAGAGTGAGAAGAAGACTGGAAAGAATTTTGAAATACATGTTTCTAAATTGAACACGATGCCCTAACTCTTTATGGAATCTGTGAATCCTGTCTCCACTGACCGCTTACCATTCTTCTAAAGAAGAGTGGCTTGTACAGTTGAAGATCTGTCAATCAAAAACTAATTTACCTCAACCTTTGTTAAGTCTATCATAGGAATGAGCACAGGATGAATTCCCATTTGAGCAGTCGTTGTAGCGATGAAAGAACGGGCTATAACAAGCAAGTTCATCAAACCGTTGTACCTGCAGAGATTATCAAATAAATCCTTTTCGCTTTCTTTGAGATCAGCTTCGAAATTACCTTTTATTCTCACATAAATATCATGAACCTGCACGTTTTCTTGCTTTCCTTCTATGTGAACACCCAAAATAATGCTTCTAAAAAACTGTTGCCCTGTCGAACTATTTCTTTAAATTCTGGCTCGAGTTCGAGTTGGTAATCAATAAAATTGCCTTTTACTTCTTTTAACTGAAATTTTGCTTCTTCAATGAAGTAACCCAGCATTCTGAAAAAACTCCTTGAAGGGATAATACTATTTTTTTGCTTCATCATGCAGCGACACTCCTTTGAGTTTCAAAAGCCATATCTTGGTGATTTATTTTCCTCTTCTTCCGGCAGTAACCCAAGAGATATTTTGATTTTACCACCAAGTGCAGCGACTATCTTTGCCAGCACCCTAATAGATATGTTTTTCTCTCCTGTTTCAATTTTTGAAACCATAGACTGGGATACTCCAAGCTTTTTGGCCAGATCTTTCTGGGTCAGGTTGTGCATCTTCCTATAGGCTAGCAGCTGACCTCCTATCTGAGACATCACTTCGATAAAAACTTTTTCCTCTTCAGAATGATGAAATCCCATTTCTTCGAACAATTCAAAAACATCGGAATACTTTTTGAATTCCTTCACCTCCGTCACCTCCTCTTAGATCTTTCACAATATTCCCGTGATCTTTTGTAATCTTTTCTTTGCGTTGTTTATAGCTCTGTCATAATCGCTGCTTTCCTTTTCTAAAAAAGCGCAGAGAAAAACTACATAGTTCTTTTTGGATTTTTCTTTTCCAACCTAAGAGCATATAAATTCACATCACCAATCCCTTTGAGTTTTTCGAAGTAAGGTTGCACTAAGACTTTTTCTCCTTCAATGGCCAGAGTATTTATCAGACTTTCATATTTCGATATCAATTTATCCCTTCTTCGTCTTGGAACATACCTTTTTATCAGTTCTTCGAATTCTTTCTGAAACTCGTCCAATGTTATTATCTCTTTTTTCATGAACACCGTCCTTTCCCCTATACACCCGTTAGCGGTTATAACCTAAATAAGTCATAATTTTACAAATGGACGATTTGTTACAATTCAGTTGACGTGTGGCAGAAAAATCGAATCATCTCATCAGCTGGCTCTTCACAATTTCTCTGTAGAGAGGAGATTTCTTCATGAGTTCTTCGTGGGTCCCTTCAGCTTCCACCCTTCCATCGTTCAGTACAATGATTCTGCTGGCCTTTTTTATGGTAGAAAGTCTATGAGAGACGATGATCACCGTCTCGATCTCATTCAGAATTTTTTCAAGGATCTTTTCCTCTGTTTCGCTGTCAACACCAGATGTAACCTCGTCCAGAATCAGAACCTGCGGCTTTCTTATCAGGGCCCTTGCAAGGACGATTCTCTGTCTCTGACCATCTGAGAGTCTTGTCCCTCTTTCTCCAACAACCGTGTCTATTCCGTTTTCCAGTTCCTTAACAAAGTCACACTCACACATTTTGAGAACATTTTCGATCTCATCTTCTGGGAAGTCTTCAAAAAGGGTGATATTGTTTTTGATAGTGGTGTCGAACAAAATATCGTTCGATCGAACAAGAACGATGTTTCTTCTGAGTGATTGAAGAGAGTACTGTTCGATGGGAACACCGTTTATGAGAATTTCACCCTCTGTGGGAGACAGTAGCCTGTTGAAAAGAGAAACGAGCGTGCTCTTTCCTGCCCCAGATCTTGCCACAATTGCGATCTTATCCCCGGAGTTTATCTCGAAATTCAAACCAGTGAGAACAGGTGTTTCATCGTATTTAAAATGCACGTTTTTCAACTGCAGTTTTTCGAACCTTTCAAGATCTATTCCGCTTGCTCTTTCAAAGGGCAGGGAAAACACTCTTGTAAAATTTTCCCAGTTTGGAACTGTAGAGAAAAACGTCGTCAGACCTGTGAGTGCCATTCTGACGATGTCGTATATCCAGTTCATATAGGATTCAAAAGCCAGAAGCGTTCCAACACTTATCTCACCCTTCCAGAGAAGGTAAACACCGAAGGCAAGGACAATGGTACTCCCGACCCATCTGTTCATCTCGATGTTCCTGTTCGAAAGTTCGTTTACCGTGCTGTGGATGATGCTTGCCCTGCTCCACTCTCTGGCACTTGAATCGAGGAAATCTCTGAGAAACAAAAGGCCAGAAAACTGTTTGAGAACCGGTGTTCCTTCCACCACTTCTCTGGATCTTTTCAAAAATCTCTGGTAGGCTTCCTGATCTCTCTGAGATGTCCTGATGACCATCTTTTTCAGGATTGAAGTCGATACAAAAAACAGAACGATGCTCGCCAGAACCACAAGGGCAAGTTTCACATTCAGAATGAACAGAAGCGAAAGAACAACAAGAAAAAATCCCAGATTGAAGAAAAACTGAAGCCTCGCAAGATAAACCCCCGAGGCCACCTTCGGAATATCCCTCATGAAGATCGAAAGATAATCACCGGTGTTTTTCGAGTTCAGAAAAGATAGTGGAAGTGTCAGGATTTTCGCATAAACCCCCTTTGATTCCTTAGCCCGTGATGCGTTCAGCAGGTGTTTCGCAACTGAGAAGTTCAGTCTGTACATGATGAAGGACTGAGACACAAGAACGACAAAATAAAGTATGGAAAACAGAGCGACTTCTTCTACAGAACCCCTGTAGAACGCACTGTCGATGGTCTTTTTTATGAGAAGTGGAGTGAGAACGTTGGTGGTTAAAAACAGGCTCTCCAGTAACAAGAAAATCGGATAGTGCTTTTTGTATTTCCTCTCGAATTTTTTGATATCGTCTCTGACGTTACTTGCTGAGAAAAATTTCATAGCCTCTCAATCCCCCGGAAATGCCTGTATCTCTAAAATACCTCTCAACACTGCCGCCAAATCTTCCTTTTTTGGAGAAAATTCGAGAACTTTTTCGCCCTTTTTCAAAACGATCACCCTGTCTGCGATCTTTAGATCCTCCAGGTCATGACTTGCAAAGATAACGATTCTACCACTCTCTTTGAGTCTTTTCATGATCTCGTGTATCTTCAATCTCGTTCTGAGATCAACTCCACTGCACGGCTCATCGAAGATGTATATGCTCGCCTTTTTCATCAGGGCTCTTGCCACATCAACTCTTTTTTTGTACCCGGTGGAAAGTTCCATGTACCTCTTTTTCCTGCACTCCAGAAGACTCAGTTCCTTCATCACTCTTTCTGTTTCTCTCTTCAACGTTTTTCCAAGAAGGTCGTTCAACATACCAAAAAACTTCAGATTCTCTTCCACACTCAACCTGTAGTAGAAGCTCCTCTCATACCCGGTTGATATGCTGACCTTTTCTACTGCAAAGGAAGGCTTTTCCACGATGTTCACACTGTCTATGAGAACCTTCCCTCTGTCAGGAATGAGAAAGGAGGCTATAACCTTCAAAAGTGTCGTCTTTCCAGAACCGTTCTCGCCGAAGACCGCCGTGATACTTCCTTCTTCCGCCTCAAAACTCACTCCCCTTAAAGCCTGTGTTTTCGGAGGGTATTTCTTCCAGACATCGATCACCTCTAGCACGTTTTCACCTCAGTACCAGCTCAGACTTCCTCTCAATCGGGCCTGATTGAAGGATCTTTTGAACGCAACGATTCCCGCTGATATCAACACTGTTCCTGTTGCTGCAAGAAGAACCAGTCCTTCCGACACACTGGAGAGGTGTTCGCCTCTCATGAGGACTCTTCGCAAAAGATCTATGCCATACGTGCTGGGAATGAGGTACGAAACAGGTCTTATCCAGTCTGGAAGAATTTCCACGGGAAAGTAGATACCAGAAAACAAGCCACTGAGTGTGGTGTAAAGCCACCCCACAGGATCTCCTCTTTTTGTGACGAGAACGATGGACGCAGAGAGAAGGCCAATACCCATGAGAGGAAGCATTACAGTGAAAAGAACAACCAGGGCTTCAAGAAAGTTCGGTGTGATATGAACCGAGAAGAGATAGACCAGTCCCAGAAAAATCAGTGTGATGTTCAGCGTGGTGAAAAAGAAGGAAGACACGAAACTGAAGAGAAAAAGCTGCCAGAGAGGTGTCTTTGAAAGAAGGATGTACTCGAGAGTTCCCATGCTCTGTTCTCTCTGTATGACACCTTTGAAGGTCATGAGGGCAAGATTCGTGTAAGACATGAAAACAGAACCAGTGATGAAGTACGCCAGGATGTCACCACCGTATCGCTCTATCAGGGGAAAGTAGTTCCCCTGTGCGATGAATTTTCCAATGAAACCGAACTGGACAATTCCCACAAAACCGGATAAGAGCCCGAGAACAAGCTGTGTTCTGTAAGAAAGCCAGATGAGGATATCTTTTCTAATGAAGTACAACGTTTTGATCAGAAGTTTCAAATGACCTTCACCACCAGAGGAAAATTCGCTTCCACCATGGAACATGATCACATTCGGTGTTGCAAAGGCCTACACAGTGACTGTTCGTACATTCATCACAGTTTCCCACTCTGTCTCCACATCGGTCTTTCAGACTATCGCAGAAACTCAGATAGACCTTTTCATCCACCACTGGATCGTTGAGAAATTCCATGAACGGCACTCCTCCTTTTGTAATCTGCAACTATCTTTATAAACTCATTTAAATTGTACCTCAACGGGATGCATGTGTGAGGCTTTTTTACCTTTGAGGATTTCAGGGTTCTATAAACCACCCTGTTGAAAGCACATCCACCCATACAGAAAGGAAGCACAAGGCATCTTCTGCATTCTTCGTCTTCAAGTGGGTCATACGTCAACCACTTCAAATACGATCCAGTGAATTCGACTCCGGTTTCTTTCAAAAAACCTGAACAGTTCTCCATACCAAGTTCTCCCCAACATTTGTACACTCTTCCATCCACATCGACCACGAAACTGTTCTTACACATGGCATCACATCTTGCAAAACGTGGTTTTTTGAAATATTCAAAAGGATACTCAGGAATTTTCTCCCTGATGTACCACCACAGCTTCGTTTCTATCTCCGCAAACTCTTCTGTGTTCAGTGCTGTGTCCTGAAAGCCTGTGGGATTTCCCTCAACGATCTCTATGGGCTGGAAATTGAACTCCACTCTCAACTTTTTCTCTGCTATCCTATCGATGAGTTTCTTCACATCTTCAATGTTCTCTCTAGACACGTTCACTCTGATCTGAACGAATAAGCCTTTGTTGACAGCACGAAAGATATTTTCGAAAATGGTGCTGAAAGTTGGAGCACCGTTTCTGGCTTTCCTGTACCGATCGTGGTACACCTCTGTACCGTCCAGTGTTATGTCCAGTGCCTTTATTCCTGCTTTCTGAAGATCATCTACCATCTTCTCCGTCAGAAGGTAGCCATTTGTCACGATGAAGGAATCGTACTTCACACCATATTTTTCGCAGAGTCTTTTCAGTTTGCTGCTCAGATTCACCACTGTTTCTTCCAGAAGCAAAGGTTCTCCCCCGTAGAAAGTAACGCTCAGCAGGTTTGGTTTTTGGTATTCTAATTTTCTTTCCACATCCAGGAGGAAGTTGCTTTGCACTTTTTCAGAAATGTAGGATCCTGAGGAAATATGAATTACCTTCTGATAACAGTAAACGCAATCGAAGTTGCAGGAGTGGGTTAAAACAATTGTGTATCTCAAAAATCTATCACTGTAGCGATACGTGTTGAAGCGAAATTTCAGAAACTCCAGTTCATCGAAGTTGTCATCAAGCAAAAACATTCCCCGTTTCAACTTTTCAACTTCCGCTTTCGAAAGTTCTGCCGAGGAAGGATCTTCCAGGGTCTTCAGTACCTTGTTGGTGTTTTTCCTATCTATCCACAGAAGGGCTTGAGAAAGCGTGTTGAACAAAAGTGTGCCATCGCTTTCATTTATTACCAAATTAAATCTCGAAGGCTTCATGTCTTTCGACCTGCCTTTCAAGGAGTTTTATCCTGTACCATTCCCTTGCGAATTTCTCCGGATCCTTTTTCTCTTCAGGGCATCCCGTTTTGCCATCGAACCTGGCACTTCTACATCCTCCCATGCACACAGGAAGGAGTTTGCACCTCATGCATTCTTCGCTTTCGAAAGCATCGAAAGAATGCCATCTGAGATATTTTTTCCTGTCGTATTCCAGTCCTCGGTTGGTCAATCTTCCTATCTCCATGCCTTTTCCCACTCTCACTGTGCATGGATACAACTCTCCCTGTGGACCTATCACAACAGAAGACACACAGTCGTACTCACAGTATCTGTTTTGCACAAGAACGGGAAGAAACACATTGAAGCCTCTTTTCGCAGCACTTTCGTAGAAATTGAGAATGTTCAGAGACTCCCGATCTCTGATCTCATAGACCTTCCTGAAAAAGAATTCCCTGCTGTTCGATCCAAAAATCCACCTGAAATATACCCTCGTTCTGTCTTTCGGAAATCGCTCCAGAACGTTCAGAAACTCTTCTACACGATGGAAGTTGTCAGGTCCCACATTCATTCTGAACGTGACCTGAAGTTTCTCCGTGACCCTGAAGAGATTCTCCAGATTTTCCACAATGGTGTCGAAAGTTCCCTTGCCACCTTTCAAAGGCCTGTATTTATTGTGAACATCTTCTGGGCCATCGATCGTTATTTGAACGTTTCTTATTTCGAGCCTGTCAAACCATTCCGCTTTTTCTTTGTCGAGAAGGTATCCATTCGTTGACATGGAGGAGTGAAAATCCACATTGTTTTCTCTGCATGCTTCTATCAGCGATGAGTTTACGAACTTCACCACGTCAAAACACAGGAGGGGTTCCCCGCCGAACCAGCCTACACTTATAGATCTTCTGGTTCGAATCAGCCTTTTCAGATATTCTACGATCCTTTCTGCCGTTTTCGCTGTCATCGAAGGTCCTGTTTTCGATTCATAGCAGTAGATACAATCAAAATTGCATGCCAGGGTGGGTATGATTGTGACCATAACCGAGGAAGAATCATAGCGGGTCATTCTGTTCATAAGTTTCAGATGCTCTATTTCGTCGAAGTCCTCATCAACGATATACCCACCGTAGATCAAATCTTTCTTTATGGAAAGCCATTCTTCAGGGATCTCTTCGTCTGGATCTTTGAGAATCTTCTCTGCAATTTCTGCTTTGCTTTTTTCCAGACGAGCGATCGCTCTGGTTAGAAAGTTCACAAACACAACGTAGTCGCCATCTCTGAAAATCACATTGTATCTTGAAGGTTTGAACACGAAAGATCCCCCCTTAGTTTTTCGCCAAACAGCTGGTACAGTTCACGTTTGGAGGACACACCAGACAACCAGCACACATGTCATCAAAACATCCAGAACAGTTCAAATCCCAGCAATCACAATTGGGATTTGTAGAACAGCAAAGAGGAGAAAGAGAGTTATCTGGGAAATTCAAAAATTCCATGTTATTACCCCCACGGTAAATATTTTTAGCACGCACAATCGTTGCATACTGTGTTTATGCAATCACAGTTACCGTTCTTATCACAACACATGATATCTCCAACTGGTTTAAAAACCTCTAATGGATCGTTCAGGAACTCCATAAGTTTTCACCCTCCTTCTTATGGCACAATACACAGTGTGCATAGAGCATTACAATCACATACCGCATTGCATGAAGGGTCACATATCCCATTACAATCCGGATTGAAACACTCAGAACAGTTCCCATTACTTTGACAACACTCCAGTCCAATCTTTCCTATAGTCGGATTATTTAAAAATTCCATGACTTACCCTCCTTTCCATTTTTTATTTTGCTTTAAATATCCTTTATTGATACTAATAATGCCCTTTAACTTCATTTAGTCAGATTGTAAGTAACAGCAAAAGGTTAAAAACTCTGATTTCCAGCAGTTGAACCTTTGAAAGTAACCTCACAAGTAGCTGCACTTTTGGGTGCAACCTGAACCTGTTCCGTAATCTCACTTTTCCAGGAATGCGTTTCGTTATCTGTCTTCACTTTGTCAGCGAAAATGATTGTAGACAGGAGAACGAGTATCAAAAAGATTATCATCAAAACCCTTCGCATTCTGATCACCTGTCATCACCTTATCAAACCTTATATGGTTTTCAAGTTTTGGCTGTTCCAAAATCCTCTTTAAAAGCACATTTTCAGCACCAGATTTCATGGGCTTTGAAACAATTTGGTTTTTTGAGGTATAACTATAACAGAGGGAGTAAAGATGAAAAGTATAGAAGGCCTGAAAGAGACATTCAAGTACGGTGCTTTTTCTCTTCCAGCAGTGAATTACATGCTACTCGAAGAAAACCTTCCAAAAGAGTGCAGAGAGGTTCTCTGTATACTGAAACTCGCTTGGAAAGGGAACTTCAAAGAAGCGATTCGGAGAGCAGACAAAGCTGTGGAGAACAGCAGGTCTGAAACTGCGAAGTACTTCCTTTTAGCGAACAAACTGGTATTTTTAAAATATACAGGTAAAACGGATGTGAACTTATACAGATACCTGAAAAGAAACCTTCCCAAGATGTCAAAATCAATAAGAGATACTGTGATCGTTACTTTAATAAACTTTGAAGCAAGCGGAATAAAGCCACTACGGAAGGTGAGGGTGTGGAAAAACGATTACAGAAAATCCACACTTTCCTTTTTATATCTTTCCCTGGCAAGAAGGGAAGCAGATTCTGGAAGACTCTCTGAGGCGGTACACGATTACATACAGGCCTACAGACTATCCAGGGAGGTTCCTCACCCAACCTGTATTGTTTCCTCCCTGAACGATCTTGCATGGGATATCAGGGAAAAACATCCAAAACTTGCCCATGCTCTTTCTCAAGGAGCCGTTTTCTGGCTAGGATACTACAGAGAGGAACCAGGAAATCTCTTTGGAGCCCTGGATACTCTGTTTGTTGTGGAAAAAGACATGGATTCACCGTCTATCCACAGCACTGCACATATCATCGTTTCGCTTCCCGTACCAGAAGATTATCTGTCTCTACTCAAAAAAGCGAAGAAATTTGTGTTGGACTACACAAGATCAACTTATCCGAACACAAGTCAGTTGAGAAGATATGTTGAAAAGGTCGCTTGGAAAGGAAAAACTCTCAGCTCCAAAGGTATCTCAGATATATTGAAAGGGAAAACAAAAATGATTCGTGCAGATACGATAAGAAAACTGTTGACATCTGGTGTTGATACAGGGGCACCTTTTCCTGTCTGGAACGAGTGGATAAAGATGGAGATTGAAAGAAAATACAAGGAATCATCAGAAAAAATAAAAGGATTCTCCCTCCATCAGAGACAAATCCTTTTTCTTACCACCTACATGGCTCTTCTTGATAGAAAATTCCTTTCAAGGAAAGAAAGACTCAAAAAGGTATACACACTCCTTGAAGATATTGAGTTGTTCGCTGACTTCATGGCAAAAGATCACCGGACCATGGAATTTGTTGTTTCAATGGTGAAGGCTCATCCTTTCGTTGAAGGAAGAAAAGAAGCAGTGAAGAGAGCCCTTGCAAGGATGAAAAGAAAGAGACTGGAAAGATTTGTTCTGAGATACATCGAGATGAAAGAATCTGACAGAAAGCTTCTTGACAGATTTCTGAGGAACTACGGAAGGTACGATGGAGTGAGGTTTGGGATCAGATTGAAAGGTCCAGAAGCGGTGAGAGGGTTTGCGAGGAAGTACTCTCTCAAGGTTCAGCCCCTGTTTGCTGCCTTCTGGTGTGAAGAGGATGGAAGAGTGAGAAGGAGACTGGAAAGAATCTTGAGGCATATGGTCCTGTATAATTTAATCGAAATTGCCATATTATTTGTCATGGTGGAAAAATGAGAGGTGAAAAACATGCGTAAAATTTTCACAGCTATCATTGAATACGATCCTGAAACAAAGCAATATGTTGGAATGGTTCCAGATGTTCCAGGTGTGCATACTGTAGGTAGTTCCTTAGAAGAAGTGAGAAGGAATTTAAAAGAGGTGCTTGAGCTCGTATTGGAGGAAGCAGGAGATGAAATAAATCACCAGGAATTCGTGGCTCTTGAGATGATAGAGGTGGAAACTTGAGTCGTCTTCCAATAGTTGATCCAAAAACTATGGAGAAGGTTTTACTGAAACTTGGATTTCAACGTGTTCGCCAAAAAGGAAGTCATGTGTTCTACAGGCACAGCAATGGAAAGTATACGACCATCCCATTTCATGCAAGAGACTTGCCCAAGTCACTTAATAAGAAAAATCATCCGTGAAGCGGGTATATCAGTGGAAGAATTCAAGAAAATACTCGAAAATCTATATCAGTACTTTCCCCACACAAACATTTCTACTGTTCTTATACCTCCAATTGACTCCTTACAATCTCCCTGTAAAGGGGAGATTTTTCCATGAGTTCTTCGTGTGTTCCTTCGGCTTCCACTCTTCCATTATTCAGTACGATGATCTTCTTTGCTTTTCTTATTGTGGAAAGCCTATGGGAGATTATGATCACGGTGTTGATTTCCTTCAGAATTTTTTCAAAGATTTTCTCCTCTGTCTCGCTGTCCACACCAGAGGTGGCTTCGTCCAGGATGAGAACCTGTGGTTTCCTGATCAAAGCCCTTGCAAGGACGATCCTCTGCCTTTGACCGTCCGAGAGTTTTGTTCCTCTTTCACCAACAACGGTGTGTATCCCGTTTTCCAGTTTCTCGACGAAATCGCACTCACACATCCTGAGAATACGTTCCAGCTCATCCTCCGGGAAGTCCTCAAAAAGCGTGATGTTGTTTTTGATGGTAGTATCGAACAAGATGTCGTTCGATCGAACAAGGATGATTTTCTTTCTGAGTGAAGAAAGTGAATACTGCTCGATAGGGATGTCGTTGATGAGGATCTGACCTTTTGTGGGTGTGAGAAAGCGGTTGAAGAGTGACACAAGTGTGCTCTTTCCCTCCCCAGAACTCGCCACTATGGCCACCCTGTCGCCTGCGTCTATCTTTATGTTTAAATCAGTGAGTATCTCCCCGCCATCTGGATATCCAAAGGAAACATTTTGCAAACTCATCTGTTTGAAGTCTCCGAGCTCTTTTCCACCACCTTTCTCAGCGCTGAGTTCCATAACCTCTGAAATTCGTTCTTTATACGTCCTTGATCTCATAATGTCTAGAACAGAACTGTAAACGTTGCTTATTGATGAATAAAAACCGCTGATGAAGTAGAAAAACGATATCGCACTTCCGATTGTTATTTCCTTTTTCGCGATGAGAAAAGACGATAGAGCAACAACGAGTATCGGGAGCAATCCGTTTAAAAACGGATAGAGACTCTCCGTTTTCGCCACCACATTGAAGAGCGTATTCGACGTGTTCAACCACAGGTTAGTTAATTTTCCGAATTCTTTGTAGAAAAATCTCTTCGATTCGAATGCCTTGATAACCGCCGCCCCACTCAACGTCTCGTTTATAAACTTGACACATTTCTCAAAACTCGAGCGTTCTTTTTCCTGATGTTCCATTATTCTCCGTCTGGGACTCGATAGTGGAAAACTGTAGAGAGGAGACAGAAGCAGGGCAATGAGAAGAATCCTGGGACTGAGCTGGTAGAACACGAAAACGAGCAGTCCTACTTTGAACGATGTTGCCACAAGGTCTGGAATTGTAGAGGAGTACAGACTGATTATATACCACCCATCATCGAACATGCGGGTTATTATCTCTCCTGTGTTTTGCTTTTTCAGTTCAAGCATATCAGCGTCGAGCATCAGTCTTATCTGACTTCTGACCAAATTTTTGAACATACCGACGTTGTTGACAGCGGACATGAAACTGGCCAGGAAATCGAAAATAATGGTTAACAAGAGGAACACAAGAAACAACAGAATGTCTCCAAGGAAAGATGAAAGTTCTTTGCTGTGAATCGCTCTGTCAACGGCACTTTGAAGCAAAGTGACCCTTCTGGAATAGAAAAAACCCGAGGCAACTAAGCTCGCAGTTGTCAAAACGGCAAGTGCTATGTGATTCTTCCTCAAGAGCCGAAACTTTCCAGTTTTCATGCCCACTTTTCCTCCCAATTCATTCTACAAACTGCTCCTTTAGAATCTCTGTGTATTTTTCACACCTGACGATCAGCTCCTCGTGAGAACCAGAGTCCAGAATCCGTCCGTTCTCCATGACGTATATCTTTTTGGCCTTTCTCACAGTGGAAAGCCTGTGTGAGATGATAATCACAGTTTCTATTTCCCTCAAGATTTTCTCGAAAATCCTCTCCTCCGTCTTGCCATCAACACCAGAGGTGGCCTCGTCTAGGATGAGAACCTGTGGTTTTCTTATCAAAGCTCTCGCGAGGACTATTCTCTGCCTTTGACCATCTGAGAGTTTTGTTCCCCTCTCTCCTACGATCGTGTCTATTCCGCTTTCCAGTTTCTCAACAAAGTCACACTCACACATTTTGAGAACATTTTCGATTTCATCTTCTGGAAAGTCTTCAAAAAGGGTGATGTTGTTTCTGATTGTTGTATCAAAGAGTATATCGTTCGAGCGAACAAGAACGATGTTTCTTCTGAGTGATTGAAGAGAGTACTGTTCGATGGGAACACCGTTTATGAGAATTTCACCCTCTGTGGGAGACAGTAGCCTGTTGAAAAGAGAAACGAGCGTGCTCTTTCCTGCCCCAGATCTTGCCACAATTGCGATCTTATCCCCGGAGTTTATCTCGAAATTCAAACCAGTGAGAACAGGAGTTCCGTCGTATTTAAAATACACATTCCTCAATTGCAGTTTTTCGAACTTTTCAAGATTTATACCGCTTGCTCTTTCAAAGGGCATGGAAAATATTCTCGCAAAGTTTTCCCAGTTTGGAAGCGTCGAAAAGAACATTGTCAGGCCTGTGAGCGCCATTCTGACGATGTCGTACATCCAGTTCATGTAAGATTCGAAGGCCAGAAGTGTTCCGACACTTATCTCACCCTTCCAGAGAAGATAAATACCGAAGGCAAGAACGATGGTACTCCCGATCCATCTGTTAATGTCGATGTTTCTGTTCGACAGTTCATTTGCCGTACTGTGAGCGATACTCGCCCTGCTCCATTCTCCGGCACTTGAATCGAGGAAGTTTTTGAGAAACGAAGATCCAGAAAACTGTTTGAGAACAGGAATTCCTTCCACCACTTCCCTGGATCTTTTCAAAAACCTCTGGTAGGATTCCTGATCTCTCTGAGAAGCCCTGATGACCATCTTCCTCAGAATCGAGGTTGACACAAAAAACAGAACGATGCTCACCAGGACCACAAGAGTGAGTTTTACACTCAGAATGAACAAAAGGAAAAGAACAGCAAGGAAAAATCCCAGGTTGAAGAAAAACTGCAACCTTCCAAGGTAAACTCCCGAAGCTACCTTCGGAACATCCCTCATGAAAACCGAAAGATAATCACCGGTGTTCTGTGAGTTCGCGTAAGTCAGTGGAAGCGCCAGGATTTTTGCGTATGCGCTCTTCGATTCCCTAGCCCGGGATGCGTTCAGCAAGTACTTCGCAGCTGAGTAGTTGAGTTTGTACATGATGAAAGACTGGGCCACAAGAACGATGAAGTATAGTACTGAGAACAGAGCGATTTCTCCCACATCACCTCTGTAAAACGCACTGTCGATGGTCTTTTTGATGAGAAGTGGAGTAAGAACGTTGGTGGTCAAAAACAGGCCTTCCAGTAAGAAGAAAATCGGATAGTGTTTTTTGTACTTCCTCTCGAATTTTCTGATATCGTCTCTGAGATGACCTGTAAATAAGAAGAGGTTCATAGTTTTCATCCTCCGTTAAAATTATCCATTAAAGGTAATAATGTCCATGGATCAAATTCCAAAATTGTTTCTATTATTTTCTTTTCAACATCACATGCTTTGAACATATCTTTTTGGTAATCACGCTTAAAAATGCATCTACTGCAGTAAAACAAGAAATAGCAATCCTTGCACTTGCTGTATCTAGCTTTGGTAAATAATCTCAAAGCTTTATACCTCCAGTCTTTCAAATTCTTTAGTATTTTTTCTTCATTATCTTTTACAACATTCGATATTCTGTATTTTAAATTTCCTACAACCAGCTGGCATGGGTATATGTTTCCAAAAATATCTACAATAAATGAATTCGACCCAGCAGGGCAAAATGTACTAACAATTATCTTGCCAGAAGAGTCACTAGGGTTGAGATAATTCATCAGTAATTTACACAGCAGGGCACGATCAAAGTCATTTAAATCTCCTCTGCGACTTTTTTCTAACAGAGAAGCTATTATTTCATAATATTCTTGAGCAATGGAAATATCGATTCGTAAATTTTTGTCTAAAGAACCATTCCAGTCGTACACCGGAGAGATAATCACATTTGCAGCATTGAATTCGGTATAGAAATATTTGTATATTTTCAAAATATTCCAACCGAGTTGCTTGTGTAACTTGGTGTAGGTAACTTCAAATGATATAGAAAAACCTTTCTGTTTAAGCAAATTTATGTTATTCTTTATCCGATCAAAACTGCTAGACTTGCTATCAAGACTAGGTCTTGTATTATCTTGTATTTCTTTCGGCCCATCTAGACTAACAACCATATAGATTTGGAATTTATCCTTATAGGACTCGTAAATTTTAATAAAGCGATTGATAGTTTCCTCTGAAACAAATAAACTTGTAGCTACGGTTATTCGCAGATTATTGAATTTTTTAGCATACTTTGATGTCAATATTCTGAACATTTCTTCTATCATTTCAATATTTAGGAGAGGTTCTCCACCAAAAATATGTATATTGTGCACATTATAATTCGAAAGAAAGAAATCAAGGGTCCGTACTAATACATTTCTCTTCATAAAGCCAGGATTACCATATGTTCCAGCGTTAGCATAACAGTATCTGCATTTTAATCTACAAACCTGAGATACATTTAGCGCTAAACGCAAAATATCATTATCTTTAACCAACTTTCTTTTCAGAGAAATTAAAGTATTTTTCTTTAACTTTTCGAGCTCTTCTATGACATTTTTGGCTTTAGTGCGAACTAGGTAAGAAGAAGCCTTTCTTGTTATTTGTATACTATCATCTAATTTGTAGAAATCAAAATTAACCTTGTCTAGAAGATACCTATTATTGCGAGGAGCTTCGATCAATGAGAAAAAGACCTTGGGTAGATTAATGGTTATCATCTCTTAAAACCTCCTTGGTAAAATGAAATAGAGCCTCTTGATGAACCCCTTCCCCTGGCCTTTCGCCAGGGGAAAGGGAAAAAAGCGGCTGCTATTTTTCCTTAACCACACCAACCACAGACGAGACCAGCTCCTCCACATCCTTTTCCTGGGTTCAAATAATCATTAGGAACAACTGGTTTTGGCATCTTCTGCATAGCATCCCCTCCTTTCGTATGTGGTTTCCGAACACCGGTGTTCGGATTCAGAATTACTTAATAAACAAAAGAAACCCTAATTTCCAACAGTTAAATCTTCCGAATGCAACTTCTCTATCAGGAAGGTGTGAACAACAGTTTTTTTCCTCACTGTCGTTTGATAATCATCAGAAGGACTGGGAAACACAAGCGTGTATAAGAGAGAAAGCAGAATAACTATTGTGAGAATGATCCTTCTCACGATTTTCACCCCCCTTCCTTATTAAGACAGATCTTTTGTGATCTTTCAAACTTTTCCGGTTCTGAAAAGCCATTTTTAAGGCATTCTACGATAGAGGATTTTTATTGAGATTTCATATTTTGTGTAATTTCACTCCTAACGTTACACAGCAGTGTGATAAAATAGCGTAAAAATAATAGTTTTGGAGGGAAAGGATTGAAAAGTCATCAACTTTTGAAAGCACCATTTCAGCATGGATTTCTCTTCTCACGACCACTTGTTATGTACTGCTTCAAAACATGCCATGATTCAGCCTGGAAACATTACATAAGATTTCTGAAATACCGTCATGAAAAGCTTTACGAGGAAGCTCTTTCAGAGATAGATAACGCAATAAAGGTTTGCAACTCGATCGCCTTTCGCTACTTTCTTCTTTCAGAAAAACTCACCGTGCTCGGTTATATGGGAAAACACGAGGAAGGAATAAAACTTTACTCTCATTTACGCGGTAGAATGAGAAACGTTTCACCGAATCTCAGGAGCATATTTATTGGAAACCTTCTGAACTATTGCTCCATGTATCTACACAACGCTTTTGAATGTTTAAGGAGAATAAAGCCAGAGGCTCATCATCTGGAGAAATCCTCTTATGCTTTTATACTGATAGGAAAAGCAAGATATATGGCAAGAACAGGAAACGTCAAAGAAGCAATAGAGTCCTATGAAAAAGCATTGAAAATACTGCAAGAAATTCCTCATCCTTCTGGAATAATTGCCTGTCTTAACGATATGGCATGGTATACAAAGGAGAAAGATCCAGAAAAAGCCAAAGATATGGCAGAAGAGGCACTCTACTGGAATGGATACTTTTTTGATGCTCCGCGTTTCTATGCGCTGGACACATTGTTTGAGGTTCAAAGGACAACTTCTGATCCCGCAATCGTTGAAACTGCCAGACTGATTGAAATCGCTTCTGAAGGATTAAAAGACAGCGCAAGTGATCTCTTGAAAAAAGACCAGAGACTGTTTTTGAGATTGAACAATTCTCTCTATAGGAACACAAAATCTCTCCAGAGATTTCTGAGAAGAAACACCACATCCATCAAACACCTCTCAGAAATAACAGGAGTTGCAAGAAACAGACTGAGCGACATATTAAACGGGAAAACACAAAAGATTCGGGGAGAGACGTTGAGGAAAATAGCAAAAGCTTTTGAAAAGTCCAACATTTTGTCTTTTCCTCCTCCCTTATTAAGTGAATGGGTAAAACTGAGGATAGAAGAGAATTTCTCGGCTGCATTGAGAGAGATAAAAACAAAAAGATTGGAGGAAAGACAAATCCTTTTCCTTTCCACCTACACGGCTCTTATTGATAGGAAATTCCTTTCAAGGAAAGAAAGACTCAAAAAGGCATACACACTCCTTGAAGATATTGAATCGTTCGCTGACTTCATGGCAAAAGATCACCGGACCATGGAATTTGTTGTTTCAATGGTGAAGGCTCATCCTTTCGTTGAAGGAAGAAAAGAAGCAGTGAAGAGAGCCCTTGCAAGGATGAAAAGAAAGAGACTGGAAAGATTTGTTCTGAGATACATCGAGATGAAAGAGTCAGACAGAAAGCTCCTTGATAGATTTCTGAGGAACTACGGAAGGTACGATGGTGTGAGGTTTGGCATCAGGTTAAAAGGTCCAGAAGTAGTGAGAGAATTTGCAAAAAAGTACTCTCTCAAGGTTCAACCTCTGTTTGTTGCTTTCTGGTGCGAAGAGGACGGCAGAGCAAGAAGAAGACTGGAAAGAGTCTTGAAGCATATGGTCCTGAATTGAACCCGGAGTTCCAGCCTTAGAATCTCTTTCTCCTGCTATAATTTAATCGAAATTGCCATATCATTTGTCATGATGGAAAAATGAGGGGTGAAAAACGTGCGCAAAATTTTCACAGCTATCATTGAATACGATCCTGAAACAAAGCAATATGTTGGAATGGTTCCGGACGTTCCGGGTGTGCATACTGTAGGTAGTTCCTTAGAAGAAGTGAGAAGGAATTTAAAAGAGGTGCTTGAACTCGTATTGGAGGAAGCAGGAGATGAAATAAATCACCAGGAATTCGTGGCTCTTGAGATGATAGAGGTGGAAACTTGAGTCGTCTTCCAATAGTTGATCCAAAAACTATGGAAAAGGTTTTACTGAAACTTGGATTTCAACGTGTTCGCCAAAAAGGAAGTCATGTGTTCTACAGGCACAGCAATGGAAAGTATACGACCATCCCATTTCATGCAAGAGCCTTGCCCAAATCACTTATAAGAAAAATCATCCGTAGTATATTCATGTTCATTTTGTAAAGGATGTGATGATCACAGTATGAAGCTGCCGAGAGATGTTCCGGCAGACCGTTTGATAAGGCTGTTAGAGGTTAAAGGTGGGATTAAGGCAATCCTGAGCGATGTGGCTACACATCATGAAATCAGCATCGAGGAGATGATCAAAAGACTGTGAGAGGAAAACATAAGGTCAGAGATACCCTTCATTGAACAACCCCCATCCCTTCTGGATTAGGAAAAACTTCAAAATTGGTTCATACATCTTTATCAGCGATTCTTTTCGATTCGTTCACATACGTTTCTATTATCTTTTTGAACGTTGCGTTGTTTTGCATCAGATCTTCTTCCGATAGAAGAAACTTTTCCGTTTTCAAGGAAGATTATCTTACTCGCAACCCTGATGATATTCGGTTTGTGCGATATCATGATGGCTGTTTTTTCTTTCAAAAATTCAATCAATTTCTCCAGTAAGAATTTTTCTGTTATCGTGTCCAGGTTTGTGAGAGGTTCATCCAGAACAACAACTGGTTTGTCTGCATAGAAGAGTCTGGCAAGTTGTATCCTCTGTTTTTCTCCTCCTGAGACGAAACTTCCTCCTTCTCCAAGTTTTCTTCCTCTCAGATGTTCTATTCCAAGTTCTTTTATGATTCTTTACTTTCCCTCCCTGATGTTCTGGAAGACTTTTCAGGAAGGCCTTCCCAGCACCAATGTTCGCTAATACATATCGATGTTTCCGTACTTTCTTGCTGCAAATTCAATCAGCCGCAGTGTGAAATAGGCCAAAACGAGGTATGCAAGACCTACTGATGCTTCCCAGGCACTTGAAATCCAGGCCTTCATTTTAAATCCTTGCAGAGCGTATATTATGCTTTCGACCGAACGCGAAAGCGGCAAAAGCTGTGAAAGCCATCTGAAAAACACGGGCAGTCTTTCTACAGGAAAACTTGCACGCTTAAGATGAAAACCATCATCTCTGCAACACCAAGAAGCATGTTGATATCTCTCGTCAGCAGTCCAAGAGCTGCCACCGTCATTCCGAAACTGCTCAGAGCCAGTACACCTATCGTCATATGGGCAAAAAGGCTCGCAGTAATGGAGGGATCAAGTTTTAAAAAGCAAAATGAAACAGCCAGTCCCAGAATCACCGTGGCCAGTGCATCGATTATGTGAAAAGGCATCTTTTTTAGCATTACTTTGAATTTCGATGAAGGCGAAACAACGAAGAAAATCAACGATCCCTGATCTCGCTCGGAGAAAAAATATTATACCGAGCCCTTTAAAAACGCTTATTGAAGACAGAGCCATGATATTTGCTATTATGAAAGCTCTCGCATCGTGCAGCGTTTTATATCCATATGCAAGAAGTGTTGAGTAAAAGAGCAGCCGAAAAATCGGATTGATGATCTTTTCAGCGGCATAGGCTTTCCAGTTCAGCCACAGGGAAACCCCTTTGTACGAAATCCAAAAATGTCTGAGCAGCCTCACTTCTCAAACCAGCTCCCCTTCCGCTCTGCTTTTTCTTTCTATCTTTTTGAAAAGAACATGTCCTAAAAGAAAGTAAAAAAGCGTGAGTAAAAGTGCGTTGAAAATCAAATCCTTTCCAGCACTGCCAACTTCAAAGGAATCTCTCATCAGCGTAACTGACCAGCTTATGGGAAGGAAACTGGAAATCACTCGAATCCATTTTGGAAGAATGTCTATCGGAAAGAGCATTCCCGAGATGAAATACACCGGATACTGGATCGTTGACATCCATGAAAAGGCGTTCTTTGAGAGTGTCAAAAGCGTTGCAAAAACGAAAGAGGTGGAAATGAAGGAAAGGACCAGTATCAGAAACGAACAGGCAAACATCACGGGATTCGAAATGGCAAACTCCAACTTCAAGACAAAATAAGAATAAGCCACAACCACGGCAGTTTCCATCTAATTCCCCCGCTTCAATCAATATCAGCGGATTCTGATAATGCAGAAATTTTTGCAAAGTAGCAGCCTCTGGCACTCTTTTCCAGAAAGATTGCGACCACCAACACTGCCACCAAACCACCCGCTTGCACGAGACCTATTTTCATTTGATAAATTCCCACGGTGATTGCTACTTATCCACTGTTGAACAATATAGCAATGGGACGTGAAAGAATCATCAAAAACCCTGCAACCCATTTTTCCTTCCTTTGGTTTGAAGTACCTTAAAAGAAATGGTGCCAAAAGCTAAGTACAGTAAAGATAAAACAATCAAGATGATGAATTCTTTTTTCAAGTCAAGCAATGTGTTTGTTTTCATGAGAAAATAGCGTGTGAGGTCCAACCCCCACGTAAATGGAAAAGCATATGCAAGATATTCCAGCACTTTTGGAAGAACATTCACAGGAAAAAACATACCACCAATCAGAGGAGCGGCATTACCAAGCAAACTCACCAGTTCGTCCCCTTCTTTGAATCTCAACGTGATGCCAAAAAACAGAAAGACAAGACCGAAAGAAGCGATTATGGAAAGAATAACAACACCCGCTGCAAGGGCAAACTCAACCAGGTTGAAGGTCATCAGATTCAGCAGCACTGCCAGGACGATTATCGGAACAGACTCCACGGTAACTTTCACAAGACCAAAAACCGACCACGAGAGGATGTACCCTATGGAACTCACGGGCATGATGAACAGTTCTTCCAGCTGTCCTATTCTCATGTAGTACCTCAAAGCAAAGACAGATCCCCAGAGTACCTCAACGTAGTTCCAGTAAGCTGCCCCTAGCAGGAGGTATCCGATGATGTTCTTCGTGTTCGTCGCACCGTAGAAAAACCGTACAAGGCCTGATTCTGTGCCAAAGTAATAGAGCAGGACAACGGGCATTATCGTCAGAAGGGGTGTGAGGAAAGCTCCATACCAGTCTATTCTGTATCTTTTCGCACTCAGGAAACTGGCTTTTGCAAGATACAGACTTCTCACCATGATTCCCATTCTCCTTTTTTTCGAATCTCGTTTTCTGCCTTTTTAAGCAACCATACTCCGAGGATCAGATAGGCAAAACTCAAACCTGTCAGTATCAGGAGTTGGGGAACAAAGCCACTCATGTTTCCGTTTTTTATTATGCTTCTTCCTATGGAGATGAGGTAGGTGAGCGGTATCATGTACGAGATGAGTCGAACGTAAGAAGGGAAATTCTCAACAGGATTGACCATCCCTGAGAGGACGCCAAAAAAGAATTGGGCAGTGGAATTTATGCTTCTGATTCTCTTCTTCCACAACGACAACGCTGCGAAAAATATCGAAAAGAATGTTATGTAAACACCGCTCACCGCCAGCAAAAGAAGAAAGTAAAGATGGATCTCAAGCTTTATACCGGAAAGGTAGAAGAAAAGCAATGTGAAGAATGTTATGTACAGGTTCATTAAGAATGTGTCAGCGGCTTTTGAGAACAAAAAAGCCAAAAGACTGATTGGAGCAAGTACCACGGAGATGAGGGCACCTTCTTCTCTTTCTTCTGTGAATCCGTCTCCCACCCCAAAGAAGTACTGGTTCAGCCAGTACCAGAGCAGGGCTCCTATCAACACGTTCTCTGCAAGCGAGTTCACATCAGCGATTCTGGAAGAAAACACATAAGGTCCTATGATGAAAAATGGTGTCAGAGCCATGTTCACCCACACGAACCTGTATTTAAGCCTTATCTTCATCTCCTTCAGAACCAGATGGAGTATCTTCCTCATCCATATTTCGCCCCCTGATGAGGTTTTCGAACACCTCATATACTTCGCTTCTTTCGCTGCGGATATCCTTGTATCTCACTTCCATCTGTACACGACCGTTTCTAAGAAGAACAACGCAGGCATTCTCGGGAAGAACGTGAAGTACATGACTTATCATTACGATAGTCAATCCCCTCCTGTTCCGTTCATCCAAAAAACCGACCATTTCACGCACCGACGGTGGATCCAGACCGTTGAGTATCTCGTCGATGAACAGTACCTCTGGATCGTGAATTAGCGCTTTACAAATCATCAACTTTTTCCTCATGCCCGTTGAAAACTCTTCGACGGGTTTGTCTTTGTATTCGAACAGACCGAATCTTTTGAGAAGCTCTTCCATTCGTTCTCTTCTGACTTTTTTCGGTACGCCGTATACACCCCCAAAGATATCGAGGTTTTCCCAGGCAGTGAGTTTCCAGTACAGACTTCTCTCGTTTGCAAGAACCACCCCTATTCTCGCAGATAGTTTCTTCCAGTGCTTTTTCACATCAACGCCGAGAACCTTCACTTCCCCATCGTCAGGAAGCAAGAGACCTATCATGATTTTCAGCAGTGTGCTTTTTCCCGAACCGTTCTCGCCGACGATTACCTTGAAGTCTCCCTCTTCTGCGTAAAAATCAACTTTATCGAGAACTCGAAGTTCTCCGAAGGATTTCCTGACACCGGACACTTCTACGACTTTTCTCATACCAACTTCACCCTTTCACGGAACTTTGAAAATAATCTCAAAAGTTCTGGATAAGAATTTTGATGAAAAACTTTCCAGCAATCTTTCTTTGTTTTCAAAATATAGGCGTTAAACCTACAGCCACCATTACATATAGGTAAATAGATACAGTCCTTACACTCGTTGTCAGTATTATCGTTTTCCATGAATTGAGAGTAACGCCTCAAAAAGTCTATTGGAGAATTAAGAAATTCACTGTAGGAACATATCCTAAACTCCTCTCTTCCCACTCCCGAAATACAATTGTACAAATCTCCGTTAGGAGCAACAACTAGATCTGTTTCCTTATGGTAGGTACATGGCCAGATGTTGAGAAAATCCAATAGGAAAATGTCCCGTTCTAGAGCAACTTTTATAGTATTTACATAAATATTTGCATACTCTGCAATATCAGGTATATTCTCGATCGTATAGGCACAAGAACTATTTGGATGACTTAGTAATCCAATGTTGAATAAAAATCTCTCTTTTATCGTATTTTTACCGAAGATGTCTATGAGCTCATCTATCATCATACCGTATTTTTCCTCTGAATTCATTCTGTCTAAAACAGTATGGATAACTATTGTTAAATTTGTTTTATTAAGTAATTTGTTTATGTTATCTATTATTACTTCCCAAGTCCCGTCGTAGTTTTGCGAGATCCTTCTTTTATCATGAATGTTTTTTGGCCCATCTATGGTTATTTGAATAAACCTGAATTTGGAATTACTTAGTACTTCAAACATATGATTAGAAAAACTCACACCATTTGTTATTATATTGTACTGCTTGATCGGCACTTGCTCTTTTTCAGCAATTCTAATAATTTCACTCAACTTTTCAGGATAGAGAGAAGGCTCTCCACCAAAAAATGTCACAGCAATGGTCTTCGTGTCAGATAGACCCATCATGGTCGTTTGATAATCGTTGAAAAGGCTAGGAAACACGAATGCGTATAAGATAGCTTTTCATGATTTTCATCCCCCTTCCTCATTAGAACAGATCTTTTGTGACCTTTCAAATCTTCCTGGTTTTGAAAAGCCCTTTTTAAAGCGTTCTGCGATAAAGGATTTTCATTGAGATTTCATGTTTTGTGCAATTTCACTCCTAACGTTACACAGCAGTGTGATAAAATAGCGTAAAAATAATAGTTTTGGAGGGAAAGGATTGAAAAGTCATCAACTTTTGAAAGCACCATTTCAGCATGGATTTCTTTTCTCACGACCACTTGTTACATACTGCTTCAAAACATGCCATGATGCATCCTGGAAACATTACATAAGATTTCTGAAATACCGTCATGAAAAGCTTTATGAGGAGGCTCTCTCAGAAATAGATAGCGCAATAGATGAAAAGAAAGAAACTAGAAAGATTCACTTTGAAATACATCGAGATGAAAGAGCCTGACAGAAAATTCCTTGATAGATTTCTGAGGAACTGCGGAAGGTACGATGGAGTGAGGTTTGGGATCAGGCTAAGGAAGCCGGATGTGGTGAGAGAGTTTGCAAAGAGGCACTCTCTCAAGGTTCAGCCCCTGTTTGTTGCCTTCTGGTGTGAAGAGGACGGCAGGGCAAGAAGAAGACTGGTGAGGATATTACACTGGATGACTCAAGAGTGATCGAGTGGGAAAACGGGTGTCAGTTTCTGTGCTTTTTCTTTCAGTATCTGCAGTTCTTCTTCGCTGATTTTTGTTCCCTGATTTTCAACGATTTGACACATCCACCAGAGAAATTCCTGGTGACTTGGACTCACAGCTGCGGTGACGGGCAGTGATAGTGTGAAGCGAAGTGCCATGGATGCTTCTTCGAAATCATCCACAGGATGATACCAGCATTTTTCCCAGCGTTTTTCTTCTCCTTCCTCCAGACGTCTTTTTGCCAGAGCCTTTATTGCCAGAATTCCCATGTTTTTCTCCCGGGCTTTGCTGTAAAGTCTTTTGCCAAATCCTTTTCCCAGCCAGCTTGCCCAGTTCAGTGGAAAAAGTACCGTATCGAAATCGAACCTTTCCAGCATCGAAAGTGCAGCTTCCTCACTGTGAGCAGAAAAACCGATGTACCTTATCAGTCCTTCTTCTTTTGCCTTCAAAAAGGCCTCTATAGCTCCATTCGGTGAAAAGATGGCCTCCACCTCATCGAGCGTGGTCACAGCATGGAACTGATAAAGGTCAAAGTGATCCGTCTGGAGTCTCTTCAGAGATTCGTTCAATTCTTTCCAGGCACCTTCTTTTGTTCTCTCCATCGTTTTACAGGCCAGAAACACCTGGTCTCTGTAAGGCTTCAGCGCTGGGCCAAGTTTTTCCTCGGCGTCTCCGTAGGAAGGAGCAACGTCGAAGTAGTTTATGCCCCTCTCGATCGCTCTGGCAACTATCTTTTTTGCAGATTCCACGGACTCGTTCATCACAACGATTCCGCCGAATCCGACCACAGAGAGCTTTTCACCTGTTTTCCCCAGAACTCTTTTTTCCACGGAAAATCCCCCCTTCAACGACTGGGTCTATTATACATCCAGGACCTTAATTTCTCCAAATTGTATCGATTTTAAATGGACATGGTATAAATGGGTTTGAGAGGTGATGAAGTTGGCAAAAAAATACTACGCTGTAAGAAAAGGAAGAGTTCCCGGGATCTACAAAACCTGGAAAGAGGCGGAAGAACAGGTAAAAGGTTTCCCGGGAGCCGAGTACAAAAGTTTTGAAAGACTGGAAGACGCGAAAGCCTATATGGAAGGAAAGAACGAGTGCATCTGTCCAGAACTGGACACAGAGACGATGATCGCGTACATCGATGGAAGTTACGATGAGGTGTGCGGATCCGGAATTGTTTTGTGCTATAGAGGAAAAAAGGAAGAATACTACTTCTGGACGAACATCGGGGAGTTCAAAGACTCAAGAAACATCACCGGTGAAATTATGGCGGCACTCTTTGCGATGGATTACGCTCTCAAAAAGGGAGCGAGAAAACTCGTTCTCAGGTACGACCTTGAAGGTCTGGAAAAGTGGGCAACGGAGGAGTACAGGACAAACAAGCTGGTAACGAAGGTGTACAGACACTACTATCGAAAATTCTGTCAGATGGGACTGAAGGTGGTATTCGAAAAGATAAAAAGCCACTCCGGGAACTTCTGCAACGACGAGGCTGACAGTCTGGCAAAGAAAGCCGCTAAAAAAGAATCAAACGTCGAGTGGATGCCGGAGGATTTTGAGAGTATAATAAGAACACTGACTAAAAAAGGAGGATGTTTATGAAAAAAATAGTATAACAGGTGGAACGACCCTGATAGGCCTTGGAATTGGTTTTATTCTTTTCAGATACTCTGTGTTTTACTTTGCTACTGCATTCCTTATAGGAGTTGGCGTTGGATTACTTATCAAATATCTGGTGGAGAGAAAAAAAGATCAATGAGAACTGTTTAGATGTTCTTTGGATCGTACACCAGCACTGCGGAACCACACGTTACGTAAAGTCCCTTGAAATTCCCGTAAAGGTAGGGTTCACCTCTCAGAGAACCATCTATCACACCTTCGACGACCTTTATCAGATCGTCCAGATAATCCGGGCCGAAGGGTTTCAGCTGAGTTCCTGTGAGATGCCCGTGGTAGATCCTTTCGAAGCTGTCAGTTTCTTTCAGTTTCTTGAGACTCTTCAGGTATTCTCTTAAAGGAAGACACCCAGGAAGGTGCATCCAGGTGTGACCGGCTCCCACGGAGTCCCCGCTGAAAAGAAGTCTGTTTTCTCTATCGAGGAGAACGATCGAGCCGGGCGTGTGTCCCGGAACTTCTATCACTTCAAGAGTTCTACCACCGAGATCGAACCTGTCACCTTCTTTCACGTTCAGAAAGTTTTCATAATTCACGTTTATTTTGAACAGTTCTATGATCTGGAAATCCCTGTGGTTGAGGTACACCTTCTCAAATTGATTTGCCTGCATGATATGATCCCAGTGGGCGTGGGTGAGGACAACTTCGACAGGTTTTTCTGTAATGGATCTCACAAAGCCCTTCAAATCTCCTTCTCCAATTCCCGTGTCTACAAGAAGGGCTTTCTCTTCTCCCACTACAAGGTACATGCTGTCTCCCCTGTAATCTGCGATATGCCACACATTCGGCTCAAGAAGTGTGGCTCTGTATTCATCTTTCCTCATTTTTTCGCCTCCAGGAGTTTTGGAAGAATCACAAGGCTCATGAAAGAACTCACCGTCATGGTCACCCACATGATCGCAACAAGATAGGTGTGGAAGGTGAAAGGAGAGAGTATCAATGCGGAAAGTCCTATAGAGAGTCCGAACGCGTTGGCAAGAACGGGAGTGGACGCTATCCTGACAGTCTTTTCCATGTCACCGTAGTACCTGAACAGTTCCGTCACGTGTATAGCGTAGTCTATTCCCACACCTATCACTATTCCAGCCATGTTCGCGGTGATCAGATTGAGTGGGATCCCGGAAAGCCCCATGAAACCAAAGAGCGACACAAGAGAGATACCAACGGGAACGATCGCTTTCGCAGGATAAAGAAAACTTCTTTGAAACAGCACGAGCAGGAGAAAAACCATGCTGATAGCCAGAAACACAGAAAGTAGTTGCTGAGGTACTATCGAATCGTTCATCTCCTTTATGATGTAAGGAATGCCGGTGACCTGAAAACCGTGTTTCTCTACCACGTTTTCTACCTTCACCAAGATTTCTCTGTCCAGGTCGTTCAGAAAGATAAAAGCCCTTCCCGTGTTTCCGGAGACGAGATTTTCTGTGTACTCGTCTGGAAGGAGTCTTTTCAGTATCAGGGCTCTCGCGAGAATCTTCGGATATCCTTTTTCTTTGAAGAGGCGTTCGTTCAACTTCGAGATGATGTCGTACATCGAAAAGGCATCGAAACCTTCTTTCTTCAGATCTTCCTCCATGGACAGAACCTTCTGTGCGAAGGAAGGATCAAACAGGTTTTCCGACTCGAAAAGAACGTACACAGGAAGCGCCCTCCCGAAGACTTCCTCGATCTTCTTCACATTCTTTCTCACCCGTGTGTAGCTCTTGTAGAGTTTCAGGATGTTGAGATCGGCTTTCAGGAAAAACAGACCGGGAAGAAAGATGAGAACAGAGACGGTTGTGACAACCAAGGCGCGTTTCGAAAGTTTCTGAAAGACGCGAAACACTCCGCTTTCTTTGTTTTTCGGTTCTACCTTCTCTACCCTCGAGAGGATCACGGGGAGGACGATCCAAGTGGAGACACCGGCGAGCCCTATACCGATCGACGCGAGCACTCCCATCTGTTTCATGGATTCGGAGTTCAACGTGAGAAAAGAAAGAAATCCGGCCATCGTGGTGAGGGTAGTCAGTATCATCGCCCTTCCAACGCTTTCAAGGGTATTCTTTACCGCGTTGAAAGTGGTTTCGCTATCTCTTTTTCTCTCGAGAAAATGAGAAACGAAGTGAAGACCATCAGCGCTACCCATAACAATGGTGAAGATGGGTACCAGAAAAGTGATTATCGAAAGATCCTGGCCGAACCATCCCATGACGATGCCGAGTGTCCAGAGAGCAGCGAAACCAGCTGGAATGAGAGAAAAGATCGCGTATTTGAACCTTCCAAGCTGTACTCTGAACACGTTCAAAAGAAGAACGACCGCAAAGGGTGGTAGCGTGAAGATCATGAAAAGAAGATAGCGAAATATCTGGTCTTCCAAGTACTGAGTTCCGGACAGATAATGCTCGTAGTCCGAGAGAACCTTTTCGATTTTTTCAGGTGGAGCGCTCTCTTCGGGTAGTATCATGAAAAGGGCGTAGTATCCATCATCTGTTTTCTTCACGTTGAGAAGGTCCTTCACGCTCTGAACATAACTCAGAAAATCTTCGTACTCCTTTTCTGCCATGCCTTTTGTTTCCACGAGCCTGAAGCCGACGGGGAATTTCTCTGGAACGGGTGTTATGACCGTTTTAACACCTTCTATAGAGGAGAGCCTTTCTTTGATCTCAAAGACCTTGTTCAGTCCTTCCCTGCTCAGAGGGTCCGTGTTCATCTTCACCATCACCGCGAGCTGTTCTCCGCTCTTGAAGATGGTGTTCATCCTGTCATAGATCTCTTTCTGATGGGATTTCTGCGGCATCAAAATGGAGAACTCCGTTGTGAAGTGGAGTCTGAAAAGGCCAAAGAGTGCTAAAATATTGATCACAAGAACGAGAGCGAATATTCTCTTTCTGTTTTTGAAAACAAAAGAGGTGTACTTTTCGAACAAGAGGATCCCTCCCCACAGATTTCAATTCTATCAGAAAGGAGAGTGAAGATTCGTGTGGCATATCTTTGAACGTTTCGTGAACGAATACGAGCGGTGGTTTCTGGTCCACAGGTTCGCGTACCTTTCCGAACTGCAAGCGGTGAAGTGCCTTCTTCCAGAAGGGAGAGGTGTGGAAATAGGTGTAGGAACGGGAAGATTTGCCGTTCCTCTCAAAATAAAGATCGGAGTGGAACCTTCAGAGCGCATGGCAGAGATAGCAAGAAAGCGAGGCGTGTTCGTTTTGAAGGGTACAGCGGAGAACCTTCCCTTGAAGGATGAAAGCTTCGATTTCGCGTTGATGGTGACAACGATCTGCTTTGTGGATGATCCGGAAAGGGCGTTGAAAGAAGCCTATCGTATCCTCAAAAAGGGTGGGTATCTCATCGTCGGTATCGTGGACAGGGAGAGTTTTCTTGGAAGAGAATACGAAAAAAACAAAGAAAAGAGCGTTTTCTACAAAAACGCTCGATTCTTCTCAACGGAGGAACTGATGGATCTGATGAGAAAAGCGGGTTTTGAAGAATTCAAAGTCGTCCAAACTCTCTTCAAACACCCATCGGAGCTCAGTGAGATCGAACCGGTTAAGGAAGGCTACGGTGAAGGTGCTTTTGTGGTGATAAGAGGAACGAAGAAATGACTTTTCTTTGAATTTATTGAGAAATGTTCGCAATAATATATGTTTATGGTATATAATGAAACCGTGGAGGGATATGCATGACGAAGATAACTGTTCTCAGCGGAAAGGGAGGAACAGGAAAGACCACCGTTTCTGTCAACATGGCAAAAGCGCTCTCGGAAAGTTACAGGGTGCAGCTTCTCGATGCGGACGTGGAGGAACCCAACGATCACATCTTTTTCAACGTCGATGTTTCTTTCGAAGAGCCAGTCCACCTGATGATTCCGGTTGTGGACAACTCCGTGTGTATTCGATGCGGTGAGTGTGCAAGCACCTGTCAGTTTGGAGCCATATCCGTCTTTCCGAGCGGAACGTTCGTTTTCGAAAGTCTCTGTCATGGGTGCGGTGCATGTTCTATAATGTGTCCCGTCAACGCGATCTCCGAAAGGCCAAAGGAGATAGGAAAGATAAGATTTGGAACGGCCGATGGAAACATCTCGTTCGGTATGGGGATTCTGAACATCGGAGAGCGAACGGGAGTTCCCGTCATCAGGAAGTTGAAAAAGCACATCGATGAGAAAGCGGATGTTGTGATCGTTGACGCTCCTCCGGGCACGTCCTGTCCTGTCGTGGAAAGCTTGAGAAACACAGATTTCGCTCTATTGGTAACCGAGCCGACCGCTTTTGGCCTTCACGACTTGAAACTGGCAGTCGAGCTCACAAAAGAGATGGGGATACCCTCCGGTATCGTTGTCAACAGATACATTCCAGGTAACACCATCATCGAAGAGTTCGCCGATGAAGAGGGAATACCTGTTCTTCTGAAGATACCGTTCAAAAGGGAGATAGCTTCTCTCTGCGCCGAAGGAAAGCTGATTGTCGAGGCCTTCCAGGATATGAAAAAAGACTTCCTGGAGCTGTTCGAAAAGATCGAGGTGATGGTTCGATGAAGCAGATCGCTGTCGTGAGTGGAAAAGGTGGAACAGGGAAAACAACGTTCACCGCGTCTCTCGGGGTTCTTCTTGAAAATTCCCTGCTCGCAGATTGTGATGTCGATGCGTCCAACCTCTACATCCTGTTTCCCGGAGATCCCGTGGAAGAGCACGAATACTACAGAGGGAAGAAGGCCGTTATAGATCAAGAGAAGTGTGACAGATGTGGTATTTGTGAAAGGGTGTGCAGATTCGACGCGATAATCCCGGGTGAGAAATACGGAGTTGACCAGTACGCTTGCGAAGGGTGCAACGCGTGTGTGGTTTCCTGTCCCAGAAATGCCATCACTCTGGTTCAGTCCCTCGCTGGAAGGTATTTCTTCGCCTGGTCTGGAGGCAAACCCATTGTTTACGCCCGGCTGAGCCCCGGTGAAGAAAATTCCGGTGGACTCGTAGCGGAAGTTCGCAAGCTCGCTCTCGAGAAAGCGAAAGAACTGAAACGAGACTATGTGATCATAGATGGGGCTCCCGGTATAGGGTGCTCTGCCACGTCGTCTATCGTCGGAGTGAACTATGTGGTTGTTGTCACTGAGCCAACCATGTCCGGACTTCACGACCTCAAGAGAATCGTGGAAACGTTGAAGTGTCTCAAGAGAGAATTTGGAATAGTGATCAACAAGTACGATATAAACTCGGTCGTGTCTCGAGAGATAGAGGATTACTGTTTGAGTGAAGGGCTCGATTTACTGGGGAAAATCCCGTTCGACGAAACGGTGGTGAGGGCTTCTGTGGAGTGTAAACCGGTGGTTACGTACGAAAACAGTCCCGCTGCAGAGTCCATAAAGAAGATAGTTGAGAAGATCATAGAGAAAATTTCTTGAGGAGGTGGCATCATGGCAAGGGTAGCGATTCCATCTGTGGGGAAGGATCTGTCTTCCATGGTGAGCGATAGATTCGCCAGGGCAGAGTATTTCATCATCTATGACACGGAGTCTGGAAATGTGGAAGTCGTTGAAAACACCATCGCCGATGCGCATGGGACAGGCCCGAAGGTTGTTCAAAGTCTCGTTTCGAAGGGAGTAGAGTATCTCATAGCCTCGAATGTCGGCAGAAACGCGTTTGAGACTTTGAAGGCGGCTGGAGTGAAGGTCTATCGGTTCGAAGGAGGAACGGTTCAGGAGGCAATCGACGCTTTCAGCGAAGGAAGGCTCGAGGAGTTGACGACCTTCACCAGAGAGGGGTGAGGATGTGCCCTGGGTGAATTCGAAGTGTGTTGGCTGTGGAAATTGTGTCAAAGTGTGTCCAGTTGAAGGTGCAATTAGAATAGAGAACGGAAAGGCCGTTATCGACAACTACAAGTGTATTCGATGTGGAAAGTGCTTCGATGCATGCCCTGTTGGAGCCATCAGACCTAATTATGAGAATCCCGCGCTGAGAGGAATGGGAAGAGGTTTTGGAAGAGGGCTTGGAAGAGGTTTCGGCAGAGGCATGGGAAGAGGATACGGTAGAGGGCGAGGAAGATGGGATGAGTTCTAACAGCCGTGTGTACGGGATCGTTCCCTCTAAGAGGCTCGGCAGATCTCTCGGTGTCTCCCCTATTCCGTTCAAAACGTGCACGTATTCGTGCGTGTACTGCCAGCTTGGAAGAACAACGAACTTCACCGTGAAAAGGCAGACGTTCTTTCCGTTGAAGGTGTTCGAAGAAGAGTTGAAAGGGTTCGTGAAGAGGCACCGGTATGATTTCGACGTGGTGAGCATCGTTGGAGAGGGTGAACCCACTCTCTACACTCCCCTCGATGCCCTGATAGATCTGTGCAAATCGATCACCGGAAAACCCGTTGTACTCATAACGAACGGATCACTCTTCTGGAGTGAAAAAGTCAGGAAAGAGGCGAAGTTGTCGGACATAATAATGCCCACACTCTCTGCGTGGGACGAAAAGAGCTTCAGGACGATCCACAAACCTCACAAAAATCTGTCGTTTCAAAAAGTGTTCGAGGGTTTGAAAAAGTTTCGAAGAGAGTACAGCGGTGAGATCTGGCTCGAAGTGATGCTGGTGAAGGGATTGAACGATTTCGCACTGGAAGAATTAAAAGAAAAGATCTCGCAGGTAGAGTCGGACAGGGTTTATGTGAACGTTCCTGTGAGACCTCCGGCAGAGGGATGGGTTGAACCTCCAGATGAGGAAACGATAGAGAAAGCAAAAGAGCTTTTCAATGCCGCATCGATAGAAACTCCCGCAGCAAGTAGATTCATCGCTGCAGGAGAAGGAATCGATGCCGTTTTGAACGTGATCAAGCGTCATCCCATGAACGAAGAGGAGGTAAGAGATCTTTTGACTTCACAGAAGATCGATCCCAAACCGGTTTTGGAAAAACTCAGATCCTGCAAAAATGTGAAAATCATCGAGTACAGCGGCCGAAGATACTACAGATACACTACAGCAGAATGATCACCGCCAGAAACTCAAGGTCTGTGTTTCCTGTATTCTCTATCGAATGAGACTCTCCAGAATCCGTGAAGCACACGTCTCCTGCTTTTATGGGAACGTCCTTTCCGTTGTCGTGGAAGACGCCTTCTCCCAAGAGGATGTAGTAGATTTCGAATTCCCCCTCGTGTTTGTGAAGCCCCACGGAAGATCCGGGAGGGAGTTTCATTCTGGCAAAGAGTCTTGCTTTGTTGTGCATAGCTTCTTTGGAGAGAAGATGTGCCATTTCCACTTCACCTTTCCCACCGCGCATGTTAGAAATCCTTTCAGGGGTGATTTCAGAAGATCTCACGACCATACCTGTTCCCTCCTTCATCGATTTTTCTGACTTTGAGTATATCACACATCACAATCTGAAAGAGCCAGTTTTTCCCTCAAAAAATGTTTATGCAAATTTTCCTTCTGTTAACCATGTTACACACAACATGTGGTATCATGTTTTCAAAACATACAACAAATGGAGGTGAAAAGGGTTGAAGGCTTACGCGTTCGGTTTTCCGAAGATAGGAGAAAAGAGGGAATTCAAAAAGGCTCTGGAGGATTTCTGGAAGGGAAAGATCACGGAAGAACAGTTCGAGGAAGAGATGAACAAACTCAGAATGTACATGGTGGAAAACTACAGAAAGAACGTCGATGTGATTCCTTCAAACGAACTTTCCTACTACGACTTTGTGCTCGACACAGCGGTGATGGTGGGGGCAGTTCCGGAGAGGTTCGGTGAGTACAGAGGACTTTCAACGTACTTCGATATGGCGCGCGGTGGAAAGGCTCTGGAAATGACCAAATTCTTCAATACCAACTATCACTACCTCGTTCCGGAAATAGAAACCGAAGAGTTCTATCTTCTCGAAAACAAACCTCTTGAGGATTATCTGTTCTTCAAATCGAAGGGAATAGAAACAGCACCGTGGGTGATAGGTCCTTTCACTTTCCTGTACCTTTCCAAAAGAAACGGCGAGTGGATCAGAAGACCAAATCAAATGGAAAAACTGCTGGAAAGCCTCGTTTCTGTTTACAAAGAAGTATTCGAAAAGCTCGTGGAAAATGGCTGTAAGGAGATTCTCGTGAACGAACCCGCTTTCGTCTGCGATCTTGAAAAGGCCCACTGGGATCTGATACTGAACGTGTACCGTGAGCTTTCAGAATTTCCACTGACTGTTTTCACCTATTACGACAGCGTTTCCGACTACGAAGCGTGCGTCTCCCTTCCGGTGAAGAGACTTCACTTCGATTTCGTTTCGAACGAAGAAAATCTGAAAAATCTCGAAAAACACGGGTTCCCGGAAGACAAAAAACTCGTGGCTGGTGTGATAAACGGCCGCCAGCCCTGGAAAGTGGATCTCAGAAAGGTGGCATCGCTGGTAGAAAAACTCGGTGCGAGTGCCATCTCAAATTCCTGCCCACTCTTTCATCTTCCAGTGACTCTGGAACTGGAAAACAATCTGCCAGGCGGATTGAAGGAAAAACTTGCCTTTGCAAAAGAAAAGCTCGAAGAGCTAAAAATGTTGAAAGATTTCCTGGAAGGCAAAACATTTGACCTTCCTAACGTGTCTTTTGAAGATTTCGCGGTGGACCTCCAAGCTGTTGAGAGGGTAAGAAATCTTCCAGAAGATTCGTTCAGAAGGGAGAAAGAATACACCGAGCGCGACAGAATCCAAAGAGAAAGACTGAACCTTCCACTCTTTCCAACAACGACCATTGGCTCTTTCCCGCAGACTCCTGAAGTGAGAAAGATGAGATCAAAATACAGAAAGGGAGAAATTTCCAAAGAAGAATATGAAGCTTTCATAAAGGAACAGATAAAAAAGGCTATAGAACTTCAGGAAGAAATAGGACTCGACGTTCTTGTGCACGGTGAGTTTGAAAGAACCGACATGGTTGAGTTCTTCGCTGAGAAGTTGAACGGCATCGCCACTACTCAGAACGGCTGGGTTCTCTCCTACGGTTCGAGGTGTTATCGCCCACCAATCATATACGGCACCGTCACACGACCAGAACCCATGACGCTCAAAGAAATCACCTACGCTCAGTCTCTCACGGAAAAGCCCGTCAAAGGAATGCTCACAGGACCCGTCACCATCATGAGCTGGAGCTACTACAGGGAAGACATCCCAGAGAGAGAAATAGCCTACCAGATAGCCCTTGCGATAAACGAAGAAGTGAAGGATCTGGAAGAGGCGGGAATAAAAATCGTGCAGATCGACGAGCCCGCGTTCAGAGAAAAAGCACCCATCAAAAAGAGTAAATGGCCTGAGTACTTCGAATGGGCGATAAACGCCTTCAACCTGGCGGCCAACGCGAGACCGGAAACACAGATCCACGCCCACATGTGCTACTCGGATTTCAACGAAATAATTGAGTACATCCACCAGCTGGAGTTCGACGTGATCAGCATTGAGGCTTCGAGGAGTAAAGGTGAGATCATTTCTGCCTTTGAAAATTTCAAGGGATGGATCAAGCAGATCGGTGTTGGTGTTTGGGACATCCACTCTCCTGCTGTTCCCTCCATCAACGAAATGAGGGAAATAGTCGAAAGAGTTCTCAGGGTACTGCCTAAGGAGCTGATCTGGATTAATCCCGACTGCGGTCTCAAGACGAGAAACTGGGACGAAGTAATTCCATCGCTCAGAAACATGGTAGCGCTTGCAAAGGAGATGAGGGAAAAATTTGAAAGTTGAGGGGGACTTGTCTTTTCGCGGGAATGTGTTATAATGATTTCGAAAGAAGAAACGGGACAAAAAAGTACTTGACAAACAGAAACAGTTTGTGGTATAATACAAGATGGTTGAAAAAATTCAAGGGAAGAATAAACAGCTCCGGCGCAATGCCGGAGCGATTTTTTTTAGATCGTAGTTTCATTTCTCTCTTAGACTTTGTTTGCGGTCAATTTTCCCGTTAGAATCGCCATGGGTACACCCGCAGGTTGATATGCCCACTGACCGGCCTTGTAGATATCTGGAAAGGGAGTTAGAGGCGACTTCGACAGATTTTTATAGAGTTTTTCGCTGAATGCCCAGCCAACGACAGAACCATCGATGTGCCCACATATCTTTCTATAGTCAAAGGAGTTGAAGAGAACTTAAAAATCGCCTTATCTTTCAAACTGAGGCATACCGTTTCCGATAGCGTTTCTATCGCTTTCTAGAATCATTTTGAACTTATCGTACCAACCAGAATCGTATATCATCTTCACCAACTGGTAGTCAAAGAAAAAGTTTACTATGACTCCTGTTTTTCCTTCCAGCGCTAATTTCCTGTTTCTCAGCACAGGAATAGAAATTTCGTATGAAGTATGTTTGCAAAATCTGTCGATCCAACGGGATATTTCTTCTTCGTTGAAATTTTTCCTCAGTGAATCCTTTAAATTTTGGAGCTCAGTTCGTTCGATTTCACCTACGCCTTACCTGGATGGTGTATAAAAGAAATGCGCGTTCGATATTTTCTCAAAATCCTCTGGTGGTTTATCTACGGCCATGAAAACTTTGACAACTGATTCAGCAGTTTTACCAGGGAGTACTCTGCTTTTTTCCCTTGCAATCTTTATCTAGATCTTGAACACAATGTTTTTCGAGTAGTACGGAAGCAGATGAAACCGCTTGGATTTTCTTTTTTCGTCATATGTTTTCTCTCAAAGTTTTATTAACTGTTCGAAACTTGTTATCCTCTGCCCTTGATCTTCCATCATTTCACCCTATTATTCTGCTGCATGGACTTCAATGCTTCTCTTTTTTTTCTGTATTCAAGTATCGGTGCATCGCCCGGAATTAAATTTTCACCCATTCGAAGCTCGCTTCTTTTTGGAATCTGGGTTTCAACAACACGTTTATCCTGGTGAAGCACTATCTTGTTGAAAGGTTTTCCTAAAACCGCTATCAATTTATCTAAAAACTTGATTCCAGTAAGACCCACGTAAAATCTCAGATAGATCATCGTATGATCGTCGTCTATGGGAGTAAATGCAGCCGTTACCCTGATTTTTTCGGATATATGATTCTGCCAAATGTTTGGAAATTTAAACTCGAGATAAACCTTGCTCTTTCTTTTTGGATCCATCTCTTCTGGTTTTCGAGCTGGTGTGCCATCATCGATTCTATTGAACACGTAGAAATAGAACATTTCGTCATCCTTCCATTCAACTATTGGACCATCGACAACTGTTCTGTTCCCTCTGCCTATTGTGTTGTAATGTACGAAGGGAAGGTGTATGGGATCAAGTTGATTTTCTATTGCCCTTGAATAATGAACGTTCCAAACTTCTTTAAACTCTGTGTAGACCAGTTCATCAGTTATATCATCGAAGTACTTTGGTGGTTTTTCTGGTTCCCTATCGCCGTACCAGATCCATATGAAATCTGCTAACTCATAGGTCGGGTAAGATTTCACCCTGAAATTTTCGGGTACTGGTGTGTTTCTTCCGTTTGCTGGAATGGTCCGTACTCTTCCTTGCGAATCGTATTCGAATCCATGGAAAGGACAAATTACACGCTCTCCATTACTAAGAACCTTTCCGTGTGAAATAGAAGCACCTCTATGGCAGCAAATATCTGAGATGCAATGAACCTTTCCATTGCTGCCTCTCCAGAAAGCGAGTTTTTCACCAAACCTTGTAACACCTATCAACTGGCCTTTCTTAAGCTCTCTGGAAGACAGTACAACGTACCACTGGTTTTTTATCATGTCTTTTATACCCCCTTAAGATACCTTCTTAGTTCCAAACGGTGTTTATAAAATACAATCAAAAAATTTCCAAAGTAGAGTATAGCCAGTTCGGGCATACCGTTGAAAACCTTCCACATCGTGTAAATTAACAGTGCGGCAAATCCTATCATAACCCTGAAGGCATCTTCTTCCGGCGTTGTTTTGTTTTTGCCTCTTAACCTGTGGAGTATCGAAAAAATTGTGAAAACAGTTCCAAGAACTATGGGTCCTTCCCACTTTGTCAGAACAGACCAAGCTCCAAAGGTTGTTGCGATAGCCTTTCCACCTTTGAATTTCAGAAAAGGTGAAAACGCGTGACCGAGTATTCCAGAAAGTGCTGCAAATGCGATAACATAACGATTTACATGGAAGGATTCGTTCCATACGAAAAATGCTATGGGGAAAGTACCTTTGAAATAATCAAGCATCAGAGCTGGAAAACCGTATTTCCAACCAGCTGCACGCCACAAATTTGATGAACCAGGATTTCCATCTCTAATTTTTCTTAGATCGATACCCTTTATCTTTGCGATTATGTGAGAATACATAACCGCCCCGGATAAAAATTGAATTGTTATTAGAAAAAAGTTTAACATCAATTTTCTCTCCTCCAACGCTATCTTATTTTTATTTCTCTTCCGCGCCACGTGACCTTTTTTAGCACCAGTGTTTTGTAAAGTGAATGGAAAAAGACGGCAGCGAAGAAGGTGAAATGCAACGGATATAGAAAGGCATCGTACCACCTGTAGTCCCCCAGAGGCTTAGAAAGCAAATAGACAATCAGGGAAAATATGAAATATATCATAGACCACCAAAGCGGTGTTCTAAAGGACGTGAAGGAGTAATAAAAACCAGAAATCCATATCAAAGCGAGTAGGAAGCTCAAAATCCCGCCGGTCAAGGCACCTGAAGAAATGTTTTTCGAAAATCCCTCAGACAGTTGTCTGGACCCTTCTGGATACATTCTGAACTTTATAATCCCATTTCCTAAGAAATTCATCACCTTGATCCCGTTTTTTATGATCTTCAAGAACAGAATCTTTGATAGCTGCATGGCCGCCTGTTTTCATATAATCCCTTCGCGAAGTCAGTATCACAGGGCCAAAAGCTCCTTTTGGCCTTTTTGATGGAAAGCCGAGCATGTTACTCGCGTAGACGATCATTAAGTTGAACACCAAATTCAAGTGCTCATAGAACCTCTCGAATCTCTGATAAGGCCAGACGGAAATCAATCCAGGATGTTTCTTATGGATCTCAACAAGAACCTCAATCGCTCCTTCTTCAGGCTCCACATCTGCATCCATGAATATCAGAATTTCTCCACTTGAGTTTTGATATCCGTTCCAGATTGCCCAGGTCTTTCCTACCCAATTTTTTGGCGGATCTTTGGTTAGTCTGATCAATATGAATCTTTCAAAAGCGTCTTTGAAATTTTCTGCTACAGCGCTTGTTCTATCTGTAGAGTTGTCATCAACAACGATAACTTCGTGCGGTTTAACCCTTTGTATGCTTAAAAGTTTCAGAATTTTTCCTATGTTTTTCTCTTCATTTCTTGCAGGTATTATAACAGAGATTTTTCCTACCGGTTCCTTGGAAAAACCGTTGGTGTGAAGGAACCGCTTTCTGGAGAAAAAAAGTAAAGTAAGGATATCAGGAGAGATGAAAATACGATCGCAATGTGTAGCAGATTTGGTTCCATTATTTCACCCCAGTTTCACGTATTCTCTGTTTGCCTCCAGTATCTCTTCGAGAAGGTCTTTTGCGTCCTCCACGTCCGGCCCGAGGGGATGGGAGAGCAAAGCCTTCAGGGCGAGTTTTTTCGATCTCTTCAGATACGCTTCTATTGTGAGTCGTTCGTACATCTTCACCGCGTGGATGAAGGAAAGAGCAAAGTGATCTCCTTTCCCCTGCGAGAGCGTGTGGACCCTACCGGATCTCACATAACACGGAATCTCGAGAACGTAATCATCCGGGAGGTTTTCGATCGAGCCGTTGTTCCTCGTGTTCACTATGTGTATCTTCCCTTCATCGGTTTCGAGGTCTCTTATCAGGTGAGCCGCCGCAGTGGAATACATACTGCCGCCGCGCTTTGTGAGTTCTTCCGGTATCTCGGTAGCGGTTCTGTACTTCTCGAAGAGTTCTTTCTCTATCTTCATCACTTCCCTTGCTCTGAGCTCGTGCGAGGAGATCTTTTTGAACATCTTTTTCTCCATCAAATAATATCTCAGGTAAGGATTCACGATGATCCTCACCGAGTCGTAAAACCACGCCGGGAAATCTTCGTCTGGTATGTTGGAGAGCCTCAGCTTCAGGTTCTCGAAGACCTTTTCCGTCACGTCTTCACCTTTTACAAAGACCTTCTCTATGAAGCTCAGATGGTTGAGGCCGTAGTACTTCAGGAACACGTCTTCGAGCTCTGCTGAGAAGATCTCTGCGATCTCCCGGATGAAGTTTATGGGAACGTTGCAAAGGCCTATGAATTTTTCGTATTCGAGGTAGTTTCTCACGAACTCCGTGATGTGGCCGGATGGGTTGGTGAAGTTTACGATGGTCGCGTTCGATGTTTTTCTCACGGTATCAACGTACTCTTCTATTATGGGAAACGCCCTCAAAGCCGCTGAAAATCCCCCAACCCCTGTTGTTTCCTGACCTATGAGACCGTACTTCAGCGGAATGCCCTCATCGTTTTCTCTACCTTTGAGTCCGCCGGGTCTGAACTGAAAGATCACGTACTTCGCGTCCACGACAGCACTCTCGAAGGTGTCGCTGATGAGCACCTTGAACCTATCTTTGACGAGCCTTTTCACAAAATCAACGACGATTTTCTGCTTTTCTTCGTCGATGTCGTAGAAGATCACCTCGTCGATGCGAACATCCTCGGAGATGTCGAGAAGTCCCTTCACCAGCTCCGGGGTGTAGCTGCTTCCTCCACCTATCACCGCGATTCTCATTTCTTCACCTCCCTGAGGTAGTTCCTCACCAGTCTGTTGTAAAGGTCCTCTGTTACTCTCAGTCCAGAGCGTTCCATTGCAAACAACACGGCACCGATTACAGGGTCGTGCTTCGGTATGACGATTTCGTATTCTTTTCCGGTGGCGCTTTCTATCATGTTTATCAGAAGGGAAGGTGCGTTCTTGAAGAAGCTTCCCTCCAGGATCAGTTTGATGGGAGGTGTGAAGTTCAGTGCCTTTCTATGCGCGTCGATGATTTTTTTCACTTCAACCACGATCTCATCGAAAATTCTGAGAGAAACCGCATCACCTTTTTCGGCGCATCTGAACAGTGCCTGATTCACTCTCTTGACCAGCTCTGCTGTGTATCCTCCTTCGTAGTCGTATCTCAGAAGGTTCTCCACCGGGCCGATCTCTTTTTCCACCTCTTCAACGAGCGTCGTCCAGTCGTCTCTGCCGTCCTTTGCCCTCATCACAGCGGAGGTCACAAGAGAAGCGATGTAGTGTGAACCGAGTCTCTCACCCAGTGAAAAAGAAAGGCCTCCTATTCTGTTCACCCTTCTGCCGTCCGATGCGTAGGAGATGCTACCTGTTCCACAGCTCACCATGATGCCAATGTCGTCGAAAACCCCCGATCTCAGGGCGGTCCTTCCGTCGTTGTCGAAGTCGAATTTTTCAAGACCGAGCTTTTCCAGTATTTCTCTCACAATCTTCATCTCGTAGTCGAAGTCCGCTCCCGCGTATCCGAAGAAGGCAAAATCGATCTCTTCTCTGGTCTTTCCTGCCTTGTTCAGGATACCTTCGATCACATCTTTGAGATTCCTGACAGCGCTTTCCTTTCCAACGACCTGATAGTTCGCTCCTTTTCCTCTGTGAACAGCCAGAACGTTTCCCTGTTCATCGCTGAGGACGGCCTGTGTTTTCGTTCCCCCCACATCCACTCCGAGAAAGAGCAATCTCTTCACCTCCCCATCATAGTATAATCGTTTCGGGGTGGAAAACATGAAAAAAATCATTCTCGCTCTGCTTGTGATCGTCTCCGTTCAGATGATGGGAGACGTCTTTGTGAGCTTTTCCTACGATTTTTCGGAAAGAGAAACCGTGTCGTCCGTGGGCATGGACACTGGAGAGTTCACAGCGGGAGTGGAACTCTGGGGCTTTTCCTCCATCTGTTTCTTCGTCGGTGCTGTGAGGAATCTGGATCTGGGGGATTTCATGTTTACCCTTGAGACAAGGGTAGGCTTTTCTTTAAAACCCTATCTTGCCGTCGTCAATTTTTTCTGGAAAAAGCATGAAGGAGTAAAATGGGGATTTGGTTATTCAATAACGCTGAAGGACTCGAGCATCAGATTTCCTCTGTTCGTGAGACTGGGGTGGTGAAGAGTGGATTATCTCGAATCACTCGATTTTCCAAAAGTTGTGGAGATAGTAAAGAAATACGCGCTCTCTGACCTGGGAAGAAAACATCTGGACACTCTCAAACCGACGGTGAATCCGTGGGACGAGCTCGAACTCGTGGAGGAGCTTCTGAACTATTTTGCCAGGTGGGGAGAGCCTCCCATAAAGGGATTGAACGATATCTCTCAGGAAGTGGAGAGGGTGAAGTCCGGTTCAGCCTTGGAACCATGGGAACTTCTTCGCGTTTCCGTGTTTCTCGAAGGCTGTGACATCCTGAAGAAGGACTTCGAAAAGCGTGAATACAGCAGGCTCAAAGAGACCTTCTCCAGACTCAGCTCCTTCAGAGATTTCGTGGAAGAGGTGAACAGGTGCATAGAACAGGATGGAGAGATCTCGGACCGTGCGAGTCCCAGATTGAGGGAGATCAGAACGGAAAAGAAGCGTCTTGCCAGCGAGATAAAGAGAAAGGCCGATGATTTCGTCAGGACGCACTCTCAGATCCTTCAGGAACAGATGTACGTTTACAGGGATGGAAGGTATCTCTTCCCCGTGAAGGCTTCCATGAGGAACGCAGTGAGGGGAATCGTTCACCATCTCTCCTCTTCCGGTGCCACCGTCTTTCTGGAGCCCGACGAGTTCGTCGAACTGAACAACAGAGTGCGTCTTTTAGAAGAGGAGGAAAGGCTGGAGATCAGCAGGATCCTGAGGCAGCTGACGAACATACTCCTTTCCAGGCTCAACGACCTTGAGAGGAACGTGGAACTCATAGCGCGTTTCGACTCCCTCTACGCGAGGGTGAAGTTCGCAAGAGAGTTCAACGGAACCGTCGTGAAACCTTCTTCGCGGATAAGACTTGTCAACGCAAGACATCCGTTGATACCAAAGGAGAGAGTCGTTCCAATAAATCTTGAGCTTCCACCCAACAAAAGAGGTTTCATCATAACGGGTCCAAACATGGGCGGAAAGACCGTGACTGTGAAAACCGTTGGTCTTTTTACCGCCCTCATGATGAGTGGCTTCCCTCTCCCCTGTGATGAAGGAACGGAGCTGAAGGTCTTTCCAAAGATCATGGCGGACATCGGTGAGGAGCAGAGCATAGAACAGAGCCTCAGCACCTTCTCGTCGCACATGAAGAAGATCGTGGAGATCGTGAAGAATGCAGACAGCGATTCACTGGTCATCCTCGACGAGCTGGGCTCGGGGACGGATCCGGTGGAAGGAGCCGCCCTTGCCGTCGCGATAATAGAGGATCTTCTGGAAAAAGGAGCAACGATCTTTGTAACCACACACCTCACACCTGTGAAGGTCTTCGCCATGAACCATCCTCTGCTCTTGAACGCCTCCATGGAGTTCGATCCGGAAACCCTCTCACCAACTTACAGGGTTCTGGTTGGAGTTCCAGGAGGTTCTCACGCTTTCCAGATAGCAGAAAAGTTGGGACTCGACAAACGTATAATCGAAAACGCCAGATCGAGACTCTCTCGGGAGGAGATGGAACTCGAGGGACTCATAAGGTCTCTCCACGAGAAGATCTCGCTTCTTGAAGAGGAGAAGAGAAAACTCCAGAAAGAACGCGAAGAGTACATGAAACTGAGGGAGAAGTACGAGGAAGATTACAAAAAGCTGAGGAGGATGAAGATAGAAGAGTTCGACAAAGAGCTGAGGGAGCTCAACGATTACATCAGAAAGGTCAAGAAGGAACTCGATCAGGCGATACACGTGGCAAAAACTGGCAGCGTTGACGAGATGAGAGAAGCGGTGAAGACGATAGAGAAAGAGAAGAAAGATCTGGAGCAAAAGAGAATCGAAGAAGCGACCGAAGAAGAAATAAAACCCGGAGATCACGTGAAAATGGAAGGTGGAACCTCTGTGGGGAAGGTCGTTGAGGTGAAAAGTGGCACCGCCCTTGTTGACTTTGGCTTTCTCAGATTGAAGGTGCCCGTTTCGAAACTGAAAAAGGCTAAAAAAGAGGAGAAGGAAGAATCTTCAGCGGTCTCTTACAGGCCTTCGAGCTTCAGAACGGAGATAGACATAAGGGGTATGACGGTTGAAGAAGCGGAGCCGGTTGTGAAGAAGTTCATCGATGACCTGATGATGAACGGCATCAGCAAGGGATACATAATACACGGAAAGGGCACCGGAAAGCTCGCATCTGGAGTATGGGAAATACTGAGAAAGGACAAAAGAGTGGTTTCTTTCAGATTCGGAACACCTTCTGAGGGGGGAACGGGTGTCACGGTGGTGGAGGTGAAAGTGTGATCTTCGCTCTCGATGTGGGTACCAGAAAGATAGCGGGTTTGATCGTCGTCGAGGAGAAAGGTACGATCAGAATCGTGGATTCTGAACTGATAGAACACAAAACACGCACGATGTTCGACGGTCAGGTTCACGATGTGCTCGGAGTGGCGGAAACGGTGAAAGAGGTGAAAGAAAGACTCGAGTCGAGGAACGAAATCGAACTGAAAGAGGTGGCTGTAGCCCTCGCGGGAAGGTTCCTGAAAACTCAAGTAGGTGAGGCGGAGCTGGATTTTTCCAAGACCGGACACATCACCCGCGAAGACGTTATGAAGCTTGAAATAGAAGCGGTGACTAAAGCGCAGGAAAGTGTGGAAGAGGACTTCTTCTGTGTGGGATACTCCGTCGTCGAGTACAGACTCGACGGAATGTGGATGAAAAAGCTTGAGGGACACAGAGGCGGGAAGGCTTATGTTAAGGTGGTCTCTGCTTTCCTTCCCGTTCACGTTGTGGATTCCCTGATGAGGGTTCTGGAGACTGTGGGACTCACTCCGGTTCACGTGACGCTGGAGCCGATAGCGGCGATGGATCTGACCGTCCCGGAGGATCTCAGGTATCTGAACATAGCTCTCGTCGATGTGGGCGCGGGAACGAGCGACATAGCTATCTCGAAGGAAGGAACGGTGGTGGCCTACGGAATGATTCCCATGGCGGGTGACGAGATAACGGAAGCCATAGGAAAGAAATTTCTGCTCGACTTTCAGACGGCGGAACACGTGAAGAGAACCGTTTTTTCGGAAGAAAGAGTGAAGGTGAAGAATATACTGGACAGAGAAATCGAGTTGAACGCCCGGGAGGTCTCCGAAGCGATAAAGCCTGTGGTGGATCAGATCACAACGGAGATCTCAACGGTCGTGACAGAGCTGAACGGTGGAGCCCCCTCTGTTGTGATGGTGGTCGGCGGCGGCGCGAAGGTACCAGGTTTTGTGGAAAGTCTTGCCAGGAAGATGGATCTTCCTCTTGACAGGGTATCTCTGAAGAGTGTAGAAAGCACCGGTCTTGTTGAGGATCTCACCGGAAAGGTCAAAGGAAGCGAGTACATTACTCCTGTGGGAATCGCTTACAGTGCCATGAGAAACAGGGGATCCGTTTTCTCTCAGGTCTTCGTGAACGGGGTTCCTGTGAAGCTCATGGGAGGAGTGGGCAGGTACTCGGTCATGCAGGTGCTCATACAGGCGGGATACAGGTTCTCCTCGCTCGTAGGTGGAGAGATGATTTCCTTTGAACTAAACGGAAAAACTCTCTTGAGGCCAAAGAGAAGAACCTCCGTGAAGATTCTCGTGAACGGCGAAGAGGCGAATCTCTCCTCCAGAGTGAAGCACGGTGACAGGATAGATATTCAAACCGAAGAGGAGAAAACTCCACTGAGAATAAAGGACCTTGTGAAACCTGTGAAAGTGAAACTTCCCGATGGAGAAGTGGAGGAGATCTTACCGGAGATCGTGAAGAACGGAACGCCAGTACCACCCGACGCGGACGTAGAAGAAGGAGATGTGATAAGCTTTCCGGAAAAGATAAAGATCTCCGAGATAAAGTCAAAGATCTCCTACGGAAAGACAAGGATCGTGGTGAACGGCGAAGAGAAATGGATCTCCCTCGTGAATTTTGATCTTCTCAAAGGGGGAGTTCCTTTGAAAGACGATAAAGAAGTTCCGCTCGGAGAAGAGATCGACCTCGTTGAAAAGGGAAGGAAAACACTGGAGGAAGCACTTGAAGTTCCCCACATCACTGTCTCGTTCAACGGCGAATTGAAGAAAATCCCTTTGAAAATCCTCCACAGGATAGACGAAGAAAGAGTGGAACTGAAAGACTTCAAACCCATGGTAATAGACCTTCTCAAGGATTTGAAACTGGACGGACTCAAGGACTACGAACTTCTCAAAAACGGAAGGAGAGCCATGTTCACTGAACTGCTCGAGGATGGGGACGTGATCGAGTTCAAAGTAAAAAAGTGAGGGGGCCGGCCCCCTCAGATAATAGCCTTCTCCGTTTCTTTATCGAAGGCGTGCATTCTCGTCATGTCGAGTACCAGATCGATTTTCTGTTCTTCTTTTGCCTGAGTCCTCGGGTTGACGGATGCCACAATCAAGTCATCTCCGACTTTCACGTGGAGAATAGTTTCACTTCCGAGAGGTTCGACCACATCCACAACACCTGTGATCGTGTTCTCTGGAGTTGGTGCCAGTGCGAAGAGCTTGTCGTAGATGTCTTCAGGTCTGATACCGAAGATGATCTCCTTGTCGATGTAGTTTGCGAGTTTGTCTTCGAATTCCTTCGGCACCTTCACTTTGAAGCCAGATGCCTGGATCCAGAGACCGCCTTCTCCTCTCACGACTCTCGCGTTGATGAAGTTCATTGGAGGACTACCGATGAATCCGGCAACGAAGACGTTCGCTGGAGAGTTGTATATTTCGTGTGGGGTTCCTATCTGCTGAATCTCTCCGTCCTTCATGACGACGATCTTGTCAGCCATCGTCATCGCTTCCACCTGGTCGTGTGTCACGTAGATGATCGTTGCCTGGAGTCTGTGGTGGAGCTTCTTGAGTTCGCTTCTCATCTGTACCCTGAGTTTCGCGTCGAGGTTGGAGAGCGGTTCGTCGAAGAGGAAAACCTTCGGATTTCTCACGATGGCTCTTCCAACGGCAACCCTCTGCCTCTGACCACCTGAGAGCTGTCTCGGTTTTCTGTCGAGCAGGTTTTCTATTCCGAGAATCTTCGCAGCTTCACGTACTCTTCTGTCGATTTCGTCCTTTGGATATTTTCTCAGCTTCAAGCCGAAGGCCATGTTTTCGTAGACGGTCATGTGTGGATACAGAGCGTAGTTCTGGAACACCATGGCGATGTCCCTGTCTTTTGGTTCGACGTCGTTCACAACTTTGCCGTCGATGTAGATCTTTCCATCTGTGATCTCCTCCAGTCCAGCTATCATCCTCAGAGTGGTCGTTTTTCCACAACCGGATGGTCCAAGGAGAACCACGAACTCCTTGTCTTCGACGACGAGATTCGCGTTTTTCACAGCGACGACTTTGTTTTCGTAGACCTTGGTGACGTTTTCAAGGACAACCTGAGCCATTCTCACACCTCCTGTGAATCGTTGAATTCAAAATACTTTTTGAGCTCGAGATACTTCTCCACGTTCCCGATGTCCAGCAGATAAGTATCAAGGATCTCATCCATGAATTCCATGAGTTTTCTGTATTTCTCGTAGTCAATGACAGCAACCGCGGGCACACCGTTCTTTGTCACGACCACGTCTTTCGTTTTCGCTTCTTCGACAACCTGGGAGAACCGCGCTTTCGCGTCCGCAAGACTGTAAAAAGAAACCCTGCTCAGATCCATTTCATCACTCCCTGACCAGAATTATAGTCAAGTTTACAAAAAATTACAAGCCCTGTTTCGAACAAAAAAACGGGGATATCGAGAAATATCCCCGTTTATTGAAGAATATCGTGCGGATTCTTAAAATTTCACACTGAAGTAGAACTCGTTCGTGTTCAGAACAAAGGTGAGATCGGTATTTCCCTTCTTTGCACGTGTCATGAATCCAAAAGAGACCTCATCTACGGCGGCTGAAACAAGAAGCTTGACATCCACACCGTTTATGGGTGTGAAGTTGAATCCTGCTCCTCCGGCGAGTTTCCAGTTGAGCAGTCCGGCTCCCAAAAAGAGAACGTTGTCTGGATCTGAGATGCCAAAGAGAACCGTGTTGTTCAAAGCTCTGTACGCAAAAGAGGTGCCTCCCATGGAGAATTGACCGCTGTGGAACATGACGGTGTCCCTGGACATATAGGCGAAGTTGTCGAGGGATAGTCTGTACCCACCGATCTTCACGATGTAGTCCTGTTCCAGGATAGCGTACCCACCCGATCTTCCGATGAAGAACTCATAATAGAGGCTTCCGGGAAACGGAATCACATCTTTCTGATCAACGCAGAAGAAAACGTTCCAGCCGTTCCCAAAAGAAAGACCCGTCTTCAAAGTGACTTCTGAGGTTTTCACCTTGAGAAAACCGAGTTTCTGGTAGTTCGTCGCACTCTTCGAGAGACTCACTCCCACACCCCATCCGTCGTTGAAGACTTCAAAAAAGAGTGTGTCACCGAATTTGACGCGGTATCCATCGGACGTCCAGGTGAAAGAGGCGGGAAGAACGACTACGCCCACCACAAAAATAAAAAGAAGAGGAAGGAACTTTTTCAAAATATCACTCCCCCTCGAGGAGTTTTTGAATGATCCTGTTCGTGAGTTCCGGATTCGCTTTTCCTTTCGTCTCTCTCATCACGTATCCCACGAAGAAACCTGCCGCTTTCTTTTTGCCTGATTTGTAATCCTGAACGGCCTTTGGGTTCTGTTCCATTGCCTTTTTCACCAGTTCCTCGATGAGTTTTTCGTCGCTGATCTGAACTAAACCTTTTTCCTCCACGATCTGAGAGGGCATCTTTCCTGTTTCGAAGACCTCAGGGAATATCTCCTTTGCGATCTTTATGGAGATCTTTCCTTCGTCCATCAATTTGAAGAGATCAGCGAAGTGCTGAGGGGTCAGTTTTGACTCTGTGATTTCTATGTTTCTTTCATTGAGTTCTCTCAAAACTTCTGTCATGATCCAATTGCTGAGATCCTTCGGCCTGTTCACCACCTTCACACACTCTTCGAAGAACTCGGCGAGTTCTTTACTCGAGGTGAGCACCTTTGCGTCGTACTCCGGAAGATCGTACTCTCTCATGAAGCGCTTCGCCTTCTCGTCTGGAAGTTCTGGGAGTTCCTTTTTCACCTCTTCGAGATACTCGTCAGAGAGAACAACGGGCGGTATGTCCGGTTCCGGGAAGTACCTGTAGTCGCTTTCTTCTTCTTTTCCTCTCATGGAAACGGTGGTCTTCGTGGTCATGTCCCAGCCTCTCGTCTCTCTTTCCACGTCTTCTCCTCTCTCCATCGCCTTCACGATTCGCTCGAACTCGTACTCTAAAGCCTTCTCGACGAACCTGAAGGAGTTCATGTTCTTCACTTCCACCCTGTTGCTCTGTCTTCCCGTTTCTGTGTCAACGACGGAGATGTTCGCGTCGCATCTAAGTGCTCCCTTTTCCATGTCTCCCGTGCTCACGCCGAGGTACCTCACGATGGATCTCAACTTCTCCATGAAAACACGAGCCTCTCTTGGGGAAGAAATATCGGGCTCTGTAACGATCTCAATTAGGGGAACACCGCATCTGTTCATATCGACCAGAGAGTAGCTTGCGCGGGTGATGGAGTCCCCTTCGTGAACGAGTTTCCCAGCGTCTTCCTCGAGGTGGAGTCTTCTGATTCTGACTTTCTTCTTTCCTTCGTCTCCGTCTATCTCCAGGAAACCCTCGGTTGCGATCGGGTAGAAGTACTGACTGATCTGGTACCCCTTGGGAAGGTCAGGATAGAAGTAGTTCTTTCTGTCGAATCTGGAGTACTTGTGAATCTTGCAGTTCAATGCGAGGGCGGTCTTCACGGCAAACCTGATCATCTCTTCGTTGGGAACAGGAAGGGCTCCCGGCTGGCCGGTGCAGACGGGACAGATCGCCGTGTTCGGGGGAAGCTCGAAGACATCCGCCGGGCAAGAGCAGAACGCTTTGGTCTTCGTTGAAAGTTGAACGTGTATCTCAAGACCTATGACGGGTCTGTATCTCATGCTTTCACCTCCGGGAGCGGGAACATGCCGTTTTCGTTGTAGGGGGAGTTCTTCTCTATGGCTCTCGCTATTCTGAAAACTTTCCCGTCCGCGAACCTTCTGCCAATTACCTGAACACCAACGGGGAGGTTGTTTGAGAATCCAAACGGCACACTGATCGCGGGAAGTCCCGCGAGGTTTGCGGGTATCGTGAAGATGTCCATGAGGTAGTAGGTGAGAGGATCCTTTATCTCTCCGATCTTGAAAGCCGTCACTGGGGAAGTGGGGGTGAGGATCGCGTCGTACTGCGAGAGCACCTCGTTGAGTTCATCGGAGATCTTTCTTCTCACTTTCATGGCCTTGTTGAAATAGGCTTCGTAGTAGGCAGCGCTGAGGGTGAATGTTCCGATCATGATCCTTCTTCTAACTTCTTCACCGAACCCGACGTTTCTGGTCTTCATGTACATCTCTCTGAGTCCTTTCTCTTTTACCCTGAGGCCGTACTTGACACCGTCGAACCTGGCGAGGTTGGAACTCGCTTCAGCGGGAGCGATGACGTAATAGACGGCGACGGAATATTTCATGTGCGGGATGCTGACCTTTTCCACCTTCGCACCGAGCTTCTCGAGAAGTTTGAGGGACTCTTCGAATCTCTCTGCCACACCGTCTTCTATCTTGTGCTCGTAGATCTCCTGCGGAACGGCGAATCTCATACCTGCGACGCCGTTTTCGATCTCCGAAAGGAAATCAACTTTCCTATCCATCGTTGTGGCGTCGTTCTCGTCTTTTCCGGAGATGATTTCCATAAGTATCGCCGCATCTTTCACCGTCTTCGTGATGGGACCTATCTGGTCGAGAGAGCTTGCAAATGCCACAAGGCCGTACCTAGAGACGAGTCCGTAGGTGGGTTTGTACCCGACCACCCCGCAGAGCGAGGCGGGCTGTCTCACAGAACCTCCTGTGTCGCTTCCGAGCGCCGCAACGACCATTCCCGAAGCGACCGCAGCGGCAGATCCTCCACTGCTGCCACCGGGAACTCGCTCGAGATCCCAGGGGTTTCTCGTGGGAAAGAACGCGGATCTTTCGGTGCTGGATCCCATCGCGAACTCGTCGAGGTTCGCTTTTCCGACGATAACAAAGCCCGCTTCTTTCAGTTTTTTCACAACGGTGGCATCGAAAACAGATTCGTAGTTCTCAAGGATTTTAGAAGCACAGGTCGTTTTCATTCCGAGGGTCAGGATGTTGTCCTTGATGGCGATGGGAATTCCCCAGAACTTTCCATTCTTTTCCACGGAGACGTCTTCTTTGACGGAGATGAACGCCTTCACGTGGGGGTCGAACTTCTTTATCGCCTCTAAGGAAAGACGGGGGAGATTTTCCCTTTCTTCGTCAGGGAGTTTCAAGGAGTCTTCTATTGTGAGCCTTCTGAAGTCCAAACCGATCACCTCCTCTTGAGAATTATATCAGAGACGTGTTAGAATTATTCAGAAGAGCGATGAACTTTCTTCTGAAATGGAAAATGAACATATTTCAGAATAAACAAGGACCTTATTGGAAACTTTTCAGCACTTGACACAAACCGACAACAGGTTGTATAATTCATAAGAGTAAAATCTATATTTAACAAATTTTAACTTGGGAGGTGTTTTTATGAGGAGAAGAGCGGGTTTCACGTTGATTGAGCTTTTGATCGTCATGGCTATCATCGCGGCTTTGATGGCAGTGCTCATTCCGACCGCAACAGGTGCGATGAAGAAGGCGAGGGCGACAAGGCTTGCGGTTCAGCTCAGAAACTACGTAACAGGTCTTCAGCAGTGGATCACAGCAACATTACCGACATCAGATGATGTTGCCGATTTGGACGTTGACAATGCAGTTTCCATGGGATTTGTTGGCCAGGCAGAAAGAGATCTGTTTGCAAATGGCACAGACTTTAACGCCGACGCTGCTAACAGCCGCATAGTGATCACCGTTGATTACGACACAAATGATTCAAACATAGCCAACCTGGTCTACAACAGTTTGAAAGACGTATTTGCTGGAGGTACTGGGAGTGCAACTGTGACGAATGACACTGAAATTGGAATAACCGCTTATGTCCAGGCCTTCTGGTGGTAACACTCCCGCCTGAAAGAGAGAAAGCCCCCGTCCGGGGGCTTCTGGTTTTTTATAGATCACCCCTGTCTGGTGTTTTTTAAAATTTGAAAATTGATTCAAAGAAGTTTTTTCCTTTCTGAAAATAACAAGAGGGGGGGGTTTCCATGAGGTCTCTTCTGAGATTGTGTCTTTTCCTTGTTCTTGTGAGCGCTCTTGTCACTGGAGGTGAAATCATGAACTTTGAAAGGGAGGAAGAAGGGGTTTCACCCTTTGGAAGGGCAGTTGTTACACTCTCACAGGACGTTTCCTTCAGAGGAGTTTACTCCCTGAAAGTGGATGGCAGAACTTCACTCTGGGATGGAGTGGAGTTTGACCTCACTGGAAAGGTTTCACCGGGGAAAGAGTACAGGGTTTTCTTTTATGTGTACCAGACGTCGAACACACCTCAACTCTTCAGCGTTCTTTCCAGAGTTGTGGATGAAAGTGGAGAAAGGTACGAGATACTCCTCGATAAAGTCGTCACACCGGATGTCTGGAAGAAGATGGAACTGATCTTCACGTCACCTCAGAGAGCAGAAAAATTCTCGTTGATCGTTGCCTCACCTGAAAAAACGAACTTTCCGTTCTACATCGATGAACTTCAACTCTCCAGCCCGGATGAAGTTCAGGCACCTCCACCGGTTCTTCACTGCTCCTTCGAGAGTGAAACAGCCGAAGGCTGGATACCACGAGGAAATGCAAAACTTCAGGTCACTTCCAGGGTTTCTCACACCGGTAGAAACGCCCTTCTCATCTCTGAAAGGTCTGCCAGCTGGGAGGGAGCACAGTTCGATCTGAAAAGCATCGTAAAACCAGGAAAGACCTACACCTTCGAGATGTGGGTGTATCAGGATTCTGGAAGCCCTGTCGGCATCCTCATGAGGATGACACGAAAGTTCAAAGACGAAATCACAACGAAGCACCCCATCTGGCTGTATGGAAGGACGGTTCCGTCAGGAAAGTGGGTGAGGCTGTTTGGTATCTTTGGACTCCCAGAAGGAGTGGACGTGGATCAACTTGTTCTTTACGTCTACACGGATGGCTCGAACACGGACTTCTACATCGACGATGTGAAGATCTACGACAGACCGCTTGTGTCGTTCGAAGAGGATGTACCTTCCCTGAAAGAGGTCTTCAAGGATCAATTCAAAGTCGGTGCCGGGATCTCCGAAAAATCCATCCTCACTCCCTTTGACCTTGAGTTTCTCAAAAAGCACTTCAACAGTGTCACGGAGAGGAACAACATGAAACCGGTGAATCTGTTCGCCGGTGTTGAAAACGGCAAACTGAAGTTTGACTTTTCACTCGCTGATCTGTTCGTTGACACAGCACTTAAGAACGGGATCTCCGTGAGAGGTCACACACTGGTATGGCACAATCAGACGCCCGAGTGGTTCTTCAAAGACGAAAATGGAAACCTTCTGAGCAAAGAAGAGATGACAGAAAGGATCAGAGAATACATACACACCGTTGTTGGACACTTCAAGGGGAAGGTCTACGCATGGGACGTTGTAAACGAAGCGGTCGATCCAAACCAGCCGGATGGACTGAGAAGATCGACGTGGTATCAGATCATGGGGCCTGACTACATAGAACTTGCGTTCAGGTTTGCAAGGGAAGCAGATCCCGATGCGAAACTCTTCTACAACGACTACAACACCTTCGAACCCAAAAAGAGAGACATCATCTACAATCTTGTGAAGAGTTTCAAGGAGAAAGGTCTCATCGATGGGATAGGCATGCAGTGTCACATCAGTCTTGCAACGGACATCAGGCAGATCGAAGAGGCCATCAAAAAGTTCAGCACCATCCCCGGTATAGAAATTCACATAACCGAACTGGACATCAGTGTTTACAAAAGCTCCGGAGGTTACTACGAGAGGCTTCCAAGAAACGTGGAGGTGGAACTTGCACACAAATATGCCCAGCTGTTCAGCATCTTCAGAAAGTACAGCAACGTGATCACCAGCGTGACGATGTTCGGCCTGAACGACGGAGACGCCTGGAGTAGAAGAAACAACTGGCCATTTTTGTTCGATGAGTACTACCAGACAAAACTTGCCTTCTGGGGAGTTGTGGATCCTGAACTTCTTCCGCCACTGCCAAAGACCTCTACCATCTCAGAGGGTGAGGCCGTGGTGGTTGGAAAGATGGACGACTCCTATCTGATGTCGAAGCCGATAGAGATCTACGATGAAGAAGGGAACGTGAAGGCAACGATCAGAGCGATATGGAAAGACAGCACGATCTACGTGTACGGAGAGGTTCAGGATGCGACGAAGAAGCCAGCAGAGGATGGAGTAGCGATCTTCATCAACCCGAACAACGAAAGGACACCATACCTGCAGCCGGATGACACCTACGTTGTGCTGTGGACGAACTGGAAGAGTGAGGTCAACAGGGAAGACGTAGAGGTGAAGAAATTCGTTGGGCCTGGATTCAGAAGGTACAGTTTTGAGATGTCGATCACGATACCTGGTGTGGAGTACAGGAAAGACAGTTACATAGGGTTCGATGTAGCGGTGATAGACGACGGGAAATGGTACAGCTGGAGCGACACGACGAACAGCCAGAAGACGAACACGATGAACTACGGAACGCTGAAACTTGAGGGAGTGATGGTGGCAACGGCGAAATATGGAACACCAGTCATCGATGGAGAGATCGACGATATTTGGAACACGACGGAGGAGATAGAGACGAAATCGGTTGCGATGGGATCACTGGAGAAGAACGCAACGGCTAAGGTGAGGGTGCTGTGGGACGAGGAGAATCTGTACGTTCTTGCGATAGTGAAGGATCCGGTTTTGAACAAAGACAACAGCAATCCGTGGGAGCAAGATTCGGTGGAGATCTTCATAGACGAGAACAACCACAAGACAAGCTACTACGAAGACGATGATGCGCAGTTCAGGGTGAACTACATGAACGAGCAGTCGTTTGGGACGGGAGCGAGTGCGGCGAGGTTCAAGACGGCGGTGAAGTTGATCGAGGGAGGCTACATAGTAGAGGCGGCCATCAAGTGGAAGACGATCAAGCCGAGTCCGAACACGGTGATAGGTTTCAACGTTCAGGTGAACGATGCGAACGAGAAGGGTCAGAGGGTTGGTATCATCTCCTGGAGTGATCCAACGAACAACAGCTGGAGAGATCCTTCAAAGTTCGGAAACCTGAAACTCCTGAAATGAAAAGAAGCCCCCGTCCGGGGGCTTCATATTTTTTTGAGTGCCTGATCGAGGTCTTCCACGAGTTTCTCAGGATTTCCGATGCCAACATGTATCCTGATGAGGTTCACGTCCTCCTTAGGACAGTCACCGTACGCTACTCTTGGAACAACAAGGTTTTCGTGGCTTCCCCAACTCACAGCCATCTTGAAAACCTTCAGACTTTCGACGAATTCTTTTACTTTCTCTTCGCTGTCTGTTTTCAGCCTGAAGCTCATCAATCCTGAGCCACCGCTCATCTGAGAGGAAGCGAGTTCGTACTGCGGTGATCTTGGATTCATCGGGTAGTTCACCTCTAGGACCTTCGGGTGATCCATGAGGAAGTCAGACACCAAAAGAGCGTTTTCGTAGTGCTTTTTCATACGGAGTTCCAGCGTTCTAAGACCCCTCAAAATGAGCCAGGCTTCTATGGGCGAGAGAACCGGTCCGATGTTTTTGTATTCATCGACGAAGATGTTCTTCATATCTTCGACGTCTCCTGCGATCACTCCCGCCATCACGTCTCCGTGTCCTGAGATGTACTTCGTCGCAGAGTGGACCACCACATCCACTCCCAGAAGCTTTGGCTTTTGAAAGATCGGCGACGCCCAGGTGTTGTCTATGATGGTTTTTATCTTGAGTTCTCTTGCTGTTTCTGTGACCTTTCTTATGTCGATCACTTTCATCCTCATACTTGTGGGACTTTCGAGGTAGATGAGCTTTGTCTTCTTCGTGATGGCTTCGACTATTTTTTCCGCATCTGGAGGAACGTAGCTGATTTCTATATTGAACTTCCTTGAAAGGTAGTTGAAGAACTTCTTCGCCCAGGAGTAAGCTTCGTCCACACACACGACGTGATCTCCCGAGCTGAGGAAGTGAAGGATGGAAAGCGAAATGGCACTCATTCCAGAAGCAACAAGACGGGCATCTTCACACTCCTCCAGCGCTGCCAGTTTCTTCTCCACCAATCTTGTTGTGGGATTGCTTCCTCTTTTGTAAACGAATTCGTAGTCTCCGTTTCTGAGGGCTTTTGACATCTCGTCGAAACTGTCGAAGTAGAAATTAGTCGTTTCGAAGATGGGAAACGACAGCGCTTTGAAAGGGACATCTTCTTCCCCGTACGAGAACAGGATGTCGTCTATGTTCATGAGAAAGCCTCCTGTTGAGATTGTGTACCGAACCATATTTTAACTCATGTTCAGACCGTTTCAAAGACCCTTTTTCTACTGCCCCAGTCCCTTCCCGGTTTTCTACCGAGGTGTTCTATCATCTTCATAACACAGGGAATGCACGCGGTGTCTCTTTCGAAGACACAGATCTTTCCAGGGTAGAGCTGGTAGAGCTGTCTGTACGGTGAAGGGGTCCAGTTGGGCATGATGACGTTTGCTCCACACCTGAGCGTGATCTCTCTACCACCTGGAACGATCGTTCCCATGGCGGTGGTCGCCGGGATGTTCGAGTCTGGAAGAAGGATCCTTGTGAGTGCCACCATCTTCAGTGTGAGGATAAAATCTCCCTTCTTTTCGTTCGCAAGTGGTGTATCCGGGTGAGGGATGAAAGGACCTATTCCCACCATGTCGAAATCGTATTTTTTCAGAAACAGAAGGTCATCCACAAGGTCATCTATCGTCTGCCCCGGAAGGCCCACCATCGATCCGGCTCCCGTTTCATAGCCGAGTTCCTTCAGGGTGAGAAGACACCTCACTCTGTTTTCGAAGGATGTGTCTGGTCTCAGTTTTCTGTGAAGAGCAGGATTTGCCGTTTCGTGCCTCAGAAGGTACCTGTCTGCTCCCGCTTCCTTCCACTTTTCGTAAAATTCTCTTGGCCACTCTCCAAGACTCAGCGTGACAGCAACTCCCATCTTCTTTATTTCCCTCACGATATCCGATATCACATCCGGCATGTAATAGGGGTCTTCACCGGATTGAAGAACGATCGTTTTTGCTCCGAACTGAACGGCAAGTTTTGCTCTCTCGATGATCTCTTCCGGTGTCATTCGGTATCTCTTCAAATTCTTGTTGTCTCTTCTCAGGCCGCAGTAGAGACAGTTCTTTCTGCACACGTTGGAAAACTCTATGATCGCCCTGATGTGAACCTCGTCTCCGACGTATTTCTTTCTCACCTCATCGGCGAGTTTGAAGAGCGCATCGTTGAACTCCTTGTCATTTCTGGAGAGTGCCTCCTTTAAAACTTCTCTTGTGAACTCTCTTCTTTCGAGTCTTTCCAGAATTTCATGTCCTGTCACGGCTTCATCACTCCAGTTCTTCCAGAATCTTCTTCAGAAGAGGAATCACTTCGTCCTTTCTGTCCTCGGGGAAGTCTTCTGCGAAGACACCGAACCTTCCGTTTTCAAGGAGGATCTGGGCGGGGAGAAACTTTTCCCTCCCCGCTTTCAGGTCTTTATAGAATGACCATCTTCTTCCGATTCGCTCGGATATCCAGATCTTGCAGTCGTATTTCTCTGCAATCTCCTCGAGGATCTTTTTAAAATCTGACATCCCTCTCACCGCGCTTTATTCTTTCAAGGCCTTCTTTCACTCTCTCTCTTATCTTTGGATTCATCTTCTGGAGTTCTTTTTCTATGACCTCTTCTCCTATTCTTCTTGTTTCCTCCGTTGCGTAGTCACAGAGGTACTCCTGGAGCGTGAAGAGAGCGTTCGGTGTACAGAAGTTCTTCACAAAACCGGGGATTGCAAACTCCATGAAGTGTTCTCCCGTTCTTCCTGCCCTGTAACATGCGGTGCAGAAGGATGGGACAAAACCTTCTTTCAGAAGACTTCTCATCACCTGGTCGAGAGGTCTTGGATCTTCGAGTGTGAACTGCCTTTTCCTGTCCTCGTCGTCTTCTCTGTGAGAGTACGCTCCGATCCCTATTCTTGAGCCGGCGTCTATCTGTGAGACACCGAGTTTTATGACCTCATCCCTGAGTTTTGCGGGCTCTCTTGCCGTGAGGATCATTCCTGTGTATGGAACAGAAAGTCGTATGATGGCAACGAGTTTTTTGAAGTCCTCATCGCTCACGATGTGTTCCGGCCTCTGTGAATATGGGGTGTTTATGGCAGGTTTTATCCTTGGGAAGGAGATGGTGTGTGGTCCCACTCCGAACCTCTCCTCGAGGTGGATCGTGTGGTAGAGAAGTCCCATCACCTCGAATTTCCAGTCGTAAAGGCCAAAGAGGGCGCCTATTCCTACGTCGTCGATACCGGCCATCATCGCTCTGTCCAGACCGTAAAGTCTCCAGTTGTAGTTCGATTTGGGACCCCTGGGATGGAGTTTCAGGTACGTCTTTTTGTGGTACGTTTCCTGAAAGATCTGGAAAGTACCGATTCCCACGGACTTTATGATCCTGTAGCCCTCTATCGTCTGGGGTGCAGCGTTGACGTTCACCCTTCTGATCTCACCGTTGCCGTACTTCGTGTTGTACACGATGTCGATCGTTCTTGCGATGAACTCCGGAGAGTACTTTGGATGCTCTCCGTAGACCACTATGAGCCTTTTGTGGCCCTGGGAGACGAGGGCTTTGACTTCTTCTTTCAACTGTTCTTCCGTGAGCGTTTTTCTTTCCACCACTTTGTTGGAGACTCTGAAACCGCAGTAGACACAGTCGTTGACGCAGTCGTTTCCTATGTAGAGCGGTGCAAAGAGAACGATCCTGTTTCCGTATATTCTCTCCTTCAGAGTGCGGGCCGCCTCGAATATCTCCTCCAGAAGCTCTGGATCTTCCACATTCAAAAGGGTGGCCGTCTCTTCCGGCTCGAGCCTGTTCTTGTCCAGCGACTTCTGGATGATCTCTCTCACCCTTGCAGGATCCGGGTTTTTCGTTTTCTCCAGAAGTTCAAATATCTTTTCTTCCGGTATGAAAGATCTGCTCTCTACACGCTCTTTCACAAACACATACATACACATCACCTCTTCAAAGGAACTGTTTTCACGCGAACACCGGAAATCTGGCCGAGCTTTCCGGAGAGGGCACCTATCGTGTCGTTGTCTGTTTTCAGAACGAGGAATATGATCGCCATGTTCTCTTCTCTGACGGGATAGCCGACTCTGAGCAGAATGTCTTCGGAGAAATTGTGAAGGAGTTCGTTCACATGTCGGTAGGCTCTTTCTCTGTCTTCCACGACGATAGTGAGTATGTAGAATCTCTTCTCCAAAACGAAATCCCCCTCTCCGCTCACCGGGAGAGGGGGTATACTTCCATCTATCCCCTCCCCCGGTGTCAGGATTTTTCCCTCCACCTCAGGAGGTTTGTGATTTTTCTCACTTTCTGTTTATATTATACCACCTTTTGAGAATCACCACAACATTCCAAGCACCCACATGGGAATGGAATTTCTGACGGGAAGATCGATGTCGTCTCTGATCACGAAATCACTGGATTTTCTCTTTTTCCTTTTTCCTCCAACCTCGAGTTTCATCCCCTCGAAAATGAAATCGGCCTCTTCTTCGTTTTTCGAAGCGTATATTTTCCCTTTCTCTTTCAGGGCGAAAACAACGAACGCTTCTCTGAAATTTCCCGTTTCTCCTTCGAAGACGTGGTACATGGAGGGATCTGCCAGGAATATCTTCGAGCCTTTCGAAAACGGTTTTTCTGCTCTCTCTTTCCGGACGATGTTCACAAGTTCTATCTCCTCCATCACATGAAGGAGTTGGTACAGTTTCTGCTTTCCCACACCCCATTCTCTGCTCATGGACTCGATGTTTATTGTGGGGATTCTGGAATAGAGAAGATGCCCAACGATTGCCTTCATGACCCCGATGTGATTCTCAGTTACGGTACCGATGAGGTGCGGTATATCGTAGTATATGGTTTTGTCCAAAATGTTCATCATTCTCTCCCTGAAGTTCCCCTCCCTGTAAAAGGGTCTTGTTCCTTTCTCACGATAATCCCTGAATAAACTCATCACATCGACCTGTTTCATTAAACTGGCTGCATAATCCGAGAGCGGTACGAATGGGGAGTTCAATTTCTCCAGAACTTTTCCGGTCTCAAAATGAATGAACTCTCTGAAGGACATGAGGGGAAGCTTCATCAGGACGAATCTTCTTGAAAGATCTGAGGTTCCCTTTTTCATCACTATAGAACTGCTGTCGCTCACCCATATCGTTTTGCCCGGGAAGGTATCGTACAGGACCTTGAGGATAACACTCCAGTTTTTCAGGAAATGGACTTCGTCGATCACAATTCCCGGGTAATTCTTTAAAATCTCCTGTGCAAGTTCGTGGAAGGAAACGTTCAGCAGTGATAAATCATCACCTGAGACGTAGAGGAAACCGTTCTTTTTTGCCATGGACAGAAGAAACGTGGTTTTTCCTGTGCCGCGTGGACCATAGAGAAGAATCGCCCTGGGCGTAAACCTCTCCTCCAGATCCTGAAAAAACAATCTTCTCTTCTCAGGTAAGTAACTGATCATTCTGTTCATTTGAATCTCCAATCTCTCTATGATCTGATCGTACATGTTCCTCCCTCCTTCGGAACGAATTTTATCATATTTCGTTCTGTGATAGAACTATTATTCAAAATATTCCAAAAATCGTTTCGATATAGAACGATTTTCGCCAAAAAACGTTCTACCACAGAACGCTCTCTGGAACTTAACATTTCTTAACAAACAACGGATAGTGGCATAAAGAAAGTCTGGAAACTACAAAATGGTGAAACCCATTTCGAGGAGGTGTCTTCTATGAAGAGGTTCTTTGTTTTGCTCTTTGCGATGGTATCGGTTTTCCTTGTAGCAAAAACGCTCGTCATCAAGGGCTCCAACACGGTCTTTCCCATCGCACAGCTGTGGATCGAGGAGTTCAAGAAGGTTCATCCCGATGTTCAGGTGACGCTCGAAGGTGCAGGATCTTCCACGGGGATAGCCGCCCTCTTCAACGGAACCGCAGACATCGCCAACTCCAGCAGATGGCTCAAACCTGAAGAGATCGAACGAATGAACAAAGAAGGAAAGTACTTCATACCGTTCCTCGTTGGATTCGACGGGATAGCCATCGTCGTGAACAAAAAACTTGGAATCGACGACATCTCCATAGAGACGTTGAAGAAGATCTACACCGGTGAGATCCAGTACTGGTCTCAGGTGAACCCGAATCTTCCAAGAAAAAGGATCGCCGTCTACTCGAGAAACACCGCCTCTGGAACCTACGAAACCTTTGAAAACAAGGTCCTCGGTGGTGCGAGGATGGCACCCTACGTGAGAATGGTCGAGAGCACCCAAATCGAGATAGAAAACGTGGCACGAAATCCTTACGCCATCGCCTACGTCGGTGTTGGATACGTCACTGACGACGTGAAAGTTCTGAAGGTGAACGGCATCTACCCGACGAAGGAAAACATCCTGAAGGGGAAGTATCCGCTAGCAAGACCGCTCTTCATGTTCGTCGATGCGACGAACGGCTTTCCTGAAATGGGAAGTCTTGTCTTCGAGTACATCATGTTCGCATTCTCGAAGAAAGGACAGGAACTGTTAGAAAAAGCCGGTTACGTGGCTGCTTACGGTTGGTAAGGAGGGATTCACTCTGAACAGAGAGGTAGCGAATTTCTTCAGAAAATCTGTGATATTCGTCTTTTCCATCATTGGTATCCTCGCTCTTTTTCTTCTTGTGTTCTTTCTTGTGAAGGAGGCCTGGCCCGCCCTCGTGAAAGTCGGGGGCGAGCTTTTCACGAGTGTCTACTGGTACCCAACGGCAGATCCACCGGAGTATGGAATGCTCGCCATGATCGCGGGAACGCTTCTTTTGACGGCATTCTCTTCTGCCATTCTTCTTCCCCTCGGTTATCTGGTAGCGTTCTTTCTCCACACGTACGCCAGAGATCTCGAAAAAAGCCTTGTAAGGACCACGGTGGAGTTCCTTGCTGGAACTCCTTCTGTGATCATAGGGCTTTTTGTTCTGTTCTACATCGCACCCATTCTGCTACACTTCGACATCTGGTCCACAGAGAATTTCCTTCTGGCCTCCATCGGTCTTGTTCTCACAGCACTTCCCTACACGGTTTCACTCTCACTGGAAGCGCTCGACTCTGTTGACATAGCCCTCGAGGAAAGTGCGCTCGCTCTCGGTGCCACCCGTTTCACAACAACTTTAAGGGTGACCACAAGGGCTGCCCTTCCCGGGATTCTCAACGCCTTCGTTCTCACCGTGAACAGAGTGGTTGGTGAGACCATGATAGTCCTCATGGTGGGAGGAGGGGCCGCCATAATTCCACGTTCGCTCTTCGATCCCGTAAAACCCCTGACAGCAGCGATCGCTAGCGAAATCGGTGAGGTTGCCGTCGGAAGTATGCATTATCATGTGCTCTTTGCGGCAGGTTTCATCCTTCTTGTACTCTCTCTTGTTCTGACGGGACTTTCCAGATACATATCGAGGAGGCAGACAGGATGAAGAAGGACCTGATCATCTCTTACGTGTTTCGTGTAGTTAGTTACGTGGTCTTTGCCGTTGTTTTGTTTCTTTTCGTTTCCATTGTTGCAGGAGGAGCGAAGTATTTCTCTCCCTCCTTCTTCCTGGACTATCCAAGAAGCGGTATGACAGAGGGAGGCATCTTTCCTGCCATCCTCGGAAGTTTCTATCTCATGGCTCTGACTTTCCTGATCTCGATTCCTCTTGGTATCTTCACAGGGGTGTTCCTTTCCGAATACGGAGAAAACGTTGTTGCAAGGTGGATAGATATCTCTCTGACGGCCCTGAGCGGAATTCCCTCGGTGGTTTACGGACTTTTTGGACTGGCGTTCTTCTGTGTGGCCCTTCAGTTTGGAACGTCCATGATCGCCGCTGCACTGACTCTTTCACTCATGACACTTCCTGTCATCGCATCTTCAACGAAGGAAACCCTCAAGGCCATACCCGTTGAGATAAGGGAAGCCGCACTGGCCCTCGGGGCAAAGAAAGAGGAGGTCATCTTCAAAGTACTCCTTCCAGCGGCGAGGAGAGGTATCATCACGGCCGTTCTCGTTGGAGGTGGGAGAGCCCTGGGAGAAACCGCTCCCGTTCTGCTCACGGGTGCGGTGTTCTACTCAACAGAACTTCCAAAGGGACTCTTCTCACCTGTCATGACTCTTCCAACCCACATCTACTACATCACGGCAGCGTACGGTGAGTCCGCTCAGTGGATGGCAAAGGGAACAGCAGCCTTTCTGATGATAATAGTTGCTCTGATATACGGTGCAGCTTTCTTTCTGAGGAGGAGAGAGAATGGAACCAATAATTGAGATCGAAAACTTCAGCGCTTACTACGGTGATAAAGTGGCCGTCAAAAACGTGACGATGAAGATCTTCAAAAATCAGATAACCGCCATAATAGGACCATCCGGGTGTGGAAAGACCACGCTCCTCAGGAGTATAAACAGAATGAACGATCATATACCCGGTTTCAGGGTGGAAGGGAAGATATACTTTAAAGGGCAGGACATATACGATCCGAAACTCGATGTGACGGAGTACAGAAAAAAGGTGGGAATGGTCTTTCAGAAACCCACTCCTTTTCCGATGTCGATCTACGACAACGTGGCGTTCGGCCCGAGGATTCATGGGACAAAAAGCAAGCACGTACTCGACAGAATCGTTGAAGAGTCCCTTAAGAAGGCGGCACTCTGGGATGAAGTAAAATCAGAGTTGAACAAACCCGGAACGAAACTTTCGGGTGGCCAGCAGCAAAGGCTCTGTATAGCGAGAGCACTTGCAGTGGAACCCGAGGTGATCCTCCTCGACGAACCAACATCGGCCCTCGATCCGATTGCGACTCAAAGGATCGAAAAGCTTCTGGAAGAACTCTCTGAGAACTACACGATCGTGATCGTCACCCACAACATAGGACAGGCCATAAGGATCGCCGATTACATAGCCTTCATGTACCGGGGCGAACTCGTAGAGTACGGCCCCACGAGGGAAATTGTAGAAAGACCGAAGAGCAAACTCACCGAAGAGTATCTGACAGGAAAAATAGGATGATGGAGGCGAAAGGATGGTGGACCACGTTCATTTCGAAAGGGAACTGACCCTTCTGAAATCGGACGTTTCAAAGATGCTCTTTCTTGTTTCAGAATCTCTGAACGATGCGATAGAAAGCCTCGAAACCATGAACGAGACACTCGCAAAAAAAGTGCTCGACTCAGACGATATGATAGATGAACTGAACAGGGAGATAGAGGAAAAGGCCTATCAGATCATAGCAAGGTACAACCCCATCCTCAAACAGCTCAGATACATCATCACTATCCTGAAGTTTTCCAACGACCTGGAAAGGATCGGAGACCTTTCCTGCAACATCGCTGAGAAATGTCTGTTTCTCTCCGAAAGGAAGATCCGGTTTGAGATGCTGAAGGAAATAAAGGACATGTTCGGAAGTACACTGAGGGTGGTTCAGGACTCTTTCAAGGCCTTTGTCGAAGAAGACGTGGACTCTGCCTACAGGCTCTGGAAGTTCGACGACGTGATAGACGAGATGGAAAAGAAGATCAGAAGAATCGTGGTGGAAAGAATAAGGGAGGGAAACATCTCGGCCGAGCTGGCGCTGGTTTACATACTCATCGCAAGAGACCTTGAGAGGGTGGGAGATCACGCCAACAACCTCTGTGAGGAGGTCATATACATAGAAACGGGAAAAAACATGAAGGAATTCCTGAGGGGTGTTGAGAGTGGGAGTGAAGGTGCTGATAGCTGAAGACGACGAAGACATAAGGAGCGTGTTGAAGAGATACCTGGAAACCGAAGGATACGAGTGCGACGAAGCAGAGTCCCTTTTCGATCTCAAGAAAAAACTCTCTGAAGGAACGTACAACGTGCTTCTCCTCGATCTCATGTTTCCCGACGGTGTGGCGATGGACGAAATTCCCGAGATGAAAGTTTCTCACCCGGAAATGGCCATCATCATCATCTCGGCAAGGGACAGGGACATGGACCGCATCTTTGGAATAGAGCTCGGAGCGGATGATTACGTGACAAAACCTTTCAATCCAAGGGAAGTTCTCGCACGTGTGAAAGCGGTTCTGAGAAGGATGGGGAAAGAACAGAAGGTACTGAGATTTGGAAGACTCGAGATCTTTCCAGAGGATTACATAGTCAGATACGATGGAAAAAACGTTGAGATGACAGCCAAAGAGTTCGAGCTTTTGAAACTCCTCGCCACGACCCCGAACAAGGTCTTTTCAAGAGAGGAGATCCTGAACAGGGTGTGGGGAGACGATTACGTCTCTGACAGGGTAGTGGATGTCCACATCAGCGCCATTCGATCGAAGATAGGAAAGGGATGGATAAAAACGGTGAGGGGATTGGGATACAAGTTTTCAACACGGGGTGATGAGGGTGATAGAGCTTGAAGATCTCGATCATATCAGAGAAGCGATCGTGATACTGAAGGGCCTGGAAGTGGAAGGTGCGAACAAACCGGGTGAGAAACTCGGCTTCAAAAAGGGAAAGAATCTGATGTCGATCTTCACGTGCAAGGAAATGGATAGATTCATCAGAGATGTTCAAGAAAGAAAGAATTTCTCCCTTGAAACAAACGCCTATTTTTTTGAACTCCACTCGAAAAGGTTCGTCTCCCTCCGCTACCTTCCGAAGAAGAGTCTTCTCTTTGTGAACGATCTCACCGAGGAGAGAACTCTCAGCGAGGCAAAACTCGATTTTGTAACGGCCGTCTCCCACGAGCTGTTCACACCTCTTTCTGCGTCAAAGGCAAACGTTTTTCTTCTGAAGGACATAGAAAACGATCCAGAAAAACTCGAAATACTCGGAAAAGTTGAGCGCTCCTTGGACAGAATGGAAACGATCATCAGACAGCTCAAGGTGCTCACCATGATACAGCTGAGACTTTACGAACTCAAGATGGAGCACATTCCTGTCGAAGAAGTCGTTCACATGGTCTTGGAAGAGCTTCGAGAAAAGATCGAGTCAAAGAAGATCAAGGTAAACGTTTTTGTGGATGTTGAAACAATCGAAACTGACAGGTTCGTGTTCCACACGATCTTGAAGAACCTTGTTTCAAACGCCGTGAAGTACTCTTATCCCGATTCTGTGGTGGAGATTTCTATCACCGGTGAAAGACTGAGTGTGAAAGATCAGGGAATCGGTATCAAAGAAGAGGAGAAGAGCAGGATATTCGAGCGCTTCTACAGAGGTTCAGAAGCACTCAAGATGGCGCCCGGTTCTGGCCTGGGACTTTCCATAGTGAAACACCTGTGCGACACGATAGGTTACAGGCTGGAAGTGAACTCTCAGTGGCTCGTTGGATCAGAGTTCATCGTTCACTTCAAATGATGAACTCCTCTTCTTCCCACGTTTTCCCCTCCGGGTTGTGCCACCCGCCTTCTCTCGTGCACCAGGCTGGGAGTGGAAACTTCACCGTGAGAGGAAGGTTCAAGAACGGCTGATCTATGATCACTTCTCCCTGTCTCAAGAGTGCTGCTTTTCTCTTGTAGTGCTCTGTGAGATGCGAGTATTCGGGTTTTATGAGTTCGGCTCCTTTCTGCCTGCCCACAACCACCGTAGCGGCTTGCGTGATTACCCTGTAATCCACTTCGGAAGCGGTCTGTTCGGCTCCAATGAGGATCACTCTGAAAGATCTTCCTCTTTCCGCCACATCTCTGAAGATGTTCGCAAGGGCTCCTCCGCCGTGTCTTGGTGCGTACTTGTTCAGCTCGTCCAGGAAAATGAAAACGGGCTGGGTGAAACCGCTGTTTCTTTCTTTTTCTCTCATTACCTCGGAAAGAATCGCACCTACAACGAACGCCTGTGCGCGTTCTCTCAACTTCGAAATGTCGATGACTGTGACCCTTCCCGGCACGTTCCAGTCGATCCGATAGTTGGTCTGCCACGGTTCCACTTTCAGAGGCGGTTTCACCCAGAGTCTGTCGAAGTCCATCTTTTGAGCGGCTTTCAATCTCCTGATCAGCATCCCGATCGTCTGCTTCTGGACGTGTTCTCCCAGGAGATACTCTCTTGTCCTTCCACCTTCTCCAAGATCTTTTATCAAACTATCGAGATCAAGTGGAAGATCCACGACTTCACCTTTCTTCATCACCACTTCGCGCAGTGCTTCTGACGGCAGTTTTTTTCTGTCAACGATGTATCCCTCTTTCAGAAATTCCTGGTACATCTCTTCCATTCTCTGGGAAAGGTGCTCCTGGAGGGACCAGACCGCGAGCTGAAAGTTCTGGTTTCTCGTCATCTCATCTGGATCGAACATGAGTTCCAGAAGGTTCATTTCGACGATGTCGAACACGTCCCAGCCGTAAACGTTCACACCGATCAATCTCTTGTTGACATCCGGTATGTAAGCTCCCTTCTCCCTGCTGGGAGCGTAGAATGCGACATTTTCAAAAGGTTTTGGTTCAATGCCGAGAACCCTGTACATTTCATCCCATTTCTCCCTTTCTGAATACCACTCCTTCGAAATGCGATCGAGAAACAGCAGACTCTCTCCCTTCACGTTGAAGATGATGTATCTCGCCTCTCTCAGCTCTCTCATCAGATCTCCATCGTTTTTGCTGGACGTTTCTATCATCGACTTGACGAGGAACGTGGTGTAAGACGTTTTCGCCGCAACACCGGACTGTCCGGAGACGTTTATGTGGGCTCCGTTGTCTCCCAGGATGTATCTCAAATCGAGATAAGCCGGCCTTCCGTTCTTCAGCAAGCCAACTGGCAGTGCAACGTTCTTTCTCTTCAACTCATCGAATCCAAGGGCGATGTCTATCTCCTCATCTCCGACGAGAAAGACGGGGGAGCCTATGTTTGGAGGGATCTCCGGAGCGTCTTCGAGGAGCTTGTCTCCTTCTTTCAGAAACGATCTTGTCACCTTCACCTTCGCGATGTATATCGGATAGGCAGGTTTCAACTTCTCGAGTGCAACTTCCTCTTCGTAGCCGTTTCTCAAATCTCCATCCCATCTGTTCTGTATATCAACGATCATTCCGTACGTGACGACGGTGCCGTACCCCGTGAGGTACTCAACCTTCACAACATCCTCTATCTGAGCGAATACCTTGTACGCTTCTCCTGGCTTTTCGGCGGTCATTCGAACGAAGAATTCGTACGGACTGGACTGGAATATACCGGTGACAACCCCTATCTTTCTTCCGCTCATTTACCTATCCCTCCTCGATGAGCTGTTTTCTGTACATTCTACTGTACATGCCATCCCTGATCATCAATTCCTCGTGAGTGCCCTCTTCTATCACTCTTCCCTCGTGCAAGACATATATCCTGTCGGCGTTTTTCAACACCTTCAATCGATGTGTTATGACGACGATCGTTTTTCCTTTCATTCCTTTTCTGATCGAATCTATGATCCTCTCTTCGGTTTCAGGGTCAACGGCCGAGAGACAGTCGTCGAATATGTAAACTTCGAAATCTCTTATGAGAGCGCGGGCTATGGTGATTCTCTGTTTCTGACCGCCCGAAAGCGTCACACCTCTTTCCCCAACGATCGTGTCGAATTTTTCTGGAAAGCTCATGATATCGTCGTAGACGGCCGCAAGTTTTGTCACTTCTTCGATCTTTTTCTCATCGACGTTTTCCAAACCGACCGTTATGTTGTTTCTCACCGTGTCTGAGAACAGAAACGTTTCCTGCGGAACCAGAGTGACGATGGATCTGATATTCTCCGAAGAAACGTCGTTTATGTCCACACCGTTTATGAATATCTTTCCCCTTTCCACCGGATAGAGCTTCACGAGAAGCTTTGCTATCGTGGACTTTCCACTTCCAACACTGCCGGCGATGCCTATCATTTCTCCCCTGTTTATCTTCATGGTGACGTTTTTCAGAACTTCACGTTCTGTTCCGGGGTATCTGTAGGTCAGGTTTCTCACTTCAAAACTTTCAAAGTGATCTATCCTGATCGGCTTCTCGGGTTCTTTAACTTCGGGTTGAGCGGTGAAGATCGTGTCCAGACGTCTCATAGCCGCTCTTCCCCTCTGGAACAGATCCACCATGAAACCGTAGGCCATCATCGGCCAGACGAGCATTCCAAGGTAAGAATTGAAGGCTATGAAATCACCGAGAGAGATCTTCCCGTTTATAACGGCTCTTCCACCGTAGAGAAGGGCGAGGAAAAAAGCGGTCGAAGCGATAAGATTGATGAGGGGCCTGAAAACGCTGGAGACTTTGATTGCACTGAGAGTGTCTTCGTAGTTTTTGAGTGCCCTGTTTTCAAATATCTTGAATGAGACGTCTTCCACCGAGAAGCTCTTCACAATGCGCACACTCGAAATCGTTTCTTCGGTGAACCCGGAAAGTTCCGAGAAGGATCTCTGAACTTCCGATACTTTTCTGTGTATGAGTCGTCCAAAGCTCATCGAAACAGGGGCAAGAAGCAAAAGCGGCGCAAAGCTGATCCAGGAGAGCTTCCAACCCACGTTACCTATCATGAAGAAAAAGACCATCACGATCATGATGAAAGAATCGAAGAAGAGTATCGCACCCTGGCCGAGCACTCTTCTCAGAAGGCTCAGATCGTTGGTGAACCTTGCCATGAGTTCACCGCTTTTCATTCGATCGAAGAAACCGGGAGTGAGACTGAGCAGCTTTGAGAACATCTTGTTCGATGTCTCGAGGAAAAACTTTCTTGCAGTGCCACCAAAGAAGAATCTCCAGAAGAACCTTCCAATAAACATCCCGCTCGCGGCGGCCATCACCCAAAACAACATTATTTTGAGTGTATCGAAGTTCATCGTTTCTGTGTTCAGCATGTCAACGATCTTTCCGATGACACGTGGAATGTAGACTTGAAGGAGGTCCACCGCGATGAGTGAAAGAACACCGAGAAGGTATTTGTGCCAGTTTCTCTTCAGGAAATCAACGAGAATTGAGGAAGTCTTCAATTCTATCCAGCGCCTCCGTAAGTCTTTCTATAGATGTGGCAAAAGAAAGCCTCACAAATCCAGGCTTCAGAAAAGCGGATCCTGGAACGAGTGCAACCTTCTTTTCTTCGAGGAGCCTTTCACAGAATTTCACATCGTCACCCCGGACTTTGAAAAAGAGGTAGAACGCACCTTCTGGTTCCACGAACTTAACACCCATCTTTTTCAATCTTTCCACCACGAAATTTTTTCTTTCTTTAAAGGTCTGAACCATGTAAGAGTTGTCCACTTCCAGAGCCTTCAAGGCGGCGTACTGTGCTACCGTGTTGATACAGGAGGTGGTGTGAGACTGGATCTTCGACACAGCGGTCGCTACTTTTTCGCTCGATATCAGGTAACCCACCCTCCAGCCGGTCATGGAGTGAGACTTCGAGAAGCCGTTTATGTAAACTATCCGGTCGAATCCTTCAGAAACATCGAGTATCGATGTGAATTCATCCGTGTAAACAAGGGAATCGTAGACTTCGTCGCTGATTATGTAGAAATTCCTCTTCTTGGCAAGTCTCACAAGTCCTTCAAGGAACTCTCTTCTGTACACCACACCAGTGGGATTGTTCGGCGAGTTGATAAGAACGGCTTTCGTTTTCCCAACAAGAAGCCCTTCCACCTCTTCCAGACTGGGCTGGAAATTTTTACTCATGAACGTCTCAACCACGTTCACCGTGCCACCAGCAAGGATGATCTGAGGAATGTAGCTGACCCAGACGGGAGAAAACACGATCACTTCGTCACCGGGATCAAGAAGGGCCATGAAAGCATTGAACAGAGCCTGTTTCGCTCCATTCGTCACCACGACCTGATCCGGTGAGATATCTTTTTTGTATCTCTCGCCTATCCTTTTCGCTATACCCTCTCTGAGTTCGTAGATACCACGAGGATCTGTGTATTTCACTTCTCCTTTCTGGAGAAATCTCATCGCTTCTTCCACGACGGGTTCCGGTGTGGGAAAATCCGGCTCACCAGCCGTTAGATTGATCACGTCTTCTCCCTTTTTTATGAGGGCTTTGGCCTTCGCGTCGAGTTCCATGGTTTTCGATATGGGAATCTCTGATATTCTCCTGGATACCATTTAGAACCCCCCCTGGTCGTGGTTTCATATTTAATACTACCACAAAGATCCGATTTAGACAGGTTAAACTTCTCATGTTATTCTTTTAAAAGAAAGGAGGAGTAAGGAATGGAAGCGGTGATTTTCGACATGGATGGAGTGCTCATGGACACAGAGCCTCTCTACTTCGAAGCTTACAGAAGAGTCGCGGAAAGCTATGGAAAACCTTACACGGAGGATCTCCACAGGAGAATAATGGGAGTTCCTGAAAGAGAAGGTCTTCCCATCCTCATGGAAGCTCTGGAGATAAAAGATTCTCTGGAGAACTTCAAAAAGAGGGTCCACGAAGAAAAAAAGCGCGTTTTCTCTGAGCTTCTCAAGGAAAATCCGGGTGTAAGAGAGGCGCTCGAGTTCGTAAAGAGCGAAAGAATAAAACTCGCGCTCGCAACCTCCACACCACAGCGAGAAGCGCTGGAGAGATTGAGAAGACTCGATCTCGAAAAGTACTTCGACGTCATGGTGTTCGGTGATCAGGTGAAGAACGGAAAGCCTGATCCAGAGATATACCTTCTCGTTCTGGAAAGGTTGAATGTGGTCCCAGAGAAGGTTGTGGTCTTCGAAGACTCAAAGAGCGGTGTTGAAGCCGCAAAAAGCGCCGGCATAGAAAGAATCTATGGAGTCGTTCACTCTTTGAACGACGGTAAAGCGCTTCTTGAAGCGGGTGCGGTTGCTCTGGTGAAACCCGAGGAAATCCTGAACGTTCTCAAAGAGGTTCTTTAAATCTGTTCGTGATCGGCATTCTCCAGTCTTTCCCAAAAGCTCTCGTGGAGATCTTCACGCCGATAGCGGCCTGTTTTCTCTTGTATTCGTTCTTTCGTATCATTTCCGTCACGTCGAGCACGGTCTTCCTGTCGAAGCCTTTTGATGCGATTTCTTCTGGATCGAGCCCTTCTTCTATGTAGAGTCTCAGTATTTCATCGAGCACCTCGTACGGTGGTAGTTTCTCCTGGTCCGTCTGGCCCGGCCTGAGCTCCGCCGTTGGGGGTTTCACGAAGATGTTTTCCGGAATGATCTCTTTTCCTCTCCAGCTGTTGTACCATCTTCCTATTCTGTAAACGTCTGTCTTGTAAACATCCTTTATAACGGCGAATCCTCCCGCCATGTCTCCGTAGAGAGTCGCGTATCCCGTTGCCATCTCGCTTTTGTTTCCCGTTGTGAGAACGAGCCATCCGAACTTGTTGGAAAGTGCCATGAGGTAGTTTCCTCTGATCCTCGCCTGAAGATTCTCTTCGGTTATATCTGGTTCTCGCCCAGCGAAAACGCCTTTGAGTGTTTCGAGGTAGGAGTGAAACACATCCGTGATGGGAATGATGAAAGTCTCTATGCCCAGATTTTTTGCCAGTGTTTGCGCGTCTTCGATACTTTCTTTTGAGGTGTACATGGACGGCATGAGGACACCTTTCACGTTCTCTTTTCCCAGGGCTTCTGTTGCTATGACCGCGACGAGGGAAGAGTCCATTCCCCCACTGAGCCCTATCACGACCTTTTCAAAACCGTTTTTCCTCACGTAGTCTCTCAGACCCGTGATCAGAGCCCTGAACATCTCTTCTTCTCTCACAGGAAGAGGATTCACCACCGGTTCAAAATGCCCGGATTTCTCCCGGAGATTTCCCGCTTCCACGGTTTTCACCGGATAGTTCTGAGTCTTCATGTACCTTCTTCTAGGATCTACCAGTGAGACTCTGAGGTTCTCGTCCAGATCCAGATCCACCGTGATGATCTCCTCTTCGAAGAGCTTTCCGTAGTTTATGACCTCTCCTGAAGCGTCAACCACCATGCTTCCTCCATCGAAAACGAGCTCGTCCTGACCCCCGACCATGTTGCAGTAGGCCATGGCCACGTGATAGTCGTAAGCCTTCATGGAAAGATAGTCCTTTCTCAGAACAGGTTTCCCCACGTGGTAGGGAGAAGCCGAAAGATTCGCTATGAGATGAACTCCCTCACCCAAGGAAAGCGAGGCGCTCGGTTCCACTGGATTCCAAATGTCTTCGCAGATGGTAACTCCCACTTTGATGTTGCCTATTTTCACGACGAGGAGTTCCTCTCCGGGTTTGAAGTATCTTCTCTCATCGAAAACCCCGTAGTTCGGCAGAGATATCTTCCTATACACTCCAAGGATCTCACCGCCTTTCACAACTGCGGCGGCGTTGTACGCATCCTCGTCGCTGTCTATGAAGCCCATCAAGACGGTAACACCGAGATTTCTTGTATGCTGAGCGAACTTCTGGAGGTATTTTCTGTTCTCTCTGAGGAATGAGAGCCTGAGCATGAGGTCTTCGGGAGGATAACCGGGAAGAAAGAGCTCCGGGAAGACAAGGAGATCACTTCCCCGGTCTTCCGCCACTCTGAGGGCTTCTATTGCCTTCTTCAGATTTCCCTCGAAGTCTCCAAGGGTCGGATTAAGCTGAGCCAGTGTCACTCTCAGTCTTTTCATAGGATCCCTCCATTATCCGGTACATCGAGTAGACCAGAACGACTCTCAAGAGATTCGATATTATGGAACCCAGGTACGGTATGAACCAGACGATGAACACAACGGCTGCAGCGAGGAAAACGTCCACCGTCTTTTCCCCTTTGAACACCATTCTGTAGTTCTTTTCCAGGACGCTGGAAGGAGATTCGTCTTTAGCGGAGAGCAGGGGGACAAAGAAGAGAAACATGAAGGCCACAAAACCGGGAAGGACGAACAGAGAAAAACCAGCACTTACCGTCAACCCGTAAAACGCTGAAAACACGAGAAGACTGAGAAGATTTTCTCTTCTTCTTGGAACCAGAAGTAGTCCCATCAACAATGCGAGCAGTACCTCTTCAAAGAGTTTTATGACGAAGAAATCGAAGCTCAGAAAATCGTACTTTCCGGCAAAGATGTAAAGCACTTCCGTCACAAACCCCAGAACGAGAGCCATAACGCTTATCACAGCGAGTTTTGTATTTTGAACTATCTCCCTGAATCCTTTAACGAAACTCTCGATCACACTTATCCCCCCTCACCTCCGTACTCGATTCTCCAGTCTGAGGATACCTTCCCAACGACTGTTCCATCCACTCTGGCCAGAACCTCGTCCACCTTTTGTTTTTCCACGATCAGAAACATTCCAACACCCATGTTGAAGGTGTTGACCGCTTCGTTGAAGTCTACATATTTCAATATCCAATCAACGAAGTCCCTCTTTGGTAGAGAAACGTGCGCCCCAAGCTTTCCGAGGACTCTCTTCAGCGCCCTCACCACTCCCCCGCCGGTCACGTGTGCGATCCCTTTCACCAGATCGAACAACTCGATGACTTCTCTGTATATGCGTGTTCCTTTCAGGAGTTCAAAGGGAAGTTCTTCGATCTTTATGGATTCCTCCTTTATGATCCTTCTTATGAGGGACCAGCCGTTCGAGTGGAATCCCGATGACGGAATACCAACGATCACATCCCCTTCTTTTATCTTATCAACCGGTATCCGTTTTTCTAAAACGCCGACAGCGAACCCCACAGCGTCCCAGTCTCCACGATACACATCGGGCATCTCAGCGGTCTCACCGCCCACCAGTTTCACATCCACGCTGTCAAGGACGTTTACGAGCTCTTTTATGAACGACTCGTGTTCTTCGGAGATTCTCTCGACCCCAAGGTAGTCCAGAAAGGCCACAGGCCTCGCTCCCACGCAGACCAGATCGTTGTAGTTCATACCCACAAGGTCCTCAGCCGCGTAGCGCCAGGTCCCGTGCTTTCTGTGAAGGATGAGTTTGGTGCCGATCCCATCGGCCGTTACAACAACGGGGGGAGTTGTGATCGTGAGTATGGAAGCGTATCCCGTGGGCTCTTTCATCACCCATTCAGGAAGTTTTACAGCGCTTTTTATAGTTTTTGCGAAGCTTTCTCCCCTCTCGACATCGACTCCTGCTTCTCTGTAAGTGTATTTCATAGAGCGATATCCCTCCTGTAGGTCTTACCTTCGAAGTGGACCTTTTCCGCGAGTTCGTAAGCCTTTCTTCGTGCCTCTTCTTTCGTCTCTCCCGTTCCCATGCAGTGAAGAACACGACCGCCATTGGTTACGAGTTTTCCATCTTTCTCCGCGACTCCCGCGAAGAATATGAGACCTTCTTCGGGAAGGGTGATCTCTTTGCCCTTTTCGGGAGCGTCGGGATAGCCCCTCGCTGCGAGAACCACGTCCACGGCGAATCCACGCGGTTCCACCGGCTCCATTTTACCACCGCGGTATCCCTCGAGAACCGCGTTGACAAATCCTTCGGGATTCAACGTCACTATCACTTCTGTTTCTGGATCGCCCAGTCTCACGTTGTACTCGAGTATGTAGGGATCACCATCGTGGAGCATGAGACCCAAGTAGAGGAACCCCCGGTACGCGTAGCCTTCTTTCTCCACTCCCCACAGAGTCTTATCGAAGAGCTCTTCGATCTTTTTGATCGTATCGGAAGGGATTTCTACAGGCCCCCAGGAGCCCATACCTCCCGTGTTCGGTCCCCTGTCACCGTCCATCAGTCTCTTGTAATCTCTGACGAAGGGAAGGATCACGAAATTTCTTCCATTCACGACCGCCATGGCGGAAAGCTCGTTCCCGGCGAGAAATTCATCTATCACAACAGGGCCTTTCACACCTTTTATGAGCTCTCCGATGATGAGTTTCGATCCCTTTTCGATGGTTTCTTCCTTAGAGTCGAGGATCAGAACACCCTTTCCTCGAGCGAGCCCGTCCGCCTTTATCACGTAAGGAGGAGAGAATTTTTTTATCTTCTCTCTCAATTCCTCTGGAGTTTCTGCCACTTCGAAACGAGCGGTTCTTATACCGTACTTCTTCATGAACCTTTTGGCATAGACCTTGGATCCTTCGAGCCTTGCGACCTCTTTCACCGGGCCAAAGACGTTGGATCTCCAGTTCGAGACCCCTTCTACCAGGAATTCCTCGGATCCCGGTATCACGATGTCTTCTTCGGGAATGGCTTTCAAGGTTTTTTCCCCTTCATAGGGATGGTTCGTTCCATCTCTCTTCGTTCCGGCGTTTCCCGGATAGAAGTGGACTTCGTACCCCTGCTTTGCGAAAGCCCATCCTATCGCGTGTTCCCTTCCTCCAGAACCGAGTATGTGTACCCTCACCGCTTTCACCCCTCAGTGCCTGAAAACCCTGCTCGGAGCTTTGTAGAACGTGATTCCAAGTTCTCTGGCTTTTTCGATCACTTCTTCGTCTCTTATGGATCCGAGAGGAGCGACCACCGCTTTCACACCAGCCTGAGCGAGTATTTCGAGCGAGTCCGGGAACGGGAAGAACGCATCGGAAGCCGCAACCGCTCCCTTCGCTTTTTCTCCTGCCATCACGGTGGCGATCCAGGCAGCTCTCTTTCTCGAAGGCTGCCCGCTCCCTATTCCCACAGTTACACCGTCTTTTGCTATGAGAACAGCGTTGGATTTCGCTCCTTCCACAACACGGTAAGCGAATTCCAGATCCTCAAGCTCTTTTTCCGAGAGAGGCTCTCCAACTACCAGTTCAAAATTCCCTTCGGGGTACTTTCTTTCACTCAGGACGAGAGAACCGAATGCCATCTTTCCAGCCCACGAAGCGTAATCCCCAGGCTTCAAGAGACGCACTTTTTTCTTAGAGAGAACCTCGATCGCTTCCTGTGTGAAGGAAGGTGCCACGATCACCTCGAGGTACTTTTTCAATGACTTCGCAACTTCTTCGTCCATTTCGAAGTTCACGGCCAGGATCCCTCCAAAACTGGATTCGTCGTCCGCCTCGATGGCCTTCTTCACGATTTCCACTTTGTCTTCTCCTATCGCAGCACCACAGGGAGATTGGTGTTTCACCACAACCGCACCCATCCTCGGCAGGTTCTTCGCCATGAACCACGCGTTTTCCGCGTCTAAGATGTTGTTGAATGAGATTGTCTTTCCTTCGTGCAGAATCTCAAAAGCTGGTTTTCCATACACAAACGCTTTTTCGTGAGGGTTCTCTCCGTACCTCAGCTGAAGATCTTCCCTCTTGAAGGCGAGAGAAATACCCTCGACAAACTGGTTGGCCCTTATCGAATCGTACACACTGGTGAACGCAAAGGTCATTCCAGCGAGGTACTTTCTCGTCTCTTCGTCGTCTATCTCAATCGCGAGTTTGAGTGTTTCCATGTCGAAAGCGGGTTTCACCTTTTTCCAGTTTTTGGCAGCTGCTCGAAGAAGAGCGACTCCTCCTATGTCGATGTCTGGGGGTGGATATAGGTCCACAAAGACCACATCCCATCTGGGTTCCGGTCCGAGGATGCCGGCGAATATCTCCGGGTGGAGGGTCTTCACGAGCCCTCCGAGGAGATTCTCGAAACCCGTTATGGTGCTCACGTCGTTTGCTTCTATTCCGTTTGATTTCAAAAACTTGGCGGTGCCGGAGCTCGCCCAGATCTCCCAGCCTTTTTCGTGGAGTTCTCTCAGAATATCCAGATATTTTTCTTTCTCGTAGAGACTAACCAATATCCTCTTCAAGGATAACCCTCCTTCCTTCGATCTTCCATTTTCCTTCCAGTACCTTTTGAATGACGAGCGGATAATACCGATGTTCTATCTTATGGATCTCTTCTTCCAGTCTTTCGAGAGACCAGTCTTTCTTTATTTCAACTGCTTTCTGAAAGATGATGGGACCGGTGTCGACTCCCTCATCAACGAAGTGGATGGTGATTCCTGTGACCTTCACACCGTATTCGTAGGCCTTCTCGATGGCGTGGGTCCCGGGGAACGCGGGAAGAAGCGAAGGGTGGATGTTGACGATCTTCCACTTCCACCTTTCGACGATCTCCGCCGGAAGAATCCTCATGAAACCGGCGAGGACCACGAGGTCGGGATTCAACTCTTCGAGTCTTTTTTTCAGAGACTCTGCCCAGGGTTTCTCGAGCCTTTCCCAGGGGATCTGCAGTCTTTTCGCTCGCTCTATTGCGTAGCAGTTTCTGTCCACAAGGAGCATCTGGATTTCCGCACTCAATTCACCGCTTCGCGCTGCGTTCACGATCGCTTCGAAATTGCTTCCGTTTCCCGAAGCGAGAACGACTATTCGTGGAGGTACTCCCCGCTGAAGCACGCTACACACAGTTCACTCCTCCCAATGGCTCTTTTCAACCCTTCGAGTGAAAGGTAAAAGAGAGAGTCTGCGTTGACTATTTTTTTCACTTCTTCCACGGCACGTTCTCCCGCGACGAGCTCTTTCTTTCTGGCGGTATCTATTCCGTAGAAACAGGGAAAACGTACAGGTGGAGAGTGTATGCCAACGTGTACTTCCTTCGCACCCGCCTCTCTCAATATCTTCACGATGATGCCCATGGTTGTTCCTCTGACGATCGAATCATCGATTACAACAACCCTCTTTCCACTCACAACGTCTTCTATGGGGACGAGTTTTTTCTTGACGATCTTTTCCCTGTCCACCGGCATGATGAAACTTCTTCCCACATATCTGTTCCTCATGAGACCGATGTCGAGAGGTATACCCGAAGCCGAAGAAAATCCCATCGCTCCGGAAAGTCCGGAGTCCAGCACCGGAACGACCACGTCCGCTTCTATCGGGTTTTCTCTGTAGAGTTCTTCACCCATTCTGTAACGGGCTATGTGTACACTCTGATCGAGAAAGTGACTGTCCGGCCTCGCGAAATAGATGAATTCGAAGGAGCAGAACCGCTTTTCTTTTTTGGAGAACCTCACCGTTTCTGTGCCTTTGTTCGAGAAGAACACGACCGTTCCAGAGGGAACTTCTTCTATGTCTTCCACACCTATCGCTTTCAGCGCTGCGTCTTCCGATGCCACAACGATTCCATCACCGTATTTTCCATAGAACAGGGGACGGACGCCGTATGGGTCTCTCGCCGCAGCGAGGAATTCTTCGTGTAGAATGAGAAGTGAGTAGGCAAGAGGGACTTTCTTCAGCGCTTTCACTATGGACTCTTTCAGGTCACCTTCAGACATCGAGATGAGATGAAGGAAGACCTCCGAGTCGAGCGAGCTCTGGAAAACCGCTCCTTTTTCTTTGAGCATCTCTATCCACTTTTCGCCGTTGGGTATGTTTCCGTTGTGAGCGATCGCGAGCCTTCCCTTTCTCGTGAACGCCACGATTGGCTGAATGTCCTCGAGCGATCCTGCCGTGGAGTACCTTACGTGTCCAATACCCTTTTCAGCGTCTTCCCACCTGTCTTCGGTGAGAACGGTGTCTACGAGTCCTTTTCCTTTTATCGTTTTGAACCCGTCTACCACAACACCCACACTTTCCTGTCCTCTATGCTGAAGACCGAGAAGCACGTCGTGAAGGACAGAAAAGGCATCTTTCACATTCCAGACTCCTGCGATTCCGCACATATCATCACCTCGAGAGCGTTCCGATCTCCTTCACAGGAACATCGACTACGGGAGTTCTCTCAGAGAAGACGAGCACCATCTGATGCGCCGGCCTCACTTCTGGCAGTTTCACTTCGATCTTCAAGCCGTACTCTCTGAAAGTCTCCACGTGAGTTCTCGTCAGAAGCTGTGACGAAGAGAGGATGAAAGCACCTTCTTCTGAGAGTTTTCTTATGGCTCTCCAGAGTTCTTTTTCCCTTTCGAGTTCGAAGTCGTTCCATCCCACCGCGAACACCTTCGAAGGCTTCGGTTTTGCCACTTTCTGCGGGTTCACCTTCCCCAACATTCCCACAACCAGGGTGGGTGGAATGGGTTTTCCCTGGTACGTGTTGTAGAGAGAAGCGTTTCCCGATGCAACGGGAACACCGGAGAATTCGCAAGCGTTCTTGAGAGCGGTCATCATGGCCGAAAGTCCCACCGGATCAACATCGGGATCCCCGTAGTTCACGCAGTTCGTTATAGCGAGGGGTTCCGCACCAACGCTGAGCGTCTTTCTCACACTCTCGAGCACGGCTATGAAGGTTCCCCAGTAGGTATCCTGAAGAGCCAGATCCGCCCTGCTGTGTGTGACGAGGGAGTACCCCCCGTCTCTCTTTATTCTCATCACGGCCGCGCCGAATCCGGGTGGAACCACGGTATCCGTTCCGACCATGTGATCGTACTGCTCGAAGACTTCCCTCGCGTTCACCTCTTCGAATTCCACCCTTTTGAACTCTGGGATCTTTCCGGGTGTGTATTCGACTATGTCCTCTTCTGGGGCGTTTGCGAGGAGCTGGACGGGAACTTCCATGACGAGATCGTTTCTGTACATCACCCTGTAAACTGGTTCTTCTATCACTTCGGCAACGATATCGCCGAAAAGAAGGTGCTTCCTGGCTATTTCCAGAATGCGGCTCGCCTTCTGAGGTGATGTGACGACCGCCATTCTTTCTTGGCTTTCGCTTATGAGGATTTCCCAGGGCTCCATATCCGGTTCTCTCAGGGGAACACGGTCCAGATGAACGATCGCTCCGAGATTCCCCTTCGCTACGAGTTCCGAAGTTGCGGACAGCACACCGCCCGCTCCCAGATCCTGAGCTCCTTCCACGAGTCCCTCTTCCACCATCTCCAGGAACGCTTCTATGAGCATCTTTTCAGCGAACGGGTCACCAACCTGAATTGAAAGCTTGGTTGCCTTATCACCCGTGAGATCCTCCGAAGCGAAAGACGCCCCGTGGATTCCGTCCCTTCCTGTGGCTCCTCCGAAGATCACTATGACCTGTCCCGGTCTCGATGCTTTCGAATCGACCAGCATGTCGTTTCTCACAACACCCGCTGCGAGCACGTTCACGAGGGGGTTGTGCGCGTATAGTGAGGAGATCCTGAGTTCTCCACCGACCGTTGGAACGCCTATGGAATTACCGTAATCGGCTATTCCCTCTATGATACCGTCTATGATTCGGGACATGTGGAGTGAATCGAATATGACCGTTGGGCGGGCTCCCATCGCGAGGACGTCTCTGATGATTCCACCGACACCCGTTGCTGCACCGTTGTAAGGTTCTATCGCACTCGGGTGATTGTGGCTCTCTATCTTGAAAGCAACGGAATAGTAATCATCCAGGTTCACCACACCCGCGTTTCCCTCAAAACCCGTTTTCGGTAATCTTCTTATGTATTTCTTCGTGTGGGAGTATCCACAGTGTTCGCTCCACATGACTGAAAAAGCCTGAAGCTCGACGAAGGTGGGTTCTCTTCCAAGCTTCTCCTTGAGAATGTTCAGATATCTCAACTTCATCACCTCTTCAAGTAGTTGAGGATGGACTGGAACACTTTCTTTCCGTCTTCTCCGCCTATGAGTTCTTCAACCGCCCTTTCCGGGTGGGGCATGAGACCGAAGACGTTTCCGCTCTCGTTCAGAACACCCGCTATTCGTTCGTCTGAGCCGTTCACGTCTTTGACGTATCTGAGAACCACGTTCACGTCATCTATCTTCACGTATCTTCCAAAGCCGTGTGCTATCGGTATTCTTATCTTTTCTCCCTTTTCGAAAGCGTTCGTGAACGGTGTGTCGTTGTTTTCCACGATCAGATCCACCCATTTGCAGATGAACTTTCCAGACGAATTTTGAAGAAGGGCTCCTTTCAGGAGTCCCATCTCTATGAGGATCTGAAATCCGTTGCATATTCCCATTATCAGCTTTCCTCTTTCAGCGGCTTTTGCTATTTCAAAGGCGATTTTTTCTCTTGCGGCAACGGCACCGGGTCTCAGATAGTCTCCGTAGGAAAACCCTCCAGGTAGAATGATCAGTTCGTAGTCGTCCAGCTTGTCGTCCAGCCCGACGTAACTGGGCTCGAAGCCGTTTATTTCCAGAGCGTGGTACGCGTCTCTGTCACAGTTGGAACCAGGATAGACCACTACACAAGCTCTGGGCTTCACAGCTCCCTCACCTCATATTCCTCAACAACCGGGTTCACCAGGAGTTCTTCGCAGGCTTTCTTTACGATTTCGTACGCTTTTTCTTTGTTTTCTGCTTCTACTTCGAGGTGGATGGACTTCCCAAGTCTCAACTTTTTCACGGGAAGACCTTTTTCTTCCCTCAGAACACGTTCGATCGTTTCTCCGCGCGGATCCCTCACGTTGCTCCTGTACTGAACGTCTATTGCGAATTTAAAGAGCGGCAAAGTTCCAGCACCTCCCTGTACTTTTTTAAGGGATCACCAAGATCCCTTCTGTACACATCTTTATCGAAGATTTCACCCTTATTTCTCAATCTGAACGTGTCGGGAGAGATTTCGTCACCGAGAACGACGTTTCCGTCTTTGTCGAGTCCAAACTCGTACTTTATGTCCCAGAGTTCGAAGTTCGCCCTTTCAAAAAACTCTTTGAGAGCAAGAGTTATTTTCACCGCCGCTTCTTTCATCTTTTCTGCCTGCTTTTTTGTTGCGATGCCGAGTATTTCGAGATGATCGACACAGACCATTGGATCGTGTCTTTCGTCGTCTTTTATGAAGAACTCAACGAGGGGAACTGGAAGGTCTTCCCCTTCAGCTCCACCATACCTTCTCACGAAAGATCCTGCCTTTTTCAATCTCACAACCACTTCGAGGGGGAACATTTTCAAAGGAATGACTTTCAGCGTTCGAGGGGGAATGTATTCAACGAGGTGGGTTTTGATGTCTTTCTCGGAGAGATATTTCATGAGGATGGCGGTCGTTTCTGCGCAGATGGATCCTTTACCCGTTAGAACATCGTGCTTCAATCCGTCACCAGCGGTTATATCATCTTTGAACTCGAGCAGGGCATAATCGCCGGTGACCTTAACAATTTTTGTCTTTCCTTCGTAATTCACACGCTCGCCTCCCCGCCCTTTTTGAAAATTCTATACTCCAATCATGAATGAAAATTACATCGGAGGTAAACACTTTGAAAAAAACAGAAAAACGGGAGCCCTTGCTCCCGTCCCTGGTCGGGGAGGCGGGACTTGAACCCGCGACCTCCAGATCCCGATTCTGGCGCTCTGGCCGTCTGAGCTACTCCCCGTAGCCTCTGGTATTATAACATATGATTTTGCACCGGGCAATCGTTTACCGATCGAACCCTTGACTTTTAAAACTTCTCCTGTATAATTCGAAGAGCGTAAAAAAATTTCTCAGGGGAGTGAAGAGCGTGGACTTCAGGTATATCCTCAGGATCCATATCAGTGAAGAGGCTGCAAAGGAGATTCTCAACAACGGTAAAATCCAAAAGCAAGCCAGCGAGGTAAAGAACAAACTCTACTACGACAACGCTCTGGTGATCGAGTCAGAACCGGGTTACGATGTGGATGAAGATCTCATCATGATGGTGATCACTGCCTATGGAAAACCTGCCAAAGCGGAAGGATACCTTGTAGTCAACGGCAAGGAGAGGAAAGTGTTCGACGGCATGCTTGATCCAAGAAAGCCCCTGTCCATTCATCAGACGGAAACTGAACAGGAGTTCGAGGAAGAAGAAGATGAATACGATGAGGATGAAGATTTTGATCTTTTCAACGAAGAGGATTTCTTCGACGAGGAAGAAGATTTCTTTGACGAAGAAGATGAATACTGAGGTGATACTTTGGAGAGGGTGGGAATAGTAGGTCTTCCCAACGCGGGGAAATCTTCCTTTTTCAACTTCCTGACCGACAACAGCGTACCTGCGGAAAGTTTTCCTTTTTGCACGATTGAACCGAACGTGGGGATTTTCGTTGTGCCGGATGAAAGGATAGAGCTCCTCGCGAAGAACGAAGGATCGAAAAAGGTGGTTCATCCTTTCGTGGAGGTTGTGGACATAGCGGGACTCGTCAAGGGAGCCAGCAAAGGAGAAGGACTTGGAAATCAGTTCCTTGACCACATAAGCAAGGTGGATGTTATAGCCCATGTCGTCCGTCTTTTTGAAGACGGAAGAGTTTCTCATCCGTATCAGAACGTGGATCCAAAAAGAGACATAGAAATAGTCGAAACCGAGCTCATACTCAAGGATCTCGAAACTGTTCAAAAGCGTCTCGAAAAGCGGATGAAAGTTGCAAGAACGGGAGACAAGGAAGCAAAGAGAGAGGTAGAACTCCTCCAGAATCTTCGGGAGTTTCTCTCTCAGGGTAAAAAGGCCTCGAAATTTCCAAGGCACGACAGATTCGAGGAAGAGGTGATCGAATCCCTCTTCCTCCTCACAGATAAACCTCAGATACTGGTTTTCAACGTCGATGAATTGGACGAAGAAAAAAGAAAACTGATAGAAGAAATCGTCAAAGAAAAGGACGAGGAATACATTATAATAAACGTGAAGCTCGAAGAAGAATTGAAATTTCTCCCGGAAGAAGAGGCGGAAGTTTTCAGGAGAGAGTACAACCTTTTCGGTGACAAAAGGAGGGAGTTTTTCGAGAAGGTTTTGAAACTTCTGAACCTTATAAGATTTTTGACAGCGACGCAGAATGAGGCGAGAAGCTGGACTATAAAGAAAGGATCCACTGCCTATGAAGCGGCGGGTTTGATTCATTCAGATATACAGAAAGGGTTCATAAAGGCCGAAGTTATTCCTTTCGAAAGATACGTGGAATTTGGTTCTCTGAAAAAAGCACGTGAAGCCGGAGCTGTGGAAACACATGGAAAAGATTACATTGTAAGAGAGGGGGATGTGATCCATTTCCTATTCCGTGCTTGACGTCTGGAAGATTTTTCGGAGCACGCCGTTCACCACGGCTGTTATTTCTTTCCTGACGGCTCAGTTCATAAAGTTTCTGATCAAAAGAGACGTGAAGATGCTGAAGAGCTACGGTGGTATGCCCAGCGGTCATGTGGCCACCGTCTCTGGCCTTGCGTGGTCACTCGCCCGAAGCACGGGATTCGACTCTCCCTACACTTCCATCGCTGCCATTCTCCTTGTAATCATATTCATGGATGCCATCGTTCTGAGACCGGCTGTGAAGAAGGATCTGGGGCACAACTTTCTGGAGGCGCTCGCTGGCCTTGGACTCGGAATGCTCATCGCCCACATTTTCCCCGCGCGGCTCCATCTTTGGTGAGGTGAAGAGATGAAAGAATACCGGATAAGGCCCAAGGAAGCGAATCTTTCTTTTCTGGAAGATCTGGATGAGGAACAGAGAAAAGCAGTCGTTGAATCAGAGGGAAGATGCATTGTAATAGCAGGCCCGGGGTCTGGGAAAACCCGGGTTATCACGTACAAGATCGCCTATCTTCTGGCGAACGGTGTGGATCCTTCCAGGATTCTTCTGGTCACGTTCACCAGAGCAGCGGCGCGGGAAATGGTAGAGAGAGCGAAGACGGTGACCGGAAGAGAGCTTTCTGAGATGCTCGCCGGAACGTTCCACCATGTGTGCAACTACTTTTTGAGAAAGTACGCACCTTACGTGGGTTTGGAACGAAATTACTCTATCCTGGACAGAGAAGACGCGGAGAGCCTCATGAGGCATGCAAGAAGCAAGTACCTCGAAAGAAAGAGTAAAGAAGAGAGAAAAAACTTCCCCCAGCCTTCTGTTTTGATGGCTATATATTCTTATATGAAAAATACTCTCAAATCTTTGAGGGAAAGTATCGTAGTGAAGAATCCAAAGTTTCTGGACTTGAAAGAAGAAATCTCGGAGATCTTCGATCTCTACGAACAGGAAAAACGCTCTCAAAATGTGGTGGACTACGAAGACCTTCTCTTCTACGCTTACAGACTCTTAGAAGAGAACAAAGAAATAAGAGATCGAGAGGCGGAAAGATTCCTTTGGGTACTCGTTGATGAGTTCCAGGATACCAACTACGTTCAGTACAGGATAGTGGAACACCTATCGTCGAAACACGGCAACGTCCTGGCGGTTGGAGACGATGCCCAGAGTATTTACTCCTTTCGAGGGGCAAGGTACGAAAACGTTGAAGATTTCATAAAGGTATCCGGAACAAAAATCTTCAAGATCCAGACGAACTACAGAAGCACGGAAAGTATTGTGAAATTCATAAACGCCATGCTTCCGAAAAAATCCGTTCCAAAAGAACTGAAGCCGGTAAAGAAGGATGGTATGAAACCTGTTGTTGTCAAGACCTGGGATAGATACGAAGAAGCGCGGTTCGTGTCTCAGAGGATTCTCGAGTTAATAGAAGAAGGGTTCAAACCAGAAGAAATCGCAGTTCTCTACAGATCACATTCGCACTCTCTGGAGCTTCAGATGGAACTCGTTCGAAGTAGAATAGATTTCCGTGTGTTGTCTGGTCCCAGATTCACCGAGAGCGCCCACGTGAAGGACGTTCTTTCTTTTCTCAGAATCGTTCAAAATCCAAGGGACAAATCCGCATGGTTGAGGACTGCAAAGCTCTTCTACGGGATCGGTGACAGAACGGCTTCGAAGATAGCGGATCTCGCCAGCGCTTACGTGGAAGAAGGTCTGGATCCCTTCCAGGAACTGAAGAAAGTGAGTTTCAGTGGTGAGTACAGCAGGTTTATCGATATTCTCGATCAGATCAGAAAGCTCGATTCTCCTGGGGAAATGATAGAGCGCGTCCTGTCTTCTTTTTATTCCGAATATCTGGAAGCGAGGTATCCTGATTTCCGTGAAAGGGAGATGGATCTGGAAAGGCTCGTTGAAATAGCGTCTCGCTACACAAGTCTCGAATCCTTCCTGACGGATCTTGCTGTGACGGAAAACGTTGAAATAGAAAGAGAAATCTCTCAAAAAGAGGGAAAGGTCACTCTCACCACCGTTCATCAGGCAAAAGGGCTCGAGTGGAGAGTCGTTTTTGTCATCTCTGTGAATCCCGGAGACTTTCCGAATTATTTCGCGATATCCGAAGGGAATCTCGATGAGGAAGAGAGGATCTTCTACGTTGCCATAACAAGAGCAAAGGAACAGCTGTATATTTCCTACCAGGTCACCGGAACCTCCTACCCATACCGCGGAAACAGGTTCATCATGAGAAGCGGAGAGAATTTCATTGACAGAATACCGCTTGAACTCGTCGAGTTTTGGGAAGTGAAATGAGACTTTAGCTCAGAAGCCAAACGTTCTCCACGAACACCCTCTTCAGACCCTTTTCGAGTGCCTTCTGTTTCACTCTCTCCATGTGATGTTTTCTGGTGGTTGGAAGATCGCTCATCAGGTGCTGAGGAGCGAACGCAAGGAGAACAAGGGGAATTTCTGGATCCACCGATGAAATGAACCCTGCGATTCCTTCTATTTCCTTTTCGTCGATGTAGTGAGGTATTACAAGAACACTGATAACAAGAAGTGGTATTTCTCTTCCCTTACCCATGGAGGAAACCAGCTGCACGTTCTCCATGATTCTTCTAACGGCACTCTTCCCGTCAACTCCGGTCAGCGCTTCATAAACCTCCGGTGAAAAGGCCTTCCAGTCTATCTTGACTATGCCACCACTTTCAAGACTGACTCTGGCCATCCTCTCCATGATCCTGGGATGAGCAAGACCATTCGTTTCCCAGCAGATCCTTCGGCGATTTCCCAGCTTCACGGCAAACTCCAGTGCGAACACAGTCCAGGGAGTGGGATCTCCCCCGAAAAAGCACACACAGGAGACGCGTGGTTTCATAGCTATCTCAACGAGTTCGTCGATGTCCACGATCTTTCCTTCGGATATCCTTCCGTCTTTCACCATGTACTTGTGATCTATGTTCTGACAGAAGAGGCAGTCGAGGTTGCATCCTGCGAAGAAGACTGCGAAATTGTAAAAGCCCCTGTGTTCTCTTTCCGGACAGATAGGTAGTGCGACGCAGTTCGTTGGATGGGGATCGTAGTACCAGTGAAGGAAGGCCTTCCTGTGAGAGCCTGTTATATAGGAGAGCCTGCCTCCTTCGTTTCTGAGAACGCCGCAAAATCCTGTTTTCCCTTCCGGTATCACGCACGAATTGACGCAGAGGAAACACACCTTTCCTTCTTCACGAGCCCACCTTTCAACGGGAAGACCGATCTCTTCCCTCCATTTTCTGTGGGCCTTCCTTGCAAAATCCAGATTCCCCTTTCTCAGGCACTCCAGGCAGACACCTATCGAATCGCTGATCTCATCAAGTGAAAGACCACAAATCCTGCAGACTCCCATCTTGAAAAACCCTCCATAGAGTGTTCAAAAGGACGAATATCCCTTTTATGTTAACACCTCTTGACAAAGGGAGCAATTTTTTATTATGATATGGATGTAGAAAATTTTCTATCACATATCCAATTTTGAAAAATCTTTTCAAGGGGGTGTTCAAGGTGAGAAAGTGGTTGTTTTTCATGGTTCTTCTGATCGTTGCGGGTCTCATGTTCGGAAAGGTGAACTTCGCGTCCACACAGATGACACCCGCTGCTGAAAGGGAGTTCATGCTCAACAAACTCGCGGAATTTTCGAAGAAGAGCGGTATCGATGTGGAGTTCCTCAACTTCGAGTATCCACAGCTCTACAGCAGGCTCCAGGCGGAGATCAGAGCCGGTAAAAATACGCTGAACCTGATTGCAGACCTCCAGGGAAACCTCTACATAATGGCCTCTGAAGGATTCCTCAGTGATCTCAAGGATCTCAAATTCGAAGGAAAAACCTTCATCGAGACGCTTGAGAAGTTCGCTTATGTGAAAGGTGAAAAGGTGTTCATTCCCTGGCTCCAGGCAACTTACGTGATGGCCGTTAACAAAAAGGCGTTTGACTACCTGCCGCGCGGTCTTTCGAAAGAAGACGTCATCAGGGGGACGGAGAAGTGGACTTACGACGCTCTGCTCGAGTGGGCAAAGAACATCTATGAGAAGACGAAACAACCCCTTCTTGGCTTCCCGATCGGACCGAAGGGACTCTGGCACAGGTTCCTCCACGGCTACATCTATCCATCCTTCACGGGAGCGCAGGCTCTGAAGTTCGACAGTGTGAGGGCCGTTGAAATGTGGAACTATCTGAAGGAGCTCTTCAAATACGTACATCCGGCAAGCTCCACCTGGGACGGGATGGCCGATCCTCTCCTGAGAGAAGAAGTCTGGATCGCCTGGGATCACACTGCAAGACTCAAACCCGCGATCGTTGAAAAGCCTAACGATTTCGTTGTTGTACCGGTCCCAAGAGGGCCGATGGGTAGAGGGTACATCATAGTGCTCGTGGGCCTTGCCATACCGAAGGATGCGGACTTCGAAGAACCCGCGAAAGTGATAGACTTCCTCACTTCTCCAGAGATGCAGGTTGAAATCCTCAAGAACGTCGGTTTCTTCCCAGTGGTTCAGGAAGCCGTTGGTGCCGTGCCAGAAGGTGCCCTCAAAGTGCTCGCAGAAGGTGTGATAAATCAGTCCGCCACGAAGGATTCTATCGTTTCCTTCATACCGAGTCTTGGACCAAAGAGCGGAGAGTTCACCGAAACCTACAGAATGGCCTTCACGAGGATCGTCTTCCAGGGTGAAGACCCAGCGAAGGTAGTGAAGGAACTCGGTGAGCGAATCAGACAGCTGTTCAAAGAATCCGGAGCGGAACTTCCAGAACCCGACGCAAGTCTCTTCTGATACCCGGGGTGGGGATCCCCACCCCTTTTCCGGGGGTGCACCATGAGAGGGAAATGGATTTCTTTTCTTTTGATCCTTCCAGCTGTTCTTTATCTCGTTTTGTTGATGGGATATCCTCTCTTCGAAACGTTCAGACTCGCTTTTACAAGCGATGAAGGTTTTCTTGGAAATTTCAAGCGCCTTGTGGAGAATGGTGGTTTCTGGGGCGCCATGAAAAACACCATTCTTCTCACAGCAGTGATCGTTCCCCTTCAGCTCATATTCGCACTGGGACTCGCTCTTTTCGTCAATCAGAAGTTCAAAGGTTACACGACGGTACTTTACTTTATAGCGATCCCACTGGCTCTGAGTGATGTGACAGCAGCACTCATGAGTTACACTATATTTTCGCCGAACGGCTATCTCAACAAAATTCTCATGAATTTGCATCTGATAGAAAGACCCATTTATTTCTTTGGATACATGTTCAAAGCGAGGGAATTCTGGGTGATCGTTCTCACGGAGGTGTGGAGGGCTACTCCCCTTGTTTTCATCATCCTCCTGGCGGGTCTTCAGTCGATAAACAAAGAGTATCTCGAAGCTGCAGATCTCTTCGGTTTTTCAAGATGGAAGAAATTCACAAAGATCATACTCCCGCTCTTGAAACCATCGATCATGTCGGCGCTCCTTCTGAGGACTCTCTTCGCGTTTCAGATATTCGGTGTGGTGTGGCTTCTTGCGGGAAGAGACATTCCCGTTCTCGCTGGTGAGACCTACTACTGGTACACCTTCATGAACGACCCAAAGATGGCCAGTGCGTACGCTCTCGTGATCGCTCTTGTCACCATCGTGGTTAGCTGGTTTTACATCACCTTCCTCAGTGCAAAACATTTAGAGGGGGCTCGATGATGAAGAAGTTTTTCATAATTTTTCTTTCGGTGATCATTTCCCTGTGGTTTCTGACGCCGGTGTTCTTCATTGTTCTTGCGTCTCTAACACCGTCCTCGGATTACTACAATCCCAGCAGGATCTTTCCGAGTAGTCTCACACTGGAACATCTCTACAAGCTGTTCGTCACCCTCGGGGGTGGGAAAGCCACTCTGGTCAGTGTGCAGGTGGCGCTCATCTCGATAGGAATCTCTTTCCTGCTGGGGCTTCCAGCTGGATACGCCCTCACAAGGTACGTGTTTCCGGGAAAAAACATCATCAGACTTTCCATGCTTATGACAAGATCGATTCCGTTGATTGTGGTGGCGGTACCTCTTGTGGTTCTTTACATGAGGTTTAACCTCGCGGATACCACGCTTGGTGTGGCACTGGCTCACGCTTCCATGATACTTCCGTTCGTCGTTCTCATCACATCCAGTGTTTTCTCCGGAATCTCTGTCGAATACGAAGAAGCGGGGATGGTCTTCGGTCTCAGCAGATTCCAGGCGTTTATAAGGATCACGCTGCCTCTTGCTCTTCCTGGCCTCGCCGCATCTGCCATATTCGCCTTCATCATGTCCTGGAACGAAGTCTTCGCTTCTTCGATCCTCACACTCACGAACAGAACACTTCCAGCACACATTCTGAACACCGCCATGGCATCACCGGACTACTTCAAGTTCGCTGCGGGAACGATCATGGCCGTTCCTGCGATGGTCTTCATATTCTTCATAAGGAAATATCTTGTAAGCATGTGGGGTATCACCCTGAAATGAGAGGTGATCGATCTTGGCGCAGGTGAAAATAGACGGAGTGAAGAAATATTTCGGGAATGTGAGGGCTCTCGATGGAATCGACCTTGTCGTGAACGAAGGGGAGTTCCTCGTTCTTCTCGGTCCATCTGGTTGTGGAAAGACGACCCTTCTGAGGTGTATAGCGGGTCTCGAACAGGTGACCGGGGGAAAGATCTTTTTCAACGATCGCGACGTGACGAACCTTCCTCCAAAGGACAGGAACATTTCGATGGTCTTCCAGAGCTACGCGGTGTGGCCCCACATGAAGGTGTACGACAACATCGCGTATCCTCTGAAACTGAAAAAAGTCCCGAAAGAGGAGATAGAAAAGAGGGTAAAGTGGGCAGCGGATCTCCTTCACATCTCCGAACTCCTCGACAGGTACCCCGCACAGCTCTCCGGAGGTCAGAGACAGAGGGTTGCCGTTGCCCGAGCGATCGTTCACGAACCCGAAGTACTCCTGATGGACGAGCCTCTTTCCAATCTGGACGCACTTTTGAGGGTGAAGATGAGAAGCGAGCTGAAAAAGCTTCAGGAAAGAATTGGAGTCACCACCATCTATGTGACTCATGACCAGACAGAGGCCATGACGATGGGAGACAGAATCGCGGTGATGAACCAGGGAAAGCTTCAGCAGGTTGGAACGCCCTCTGAGATCTATCACCATCCGGTGAACATCTTCGTCGCTGGTTTTGTGGGATCACCGCAGATGAACTTCTTAGAGATGGAAGTGAGATCGGAAGGAAATAGCGTTGTCCTCCAAAACGGTGAGATAAAGATTCCCGCGAAGACCGATCCAGGTGCAAAAAAGGTGATCCTTGGTATTCGACCGGAGAACGTCTATCTGGAGGAAAAGCCGAACACTTTGAAGCTGGAAGGAGAGGTTTATTTCGCCGAGAAACTCATGTCGGATACGATTCTCCATCTCAACGTTGGAAGTGAGAAGATCGTCGCAAAAATTCCAGGGGATGTGGATTTCAGAAGCGGTGAGAAGATCACGTTTTTCCTGGACGTTGAAAAGATCCATCTCTTTCACCCTGAGACGGGAGAGAGAATCTCATGAAAGTGAAGGTGGTTGTTCACAACCACTGGGACAGAGAGTGGTTCACCTCTTCTGAAGTGACCTCTAAATGGCTGAAAGAAGTTTTTTTCAGAGTGAAAGAGCTTGTTCAGAAGAATCCAGAATTCGTGTACGTTCTGGATGGCCAAACAGCTGCGGTTGAAGATCTCCTCGTTTACCATCCGGACCTCGAAGAAGATCTCAGAGAGCTTGTGAGATCTGGAAGACTCCTTGTTGGTCCGTATTATATCCAGATAGACTGGAGAATTCCGGGTGAAGCTTCCATTTTGAAAAACTTCGAGATAGGAGAAAAAGACACGAATCGTTTTGGACGACGCATGAACGCCGGATGGCTTCTCGACAGTTTCGGTCACATATCACAGGAACCTCAACTGCACAGAATCTTTGGAATAGAAAAGGTCTTTCTGTGGATGGGAATTTCCTTCGAAAACGACGGGATCTCCCAGGAGTTTTTCTGGAAAGGAAGCGATGGAACGGCTGTCCAGGGTGTTTTCCTCGTGGGAGGATACAGGAACCTCTACAATTTGAAGGAAACGCAGGATATCGCGGAGAAGAGACTGAAACACGAGGTGGAAAAACTCGCAAAATTCTCGAGATCTGGAGAAATTCTTCTTCTCGACGGATACGATATAGATCTCTCTCCCGAGGATCCCAAAGATTATCTGAACGTTGAGATTGTCTCACCAGAAGAGTTTCCCGAGAGATTCCCTGAAAATGCCCCCACCCTCTCTGGAGAGCTCCTTTCTGGAAGGTACGCCTGCGTCTTTCCAGGGACACTCTCCACAAGAGCTTATCTGAAGCTTGAAAGTGATCTTGTAGAGAAGCTTTTGAAAATGAACGATCTTCTCTCTGTTTTGAACGGAGAGGAGTTAAGTGATCTTTTCTGGAGGGATTACCTGAAAACTCTCGCGCACGACAACAGCTGCGGTGTTTGTGCTGACCCCGTCCACGAAAAAATGGAGAGAACGTACAGAAACGTGTATTTCCTTGTGAAATCTTCTGTTGAATCCAGGCTGAGGCACCTTGTAGAGCGTTTAGGTCTTGAGAAGGGAACCTACGCACTCTCTCTATCGCCCTTTTCCTACAACCATCACTTCTGCGATGGCGAGAGGACATTCCTGTTGAAAACAAACGGTGCAGGGCTGTTCAAAACAGAAGTTGCCGACGAGAAGAAAGAAGTGAAGGAACTCACCTGGGAAAACGAATACTACAGAGCCTATTTTGAAGGAGACGGCACACTTGTTCTGAATAACAGGAAAGCGGGTGTTTTGAAACTGTTCAAAGAAGATGGTGACGCTTACACCACCTCTGTTGAAGAAACTGATTTTTCGATTTCTCTGGAGAAGATGAGAACAGTTTTGCAGACGAAACACTCGATGGTGGTGGAACTGGAAAGAACGATACGTTCCTCGCAATGCCTGATCGAGACGAAAGAACGCGTGATCTTCGATGAAACCCCGCTCGTGAAGTGGCGTATCGCGTTGAAGATAAAGGGGAAAAACTACAAGCTTTCAATGGTTTATGAAACGGGAAGTGGCGAAATCTTCGCGAAGATGCCTTTTGACGTGGTGAAAAGGAAAGAAAAAGACTCCTACCTTCTTCCTGAAACACCTCCTGAGGAACTGAAGGAGATTTTGCTTGCAGCAAGAGAAACAGGTGAAGTGAGGGAATTTCCGTTTCAGGGGTTTGTGTCCGTCTGGAGTGAAGAAAGTTCAAAGACTATTCTCGCAAGAGGTCTTAGAGAGTACTGGATGGAAGAAGGAAAAGTACACGTCACTTTGAGCAGGTCCGTTGAGTGGATAGCAAAAGAGGTTAAAAACAGAGTTGGTGACGCGGGACCCATGATGTATGTTCCGGGGGCAAAGTGTGAAGGAGTTTTCACAGTGGATCTTGCGTTCATGGAACTGCCGGTTCATCCACGTAGCGAAGAGTTCTTCAGATGGTACCTTCTCTTCGATAATCCTCCTCTTCTTTTAGATGTTGAAGCTGACGGCACCGAAAAGGAGAAAACTTTCTTCTTCTCTTCTCTCCCCTGGGCCGGTGTGAAGGATCGGTATCACCTCTGGGTGTACAATCCGTACCTCGAAGAAATAGAAGGTCTGAGACCGCTTCAGATAGGTGAGAAATCGATAGAGTCTCTCTCAGAGAAACAATGCTTTGTTTCGAGACTGAACATTTTGAATTTCCCGGAGTTTCCCGTTGTTTCCGTGGAAAAGAACCCGGAAGGTGAAGTGATCGAATTTTTGAAAGAAACGCTCTCCAGCCTCGAAGATGAAATTACCAATCTTGAGGGAAAGGACGATCCTCGATCGAAGCATCGGCTCTTCTCTCTTCTGAGAACGAAAAAGGAAATAGAACTTTCCCTTCAGTATCTGATAGATGTCGAGAAAACAGCGAGAGAGCTGAACGAGCTTCGAATGAAGAGAAGAACCTACGACTACGTGGTGGAACTCTTTGAAAGCGAGGAGAGAGAATGAAAATAGCGCTCATTCACTACCGGGGAGGTCTCATGGATGGTGTCTCACTCGAGATGGAAAAGTGGAAGAAGGTTCTCACAAAGATGGGCCACGAAGTCCACATCGTTGCCGAAAACAAGAAAGAGGGAGTCGATCTCACTCTAAAGGAGATCGGTTTTGAAAATCCAGATTTTGAAAGGGTGAACAGGAACTTCTTCGGAGGAATAAAAGATTTCCTCAGTGAAAAAGAGTTTCTCGATTTCTTGAAAGAAAAAGAGGAAGAGCTCTTCCACATCCTGAACGAAGCCTTGAAAAATTACGATCTCATCGTTCCAAACAACATCTGGTCCCTTGGACTCTTTCCGCCCCTGGGCCTTGCCCTTTCGAGATTGGAAAAGAACTTCGTCGCGCATCACCACGATTTTTGGTGGGAGAGGAAACATCTGATTCCGGAAAACAGAAGATTCAGGGAGATCCTTGAGAAACACTTCCCTCCAGATCTTCCAAACGTGAAACACGTTGTCATAAACACGATCGCTCAAAGGGAGCTTAAAAGACGCAGAAACATCGATTCTGTCGTGGTGCCAAACGTCATGGATTTCAGCTCTCCCATCACTTCTGAAGAGATGTACCACAGGGTGAGAGAAGAACTTCAGATAGCGCCTGGCACGATTGTGGCCCTCCAGGCAACCAGAATCGATAGAAGAAAAGCGATCGAACTTTCGATAGATGTGGTGTCACTTCTGAAGGAAACACTGACATCGAAAAAAGAAGCTGATCTCTACAACGGAGAGAGATACAGCGGAGAAGTGATCCTTCTCTTTTCCGGTATCTGCGAAGACGAAGAGTATCTGAAAGAACTCAAAGAATACGCTTCTTCAAAAGGAGTATCGCTTCTTGTCCTGAGCGAGGAAGTGAGAAAAAACACCTCTTTGTTCTGGAAGCTCTACAACGCCGCCGATTTTGTCACGTATCCATCGATACTCGAGGGATGGGGGAATCAGCTTCTGGAAGCGATCGCAGCCAAAAAGCCCGTGGTGCTTTTCGAGTACGAAGTCTTCAAATCAGATATAAAACCAGCCGGCCTGAAATACGTCAGTCTTGGAGATCGATGCTTCAGAGAGAACGGCCTTGTAAAGGTGGACGAGAGGATTTTGAAAAAGGCCGTCGAGGAAATTTCTCGTCTCCTCTTCGATCCGTCTCTTTACAGGGAGACTGTCGAACACAACTTCGAAGTGGGAAAGAGGCACTTCAGTTTAGAGAGACTGGAAGACATACTGAGCAGGGAGGTATTACCATGAAAGTGGTTGTGGGGATACCGAGTTACAACAACGCCGAAACGATTTCTCACGTTGCGAGAACAGCGGCGCAGGGAATTGTAGATTTCTTCGATGGTGATGGTATGATCGTGAACTCCGATGGAGGATCGGCAGATGGGACAAGAGAGCGCTTCATGGAGACCGATACTTTCGGTCTTCCCAAAGAGAGCTTCGTTTATGAAGGTATTCCCGGAAAGGGAAGCGCGATGAGAGCGATCATGGAGTTTGCCCTGAAGCAGGATGCGGAGGCGGTCGTCTTTCTCGACGCGGATCTTCGAAGCGTCAAACCCTGGTGGGTGGAAAGACTCGCAGGACCTGTTTTGAAAGGGGAGGCAGATTACGTCACTCCCTTCTACCTGAGGCACAGGTTCGACGGCACGATCACGAACAACGTGTGTTTTCCTATGACGGCTGTTCTCTACGGTAAAAAGGTGCGCCAGCCCATTGGTGGGGATTTCGGTGTGGGAAGAAAGCTCCTCGAGATTTACCTGGGAAAGCCAAAAGAGATCTGGAACACGGACGTTGCAAGATTCGGGATCGACATATGGATGACCACAACCGCCATAAACGAATCTGGAAGGGTTGTTCAGGCAGCTCTTGGAACCAAGGTGCACGACGTGAAGGACCCGGGAAAACACCTTAAAGGAATGTTCCTTCAGGTCGTGGGAACGCTTTTTGAACTTGTGATCACCTACGAAAACGTCTGGAAAGAAATATGGAAAATAGAAGACGTTCCCATCTATGGTGAAACTCCTCAAGAGGAAGTTCCTTCTATGAGTATAGACATTGGAAACCTCAAAAAACTCGCAAGAGAAACCCTTGAAGAAGTGGAATACATAGATCGCGGTATCCTGTCGGAAGTGAAAGAGAGCGGTACACTGAGCCTCTCTTCCTGGGTCGACACCCTCTACAGGAGCGCTGTTCAGTACAGGAAAACAAGGGACAAAAAAGTGGTGGAAAATCTTCTGCCGTTCTACTTCGCGAGAACCGCACGCTTTGCGGAAGAGGTAAAATCTCTATCGGATGAAGAGGCAGAAAGGTACGTGTACGAACAGCTCGATGTGTTTCTGGAGAAGAAACACTCGCTCAGGGAGGAATGGAAAGTTGAAGATAAGAGATAAAATTCTGAACGTCTACACACAGTTCAGCCCTGCAGAGCGCAAAGTCGCGGATTACGTGCTCGAAAGGCCGGACGATGTCATCCACTACTCGATCACAGAGTTCGCAAAGATCGTGGGTGTGAGCGAAACCACGATTCACAGGATGATCAAAAAGCTCGATTTCGAAGGTTACCAGGCCTTCAAGATCGCACTTGCAAGAGAACTCAGCGGGCTCGAAGAAACCATAGAAAGAAGAGATTTCATAGACGAGGAGATAGACATCCTCAGAAGGCTCAAGGACACCCTCGATATGAAGAACGTGGAAAAGGCGGTGGAGTGGATACTCTCCGCCCACCGCATTCTTTTCTTCGGTGTGGGACTCTCGGGAGTGGTTTCTGAGTACGCGAGCCTGAAGTTCTCTCTTCTTGGCTTCCACACGTTCTTTTCCAACGACCCGCACGTTCAGGTGATAGAGGCCGTGAATCTGACCGGTGAAGACCTGGTGATCTCGATCAGTCACACGGGAAACATCAGAGACACGGTGAAATCCACCCAGGTGGCAAAAGACATGGGAGCGAAGACGATCGCAATCACAACGAACAGACAGTCAGAACTCGCCAAGGTGGTTCATCTGGTGCTTCAAAGCCCGCCCGTGAAGTACGACACCTACGAATTCCTCAGGGAGAACATCGGAGAGATCGCCGTTGTGGATGTGCTCTTCAAGGAAACGTTCCAAAGAATATACCGGGAGAGGAAGAAACACTTCGAAAACCTGGAAGGAGTGTTCAAACCGAAGAGATTTTGAGATTTTAGATTCTAATCGGAAATAATTGCTCACTTTCACAAATAAAACTCGAAAATCACGAAAAATAGGACTTGACTTTGCAGAAGTCCGAATGGTACATTTTTTCTCGATGACCCTGATAAATAAGTAAAGTTTACTAATTAACGGGAGGTATCGGTATGCGTAGATTTATGTTCATTTTATTGATCGTTGAGCTCTCTTTCGTTCTCTTTGCAAGTGACGAGTTCGTGAAAGTGGAAAACGGAAAATTCGCTCTGAACGGAAAAGAATTCAGATTCATTGGAAGCAACAACTACTACATGCACTACAAGAGCAACAGAATGATAGACAGTGTTCTGGAGAGTGCCAGAGACATGGGTATAAAGGTCCTCAGAATCTGGGGTTTCCTCGACGGGGAGAGTTACTGCAGAGACAAGAACACCTACATGCATCCTGAGCCCGGTGTTTTCGGGGTGCCAGAAGGAATATCGAACGCCCAGAGCGGTTTCGAAAGACTCGACTACACAGTTGCGAAAGCGAAAGAACTCGGTATAAAACTTGTCATTGTTCTTGTGAACAACTGGGACGACTTCGGTGGAATGAACCAGTACGTGAGGTGGTTTGGAGGAACCCATCACGACGATTTCTACAGAGATGAGAAGATCAAAGAAGAGTACAAAAAGTACGTCTCCTTCCTCGTAAACCATGTCAATACCTACACGGGAGTTCCTTACAGGGAAGAGCCCACCATCATGGCCTGGGAGCTTGCAAACGAACCGCGCTGTGAGACGGACAAATCGGGGAACACGCTCGTTGAGTGGGTGAAGGAGATGAGCTCCTACATAAAGAGTCTGGATCCCAACCACCTCGTGGCTGTGGGGGACGAAGGATTCTTCAGCAACTACGAAGGATTCAAACCTTACGGTGGAGAAGCCGAGTGGGCCTACAACGGCTGGTCCGGTGTTGACTGGAAGAAGCTCCTTTCGATAGAGACGGTGGACTTCGGCACGTTCCACCTCTATCCGTCCCACTGGGGTGTCAGTCCAGAGAACTATGCCCAGTGGGGAGCGAAGTGGATAGAAGACCACATAAAGATCGCAAAAGAGATCGGAAAACCCGTTGTTCTGGAAGAATATGGAATTCCAAAGAGTGCGCCAGTTAACAGAACGGCCATCTACAGACTCTGGAACGATCTGGTCTACGATCTCGGTGGAGATGGAGCGATGTTTTGGATGCTCGCGGGAATCGGGGAAGGCTGGGACAAGGATGAAAGGGGGTACTATCCGGACTACGACGGTTTCAGAATAGTGAACGACGACAGTCCAGAAGCGGAACTGATCAGAGAATACGCGAAGCTGTTCAACACAGGTGAAGACATAAGAGAAGACACCTGCTCTTTCATCCTTCCAAAAGACGGCATGGAGATCAAAAAGACCGTGGAAGTGAGAGTTGGTGTTTTCGACTACAGCAACACGTTTGAAAAGTTGTCTGTCAAAGTCGAAGATCTGGTTTTTGAAAATGAGATAGAGCATCTCGGATACGGAATTTACGGCTTCGATCTCGACACAACCCGGATCCCGGATGGAGAACATGAAATGTTCCTTGAAGGCCACTTTCAGGGAAAGACGGTGAAAGACTCTATCAAAGCGAAAGTGGTGAACGAAGCGCGGTACGTGCTCGCAGAGGAGGTTGATTTTTCCTCTTCAGAGGAGGTGAAAAGCTGGTGGAACAGCGGAACCTGGCAGGCAGAGTTCGGGTCACCTGACATTGAATGGAACGGTGAGGTGGGAAATGGAGCACTGCAGCTGAACGTGAAACTGCCCGGAAAGAGCGACTGGGAAGAAGTGAGAGTAGCAAGGAAGTTCGAAAGACTCTCAGAATGTGAGATCCTCGAGTACGACATCTACATTCCAAACGTCGAGGGACTCAAGGGAAGGTTGAGGCCGTACGCGGTTCTGAACCCCGGCTGGGTGAAGATAGGCCTCGACATGAACAACGCGAACGTGGAAAGTGCGGAGATCATCACTTTCGGCGGAAAAGAGTACAGAAGATTCCATGTAAGAATTGAGTTCGACAGAACAGCGGGGGTGAAAGAACTTCACATAGGAATTGTCGGTGATCATCTGAGGTACGATGGACCGATTTTCATCGATAATGTGAGACTTTATAAAAGAACAGGAGGTATGTGAATATGAAAAGATTTTTACTGGTATTCGTGGTTGTTTTTCTTTTCTCAAGTCTGTTCTCCCAAGTTTTAGAACGAAACGAAACTATGTACTATGGAGGTTCTCTGTGGTCTCCTCCTTCTAATTGGAATCCGTTCACTCCGTGGAATGCGGTACCAGGAACAACTGGACTTGTCTATGAAACAATGTTCTTTTACGATCCACTCACTGGAAATTTTGATCCATGGCTTGCAGAAAAAGGTGAATGGTTAGACAGTAAGACTTACAGGGTTGTATTGAGAGAGGGTATATACTGGCATGATAATGTTCCATTGACATCAGAAGACGTTCGATTTACTTTCGAAATAGCTAAGAAGTACAAGGGAATACATTACAGTAGTGTTTGGGAATGGCTTGATCATATTGAAACACCCGACAACAGAACCGTCATTTTTGTGTTCAAAGATCCTCGATATCATGAATGGAATGAACTCCTCTATACACTTCCAATTGTTCCAAAACATATTTGGGAAGAAAAAGATGAAACCACTATACTTCAATCATCAAATGAGTATCCATTGGGATCAGGCCCATATGTTGCTCACTCGTGGGACCAGAATAAAATGATTTTCGAGCGTTTTGAGAATTGGTGGGGAACAAAAGTTATGGGTGTGAAACCTGCTCCGAAATACGTTGTTATAGTGAGAGTCCTCAGTAACAACGTGGCGCTCGGCATGTTGATGAAAGGAGAACTGGACTTCAGTAATTTCATGCTCCCAGGTGTTCCCATTTTGAAAAAAGTTTATAATCTCAATACATGGTACGACGAACCACCGTATCACCTCTCATCAACGGTTGTTGGTCTTTTCCTCAATGCACGAAAATATCCTCTTAGCCTTCCCGAGTTCAGAAGAGCAATTGCTATGTCGATAAATGCAGATCCAATAGTTCAAAGAGTCTATGAAGGAGCCGTCTTAAAAGCAGATCCCCTTGGTTTTCTTCCGAATTCTGTTTGGATGAAGTACTATCCAAAAGAAGTTGTAGAAAAGCATGGTTTCAAATACGATCCTGAAGAGGCGAAAAGTATTCTTGATAAGCTTGGATTCAGGGATGTAAATGGAGATGGTTTCAGAGAAGCCCCAGATGGAAAACCCATTAAGCTCACCATCGAGTGTCCGTATGGATGGACCGACTGGATGCAGGCAATTCAGGTGATAGTAGATCAACTCAAGGTGGTTGGAATAAACGCTGAACCATACTTCCCGGATTCTTCCAAATACTATGAAAACATGTACAAAGGAGAATTCGATATAGAAATGAATGCCAATGGAACAGGTATAAGCAGCACTCCCTGGACATATTTCAATACTATTTTCTATCCTGATGCTTTAGAATCTGAATTCTCTTACACAGGAAATTATGGAAGATACCAGAATCCCGAGGTGGAAAGTTTACTTGAAGAACTCAACAGGACACCACTTGACAATGTTGAGAAAGTCACCGAACTCTGTGGAAAACTTGGAGAGATCCTTTTAAAAGATCTACCTTTCATCCCTCTCTGGTATGGAGCGATGGCGTTTATAACACAAGATAACGTTTGGACTAACTGGCCCAACGAACATAATCCATATGCCTGGCCATGTGGTTGGGCCAACTGGTGGCAAACTGGTGCCTTGAAAATTCTATTTAATCTCAAACCGGCAAAATAAATTTTCCCCCACCCTCTTGGGTGGGGCTCTAAATCTAAGGAGGGAAGCATGGATGAAAGTGTTTACGGAGAAAATTCCAAACATTCCCTGGGAAGAAAGGCCGGAAGGCTACACTGGTCCTGTGTGGAGATACAGCAAAAACCCGATAATTGGAAGAAACCCGGTTCCAAAGGGAGCAAGAGTCTTCAACTCCGCAGTTGTACCGTACAACGGAGAGTTTGTGGGGGTGTTCAGGATCGATCACAAGAACACAAGGCCCTTCCTTCACTTCGGAAGGAGTAAAGACGGAATAAACTGGGAATTAGAGCCAGAAGAGATACAGTGGGTGGATGTGAATGGAGAACCGTTCCAGCCGAGTTACGCTTACGATCCAAGGGTAGTGAAGATAGAGGATACTTACTACATAACCTTCTGTACAGACGACCACGGCCCCACGATTGGAGTGGGCATGACCAAGGATTTCAAAACGTTCGTTCGACTTCCGAACGCTTACGTTCCATTCAACAGAAACGGAGTTCTCTTCCCAAGGAAGATAAATGGGAAATATGTGATGCTCAACAGACCGAGCGACAACGGTCACACCCCGTTTGGAGACATATTTCTCAGTGAAAGCCCCGATATGATACACTGGGGTAACCACAGGTTCGTCTTGGGAAGAAGCAGTTACAACTGGTGGGAGAATCTGAAAATAGGAGCGGGACCGTATCCAATAGAAACCAGCGAAGGATGGCTGCTCATATACCACGGTGTGACACTCACCTGCAACGGCTACGTGTACAGTTTTGGAGCAGCTCTCCTCGATCTCGACGATCCCAGCAAGGTTCTCTACAGGTCGAGGTACTATCTTCTGACGCCGGAAGAAGAGTACGAAACGGTGGGCTTCGTTCCAAACGTTGTCTTTCCGTGTGCCGCGCTCTGCGACGCCGACACAGGAAGAGTTGCAATATACTACGGTGCGGCAGACACCCACGTGGCCCTTGCATTTGGATACATCGACGAGATCGTGGATTTTGTGAAAAGAAATTCTATGTGAAGGAAGTGAGAACTTGCCGAAATCGGTGAGAGCAGAAAACATATCGAGGATTCTGAAACGAATAATGAAATCACCCGTGTCGCGTGTAGAACTCGCGGAGGAACTCGGTCTCACCAAGACCACAGTTGGTGAGATCGCAAAGATATTCCTGGAGAAGGGGATCGTCGTTGAAGAGAAAGATTCTCCGAAGGGGGTGGGAAGACCCACAAAATCTTTGAAAATCTCACCGAATTGTGCTTATGTTCTCGGTATAGAGGTGACGAGGGACGAAATAGCTGCCTGTCTCATAGATGCCAGTATGAACATTCTCGCACACGAAGCACATCCTCTTCCATCTCAGAGCGATAGAGAGGAAACGTTGAATGTCATGTACAGAATTATAGACCGCGCAAAAGATATGATGGAAAAACTCGGCAGTAAACTTTCAGCGTTGACAGTGGCAGCTCCTGGACCGATAGATACTGAAAGAGGCATCATCATAGATCCGAGAAACTTTCCACTTTCACAGATTCCTCTGGCGAACCTTTTGAAAGAGAAGTACGGCATCGAGGTCTGGGTGGAGAACGACGCGGACATGGGAGCCGTGGGAGAAAAGTGGTATACAAAGCGGGATGACTCTTTCGCCTGGATCCTGACAGGAAAGGGAATAGGAGCTGGCATCATCATCGATGGAGAACTCTACCGGGGAGAAAACGGATACGCAGGAGAGATCGGATACACCAGGGTTTTCAATGGAAACGAGTACGTCTTCCTGGAAGATGTGTGCAACGAAAATGTTGTTCTGAAACACGTTCTTTCTATGGGATTCAGCTCTCTGGCTGAAGCAAGAGATTCTGGTGATGTTCGCGTGAAAGAGTACTTTGATGACATAGCGAGGTATTTCAGTATAGGTCTTTTGAATTTGATACATCTTTTTGGGATATCGAAGATCGTCATAGGAGGGTTTTTCAAAGAACTTGGTGAGAATTTTCTGAAAAAGATCAAAATCGAAGTGGAAACACACCTTCTTTACAAACACAGTGTGGACATGAGTTTTTCGAAAGTGCAGGAACCGGTGATCGCCTTTGGAGCAGCCGTACACGCACTGGAAAATTATCTCGAGAGAGTAACAACGAGTTAAAGAAAAGTTGTTGCAAATAATCAGAAATAAATCTTGATAATCCCGGGAGACTGGATTTGGAATGTAAACATTTTCACTGTACATTTACACGTGGAGATAGCGATCTCATACTCTTTTAAGGGGGTGTTCTTATGAAAAGGTTTTTAGTCGTTCTCGTTCTGGTCCTGGCACTGGTTTCGGTTTTCGGACAGACTTTTGAGAGAAACAAAACGCTCTACTGGGGTGGAGCGCTGTGGTCTCCTCCATCCAACTGGAACCCGTTCACACCATGGAACGCGGTTGCGGGAACCATCGGTCTTGTCTATGAACCTCTGTTCCTCTACGATCCTCTGAACGACAAGTTCGAGCCGTGGCTTGCAGAAAAAGGAGAATGGGTCAGCAACAACGAATACGTACTCACGCTCAGAAAGGGTCTCAGATGGCAGGACGGAGTTCCTCTCACGGCAGACGACGTGGTTTTCACCTTTGAAATCGCCAAGAAGTACACTGGTATCAGCTACAGTCCTGTGTGGAACTGGCTCGACAGGATCGAAAGGGTCGATGAACGAACGCTGAAGTTCGTCTTCTCCGACCCGAGGTACCAGGAATGGAAACAGATGCTCATCAACACACCGATCGTACCAAAACACATCTGGGAAAACAAAACAGAGGAAGAAGTTCTTCAGGCGGCCAATGAAAATCCAGTTGGATCCGGTCCGTACTACGTTGAAAGCTGGGCAGACGACAGATGTGTATTCAAGAAGAACGGGAACTGGTGGGGCATCAGAGAACTCGGTTACGATCCCAAACCTGAAAGGATCGTGGAACTGAGAGTGCTCAGCAACAATGTCGCAGTAGGAATGCTCATGAAAGGAGAACTCGACTGGAGCAACTTCTTCCTGCCGGGTGTTCCGGTTTTGAAGAAAGCATACGGAATCGTCACCTGGTATGAAAACGCTCCTTACATGCTCCCGGCCAACACCGCAGGAATCTACATCAACGTGAGCAAGTATCCTCTCAGCATACCTGAGTTCAGAAGAGCAATGGCTTACGCTATCAATCCCGAGAAGATCGTTACCAGAGCTTACGAGAACATGGTGACGGCTGCCAATCCCGCTGGAATCCTGCCGCTTCCCGGTTACATGAAGTACTATCCGAAAGAAGTCGTCGATAAGTACGGATTCAAGTACGATCCGGAGATGGCAAAGAAGATCCTCGACGAGCTTGGATTCAAAGATGTGAACAAGGATGGATTCAGAGAAGATCCGAACGGAAAGCCGTTCAAGCTCACGATTGAGTGTCCGTACGGATGGACCGACTGGATGGTTTCTATCCAGTCCATTGCAGAAGATCTCGTGAAAGTCGGAATCAACGTCGAACCTAAATACCCCGACTACTCCAAATACGCAGACGACCTCTACGGTGGAAAGTTCGATCTCATACTCAACAACTTTACAACCGGTGTTTCCGCTACCATCTGGTCCTATTTCAACGGTGTGTTCTATCCGGATGCAGTAGAATCCGAGTACTCCTACTCCGGAAACTTTGGAAAGTACGCCAATCCTGAAGTTGAGACTCTTCTCGACGAACTCAACAGAAGCAATGATGATGCTAAAATTAAAGAAGTAGTAGCCAAGCTGTCAGAGATACTGCTCAAGGATCTGCCGTTCATTCCTCTGTGGTACAACGGTGCATGGTTCCAGGCTTCTGAAGCTGTGTGGACCAACTGGCCAACGGAGAAGAATCCGTACGCTGTCCCGATAGGCTGGAACGGCTGGTGGCAGCTCACAGGAATCAAGACGCTCTTTGGTATTGAAGCAAAGTAAAATGATGACCCCGCCCCTCGGGGCGGGGTTTTAAAAAAAGAAGGAGGTAGGAGTCTTGAGAAAGTATCTTACAAAGAAGATCCTGATCTACATTCTGACCTTCTTTTTTGCCGTCACAATTGACTGGGCTATTCCTCGATTTATGCCAGGAAACCCTATAAATTTTCTGATCTCAAGGTTCGCCGGACTTCCAGAATCTGTCAAGGTTCTTCAAAGCTACTTCACTCAGGCTTTTGGTCTCGACAAACCCCTCTGGGAGCAGTACATCAATTTCTGGAAAGCGCTTTTCAGAGGTGACCTTGGTATAAGCATCTACATGTATCCTCAACCAGTTGCAAAAGTGATAGCTCGTGCCTTGCCTTACTCGCTGATAGTGCTTCTTCCAGCCGTTCTTCTGAGTTTTGCGATAGGAAACAGATTTGGAGCTTTCGTTGCAAGGAAAAAGAGACTCGATAACTTTGCACTGCCTGTTTTTTACACTCTGACAGCATCTCCCTACTTCTGGTTTGGTATTCTTCTTGCCTGGATATTCGGTGTGGTTATACCTCTGTTTCCCCTCGCAGGTGCTTACAGCTTTGGAATAACACCTTCATTCTCCTGGGATTTCATACTCGATTTTCTGCACCACTGGGTACTTCCATTTGGTTCTCTGTTTCTTGTGATGCTCGGGGGCTGGGCAATAGGTATGAGGAACATGATCATCTACGAACTGGAAGCGAACTATTCCAGATATCTCGAGGCGCTCGGATCATCTCAGAGACTCATAAGGAAATACGCTTACAGAAACGCCATCCTCCCGCAGATCACCGGTCTTGCCATCCAGCTCGGAACGGTGGTTGCAGGTGCTCTCACAACGGAAATCGTCTTCTCCTACCCCGGTATAGGATACATCCTCATGCAGGGAATTTTGAACCAGGATTATTTCCTGATTCAGGGGTGCTTTTTGTTCATCATCCTTGGAGTGCTTCTTGCCAATTTCCTCGTTGATATCTTCTACGTTATCATAGATCCCAGAATCAGAAAATCCTATTCGGGAGAGGTTTGATAGCCATGACGAGAAAAGAATTCGTCCATTTCTTCTTGAAAAATAAAAAGGTCATTTTTGCCATATGTGTGTACGCCGGGTTGATCATCCTGGCTCTGGTAGGACCTTATCTTTCACCTTATAAGGATCCCCTTGCTTTTGTGGGACCTGGATATCAACCTCCGAGCAAAGAGCACTGGCTCGGGACCAACACCTTCGGCCAGGACATTTTCACACAGCTCGTCTACGGTCTCAGAAGCTCCTTGTTCGTGGGAGTCCTTGGAGGAACTCTGGCGACGGTTATTGGGCTTCTCATTGGTTTTGTTGCAGGATACAAAGGTGGATGGTTCGACGAACTTCTGATGATGTTCACCAACATACTCATGGTGATACCAACACTTGCGCTCCTCATCATCATAGCGGCGTACCTTCCTTACAGAGGAGTGTTCATCGAGAGTATCATAATCGGTCTCACCGCCTGGCCCTGGACCGCGAGGGCTGTCAGGGCACAGACTCTCTCCTTGAAAACAAGAGAGTTCGTAGATCTTGCAAGAATCACCGCGAGGAAACCTATGAAAATAATTTTCGGTGAGATCATGCCCAACATGATGTCCTACGTTTTCATGGTGTTCATTCTCCAGTTCGGCGGTGCCATTCTTGCAGCTACGGGGCTCGACTTCATCGGTCTTGGTCCGACAAGGGGTATCTCCCTCGGAATCATGATGCAGCAGGCCACTCTCTGGAACGCTATACAGCTTGGCATGTGGTGGTGGGCGATCACTCCCGGTGCGGTGATCACTCTGATGGTTGCAACTCTTTACGTTATGAATGCTGGCCTTGATGAAGTCTTCAATCCTAAGCTCAGGGAGATGTGATAGGCGTGGCTGAAGTGGTACTGGATGTCAGAGATCTGAGAATTTATTACAGAACCCTCTACGGCTACGTGAAGGCCGTTGATGGGGTGAGTTTCGATATAAAAAGAGGTGAAATCCTTGGAATTGCGGGTGAATCTGGCTGTGGAAAGTCCACTCTTGGAAACGGCTTGATCCTTTTGAAACCTCCCATGAAGTACATGGGAGGAGAAGCGATCCTCGATGGAAAGAACATCATGGCACTATCTCCAAAAGAGCTCAGGAAAGTGAGGTACGAAAAGATCTCCATCATACCACAGTATGCCATGGACGCTATGAACCCGACGAAAAAGATAAAACAGATCATAGACGACCTTCTGCACGAACACGGAGAAAGTTTTGAAAGAAAAAAAGATGTTATCGAGGAAAGGCTCGAGATCGTCAACCTTGGAAAGAAAGTTCTAAACATGTATCCGATCGAACTCTCTGGAGGAATGAAGCAGAGAATGGTGATGGTGATCTCTACATTGATGAATCCCGATGTCCTCATAGCCGATGAGATCACATCAGCCCTGGATGTGAGTTCTCAAAGATCGGTTATACAGATGCTTTATGAGATGAGAGAAAAGGAAATCATGGGATCACTCGCGTTCATAACACACGATCTCTCGGTCCTTTATCAGATCGCAGACAAGGTGATGGTGCTCTACGCGGGAAGAGTGGCGGAAATCTCTCCAATGGAAGACATCATCCAAGAACCCCTTCACCCTTACACCAAGATGCTTCTTTCTTCACTTCCGAAGATAGGTGTCAGATATTCCCAGACGAAGCTCAAGGGAATCCCGGGATATCCACCCAGTCTTCTCAACATAGGACCGGGATGTAGATTCAGAGACAGGTGTCCTTACGCGTTCGAGAAGTGTGAACAGGATCCACCAGTGTTCGACGTTGATGGGAGAAAGGTCTCATGCTGGCTTTTCGAAAGAGGTGATGCAAATTGAGTCTTCTGAAGGTTCAAAATTTGACGAAGGAATTCCCTCTTGGTTTCTTCGGTAAGGAAAGACTCAAAGCGGTTGATGACGTTTCTTTTGAAATAGAGCGATCCAGGATCGTATCTCTCATAGGAGAGAGTGGAAGCGGAAAGACCACCGTGGGTAAGCTCATCCTGAAACTCATAAGACCTTCATCTGGTCAGATACTGTTCAACGGAAGAGACATAACTCAAATAAAAGGAAGAGAACTCAGAGAGTACTACAGAAAAGTACAGGGAGTCTTTCAGGATCCGTTCTCATCTTTCAACCCCATATACAAAATAGACAGAGTTCTGAACATGGTGTTTGAGGAATTCTTCCCGGACACCCCCGCTTCTGAAAGAAGAGCCAGGATGGAAGAAGTGATCGCTTCGGTTGGAATGAACCCACGTGAAATCTTAGGAAAATACCCGCATCAGCTCAGTGGAGGACAACTTCAGAGAATACTCATTGCGAGAACGCTCCTTCTCAACGTGGAACTTCTGATAGCCGATGAGATCATCAGCATGCTCGACGCTTCCACGAGGGTGGACATACTGAACCTTCTAGGTGATCTGCGTGAGAGAGGAATGTCCGTTATCTTTATCACCCACGACCTCTCTCTTGGCTATTACATCAGCGATGAGACCTTCATCATGTACAGGGGAAACATAGTGGAAATGGGAGACACCGAGAAGGTTTTTCACAACCCGATTCATCCTTATACTAAGATGCTCCTTGAATCCGTTCCGGAGATAGACAGAAAGTGGGATCTCAGCAAGAGATTCATCCCGGAACTCGTCTCTTCGTCTAACGCACCGTGCAAGTACTACGACAGGTGTCCTATAAGAGATGAAAGGTGTCTTGTTCAAAAGCCGGAGATGGTAGAGGTAGAGGAGAATCATAAGGTACTCTGTTTGAAGGCAGGGGATTGAAATGGCCTCCATCAAGGATGTGGCAAAACTCGCAGGTGTTTCTATAGCAACCGTCTCACGTGTGATAAACGGCTACAACAACGTCTCGGAAGAGACGAGAAAGAAGGTAATCGATGCCATCAGAAAGCTCAACTATCACCCCGTGTACGCTGTGAAGGGGGCTGTTTTAAAGAGAACTATAGGAGTTCTCGTCCCCAACTTTGGGGGCTTTCACTACAACGAGATATTGACGGGCATAGAAAAAGAAGCGATAAAGAGAGACTTCACCCTCATGATTTCAACAACACTTCACAGGACCTCTGTGGAGCTGGAAAGATTGGAGGTTTTCTTTGCAAAGAGAGTGGATGGTATCATAGTCTGTTCGTCGAAAAAGGACGAGGAACAACTCGAAAGATTGATAAAGAGCGCAATTCCAGTCGTTGTGGTGGACAGGGAAGAACCGGAGATCAGGCTCGACAACGTTGGCATCGACAACTACGCCGCTGGAAGGATGTGTGCGAAGTACCTTCTGGAAAAGGGTCACAGAAAGGTTCTCCTTTTGAAGGGTAGAAAAGACATTTATTCTTTTTCCGACAGAGAAAGAGGTTTCATAGATTACAGCACAAGACACGGAATAGACGTGAAAGTCACACCGTGCGGTTATTTTGCCGAACACGGCTACCACGCGGTGGAAAGGTACCTGAAAAAACACGGCAGGGATTTCACTGCGATCTTTGCAATAAACGATCTTTCGGCCTTCGGTGCGCTCAAGGCACTACACGATCTCGGTGTACTCGTTCCCGATGAAGTTTCTGTCATGGGATTCGACGACGATCCAATATCAAGCTACACCATTCCTCCACTCACCACGGTGAGGCAACCGAGGGAAGAGATGGGAAGAGTGGCCTTTGAGATTCTTTACGAGAGACTTTCTGGAAAGAAAGGCGTTGCGCGAAGAGTCGTTCTACCCGTTGAGATCGTTGAGAGAGAATCCGTTAAACAGTTATAAAAGCCCCTCCGGAGAGGGGCTTTTTCATTTTTCCTTTCTCAGGTACATGTCTATCCCTTTTGCCGCGGCGTATCCATCTGCAATACCGTGAATGATATCCGGTCCGTGAACGATGTCTCCTCCTGCAAACAACCATTCCACAGAGGTCTGATTGTACTCGTTTGTTTTGATTCTTCCTCTGAAAAATTCGAGTTTGCTTCGTATTTCTTCGGGCAAGTAAGAATAATCCGGTGCCTGTCCAATCGCTTCTACGACCATGTCCGCTTCTACAAAGATTTGTTCTTTTTCGTCAAACTGTGGATTGAACCGTCCTTCGCCGTCGAACACACTGACACATTTTTTGAATTTCACACCTTTTATCCTGTCGTTCTCTATCACGACTTCCATCGGTCCCCATCCCGGATTTATGACAATACCCTCTTCGAGAGCCTCTTCTATTTCTTCCATATCAGCCGGCATGTCCTCGAAGCATCCTTCAAGTGAAAGCACCTGAACGTTCACCCTTCCGTACTCCATGAACTGAAGTCTTGCCATCGACCTGGAGATATCCATCGCGACGTTTCCTCCACCGATGACAACGAGTCTCTCTGGGACCGGTGGCTTTGGACCATCTCCCCTCAGGTAGTCCCTTATCATCTTGAGCAAGGGGAGTGCCTGTTTCACATCTGGGTGATCGGTCCCCGGAACACCCGTTGACCTTCCAAGACCGAAGCCTGTTGCAAGAAAGACAACATCGTGTCTCTTTCTGACATCTTCGAAAGACACATCCTGGACGACTCTCGTGTTGAGTAGAATTTTCACCCCGAGCGCCTCGATGAATGCGATATCCTTGTCCAGCGCTTCATCGGGAAGTCGGTATTTTGGAATACCGTACCTCATCACACCACCAGGTTTTGATTCCGATTCGTATATGGTAACATCGTATCCCATGGTGGCAAGAAAGTAGGCTGCGGCGAGCCCAGCGGGACCCGATCCTATGATTCCCACACTCTTTCCTTTTCTCTCCGGTTTTATGTCCAGGATCTCTCCGTATCTCTCGAGAGGAATGCTGTCCACTATGTACCTTTTCAACCACTGAATCGCAACGGGTTCTCCTCTGACTCCCACAGAACAGGCGGTTTCACACCTGTGAGTACAGACCCTTCCACAGACCATTGAGAGAGGATTCGTTCTGTAGAGCCATCTCAGTCCTTCTTCCAGATTGTCCTCGTACACGGATTTTATGTACTGGGGTATGTCCATGTGTTCGGGACAGGTGTAGGTACACACACCGCACTCCACACACCTGGCGGCCTCCTGCATGGCCTGTTCTCTACTGTATCCTTTCACGATTTCTATGAAAGATTTGATCCTGACTTCCGGTGGTTCCACGGGCATTTCTATTCTTTCGAGATCGAGCAGCTCAGAGTTCTCATCCCTCACCCAGCCGAGGGGTGCCTTTCCAAATTCGTAGAGACCTTTTTTCGCGTTCAATCCCTTATCCGTTGGCATAAAGATGAAGTCTTCCGGATCTTCCGAGATGTGGATGTATTCCCTCGTCATCTTGAGTGAACCCGTTGTGCAGATGTCAACGCAGAGCGCACAGAAAGAACACCTGCCGTAATCTATGACGGGTCTTTGCGGAAGTTTTCCATCTTCTTGAGTGAGATCCGGGACCTCCACCATGGTTATGGCATCGGTTGGGCAGATCTTTGCGCATGTACCGCACCCTATGCACTTTCCCCAGTCGTTCACGTGGAATCCTCTGTATCTTTCCGAAGCTTCTCTCCTGATTTTGTTTGGAACCTCTATTGTAACCGGTTTTCTGACAAGAAATTTCCATGCCTTCAGAGGAGCAAAGAAATCCTTTTCTGGTAGCTTCTGGACTGCCATTTTTCTCACCCCTCACCTGTCTATTTCAGGTGCGCAGACGTCCATCGTAGCGAGCCAGATGGGGACGTCTTCTATTCTCGTTCCTGGAAGGTACTTTTCTATTCCGTAGAGTCCCTGAGGATAAGAAGCTCCCCTCACCGCCACTCTGTAGGGTTTGTTTTTTCCATCGGAGACGACGAAGAATCCGTATTCGCCTCTCGTCGATTCCACATGCGCGTAAGCCATACCCTTTGGAACGATTCTTCTGAGACCGTTCCCACGACCGATAGGAACGTTAACTCTGTCAGCCTGTGGCATCTTCTCCAGAGCCTGTCTGATGATTTTTATACTCTGAGGTATCTCTTTGAACTTCAGATAGACCCTGCTGAAAGCGTCTCCGTCTGTTGCCGTTGGAACCTCAAACTCCACCCTGTCGTAGAACAGGTAAGGATCCACCTTCCTTATGTCGTACTCCACGCCAGTGGCTCTCAAACCAACGCCGGTGACCCCCATCTCCACAGCCTGTTCTCTTGTGAGAATGAGTCTTCCCCTGAGCCTCGAATGGACGATCCTGTTTTTGAAGATCAGGTTTTCATAATCGGGCAGTCTTGACTCTATGTAGTCGAGTGTCTTCCAGATCATTTCTTCAATTTTTGGTGTCATGTTCTTTCTCACACCGCCGGGAATGATGTACATATGGTACACTCTCGCACCGCTCAGTGCCTCGAATATATCGAGAATTCTGTCCCTATCGGCCACTCCCCAGTGAGACGCCGTGTACAGTCCGAGGGGACCTCCTATTCCTCCAACGGTCCAGATGTGATTCGCTATCCTTGCAAGTTCCAGAACGATCATCCGTATCCACTGGGCCCTTTCTGGAACTTCGACCTTTGCTATCTTCTCGATTGCCATAGCGTAGCATATTTCGTTGATGTCCGGCTCGGGAACACAGATTCTCGGTATGAGTGAGATGTTGGAATACCAGTAACGCCTTTCCATGAGTTTTTCAAATCCTCTGTGAAGAAAACCAGGTACAGGTCTTGCCTTCTTTACGATGTCTCCCTCCACGTACATGTGAACGGAGAAATTTCCGTGCATTCCCGGGTGATTCGGCCCGAAAAAGAGTTTCGTTTCACCCATTGATCTCACCTCTGAATATCTTTTTCGCCTCGTCTATCACGTCTTTCTGGTACTCCCTTCCGGGGAATTTTCTTCTGGAGTACTCGAGAGGATCGAAGTCCTTTCTGAGGGGTGGTTTGTCGTCCCAGAGTTCTAAGAAAAGCGGCTTCATATCCTCGTTTCCAGAGAACTTCACGCCGAAGAACTCGTGGATTTCTCTCTCGTAGAACCTCGCAACAGGCCATATTTCCTTCACTGTTACAAACTGCGGATTGTTTCTGTCTATCCTCGTTGTAACGATGAATTTCCCACCGTCTTTCCACGAGAAGAGGATGTACACCAGCTCGAACTGACTGTCCTCGATCCAGTCTATGCAGGTCATCAACGAAAGATGGGAGTATCCAAGAGATTTCAACGTTTCCAACACGGCAATAATTCTATCCGGTGCGACGGACAGCTTCACTTCTCTTTCGTCTATTTCTTCAACCTCTGGACGGAAAACTTCCAGAGTTTTCAACGCATCACTCATGGAATTCGTCATTCACATACACCTCCCCGAGGGAGCGGATCTGATTCTGTTTGTACCACTCGTAGTTCTCCCTGTACCTTTTCCAGCCGTCCGCTTCACCTTTTCTGATCTTTTCCATCAGGTAGTTGAAGGCCTCAAGAATTGCTTCTGGCCTTGGCATGCAGCCGGCTATATACACATCGACGGGTATGTAGTAATCGAGCCTGTTCACCGTTGCGTAGGAGTCGAAGTATATACCACCGTTTATGGTGCAGCTTCCAAAGCCCACGACGTACTTTGGATCGGGCATCTGTTCGTACGTGTATATCACTCTCCTGAGGGTCTTCGTGTTCAGGTATCCTGTGATGAGAAGGATATCGGCCTGCCTCGGCGTTGCCATGGGGGCTATGCCGAACCTTTCCATGTCGAATCTCGAGGTCATGGAAGGTGGAAGTTCAACAGCACCGCATCCAGTACAGTAATGGAGCATCCATATGGAACGCGATCTGAGATTGTCTGCTATTCTTTCCCAGATGCTTCTTTCTTTCATCGGATCACCTCCTCATAGTGTCAAACCGAGCACCACAAAGAGTGCGTTCAAAAAGGCAAGTCCAAGAGGAACACCCCAGTAGAACTTCAGCATCTGTTCTATTCTGAACCTCGGAAGAACAGAAGAGATGAGAACTGCTACGACCCAGACGGTCACGAATTTCACGAGGAACCAACCGAGGCTCCCTCCACCGAGAAACACGTTCACAAAGAGGGAGATTTCCACGAACAGTGAGAAGTCATGCATGATCTGAAGAAGACCGAGATACTTTCCAGACAGTTCCACCATGGGACCGGAGGCTATTTCAGCGGGAGCGATAGCGATGTCGAAGGGTTTCTTTCCCATCATTCCGATGAGTGAGATAAACGCCACAATTGCACCAAGAGGCATACTGAACAGGTTCCATTTCTCTCCTTGAAGGGTTATCAACTGGTGTATCGACGCGGTTTTATAGTTGAATATGACGGATGCCATAACGACCAGGAACGGTAGTTCGTAGCCGAGCATCTGTGTGAGCGCCCTGCTTATACCTATGGAAGCCCAGGGGTTTCCGCTTCCCACCATTCCCATCGCCATGCCGAGAGCACCAACGGTGAACAGGTACGTGATCACGAAGAAGTTATCTGTGTTTGGGAACGGAGTCCATTTCAAGGAGCCAAGAGGCATGAGCATGGCCGTTGCGATGGATCCCCCGAGCGCCATCAGGACTCCAAAATCGAAGATCCAACCGTTGCTGAATGGATGTTTCGACAGCGCCTTGAAGACATCTATGAAGTTCTGGTACCAGGGAGGTCCTATTCTCCTCTGGACCCTCGCGACTATTTTCCTTGCGATTCCCTCAAGAGATAGAACGAGAAAGAAGGCAAGAACGAGGTTGAACAGTGCTTTTATCATCCTCTCACCACCTCACCCAGAATACGAGAAGTAGAGTCACAACAACCCAGAAAGTGTAAGCCGAGGAGGAAGGTTCGAAGAACCAGCTGTGTATCCATTCTCCGGCGTCGTGGAACAGCTTCCCGAACATTTTGAGGAGTTTCTCCCACGATGGATGTTTTTCGTACATTCTTTCAAAACCTGCGTAGAATTTCGTGTTGTAGTGGTAGAGATCTGGATTGTATATGAACTCTCCGCCCGTGTAGATGTTGATGGGCGTTCCCTCCTCCCTGTGAGGTGCCAGAAGGTCCACTTTCTTTGGCCTTGGAAAGAGAGAGTAAAGGATGTAAGCAACGATGAAGCCCACAAGAAATAGGCCGAAGACGAGCACGGGATTCCAGCTTCCCGCGAATCCCTTCACAAGCCAGTTCTCCGGATCAGATATTTTGAATGAAGGTGCGACATCCAGATCCACCCTGATTTTTTCGATCACCTGAAGGATGGGGAAGGGCCACACTCCTAAGAAGAAACTGATTAGAACAAGAAGAACCATGGGTGTCAGCATCACAGCGGGGGCTTCTTTCACGTCCCTGTACTTTCTGGGAAGCTGTCCCAGGAACACCCCTGCAAGTGGCCTGAAGACGTATAGGAAAGATCCTATCGATCCAAAGAATGCCAAGAAAGCGGTTATGAACATACCCTTTCTGACCAGTGCCTGGTAAATCATCCACTTCGAGATGAAGCCACTCATCGGAGGAATTCCGGCAAGAGAGATGATGGAGAAGAGATAAACCAGGAAAGTAACGGGCATTTTGTGGATCAGACCACCCATTTCGCTGATCTTCTGTGTTTTCGTTCTGTAAATGACCGCAGCGAAAGCCATGAATATAACCGCAGAAGCGACTGCGTGGTTGAAGATGTGGAACATTCCTCCTTCGAAGCCCAGTGGGTCCATGGTGCCGATTCCTATCAGGATGTAACCTCCGTTCGCAACCGAGGAATAAGCCATGAGCATCTTCATATCATCTTGCTTTATTGCCATGAGTGTTCCTATCACGATCGACACGTTTCCAAGAGCGATGAGGATGTAGTTTGGAAGAGGGATTCCCGAATAAACGGTGACTTCTGAGAAAACTTTCAAGGAAGGTATAACGGAGAGAACGAGTAAAAAGATGTAGTTTCCGAGTTTGATGAACTGTCCGGAAAGTACTGAAGAAAACGCATTTGGTGCAAGACCATGAGTCTCTCTAAGCCAGATGTGTAATGGAAATATTCCACTTTTTGCTATACCGGCCGCGCTCAAGAGCAAAAACACAGCCATTTTGAACCCTATCGAAGTGTCGTTGAGCATACCCTGTGCTATGCCGTGTATGTTCAACGTTCCATATCTCTGATACGCGAGAAACGTTCCATAGAGGAAAGCGTACGTTCCCACAGCACTCATAACCGCGTACACAACGACTGCTTTTCGTGCCTCTTTCTTTTCCATGGGAACGATCAGTAGCGAAGAGAGAACTGCTATCTCCCAGAAAACGTAGAGCGTGATGAGATCAGCAGCCATGAAGACACCGAGTGATCCCGCCGTTACCATGAGCAGGAACATATTGTAGCTTGCACGATACTTTTGAGTCTCGAGCCATTTCGTGGAAAAGAGCATCACGGACACAATCACCAGAAGACTGACAAAAGAGAAATAGAAAGATACGTTCGTCCATTCAAACTGGATATTTAAACCGAACAGGTCCAGCTTCTCAAAAGTGCCCACCTTCAATGTGAAGATGTACAGAATAGTGAAGAGCCCTGCCAGAAAATTCAGAAGCGCTCCCATTTTCCAGCTCATCTTCGAGACGAGGTAGATGAAAATGGAAAGTGTGAGGAGAACTAATGGGAGAAGACCCAGTGCCACGTCACATCCCTCCCTTCACCGCAGAAAAGACACCGTTCACATAACTTTCTGTGTCCAGAAGGGCTTTTGCCATCTTTTGTGTTCCTTCAAGAAACACATCGGGCTGCAGAAAGACGACAACGAGAAGGATCGCGAGGGCAAAAGAGAAAAACCCGATCGTGAGAGATACTTTCGATCTTTCCTCAAAGGTTTCTTCTTCGAACCAGAGTCTCACGTTCCATTTGATCACGTATCCAACCTCGATGGCTGTTGCGATGAGAAGCACAGCCGGAAACAGGAAATCTTTCGTTGAGAAAGCTTCCATGATCATCCTGATCTTGCTCTGAAAGCCTGCGAACATTGGAAACCCTACCAGAGAAAACGTGGCCATGCTGAAAGAAATTCCAAGCAATTTGTGTTTTCTGAAAACTCCATTCAGATCTCTGTAACTGTAAACCAGAAAACCTGCCACTAGAAAGATCACAAACTTCGCTATAACATCGTTCGTGAGATGAAAATACGCAAGGTTCAAGGCATTTTCTGTTCCCTTAGATATCATCGCAGCCACAACTCCGGCTTGTGCGACACTCGAATAAGCGAAAGTTCTCAACAGTCTGGACTCTCTGAGTGCCGCCATCTCACCGGTCAGGATCGTAACGAGGGAGAGAACGTACAGAGTGTTCAATCCACTGCCATGGAATACCGTTCCAAAGAGTCTTCCGAGCATGTAAAGAGCCGCGAACGAAACGGCCGTTCCGAGAACGATCGGAGAGATCTCGTTTCCACCATAAACTCCGGGGACCCATCCGTTCAACGGGAACAGTTTCGCCTCAACTCCAAAACCGATCGTGTAAAGCATGGTCACCGCAAGTAGAGAGCTTCCAGAAAGTCCAACCATTGCGATGTGAGCCATATTCAAACTTCCCGTTGCGCCGTAGGCGAAGATTGTTGCCAGAAGATAGAACGATCCAGCAATGCCACCGAGTATCAGGTATTTGTAAGCGTTGTAGAAATTTTCTCTCTTCGCGGCTATCGTGACCGCCGTTATCGTGATTATTTCCATGAAGACGAACGAGTTGAAGAGATCTCCCGTCAGAACGAATCCGTTCGTGGCCCCCAGAAGGAGCATGAGAGAGGTTTCGTATCCTTTCTTTGTCTCCACCGGAAGAAACGAAACCATTAAAAAGATGAGATTCACGATCAAAGCAGCGTAAAAACTGGCATCGTCCAGAACGAGGTTTATACCAAACGGCGGTTTCCAGTTTCCCATGGCATGAATCTCCACGACGCCCGGAAACCACTTGCTGAGAACTACGATCACGTTGAACAGAGCCACCAGCGAGAACAGAACATCTGACGCCTTTTTCCAGAAAAGCGAAACGAAAGCCGCGAGGAGTGGCACAGCCACGAGCAGGCTGATCATTCTTTCACTCCCTTCATCTCTTCGAGATCAAGTGAGGAGTGTTTTTCTTTGATCCGAACGAGAAGAGAAGCTCCGAGTGCCAGCACACCAACACCTATGACGATCGCTGTGAGAACGAGAGCCTGTGGTAGAGGGTCAACGAAGTTCAGCGAGAAGTTCATGACTCTGTCTGTGTATATGGGTGCGTCTCCTTCTCTGTAACCAAGCGCTATTATGAACAGGTTAACAGCCGTATCGATGATTGTGAGTGAGACGAGATGCTTGAAGAGATTTTTCTGCGTGAGCAAGCCGTAAATTCCTATTCCTGCGAGGAGAATGGATATCACATAGATCATCTCGAATCACTCTCCCTTCCGGTGTATCTCTGATATAACTCCGGAGAGTTCCGATCCGACTTTGAGACCGATGATGATGTAAACAACGGGAACCACACCGGCACTGAAGAGATCTCCTACTCTTCCCGTAGACAGAAAGTTGTAAAGGAAAGCACCGCCGGTGAGCAGACCGATCAATCCCACGAGAACGTAGAGAGCACCCATCGATCCTTCGAGAAGCTTTGCTCTTCCTTCGTTCAATGTGAATTCTTCGTTCGAGAGATATAAAAGCAGAATCGCTGCGGCTATGACGGTACCTCCGGGAAATCCACCACCGGGTGAGAGGTGGCCGTGAACGAATATGTAAACACCGAACATCAGGATCAAAGGCAGAAGGATTCCTGTGCTCACCTTGAGAATGAAATTCGGCTCTCTTCTGTATTTCATCCTCCTGCTTCCTCGAAGGATCGTTCCCACACCGATGGCAGCGGCAAGAAGCACAGTCACTTCTCCCAGAGTGTCGAAAGATCTGTAGTTGACGACAATTGATGTCACCACGTTGGCACTTCCGTCTTCTAAATTCGATTCGCCGTATATTCTTCTTTCAGAAGGTACTTGCAAGTTTCCCTCGATCCATTTTCTGGAATCAACGGTGTTTACATCCTTCGCCAGGTAATGAACGGAGACTCTTCTGGAGAGATCGATCTTTCCGAATGGTTCCAAGGTGGTGACGAATGAAAGCATCACGTAGACGAACGCGGCCGATATAAGAATGGCGAAGAATCTTCTCATTTTTCATCATCCTTTCCCATTTTGAAGAGTGTAATGAGAAGAACGGCCGTTGTGAGACCCGCACCAACCGATGCTTCCGTTATGGCAACATCGGGAGCTTTCATGATGATGAAAAGAAACACCGAAAGAAGACTGAGCGATGAGAAGGCTATGACGCTGTCCAGAACTTTTTTCGCTTCAACTGCAAAGAAAGCAGCGATCAGCATCATACCTCCAGTCAGCCATATCAGCAGATTCATCCTTCATCACCACCTTTGTATTCGTCGATGACCGTGCACTCACACGGTTTCACACCAGAAAGGTAAGAAGCTCGAGCCAGCACAGAACTTCCAACAGGATTTGTAAGAGCGATGAACGCGATGATAACGATGGCTTTCAAAAGAAATTCCGGTTTTGCGATGCCGATTCCCAACACGGTTGAGAAGGTTCCAAGAGTCGTGGCCTTGGTACCCGCCTGGAGTCTGTTGTAAACGTCCGGCATTCTGAAAACACCGAGACCTCCGAGAAAGTAGAAAAACGCTCCTATCGCTATCAGCACCTCTCCGATAACCTCGTTCATTTTCTCCCCTCCAGATAGCGGGATACGATGATCGTCTCCAGAAAAGAAAGAAGGGCGTAAACAAGGGCGATATCCAGATAAATTGCTCTGTCGAAGACGTAGGCGAGGAAGACTATGAGTCCTGTCAGCATAACGTTCATCGTATCGAGAGCCGCTACTCTGTCAGAGGAGGTGGGACCTATTATTACCCTGATGAATGAAAGCAGAACACCGGCTCCAACGAGAACGAAGAACAGCAAACTCATTCGAACACCCCCTTGATGAGTCTTTCGAATTTTCCGGAAATGTATCTTTCTTTCTCTTCGGTGGATTTCACTTCGATCCAGTGGACGAAAATCCTGTCGTCTTTCACATCCAAACTGAGCGTTCCAGGGGTGAGGGTTATGCTGTTGGCAAGAAAGAGGCGGGAAGCATCTTTTTTCAGATTCGTTTTTAATTCAACGAAGCCCGGTTTGAGCGGAAGGCGTGGATTCAAGACCCTCAAGGCAACATCGATGTTGGCTTTCACCATCTCTATGATAAAGATGGGAAGGAACATCACCGCGTACCGGACGATTCTCAGTGGTAGTTTCGCATCGAATCTGATACCGTGGTACTTTCGAAAAATCAAAGACACGGCTAGAGAAACCACGATTCCTGCGAGCAGTTCCGAATAGGAAAACCTGGTGATCACGAGCCACAATATCAAACTCGTCAGAAAAACGCTCACTCATCACACCTCCTTGGGATTGAAAGAGAAAGTTTTCACAATCACAACACAAGAGTAATTTTACTCTTCTGAATCGATAATGTCAACCTAATTAGTAGAGATAAAAACCTGTTTCGAAGAGAACGAAGAGGGAAATTTAGACCAAAACAGTCCAGATTATGTAAACGAAACACAGAAATATTCGTTTTCTGGACGTAAAAGTCGATTCCAGGAAATTATTTGGAAATAACATCGAAAATCTCCTCGGGATGTCGCTTGACATCACGGTAACTTTCACGGTAACGTTTACGTATGGTAATATCTACCCGCAAGGAGGTGAAGGTGGTATGAAAAAATTTCTGGTGATCGCTTTGCTTGTCGTTTCTCTAGTTGTCCTCGCCCAACCGAAACTCACCATCTGGTGCTCTGAGAAGCAGGTTGACATCCTTCAGAAACTCGGAGAGGAGTTCAAGGCGAAGTACGGCGTAGAGGTTGAAGTGCAGTACGTGAACTTCCAAGACATCAAGTCTAAGTTCCTAACAGCAGCTCCTGAGGGACAGGGTGCAGATATCATCGTTGGAGCACACGACTGGGTAGGCGAACTCGCAGTCAACGGTTTGATCGAACCCATTCCAAACTTCAGTGACCTGAAAAACTTCTATGAAACCGCTCTCAACGCGTTCTCTTACGGTGGAAAACTCTACGGTATTCCTTACGCCATGGAAGCGATCGCACTCATCTACAACAAGGACTATGTTCCTGAACCCCCAAAGACCATGGACGAGCTTATAGAAATAGCAAAACAGATCGATGAAGAATTTGGAGGAGAAGTGAGAGGTTTCATCACCTCAGCGGCCGAGTTTTACTACATTGCTCCTTTCATTTTCGGATACGGTGGATACGTATTCAAACAGACAGAAAAAGGACTGGACGTCAACGATATCGGACTGGCCAACGAAGGAGCCATCAAGGGTGTGAAACTCCTCAAAAGATTGGTTGATGAGGGAATACTGGATCCCAGTGACAATTATCAGATCATGGATTCCATGTTCAGGGAAGGCCAGGCGGCGATGATCATCAACGGACCGTGGGCCATTAAGGCGTACAAGGATGCAGGAATAGACTATGGTGTAGCCCCAATCCCCGATCTGGAACCTGGCGTTCCTGCAAGACCTTTCGTTGGGGTCCAGGGCTTCATGGTGAACGCAAAATCCCCAAACAAACTCCTTGCCATCGAATTCCTGACCAGTTTCATTGCAAAAAAGGAAACGATGTACAGAATCTACCTTGGAGATCCAAGACTTCCCTCCAGAAAGGACGTGCTCGAACTTGTGAAAGATAACCCAGACGTAGTTGGCTTCACACTGAGCGCAGCCAACGGTATTCCAATGCCCAACGTTCCACAGATGGCCGCTGTCTGGGCCGCTATGAACGATGCGCTCAATCTCGTTGTGAACGGAAAAGCAACGGTCGAAGAAGCGCTCAAAAACGCCGTTGAAAGAATCAAAGCTCAGATTCAGTAACATAAAATTTTACGGGGCTGGGTTTCCAGCCCCTTCCATACGTTCAGGGAGGGAAAACAGTGAAAAACATCGTTAAATTGTTTCTCTGGTTTCTTCTTGCCATTTTGAACATCGCTCTCTTCTGGGCAGGTGTTTTTCTTTTCCAGAACGAGTATTACGAACTTTCGATAGTGCTTTTCTCTCTGTTAGTTCTAATAGATTTCTTCATCATCAACCCAAAGGGATATCCTTACAGATACACCATACCTGCTCTTGTTCTGCTTTTTGTTCTTGTACTCTATCCGATATACTTCACCTTCAAAGTGGCATTCACCAATTATGGAACGGGCCACTTCATGTCGAGACAGGAAGCTATAGAGAGACTTCTCTATGACCCAAATTTTTCCTATGTGGTAGATTCGACTCCTGTTTCATATAAGGTGTTCGTGGTGTACGACGGCCTCTCTCCCACTGATGACTTCCTAATACTTTTCAAAACGGGAGATACCATTTTCCTTGGTGAAAGACCGAAACCAGTTGTCGCACGAGGTCAGGAGGTTCTCCTGAGTCAGTTCAATCTGGTTCCGATCACGGGTGAAACGATCTCACTGAACAGCGACACCTTCAGGATTGTTCCATGGCCTGCGGATCTCTCGGAGATCAATCTTGTAGTACGTGGTGAGAAGACCTACAAGAGCTTCTACTCACCCGATGACGAGATTCTGAGGTTGAATGCACCTTACTTCAAGAGCAGAATAGCTCAGGGTTATCTGGTGAACGCAGAATACGTGCTTCCCGATGGAAAAAAATTGGCCCTGAGAATTGCTCCGGATGGAGAATGGAGATTCATGTACGTGGAGAGGCTCTACAGACTGGCTTACAAAGAAATATACGACGGTGTGAAAATGAAGATAAAAACCACAGTAGTGAACAATCTCACGGGAAGAGAAGTGGTAGAACGTGAAGGTGCTTTCTACGATGTGGACGAAAATGGGAACGAGACGTTCCTTGTTGGATTCATAGATTTTGTGGGATGGAAAAACTTCCTGAGGATCGTTAAAGATCCAAAGGTTTCCGGTCCTTTCTTCAGAATATTTCTCTGGACTTTCGTGTGGGCTGTTCTCAGCGTGGTCCTTTCCCTCGCTGTGGGACTTCCGTTTGCGCTTGTTTTGAACAACCCAAGACTCAAGGGAAGAAACCTCTACAGGACGCTTCTGATCATTCCCTGGGCCATTCCAGTTTTCATTTCGGCTCTGGTCTGGCGCAATGGACTTCTGAACGAGTCTTACGGTGTGATCAACAAGTTCCTTTTACCTCTTTTTGGCCTCGAACCAATAAAATGGTTCAACGATCCCTTCTGGGCACGTGTGGGAGTCCTTCTCGTCAACGTCTGGCTCACGTTTCCGTACATGATGACGATCTCACTCGGTGCCCTTCAGAGCATTCCACCAGAGCTCTACGAGGTAGCGGCAATAGACGGTGCAGGAAGATTCAGGAGATTCTTACACATCACCTTTCCACTCCTTATGACCATCGTTGCACCTCTCCTCGTCAGCAGTTTCGCCTTCAGTTTCAACAACTTCACCATCATATATCTGATTACGGGTGGTGGGCCTCCAATTCCTAACTCGACCACTCCAACAGGATACACAGATATTTTGATCTCTTACGTCTACAAACTGGCGTTTGAAGGTGGTCAGGGACAGGACTTCGGTTTTGCCAGTGCCATTTCAATACTCATCTTCTTCCTAGTCGGAGGAATCAGCTTCGTAAACTTCAAGCTGTCTGGTGCATTCGAAGAGGTGAGCAGATAATGGTGCAGAGAAGAGGGAATATCTTTACACACATCTTTCTCATTTTCATAATTGCGGTGATTCTGTTTCCCGTTGTCTGGGTAGTAACAACGTCTCTCAGAAGAGATGAAGCGGCCTTTTCCTCGAAACTGTTCACGTCACGACTGACTCTGCAACACTACAGGGATCTTGTGGCACCCGAAAAGAATCTTCCTTTTCTCGTGCAGGATCTCCAGGCAATGATTTCAAAGGTAAAACCTTACGATACCTGGTCTGAGGAAGAACTCAAGGACGCTGTAGGGAGTTCTATCGAAAAAGTGAAATCCTATCTGTCAGAGACGGAGGCTAGGTTGAACGACGCTGTGAATTCCTTTGAAAGAGTTGATGCTTTTTTGAACGATCACTCCGAAGAGATAAAAAACAGAACGATCGAGGAAATGAGGGAACTTCTTTCATCCATCCAGATACCGGATCTGAATGATTCGGTAGAAAACAGAGCGGCTCTTTATCTCGTTCTTTCAAAGGAAAGATACAATTCAACAGCTCACAAGGCGTTGAAAGAGTTACTGGAAAGGTTCACGGGTGTTGACACCGGTACAAGAGACGGATACGAAAAAGCGATAGAGAGTCTGAAAGAAAGCTACGAAAAATTGGCTGATGGATACGATGGACTCATTGAAGAAACTCAAAGAGAACTGAATGCTGTGAAAGAGGAGATGTCTTCTCTCAGACAACAGTACAGTGATCTCCAGGATGATGTAATGGAGGCCAATCTCGTGATCGAAAAAGACATAATACCGGAGCTGGAAAGAATAAAGATCTCACTTTCAGAACTCAACAATCTCAGGGAACAAATAAGACAAACTGCGTTGAGCAGCCCGTTTCCTGTGGCCGATGAAGAATTCTCCCGAAACACCTCAGAAGCTGTTCAGATGCTGAATGAATTCCTCGATGAAATGATCACTTTCGCTGAATACGATTCTTTGAAAGATTTACTTGTGGAATTGAAAAAGGAGCTTACAAAACTCTCCGAAGGAAACGAAGATTTGAGAAACCGTCTCCTTTTCTCCGATCTTATGAAAATTTACGAAGAGTTGCATCCGAGGCTCATCAGAATTCTGAAGGAAGCCGCCGAAACTATTGCCAGCATAAAAGACAGAATAATGGTTCTGAACGTTCTCAATAAGCGTCTAAAGGATCTTGAGATCCAGGAAAAGGATCTAACTGCGAAAATTTCTGAGTATCAGCAGAAAATTTCTGAGGTTCAGCAGAAACTATTGGAACCTCAAAGAACGCTGAACCTGATCGTCTTCAGATACGATCTTGAGAAAACAATTTCCTCACTTGAAGGAGTTAAAGCTTTCAAGAAAACTGATCTTCTCAGATACTCCTCCGCTTTGAAAACTCTTCGCGATTTCATGAATTCTTACTGGAAGAAAGACGAACTCTACAGCAGAATATCCAGAGTGGTAAAAGAGATGCGGTGGATAGAAGAGTACAGAGATTTTGCAAGCAAATTCGATGTTTTCCCGGAGAATCTGAAAGCAATACTGGAAGAAATGCACACCTCACTGAGCGACCTCGAAAGATCTTCCGGTGATCTCATATCACTTTCATCTCAGGGATTGTACGTGTCTTCGAGTGTTCTGAGCAGAATGTACGACATTGTGAAAATGGATTTCGTCAACAGAGTCAGGGCGAACATGTCAGTTGCATCGAGGCGGGCCGGTAACCTGATTGACCTTGTACCATTCTCCGAAGTTAAGAAAGACCTGAGAAATATAGACAGAGAGCTTTTCAGAATAGACCAGATCTGGAAACAGAAAACGAAACACTATTTCTGGCTGTGGGTTCTCAACTCCGTGATCGTATCCCTGATAGTGGCATTCATAACAACGACCGTGTGTGCGATAGCGGCCTATCCCTTCAGCAGGATGAGATTCCTTGGAAGGCGTTACGGAATCATGGCACTCCTTCTGATACAGATGTTCCCGGGTGTGATCTTCATGATTGCCATATACGACCTTCTGAACTTCATGGGAAAGTACATTCCATTCATAGGAATTGACACTCTAGGTGGTTTGATCTTCGCATATCTCACCAACATCGCTTACAACATGTACTTGATAAAAGGTTTCTACGACACAATTCCCACCTCGCTTGAGGAGGCAGCCATCGTCGATGGAGCAACGCGTTTCCAGAGTTTCTACAGGATCATAATTCCACTTGCAAGACCAATTCTCACGGTGGTGTTCCTGCTGGTCTTCATTGGAACGTTCAACGAATACGTTGTTGCGAGGATAATCCTTCAAAATGTGAGGCACTACACGTACGCTCTTGGTCTTCAAGCGTTCGCCACGGGTCCATATGAAACGGAATGGGGACTTTTCACAGCGGCAGCCCTTCTTGGAATGACACCGATGGTGATTCTGTTCCTCTCACTCCAGAGGTATCTCGTGAGTGGTCTTACAAGGGGTGCAGTTAAAGAATGAAGGAGGTTGGTTTGATGAGAGGGGTGCTTTTCGTGCTGATGATTTCTTCCATGGCCTTTGGTTTGATAGTCAACCCGGTGAAAAACCTGTGCGAGGATTTCATCTTTGGAATGGATGTTTCTATGCTCTACGAGATCGAGCAACTGGGTGGGAAATATTTCGAGAATGGTGTGGAAAAAGATTGTCTTGAAATACTGAAGAATCATGGAATAAACTGGATCAGGTTGAGGGTGTGGAATGATCCGAGAGACGAGAATGGAAATCCTCTCGGAGGAGGAAACTGCGATTACCTGAAGATGACAGAAATCGCTAAAAGGGCAAAGAAACTCGGAATGAAAGTGCTTCTTGACTTCCATTACAGCGACTGGTGGGCGGATCCTGGAAAGCAGAACAAACCAAAAGAGTGGGAATATCTTCATGGAGAACTTCTGGAGAGGGCGGTTTACTCCTACACGAAACTTGTACTGAACCACATGCGAAGAAACGGGGCACTACCAGATATGGTCCAGGTGGGGAATGAGGTGAACAACGGTTTTCTCTGGCCTGACGGCAAGATTTCTGGAGAAGGTGCAGGTGGTTTCGACGGATTCACAAGACTTTTGAAAGCTGCCATCAAGGCCGTTAGAGAGGTTGATCCGGATATAAAGATCGTTATTCATCTGGCGGAAGGTGGAAACAACTCTCTCTTCAGATGGTTCTTCGACGAGATCACAAGAAGAAACGTGGACTTCGATGTAATAGGTGTATCTTACTACCCGTACTGGCACGGAACCCTCGAGGATCTGAAAAACAACCTCTACGACATAGCCACAAGATATAACAAGGATGTGCTCGTTGTTGAAACAGCTTACGCCTGGACACTCGAGGATGGAGATGGTTATCCCAACATCTTCAATGGTGAAGAAATGGAACTAACAGGTGGCTACAAGGCAACCGTTCAGGGACAGGCAACATTTCTGAGAGATCTCATGGAAGTGGTAAACAGCGTTCCCAACGGCCATGGACTCGGGATTTTCTACTGGGAAGGAGATTGGATCCCTGTGAGGGGGGCTGGATGGAAAACCGGAGAAGGAAACCCCTGGGACAACCAAGCTATGTTCGATTTCAGTGGGAACGCTCTCCCATCACTGAATGTTTTCAAACTGGTGAAAACATCATCGCCAGTGGAGATTGCGATAAAAGAGATCCTTCCTGTGGAGGTTACAACCAACCTGGGAGAGGTTCCAAAATTTCCAGATGCTGTGAAAGTTCTGTTCAGCGACGATTCCATCAGATCTTTACCTGTCGAATGGAACTTTGATTCTGCCCTTGTTGAAGAATCCGGTGTTTACAAAGTGGAAGGCTACATTAAAGACATTGACCGGAAAATTTTCGCGACACTCACCGTGAAGGGTAGCAGAAACTATCTGAAAAATCCGGGCTTCGAAACAGGAGAATTTTCGCCTTGGCAGGTCTCGGGAGACAAAAAAGCGGTGAAAGTTGTAAAAGTCAATCCTTCAAGCAATGCGCACCAGGGAGAGTACGCAGTGAATTTCTGGCTCGATGAATCCTTCAGTTTCGAACTGTCACAAGAAGTGGAACTTCCAGCAGGTGTGTACAGAGTAGGGTTCTGGACCCATGGAGAAAAAGGTGTGAAGATTGCTCTGAAGGTAAGTGATTACGGAGGAGATGAACGATCTGTAGAAGTTGAAACAACGGGCTGGCTCGAATGGAAGAACCCGGAGATAAGGAACATAAAAGTTGAAACAGGAAGAATAAAGATTACCGTTTCTGTCGAGGGAAGGGCAGGTGACTGGGGGTTCATTGATGATTTCTATCTTTTCAGAGAAGAGTAACCGGAGGGTTAGAACATGAAGAAAAAGTACGTTACGATCAGAGACATAGCAGAGAAAGCGGGTGTTTCCATAAACACAGTCTCAAGGGCACTCAACAACAAGCCCGACATTAGCGAAGAAACCAGAAGAAAGATACTGAAAATTGCACAAGAACTGGGATACGTGAAAAATGCCACCGCTTCCTCTTTGAGGAGCAAGCAAACGAACATCGTGGGGGTCATCATAGCCGACAGTGCCAACCCGTTCTACGCGGAGGTCTTGAAGGGAATAGAAGCCGCTTCGAGAAAGTACGGCTATCAGATCATGCTCATGAACACTGAGAGAATCTACGAAAATGAAGAGAAGGCTATAGAAGTGCTTCTCCAGAGGAGAGTCGATGGTCTTCTCATAACACCTGTTCAGGATAAATCAGACGATATAAGAGCTTTGATCGAAAGAAAAGTTCCCTTCGTCATAGTCGGCAGACACTTCGAAGAGTTAGAAGTGGATGAGATCCACAGTGATGAGGTAAAGGGAGGGTATCTTGCAACCAGACATCTCATAGAAAGAGGAAGAAAAAACATCATTATGATCAGCGGATATCTGTTCAAATCGGCTGCCTACATGCGACTTGAAGGATACAGAAAGGCTTTGAAAGAGTACGGAATTCCATTCAGTGAAAAAATGATCATTGAAACAGACATTGACATAGAGAGTGGATATCGAGCGATGCGGGAAGCGATTGAAAAGGGACTTGAATTCGATGCGGTCTTCTGTTACAACGATCTACTCGCTTTTGGTGTGATAAAAGCCTTGAAAGAGTGTGGATATCGTATACCAGAAGATGTGGCTGTTGTTGGCTACGACGACATCGTTTACTCCTCCTTTGTCTGCCCGTCTCTGACAACGGTGAGGATTAAGAAATTTGAGATGGGTTTTGAGGCCTTCAGGATGCTTCTTCAAAGATTAAAAGGACGAAGAAAGAGAAGAAAACGGGTGATATTGGACGTGGAGCTCGTTGTGAGGGAAAGTGGTTAGTCTTTTCTGACAATTGCAGGTGATTATCTGGAAATAAAAGGATTTATTTGCGATTAATTTTTTCTTTTTCTTTTTTTCAACCTTTTCTTATTCTTGACTTTACGTGAACGTTCACGGTATCATTTACATGACTCCAGTAGAGGGGGGATTTTCATGAAAAAGGTTCTTGTGTTCGTGTTTTTAGTCCTCAGCGCTATTTCAGCGGTAATGGCTCAGATGCTACCACCTGGTATCCCTAGGGAAAAGACGTTGATACTGCCTTTCCTCTTTGCACCACTTCCCGCACCAGGTAACTGGAACCTCTGGGCAGGATGGAGAGCTCAAAACTGCGGTCTTCACCAGTTCGTCACCGAACCTCTCTGGACCATCAACCCCAACCCTGAGGAAGGCGGGATCATCAACGCACTCGCTGCGGAGCCTCCTATCTACAACGAAGACTTCACAAAGCTTACGATCAAACTCAGAAAAGGAATTTACTGGAGCGACGGGGTTGAATTCACAGCGGACGACTTTGTGTTCACGATTAAAACGGTGAAAGACACACCCGGTCTGGATTATCACGGCCCGATGCAAGATGTGAAAGATGTCTACGCCCTTGACAAGTACACGGTCGTTGTGGAACTTGAGAGACCAAACAGTAGGTTCCATGCCTACTTTGTTGAAAGATGGAATGCATTAAGACCTATGCCAAAACACATCTTCGAAAAGGTAAAAGATGTGGTATCCTTCGACTTCAACCCACCTGTAAGCTTAGGACCATACGTTTTGAAAGATTATGACCCCGCAGGATACTGGGTGCTCTGGGAGAAGAGAAAAGACTGGCAGAGAACAGTCACTGGTCAACTCTTCGGTGAACCTGTTCCTGAGTACGTCCTCTTCATAAACTACGGTACTCCTGAGAAGAACACGATGGCTATGCTGAGGCACGAACTGGACGTTCTTCAGGGATCGGCAGAACAATTGATTACACTTCTGAGAATGAGCAAAAATACCAGAAGTTACAGAAAAACATGGCCATACATAGATCCAAGAGATATTTCCACGAGAGGACCTGGTTTCAACTTCATGGTGTATCCGTACAACATCAAAGACGTGAGATGGGCACTAGCTTTGTCCATAGACATAGTAAAACTCGCCATTTCAACGTACGACGGAATGGTCGCTATGACTCCAGGACTTCCTCTGGTTGTCAACAAAAACTTCTACGAATGGTATTTCAAGAGACTGGAACCGTGGCTGGGGGAACTAGCACTGGATCTTGGAAACGGTGAAACCTTCAAACCGTGGGATCCACAGGCTCCATGGAAACTCCTGGAATGGGCTCAGAAAATGTACAAAGTGGATATCGATCCAAATAATGAAGAGGAAGTGCGTCTGACTCTGGGTTACGGCTGGTGGAAATACGCTCCAGATGCAGCGGAGAAACTGTTGAAAAAACATGGTTTCTACCGCGATGAAAACGGAAAATGGCATCTACCAAATGGTGACCTGTGGAAGATAACCATACTCAGAGGCCCAGATCCTACAGATATGGCTAACATCATCATAGAGGGAATCGCCGAACAGTGGAAAGAATTCGGTATAGATGTCGTCTTCAATGTCTCCTCTGCCGCTGCGACGCTCGCAGGTGAAGGACGGTTTGAGGTGGTCAACACAGCACACGGTGGTTTTGCTGGTGAACCATGGGGATTCCATCCGGATCTTTACAGATGTTTCAATGCGTTCAGAAGCGATTTTGTAAAACCCATTGGTGAACTGACACTTGGTAGTGCTCTTAGGTGGAGTGATCCCAGAATGGACAAAATCATAGAGGAACTCGAAAAAACAGACTGGAACGATTACGAAAAAGTTATAGATCTTGGAGTCGAAGGATTGAAGCTCGAAATTGAAGAGATGGTAGCAATACCGGTGTTCAACTGTCCTATAACGATCGTCTTCGATGAGTATTACTGGACCAACTTCCCAAGTCCAGAAAACGATTATGCGAGATGTGACAACTTCACCACCTGGCCCCAGCTGAAGTACCTGCTCCACATGGTCAAACCTGCTAAATGATCATGGAACTTTCGGGGAGGGGTTCCCCCCTCCCTTAACTTGAAAAGAACAAAGGGGGAAAAGATCAAATATGAACTTCATAAAAGGTTACCTCATACCTCGCTTGCTTCAGTATTTCATAGTAACATTTTTAGGTCTTTCAGCGATTTTCTTTCTTCCAAGGTTACTTCCCACAGATCCTGTTAAACAGCAACTTCAGCAGTACCAAACCTTTGGCGTTTACATTCCACCAGAACAGCAGGAAGAAATGATGAGAACACTAAGACAGCTCTACGGTCTTGAAGGAACACTTTGGGAACAGTATTTGAACTTTTGGAAAAGATTACTCACAGGTGATTTTGGACCTTCGTTTTCTAGGTTTCCAGTTTCTGTATCAAAGGTTATTTCTCAGGCTCTTCCCTGGACCGTTGGATTGCTATCACTTACAACCATCCTGAGCTGGATAATAGCTGTGATCGTTGGAGGAATTGTGGGATACTATAGAAAACGTTGGATGGAAGCACTCGATGTTGTCGTCATGATAATAAGACCTATCCCTTACTACGTTATGGCTCTGGTCTGCTTGATTCTGTTTGCTTACGTTTTTCCTATATTTCCTCTCAGCGGAGGAATTGGCATAGGTCAAAAACTTTCCTTCGATTTAGAAACCATTCTGAGTATCGTAAAACATGGTACTCTTCCTGCGCTCACTCTCATGATAGTAGGAATTGCTTGGCAGTTTCAGAGCATGAAATTGATAGTTCAGATAGTAAAATCTGAAGACCATGTTTGGTACGCAAAAACAGCTGGAGTTACAGAAAAAATGATTGTGCAAAACCACGTGATTAAGAACGCAATGCTTCCCATGATAACCCAGCTGGGTCTTCAGTTTGGTGGTATATTCTCGGGTGCCCTCATCACCGAGATGGTTTTTGCATATCCAGGAATAGGATGGATCTTGTACGATTCCATCATGAAGGCAGATTACAATCTGATCATGGGTGTGATGTGTATATCTACAATTGCTATTACAACCTCTATTCTCCTGTTGGATTTGATCTATCCATTGTTTGATCCCAGAGTGAGATACAGATGAAAGGTAAGGTGAGAAGATGAAACAAATAGTAAGAGTTTTCAGAGATCTTTTTAGAGATTATCGATTCACAGTAGCTTTCATTGCCTTGCTGTTCCTTCTTGTTCTATCTCTATTGTCTTATGTATCACCGTATGATCCCGTAAGCATATACCAGGTACCACGTGGACTTCCCCCTTCTTTTGAACATCCTTTTGGTACTAACTGGCTCGGTCAGGATGTATTCTGGCGTTTAACATTTGCTGTTAGAAATTCACTCTTGATAGCTGTCATAACAGCTTTCTTCTCACGTATCATTGCAATTATTGTTGGAATAGTATCGGGTTATAAAGGTGGAACATTGGATCGGGTGTTGATGACAATTGGAGATACAACAATGGTTCTGCCAATTTTGATTGTTCTCATAGTGATTTCCATGATTCTAAAAGACTGGGCTCGATCGTTTGTCAACCTGGGTCTGTTACTGGCGTTCTTTTCGTGGGCTTGGGATGCACGTGTTATAAGATCTCAGGTACTCAGCGTTAGGGAGAGAGATTTTGTTCGTGTAGCAGTTCTCTCCGGTATGTCAACCATGAAAATCGTTGGTAAGCAACTTCTTCCTCACGTTTTACCTGTGATATTCACGACCTTTATAAACAACATGTCGTGGGCAATCGGGATGGAAATTACCTTGGCTTACTTGGGATTAGGAATAGATCCTACCGTTCCGACACTTGGGACCATGCTTCAGAGAGCTATAACCAGACAAGCTTTGTTCCTTGGGTTATGGTGGTGGCTTGCTGCTCCTATAGTAACCGCTGTATTGCTTTTCATAGCCCTTTACTGGTTATCGGTGAGTATAAGTGAGTATCTCGATCCAAGGGCACGTTTTCAGAGAGTTGGTGCTGGAAAGTAGCAATAGCGGAGGTGTCATTGCGTGGAAGATATATTGATTCTGAAGAATCTTACCAAGGTGTATTCAATAGGTTCTCTCCTTTTCAGATCGAAAATAACGGCTGTTGACGGTGTATCTTTCTCTTTAAAGAGGGCAGAGATCTTTACCCTTGCTGGAGAGAGTGGCTGTGGTAAGTCCACAACTGCCAAAATGATATTAGGCTTTGAAGAACCAACCAGTGGCGATATCATTTTTGAAGGCAATAGCATCCAATGGTGGAAAAAGAGAAAAAAAGATTTTTTGAGAAAGGTGCAGGCAGTTTTTCAAAATCCTTTTGAGAGTTTCAATCCACTGCTTACGGTAGATGATATATTCTTCGAAACTGTTATGAACTATGGACTTGCAAATTCAAGAAACGAAGCAGAGAAATTAATAGATGAGAAACTCCAACTTGTTGGTCTGAAGTTTGAAGATATTAACGGTCGTTATCAAAGCGAACTTTCAGGTGGACAGCTTCAAAGGGCTTCCATTGCAAGATCACTTTTGAGTAATCCCTCTCTTTTGATCGCAGATGAACCGGTTTCGATGGTTGACGCATCACTGAGAATGTCCATTGTCAATTTATTTGCAAAGTTGAGGGATCAGTTGGGAGTCAGTGTTATTTACATCACGCATGATCTAGCAACGGCATATTATGTGAGCGACAGAATAGCCATCATGTTTCGGGGAAACATCGTAGAAACGGGACCCGTTGACAAAGTGTTGATTGATCCAAAGCATCCTTATACACAACTGCTTTGTGAATCCATTCCCGACCCTGATCCAGAAAAGAAATGGTCCAGAGAAATCACAGTCTCAGACACTGAATACGAAGAATATCTGAAAGAAGGTTGCAGATTCGCGGGAAGATGTCCCTATGTGAAAGAGATCTGCAGACATGAAAAGCCAGATGATGTTCTCGTGGACGGTGTGCTGGTGAAATGTCATATCTACAAAAAGTGAGGGGGGACTGTGATGCTCGGAGTCTGTTACTATCCTGAACACTGGGGAATAGAGAGAGTGGAAGAAGACTTCAGAAGGATGAAAGAACTCGGGATAGAGTACGTGAGGATTGGAGAGTTCGCCTGGAGCAGGATAGAGCCTGAGCGTGGAAAGTTCAACTGGGACTGGCTCGACAAAACACTTGAGCTGGCAGAGAAGATGGGGCTCAAGATCGTACTGGGAACTCCCACAGCTACACCTCCGAAGTGGCTCATCGATGAACACCCGGAGATCCTTCCCGTTGATAAAGATGGCAGGGTGAAAAATTTTGGTTCCAGAAGACATTACTGCTTCTCCAGCCCTGTCTATAGAGAAGAAGTGAAAAGAATCGTCACCATAATAGCGAAAAGGTACGGAAAACACCCGGCAGTCGCAGGCTGGCAGACGGACAACGAATACGGCTGTCACGATACGGTTAAGTGCTACTGTCCGAGGTGCAAAAAAGCCTTCCAAAAATGGTTGGAAAGAAAGTACGAGGGAGACATAAAGAAATTGAATGAAGCGTGGGGAACAGTGTTCTGGAGCCAGGAGTATCGATCCTTCGACGAAATAGAGCTTCCGAATCTCACTCCTGCCGATCCAAACCCGTCTCATCTTCTCGACTATTACAGGTTCGCTTCCGACCAGGTGGTGGAATTCAACAAGCTTCAAGTGGAGATCATAAGGGAGTATTCTCCTGGAAGATTCATCACACACAATTTCATGGGAGGATTTGTAGATTTTGACCATTACAAACTTTCAAGAGACTTGGATTTTGCATCCTGGGACAACTACCCACTCGGACACACACTCGTTTTTCTGAGAATGAAGGGTGAGACGAAAAATCCGTTCGATAGAGTAGGACACCCGGACATCATCTCCTTCTCACACGACCTGTACCGAGGAGTGGGCAGGGGAAGATTCTGGGTGATGGAACAGCAAGCAGGACCTGTGAACTGGGCTCCTTACAATCTCTGGCCTGCCAAAGGAGCAGTGAAACTCTGGACGTGGCAGGCATTCGCACACGGTGCGGAGGTGGTCTCTTACTTCAGATGGAGGCAGGTTCCTTTCGCGCAGGAGCAGATGCACTCCGGACTTCTGGCACCGGATTCAGCACCTTCCCCTGGATACCATGAGGTAAAGCAGGTTTTCGAGGAGCTCAAAAACATCGATATCAATGAACCCGTGAAAAGCGAAGTGGCACTTGTCTTCGATTATGAAACAGCATGGATCTTCTCCATACAACCGCACGGCGAGGGGGCGAACTACCTCGATCTTGTCTTCAGATGCTACAGCGCGCTCAGAAGTCTTGGTCTGAACGTGGATATAGTACCCCCTGGATCTTCACTGGACGGATACAAAATGGTCGTTGTTCCAAGTCTTGCCATTGTGAAGGAAGAGGTTCTGAACACGTTTAAAAAATACGACGGTCTTCTCGTACTTGGCCCAAGAAGCGGAAGCAAAACAGAGACGTTCCAGATTCCTCCCGAGATGCCCCCAGGTCTTCTCAAAGAGCTCATACCCGTTGAAGTAAGACAAGTTGAAAGCCTTGGGTACAACGCTGAAACTCTTATTTGGAACGGGAAAGAGTATCCCGTCTTGATCTGGAGGGAGGACGTGGATCCTACTATCACGGAAGTGATCGCAAGATTCAAAGATGGTTTTGGAGCCATATTCCGGAAAGACAACGTTTTTTACCTTTCTTTCTGGCCTGACAGAGAATTTCTTGTAGATTTCTTTGAAGCACTTTCAAAAGAATCAGGAATTGAAACGAAAAGATTACCAGAAGGAATACGCATTCAAAGGAGAGGTGAATATGTTTTTTCTTTCAATTTCACCTCTGAGGAGGTAGATTTAGAAATACCAGCAAAGGTTCAGATAGTTCTAGGAGATCAAAAGATTCCTCCCTACGGACTGTTGATATGGAGGGAAAACGAACACTGAGGGGGATCCAACAGATGGAAGCGTTGATATCGGGAAAGAATTTGAAAGCTTATTACGTGCTTGACTTTTGGGGTAGTAAAAAAATAGTAAAAGCTGTTGATAATGTTAGTCTTGAAATACTACCTAACGAAATTTACGGCATAGCTGGTGAATCGGGTTGTGGAAAGTCCACGCTTTTGAAAGTCTTGCTTGCTCTTCTCGATCCACCGCTACGTCTGATGGATGGTGAGTTGTTGTACAACATAGAAGGAAATCTTACGAATGTAACATTGTTGAAAAGTGAAGCAACAAGGAGATTGAGATGGAGTTTTATTTCTTACATTCCACAAGGATCAATGCACGTGCTCAATCCCGTAAAGCGAGTGAGGGATACCTTCATAGAAATTCTGAGCAGTCACGTTAAAAAGCAGACTAAGGAGTTTCTCGACCTCGCAGTTCAGCATCTGAAGGATCTTGGACTTCCCGAGAGGGTTCTGAACATGTTCCCACATCAGCTGTCGGGAGGTATGAGACAGAGGGTTACCATAGCACTCGCCACAGTCTTGAAACCCCGCGTCATATTCGCAGATGAACCAACAACGGCACTCGATGTGGTGGCTCAACGAGCTGTTATGCAACTAATAAGAAAGATTCAAAATGATCTAAAAAACACCGTTGTTCTGGTAACTCATGATATGGGTGTGCACGCTCAAATCGCAACGAGGATGGCGATCATGTACGCGGGAAAGATCGTGGAGGAGGGCCCCACGCTGGAAATTTTCAAAAATCCTCTCCATCCTTATACGCGTTATCTGATACAGTCTCTTCCATCAATCGGTGATAAGAAATTGAGATCAGGAATTCCCGGTTCGCCACCCTCGCTGGTGACACCCCCGCCGGGGTGCAGATTCCACCCGAGATGTCCACATGTTACCCAGAGATGCAGGGAAGAAGAACCACTTTTAAAAGAGATAAAACCGGGTTATAAAGTAGCTTGTTTTTTAATGGAGAGGTGAAGAACATGTCCTACGAATGGGAAAACCCACAGCTTGTGGGTGAAGGAACGGAGAAGCCACACGCTTCTTTCATACCCTATCTGGACCCGTTCAGCGGGGAATGGGAGTACCCTGAGGAATTCATCTCTTTGAACGGGAACTGGGGGTTTCTCTTCGCGAAAAATCCCTTCGAGGTGCCGGAGGATTTCTTTTCAGAGAACTTCGACGACTCGAACTGGGATGAGATAGAAGTTCCAAGCAACTGGGAGATGAAAGGATATGGGAAGCCCATCTACACGAACGTGGTTTATCCATTTGAACCGAACCCTCCTTTTGTTCCAAAAGACGACAATCCGACCGGGGTGTACAGAAGGTGGATCGAGATACCTGAGGATTGGTTCAAAAGGGAGATCTTTCTGCATTTTGAAGGTGTTCGATCCTTCTTCTATCTGTGGGTGAACGGGAAGAAGATCGGTTTCAGCAAAGACAGCTGCACACCCGCTGAATTCAGACTCACCGATGTTCTAAGGCCAGGGAAGAATCTGATCACCGTTGAGGTTCTGAAGTGGAGCGATGGAAGCTATCTCGAAGATCAGGACATGTGGTGGTTTGCGGGGATATACAGGGACGTTTATCTGTACTCGCTGCCGAAATTTCACATCAGGGACGTGTTCGTGAGAACGGATCTGGATGAAAATTACAGAGACGGAAAGATCTTTCTGGACGTAGAGATGAGAAATCTCGGTGAGGAAGAAGAAAAAGACCTTGAAGTAACACTCATCACACCGGATGGAGACGAAAAAACACTCGTGAAAGAGACAGTAAAGCCGGAGGACAGAGTCCTTTCCTTTGCCTTTGACGTGAAAGATCCGAGGAAGTGGTCCGCGGAGACACCACATCTGTACGTTTTGAAACTGAAACTGGGAGAAGACGAAAAGAAAGTCAACTTCGGATTCAGGAAGATAGAGATAAAAGACGGAATGCTTCTTTTCAACGGGAAACCTCTCTACATAAAGGGAGTGAACAGACACGAGTTCGACCCCGACAGGGGTCATGCGGTGACAGTGGAGAGAATGATTCAGGACATAAAGCTAATGAAGCAGCACAACATAAACACAGTTCGCACATCACACTATCCGAACCAGACGAAGTGGTACGATCTGTGTGACTATTTTGGACTCTACGTGATAGACGAGGCAAACATCGAATCTCATGGAATCGGTGAAGCTCCTGAAGTGACCCTTGCGAACAGACCGGAATGGGAGAAGGCACATCTCGACAGGATCAAAAGGATGGTCGAGCGCGACAAGAATCATCCCAGTATCATCCTCTGGTCTCTCGGGAACGAAGCGGGAGATGGAGTGAATTTCGAAAAAGCCGCTCTCTGGATAAAGAAAAGGGACAACACGCGACTTATCCATTACGAGGGAACAACAAGGAGGGGAGAATCGTACTACGTCGATGTTTTCTCCCTCATGTATCCGAAGATGGACGTTCTTCTTGAGTACGCTTCAAAGAAGAGGGAAAAGCCCTTCATCATGTGTGAATACGCGCACGCGATGGGAAACAGTGTGGGAAATCTGAAGGACTACTGGGACGTGATAGAAAAGTATCCGTACCTTCATGGAGGTTGCATCTGGGACTGGGTGGATCAGGGAATAAGAAAGAAGTACGAGAACGGAAGAGAATTCTGGGCGTACGGTGGTGACTTCGGTGACACACCGAATGACGGAAACTTCTGTATAAACGGTGTGGTACTGCCCGATAGAACACCTGAGCCGGAACTTTACGAGGTGAAGAAGGTCTATCAGAACGTCAAAATAAGACAAGTATCGAAAGACACTTATGAAGTGGAAAACAGGTATCTATTCACGAACCTTGAGATGTTCGATGGCGCCTGGAAAATCAGAAAAGACGGAGAGGTCATCGAAGAAAAAACCTTCAAGATCTTCGCTGAACCTGGAGAAAAGCGTCTCTTGAAGATACCACTCCCAGAAATGGACGATTCTGAGTATTTCCTCGAGATCAGTTTCTCCCTTTCTGAGGATACCCCCTGGGCGGAAAAAGGCCACGTTGTGGCGTGGGAGCAGTTCCTTCTGAAAGCACCGGCATTTGAGAAAAAATCCATTTCAGATGGAGTATCACTCAGAGAAGAGGGGAAACATCTCACCGTTGAAGCAAAAGACACGGTGTATGTATTCTCAAAACTCACAGGCCTTCTGGAGCAGATCCTTCACAGAGGAAAAAAGATCCTGAAAAGTCCCGTTGTTCCCAACTTTTGGAGAGCTCCAACCGACAACGACATCGGAAACAGAATGCCGCAGAGGCTCGCCATCTGGAAGAGGGCATCGAAAGAGAGAAAACTCTTCAAAATGCACTGGAAAAAGGAAGAAAATCGTGTTTCTGTCCATAGTGTTTTTCAGCTTCCGGGAAACAGCTGGGTGTACACAACATACACCGTTTTCGGAAATGGAGACATCCTAGTGGACCTTTCTCTGATTCTCGCTGAGGATGTACCGGAGATTCCAAGGATCGGTCTTCAGTTCACGGTCCCTGAAGAGTTCGGCACCGTGGAGTGGTACGGAAGGGGACCGCACGAGACTTACTGGGACAGAAAAGAAAGTGGCCTTTTCGCAAGGCACAGAAAAGCTGTCGATGAGATGATACACAGGTACGTCAGGCCCCAGGAAACGGGGAACAGATCGGACGTGAGATGGTTTGCGCTTTCCGATGGTGAAACAAAACTCTTTGTGTCAGGCATGCCGCAGATAGACTTCAGCGTCTGGCCCTTTTCCATGGAGGATCTCGAGAGGGCTCAGCACATAAGTGAACTCCCGGAGAGGGACTTCGTCACCGTGAACGTGGACTTCAGACAGATGGGCCTTGGAGGAGACGACAGCTGGGGTGCGATGCCTCATCTGGAGTACAGGCTTCTACCAAAGCCGTATCGTTTTTCTTTCAGAATGAGGATTAGCAAAGAGATTCCATCCTGGAGGGTTCTTGCGGCGATCCCTGAAACGCTCCATGTTGAGATGTCCTCAGAAGACGTGATACGCGAAGGAGACACCCTGAGAGTGAAATTTTCCCTTCTGAACGACACTCCACTGAGCAAGGAAGAACAGGTGGTTCTCTTTGTTGATGGAAACGAATACTCGGTGAGGCGAGTGGTGATTCCACCCTTCAAGAAGGAAGAGCTGGTGTTCAAAGTAGAAGGATTGAAGAAGGGAGAACATCTGATACATACTAATCTGAACACGAGAAAAACTATCTACGTGAGGTGATATGTGTGGAAATATTCGGAAAGACCTTCAGAGAGGGAAGATTCGTTCTCAAAGAGAAAAACTTCACAGTTGAGTTCGCGGTGGAGAAGATACACCTTGGCTGGAAGATCTCCGGCAGGGTGAAGGGAAGTCCGGGAAGGCTTGAGGTTCTTCGAACGAAAGCACCGGAAAAGGTACTTGTGAACAACTGGCAATCCTGGGGACCGTGCAGGGTGGTCGATGCCTTTTCTTTCAAACCACCCAAAATAGACCCGAACTGGAGATACACCGCTTCGGTGGTGCCCGACGTACTTGAAAGGAACCTCCAGAGCGACTATTTCGTGGCTGAAGAAGGAAAAGTGTACGGCTTTCTGAGTTCGAAAATCGCTCATCCTTTCTTCGCTGTGGAAGATGGGGAACTTGTGGCATACCTCGAATATTTCGATGTCGAGTTCGAAGACTTTGTTCCTCTTGAACCTCTCGTTGTACTCGAGGATCCCAACACATCTCTTCTTCTGGAGAAATACGCGGAACTCGTTGGAATGGAAAACAACGCGAGAGTTCCAAAACACACACCCACTGGATGGTGCAGCTGGTACCATTACTTCCTCGATCTCACCTGGGAAGAGACCCTCAAGAACCTGAAGCTCGCGAAGAATTTCCCGTTCGAGGTCTTCCAGATAGACGACGCCTACGAAAAGGACATAGGTGACTGGCTCGTGACAAGAGGAGACTTTCCATCGGTGGAAGAGATGGCAAAAGTTATAGCGGAAAACGGTTTCATCCCGGGTATATGGACCGCTCCGTTCAGCGTCTCTGAAACCTCCGATGTATTCAACGAACATCCGGACTGGGTGGTGAAGGAAAACGGAGAGCCGAAGATGGCTTACAGAAACTGGAACAAAAAGATATACGCCCTCGATCTTTCAAACGATGAGGTTCTGAGCTGGCTCTTCGATCTCTTCTCATTTCTGAAAAAGATGGGCTACAGGTACTTCAAGATCGACTTTCTCTTCGCGGGTGCCGTTCCAGGAGAGAGAAAAAAGAACATAACACCGATTCAAGCATTCAGAAAAGGAATGGAGACGATCAGAAAGGCTGTGGGAGAAGATTCTTTCATCCTCGGATGCGGTTCTCCCCTTCTTCCCGCAGTGGGATACGTCGACGGCATGAGGATAGGACCCGACACCACACCGTTCTGGGGAGAACATATAGAAGACAACGGAGCTCCCGCTGCAAGATGGGCGCTGAGAAACGCCATAACGAGGTACTTCATGCACGACAGACTCTGGCTGAACGACCCTGACTGTTTGATATTGAGAGAGGAGAAAACGGATCTCACACAGAAGGAAAAGGAGCTCTACTCGTACACGTGTGGAGTGCTCGACAACATGATCATAGAAAGCGATGATCTCTCGCTCGTCAGAGATCATGGAAAAAAGGTTCTGAAAGAAACGCTCGAACTCCTCGGTGGAAGACCACGGGTTCAGAACATCATGTCGGAGGATCTGAGATACGAGATCGTCTCGTCTGGCACTCTCTCAGGAAACGTCAAGATCGTGGTCGATCTGAACAGCAGAGAGTACCACCTGGAAAAAGAAGGAAAGTCCTCCCTGAAAAAAAGAGTCGTCAAAAGAGAAGACGGAAGAAACTTCTACTTCTACGAAGAGGGTGAGAGAGAATGATGGAACTCAGGTACAATCCGCTCACAGATGAATGGGTGATCGTTTCGGCGGCCACACAGAAAAGACCGGTACAGCCATCGAAGACGGAGTGTCCCATCTGTGTTGGAGGCCTCGAGCTTCCCGAGGAGTACGATCTTGTCACCTTCGAGAACAGGTATCCTTCTCTGAAAAAAGATCCACCTCCTGTGGACTGGAAAGATAAGGGGCCTTTCAGGAAAGAAGAGTCCCGCGGTATCTGCGAGGTGGTCGTCTACACCTCGGATCACAACACAGCACTTCCTGGAATGCCTTTGAAGCAGATAGAAAAGCTCGTTGAGATGTGGGTGGACAGAACAAGGGACCTTTCTCAGCACGACTTTGTGAAATATATCTTCATTTTCGAGAACCGTGGAAAGGAAGTCGGTGCTTCCCTTCCACACCCGCACGGTCAGATATACGCGTTTCCTTTCCTTCCAAAGAGAATAGAAGTGAAGATAGACGCGATGAGGAATTGGTACGAAGAGGAAAGGAAGTGTCCCATCTGCGAGGTCCTGGAGAGCGAAGGAGAGGAAAGAAAAGTTTACGAGACGGAACATTTCCTCGCACTCGTTCCTTTCTATGCACGCTTCCCGTACGAGGTGCACATCTACCCGAAGAGGCACGTGAGCACTCTTCTGGAATTTTCGAAAGAAGAAAAGAAAGAGTTTGCGAAAGTTCTCAAGGTGGTAACTGCAAAGTACGACAAACTCTTCGATCAGGAGTTTCCCTACATGATGATGTTCTTCCAGGCACCGTTCAACGAAGAGGATGTGTCTCACTTCTTCCACTTCCATGTGGAGTTCAACCCACCGAAGCGAGACAAAGATAAACTGAAGTGGATGGCGAGTGTCGAGACGGGTACATGGGCGTTCATAAACCCCGTCGTTCCCGAAGAAGCAGCGAGGCAGCTCAGAGAGACGGAGGTGGAAATATGAAAGTGAAGGCACCAGGAAGAATAAACATCATCGGGGAGCACACCGACTACAACGACGGTTACGTTCTGCCGTTTGCGGTGAACAGATACGTGTTTCTCTCGATAGAAGGCTCAGATAGATTCATCTTCCACTCAGAAAACGTAAACGAAACGGTGGAGATGGAAAAGATAGAGAAACTCAACAAATGGACGGATTACATCTCGGGAGTCATCGCCTCTTTTGAAAAAAGGGGCTACAGGGTGTCTCCTGTTAAAATCTCCGTTTCTTCCAATCTTCCCATGGGAGCGGGTCTTTCCAGTTCCGCCGCTCTCGAGGTGGCGACCGCTTACGCGATTTCAGAATATTTCAGTTTCAACGTTCCGAAACTCGAACTCGTAAAGATCGCTCGTGAAGCCGAGGTGGAGTTCGTGGGAGTCAGGTGTGGTATCATGGACCAGTTCACTTCCGCTTTTGGAAAGAAAGACCACGCAATCTTTCTGGACACGATGACCCTCGAGTACGAGTACGTTCCTCTGAGACTGGAAGGTTACGAGATCAACCTCGTCGATTCGAATGTTAAACACGAGCTCTCCTCTTCGGAGTACAACAAAAGAAGACAGGAGTGCGAAGAGGTACTGAAAACGCTTGGGAAAAAGAGCTTTCGAGAAGTGACAAAAGAAGATCTCGAAAGACTCTCAGGCACTCTGAGAAAACGTGCCCAGCACGTGCTCGAAGAAAACGAAAGAGTCCTGAAAAGTGTTCAGGCTTTGAAAGAAGGAGATTTTGAAACCCTTGGAAAACTGCTCTTTTCTTCTCACGAGAGTCTCAGAGACCTGTACGAAGTTTCCTGCGAGGAAACGGATTTCATCGTGGATTATTTGAGAGGAAAGGAAGGTATCCTCGGTGCGAGGATGGTCGGTGGCGGATTCGGAGGAGGAGTGATCGTTCTTTCAAAGAAGGGGGCTTTTGGGAAGATAAAAGAAGAGCTGGTGGAGTCTTATAAGAAGCATTTCGGGATAGATCTCACCTTCCACGAGATAGAGAGTTCAGACGGTGTTCAAAAAATCTAAGGGAGCGTGAGCTCCCTTTTTTGTTAAAATGAAGTTGGTATTTCCAGATTCGGGGGGATCTGCGATCTTTGTTTATCGAACAAAGTGCAAAGAAGACACCATTTTCTATAAGGTGGGGATGAATTTGCAATTTAATTTGTGCCAAAATGTTAATATATCATAGAGAAATGAAGAAGATTGTCTTTTGACAGTAGGCGGATCACCTTTGGAAGTGTTAAAAGAATACATCAAATCTCAAGGACGTGACAAAAATGCTTCGAACCTACAAGTTCAGAATCTACCCTACGAGAGAACAAGAAGAAAAACTGGCCAAACATTTCGGTCACACCAGATTCGTGTACAACTTCTTTCTGAACTACGCCAACATCATCTACAGAGTAATGGAACGTCCTACATACTACAACGAATGGGCATCTGTTTTGGTAAAACTCAAAAAGACAAACAAATATTCATGGCTCAACGAAGTGAACTCTCAAGCGCTCCAGCAGTCGCTGAAAGATTTAGAACGTGCATTCAAAAATTTCTTCAAAAAGCAAGCTGGCTATCCAAAGTTCAAGAAAAAGAAATTCTCCCGCCAAACCTTTCGTATTCCACAGCACATTCAGCTGTATATCAAAGAAGACAATCCAAAATACGGCTGTATATTCGTTCCCAAGTTCAAAGAAGGGATAAAAGTGCGGCTTCACAGAAAGCTTCCGAAAGACGGAAAGATAAAACAAGCAACGTTCATCAAAACACCAACGAACAAATATTACGCTGCGATAGTCTTTGAAGTCCAAGATGCTGAAGTACAAAATACTTCCACCGACATTCTAGGTATAGACCTTGGAATCAAAGACACAATCACATTGAGCGATGGCAAGAAATATAAAATGCCAGACCTTTCAAAATACGAGAGACAGATCAAAAGACTTCACAGACGATTATCCAGGAAACAGAGAGGTTCAAAGAACTGGGAAAAAGCACGTTTGTGTCTTGCAAAGCTGTACGAGAAAATAGTCAACATAAAAAACGACTGGCTTCACAAGATCACACACGATCTTGTCAGCGAAAGCCAAGCTGGAAAGATCGTGGTGGAAGATCTCAACATCAAAGGTATGGTTCAAAACCACAGACTTGCCAGGCACATCCACATGCAGTCGTGGAGGAGATTCTTAGAACTTCTCGAGTACAAGGCAAAGCGCTGTGGGATCGAAGTGATAAAAGCGAACAGATACTATCCCTCAAGTCAGATGTGCAGTGAATGCGGGTACATAAACAAAGAAGTCAAAGACCTGAGCGTTAGAGAATGGACGTGTCCTGTATGTGGAGCGCATCACGATAGAGACGTGAACGCTGCGAAGAATTTGGTCAGGTACGGCTTGATGCTTTCAATAGGGCGGGAACCGTCCGAGTTCATGCCTGTGGACCGTGCTCTGGCGGCGGAATCCGAAAGGGGTCTACGAGCTATCACGGGTTGAAGCGGGAAACCACATCTTCTGTAAGGTGGGGTAGTTCACGTGGATCTGGACAATTTCAAAAAGATCAACGATACCTACGGACACGAAAGCGGTGATGAGATTTTGAAGGCCCTCGTTCAAACAATAAAAAAGAATGTGAGACAGTCCGATATCGTGGTGAGAATGGGAGGAGATGAATTTCTTGTGATATTGAGAGGATGCAAACCAGAGAAAGCGGAGGAAATCTTCCAGAAGATACTGCTTGAATTCAAAAACAGCCATCCTCTCCAGCCAGAGTTTTCCTACGGTGTGGTTCCCTTCAAAGAAAGCCTCGAAAGGACACTTAGGGAAGTCGATGAATCGATGTACAGAATGAAGGATGTTAAGAAGGGGACGTTAAAATAAAAAAATGGCTCCGGCGGCAGGACTCGAACCTGCAACCACCTGGTTAACAGCCAGGCGCTCTACCGGTTGAGCTACGCCGGAACCTCCACGGATAATTGTACTACATACCTTCCTGAATTTCAAGTGGACTTGATGGTAAAATGAATGAAAAAATTGAAAAAAGGTTGATATCAAGCACCGATGACTATTTTTCTTACCGGTTTTGGAAGGATCCGTGCCAGTTTCAGTAGAATTTCCATGATCATCAAGGAAAACACCACCATGATGATCACCCAGCACCATTCGGGAAGATCAACAAAAGTGTCGAGAAACACGTAGAACATCCACTGAAACGGCATGTGAATCATGAAGAGAAGGAAAGAATACCTTCCCATCCTTTTCAAAAAGGACAGATTAACTTTTTCAGCCAGCCAGGTGAACACCTCTATACTGTAGATTCCCAGAAGTACTCCTGTGAGAGAAAACTGATCGACTCCCAAAAGTGTGTGGAATTTTCCGTACGCGTTCCAGTACTCCAGAGATCCGATCGCAAAGAGAAAGACGTATAGGAACAAAGATAGCTTTCGTGGTTCTCTCTTCTTTCTCTCGACAGCATCTTTGTATCCCATCAGAAATGGAAAAAGCCAGTGAACAGGATTGAGATAAGTGATCAACGCACCTTCTATGGGAGGAAGGAGTCTGTCCTTCGTGAGGAACCAAAAACTCACAAAAGAGGAGTTAACAACAGCTCCGGCGAAGGAAAACGGCAGAATCTTCCGGGGATCTTTTATGAAAATCGATATCAACAGCAGAATCATTACAACCAGTACGAAATAGTACTGCCACGATCCTGTGAAAGAAAAGATGGTGATCAGATATTTTTTGAGTATTGAATCATCAACGCTGAAAACCCTCTTCGTCACCCAGACGTTCGTATATTCTCCATCCAACAACACATAAGCAATGAAAGAAAGGGAAGCCCAGAAGAGATAGAAATGAAAGAAAGAAGAAGCCTTCTGGAGAATCTTCAAAGGGTTCTTTTTCACTCTTCCCTGTGAATATCCGAACAGATACACGAAGACGAAAACGGAAGGACTCACGAATCTGAGCAGTGGAACGAGAAAAGTGAGGTCTCTGTACACCCCCACGATAGCGTGACCCATTAAAACGAACAGAATCAAAAGTCCCCTCAACGATTCCAACGGTCCCACCTCTGCTAAAATAATATCGAAAGGAGTGAAGAACTTGAAGAACAAACACTTTGCCCTGCTGTATCTTGTTCTGTTTTTAGTACTCGCAAAACTTTCCCCTTTCATTATAACCGCTCTGATAATGGGGCTGTATCTTTCGATAATTATCGATTACGTTGCGCGATTTTTGGGAATACTCGTAAAAAAACCGCGCGTTCTTCCCCGCGTGATATCAAACGTTCTTGTCTTCCTCACGACAGCCTATTCGGCTGTTAATTTCTTTCCGGTGATCGTAAGAGAAGCGCAGAAGGTCTTCACTGAGATAGACAGAATAAAATCGGGTTTGGAGAACATCGACATACCCGGATGGTTGTCTTCTATATTGAACAGCATCAGCGCATCCTTCTCAGAAGGGGCACTCTCGCTTGTGAACAAAATCATAGGCTACGTTCCTTCTTTCATAACGGCTGCCATACTCATAGTGATCACGGCCTTTATCGTGTCCTCGTTGAAGAGACTCATAAAAGAAAATGTACACTACCTGTTTCCCACAAATCCCAGTGACGGTAAAGAGTTCCTGAAAACTACTTACACCGAGTTCGAAAGGTTTGTGGGTGGTCAGGTGCTCGTTGCGATATTCGTCGGTCTGTTTGTTGGCTTTGGTGCTTTCATTTTCAAAATACCGAGTGCGTTCTTTTTAGGAATGCTTGCTTTCGTAACGGATTTCGTTCCGTATCTTGGGGTGGTGATATCTGCTATTCCTCTTCTGATGCTTGCCTTCTCTGTTCATGGTCTGAGCGGTCTTCTCATAGGAACGATCATCCTCGTCGCGGCGAATCAACTGGAAATGTGGGTGCTCGCTCCAAAGATACAGAGCAACACCTTGAACGTTCACTGGTTCATCATTCTGATCACTATACTCATCCTCGGCGATCTTTTCAGTTTCGGTGGCGTTCTAATTGCGCTTCCGTTTCTGATATTCCTGAAAAACTTCTGGAAGCAGTACGTAATGGGAGGCTGAAACGATGCCCACTTACACGTTCAGGTGTAAAAAGTGTGGGGAAGAATACACGGTATTCACCTCTTACAGCAAAATAGACGAGGTGAGATGTCCTAAGTGTGACTCAAAAGAGAAGGAAAGAGTGTACAGGAAGATTTCCTTCTCCGTGCAGGGTGGTTCTTCTTCCTCCTCGTGCGGTGGAAGCTGTGGAGGATGTTCAGGATGTAGCTAAGTCTCTTCTTCCTCACCCTCCACTACTTTTCTGATCCTTCTTTCCAGTTCTTCTTCGTAGTCTATCTGAATCTTCTCGTACACATCGTTCATGAGCGGTGAGGAGATTAAGAAGTCCGCTGTGGATCTTGTGATGGCGACGGGAATGTTGTACACTGTGGCTATCCTGATGAGTGCTTTCACATCCACATCGTGAGCTTGGGGTTCCAGAGGATCCCAGAAGAATATGAGCACGTCTATCTTTCCTTCAGCGATCATCGCACCGATCTGCTGATCTCCACCGAGGGGTCCGCTTTTCAGTCGGTGTACTTTGAGACCGAGTTTTTCCTGAAGGAGAGCACCGGTCGTACCTGTAGCGTAAAGCTCGTGTTTGGAGAGCGTTCCAAGATTGAAGCTCACCCACTCAAGAAGATCTCTCTTTCTCCTATCGTGTGCAATGAGAGCGATCCTCTTCTTTTTATCCATAAAGATCTTGTACCTTCTTGGTCTGTCAGACATTCTCTCTCCCCCTCTTCTTGCTGAATTTATTCATGTACATCCTTTCGTCTGCGACCTTCAGGAGTTCTTCCACACTTTCTCCGTCTTCGGGGAACACGCTGATACCATAACTGAAATTCACTGAAAACAATTCTCCATCCACTGGAACAGATTCTCTGAAGTGCTCTTCTATTCTCTTCATGAGAATTTCCGCTCCTGTTCGATCCGTTTCAGGGAGTATGATACCGAATTCGTCACCCCCGAGTCTACCAACTACATCCGATTTTCTCAGAAGTGAGGTGAGTCTGTTTACAAACTCTTTCAGAACTCGATCTCCAACCAGGTGGCCCTTTGAATCGTTTATACGCTTGAAATCATCAAGATCGATGAAGACGAAGGAGAGTTTTCTGCTGTACCTCTTTGAAAGGTTGATGAGGTAAGCGAGTCTACTTTCGAACGCTTCTCGGTTGTACACACCAGTTAGGGAATCGCGTTCAGCGAGCCAGAGGATCCTCTCCTCCCCCTTCAATTTCCAGTAGATGAGTTCTAGGTGATTTTTCAAAAGTCTGGCCATCTCAAAAAGTCTCTCATCGGTTTTTCCACAGCCGATGAGGAGTACTGCAAAAGTATCTGTTTCGTACTCAAGAGGAATTCTCAACATTCTATTCTCACAATCTATGTCTTCCGGTATCCTGGACAAAATCTCTTCGAAAGAACCGTTGAGAGAGGCTGTCAGAACGAAATCCCCGTTCTTTTTTTCGTACAGAGCCACACTCTTTGAACCGAACACTTCACCGAGTGATAAAAGATACTGTTTGAACACGAAATCGTTCCATCCGAGCGATAGAAGGCTTTTTGAAAGATCCAGAAGAAGCTGATAGAATTTTTTGTCTTCTTCCAGAGAGGTGAGATTTTCCTTTAACTCAGTGATGTCAAGGCCTGTTACCATCACTCTGTTCTCCTCAAGGGGTATGAACACCCATCTTATGATTCTTCCATCTATGGTACCTTCGTGCACCATTTTTTCTTTGAAGGATCTTTCAAAAGTTTCGTGTGGAAAACTTTCGTGGAACATGTCGAACCAGTTTTTGTTCAGAAGCTGTTCTCTGTTCACTCCAAGAAGTTTGCAACCTGCTTCGTTCACGTCTTCAACCGTTCCATCTTCTCTCAGAATCACACTCAAAACGGGAATGTTGTTGAAATAAGTGAGGAATCTTTTTCTTTCTCTTCTGATCTGATCCTCTATTTTCCTTATATCATCGATGGGGCGTGCGATTTCCTGAATCATAGCGATCTTCTTTCCTTCATATACCGGAGCCAATTTACACTCGCACAGAACGGTTCTTCCATCCTTTGAGAGAAGTTCCCTTTCCAGAGTCTTTATACCATTCTGTGAAAAATTCAAGATTTGAAACAATACCCTTTCTTCACCTGGCTTAGAAATCTCCTCTATGGTTTTTCCGAGAAGCTCGATGCGAGTGTATCCCAGGAATTTCTCAGCGGCTGGATTCACATCAACGATCTTTCCAGATGGGTCGTAGTATATCACCATGTCGTTGTTTTCCTCGAAGAGTCCTCTGAACATCAGGGTGAATCTTTTCAGTTTTAAAAATACTCTGAAGATTCCAATTAGAAGCAGAAGAGAACCGGCCACGTAAAAGATCAATTTGACTGTATAGAAAAAAGAAGGAAAAGCGAAGAAAAATTCCAGAAGATTCATCAGCGCGCCGAGAAACAAAGAAACGCTTCCAAAAAGAACCACGTACGATCCTGTCAGGGAAAACAAAGTGTTCAGCAAAAAAGATCCGAGAAGAAAAAGAACTCTGGGAAGGGCAATTTCCCAGCGAGTCGCTAAGTGAATTTCAAGAGGGGTGCCGATCAGGAAAGAATAAATGATTAAAAGTACGGTGCCCACGAGGAGCACCGGCCAGATGAGTTTTTTCATTTGACCTCCGCTAACTCCCTGTGAACTTTCTTCAGAAGGTTCGGTATGTCGAGCTTTTGCGGACACTTACTGAGACATTCGCCGCATTCAACACAGAAGGAAGCGGCGGATTTTTGACTTTCAAACCATTTGTACGTTCTTCTTCCACCTTCCCAATCTTCGAACATGATGGTTTCGTTGTACAGACGGAAGTTTCCGGGGATATCCACACCGTTCGGACACGGCATGCAGTATCCACACTGGGTGCAGTTTATCACAGCAAAAGACTCAAGGGTTTTTCTTACCTCTTCTATCATCTTCATGTCTTCGTCTGTGAGATTGCCGGGAGTGATATTGCTCATGATCTTTACGTTCTGTTCCACCTGTTCGAGGGTGCTCATTCCACTCAATATGGTGGAAACCTCCGGGTGATGTCCAATCCATCTGAAGCTCAGTTCTACCGGAGACCAGTCCTTGTTGTATTTCCTAAGAATTTCCATGACCTTCTCTGGAAGTCTTGCGAGCTTTCCACCTTTGAGTGGTTCCATGATCACAACGGCAAGTCCCTTTGATCCAGCGTATTTCAACCCTCTCAGTCCTGCCTGGTAGTTCACGTCCATGTAGTTGAGCTGTATCTGGCAGAAGTCCCAGTCGTACCCATCGACGATCTCTTTAAAAACTGGATAGCTGTCGTGGAACGAAAAGCCCGCAAATCTTATCTTCCCTTTTGCTTTCGCTTTCTCGAAGAAATCGAAGAATCTCAGATTCTTGATCTTCTCCCATCTTTCTTTGTTCAGTGCGTGCATGAGGTACATATCAACGTGATCCGTCTGGAGTTTCTCCAGCTGTTCGTCGAGAATTCTCTCAAAATCTTCGTGTTTTTCCACCTGCCAGACGGGAGATTTGGTTGCGAGGAAAACTTTTTCACGGTATCCGTCTTTCAGAGCTTTTCCCACGACTTTTTCACTGTTTCCTCCGTGGTAAGGATAGGCCGTATCGACATAGTTCACACCGTGATCGATGGCGTAACGGATCATTTCGATGGCTTTCTCTTCGTCGATGTTTGAATGATCCTCTCCAATGACGGGGAGTCGCATGGCTCCAAAACCGAGGAGCGACGTCTTCACTCCGGTTTTTCCGAAATCTCTGTACTGCATATTTTCACCTCCTTACAGTTATCAATTTTATCACTCCACAATGATAAAATCTAACGTGTGGGAGGGGATCGGTTTGAGATTGAAAAAACTCTACTTAAAAGGTTTTAAATCCTTTGGAAGACCTTCCCTGATAGGTTTCTCCGATCGCGTGACCGCTATCGTTGGCCCCAACGGTAGCGGGAAATCCAACATCATAGATGCCATAAAATGGGTGTTCGGTGAACAATCGAAGAAAGAGCTCCGTGCGAGTGAAAAGTTCGATATGATCTTCGCTGGATCGGAGAACCTTCCACCGGCTGGTTCTGCCTATGTGGAGCTTGTCTTTGAAGAAAACGGAGAGGAAATAACCGTGGCCCGTGAGTTAAAGAGAACGGGAGAGAACACTTACTACCTCAACGGAAGCTCGGTTAGATTGAAAGACATCAGGGATCGCTTCGCGGGTACCGGTCTTGGAGTGGACTTCTACTCCATCGTGGGACAGGGACAGATAGACAGAATCGTTAATGCCTCACCGGAAGAACTGAGATTACTGCTGGAAGAGGCGGCGGGTGTTTCCATATACAGAGAGAAGAAAAAGGAAACAGAACTGAACCTCGAAAGGACGAAGGCGAACCTCGACAGGGTGAAGGACGTTCTGTTTGAGCGCGAAAGGCAGATGAAATCTCTCTACCTCAAAGCCAAGCGCGCTGAAAGGTTCAAGGAGTACACGGCCCAGCTCGAGGAACTTCAAAAGATCTACTACGGAAACGTTTTTAAGAGAGAAAGAAAAAAACTGGAATTCTACCAGGAAGAAGAAAAGAAGACAAACGAGAAGATAAAGAACATCCAGAAAGAACTGGTGGAGCTGGAAACGAAGTGGAGCACCCTGAGAAGCGAGTTTGGGGAGATGGACCAGGAAATAGAACGCTACACGAAACTCCTTGAAGACTACAAGAAAAGACAGAACGACCTTGTGGAGATGAAAGGATTCTACTCTTCAAAGCTCGCAGACAGTGAAAACAGGTACGTGGAATTGTCCACCAGGCTCGATGAACTGGAGAAGCGAAGAGAAGAGTACAAAAAACGTCTTGAAGAGATGGAGTACATATTCAAAGGAGTGATGGGAGACTACGAGAGGAAAGCGAAAGAGCTCGAAGAGTTCGAAAAAGAAAAAGAGAATCTCCTTTCGAGATTCAGCGAGAAAGAGAAAGAGTTTTTGAGAGTCAGAGACGAGATCTCCAAGTTAGAAAAACAGATACTCAAACTTGAGAACGAACTTTTGAGGATAGGAGAAACTCTCGAAGACCTTGAAAAGAGAAGGAAAATAACGGAAAATCAGATACTAACGAGGAGAAGAGAGCTCGAAGATAAAAAGAGCGAGTTCAAAGAGATATCCAAGCGTGTAGAAGAACTCGATGAAGAGGAGAGAAAATTGACTGAAGAATTGAACGCTGTTCGTGAAAGACTGGAGGAGATCGAGGGAGAGATCAGAAGGGTCAATCTGGAAATAGACGCGAAAGAGAAGAGATTGAGAGAGATACAGTTCGAAAAAGAAATGATCGAGCGCGATATGCGAGAGTACCGTGGATTCTCAAAAGCAGTGAAGGTAGTCTTCGAGGAAAAGGAGCGCTTTCCCGGACTTGTGGACGTGGTTTCGAATCTGATAGAGGTGGATGAAAAGTACTCCCTCGCTGTGAGCGTGCTTCTCGGTGGGACGGCTCAGAACATCGTGGTGAGAAATGTGGATACGGCGAAAGCGATCGTGGAGTTTTTGAAACAGAACGAAGCGGGAAGGGTGACCATTCTTCCACTCGATTTGATAGACGGTTCATTCAACAGGATATCCGGTCTGGAAAACGAAAGAGGATTTGTGGGGTACGCTGTTGATCTGGTGAAACTTCCTTCGGAATTGGAAGTTCTGGGAGGATTTCTCTTTGGGAATTCCGTGGTGGTGGAAACACTAGACGACGCTATCAGAATGAAGAAAAAATACCGATTGAACACCAGGATCGCTACTCTCGATGGTGAACTCATAAGCGGAAGAGGAGCCATAACAGGAGGAAGAGAAGAAAGATCGAGCAACGTGTTTGAAAGACGCATAAAGCTGAAGCATCTGGAGCAGGAGATGGAAGAAACAGAGAAACAAATCGAAGAAAAGAGGGACGAACTGGCCAGCCTGAAGACAGAACAGGAAAACCTGAAAAATCAGGAAAAGCTCGTTCAGAGGGAACTGTTCGAACTCTCCAGGAAATCGTCTTCGACTAAAACCGTTCTGTCCGAGATCTTGAGATCTATCAATCAGCTTCAGGAAGAGGTGGAAAATCTGGAGAAGCTCCTGGTTGAGTACAGGGCAAAAGAAGAAGGACTGAACGCGAGAAGAGAAAAGATCTTCGAGGAGATCGACGAGCTGAAGCAGAACAGAGAAAACCTTCAAAAATCGCTGACCGAATACTCCGAAGAACTCGAGAAAGAAAAGAAGATTCTCGATGAACTCAACGAAAAGATCTTCACGCTCAGGGCAGAGGTTGGAAATCTTCTGGAAACAAAAGATCGATACGAAAAGGAAATGCGCGACACGGGAAAAATGATAGAACGCATTGCCCGAGAAACAGAAGACATAAAACTGCAGATGACGAGCCTCGAAGAAGAGATGGAAAACTACAGAAAGTTCATAAGAGAACACGAGAGAGAAATCGAGCATTTGAAGAAAGAAATGGACAGTGTGTTTGAAGCCATGAAACTTCACAGATCAGGTAAAGAAGAAAAGATGCGAGAGCTTCAGGAAGTAGAAAACAGGATGAACGAACTGAAAGAAGAGAAGGAAAGATTGAGAAATCACCTCCACCAGATAGATCTGGCTCTCCAGGAAACCAGGTTGAAGATAGCAAACCTCTTGGAAGAGTTCTCCGGAAACGAAGAGGACGTTGAAGAACTCGGCGAAGAACAACTCGAGGAGGTCTACAGACAGATAAAAGATCTGGAAAACAAGATAAAGTACCTAGGTCCTGTTGATCTCACGGCTATAGACGAGTACGAGAAACTCCGCGAAGAGTACGAGGAAATATTAAAACAGAAAGAGGATCTTGAGGAAGCAAAACGAAAACTTGAAGAGATCATAGAAAAAACGGATCGAGAAGCGGAGAGCTTGCTCTTTGACGTTTACCAGAAGGTGAATGAGAGTTTCAACAGGTTCATTTCTCTGCTCTTCTTCGGTGGCGAAGGAAGACTCAACATCGTTTCTGAAGCCAAGAGCATTCTCGATGCGGGTTTTGAAATATCCATAAGAAAGCCGGGAAGAAGAGATCAGAAGTTGAGTCTTCTTTCGGGTGGCGAGAAGGCGCTCGTGGGACTGGCTTTGCTTTTCGCTCTCATGGAGATAAAACCGAGTCCCTTCTACGTGCTCGACGAGGTTGATTCTCCCCTCGATGACTACAACGCAGAGAGGTTCAAGAGGCTCCTCAAAGAGAACTCGAAGCACACCCAGTTCATCGTGATCACGCACAATAAAATCGTGATGGAAGCGGCCGATCTTCTACATGGGGTGACCATGGTGAACGGTGTGTCGGCCATCGTTCCGGTAGAGGTGGAGAAAATACTGGAGGTGTAGCGATGAAGTTCTACGAAGAGAAGATAGACAGCAGAAGAGTCTTCGAGGGAAAGATGATAAATGTGAGGGTGGACCGCGTGAGGCTTCCAGACGGCAAGGAATCCACTCGTGAAGTGGTGGATCACCCCGGTGCCGTGGTGATCGTTCCCGTGCTCGGTGAGAAGATTCTGTTCGTTGAACAGTACAGGTATCCCATCGAGCAGGTCCTTCTGGAGCTTCCCGCGGGAAAACTGGATCCTGGGGAGTCACCGGAAGAATGTGCAAAAAGAGAGCTCGAGGAGGAAACGGGCTACAAGGCGAAGAAGCTTTCTTATCTTGGAAAGATCTTCACCACACCGGGTTTCACCACGGAAGTGATACACATATTCGCTGCCGAAGACCTGGAAAAGACCGCTCAGAACACAGACCCAGATGAATTCATCGATGTTAAAGAAGTGTCCATTGAAGAAGCACTTTCTCTGCTCAAGAACGCGGAGATAGAAGATTCCAAAACCATCTGTGCGCTAACACGATTTTTCTTTGCGAAGGGAGTGATTCGATGAAGGTGATCGTGAACGGAGAGGAGATAGTCGTTGAAGGGGTCCAAACCCTGGGAGAGCTTCTGAATCGGGTGAGAGAAAACAAAGAGAATCTCGTTGTGAAGAGAATAGTTATAGACCATGAAGAACAACCTCTGTCCAGCCTGGAAGACCTGAAACAGATGGAAATAAACGAGGAAATGGAGATCGAACTGGAACTCTCCCCGTTGAGGGATTTTCTCCTCGAAACGATTGAAGAGGTGCTCAGGTATATAAAACGGGTGAAACCTCTCCTCGGTAAGGTGGCGGACGCGGTTGTTGCTGGAACCACAGAGGGATACAGGAGTATAAACGATCTTGCCGAAGGGCTGAACGCGATGGAGAACGTCCGCATGAACACTGTGAGAATCACTGGAATCAACTCGAAGGAACTCGGGCTGAAAGTCGAAGAGGAGAATCTGGTTCGTATCCTCACGGACTTTGTGAACGCTCTTCAAAGCAAAGATCTGGTGAAAATAGCGGATCTCATAGATGGAGAGCTCAAAGACGTTTTTGAATATTACGAAGAGTTTTTCAAGAGGGTTGAAGAGTTGCTTCAGAAAGAACCGTCCTGAGAGGTGAAAAGATGAAGGAAAACACCTATCTTGAAAAGATGGTGATGACCGCAAGTCCTGCCAAACTCGTTCAGATGCTCTACGAGAAGGCGGTAGAGGTTCTGAAAGAGGCCGAGAATTTGCTGGCCGATAAAAAATTTGTTGAATTCAACGAGAAGGTGACGAGGGCGCAGGACATCATCACCGAGCTCAACCTCTCCCTCGACATGGAAAAGGGAGGAACGATCGCGCAGAATCTGAGAGCTCTCTACAACTACATGTTCCAGAGGCTCGTAGAGGGGAACGTGAAAAAGGATGTGGAGAAAATCAAGGAAGTTCGCGGGATGCTCGAAGAACTGCTCGAAGTCTGGAAAGAAGCTATGAAGAAAGCAGGGAACGTGACTCCTCCCGAAAAGAAGCAAGGGGGGTTGAATCTCATGGGGTGACCATAAAGAAAGCGAGCGAAGTTTCTGTGATAGATCTTGTGAACCTCGTGAATGAGATTTTCAAGGATTATGCGGTGCCTGTGAACTGGGATGTTTACAACTTCAACCTCGACGTGAGAGAAAATTCGATCTCTCTTGACGATTCTTTCGTGTTTTTTGAAAATGATGTTCCGGTGGGATTCATCCTACTGTGCATAAGGAAAGACAGGGGCAGAATAGACTCCATGGGTGTGATCAAACCGAAGAGAGGAACGGGACTTGCGGATATGATTTTGAAGCATGCACTGGAACATCTCATGTGGAAAGGTGTAAAAAGCGTTGTTCTTGAGGTTGTGGCGGATGATCAAAGGGCGGTTCGATTTTACGAGAAGAACGGTTTCAAAAAGAGAAGAGAGCTCTACAGTTATTTCTTCGACAGAAGAATAGATGGAACGGGTTCGGTGAAGTTCTTCGAAACGGACGAAAAGAGGATCCACATGTATGCCCTCAAGGCGAGAACGGATTTTAAAAGAAACCCGAACTGGCAGAGGGAGTGTACCACTCTTCTTCTCGCAGATGGACGGTATCGAATGGAAAGGGCAAGCTGGAGAGACGGAGAAGGTTATCTGGTCTGGGGTGAGACTCCCCAGAGTGGCTTCATAGTGGACGCTTTTGCCCTGCGTGGAAGCATGGACGAGTTCATAAGAGAGTGTGTGGATCACATCCAGAAAGAGAGCGGAAAAACGGCTGTGACGTGCACCGCGGTGCCTGAAGACGATCCCCTTTCTCGTTCACTCGAAGTGAACGGCTTTCAGAGAGTTCTCGTACAGTACGAAATGGAGTTGAAATTGAGTTGAAAAAGGGAGTTCTGTTCGATTTAGACGGAACGATTCTGGATTTTGAAAAGAGCGAAGATCAGGCTCTGAAAAGAACCTTCCTGAAGTACGGAATTCCTCTCACCGAGGATCAGGTGTTTTTGTACAGAGAAATAAACAGGAAATGGTGGAAGCTGCTTGCAGAAGGCAAGGTGTCGAAAGATGTCGTTGTTGTTGCCAGATTCGAAGAATTTCTGAAAACGCTGAACATCCCACTGGATCCAAAAGAGGTTGCAAAAGATTATCTGGAGTTTCTCTCTGAAGAAGCTCATTTCCTTCCAGGTGCAGAAGAATTCCTCGAAAGGCTGAAGAAGAAAGATCTTCGAATGGCTGCTGTGACGAACGGAGTCAGGTTCGTTCAGGAAAAAAGAAGCAGGAAGCTGAAACTCGACAGATTCTTCGAGTTCGTCCTCACCTCCGAAGAAGCGGGAGTCGAAAAACCAGATCCACACATCTTCTGGATGGCACTCGAAAGAATGAAATTGAAAAAGGAAGAAGTCCTCTATGTGGGGGACGATCTCAGCAGTGATCTCAAGGGTGCCAGAAACACCGGGATAGATTTCGTGCTCTTCTCACCTGACGGTGACTCCTCTGGAGATTTCCCGGTTGCAAGGAATTTCGAAGAACTGGAGAAGATAGTAGAAGAGCTTCTGTGAGATTCGTGAAGTAAAAAACCCGCCGGGCGGCGGGGAAAGTCACACTTTCAGTATTTCTTTTATGTCCTTTTCCGGTTCCGAGATCGTCTTCAATCCGAATTCTGCGGTGAGCACTTTCAGAATGTCCTCGTTCACCCACGCGGGAAGAACAGGACCAACGTATATGTTTTTCAGGCCGAGTGCAAGAAGTGTCCACAGGATCGCAACTGCCTTCTGCTCCATCCAGGTGAGAACGAGTGTGAGAGGAAGCTCTGTGACTTCCACACCGAAAACTTTCGCGAGTGCCTGAGCGATCTCTATCGCGACGATCGTGTCGTTACACTGTCCCACATCGATGAGTCTCGGGATGCCCTCGATGTCCCCAAGATCAAGGTCGTTTATCCTGAACTTTCCGCACGCGAGCGTGATCACAACGGTTTCTTTCGGGAGTTTCTGAACGAACTCTCTGTAGTATTCGTTCCTCTTGAACGGCACATCGCATCCTCCTACGACGAGGAAGTGTTTTATCTTCCCGGCCTCCACGAGTTCTTTTATTTTGTCCGCGAGAGAAACCACAACAGACGTGGAAAATCCTGTCCTGAGTTTGTAGCTTCCCGGTTTTTCTTCAAGATCTGGCAGGCTCTTTGCCTTCTCTATCACCTCGGTGTAGTCGTATCCATCTATGTGCTTTACACCGGGGAGTCTAGCGATGCTCGTTGTGAACATCCTGTCTCTGTAAGATTCAGAGGGAATCAGGACACAGTTCGAAGTTCCCAGGATGGCAACGGAGTACACTGCGAACAGCTTTCTCTGATCGTACCAGGCTTTCCCCAGGTTTCCAACGAGATTCTTGTACTTTCTCAGACCGGGGTATCCGTGCGCTGGGAGCATCTCGGAGTGGGTGTAAACGTAGACGTTCGTTCCTTCGACCTGTTTCAGAAGTTCTTCGAGGGCTTTCAGGTTGTGTCCCGTCACGATAATTCCCTTTCCCTTCTTCGTTCCGGTTTCCACTTCGACGGGGGTGGGTTCTCCGTAGGTTTCGATGTGTGCCTTTTTCAGAAGCTGCATCGCTTTCAGATTCATTCGGCCTGCTTCGAGTGCGTACTCCACGAAGGACTGTGCGTCGAAGTTCACGTTGGTGAGAGTGCTGTAGAGCGCCTCATCGAGGAAACCGGCGATCTCTGGATCGTCGTAACCGAGTTCTCTCGCGTGGTAGTAGTAGGCGGAAATTCCTTTTATTGCGAAGACGAGGTTGTCCTGTAGTCTTGCAACTGTCGGGCTCTTCCCACAGACTCCGTACTCGGTACAACCCACACCCTTTGCCGTCTGTGAACACTGGTAACAGAACATCTGCATGCTTTTCCCTCCTCTTGTTAAAGCTTTCACGTAGATTATAATTAGGTTGTAATAACTCTGTCCGTAACAATTGTTACGGGGGTGGGGAGTGTTGCTGAAAAATCTTCTACAGCACGGTCAGGTACTCACGTTTAGAGAAGGGGAAATGGTCAGATATCAGGGAGATCCGATAGATGATATCCTTGTCCTTCTTGAGGGCTCTCTGAGAACAGAACACGTCTCTGAGAATGGAAAGGTTCTAGAGATCGATACGATAAGGCCCGTTCAGATCGTGGCATCTGGCCTTGTTTTTTCCAGAGATCCGGTGTATCCGGTGAACGTGATAGCGAAAGAAGATTCAAAGATTCTATCGATACCGAAGGAGAAGTTCCTTGACCTTCTCATGAAAGACAGAAATCTCCTTCTTTTCTTCCTCGAAGATGTGTCAGAGCACTTCAGGATCGTCTCTGAAAAACTCTTCTTTCTCACCACAAAGACGCTGAAAGAGAAGGTTATTCATTACCTCGTTCATCACATGAACGAAGATGGAGAGTTGGTGCTTCCTGTGAGTGTGGAAGAACTTTCCAGAATCTTTGGATGTGCCCGGCCGGCACTCTCCAGGGTGTTTCAGGATCTTGAGAGAGAGGGTTTCATAGAGAAAAAGGGAAGAAGGATAAGGGTTCTGAGAAACCCCCTGGAGGATGGTAAAATCTGAACAAAGGAGGGGGGTAATAGGATCAGGGGCGTTGCTTTTTTCTTTCTGATTCTGTCTGTTTTTGTCTTTTCTCAGCATCTTCGAATAGCCCTCGATGAAGATTACGCTCCTTTCTCCTTTTACGATGAAAGCGGAAATCTTGCTGGCATCTCCGTTGATTTCTGGAAACTCTTTTCTGAGAAGACAGGGATAGAGGTGGAACTCGTCCCAGTGAAGTGGCAACTGGCTCAGCAGATGGTCCTCGAAAAAAAGGTGGATGCCATCGATCAGATATTCAAAACACCAGAAAGAGAAGAGTTTCTCTCCTTTTCTAAACCCGTTTTTGAGATGAGATCCTGCGTGTTCTTCAGAAAAGACCTTCCTGTGAAAACCTTCTCCGATCTTTCTTCGTACGTTGTTGGTGCCCTCAGAGGAGAAGGCATGGTAGATGTCCTTCTTAGGAAGAACCCGGATGTGCGATTTGAATTTTTCGATAACTATTCCTCCATGATGGAAGCTCTCAAGAAAAGGGAGATATCCGTTTTCCTTGGAGACGACGTTGTTGCAAGATACTATCTTTCAAAAGAGGGACTTCTTTCTGATTTTCTAACACTTCACCTTGAAACGAACTATCTCCACGTTGCTGTTTTAAAAGGAAACGAAAGCATCCTGGAAACCGTAAACTCGGGCTTGTCCCTTGTGTCGGAAGATGAGAGGAACGAAATCATAAGAAGGTACATCCCACTCGTTGTGGTAACACCACCGTGGTTGATGAAGGTGGTCTTTTACGGTTCTGTCCTGTTCTCAACAGCCCTCGGGATTTCTCTTGCCTTCGTTTACCTTCTCAGAAGAAAGGTGGAAGAAAAAACCCTCCAGTTGAAGTTGAAAAACGAAGAACTGAAAGCCCAGAACGAAGAGATAGAGGCACTCTATCAGGAGGTCTCGGCGAATCAGGAAGAGATAGAAAGGCTCTACAGCGAGATCAGAGAACTGAACGACAGATTCAGGCACTCGATCAAGGAACTTTCGAAACTGGTTTTCATAGAGGATACTTCGAAATTTGCCTCTGAACTTGCAGAGATAATCAGAGATCTTATTGAGGCGAAGAACGTGAAGGTGGTGCTGGACGGTCAGGTGACCGGAGAAGCGAGAGGAGAGACCTTTGAGATCTCCCATTCAAAGGAAAGTCACGGTTACGTGGTGATAGAAGGTGATCTGGGTGAGGATGAAAGAGAGGTTCTTCAGGCCTTTCTGAACATCGTCTCTGCCATTCATACTTACAGAGAACTGGTGAGAAAGGAAAAGAAACTGCACAGAGACATCGTGAGAACGTGGGTAAGGGCACTCGAGTACTACGATTATTACACGAAGGGACACTCTGAAGAGGTGGCGTATTACGCTGTTGAGATCGGAAAGATGTTCAACGTGGATGGAGAAAAACTGGAAAAACTCTACTGGGCAGGCCTTCTGCACGATATCGGGAAGATCTACGTACCCCAGGTTGTTTTGAACAAAACAAGTAAACTCGACGAACGAGAATTTGAGCTGATAAAGATACATCCCGTTAAGGGATACGAGCTGGTCAAGGAGATCGAGGGTTTTGAAGATGTTGCAATCTGGATAAGGCATCACCACGAAAGATGGGACGGAAAAGGTTACCCGGACGGTCTCAAAGGTGAAGAAATACCCTTCGAAGCCCGTGTTCTGTGTGTGGCGGATTCCTATCAGGCGATGAGAAGCGACAGGCCGTACAAGAAGGGAAAGACCGTCGAAGAGGCAATTCAGGAGCTTCTCAGAAACGCTGGAAGACAGTTCGATCCTGTGATCGTGGAAAGATTCGTTGAGTTTCTGAGGAAGGGGGGAGATCTTGGAACTGGGCATCAGGGGTAAAAGCGCCCTCGTTCTTGCAGGAAGCAGGGGAATAGGAAGGGCAGTTGCAGATGCCCTGAGGGAAGAAGGTGTCAGGGTTGTGGTCTGTTCAAGAAACGAGGAACTGTTGAAGAAAACAGGACACGAGTATGTGGTCTGTGATCTGAAGAGAGAGCCAGACAGGTTGTTTGAGAGGATAAAAGAGGTGGACATCCTCGTTCTGAACATGGGAGGACCAAAACCGGGATACCTCGACGATCTGACGGATGAAGATTTCAAAGATGCCATCGACGGTCTGTTCCTGAACATGGTGAAGATCGTGAGGAACTATCTTCCCGATATGAAGAGAAAGCGCTGGGGAAGAATCGTTGCCATCACTTCTTTCTCCGTGGTCTCTCCTCTGGAGAACCTCTACACTTCGAACTCTGCAAGAATGGCCCTCACAGGTTTTCTGAAGACACTTTCCTTCGAAGTGGCCCCGTACAACATCACCGTGAACTGTGTGGCACCCGGCTGGACCGAAACGGAGAGAGTGAAAGAACTTCTCGATGAGGACAAAAAAAGACAGGTGGAATCACAGATTCCCATGAAGAGGATGGCGAAACCTGAGGAGATAGCAAACGTGGTGGCCTTTCTGTGTTCTGAGAAGGCTTCCTACATCACGGGACAGACCGTTGTTGTAGATGGAGGCCTTTCGAGATTTCCCCTCTGAAAGAAAAAAGAGGGGCAGAGCCCCTCACCCGAGAACCTTTTTCCACACCACAGGTATCTCCGGCAAGAATCTGGTGGGAAGTTTCGGATGATAAGGTAGCACCCTCACCGCGTAGAACCATCCCGGAGAGCCAAGATGACCGAGGGCACCGTTGACATAACTGTAGATGAACAGATCCCCTTCCCTTCTGTGCTTTCTTATCTGTATCACCTTCCAGATCTCCAGATCTTCCATGCTTTCTCCTCTTCCAATCAAAAGTTCAACCAGTACATCATCAGGTGAAAGGTCTCCCAGTTTCACCGTCACCTCAACACTCCTTGTGTCCTCAAGGACGATTCTTTCTATGGAAACGCTGCTCCAGTTTCTGAGGATCCTTTCCTTCCATGCACCAAACCTTTCGGCGTTTTCTTTTCTTTCAAGCCATTCTTTGTTCACAAGTCCCTTTATGTAGAACTTCTCCGTGTATTCTTTGAGCATTCTGGTGGTGCTGAATCTTGGAGCAACACTCTTTATGCTCTCTTTCATCATGAAGATCCACTTTTCTTTGTTTTCGTAGTAGGTTGGGATGATTTCGTTTTCGAGGAGATCGTAGAGTGCTTCTGCGTCCCTGGGATCGTCCACTTCCGTCTCTGGAAGAACGCTTTCATCGCCTATGACCCAGCCGTTTCTGCCGTTGTACCCTTCAACCCACCATCCATCGTAAACACTCGCGTTAAGAACTCCGTTGGCTGCTGCCTTCATTCCGCTTGTTCCACTTGCTTCCATGGGTCTTCTCGGGTTGTTCAGCCACACATCCACTCCCGACACCATGAGCCGTGCCATTCCAATGTCGTAGTTTTCCAGTACGATGATCCTGTTTTTGAACTCAGGCATCTGCGAGACTTCGTAGATGCGTTTCAAAAATTCCTTCCCCGCATCGTCCCTTGGATGGGCCTTCCCCGCATAGACCACGTAAACGGGTCTTTCTGGATCGTTGAGGATCTTCTTGAGTCTCTCCAGATCGCTGAGCAGGAGAACTGCCCTCTTGTAAGTGGCAAACCTTCTTGCAAAACCTATGATGAGCGAATTTTCATCGATGTTCGGCACATCTTCGTCGATTCCCAGTCTCTCGTTTCTTCTTCTTACCGATTCTTTTATGTACTCGATGAATCTCTTCTTTGCCCTCAGGTGAGCCTGCCAGAGTTCTTCATCTGGAATCCTGTCAACACCGTACCAGATACCCTCAAGGTCGGTGTGATCTCTCCATACCCTTCCGAGATATCTGTCGTACAGTTTTCTCATCTCACGGTTGATCCAGGTTCCCATGTGAACGCCGTTCGTTATCCCTTCGATCGGTATTTCCTCCACGGGAACACCCTGCCACACGTTTTTGAACATCCTTCTGGAAACTTCCGCATGCAGTTTGCTGACACCGTTTATGAAGGAGGATGTTCTCAGAGCAAGATACGTCATGTTGAAACTGCCTGTTTCATCTTTCCCAAGATCCATGAGAAGATTTTTCTTTTCGAATCCTTCGAAGAATTTCGAAAGTTTCTTTTCCACGAGGTCAAAGGGAAATCTGTCGTGTCCAGCGGGAACGGGTGTGTGGGTTGTGAACACACTCGTCTGCCTCACGATCTCAAGGGCCTCTGTGAAGGAATATCCTTCTTCCATGTAGTTCTTTATCCTTTCGAGGGAAGAGAACGCCGGATGTCCTTCGTTCAGATGGATGACTCCTGGTTTCAGGTTCAGCGCCCTGAGAAGTTTCATTCCCCCAATTCCGAGGAGTATCTCCTGGGAGATCCTCACATCGGGTTCCGGGTTGTAAAGGTAGTTGCAGATCTTTCTGTATTTTTCCTCGTTTTCCTCAAAGTCCGGATCGAGCAGGTACAGACTCACCCTTCCTACCTTCACTTCAAAAACACGTGCCTTCACAACGGTACTGTCGAGAGGAACCTCCACGATCACCTGGTTTCCCTTTTCATCCTTCAGGGGCTTCATGGGTAAGTCCTCTGGGTTGTAATCAGGGAAAATCTCTATCTGTTTTCCATCTCTGTCGATCTGCTGGGTGAAATATCCATGTTTGTAGAGAAGTCCGATCGCTATGAGAGGAAGTCCAAGATCGCTTGCGGATTTGAGATGGTCTCCCGCGAGGATTCCAAGACCACCGGAATAGATCGGAAGGGCTTTGGTCAAACCGTACTCCATACACATGTAGACGATCTTCTCGTCCCATTCGGGGTAGTTCACGTTGAACCAGGTGTCTTCTTTCTCCATGTAGTCCTTGAACCTTTCAAGGGTGAGTTCATAGAGGGATATGAAATCGTCATCTTTTGAAAGCTCTTCGAGTCTTTCATCAGAAACTTCTTTCAGTATTTTAACAGGATTTCTGTGTTCCTCCCAGCCTTCCGGATCGATCTTTCTCCAGAGCCTTTGAGCGGGCCTTGACCAGCTCCACCAGAGGTTGTAAGCGAGTTCTTCCAGATGCTTCAGGTTCTCCGGAAGTTTCTTCGACACGGTTTCTCCTCCTCTCAGAGAAGTTTCTTTCAGAAGTATTCTACGTTGATTATAAGATGGTGTCAATTAAAAAATATTCTTGTAAAAAAGTGGAAGAAAAACTTTAAGGCAGGAGAGATGGTGGAATTCAAAACCCTGCTACTTCGTAGAACTTGTAAGCTATCTCGTGTGTTCTTTTCTTCAACTCTTCGAAGTTTCCGTGGAACATCTTCCAGAGGATCTTCGTTGTGTACATGAGTGAGAACTTCGAAAGCATGTTTCTGAGTTCTTCTGCGTTTTCACCTGGCACCTTCACCATGGTGGACTCAAGCCACTCCTCGTAGATTCCTATTGAAAGCCCTTTTGACTCGTCTATGAGAGAGTTCATGGAGGAGACAAGGTCGTAGAGATGGAAGTACCTGGCAAGTTGAGAGAGGAGATTTTTGTCCACATCCCAGTTCAGTTCGGCTGGAACGGGCTCGTAGTACGAGAAGAAGATGGTACCGTTTGGAAAATCCGCCGAGGAGATCTCGAGTTCCCTTTCCATGAAGGCCTTGCTGTCGTAGTAACTCATCATGAAAACGGGGACTTTCTTCATCAGAATTTTCAGATCTTCCGGGTGAACCTTCGCACTTCCGATCTTCATGTTGAGATTGAGTGAGATCTTCCTTGGTTTGACGAAGAAGTCGAGCCCTTTGTGGATTATGTGTGTCATTTTTCAGCCTCCCTGTACCATTCGATCAGATCTTCGAAGATCTTTTTCGACAGGTCCATACCCTCCTCGCTCAAAAAAATTTTACCATCTTTCACCTTCACATAACAAGCATACTCTTTTTGTAACTTCTCCACCAGAAACATGAGCCTTTCCACGCGTTTCAGTTCCACTCCTTCTTTCGTTCTGAGTCCCATGAAAAGGGTCTCCAGCGCTTCCTCATCCTCCGAATTTTCATGCCGGTAGTCGTATGGAAAGGTTTTTTCCTTCACCATTTTTGCGTACATGGAAAGGTCGGAAACGTTGGTGTATCGGAATCTTCCAAGGTGGCCACCTGCAGAGGGACCAAAACCCAGATAGTCATGATTTCTCCAGTAAAATAGATTGTGCCTTGATTCTCTTTCCGGTCTGGCAAAGTTCGAGATTTCGTATCTTTCAAAACCTCTGGACTTCAAAAATTCGACGAACACATCGTGCCTTCTTTCCACTTCATCAGAGTCTGGCAGTGTCAGAAGATTCTTCTTTAAAAGGCTGTATAGCGGGGTGTTTTCATCCACTTCGAGGAAGTAAAGGGACACGTGCTGCGGGGTGAACTCTTCAAGAAAATGAAGGTTTTTCTCCAGTGTTTCATCTGTTTCACCGGGAAGGCCGAGTATGAAATCGAAATTGACGTTGTCGAATTCCGCCAGAACGAGTTCCGCTTTTTCCTTGAGCATCTTCTCATCGTACAGACGGCCACACTTTTTCAGCACTCCATCGTCACAGGACTGAACGCCCAGGCTGATTCTGTTTATACCCATCTTTCTGTAAGATCTCAGTTTTTCCCGGTCAACGGACTCCGGATTGACCTCGATCGTTGTCTCAAGCGGTGAAAACTTCTTTGAGACCTCTTTCAGTTTCTCTAAAATCTTCTCCAGAAAAGAAGGGGGAACAAGGGAAGGTGTTCCCCCACCGAAGTACACCGTCTCTATCTCACTTTCTTTCAGTACATCCCTGTAGAGTTCTATCTCTTCAAAGACGAGAGACAGATACTCTTCAAAATCTTCGGAGGCAACGGAGTAGAAATCACAGTACACGCACTTTTTCTTGCAGAAGGGTATGTGAACGTACACTGCCAGTTTCATGATTTTTTGCTTTCGATCAGTTCCTTCAATTTCTCAAAGTTCACCTCGTACTCGTAGAGTGGTGTTCTATCTCCCTTTCTTGCGAGTTCTTCGAAGGTCTCTTTGTTTTTGTTCACGTAGAATATTCCAAGCGGGAGTTTTTCAGTTTCAATGGCTCTTTTGAAGGCGAGTTCTCTGTCTGTGGGGTCGTGGTCTTTCAGATAGTACGTGTTTTCCCTGTACCATTCGTAGGTGTTCAACTTGTTGAAGGTGACACAGGGCTGAAGAATGTCCACCAAAGCGTATCCCTTGTGTTTCATCGCTTCCTTCAGTATGTCTTTTGTGAACTCTATGTCTCCTATGAAAGTTCTTGCAACGAAGGAAGCATCGAGCGCTATGGCAACAGCCAGAGGATTGAACGGTTCCAGAATCACACCGTCCACCTGCACTGGTGTTTTGAAACCTTTCAGACTCGTGGGAGAAGCCTGACCCTTCGTGAGACCGTAAACCTGGTTGTCGTGGACTATGTTCACGATATCCGGGTTTCTTCTGATCGTGTGTATGAAGTGGTTTCCACCTTCACCGTACATACATCCATCTCCACTCTCTGCGATCACGAGAAGGTTCGGATTCGTCGTCTTTATCGCCGTTGCCACGGGAAGTGCCCTTCCGTGAAGTCCGTTGAACATGTTAACTCCAACGTACTGGGGCATCTTCGCCGCCTGGCCTATACCCGATACTATGACCACCTGTCGTGGATCGACGTTCAGTTCCTCCAGCGCCTTCATGAGAGCGGTCCTTATTCCGAAGTTTCCGCACCCCGGACACCAGGCGATGTCCCTGCTTATGTATTCATCCAGCCTCATTCACAACACCTCCGCTATTTTCTCTTTCAGCTCTTCGACGGAGAACTGAAGACCGTTGTACTTTAGGATTCTGTCCTTTATATGGAAACCCGTCACCTGGCGGATCAGATTCGCGAACTGCCCTGTCGCGTTTCCTTCCACTGCCACAACTTTCTCGGCCTTTTCGAAGTATGTCGCGACGGACTCATCGATCGGCCAGACCTGAGAGAAATGAAGGAGCGCCACACCGTCAAGGCCTTCTATCGCTTCCTTTATCGGCTCCAGAGTGGAGCCCCATGCCACCAGGAGAACGCGGTAGTTTTCATCACCGATCAGTTTTGGTTTCACAATTTCTTTTTTCAGAGTTTCCCCTTTTCTGAGTCTCTTGTTGACCATCCTCACACGGGTATTGAAGTCTTCAGTTATGTGACCGAACTCGTCGTGCTCGTCGCTGTCGACCCTCACAAGACCCTCACCGTATCCGGGAATTCCTCTTGGAGAGATACCGTCTTCGGTGATGGCGTATCTGATGTAATCCCTGGTTGTTTTTATGAAGTGTTTTTCTACTTTCAATTCGTTCAGATCAAAACCGGGAAGATTGTAATACGAGTCAACGAGGTACTGATCCGTCAGGACGAAGACAGGCACCTGATATTTGTCGGCGACGTTGAAAGCTTTCTGCGTCAGATAAAAAGCCTCTTCCACGTTTCCGGGAGCATAAATGACCCTTGGAAAATCTCCGTGTCCGGCGTACAGAGCCAGGTTCAGATCTCCCTGCTCCGTTCTTGTGGGAAGGCCGGTAGCGGGTCCAGGTCTCTGTGCCAGATGGATCACAGCGGGCGATTCTATCATTCCTGCAAGACTGAGTGCCTCTTCCATGAGGGCAAAGCCTCCACCCGATGTGGTGACAAGACCTCTCGCACCGGCGTACCACGCTCCGATGATCATGTTCATGGCGGCGATTTCGTCTTCTGCCTGCTCCACCACTATTCCGAAGTCGTTCTTGTGCTGGGCAAGGAAAACAAGCACGGAGGTGGAAGGAGACATGGGATAGGAGGAGACAAAATTACAGCCTCCAGCGATCGCTCCAAGTCCCACAGCCTCCGCCCCATTCAGAAGAACTTCATTCTTTATCGATGGATCCTTTTCAACGTCGAATTCGATTTTCTGAGAGAGTTCTTGACCTTTCTTGTATCCTTCCAGCGCAGCGCGGATGTTGTCGTTCACGATGTCTTCACCTTTACTGCTGAACTGTCTGGTGATCTGGTCTTTCAGAGCGGATTCATCGGCGCCGAGCAGTCCAGAGAGAAAACCTATGGCAACTGAATTCGCGTATATGCTCTTTCCAATCTGTTTTGCTATGTTCAGGAATGGAATCACGATCTTTTCTCCGGGTGATTCTTTGATGAACTCTTCCTCTCCGATGACCAGTGTTTTTTCCGTGATACGATTCTTCAGCCTTTCTGTGGCCCCCTTTCCCAGGGGTATGAGCACGTCTATTCTGTCAACGAAGGAACGAACCCTTCTCGATGAAACCCGGATCTCCGTGGTGTTGTTTCCTCCTCTCACTCTCGACATGTACTCTTTGGTGGCAAACACATGGAATCCGGAGTCTTTTAAAACCCGTGTCAGAACGTTCTCGACCGTTTGTATTCCCTGTCCCGCTTCTCCGCTCAGGACGATGCTCACGTCTTTCATTCTGAACCACCTCTCTTTTCGAACTTGTTTTTGTAGAGAAGATCGTCCGCTCTCGCGAGCGCTCTTTCTATCGGCATGAAACCGTCTATCTCTTCATAACCAAAGGAGAATTCTATTTTGAAGGGCAGGTCTACATCTTTAAGGTTTTCTTCAACTCTCTTCAAAACACTGGCAGCGTTATCTTTGGTGCTATCGACGAGTACCAGAAGGAACTCGTCACCACCGTATCTGAAAACAAGATCCGACTCTCGAACGGTTCTCTTCAGGGTTTTGACGAATTCGACGAGTGCTTTGTCCCCCATGAGGTGGCCGTAAGTGTCGTTTATCATTTTCAAACCGTCCACATCCATGATCACCAGAACGGATTTCTTCTGATTTCGCCTGAGCCACGCCATGTGGGAGAATATCCACTCGTTGAAGTAGTGCCTTGAATAAGCTTCGGTTAAAGGATCTTTCAGTGCGAGTTCACGGTACTTTTGATGAAGATGGTACTCTCTCAGATAGAGAGAAACTACTTCCGCGAACGTATTGAGAACACTGAAGAAAGAGGGTGCTATGTCTTCGTTTGACAGAAAGACCATATGGTAAGAGGGCATATCTTTATAGTCCAGATGTACGACAATGTAATGAACACCGTCTTTTACTAATTTTTCTATTTTTTCCTCTTCTTTTGATTCTTCAAAATCGAATTCCGGTATCTCTTCCAGATCCGTATGAAACACGGGAATGTTCCCTTCGAATACGATTCCGCCTGTGAAGACATTGCTCGCTTCAACGATCTTCTGCAGGGCTTCCTTGAGGAATTCTTCAACGGAGATGGATTTTCTGAAGAGAAACAAGAGAGTGAATATAGTGCTCATGACCTTTTGAAGCTGCTGTTCGTTTGCCAGTGTTTTCCTCATGAGAAGATAAGTGCTCGCAAGGTTTCCCAGTGATTTCAAGACCTTTTTTGAAAGTTCTGAAAAACCAGAGTACGGACTGTCGAGAGCGATGTTTCCCACGAATTCGTCTCCAGAAAAAATACCCACAACAAGCCTCTTTTTTGTACCCCGAAGAGTCCTTTCAAAGAATTTCCACATGTCGTCTGGAAAAAGATCTCTGTCATAATCGAGAAAATTCACTTCTACTGGATCTCTTCCAGCTCTGAACAAGTATCTGGATGGAAATCTCTTTCCAAGCAAATCTACGATGTGTCCCCTCGAGGCAACAAAGATCCAGTCCCCCGATGGTGTGATCCTGGAGACGCTCCCTTTTACTGCTTCCGGAACAACTTCCATCGCGATATTCAGAATTTTCTGAAAGAACTCTTCTTCGGGTGAATTCGGATCGAGTTTTGAAAGTCCATCAACTATGGTATCGAAGCTCTTTTCCAGCCGTCTGTAATACTCGATCTTCTTTCTCACATGACAGAAAAGATAAAGCGCAAACACAAGAAATCCGAACGAGACAACGTAGAAAAAAACTTGCAAACTATTTCCCCCTCACAATTCTAATGATTCTCCCGGCTCAAGAATCACACATTCAACACCCTTTTCCTCGACCTTTTTCTTGAACAGCTCTACATCCGCAAAGATGAGTTCCCAGGTTCCGTAGTGCATGGGAACAACCTTCTTCGGTTTTATCATCACTGCCGCCCTCACGGCGTCCTCCACGTCCATGACGAAATTTCCACCGATCGGAAGAAACGCAACATCCACGTTCTCCTCAGCGAGAAGTTCCATCTCCCTGGTTAAACCGGTGTCTCCTGCGTGGTATATCTTCTTTCCCTCAATTGTGATGAGAAAACCACTGGGATTCCCTCCGTAGATCATACTGTCACCATCGAGAATTCCGGAGCCATGAACGGCAGGTGTCATCTTCACCCTTCCGAAGTCGAAGAGATAGCTTCCACCGATGTGCATGGCATGGGTCTTCACACCCTTTTTTCCGAGATAATGGCAGATTTCGTAGTTGGATATCACCGTGGCATCGTTTTTCTTCGCTATTTCCACGGCATCACCGAGATGATCACCGTGTCCGTGTGTCACGAGTATGTAATCGATCTTTGGAAGATCCTCCAGCTTTACGGGACAGACGGGATTCCCTGAAATGAAAGGATCGATGATGATGTTTTTCTTTCCCTCTATCAGCACCACGGCGTGTCCTAAGAATGTGACTTTCATGTTACCACCTCCCATTTTAGATTATACTCTTTTCGGAAATTAACGTTGAAGAAGGAATGTGTTCGTTGAAAAATTTTTCTTTCTGTACTGGTGTTTCTTCCGGTGTGATGTTAGAATAGTTCTACGCAGATGCTTTTTCGGGAGGTGATTTCTAAGTGGAAAGCACCAGTCTTCCTCCGTAAAAAAGCGGTCCGAGGAGGTGTGAAAATGAAGATCAAGGTAGAGATCGATCTTCAGGAATTGATCGAAAAAGGAGACTTCAAGACGCTCAAAAGGGTTCTCGAACAGCAGGATCCCGCCGATGTGAAAGAGATGATCGAAAAGCTCCCGCCCGACCTGAAAGTGGTTGTTTTCAGGCTCCTTCCCAAAGATAAAGCTGCTGAAGTGTTCAGTGAACTCGAACCCGACGATCAGCTGGAACTCATAAAGCTTTTCAGAGAGGAACGCCTGAAAGAGATCTTCGAATCGATGGACCCGGACGACAGAGTGGAACTACTCGAAGAGATGCCCGCAAACGTGGTGAAAAAACTCCTTTCGTACCTTCCTCCACAGGAAAGGGAGGAACTTCTTTACATCCTGAATTATCCTGAAGATTCTGCGGCAAGACTCGCCACTACGGAATACGTAGAGCTTTTCGAGGATATGACCGTCAGAGAAGCGCTGGAAAAGGTGAGAAAAGAAGGAAAGAAAAAAGAGAATATCTACTCTCTCATGGTGATAGATAGAACGAGAAAGCTCAAGGGAACCGTTGAACTCAGAGACCTGATAGTTGCCGATCCCGATCAGAAGGTATCAGAAATCATGAACAAAGATCCTGTTTTTGTTCACGCCATCGATGACCAGGAACTCGCGGCAGAACTCATGAAGAAGTACGACCTGATCATACTACCGGTGGTTGACAGCGAAGAGAGATTGATAGGTGTGATCACTTTCGACGATCTCGTTGACGTCATCGAAGAAGAGGCAACGGAAGACATACAGAAGATGGCCTCAATGAGTGCTACGTACACGTCTTATTTTCACACTCCCGCGTGGAAACTCATCCTCAAAAGATCTCCATGGCTTGTGGTACTCCTTCTCCTCGAGAGCGTCAACGGGAACATCATATCAAGCTACGAGAAATTTCTCGCCTCAATACCGATCATAGCAGCTTTCATACCGACAATGATAGGTTCTGCGGGTAACACAGGAGCGCAGATATCTGCACTCATGATAAGAGGATTCACACTGAACGAGATAAGTTTGAAAGACTGGTGGAAGGTTCTGTTGAGGGAATCTCTGATAGGTTCCACCTTGGGTTTGATTCTTGCGGGTGTTCTCTACCTGAGGGCTTTTCTGATCTCTTCTGATCCCACACTGAATTTCGCCGTAGCAACGGCCTTGCTCGTGTTGATTCTTTACGCGAACATCATGGGAGCGCTGCTTCCGTTCATCGCCCGTATTTTCAAAATCGACCCGGCCTTCATGGCAGGGCCTCTTCTCACCACGATCGTCGACGTGACAGGCATCATGATATATTTCTACGTGGTGCACAGCTTCTTGAGTTGAAGAGGGGAGACCATGGTTAAGCTGATAATCAAGTTTGGCTTGATAATAATCTCCTTCGTTGTGCTGTTTTCAAATGCCCTTCTGGGGCTTCTTTTCTTTTTCCTGCTTTCCCTTCCTGTGGTGAGAAACGCCGTTCTGGGAAGACTTCCGATAAAGCTAAAAAAATCGGTAACGGGCAACGTCTACACCTACGAATACAAAAACAGCCTGAAAATGGACGTGTATTATCCATCTGTGAAGAGAGAGAGTTACCCGTTCGTGCTTTTTGCACACGGTGGGGGATGGATCTCCGGATACAGGAGACAACCCAACAACGTTTCCTGGTACAGATTCCTCAATGCAAACGGTTTCGCTGTAGCGACGTTTGATTACAGATACGGCTACTTTCATTACATCGAAGATATTCTGGAAGACCTGAAAAGTGCGATATCGTTTTTGAACGAAAACAGGGAGCATCTTTTGATTAAAAACCTGAATCTCATGGGACTTTCAGCGGGAGGACATCTCGTTTTGTACCACGCGATGAGATCTTCGAAGGAAGGAAAAAAAGATTTCGATGGTCACGTGGTAGCCTGGTACGCCCCCTGCGATCTTCTCGACCTGTGGAGCATGGAGACATCCTCTCTCTTTGCGAGGTTCTCCGTTGCCACAACATTGAAAGGGTTTCCTGTACGAAAGAAAGAAGATTATGTGTTCTACTCTCCTGTAGCCTGGGTGAACCCGAAGGCACCTCCCACCATGCTGGTTCACGGCATGAAAGACGACGTTGTACCCTACATCTCATCTGTTAAAATGTACAAAAAGCTCAGAGAAAACGGAGTGGAAGCAAAACTGAGACTTCATCCGGAAGGGAAACACGGCTTCGAGTTCGTTCTGAAAGATCCTTTGACGGTGAAGATCCTCTACGAAACGGTCTCGTTTTTGAAGAGGTGAAAGTGTGTTTGAACATGTAAGGATGCCTTCCGATTATTCTCTCGGATACGTTCACAGGACAAAGAACGTCCGAATTTCCATTCTGAAGTTCAAATCGACCTATCCAGACGCAGAAAAAGGAACGGACCCTGTGGAGGTGTACATCTTCTCTCCGAAGAGGAGAAAAGTAGGATCGGTGATGATACTTCAAGGACTTGGAAGCCGAAACGTTCTGTATCTTCTTCGGATGGCCTACTACCTTTCCAAAAGGAAGATAGAGGCGGTAGTTCCCGTTTTGCCGGGAAACTTCACCCGTGTAGCACACGGTTCTGTGAGCGGAAAGGATTATTTTTCCTCCGATCTGGGGAAGATGACCAGGTTCTGGGAACACGCTCTCACAGATCTTCTCAGTCTTTTGGAACTTTTGAAAGTTAAGAAGATGTGGCACGAGAGAAACTGCCTCTTTGGATACTGCCTTGGAGGCATGATCGCTGTTTTACTCAACGCACTGAGCAGTGATTTCAAAAAGACGATCATCATGATGGCGGGTGGTGACTTTGCCACTCTGTTCTGGAAGTCACCCACTCTGTCCTTTGTGAGACGTGAATTGAAAAGCGGAAAGGGAGAAGAACACGGAATGACGAACGAGGAGAATTTCTACGATGTCTACAGGAGCGATCTGGAGAGGCTGAAGGAATTTTCCTCGGTGCAGGAGATGTTGAGTTCAAACATACATCCCCTTTTGAAACTCGATCCGCTCGCTTACGCGAAGTTCGTGGATACCTCACGGATCGTGATGCTGGAAGCGATGTTCGATAAAGCGCTCCCAAAGAGCACAAGAGACATTCTATGGGAGCATCTTGGAAAGCCCAAAAGGATAAAGGTTCCATCAAGTCACGTGAGCTGGCTTCCCTTCCAGGTGCTCGCTGCCAGGTACATAATGAAGCTTCTCAAAGAACAAAGCGCTTAGAATTGAAAGATTCACCTTCTCACTTTCTTGCATCTTCCAGAATTCCGAAGGATCCGGTTCACCGCATATGTCCGCTCCCAGGATCTTTCTCAAGGGGATGTGACGGAGCACGTTGAGAAGCTCTTCCAGCGAGACTCTCCCGCTCTCCCATCCCGTTATCCCGATATCCAGAACATCTTTGTCAATACTCAGATACACCGGATGTCTTCCGAGGAGTTTCAGGATCTTCTGCGGATCCGTTTCAGAGTAAAACACTCTGTGGATCTTTTCCTGTTCCTGAGTGCCAACAACCACCACTTTCACCAGATGTTTCAGCTTCAGAGCTTTTCTGATCCAGCTGTCGCAGGTGAGGAACTCTTCCTCTCTGGCATCGAGGTGATTGTCGAAAACAACCAGTACGAAAGGTCTCTTTATTTTCTTGATGATGAAGTAGGTGAGGTGGTGGAACTCTCCATCGCCCAGAAACGTCACTCCCAGATGTGAAGGAAGGATGTTTTCAATTTCAGGAATCTTTTCGGGAAGGACCATGTACCTGATGCCTTCGATTTTTTTGGAAAACACAAACTCAGCGAGAGATTTTAGGATCCGCTGTTCTTCGTAAATTCCGTTGAAATCGAGGATGTGGATGTGAGGAGGTATCACAATAACACCTCCTCAGCTTTCCACCATCCTTTCCAAAAGAGACCTCAAGAGGCCTTTCAGGACTTTTTCCTCCCTCTCCGCCGTTTCAAGGAGAAGCCTGGGATCTATCTTCTTTTTTTCAAGTTCATCTTTGTATGCCTCTATCCAGCGTTTCATGGTTCTGGCTCCCACTTCTATATGGAACTGGAGCCCCACAGCCTTTCCATAGACGAATCCCTGGTTTTCATACTTTTCAGAAGTAAAGACCCTGGTTGCTCTGCGTGGAAGATCGAAAGTATCTCCATGCCACTGAAACACCCGCAGTCTGTCTGGAAATTCTCTGAAAAACTTATTGTCGGAGACCTTTTCAACAAAATACCAGCCTATTTCTTCTCCGTTTTTTCCTCTGTAGACACTCGCCCCAAGGACTTTAGCGAGCATCTGAGAACCCAGACATATTCCAAGGAACGGGATTTCTTTTTTCAGGATCTCTTCTATCAACTGAAATTCGTACTTCAAGAAAGGGTATTTCTCTTCCTCGTAGGCTCCCATATACCCTCCAAGAAGCACCACGAGAGAATACTCTTCGAGAGGCCTTTCGAGTTTTTCCCCTTTTGGAGTGTCCAGATAATCGAAACTCCAGTTCTTCTCCCTGAAGATATCTTCCATCATTCCAAGGTCCTCTATCTCGACGTGTCTAATAGCGAGCACTCTCACACTATATTCCTCCTTCAAGATGAACTCGAAAGACACCGTCTTTCAGTTTGAAGAAGAGATCAGGATTGAAATCCGATTCAACTATATTCCCTTCGATGGTCTTCAAAAGAAGTCCGTCTTTTTTATCGATGAAGTAAGAGACCCCAGTGGGTAGTCTGAACAGGACCTCCAGAACGCAATCTTCTGCCTCGAAATAAAGCGGAACGTTCATCTTTTGGAAATTGAATCTTATATTCAAAACGCTGTCTTTTGTTTCAATTCGCGTGAATCTGTTTTCTTCGAATTCACCCTTCACCGTGAAAGCACCGTTTTCGAAAGAAAGTTCGAAAATGTCCCTCGGAAACTCGATCTCCACTATCTTTGGACCGAGTTTTCTCCAGAGAGAACCCTTCACGATCAGATCTGAACCGAGTTTTGATACTTCTATTCCGCTGGACGCGTACACTCTGAGTTCTTCACCTTCAATGAACCTGACGGTGAACCCTCCGCTCTTGAACGAGATTCTCTTCACACCAGTGAAAACTTGATATTTCCCGGGTGTTGAAACAGATTCGTATGGCCACACAAGAAGTAATATAAGAAAAGCAGAAAACACACCCACACTCAAAAAGTACAACCATCTTTTCCTCACGCTGAGATAGATGAAATAAACACCGAAAGTTATCAGTATCAGAGGCCAGAAGAGGCCGAGATTGTGGAATATCCTTGTGAGGAATGAAAGAGAAAAGACATCCAGAAAAATCGTTGTAAGGAGCAGAGTTCCAATGAAAATGAGAAAGATACCGAATATTATCTTCATTTTTCATCTCTCCTCAAAAGAAGGAGCACACCAAAAATCACTAACAGAAGGGCAAGAACCACCTTCCATGCCACTCCAAAGAAGATTGGAAAGAAAGCGGACACGAGAAAGACGATTCCCAGGAAGATGAGAAGGCCACCGACCAATACTTTCAATCCTTCTGTGTTCTGAAGTGGTTTTTTTTCGCTCTCTGTTTCTCCCTCTTCTTCAGGCATGATCAACCAGGCGATGATGTATAGCAGAAGACCCGCTCCCCACGCGAGTGTGATGAGAACCCAGATCAGTCTTACAAGGGTCGGATCGACACCGAAGTACTCTGCAAATCCTCCACAAACACCCGCTATGATCCTGTTCTTTCTTGATCGTCTGAGCTGTTTCATGAACATCCCCCCTTTTAAGGAATTTTAACACAAAGGAAATTAGTTATTCCTCATTTCGTGGTAAAAATCCAGAAAGGCAGGTGAGATCATGAAGTGCAGTCTGGGATTGGAGAAATGTCCGGATGATACCCTCCGGTGTTTTCCAAAGATCGAACAACCTTTCGGAATTGTGATCTTCGGTGCTTCTGGTGACCTCACAAAAAGAAAGCTCATTCCCGCTTTGAACAGGTTGTTCGAGGCAGGTATTCTGCCCGAACGCTTTTTCGTTCTCGGTGCGGCACGAACGAAAATGGACGATAAGAAATTCAGATCCAGATTCGATGCCAACCCTGATTTTTTGGAACATTGCAGTTACATCAGCGTGGATTATCAGGATCCTGAGAGCTTCAAACAGTTGAAAAACACCATCGAGACTCTCATGAAAAGGATCGATTCCAACAATCTGGTCTTCTATCTCGCTGTTCCTCCGGATCTTTACATTCCTATTCTGGAAAATCTCTCGAAATCTGGGTTGAACGAAAAACCTGCGCGCGTTGTGATTGAGAAACCGTTCGGGAAAGACCTGGAATCGGCCAGAAGACTGGAAGAAACTCTTAAGAAGTACTTCCAGGAAGATCAGATTTTCAGAATCGATCATTACCTTGGAAAAGAAACCGTTCAGAACATACTGGTGTTCAGGTTTGCCAACTTCATATTCGAGGAGATCTGGAACAACAAGTTCGTGGATCACGTTCAGATCACGATGGCCGAAGACATAGGTGTTGAACACAGAGCAGGATACTTCGAAAACGTGGGACTCCTCAGGGATATCTTCCAGAACCACATGCTTCAGGTCCTCGCACTGATCGCCATGGAACCTCCTTCTTCTTTCAATGGAGAGAATTTCAGAAACGAGCGGGTGAAACTTCTCAGATCGATCAGACCGTTCCCTGTGGAGGAAATGGGAAACTGGATCGTCAGAGGCCAGTATGGAAGAGGGGTTGTGAACGGAAAAGAAGTGCCGGCTTACAGGGAAGAACCAGGAGTGGATGAAGACTCCAACGTTGAGACCTTCGTTGCCATGAAACTCTTCATAGACAACTGGAGGTGGAGCGGTGTACCTTTCTATCTGAGAGCCGGGAAGAGACTTCCCAGGAAAATAACCGAGGTTGCTGTTGTCTTCAAGAAGATTCCTCATTCGATCTTTGCCGGTGTACCTTCTGATGAACTGGAGCCGAACACGATAGTTTTCACCTTGCAGCCAAACGAGGGAATCTCTCTTGAGTTTCAGGTGAAAAGGCCCTGTCCCGGCATGTTTCCACAGCTTCTCAGTATGGACTTCAGGTACGAGGATTACTTTGGAGTGAAACTGCCCGACGCTTACGAAAGACTCCTTCTGGACGTGATACTTGGAGATCCTACACTTTTCATGAGAAGAGACGACCTCGAGGTTTCCTGGGAACTTCTCGATCCCGTTCTCAAGGCCTGGGAAAACGATCCTATTCGCTTTTCACCGCATGTGTATCCGGCGGGAACGTGGGGACCGAGAGAAGCCGATCTACTCATAGAGAGGGACGGTAGAAAATGGAGAAAACTGTGATATACCTGCTCGAAGATGGGTACGTTGATTTTGTAGTCGAGAAAATTCGCACAAAGATGGAAAAACTTCTCGAGGAAAAGGATAAGATCTTCGTCATTCTTGCCGGTGGGAAAACACCTCTTCCCGTTTACGAGAAACTGGCAGAACAGAAGCTCCCATGGGATCGCATCCACTTCTTTTTGAGCGACGAGCGGTACGTACCTCTCGACTCAGATCAAAGCAATTTCAGGAACATAAACGAGGTCCTTTTCAGCAGAGCAAAGATCCCTTCAAGTAATGTTCACTACGTTGACACTTCTCTTCCTGTTGAAAAAGCCTGTGAGAAATATGAGAGGGGAATAAGATCAGCTACTGACCAGTTCGACCTCGCTATTCTTGGAATGGGTCCCGATGGCCATGTCGCGTCCATATTCGACTTGGAAACGGGAAATAAAGACGGCCTTGTGACTTTCACGGATCCTTCCGGTGATCCTAAGGTTCCCAGAGTCACCCTGACGTTTCGTGCACTGAACACATCACGGTACGTGTTCTTTCTCATCAGGGGGAAAGAAAAGATAAACAGACTAACGGAGATCTTAAGAGATACACCCCTTCCCGCTTACTCCGTGAGAGGCAAAGAGAAAACCGTCTGGTTTGTGGGAAAATAATTCGGAAATTGAAACTTATTCCATTATGTGGTATTATTATAAAAAAAGAGAAGCGAGGTCGAAGGTTGTGGTCTCTGAGAGAGTCTTCAGGCCGGTCTTCAAGCTGTTCAGACGAAGAACAGGTGTTTTGGCTTTCGTCGGAATGATCATTCTTTTGTTTTACATCTTTTTGGCCATCTTCGCCCCAGTTCTTGCTCCCTACGATCCTACCGTACGGGTGGGAAGATCTTTGCAACCTCCTTCGGAAAAGCATCTATTCGGCACCGACAACCTTGGAAGGGATATCTTCAGCAGAGTGATCTACGGTTCGAGAATCGCCCTGATGGTGGCGTTTCTCGCTGTTGTTATAGCGGCTGCGATAGGTATTCCCCTCGGTTTGATCTCTGGTTACGTTGGAGGTATCTTCGACCGCGTTTTAACTCTTGTGATGGACGCCGTTTACTCTTTCCCGGGTTTGATTCTTGCCATAGCAGTTGCAGCGGTTTTGGGGCCCGGAATGATGAACATAGCCGTTTCGATCGCCGTTGTTTATGCGCCCACGTATTTTAGAGTGGTGAGAAACCAGGTCACGAGCGTGAAAAACGAACTCTACGTGGAAGCGGCAAGGGCACTCGGTGCGAAAGATTGGGAAATCCTTGTTAAGTACGTGCTTCCCAACGTTTTCCCATCGATAGTGGTGGTTCTCTCCATGAACCTCGCCGATGCAATCATGACGGAAGCGGGTCTCAGTTTTCTTGGGCTTGGAATAGCTCCTCCCACTCCGGACTGGGGATTCGACCTCAGCAACGGCCAGAGGTTCATCCTGAGCAGAGCCTGGTGGGGTGTGTTGTTCCCCGGCCTTGCAATCATCACTTCCGTTCTTGGTTTTTCCATGTTCAGTGAAGGGTTGAGCGAAATTCTCAATCCGAATATCGGGGAGAGAAGCAAATGAAGGTGCTTGAATTGGAAAACGTGAGTGTGAGGTATCGAACGGAGAAGGGTTTTGTAAGGGCTGTTGAGAATGTTTCTTTCGACCTGGAGAAGGGAGAAACGCTGGGACTTGTTGGTGAGTCCGGCTGTGGAAAATCGACCCTCGGCTTTGCCATCATGAAACTTCTTCCAGAGGGAACCATCGTGGAAGGAAGTATAAAGGTGGACGGAATAGATGTTTCTTCGCTGTCGAACGAGGAGATGAGGAAAATCAGAGGTTCGAAGGTTTCCATGATATTCCAGGATCCGATGACATCGCTCAACCCAATCCTCAGAATAGGAGACCACTTTGTGGAGATGATACTCACACACAGGCCCGATCTCAGTGAAGAAGAGGCCAGAGAACTTGCGGCTAGTGCCCTTGAAGACGTTGGTATAAACAGAAACAGGTTGAGGGATTATCCGTTTCAGTTCAGCGGCGGCATGAGGCAGAGGGTGATGATCGCTCTCTCCATAGTTCTGAATCCAGCCGTTCTGATAGCGGACGAGCCCACAACGTCTCTGGACGTGATCGTACAGGCCCAGATAATGGAGCTACTTGAGAAACTCTCCAGAGAACACAGCACATCCATGATACTGATAACCCACGACATGGGACTGGTCGCCGAAGCGGCAGATAGAATCGGTGTGATGTACGCAGGCCATCTGGTGGAACTGGCAACCAAGGAAAGGATCTTCACCGAGCCCCTTCATCCCTACACAGTGGCACTGCTGGAGTCCATACCGAACACCGATATAAACGACAGGGAACTGAAGTACATACCTGGCTCTCCCCCCGATCTGTCGAATCCACCGAAGGGTTGTAGATTCGCTCCAAGGTGTGAAAAGGCGATGAAGATCTGTCGAGAAAAAGAGCCTCCGGAGTTCGAAGTGGACGGAACGCGTGTGAAATGCTGGCTCTATGGAGGAGATCGGAATGGCTCTGATTGAAGTGAAAGACCTGAAGAAGCACTTTCCTGTAAGGCGCGGACCGATCGATGCGATACTGAGAAAACCAAAAAAGTACGTGAAAGCGGTCGATGGTGTGAGTTTTCGTATCGAAGAAGGAAAGAGTCTGGGACTGGTGGGGGAGTCCGGTTCCGGAAAGACCACAACCGGTAGAGTAATTCTGAGACTGGAAGAGCCGACTGCTGGCACAATACTGTTCGATGGAAAAGACATCACGAAACTCTCAAAGGAAGAGATGAGAAAACTCAGAAAGGAAATGCAGATCATCTTCCAGGATCCGATGGCCTCTCTGAACCCATACATGAGGGTGGGAAAAGCAATAGAACACGCCCTTGAGATACACGGAATCGGTGACAGGTCATCGAGGAAGGAAATGGTTCTCGAGATGCTCAGAAAGGTGAATCTGGAACCCGCAGAGGAGTTCTACAGAAGATACCCGAGGGAACTCTCAGGAGGGCAGAGACAGAGGGTGGTCATAGCACGCGCCCTGATTTTGAAACCCCGCTTTGTGGTCGCCGATGAGGCGGTGGCCATGCTCGACGTGTCCGTGAGGTCTCAACTGCTGAAACTTCTTCAGGATCTTCGAAAAGAGTTCAACCTCACCATGCTCTTCATCACACACGACCTTGCCACAACGAAGTACGTGTGCGACGAGATCGCCGTTATGTACCTTGGAAAGATAGTGGAGATAGGCAGTTTCGAAGACATCTATGTGAACCCAAAACATCCTTACACCCAGGCACTCATCTCTGCGGTGCCCGAGCCCACGCTCAAGAAAAAGAAAAAGTTCATACCCGAAGGAGAAACCCCAAACCCTATAGACGTTCCATCTGGATGCAGGTTCCATCCCAGGTGCCCCTACAGAATGGATGTTTGTACAGAAGAGGAACCTCAGCTCAAGGTGGTCGAAGGAAATCACAGAGTGGCGTGTCATCTCTACACTTGAAGGGAGGTAGTGGGTATGAAAAGGCTTGTCTGGTTGTTTCTGGTTCTGGCGGTGACTCTTTCTTTTGCAGCAAAGGACATCATCGTGGTGGGTACCACGGACAAGATCAGAACTCTCGATCCTGCAAACTGCTATGACTACTTCTCCTCGAACATACTCCAGAACGTCCTGGTCGGTCTGGTTGACTACGAGATAGGAACCAGCAACCTGAAACCGGTGCTCGCAGAAAGATGGGAAGTCGATGAAACGGGAACGGTCTACACCTTCTATCTGAGAAAAGACGCAAAGTTCGAGGATGGAACACCGATCGATGCACACGTGTTCAAGTATTCCTTCGACAGGGTTATGAGACTCAACGGAGATCCCGCATTTTTGCTTTCGGACATAGTCGAAAAAACGGAAGTGGTGGACGATTACACGTTCCGTGTAACACTGAAGTACCCGTTCTCCGCGTTCGTCTCCGTTCTTGGCTACACCGTGGCCTATCCGGTGAATCCAAAGGTTTATCCAGCCGATTCCTTCTACGAAGGGATACCTTCGGCCTCTGGGCCTTACAGGATCAAAGAGTGGATCAGAGACGTGAGGATCGTTCTTGAGGCCAATCCGAACTACTTCGGTGAAAAGCCAAAGACAAAGACCATCGTGATCAACTTCTACGAGAGTGCCTCCACCCTCAGACTGGCACTCGAAACAGGAGAGATCGACGTTGCATACAGGCATCTCGATCCAAGGGATATCATCGATCTTGAGGGAAGAGAGGACATTGTTGTCTACAAAGGAAACAGCCCGCAAATAAGATATCTCGTGATAAACGTGACACAGCCTCCGTTCGACAACGTGAAAGTGAGACAGGCACTCGCCTATGCGGTCAACAGGTCTGTCATCGTCGAGGACGTGTTTGCAGGGCTTGCAAAACCGCTGTACTCGATGATTCCAGAAGGCATGTGGGGACACAAGAGTGTCTTCCCTGAGAGAGATCTGGAAAAAGCAAAAGCATTACTCAAAGAGGCTGGCTACGACGAAAACAACCCGCTCGTGATCGATCTCTGGTACACACCCACACACTACGGAACAACGGAGGCGGACGTTGCACAGGTGTTGAAGGAATCGTTCGAAGAAACGGGTGTCATAAAAGTGAACCTGAAGTACGCCGAATGGTCCACCTACGTGGAATATTTCCTGAACGGTACCATGGGACTGTTCCTGCTTGGTTGGTATCCGGATTATCTCGACCCAGATGACTACGTGTGGCCCTTCCTGAGCGAAAGTGGTGCAAAATCTCTGGGAAGTTTCTATTCGAATCCCGAAGTGGAAAACCTCATGATAGAAGCCAGAAAGCTCACCGATCAGGAAAAGAGAGCCGAGATCTACTACAAGGTCCAGGAGATCCTCGCCAGGGACGTTCCCTACATACCGCTCTGGCAGGGTGTTGCCACCTGTGCAGCGAAAAAGCAGGTGAAGGGGATCCTGCTTGAGCCCACACAGATATTCAGATACTACATACTCTACTGGGAAGAGTGAGTAATGCCGCCCCCCTGGGGGCGGCTTTCTGGAGGTGCCGTGATGTCCCTGAAGAACTACGTGATAACAAGGATCGTTCTTGCTGTTCCGATGATATTCATTCTTCTGGCACTCATATTCCTGGTGCTCAGGATCATACCCGGGGATCCGGTGCTCGCTATTCTCGGAGGAAAAGCACCGAAGGAAGTCATCGAACAGAAGAGACACGAGCTCGGTCTCGATAAACCCATCATCGTCCAGTTTTTCGATTACATTGGAGATCTTCTCAAAGGTGATCTGGGAAAATCTACACTGACGGGAAGACCCGTTTGGGAAGAAATAAAGGAGAGATTTCCCGCGACTTTGGAACTGACACTCTTCGCTTTCATCGTAGCCGTCCTCATAGGTATCTTTTGGGGGAGCTTCGCTGCGTACAAAAGAGACAGCGGTGTTGATATAGGTGCCAGGATGTTTTCAATGGTGATGTACGCGGTTCCGGTTTTCTGGTTCGGTTTGATGATGCAGTACATCTTCGGAGTTATCTTGAGATGGCTTCCCGTTGGTGGGCGATTGTCACCCACTATGAATTTGAAAGTGATAACGGGTATCTATTCGATAGATGCGCTTTTCACAGGAAATTGGGAAGCACTGAAAGACGTCTTCGAACATCTCTTACTTCCGGGACTCACACTCGGACTCGTGATCTCCAGCGTCTTTGTCCGTATGGTGAGGAACAACACCGTTCTAACACTGGCCCAGGATTTCGTGAAGGCGGCTCGTGCCCGCGGTTTGAAGGAGAGGGTAATTCTGTTCAGGTACGCCCTGAAAAACGCTCTGGTACCCATCTTCACGATGATGGGACTTCAGTTTGCACTCCTTCTGGGAGGTGCGGTCCTCACAGAAACCACTTTCTCCTGGCCTGGTCTTGGAAGTTATCTTGTGATGAAGATCAGATACAGGGACTTTCCTGCCATACAGGGCACGGTCGTTTTCTTCGCTTTGATCGTGGTGGTGATAAGCATTCTCGTCGATGTGATCAACGCTCTGATAGATCCCAGGGTGAGATATTGAAAAGAGCGGGAAGGCCCCGCTCACAGTAATTTTTCGAGATTCTTCTTCACTTCGTCTATGAACTCTTCGAGAGTGACATACTTGTCGATCGGTGGTTCTGTGAAAGGCTGAAGGTCCTTTGTGATCACATCGGATTCTATGGTGTTTATCACAGCCTTCTCCAGTTTGTCTGCGAATTCACACACCTCCGGTGTTCCGTCGAGTTCTCCCCTCTTCCTTATAGCACCTGTCCACGCGAAGATCGATGCGGTTGGATTCGTCGAGGTCTTTTCTCCCTTCAAATATCTGTAGTAGTGTCTTCTCACCGTGCCGTGGGCTGCCTCGAACTCGTAGATCCCATCGGGAGAGACGAGAACCGACGTCATGAGACCGAGACTGCCGAAACCTGAGGCGATCATATCGGACATGATGTCCCCTTCGTAGTTCATGCAGGCCCAGAGCATGCCGCCCTCACTTCTCAAAATCTGCGCAGCCGCATCATCTATGAGCATGTATCTGTAGTTCACTCCGGCTTTTTCGAGTTCTTCTTTTCTTTTGTCGACCTCTTCCTGGAATATGTCTTTGAAGTACGCGTGGTACACCTTGGAGATCGTGTCTTTCGTTGCAAACCAGATGTCGACCTTTTCAGAGATAGCATAGTTTATACACGACTGAGCGAAACTTCTGATCGATTTCTCCAGGTTGTGCATCGCCATGACAACACCGTTTCCTTCGAATTTGTGTACGAGGAGTGTTTTGTTTTCTTTGTTTCTCACCACAAGTTCCACTTCTGCTGGGCCTTCTACTTTTGCTTCCACAGCGTTGTATATGTCACCGTAGGCGTGCCTTCCTATGATGATCGGTTTCTTCCAGCGCTTCACTAACGGTGGCACGTTCTTCACCATGATGGGCTTTCTGAAAACCGTTCCATCGAGGTACGCTCTGATGGTGGCATTTGGACTCTTCCAGGCTTTCTTCAGGTTGTATTCCTTCACTCTTTCCGCATCTGGGGTGATCGTTGCGCACTTGACACCGACACCGTACTTTTTGATGGCCTTTGCCGCTTCGATCGTGATCTGATCGTCTGTTTCATCTCTCTTCTCTATTCCGAGATCGAAGTAAACCAGCTGGATGTCGAGATAGGGAAGGATGAGTTTTTCTTTGATCATCTTCCACATCACGCGTGCCATCTCGTCACCGTCGAGTTCGACAATGGGGTTTTTAACCTTGATCTTCTCCACTCTTCGTACCTCCTTTTCTGTGATCGTTGCTATTATTAATGATACCATCCTTTTTTGGACTTCAGATGTGGAGTTTCATCGTTTCATTTAACGCTTTCGTGAAATTTGACTCAAGAGGAAATCGTTGCAAAAAGTAAAAGGGTGCGGAAGCACCCTCTTTCATTTAACGAGCAGAACACGGAGAGCGCCTTTTTCCTGAAGGGTCTTTGCAACATCTGGCGAATCCGTCACGTATATCCTGTCTCTTCTCACTTCGTTCGGTACGGTATCCACTTTCACAGCGTTTTTATCTTTTTTCAGAACGAAATCTGCGTCTTCTTTGGAAATTTCGATGATCAACGGCTCACCCACGAACGGATCGTCTTTCTTCAGGTAGGTCTGGAAGTCTTCTTTCAACTCCTGAGCGACGTATTTCAGAATCTTTATGAAGTTGTCTTTGTCCACGTAGCCAGGAAGGTATCCCAGACCTTCTTTTCCCTTGAAAAAGAAAAACGTAGGCGTTCCTCTCACACCAAATCCAGCGAAGAGATCCCTGTAGCTAACCGATTCCTCTCCCAGAACTTCCTTCGCAAAGAGTGTGGTTTTTTCATCTGTGGCGTACAGCTCAACGAAGACGAAGTTTGGAATCAGAATTTCCTGGAAATCTTCTTTCGGGAATACTTCTTTCTTGAACAGATTACAGTAGTAACAGGTTGGACTCGAGAACATCATGATCAGCTTTCTCTGGGTGATGTTTGCGAGTCTGTAGGCATCATCTAAAGTGAGGGCCAGTGAGATCACACTCAAAGCCAAAATCGCGATGATTAAGAACCTTTTCACAGTACCATCCTCCCATCAGTATGTGATGAACCTTCCCGTGAGAATGAGCACTCCAACGAGAACGAGTGAGAGAGAACCCACTACTTTGAGAACATTCATCCACACAGGTTTTTTGAAACTGACGCGGTTCAAAAGTCTGTTGACGAATCCTCCCATCAGTATGAACGGAATCGAAATACCCAGAGAGTAAAGGAAAAGAAGTACTCCTCCCTTCACCGGTTCTCTTCCACTCGCCACTATCGCGAGGATACTCCCCAGTATAGGACTCGAGCAGGGAATCCACACGAGTCCCACACTACCACCGAGTAAGAAACCATTCAGGAATCCTTCCCCTTTGTAGCGCCACACGTTGGGATTCTTTTTCATCTTCACAAGTTCAACATCGAACAGGTAAAACAATCCAAAGACTACGAGAGCAAGCCCGGAAATCCACGTGAGTATGTAAGTAGGAATGAAATTTCCAAACAGTCCAAAAAGGACTCCTATGACTGAAAAGAGAGAAGATATTCCCACGAAAAAACCTATGATCTTCAGGAAATCTCCTTTCGAGGCAAAGAGTACGCCAAGAAAAGCGGGGATCAGGGGCAGGACACACGGACTGAAAAATGCGAGAAAGCCATATCCGAGAGCCATCCAGTAACTCACTTCTGCGACGGCGAAACTCATGTTCTCTCTCCTCTTCATTTTTTCTACTGAAAAAGTCCAAAATAATTATAACACAGAAACACCCCCTCACAGCGAGGGGGCTAACGATTCAGTTTGAATGGTAGTACAGAAGCTTCACATCGATTTCATCGAGGGATTTCACGAACTTTTCATGGTCGATGTTTTCCACCCTGAGTGTGGCAAGGTAAGAATCCTTCCCTTCTTCGAAAAGTGTTGCGATGGAGATGATGTTCCCGCCTGCTTCGTAGATTCTCTTTGCCACTTCGAGAAGTTCACCCGGTTTGTCTGGCATTTCCATTGTGTACCTTATGGTTCCTTCCCTCTTGGTTCCGAATATCTCTACGAAGACCTTGAAGATATCAGTCTGTGTGATGATTCCAACAAGATGTCCCGCATCGTCAACTACGGGGAGTCCACTTATATCCTTCTCCTCCATTATCCTTGCCGCGTCTTCTATCGGTGTGTTTTCGTTCACTGTGACGACATCTTTTGTCATGATCTCCTCGATTTTGAGCTTGGAAAGAAGATAGTGGAGTTCCCAGATGTTTAGTGTCGTGGCTTTAGAGGGAGATGCGTAGAGAAGGTCCTTTTCTGTCACGATACCGACGATCTTTTCATCCTTCATCACTATGAGGCGTTTGATTTTGTTCTGTTTCATGAGTTTGAGGGCCTCAGAAAAAGAGGTCTCTGGAGCGATGGTGATGGGATTTCTCGTCATGAAATCCTTGACAAGCATGTTTTCCCCCCTTTATGCAACACCGAGATAGGCCTTTCTGACCATTTCGTTGTCCAGAAGCTCACTGGCTTTTCCTTCGAGAACGATCTGTCCAGTCTCGAGGACGTAACCGTAGTGGGCAACCTTCAAAGCACCGAGGGCGTTCTGTTCCACCAGGAGAATGGTGGTCCCCTCCTGGTTGATCTTCTGGATGACCTCGAAAACTTCGGAGACCAGGATGGGAGCAAGTCCCAGGGAAGGTTCGTCCATCATCAGAAGCTTTGGCCTGCTCATCAGAGCTCTTCCGATTGCAAGCATCTGCTGTTCTCCACCGGAAAGAGTGCCTCCGAGCTGTTTCAGCCTCTCTTTCAACCTCGGGAAAAGCGAGAAGATCCATTCCAGGTCACGTTTTATTCCTTCTTTGTCCTTCCGGTTGTACGCTCCCATCATGAGATTCTCATAGACGGTGAGTTCCGGAAAGATTCTCCTTCCTTCGGGAACCAGGGCTATTCCCATTCTGTTTATCACGTGGGCTGGCTTGTTTGTTATGTCCTGGCCGTTGAAGATGATCTTTCCTTTCTGCGCTCTCACGAGTCCTGCTATCGCGGAGAGTGTTGTGGTTTTTCCCGCACCGTTTGCTCCGATCAGCGTTACGATCTGACCTCTCGGGACTTTCAGGTCTATTCCCTTGATGGCGTGGATCGCACCGTAGTAAACGTGGAGAGACTGGACTTCAAGGACGATGTCAGACACTCTCCCACTCCCTTCCGAGGTACGCCTCTATCACACGTGGATCGTTCTGAATCTCCTTCGGCGTTCCTTCCGCTATGATTCTACCGTAGTCCATCACTATGATTCTCTCACAAATTCCCATGACCACTTTCATATCGTGCTCTATGAGAAGCACCGTTAGGTTGAAGTCCTTTCTGATCTGTTTTATGAACTCCATGAGGTCCTCTGTTTCCTTCGGGTTCATACCTGCGGCGGGTTCGTCCAGCAAGATCAGCTTTGGTTCCGTTGCAAGGGCTCTGGCTATCTCCAGTTTTCTCTGCTCTCCATACGGAAGCGAGGAAGCCTTCTCGTACATCACCTTTTCGAGTCCTACCCTCTTGATGAGGTCTTTGGCTCTTTCCACCATTTCTTTTTCTTTCTTCAAATATCCGATTTTCGTGACAGCCCTCCAGAACCAGAAACGTCCGTGGCCCTTTCTCGGTTTTCCGTGCTTCACAAGAATTCTGTCTGCATCGGGATTGGAGAGAACGTGGTGCTGAGCCACAAGAACATTTTCGAGAACGGTCATGTCAGAAAAGAGCCTGATGTTCTGGAAAGTCCTTGCGATTCCAAGGTGTGTGATCTGGTACGGTCTCAACCCCGTGATATCTATATCGTTGAACACGATTCTTCCCTTCGTAGGGGTGTATATACCCGTTATCACGTTGAACACGGTTGTTTTTCCCGCACCGTTTGGTCCTATGAGTCCGACGAGTTCTCCTTCTCTGATCTCGTTGGTGAAATCGTCCACCGCTAAGAGTCCACCAAACTGCATTGTCACATGATCCAGAAGGAGGAGAGGTTTCTTGGAAAGATCCGTGACCGTCATTTCTCTTCACCACCCTTGCGACGAGCAAAGAGCCATCTGTAAAGGTTGTTCCAGGTGAGTTCTTCCCTTCCCATGATACCCCTCTGCCAGAAGATCATCACAAGGATAAAAATGGCGGATATCACGAGGATCCTCATTCCCTTTATACCGGGAACGTGTATGCCGAAGAACGTGAAAGGCTCTTCCAGATCCCTGAGCCACTCGAAGAGTATGGCGAAGAGAGCGGCTCCTATGAGCGAACCCGATATGCTGCCGAGTCCACCCAGAACTATCATGATGAGAACGTAGAAGGTGAGCATGGGACCGAGTGTGGTCGTTCTGGGATCTATCGTGGTGAGCCAGTGCGCGTAGAGCGAACCAGAAACACCCGCAAAGAAGGCTCCTATGACGAAAGAGAGAAGCTGATGTTTGAAAACATTTATTCCCATGGCTTCGGCTGCTATTCGGTCTTCTCTGATGGCCTTCAAAGCCCTTCCGTAGCTACTGTTCACAAGGCTTGCCATGAACAGAACCGTTACAAACAGCCAGCCGTAACACCACCAAATATTTGAGTATTCCGGAATTCCCTTGAGACCGAGAGGGCCGTTTGTGATGCTGATGGCGTTGAGGGCGATGATCCTTATCACCTCTGCGAACCCAAGGGACGCTATCGCGAGGTAATCACCGGAAAGCCTCAAAACCGGCCACCCTATGAAAAAAGCGAAGACGGCTGCCAGAACACCGCCTGCCACTGTGGCGGTGAAGAAGTCGGTGTGCGCGTTCGCAAGCCAGGGAACGATCGGCTCTATTATGAAAGACATCGCTTTCTGCTCTGGTGAAAGTGTGAGAAGAGACGCCGTGTAAGCACCTATCAGGATGAAACCGGCGTGTCCAAGAGAAAAGATACCCGTGATACCGTTTATCAGGTTCAAACTCACCGCCATGATCCCGTATATGGCGATGAGTCGCACCACCCTCAGTTTGTAGCTGTCCATGTATCTATCGGCCAGATAGAGAAGAAGGGCCACGAAGATCAGGAAAACAACCGTGAGAATGAAATTCGTTCGTGCAGATAGTTTCTTCTCCATCTTCATCACACCTTTTCCACGATTTTTTTACCGAGAAGTCCTGAAGGTTTGACGAGCAGTATGACGATCAGAATGATGAAAGCGAACGCGTCCCTGTAACCCATAAAAGCCGGAAAATAAGCTGCGAGGAATATCTCAATGAGACCGAGAAGAACACCACCGAGAACAGCTCCGGGGATCGAACCTATTCCTCCAAACACCGCCGCAATGAAAGCCTTGAGACCTGGCATGAAACCCATGTAAGGATGTACATTTGGAAATCTCATTGCCCACATGATCCCACTCGCAGCAGCGAGTGCCGAACCGAGGGCAAACGTAAAACCGATGACGGCGTCCACGTTGACACCCATGAGAGCAGTCGTTGGAATATCCATGGAAATCGCTCTCATAGCCATACCGATCTTCGTTCTGTAAACGATGAAGAACAAAACTATCAGAATGACGACGGTGATGAAAATCACGAGAAACGTGAGGAGTGGTATTCTGGCTCCCGCTACAGTCAGTACCTTGTTCAGTATGGTCCTGTCCTTGAAGACCTTCAGAAAAGACTTGGGAATGGCACCGAACACGACCACAGCGAGACTCTCAAGGAAGAAAGAAACACCGATAGCGGTGATAAGAGCGGAAATCCTGGGAGCGTTTCTCAGAGGTTTGTAAGCAACTCTGTCTATGAGAAAACCCAATAGCGCTGCTCCGAGGATCGCTACGATGGCAGAAAAAAGTGGATTCAGAGAAAGAAGAGTAGCAGCGTAGAAGGCGAAGTAAACACCCATCATCATAACATCGCCATGGGCGAAATTAATGAGCCTCAGAATACCATAAACCATGGTGTAGCCGATCGCTATGAGTGCGTACAAACCTCCGAGCATGATTCCGTTGAAGAGATTCTGGAGGAAGAATACCACTCTTTCACCTTCCTTTCTTCAATCAAAGAAAGCGAAGCCCCTGAGGGGCCTCGCTTTTGCTTGTTTTAATGGAAATTTTTACTTGAGATCATCAGGATTGATGACAGCCTCAAAGTCAACTGAACCGTTCTTCACAACGTTTACAACGACGGATTTGATGGCGTCTCCGTTCTTGTCGATGTTTATGATACCGCTGGCACCGTTGAAATTCTCTGTTTTTCTGATCTCTTCAGCGATCTTTTCCCTGTCAAAGCTTCCTGCCCTTTCGATCGCGTCGAGAAGCACCATGTAAGCATCGTATCCGAGAGCGTTGAGCGCAGCTGGTTCTTTTCCGTATTTCTCCTTGTACACTTCAACGAACTTCTTTGCAACAGGGTTGCTGGCTGCCTTCGGATGGTAGTGTGTGGTGAAGAGGAGTCCTTCCACTGCTTCTCCACCGATTTCTATGAGTTCCGGTGCGTCTGCACCATCACCTGCCAGAATGTAACCGGTGAATCCAAGCTGTCTTGCCTGTCTGGAGATGAGGGCGATCTCCGGGTAGTACCCTGTTATGTAGATTGCATCCGGGTTGAACGACATCGCAACGGAAAGCTGTGCGGAAAAGTCCTGATCACCGCTTCTGAAGAGCACGCTCTTCACCTGTCCGCCGAGTTCAGTGAACTTGTCTTTGAAGAAATTAGAGAGTCCGACGCTGTAGTCCTGCTCGACATCCGTGAACACAGCTACTCTTTTTGCACCCAGATTTTTGTAAGCGAATACTGCCATGGCTGATCCCTGGAACGGGTCGATGAAACAAACCCTGGATACGAACTTTCTTCCCTGTGTTACGAGTGGATTCGTGGAGGCAGGAGTCACCATAGGAACTTTGTTCTCTTCTGCAATAGGTGCTACGGCAAGAGAATGTGCACTGGCCACTTCACCGATTATTGCGAGGACCTTTTCTTTGTCAATGGCTCTTGCTGCTGCGTTCGCTGCTTCTGTTTTTTCACTTCTGGTGTCGAGGAGAACGAGTTCTACCTCTTCTCCCAAAACTGTTGGTTTCTCTTCGTGAGCGATCTGAATTCCTTCCCACACCATTCTTCCAAAAGCGGAAATACCACCCGTCATTGGAAGAATCACAGCGATCCTAACGGCCGAGAAAAGACTCAAAACCGTAAATACAAGAAGAACCGTTACCAGTACCTTCCTCATATCTCTTCCCTCCCCTCACAAGAATGATTTTTATAAGTATTTTACAGGCTCACCATAAAACGGTCAAGAAATCCTTTTGAATCTTAATGCAGATTTTTCTGGGGGTTAATGTTTGCCTTTTTCAGTTCTTTCTCTGATTCCGAGAAAATCTTTGCTATTTCTTTCTCAGGCAGTTTTATTCCTTTTCCTGCATATTTACTTTCGACGTACAGCTCGGTCAAACCTCTAAAGTGTCGAAACTTTTTCCCGGATATCAACTCGTACGGAGTGAGATGTTCCTTCCCTGGAAAATATTTCCACCTCAGGAAGAGGTACGCGTCTTCTAACGTGTGTATTTCTTTCCGTTCAGTGCGATGTTCCTTTTTTTCAACATCTTCTTTTTCTTCCTCTCTCGATTCTTCCGTTTCAATTTCTTCGCTCGACGTTTTCAACGTTCTAAGGAAGAGCTTCAAAGTGGTGTGGAAGAACAACAAAGCCACGAAAAGAGAAACAACGGTTAGGATCCATCTTACCAAATTCCATGAAGGATTTCTTTCGATTTCAACGATAGTTACGGAAGCGGAAGGAGTGGACGAAAGCATCTGACCTACTGGTGTGAGTTCTGGAATTCCTACGTCGAGGTTCACGTTCTGAACCACCATGTTTACAAACAACACGAACAGATAAAAACTGACCACAAAAACACCGAGAGCAGCAAGGACATAATGTGACACCTTTAAATTCATTCGAAACTCTTTGAAGAAAACAGCAACGAGTAGCACCACACCTGCCACAGCGACCCAGAAAATGACTTCCCAGAGAAGTTTCATGGCAGAGCTTCCACTCTGGGTGAATTTTTCTATCACGACCACAACGTTCCTCACCATCTGTTGAACTGATACACCACTTTCTGGCTGATGCGTTTCTGGAAGAAGGAATGGAAGTCTGAATTCTGGAACAAAAGCCAGGAGTGGAACCACAGAAGCGTAGAGGAACTTCTTCTCATAAAGGAAAAAGAGGGCCATAGTTCCGGAGGCAAAAAGGAATGAAGATGGATTTTTCTCAAATATCAACGAAAGCACGAAAAAGAAGACCAGCGAATACACTTTTGACCTTTCACTTTCGAAGTCTGAAAATACAAGAAAGAAAGTAACTATGAGAGATGCGAAAATCAAGTCTTTTTCTTTTGAAAGTATCCAGAGGAGGATCCCTGCGATCGGAAGAACGATCAAGTAGGCTCTGGAGATTCTCTTTAATATCGCTGCTACCGCTGAGCCTGAAAGGAGCCACAGAGAGTAGATGTTGATATCTTTCATCAGAACCAGAAGTAAAGCGCTACCAAACAACACATCATGGAACACTTTCTACAACCTCCTGAACGGTCATGTTCTCCCGCACTCCTCTCACGATCACGTGGTTCTCTTCGAGTAGCTTCACCTTTTCCAGAAGATCGAGGAGATCTTTCCTCATGAGGAGATAGCTCCTGAAAGGCTTCGTGTTTGGATCGCGTAAACCGTATGGTATGACAAATACTATCAATTTTGAAACCTGAGACCTCACTCTGAGAAGTAAGGGAAGCTCCTGCTCCGTCAGGTGTACGCAGAAAAGGAGAACAGTATCTGAAGGATCAAATACGACCGTCTCCAGGACACTCTTCGTATCGAAACGAGAATTGTCCGTTCCTCTCACGGTGGCGAGCAGTTCAAAATCCATCACCCAGTCTCGATCGCGATTTTTCCAGATTTCTTCACCTATGACCGTTAATTCCACTGGTGTGTGACGTTCTTTCAGGTCTTTCACCACGCTCGCTACGAACCGCACCGCTTCATCTTCATAGTACCTCCTCAGTTCTTTCCAGACTTCTCCCAGCTGGACATCTTTTGGAAGGTTCAAATCGAGAAAAATCTTCACCCTTCCCAGCGCAGTGTGGTCGTGCTCCTTTACGAGCAACTTTCCATATTTCGCGGAGGCCTTCCAGTGTATTCTGTTCATCGGTTCTCCGTTGTAATCTCTGAGTCCCTTAAGCATCGTGTTGTCGTCGAGAAGCCTCTGGTGACTTTTTCTACCCGGTAGGAGCTCTTTCAGGGCCTCTTTGTAGAATTCGATCGGCACGTACTCGGGAAAAACGATCACCTCGTCCTCTGCGTTGAACTCCTTTTCCACAGAAAAAGTTGCGAACGTGTCTTCGATTTTTATGGAAAATCCCTTCAGGATCTTTCTTCCACGTGTTCCAAACGAGAAAATGAACACCAGCTTTTCCGAAGAAGATGGTCTCAGAGAAATTTCTTCGGTGTCTTTTTTGAAAAACCTTACAGGAGAAAGACTCGGATTGAGTTTCATCGAAATCCGCAAGAGGCCGGAATAGCTGATCTCGTAGATCATCTCTGCTTTTTCATCCACGAAGAGTCTGGTTTTTGTGATGTGTCTTTCTACCTTTATTTTTGGAATGGCTTTCAGAGTCAAGAAGAGATCCAACCACCTCGTCGCGGTAAAGAAAACCATCAGAAGAAAAATGTTGTTCTGTGTGAGGATCCATACTGCAACGGAAAAGATTGTGAGAATCACAAGTGGTTTCTTCCTTACCCTCATTTGACCACCTTCACGCGGTCGAGAATTTCTCTCACTATATCCTCCTTTTTCTCCCTTTTGAGTTTGGACTCCGCAGACTGGATCACTCTGTGGGGTATCACGTACACAGCGGCTCTTTTCACGTCGTCTGGAAGGACAAAATCTCTCCCATCCATGAAAGCGAGAGCCATGGAGAAGTGCATGAGGGCTATACTTCCACGGGGGCTCATGCCCAAAAGAAGCGACGGATGATTTCTTGTGGCACTGGCTATATCGACGATGTATTTCTTCACTTCATCACTCACAAAAACATTCCTCACCTTTTTTTGAAGTTCTGAAAGCTCATCAGGGTTCATGACCGGTTCCAGCTGACTTATGGGATGTTCTTTTTCCTGGGATGTGAGCATCTGAATCTCTGCTTCTTCATCGGGATACCCCATCTTCACGCAGATCATGAAACGGTCGAGCTGAGCTTCCGGGAGGGGGAAGGTCCCTTCGTACTCGATTGGGTTTTGCGTGGCGATCACGAAGAATCTCTCAGAAAGCCTGTGTGTGATTCCATCCACAGTCACCTGACCTTCTGCCATTGCCTCAAGGAGCGCAGATTGTGTTCTCGGCGTTGCCCTGTTTATCTCGTCCGCGAGGAGAACATCGGTGAACACGGGCCCCTTTTTAAAGACAAAGTCTTCTTTCTTTCTATCGTATATGTAAAGACCGGTGAGATCTGTCGGAAGGAGGTCCGGTGTGAACTGAACTCGTCTGAAGTCCACTCCAAGGGATAGCGCAAGGGCTCTTGCAAGCATCGTCTTTCCAACTCCTGGCACATCTTCCATGAGAACATGCCCTTTTGCGAGAAGCGCTGCGACAACAACTTCGATGGCTTCTCTCTTTCCTTTTATCACCTTTTCGATGTTGTTTATCACCCGCTCTATCAACCCAGGATCCCTCCAGAATAGTGTTTGCATACTTCAAAGTATACCAGTTTTTCTATCAAATTCTCAATTTTTAGAATACACGTTGAATTTTAATGCAGAAATTTCACCAGTACTGGTGTATAATTCTTCAGAAGAAAAAATACCCCAGGAGGTGTTGTTGTGAATCTAGAAGACAAGATCTCAAAGATAGGCCGAAACATGAAATCCTCCATCATCAGGGAAATTCTCAAATTCGCCGCGGACAAAGATGCCATTTCTTTCGGAGGGGGGGTACCCGATCCTGAGACTTTTCCGAGGAAAGAACTTGCAGAAATCGCAAAGGAAATCATAGAGAAAGAGTACCATTACACCCTTCAGTACTCCACAACGGAAGGCGATCCCGTTCTTAAACAGCAAATTTTGAAACTTCTGGAGAAGATGTACGGTATCACAGGACTCGACGAAGACAATCTGGTATTCACCGTTGGATCCCAGCAGGCACTGGATCTAATTGGAAAACTCTTCCTCGACGATGAGAGTTACTGCGTCCTCGATGATCCCGCATACCTCGGAGCCATAAACGCGTTCAGACAGTACCTTGCGAACTTCGTGGTGGTCCCGCTCGAAGACGACGGAATGGATCTCAATGTTCTGGAAAGAAAGCTTTCCGAATTCGACAAAAATGGAAAAATAAAACAGGTGAAGTTCATCTACGTTGTTTCGAACTTCCACAACCCAGCGGGAGTCACGACTTCTCTGGAGAAGAGAAAAGCGCTCGTCGAAATCGCAGAAAAGTACGACCTCTTCATAGTAGAAGACGATCCCTACGGTGCTTTGAGGTACGAAGGAGAAACTGTGGATCCCATCTTCAAGATAGGTGGACCAGAAAGGGTGGTTCTTCTCAACACGTTCAGCAAAGTCTTGGCACCGGGTCTCAGAATAGGGATGGTGGCGGGAAGCAAGGAGTTCATCAGAAAGATCGTTCAGGCAAAGCAGTCTGCGGATCTGTGCAGTCCCGCTATCACTCATCGTCTCGCTGCCCGTTATTTGGAGAGGTACGATCTTCTCGAGCAGTTGGAACCCACCATCGAACTCTACAGAAGAAAGAGAACGGTGATGCTCAACGCTCTTGAAGAGTACTTCTCCGACATACCAGGCGTGAAATGGGTGAAATCGGAAGGTGGTCTCTTCATCTGGCTCACCCTTCCCGAGGGTTTCGACACCTGGGAGATGTTCGAGTACGCGAAGAGAAAGAAGGTGTTTTACGTTCCTGGAATGGTTTTCAAAGTATACGACGAGCCGAGTCCCTCTATGAGGCTTTCCTTCTGTCTGCCGCCAGATGAAAAGATCGTTGAAGGGATCAAAAGGCTCAAGGAAGTTGTCCTCGAGTACGGCAAGGAAAAAGGTCTTCTGTGAGGAGTGATAGAATGTTTCTGGAAAAACTGGTTGAGATGGCTCAAGGAAAGGGAAAAAAGCTCGCAGTTGCGGCTGCGAACGATGATCACGTGATAGAAGCTGTCTGCAGGGCTTGGAAAGAGAGAGTGTGCGAGCCCGTTCTGTTCGGACCAAAGGAGGAGATCATCAGGATTATCGAGGAACTCGTCCCTGAATGGAAGACGCCCCAAATCGTAGATTGTCCCCCAGAAGAAGCGGGAAGACTCGCTGTGGAGGCCGTTTCAAAGGGAGAATGCGATTTTCTGATGAAGGGAAAGATAAAGACAGGAGATTTGATGAAGATCTATCTGGACGAAAGGTACGGACTTCGAACGGGAAAAACGATGGCGATGGTGAGCGTGATGGAGATACCCGATTTCCCGAGGCCTCTCATAATCTCCGATCCCGGTATGCTGATAAGCCCCACTCTGGAACAGAAGGTTGACATGATAGAACACTGTGTTCGAGTGGCAAACGTCATGGGTTTAGAAACACCGAAAGTTGCCGTTGTCGGTGCCATAGAAGTCGTGAATCCAAAGATGCCCATCACGATGGAAGCGGCCGTTCTCTCGAAGATGAACCAGAGAGGGCAAATAAAAGGGTGTATCGTCGATGGGCCCTTCGCGCTGGACAACGTTGTGTCGGAAGAAGCGGCGAAAAAGAAAGGGATACAAAGCCCTGTGGCGGGAAAGGCCGACATCTTGATACTGCCAGATATAGAGGCGGCGAACATTCTGTACAAAGCTCTGGTTTTTCTTGCTAAAGCGAAATCCGCATCTATCATTCTTGGTGGGAAAGTCCCTGTAGTTCTCACATCACGTGCAGACTCGGAAGAAACGAAGTTTTATTCCATAGCCCTCTCGGCGGTCTTCGCTTAGAAGACACACTTTTTCAGAACGTCGAGGAGGATCAGGTTGGAGAGGAAGCCATATCTCTCGTAGTTTTTTCTGAACTCTTCTTCCGTTTCCTTTCCACATATGTCAACGATCGTCTTTATGGCGAGGAACTTCTTCTCGTTCTCGTGGCACACTTTTGCCACAGCGGCGGAGTCCATATCGACACAGAGGGCTCCCGTTCTTCTTTTTATCTCCTCGGCTTTCTCCTTCGCTGTCACAAAGGCGTCTCCGCTTGCTATCAGTCCTGTCTTGATTTCTCTGTTTGAATAAGCGATCACCTTGTCTTCGAGATCTTCACTGCCCGAGACGATGATTCCTTCATCACCAAGGGCCGTTTCGAAATCGTACTCGACGTAGGAATCTCCTATCACGACATCCCCAACTTCAACACCTTCCAGACCACCGGCGTTTCCCGTCAAGAAAACAGCATCTATGTTGAACCTGTCCAGAAAAGCCTGAGTAACGAGCGCGGCCTCTACCTTCCCGATGAAACCGTAGCTCACGACCACCTCGTTTCTTCCTACAACTCCCCGCTGGTAGTATCTTTTCAAGAGACGTCCTTTTTCCAGGACTTCCATCTCTTTAAGCATGGGTTCCACTTCTATCTTGAACACACCGAGAACCAGGATCACGTTCCCACCTCCAGATGAGAAAAAGGGGCGCAGTGCCCCTTCACTCTCTCTGTCCAAGATACCTGTCGAGCTGGAAGATCACAGACATCTGACCATTTGCCTTTTCTAAAAGATCGAGGATTTCTCTCACCTGGTCTTCTTCTTCCACCTGCTCGTCAACGAACCATTTGAGGAAACTCACGGTGGCGTGATCTTTCTCTTCCAAAGCGAGTTCCAGGATGTTGTAAATCGACTGGGTGACGAATTCTTCGTGTTTCAGAGCCGCTTCAAAGGCGTCTTTTATTCCGTTCCAATTCGAAGGTGGCTTCTCTATGGCTTCGAGTTCGACCCTTCCTCCTCTTTCGTAGATGTATTCGTAGAACTTCATCGCGTGAGTTAGTTCTTCCTGCGCTTGCTTTTTCATCCAGTGGGCAAAACCCTTGAATCCTTCAGCATCGAAGTAAGTTGCCATCGAAAGATAGAGATAGGAAGAGTAGATCTCCCTGTTCAACTGATCGTTGAGCGCTTTTCTCACTTTTTCTGAGATAACCATCATCTCACCTCCTACTGTACAATTCTACCACTTGCCACAGTTTTGCCACATTTTTCTGGTAAAGTTTGAATAGAGATCCGTTGAAAGGGGAGGTCGTCATGAGGTTTTCTGTCGTGATCTATCTTCTGGTGATTTCATCTTTGCTGTTCTCAGGAAGTTTTCACAAAGAGTTCCCTCTGCAAACCTGGAATTCACAGTATCCAGAATCGGCGTGGGGAGCTGTTTACTCTAAAAACATCGTAACAAAGCTTGTTTCTGATAAAGTTGTGGCAGTGAATGTGTATAAAACAAAGGAAATATCAGCAGATCCCGGAGCAGGTTCTTTTGGAAAGATAGCACACACTTACGTTTATGGTACGGGTTTTCAAGACATCGTGGGTATAACGTATGACACAAGATTGGTTTTGCTTGAAAATAAACTCAAAAATACTCCTGAAAGTGCTGGCAGTACAACACCTGAATTTGAAAATAAGGGCGAAAAGAATTTGGAATCCTACACTGATGGAAATGGAGAAGGTACGATTGGAAATGGAGAAGGTACGATGGTCGTTGACGATTTCAACAACGACGGAAAATACGACCTGTTCTTTTATAACAGCAGTAAGAAAGCAGTTTTTATAAGCGACTTTGTTTCATTTGTAAAGCGAGATGGCGGGAATCTGAAATATTACGATGTTCAAAATCAGGATGAAGACTTCATAACCGACTGGACTGTTTCAGCGATGGTGAGTTTCGACTACAATGGCGACGGATACAAAGACGTGATATACGCAGACAGGGCAGGTAGATTCTGGGTTTGGTACTACGATCCCGAAGAAGAGTCGATAGGAAAGGACGATATCAAGCTTCTCTTTGAAGATAGAGATCTCTTGTCAGGAAGCGATAAAAAGAATAACGCAACTGTCTTCGATATGGGCGATGTGAACAACGATTCCATACCCGATATTGTGGCAGGCTACACTTCTAAGAAACATATTTTTATATACCTTGGAAAAATAGAAAACAACAAACTCACATTCGATCCAGATGAAAAGATTTTCCTGACAAGAGATGACGGTTCCTTAGAGGCCGCAGAAATTGATAAAAGTAACACACAATCGAAATCTCCGAAGGATCTACCGAGTTTTGCACCCGTAATAATAAAGATCACAGACGTTGATCTGGATGGTAACAAAGACATTTTTGTAGCGACTGATGCCTGGAGACAGGTAGCGACTGATGCCCAGGGACAGGATGAAAATTTTGGGGGAAGTGTTTATCTGTTCAAGGGAAAAGAGCCCGAAGCAAACAGGCCGAAATTTGTAAGCCTAGAACTTGTGAAGGGAGAATATAGAAAAAATGGAACGATGTATGATTTCGATGCAGGAACGATCGGTGATCTGAACAACGACGGAATACCGGATCTCGTGATAGCGGATGGTAATCACACAGGTAACTATTATACTATAATAACAAAGATAGAAAACAAGTATAACACCGAGCCGGGTTTCATGATCAGCGATTACATGTACAGAGTTGTTGGAATTCCTCCCAGTGATCTTTCCAACAACTTCATAAAAAAGATAAAGGTTACGGTTCAATTCGATAAATCTCTTGGAGATGGTTACTTCGAGATCAGGTACATCAAGAATGGTATCAAAGATTCCAGGTTCATAGATTACAACAACTATCCTTTGATGCCTGGCATACCTGGAAATGGGAAGAAGGTTTCTGAACTTCCAGATGATGGTTCAGATGTTGGTTCTTTTCAGACCGAAATAGAATTTGAACATCCGGTTCCAAAACCACAGGTGATAATCGTTCTGAAACCCCTGAATGAAGATTCCGCACCACACCTTGTGAAACTCATTTACGAGGTGGAAACAGAACCAGCAAGGGCCGTTATAAAGGAATTCAATTGGTCTAAAGGGGCGGAGGGGATACGGTGAAGCGGAAAGGTTCACTGATCGTTGAAGCCCTCATTTCTCTTGTGATAATAGCGATGGCGGTAGGAGTAGGAATGCTTCCGACTTTCTATATTCTGAAAAAGACGGAAGAGAACGCCGCCCTCATGGATCTTTCAGAGATTCTTCTGAATGAATGCGAAGAAAAAGTTTTTTCCAACGTCTCCAACATAGCTGAGGAGGACAAAGAAATAATCTACAAGGGAAGAAAATATCGAATAGTTGTTACGAAGACGAACGTAGAGGAAGGAGACAAGTACAGGATTGAAAAACGTTCCGATAGACTCTTTGTCAACGATGTAACTTTTGTCACAGTGAAAGTGATTGAAGAAAAGAGCGGCAGATACATCGAAGCACAGGTGGTGCCACAGCAATGGTGAGAAAGGGATTCACGATCTTGGAGCTTTTACTGGTTCTCAGTGTGGTGGCAGTAATATTCTATCTGGGATATTTCAGTTATTACTCGGTTTACAATTACGTCAGAGTTCAAGCTCAACTGAACGCTTCCGTTCAGAATTTGTTCTTTCTCCTTGTGGATGCTAGAAGAGAGGCTGTGGTTAGAGACGTTCCTGTCTGTGTGAAATTCGATGGGAGCACATTTCTCGTGTTTCCAGACGCAGACCTTGATGGAACACCGGATGGGAATACGATCTCATCGTTCACGATCGGTGATTCCGTTGAAGCTTTTTTGAAAGATACAAACAGCGAGAATCATTTTGAAAACTTTGAGTTGTATACCTACGAAGGACTGTTTTTGAAAAAGGAGGACGAGCTTGTGAGTTATCAAAATTTCGAGATAAATTTGTCCGTAAAAGGGTTCTCAAAAACTCTGAGGGTAAAAAATTCTCTTCCAGAAGTTCTGGAGTGATACGGTGTGAGGAGAGGTTTTACATTAGTAGAAATTCTCATCACGATGGTTATCGTGTTGATAGCGATTCAAATCGCAAGCGTAATGGTGTCAAACTACATAAAGTCCTACCAAATAACACGAAGAAATATTGAGAATCTGTATGCCGTAAGTTATGTTTCCTTTCTGTTTGATGTGATAGAAAGCGAGCTGTTAAATGCTGGAAGCGGTGGAGAACTGTTAAAGGAACTCCACAAACCAGATGGATCGAAGTATACCCAGATAACAGATCATTTATGGCTTATAGACTCCATCGATGTGGTGGAATCCGATGAAAAACTTGAATTCTACATTAGCTACGTTACAACCTACAAAAATATCCTCATTCGAAACAGCGATGGCACATATTCCCCGCTTTATCACGGAGAACTCGGAGAATTTGAGTGGGCGATCGTGAAGAATAAGTTCTCACCAACAGCGGAGGGGTATAAAACAAGACTGGTGAAATTGAAGGTTTCAAAAATAGAGGGTTCTGGAAGTTATCCTGGAAGCGTTAGCCCCGAAGATAAATTTGAATTGAAAGAGGTGGCTCTTAACGATCGAGTAATCGACCTGACTGAAAACGATGTCTACGTGTATCCCATAGCGATGAACAAAGTGCCAACAGGATATCAAAGGAAGGTCTTTAGGCAGACAAAAGTGGTTTTTGAAAAGGATGAGGGTAGAGTCTACATAGAAAGGACATTTCCACTCATTGATGAAGCTAACAACAGCTATCGGATAGATATTCTGAACAACGTATCAGACTTCGACATCTTTGCGCTTTATTACGAGAATGGGATGAAAGAACAGAGACTCGTTGCTTTAAAAGATATGCCTTATTTCGATCAAGAATCTATCGTTGCTTTGAAGTTCGTTGTGAAATGGAGATCCCCACAGAAAATGCAGGACAGGGATTTTGAGGTGGAGAAGATTCGTGTTATTTCTCTCGTTCCCAACATGTGAGGTGAGAATGTGAAAAGCGGGATTGTTAACATAGGTGTGGCTATCGTACTCATGCTTTTCGCCACCATCATATCTCTAATGCTTTCCTATGTTTTGAAAGAAGCGGTTTTCATCGAGAACAGAGTCATGGAAAATATCGATAACGTTTATTCTAAAATAATCTACATCTCTGGTGCCAACCTATGGAGAAAATTCCTGACTGACAACGCGGTGCAGTGGGATGAGGTGCACAGCGAACCATCTACTTTCACTCAGGTAAGTTTCGAGTTTGATCTTTCAAGCAATTTTCTTTCTGAGAGATTCGACCGCTATATTCTCGCTTCAACCTCTACTCTTTACATATACGAAGAAGAGATTGTGAATGTGTTCTTCGAGATCATAAGGAACGGCAAAAAGCTTTCGCATGGGACTTCGTTCAGTTTTGGATGGCCTTATGAGTGAGGAGGGATGAACTTGAGTTTGATAGAAAACGTGGTGGCACTTGTTCTGATAGGATTTGTTTTTGCGTTTTTCGTTCTTTTCCTCAACCAAGTTGTTGAAAGATCGATGAGGTACTACGTGGAAATAACGAAAATTTTCCAGATCCAAGAAAAACTGGATGAGATATTTGTAAAAGAGGAATTGCGCGACGACGGCTTCGAAGAAGTCAATTCTACTCTCGTTTTGAGAAAGAACGGTGATTCGGAAACTTTGAACATAACTCTTTACAGATCGAGTGAGAAAAATCCGGTCTTTGTCTTCATGTATGCAAAGTGAGATGGTAAGCATGAAAGGAAGCGCACTTGTTATAACTTTAATGACCATGATTTTAATGACATCGATTCTTCTCGTCACGTTGAGTGTTTATGAGAAAGTGGAAAGAGACTACATCACCGAACTGAAAAAAATCATGGTTTTCAATGTTACACGAAGCACTCTGGAGACAGTTTACGAATACCTCAAAGCCAATCCAGATAAATTGCAGTCGTATCTCGGTGAATTTCAAGCGGAGTTGAAGGAGTTTCCCGGGACAGTAAAGCTTGTGCTCTCTAAAGAAGGAGACGAGTACAAGCTAACCTGCACCTCCGTATTGGATGGGTTCACCGACACTCAAGCGATCGTTTTCAGAAAAAGAAGCGCTCTTTTTTCTTACGCAGTGGTCGCTCTTGGAAATCTGAATCTTTCTAATAATGCAAAAATTCACGGGAATGTTCTGTATAGAGGGGAAAACAAGCTCTCTGTTCCAAACAACTTCGTTCTCGAAGGTAATTTGATCGTCGAGAAGGCCGAACTTGAACTTTCTAACAATGCAACAATAACTGGAAACGTAGAGGTTCAGAACTCGAACCTCACCATGTCTAACAATTCCTGTATTGGAAGTCCTGATAAACCTTCCATTGTGAAGGTAAAAGGGAATGTTGCTTTGAATAACAACCCAATATTGTATGGAGACGTTTATGCGGGTGGAAATGTAGAGAATTCCGGAACAATATCTGGTCAAATTTTTGCAAACCAGGATGACATCACTTTTTCTAATCCTCCCGACTTTCCTCCACCTGAGATTCCAGATGATCTTCCTCCACCAAGCGGAGAACTGGTTCTCGAGGATAGAGAACAAACTCTCACATCAGGCACCCACGGATACAGTGCTGTAAAAGTTCAAAAAGGTGGTAAATTAACTGTCAATACATCGAACGGCGATGTTATTTTGAGAGTAGGAGAGTTATATGTCGATAATAATGGAATAATCGAGGTTAGAGGAAAAGGAAACTTTGTTATCTATGTGGATCAAAAAGTTACCTTTTCAAACAACGCAGAGTTGAAGACACCAGATGGTGGAAAAGTTTTCATCGTATCTGATAAAGATAATGTTGAGATTTCATTCTCCAACAATTCCGTCATGGAAAACCTGTACATTTACGCACCCAGGGCAAAGGTAACTTTCAGTAACAATGCGCGTTTCACAGGATCCGTTGTGGCCCGTGATGTAAGTTTGTCGAACAATGTGGAATTCGTAGAACCCCAATCCGTTCCTATAGAAGTTTCCGAAGGATCCAGTACTGATTTTGAAATCATCAAATGGGGGAAAGACTGATGAAAAGCGGTTATACGCTGGTCGAAATACTTGTTTCCTTCATCGTTTTGATGATTGTTCTGGGGACATTTTTCATCGTTTCGATGTACTCCATAAGAACTCTGAATATCGTGAAAGACTTTAAGAACTCTGAATATCGTGAAAGACTTTGGAGAATATTCCTACCTTTTGAATACGATGAAAAGCAGGATCACAAACCGGCTTCTGTTCGCATCGGATGCCACAGCAGTGGACACTTACCCATCACTGAACAACAATCAGTGTGTTCTGTACAGGGAAGGAAAAACACTGATCCTCGAGTGTTTTGATGGGGGAAAAACATATCTCTTTGATAACATTTCCGATGCAACATTCACCGTGAAAACCTTTTCTGTCAAAGACAAACCAAGAAAGATCGTTGTTTTTCATATCAGTTTTCTAACACCATTTGAGAGCCAAACCAAAGTCAGCTTTTCCGTGCCACTCATGAATTCCCATAGATCTTCAGGGTCAGATTCTGAAGGGCAGTATCTCCTCATAGAGTACTAAAATTTTCAATTTCGAGTCGATATAAAATTATGGAGAAAATCAAACGGAGGGATCCACGATGAGGATCGATCCCACGGATGGGAAAGGAAACGAGGTGCTTCATAGAGAAATAACAAGAAGGGAACTACATGTGAAAGAGAACGGATCAACACCCGTCGCTGAGATGAAAAAACAGCAGGAAGAGGACGTTCAGAGAGCTATAGAAGAATTCTCGAAGAAGCTGGAAAAACTGAGAAAGATCTTCAGAGGAGAAGCCGAATTCAGGTACGACGGCGAATTGAACATGGTGATCGTGAAGATAAAAGACACCGAAACGGGAGAGATCATAAGACAAATCCCTCCTGAGGTGATGGTGAAGATCGCAAAGAGTATAAACGAACTGCTTGGGATTCTCGTAGACGAAAGGGTGTGATAGGTATGGACCTGAGTAAAATAGCGAGCACCATAAATATGAGATATTACTCACAGCTGGGTGGTTTCCAGGTGGGGGGAGCTGTCAGCGGACTCGACACCCAGTCCATCATAAACGCTATTCTCGAAGCAGAAAGCCAGCCGCTTCAGAATCTCACAGAAAAGTACGAAAAGTACGAGCTCATGCAAGAAGCCTACACAGAAGTGAAGACCAAACTCAGAGAGTTCAGAGATCTGGTCTACAGTTTCAAACTCCAGAGTACCGTTGTCCAGAAAACAGCCGTTTCTTCCAGCTCTCTTCTTTCAGCTGAGGCTTCCTCTGTGGCCGTCACGGGTGTATACCATGTGAAGATCGTTCAGACCGCAACTTACACCACGTTGGCTGGAGCGAGTGAAGTTGTTCCACCTCCCGATTCAACGAAGACGTTTGGGGAACTCGATTACATGTACACACCTCAGGAAGGAACTGTAAGACTGTACAACAACGAAACGGGAAACTACGTGGAAGTCCAGGTTCTCTCCACAGATACCATAGACGATATTGTCAATAAGTTGAACACCGCTCTTTCCTCTGCTGGAATAACGGGAAGCGTCAGCTACGATACCAGCACCGGCAAAATCAGCATCACTTCCGATAAGAATTTCTCGCTCGTTGACATCACAGGAAACTTCACGAAGGTATTTCATCTGGATGAAGCCAGTCTGAACTACAGTGGAGGAAATTATTCTTTCACCAGCACCGCCTCTGTGAGCGGGCTTTCCACAGCGAAAACTCTTCAGCAGATTGCTACGTACACTTCAAAGACCATAATAAGCGGAAAGGTGAAGATAAACGGTGTGGAGATAGATGTGGATCAGAACGACACGTTGTCTTCTCTTATAGAGAAGATAAACGACAGCGAAGCCGGGGTTACCGCCAGTTATGATTACCATGCGAACAGAGTTGTGATCATTTCAAAGACCTCTGGTCCCGAGGCCATCACCCTGGAAGACACATACGGGACGGGTTTGTTCTCGCTTCTTGGAATAGAAAATCACAGTCTCTACGTGGGTCAGAAGGCTCATCTTCAGATCAGTATGGACGGCACGAACTGGGCGGATGTGTATTCAGACACGAATGACGTGGAGTACAACGGTGTCACTTTCCACATCTCTGGAATGACATCCGAGACGATCACCGTTGATGTGAGAGTCGACACGGATGCGATAGTTGAAAAGATAAAAGAATTCGTGGATAAATGGAACGAAACGATGGATTATCTGAACGAAAAGCTCACAGAAGAGCCGATAACCGATAAATCCGAAGAAGAGATGACAGAAGAAGAGAAGATGAAAGGGGTTCTGAAAGGAGACGATCTGTTAGAAGAGATCTTCTCCCGTCTCAGAGGATTCATCACGTATAAAGTTGAAGGAGACATAAACTACCTCTGGGAACTTGGGATCAGCACAGGAGACATAGGAACCGGATACGAGAACATGATGAAGGGTCATCTCGAAGTGGATGAGGAGAAACTGAGGCAGATAGTGGAAGAGGATCCAGACAAGGTGTGGGAATTCTTCGGTGGGGAGAACGGTTTTGCCACACAGCTCGACGATTATCTATGGGAACTGGTGAAATTCAACGGCAGGATCGATCAGGTCGCGGGAATAAGCGGTCGAATAGAAAGAGAACAGAGATTCCTCGCCACACAGATAGCGAGCTGGATCGAAAGGCTCTCCAAGAGAGAACAGGAACTCTGGAGGAAGTTTTCGGCCATGGAGGAAGTGATCTCTCAGCTTCAGTCCCAGGGAAGCTGGATCTCTCAAGCGTTGCAGGGCAGTAACAACAAGTGATTACCCTTTCATGCCACTTCTCACAAGACTTTTCACAAACAGGTTCTGAAGAGCGAGAAACATCACAACGGTTGGCGCTAGAGCAACCACGGTACCCGCCATTATTACACCCCAGTTGTTGGCTGATTCAGCCTGCATGAGCATCTTCACTCCTACCTGGACCGTTTTCATTTTGTCTTCCATACTCACTATCAAAGGCCAGAGATACATGTTCCAGGCATAGACGAAGTTTATTATAGAGGCACCTGCCAGCATATGTTTTGAGAGGGGGATCAGCACTTTCCAGAAAAATTGCATGTAACTCGCTCCGTCTATGAGTGCAGCATCTTGGAGTTCTCTTGGAATTGTGAGAAAATGCTGTCTCATGAGAAAGGTGTTTGTTGCGCTTGCCATGAAAGGAATTGTCAGAGCCCAGTAAGTATTGACCCAGCCGAAAGTTTTCATGATCAAAAACAGAGGGAGAATCATAACGGTTTCTGCGGGAAGGAATAGGGTAGCAAACAAAGCTGCGAACATGACCTTTTTACCCTTGAAATTGAAATGAGAAAAAGCGAAACCTGCGAGCGCTCCGGTGGCAAGTTTTCCAAGTGTTATCAGTGATGCAACAATCAAGCTGTTCAAAAAAAGTCTTGCCAGCGGAACATATTTGAAAGCTTCTACATAATTCTTCCAGTAAAAACTCGTTGGAAAAAACTTCGGAGGGTATGAAAATACAGCCTCAGGTTTTTGAAAACTTATGGTTATCGCAAGAAACAATGGCAGAGCCATTATGAAAGTCACCATTACAAGAATTATTTCGTAGAGGATTGTGATGGATCTTTTTCTCCTCACGTTCTCTCCCCCATCATTGATAGTGGACCCTTTTTTCACCGAATTTGAAATAGAAGATCGTAACGATCGCCATTATCAGAAAGAGAATTACACTCTGTGCCGCTGCTGGTCCTATTTTCTGGAAGGCGAAGGCGTCGAGATACAATCTGTATATCAATGTGGTCGTGTAGTTTCCCGGTCCACCTTTTGTGGTGACATCGATGATAGCAAAGGAGGAAAACATAAAACTTACAAGGTTCATAATAACAAGATAGAAAGTGATCGGTGAAAGAAGCGGAAAGACGATTTTCCAGGTTCTAGCCCAGGAATTGGCTCCTTCTACAAGAGAGGCCTCTATCAATTCCTGAGGAATATCCTGAAGACCTGCAAGATAAAAGATAATATCGAAAGGAAGTGTTTTCCAGACAGTAGCTATTATAACTGCTATGAGTGCGTACGGCTTTGTGGTAAGCCACTCCACCTGCAGTCCAAAAAGTTTAGAAAGAATGTAGTTGACATGTCCTACAACAGGGTTAAGCAGAAAAGACCAGAGAACACCTGCTATCGCTGGAGAAATAGCATAAGGAGTGAAAATCAATGCCCTGAAAATTCTGTTCCCAGGGAGGTTCATATTCAGAAGCAGGGCTATAAAGAATGCAAGAAATATGGTCAGAAAGAGAGAGGCAAGAACGTAAACAACTGTCACTTTTATGGCGTTTAAGTACTCTGGACTTTGGAACAACCTCTGAAAGTTTCTAAGACCAACAAACACCATTCTGTTTCCAAACGGAGTAATTCTGTAAAAACTCAACCTCAAAGAATAAACAGCAGGCCAGTAAATAAAAAGAGTAATGATCACAAAAGTTGGAAGAAGGAGCAAGTACGGGAGAACTCTTTTCAATTTAATCCCCCCAGAAAAATGATAAGGAGTGAGGGGGAACACCCCTCACTCATAGAGTTCATTGTATTCTCTGATGGCCCTTGTAGCTTCTTTTTCAGCCCAGGCGAGAGCTTCTTCGGGCGTCATTTCTCCATTAATCATTTTTTCAATAGCGGTTTCTATTATGTCTCTCACCTCTGGGAACGGTCCTATAACAGCTCCTCTGGTGTTCGGTGTTTGAACCGACAGCAGAAGCTGCAAAAGCGCAGTGAGATGATGAGGATATTCAGAGTAGTAACCCTGGTAGAGAAGTGTCTCTACTGCGTCTTTTCTTACCGGGAAGTAGCCTGTTCCAAGGTGCCAGCGTATCTGTTGTTCTGGCTCCGCCATCCATTTTACGAACTCCCAGGCCGCTTTTATCTCCTCTTCTGGATGGCCTCCTATGATCCACAAGCTTCCACCACCTATTGGTGTTCCTCCAAGCTCAACTCCCTCTGGTTTCGGAAGGAATGCTGTTCCGAGCTCGAATCCGTTTTCCTTGGCAGCGTCCATCATCAGTTTCACGTCAGAGGTAGAGGTGATAAGCATGGCAACTTTTTGAGAAATAAAGAGCTGTCTTGCTCCTGTCCAGTCTTCTTTTGTTGTGTTGATCATAAGACCCTCTTTCGTAAGTGTATTCCAGAGTTTGAGGAACCTGAGCGCCGCTTTGTGGTTGAAAACTGCCTTTGTTGCTCTTCCCGCTCTTCCATTTTCGTTGTCAACTAAAGGAGCATTCTGAAGAGCTACGAACTGTTCGAAGAACCAGCTGTGGAGTGGCCAAGTGATGCCAGCACGAACGATATTTCCTTTTTCATCTTTAACCGTGAGTTTTCTGCAGTATTCTATTAACTCATTGAATGTCCTGGGAGGTTTGTTTGGATCGAGACCCACTTCTTTGAAGAGGGTTTTGTTGTAGTAGAGAATCGGATTTGAAGAGTTGAACGGCATCGAGTAGAGTTTCCCCTTCACTCTGTAGTAGTCCAGAACCTGTGGAAGGAATTTTCCAACATCGAAGGAGGGATCTTTCTCGATCAAATCACCAATTGGGACGGCTATACCACTGTCAATCATGAACTGAGTGCCAATTTCGTATATCTGAACAACGTGTGGAGGGGTTCCTCCCTGTACAGCTGCTACGAGTTTGTTCAGAGTATCTCTGTAGCTTCCGGTGTACTGAACTTCTACTTCAATGTCTGGATGGGTCTTCATGAAGTCCTCCGCCATGTTTTGAAGAAGTTCGATCCTCCATCCTCCCATGGCGTGCCAGAACTGAATCTTGACCTTCGCTAAACTGATAACTACGAGAAGAATCATCAGAAGAACAAAAAACTTCTTCATAACATATCCCCCCTTTGAATAGGATTGATTTTGAAAAAACAAAAAGCAACCCATCCAGGGTTGCTTCTCTAGTTCTCCCCCCGTGCCTTAGTATTTTACAACGCAGAGATTGCCATGTCAATAATATGTTTCTTCGTAGAGAAACACAAAAAATACTCTATCTGTGATATAATGATAGTAAAATAACTCTAAAAAAATTTCAAATTATTTTAAATAGACGGGAGAGGGGATTATGAGTATTTTCGTGAAAACCTTTGGCGGGACAAGAGTTATCAAGAACAATGATATCGTGAACGCAAGAGACTGGCCATCGCAAAAAGCGTTTGCCCTGTTCAGGTATCTCATTTTCAGAAGGAACGAAGAAGTGTCCGTCGAAGAGATCTACAACCTCTTTTGGGAAGACATGGACGACACATTCGCGAAATCAAATCTGAACACCACACTCCATATTATAAGGAGAACCACCGGAATAACGAGCGAAGAACTCTTTGTGAAAGGAGATCTCTGCTGTTTCTTCCCGGGAGACAAAATCACCATAGACGCAGATATTTTCGAAGAGTGCCACAGAAATCTGATGAAAGCCACATCGGATATTGAACATGAAAAACTTCTTAAGAGGATGTTCGAGATTTATGCAGGACCGTTTCTAATCGAAGACATTTTCGCAGAATGGGTGCAGGAAATCAGAGAAATCTACGAATCGTGGTACTCAGATGTTTTAAAAGAGCTCTTCAAATTGTATCTGGCAAAAAAAGATTACGACGCCGCCCTCGAGATGGTAAACGCTTATTTTCAGAGAGAGCCTTACGACGAGGATATGTACTACAAAGCAATAGAGGTCCTTCTGAAAAAGGGTGATATCACAAGGGCAAAACGCGTATACGACAAGCTCTCGAGTCATCTTATGGAGATAGGGATCAAACCTCGATTGAAATTCGATGATTTTCTCTCCAAAAGAGGCTCAGAATTCATGCTGAACGGTAACAAGGCAGTGGTGGTTGATGAAAAGCTTTTTGAAAGTTTCCTCTTTCTGGAGAGTCGAAGGAGAGAAAAGTCTTTTGTCCTCGTCGAGGTGAAACTGATGAATAAGAGTATCAGCACTGAAGATGTCTCCCAAAGGGTAGCATCTCATCTTCGAAAGGGAGACGTGATGACCTTCTCAGGTGAAACTATCCGAATTCTCTTCCACTGTCCCGAACAGCGTCGTCCAACAATGGAAAAACGTGTAGCAGACGTCCTCGAGAAAGTTGGAGTGAAGAAAGGTCAGTACGAAATTTCCTGAAAACACAGATCAAAAAATAGCGCCGCTGTCTCGCATTTGAAGCAGCGACGCTCAAAGAAATGTGGTTAATGAATGTATCGGGAGAAATGGGGATAGAGAAGGATCAAAATGAGTACCTCACCCCAACGAAAATCTTGTAGTTTGTAGAGTCATATGATGCTCCTAAAAGAACAGTTATATTCTTGCTGAGATCATACCCTGCACTTAGAGACACCTCCCACGGCGTTTCCTCGAGTGTCCAATGACTTCTGAAAGAAAGGCTCACAGAAAATCTGCTGAGTTTCAGATCTCCCCTACCCCACCAGAGTATTCCGGAGAATTTTGTGAGATCGAAGAGTGCGTACACACCAGCTGAAAGTGAAAGGTTTCCCACACTGGTACGATCTGAAAATCCTACTCCCAAATATCTGAACCGCCAGTAGATAGCCCCGAGTTTCAATTCTTCTCCAAACAGTTTCGTTTCTATGAGAAGTCCATCGGGAAAAGAAGCGGAAAAATGGATGTTTTTGTTCAACCAGAGACTTATTCTGGCTTCTTGGTAAGAGGAAAGCAGTATGAAACTCTCTTCAGGCTTTTCTTCTTCTTTACCCATGAACTCCTCAAGTCCAGAAACATTTCCCGCAACGAAGACTTTTTCTTCAGGAGGTTTTTCTACAACGAGAGCCCTGCAGAAAACGATCATTCTGTGTTCTTTCTCATCCGTTTTGAATTTGGAGTAGGCTATCGGCTGGAAATCTTCCTGGGAGATCCAGAGTTTTGTTCGAAGATGCGCACCATCCAGTTTCATTTCGATATCAGATAGAACGCTTTTTTTATCCAGTTGCTGTGGTGTTATCGAAAGGTACATCTCCTGGACCGTTGTCATCCCCTGTGTTACTGTGAGGATCTCCTCCCTTCCTACACGTACAACGGCCGATTTCCCGAGGACAGTGAGGATCCAGGGTTTTGAAAGAATTCTGTAGGAATCGCGTATCACGGGAAATTTCGCCTTTATAGAGAGTGGAAAAAGCTTCAACTCTACCGTATCACTCGAGTAGTGTATCGAACCCTCGTTGGACTCATCGGTACTGAGATAGAGCTCCTCCAGAGAAACTCCAGTTCCAGTGCTTTCTTTCACCTCTGCCATCACGAACTGATACATGATCATGGGTTCCGAGAACACCGTTGCAACAGCGAAAACCAGAAAGATCATCAGCGACCATTTCATGATCACTCACTTCCCTGGATTTCCGCCTTGATGAATATGTAGAGTTCTTTTTGGGAATCTTTTTTCATCGTACCACCGAAGAGGTATCTTATGAGTGGAATCTTGTTCAGTATGGGCACTCCGGAGTTGGTCTGGGCGTTGTCTTCGATGGTGGCACCGGAGATCACAACAGTTTGTCCGTTTTTCAGGAAAAGTGTTGTAGAGAGTTCGTTCTGTTTTACAGCGAATGTTCCGAGTTTTTCTCCTGCGAAGTGACTGACCTTTGGTGAGAGTGTGAGCTCGAGTTCCTCTTTGTCCATCACACGTGGCTGAATGTCGATGCTCACCCCAACGTCTATGGACTCGATCCTGCTCACCGCTCCTTCAGCCTGAAGGAGAACAACCTGTCTTTCTCCCAAGAAGAGAGAAGCCTTTTCTCCGCTCTTCACAATGATCCAGGGATCGGCTGTGATCTTCGCCTTTTGATCTTCTTCGAGGAGTTTCAACTGAGCTAGAATCTGTCCGAAGACGTCTGTCTGAACGTTGATGAGACCTGTTACCAGACCGAGAGTAGCCGACCAGTTCTCGTTGAATTCCTGACCAGAGCCGAAGGAGTAATCTAAACTGTTCAACCCCAGTTCGTTCGAGTAATCTTTGGAAACTTCTGTGACGATCACGCTGATTTTCACCTGCGGTATCGGGATGTCTATCTTTTCAAGATCTTTTTCGAACTCCTGGATGATCTCCTCAGGCGCGGTGATGGTTATCATGTTGTTCTTTTCGTTGAATTTCACGTAATTTCTGTACAGTGGTGGTAGCAACTCTTCCGCGTCGACAGTTGTTATGTACTTCAACTTGTATGTTTTTGTCTCCACCAGGTATCTGAAAGCGGGGTTCGCTGGATCGGGCGAACCCACAAAGTAAAATCCGTCCATTTTCCTGTAGACGTAACCTCCTGGCATGAGTATCATCTTCAGTGCCTGTTCCAGAGGAACTTCGTTCAGTTCCATCGTGATGAAACCTGTTACGGTGGTATCGGCTATGATCGGAACACCGGTCTGTGCGGAGATGTCTGCCAGGGCATCCAGAATGTAGGTGTCCTGGAATATGTTACTCACAAGAGGTTCCTCCTGCGCGATTGTCAGCAAAGCTGTCAAAATGAAAAAGACGAAGGTCAGTTTTCTCATTCCCCATTCCTCCCTTCTATGTGAAAGGACTTCTTCAGTACGATTGGGCTTCTTCCGTAGTCACACCTTGCAAGTAGCTCGTATTCGCCCTCTTCCAGAGCAACAGGTATGAAGATGCTGAAGATTCTCTTCGTTCCGGGCAGAACAGGAGCAGTGGAACTGATTTCCTCCTGGATGAGAGACTCCACTTTCTCCGGTATTATGAGCCCTTCATTCGTTACCTGCTGAGGTGTGATCCTGTTCAAACCAAACGTCACCGTGGGCATGAGATGATAGTTTCCTGTGTTTTCGAAAACGATGTCAGCGTAGATGCCATCTTCTTTTATCTCGTACACAATATCTGCACTCGCCTCTCTGGTGATATCTTCGTCTTTCCCTGAGAACACAAGAAGATTCACACCCGTTTCCGTCTGAAGAGAACCACCTGTTCTGAAGAGCACATCGGCGTAGTATCCTCCTGTGAAATCCTTCGGAATTCTCACTGCGATACGCACGTTCCTGGATTGACCGGGCTTCAGGGTGAAGGAAGATGGTGTGAGTTTGATCCAGTCAGGTGGTGCGCCTCTTTCTTCCTCTGGGAGGAGATCACCGTGGAGGTCATAGGCCAGCGGCAGGATCTTTCCCTTCACCTGAAGGGTCTCCTCTCCGAGATTCGATACCTTCACTATCTCGGACCTGTAAGATCCTGGAACTGCTCTTATTTCGAGATTCACTGGGTCTGTTGTGATCATCACGGGATTCGTCTCTTCTTCCTTCTCACTTGTTTCCACCTTTTCGGTTGTGATCGTGAACGGGGTTTCTGCCACTATAGGTCTTCTTCCCCCGTAATCGACAACGGCCCTCGCGACGTATTCCCCAGGAGGAAAGAATCTTCTTGTGATCGTTCTCATGTTGACCGTGCTGTCAGGAAGAACAACTCCTCTTCCCGCACCAAGAGGCATCTTTGCTATTGTTCGACCTTCTTTTGTCTTTATCGTGAGTGTACCCTTCGTGACGATGTGAGCGTTGCTCTTGTTCAAAACTCCAAGAGTGAAAACCAATGCTCCGTCTCCTATCTGCATCCTTATGGAAGGTATATCATCGGACCTTTCCACCTTGAAGTAAGCGGGAAATGCTACCACCCTCTGTCTTGTTCCAGAGAGAACAACTTCCAAAAAGCTCGCCATCCTGTACCTGAACTCGACTTCACCGTAGGCTCCCTCTTCAGCGGGTCTCTGGGTCTCCGGTGTTTGAGGTCCCTGAATCTCGAATGTGATCGCCCCGTACAGTCCTCCAGAGACACCCCTTGGTACGTTCACCGTCACGATGACCGTCTTTGTTTCTTTCGGCTGTACGGTGATGGTGTCTGGTTCAACCCGAACCCATCTTGCGATCGAATACTTCGTGCTTCCCGGCTCTCTCAGATCGTACGCTCCATCCACCGTTTCGGTTATATCCATGACCATCGCTTTCAGGGTAACGGGATCGAACTCACTGTCGTTCTCCAGAAAGATCTCGTAACTGAAACTGGTTCCCGGACTCACGGTTTTGCTCACCACGATGGGATCCATTCGAACAGATATTCCCTGAGCGAAAAAAACCGCACTAACAAAAACAACTATCATCAAAACTATCCTTCTCATCCCCATCACTCTCCCAAACAAAATAAAAGGCGAGGGGAGGACCCTCGCCTTCTCTTTCTGAAGAGACTTATCTTTCGCTGTTCACGTAGTTTTCCAGATCTTCCACGTAGTTTCCTTCCTCGTCGATCCACGGTTTTTGGTTCTTAAGTGTGAGTGTGATCGTGCCTGTGTCTCTGTAGGTAGATGCACTGTTACATCTCACAACGTGTATTCTGTTCCAGAGTTTGTAGGTTGCGCCGTCATGGAGGATTTGACTGTCAGGTACTAACAGAGTCACATTGTTGAGATCTGGAGCAGGTGTCCACACTTCTTCCGGTATGGGAAGCTGAGGACCGAACGCGTATTCTACCTCGATCGTGTCGTTAACACTCGTTCCCGTTGCGTACTTCAGGTGATCAAATCCACTGAAGGTGATCTCAAGATCGCTGTTGCTATGAAGTTCTGCTGTTATACAGTTGGCGACGTAGGTTCCGGGTTTTCTCACAAACCAGGTCCACTTCGTTCCCGTAAGGTGCCATTTCACCCACTGGGCGACCTGAACTTCCAGAGTCATGGGAATTTCCCACTGGTGTCTGTTACAGTTTCCGCTCATTCCTTCACTGATTAACGCTCTTGCGTTATTTGGATCACTATCTCCGTAAGTGTAAACCGTTACTTCTTGCTGGGCAAAAAACAGAGAACCCACTATCAAAGCCAACATTATCAACAAAAGTCTTCTCATACCAATCCCCTCCTCAATTGTTCATGATACAACACGTACCAACTTATCTTTCAGGGGTCACGTAATTCGCCAAATCTTCCACGTAGTTTCCTTCTTCGTCGATCCAAGGTTTCTGGTTTTGAAGCGTGAGCAAGATGTATCCGGTGTCTCTGTAGGTGGATGCACTGTTACAATTCACTACCTTGATTCTGTTCCATAGATAGAAGGTCATCCCATCGTGGAGTTCCTGGCTGTCCACCAACGTATAGGAAAGATCGTTTACATCGGGTGCTCTCACCCAGCTTTCAGGATCTGGCATTCCCTCGTCGGTCATAACGGTGTAGTAGGCTTCGATCTTTGGGTTGACACTGCTTGTTCCTGTGTAGGTTGGGTCATCAAAACCACTGAATGTTACCAGAACATCTCCGTTGCTTGCGACAGTTCCCACTATGGAGTTCGCATAGTAGTCTCCAGGTTTTCTCACAAACCAGGTCCACTTCGTTGCGTTCAGACTCCACTCGAGCCACTGGGCAACCTGTACTTCTGTTGTGAATTCAATCTGCCACTCAGGTTTGTTACAGGATCCATCGGCCGGGTACGCACTGAACGCTCTTGCCAGGTCGTTCGTTGCTGGAAGACTGATGTACTGACCATCCTCGTACTTCCAGACCTCAAGTGGTGTCTGTGCCAGGGCGAAAGAGAACAACGCTCCCATCAAAACTAACCAGAGTAACTTTCTCATAAAAATCCCCTCCTTCTACTCACCTTTCAGGTGAGACATCGATGTAGAGTTTCGAATTGTTGATGGTGAAAGTAATAACACCCGTGCTGGTGTAGGTGTTCGCCGAAAGGCTCCTTGGAACGTTGATTTTTTGCCACAGAGAGAAGCTGTCTTCCAGAAAACTGAGGTCGTCGAACCACTCTGTGGGAATCTCGTCACCATAGGCCACTTTCAGATCCACACTATCTTTCTCGTTCGAAGGATCGGGAAAATTCACGTAGATCGAAAGGTGTGTGTTTGCTTCAACTTCGAGCACTTTCGCAACGTACACGCCGGGTTTCTTCACAAACCAGGTGACCTTTGTACCGCTCAGATGGATCTCTACGCAATGCGAGAGTCTACCTCCCCATGCGGTTTCTTCTCTTCCGCTGCTGTTTACAACTCCATGAAGGAGGATGTAGTATTTGTTGTTCAGTCTGTTCAACCTGGTGAAACTGTTTTGGAAAAGAAAGGAGAGAGGAACCTCGAAGGTGTAGGTGCTCACGGGTGAGTCGAATTCTTCCTTGAACGGAAACTGACCCGGCGCTTGATTTCCCTCGGGTTCTTCGGAGAGAACGTTGAGGTGTGCTTCTTCCAGATACCACTCATCGTCGATATCCACTCTGACGTAGAGGTATTCTGAATCGTTCCAGACGGTGACGGTTCCCACCACTGTGTCCTGGCCTGCCCAGAAGCTGAAGAGTTCCTCCCCATCTCCCAGATCGTATTCCATGTAGTAGTACCACTGACCCTTTCCACGATGGGAGATCATTTCAACAGTGCTTCCTGTGGTTTGTCTCTGAGCAGGTGGGAGAACGAACACGTCTTCTTTGATCTCTTTTTCCCACCTCCCGAGTTCTTTGTTGTATTTATAGATCGTTGTGGAAAAAGAAAAAGCGAAAAGAAAAACAATGATTATCCCCAGTCCCCACTTTCTCACGGTACCGCCTCCTACGTTTCAAACTCTATTCAAATGAATGAAACAGAGTTGAAATTGAAAGAAATTTTCAATGAGTGTTCAATGAAAAAACAATAAAAACTGATAGACTTCCGATGGGAGGTGATAGACGTGGAAGTGAAGATAGAAAAGCCCACACCCGAGAAACTCAAGGAACTCGGTGTTGAAAAATGGCCCATCTGGGAGAAAGAGGTCAGCGAATTCGACTGGTACTACGACACGAACGAGACCTGCTACATACTGGAAGGCAAGGTGGAAGTCACAACAGAAGACGGGAAAAAGTACGTCATAGAGAAGGGTGACCTCGTCACCTTTCCGAAGGGTTTGAGGTGCAGGTGGAAGGTTATAGAGCCGGTCAGAAAGCACTACAACCTCTTTTGAACTTGAAACCTTCTGGAAAGTGTTGTAGAATACTGATGCACCACGCTAGGCGGGGGGCTGGCGGTCCCCTGTACCCGAAATCCGCCGTACGCGGGGCCGAATTCCCACCCGAGGCTCTTCGGGTCGGGAAACGGCGTGACTCGGGGGCGATGAAGACCGGGTCCCACGCAACGGAGCCCTGTGAACCTGGTCAGGCCCGGAAGGGAGCAGCCATAAGCAGGTGTCTCCGTGTGCCGTGGGGGAGCCCGGTTGGAGCTTTCCGATCACGCACGCCCCGGTCCGGAGAAGTCGACGGTGGGTGCGTGGTGCATTTTTCTTTTGGCTACTCCCTCGTTGAAACGTTAGCCCTCATGTTCTGCATCTGCACAGTTGTGATGATAGGTCTTCTTTCACTATCTCTTGCCATGAAAACACGCGCCCGTCTTGTTTACGACATCGATCTTCTAACCGACGAATTCTACGCAGTGGATTTTATGAAACACGAATACGAAGTTAAAGCCGCAGCGTCTCCTTCTGTTTCTGTCACATCGAACAGTTTGAGTTTTAACGCGAGCTACGATAAGAAAAGTGGTACAATCTCTTACCTTGTGATGTTCAAAGACGGTCTGTACAAAATCGTTCGTTTCGGCCTGAGTGGAGAGGGAAACAACTACCTGATAGAAACAAAAAAGGAAATTCACTTTTCACAGGAAGGAAAGGTATTCTCCGTGATGATAGGGGACACTATCTATGACCTCGGAATCTCAGAGTAGCCCTCTGTGTTTTATGAAGTAGTACACGATGATCCAGCTACCCAGCATCACTTTCAGGTACACCACCATGTTCGCCGGAACTATGAGGTTTCTTCCGGGAAGTATCAGAACAACGAGGAAAAGAAAAACGATCATGATGAACTTTTCCAGAAAGTACGCTCGCGTTCTTTCGAACTTTCTCTCGAAGTTTTCAAAATCTTCTACCATGGCAATCAGAGCGAGCGCCGTTCCGCCCGCAACTCCAGCAGAAAATCCACCACCTGGGCTCACATGGCCTTCGAGCGCGAGGTAGAGCGATCCCACGAGGAGAAAGAACGCTATGAATCTGGCAAAGATCCTGATCGTGACGTCCGATATGCCTCTTATCTCCTCTGGAGTGGGAAGGTAGGCCATGTGGAGGGAGACTCCGAGTACTGCGAGCGAGAAGACAAGAACCTCGAAGACCGTATCGTACACCCTGTTCAGAAGGTAGATCTGGGTGATGGGATTCTTCACCACAGGGTTTTCAAATTTCACCTGAACCTTTTCAAAACTACCGTTCAGCAGAACAGCAAAACAAAAAACAACGAAGATGGTGATCCACACCCATTTCATCCGATCTCCTCCCCAAAGTATTTCTTTTTCAATTCTTCTACGAACTCCCTTTCGGTTCTGAGAAATTCTCTGAATCTCATTCTCAACTCCTCGTCCGCGAAAAGAATGTGATAACTCCCATCTCTGTGTAAGACGTGGTTCAATCGCTCGCCTCTGTACACCCTCTCTGTGTACCTCAGCAGATCGAGTTTTTCATCCTCGAGGTAGAAGATCTTTGTTTCCAGATAACCTTTTTTGTCTTCACTGAACACTCCGCCACAGGCAACGTCCACCTTTCCATCGTTCAAAGCCTCAAGGAGATCTTCCAAAGAGGAAAACTCGACGAATTCTGATCTGTAGTCGTACTTTTCACAGAACCTCTTCAGAAGTTCGTATTCGAAACCCATGAACGCTTCTCCCAATTTCTCGAACAGGAGCCTGACGGATGTAAAACCGATCTTCACTCGATCTCTCGATTTCAGAGCGATCAGATAAACGAGGGTGGTGAGAAGTGCTCCAAGGAGGGCCTCCGCGATGGCCACGTCGGGAGAAGAAAAGAGTGTGTACAGAAGAACTGCCAGAACGCTCAAGGCCGTTCTTCCAATGACCGCGTTCAATCTTATCGGGGTGAAGATCGTGTACAGAGATACAGAGACCATCAGAATCAGTACCAGATTTTCTATCAAGACGATCCCTCCGTGTACATGCGCGCTATAACGTGTGAAACGAAAGGCCCCCATACGAGAAGGAGTACCACCATGAGGATCGTTCTCGAGACGTCTTCCCAGAAGTTGAGTACGATGAAAAGGGATCCCACCGTGTCTGAAATTCCTATGAGATGGATTTTCAGAAGGAAGTCTTTTTTCAGAAGCGAAAGAAGAGTGCCGAGAAACATCAAAACCACACCGACGTATATCATTCTCTGTTCCTCCTCAGAAAGTAGGAGAACAAAATGACCCCACTTCCACCGGCGAGCAGATAGAACACCGCGACATCTCTTGCCTGAGATAGCCCCGGAACGAGGTACGAAAGGGCGTAGATCAAGACACCGACCTTCGTCGAGAGCGACGAAATCCCCAGGAGTTTTTCCCATTGATTCTTCCCTAAGAGCACCTGAAGAACGCTCAAGATCAACGGAGAAACAAGAAGCCATTTCATGTTTTTCTCTCCCCCACCTGGTGGACTACCATGTAACCTTCCTCTGAGACGATCACCAGTGTTTTCGGAGTGAGTGTGATAGTGAGTGTTTTCTCGAGTTCCTCCCACTCATCTTTCACCGGAACTTCGTAAGCCCTTTTAGCCCCGTTGTGGAAGAGCAAAACCAAGATAGATTCAAAAACCGCTTTTGGAACGTTGTAGAAGAGTTTCAACACAAGAACGGGGAACTTCTCGAAGTGAATGGGCCTTGTGAAGATGTATGTGAGAACACTCATCACAACTCCAAGTAAGATCGTTGTCAGAGTTGCTTTCTGAGACAAGACCATGAAGAAGACGGTCCCCGTTATCACAGCGACAAGAAAAGACAAGCCACCACCCCCAAAAGATAGACCCCGAGCATGGACTCGAAGTCTTCAAGCGGATATTTTTCTATCTTCAAGTTCTTGAAGAGGAAATGAACCAAAAGTCCTGCACCCATTAAGAGAAAGCTTTCAAGAACTCTTTCCCAGCTGGCAAAGTAGAGTCCTATCGTCAGGGAAGCAATGAGCAGAACGGGATTGTACATCCCTGGTAGCTTCTTTTTGAATTCAAAAGGTTTCAGAAGAAATTTCCAGAAGGAAGCCGCGGTGCCAACGAAAACAACTTCCATGAAGATCTTCTCCCATCCGTGAAGCTGTTCGAGAACCAGATTCTTCGAAAAACCCGCAAGGCCGGGAAGTCCCATGATAGAAAGACTTGCCAGCGAAAGAGAAAGCCACGTCCAGAAATCAAGCCTTTTCCACTTCGTCACGTCCCTTTCCGGAAGTTCATCTTTCAGAAGAAAGAGCCAGGATTTGAAAACACCGTGTGCGAGGGCGTAAACTGGAGCTGTAACCGGTGACGCAAGGACGATCCCTATCTGTGAAAGAGTACTGTAGGCAAGTATCCTCTTGTAATCTTTCGAAAGAAAGGCAAACAAAACACCTGAAAGTGCCGAAAAGATGGCAAAGATCTTCACCACATCCCAGTTCACCACGTGTTCCAGCCGAACGAGTGCGTACACAGCACTCTTCACAACGACACCGGATAGAATTGCTGAAACGGGTGTTTCTGCCTCCGAATGAACCTGTGGAAGCCACATACTGAAGAGGAACACACCGGCTCTTAAAAGAAGTCCAACCGCGACGAGAGCGGAGGCGAATGAATCAACCTTCGAGATGTCAGAGATCGAGAGTGTGCCGTTTTCCGCGTATAGAAATCCGATTCCTATCAGGTACAGATTCATGCCCACAGTACCCAGGATCAGATACTTGAAAGCGGACCAGTACTGAATCTTCTTTCTTCCCTCTACGACGAGAAGGAAAGTGATGAGGGATACCACCTCAACCGTGACGTATATGTTGAAGAGATCGTAGCTCACGAACGCAAGGTTCAGCGCTCCAAGGAGTATCAGAAGAAGGTTCGAAAGACTGACGTTCAAGTCTTTCGTGAAGACAGCGAGAAGAACCACGGCCGTGAGGATGAGAAAGAAATATGATGTCTGATCTAACAGAAGGTGGACACCGAAGTTTCCTGTCAAAACAAGATCGAAACGATATCCAGAAAGCACCATCGTGACTGTGAAAACAAGATTCACCAGTGCTGTCCACCAGGGAGCTTTCCTCTTTAAGAAAAGAAAGACAATCCCGAGCGATATAATGAGGAAATTATAAACAAGAAAGATCACTCTTTCTTTCCCCCTTCTCTGTCGAGCCTGTCGGAAGAGACCGAAGAGTACTTGGAAGCGATCACGCTCGCGGTGGTGACAAGGAGCGCTACGGTGGCGAACCCTATCACTATCGAGGTGATGATCAGAGCTTGTGGGACAGGGTCGGCTGAGTTCTGCTGAAACGGTATCGGAACGGCTTCTCCCTGCCTTCTGGAGATGAGAACAAAGAAACTGACAACGCCCGTTCCCATGATATCGAGCGAGATGATCTTCTTTATCAGATCTCTGTTGATCAGAACTCCTAACAGCCCAATCAGGACAAGAAGAAGGGTCAACCGTTCAGCCACCTCTCGACCACCTCTTTTCCGGTAAAGAAGAGAGCGTCCGCGTAAGAAAGGTCATCGAACCTGAATTCATCTCCCACTTCTAGTTCTGCTCCCTCGAACCAGACAAGGTAATTCTCAGGAACAACAATTCTCGATGGTTTCAACCTTTCAATTACCTTCTTCATCGTTGTTTTCCTCACACTGTCACCGAGAGATGGATCGAGGGGACCCGCGACCACGTACTTTCGTAGCTCAACGGGAACGTGATATCCTATTCTGATCACTTTTGTCCCCCAGCCCTCAAAAATGCAGACGAGATCAGAACAGATATCTACCGCTTCTTCGACATTCAAAGGTGTGTACTCTCCTTCTTCCATCATCCTGTGGAGTTCTGTCCCTTCGAAAACGAGTGTCGGGTGTATTCTCACCATATCCGCTCCACATTCTACGGTCCTCAGCGCGGACAGGATTTCCCCTCTTCGATCACTTCCCGGAAGTCCTACCATCAGATGAACACTGAGAACGAATCCGTTCTTTTTGATGAGTTTGCAGGCTCTCTCAGCTTCTTCGGAGGTGTAACCTCTCTTCGACCTCTCGAGCACCTCATCCAAGAAAGACTGTACTCCTATTTCGATCACGTTCACTCCGTATTTCTTCAAAATCTTCAGTTTTCTTTCGTTTATCTCGTCCGGGCGCGTCGAGACTCTGATCGACTTCACCACAGGGAATCTCTTCACGAATCTCAGGTACTCTTCCATCTTTTCCTCTGAGAGACCGGTGAACGTTCCTCCGTAGAATCCCAGTTCGTATTCATTCGACGTTCTGGAGTACTCTTCTATGATTCGTGCGATATCATCGAGAGACGGGACTTTTGTCTGTCCCGTGGCTTTTATCTGGTCACAGAAGACACACCTTCTCTTACAACCCGCGTACGGAAGAAAAACGGGAATTATCTTCATGCTCTCTCCTTCAAAAGCTTTTCGTAGGCGATTCTTGCAGCCTCCTTTTCCGCTTCTTTCTTTGTTCTACCCCTGCCCGTGGCGATGGTCTTCCCATCCACCCTCACTTCCACAACAAAAATCCTGTCACCATCGTTTTTTTCTGTTCTCACCAGTACATATTCTGGTGGCACCTTGTGTTCGCTCTGAACTATTTCCTGGAGAGCCGTTTTGTAGTCGAAGAGCATTTCACCCTTCATGATCTTTTCTATGTAGAACTCGAATTCCTGCTCAAATAGCTCCTTTATCTTCTCATAGCCCTGATCGAGGTATATGGCAGCCAGAAGCGCTTCGAACGCGTCGGCGAGTATGGAATCTCTATCACGTCCACCAGTTTTTTCCTCTCCCTTTCCAAGGAACAAGAATTTGCCAAGATTCATCTTCCTGGAAACCAGGGCGAGAACTTCTTCGCTCGCCGCTGCGGATTTCACCCGGGCCAGGTCCCCCACTTCCGCTTCCGGATACTTTTTGTAAAGTATTTCGCACACGAAGAGTTCTAGAACGGCGTCCCCCAGAAACTCCAGCTTTTCGTTCGATTCCACGTTCTTTCTTCCCGCTTGATTTTGCTCGTTCGCGTAAGAACTGTGGCACAGAGCCCGAAAGAGAAGTTCTTCGTTCTTGAAGTTGATTCCTGTTTTTTTCTGAAACTCCTCCACGATCTTTCTCTCACTCTCGTTCAACGAACATCACCTCTTTCAAAACATCACCTTCCAGCGAGCAGAGGTAGTATTTTTTCTCATCCGTATCGATGATACCAAAAGTCGGACCGACCTCAGATTTTGGAAGAGAAACCGATCCCGGATTCAAAAGCAGCACCCCTTCGCACCTTTCTGCCAGAGGAACGTGAGTGTGACCGAAAAGAACTACACTGCATCCATGAGCCTGTGCCAGACTCACAGGATCTCCTCCTTCGTATTCGAACTGGTCGCCGTGAACAAGGAGTATCTTTACATCTCCTAAAAATTCCATTCCGATCCTGGGCATTTCCGGAATTTCCAGAACCCTTATGTCCACATCTGCATCACAATTTCCGCGTATGTACTTCACACGGTGTTTCTTCAAAAGTGATGAGAGTTCCTTTGGACTGTATCCCTCGGGAAGCGGATTTCTGGGGCCGTGGTAGAGAACATCACCAAGATGCCAGATTTCATCGAAATTCCCCGCACTTTTCAAAGCTTTCTCTGTGCAAGAAAGTGAACCGTGGGTATCCGAGATCACAAGAATCCTCAAGGTCAACCCCTCCTGATAACGAACTTTCCCGATAGAACAGAAATGGAGAACAAAACAACTGTCCAGAGCGAGACGACAAAGATCGAGCGATTATCGATTGTGTGCTCCAGCTGGTATACCCTGAGGGCGTACATGGTTCTGAACACGGGCGTCGACATGGCGATTCTTCGGAGGATATCTGGCAAATTGCTTATAGGAATGGCAAAACCGCTTGAGAACAGGGATATTCCTATAACAGAAACACCGAGTATGTTTGCAAGACTCTTGTCGGGAGAAATGGAAGAAACCAGAAAACCCACGGACGTGTGAAGAAGAGCGTTGAGAAGGATGAGAACAGACGTAACGAAGAAGCCCAGGTTGTCTCCAGTCAGTATCACCGTCAGGGCGTAGGCTATGAAAGAAACGGAAGCTCCAATGACGGTGTAAGCAAGTATCTTCCCGCAGGCGTATTTCCGTGCCGGAAGGTTGTACACGAGGAACATCTCGTGCAGGTTTTTCTCTCTGTCGAGAAAGGTGGAGACACTCGCCAGTGATACGGTTATCAAAATCGCCGTGAAAAAGACGATGAAGGGGGAGATGAGATCAGAAAATCTGAGTTCTGAGTCTTTCAATGTCAATCTGGGTACGGGATAATCGGACTCTGTGAATATGTACCGGAGCACCTTGGGATCGAAGAAGGCACTTCCCTGGAAATCTGCCAGAACGGAATCGAGAACGTTGTATATCGCGGCGGCGAGGTGAAGATCGATGGGACTCGGGATGAAGATCATCTGGGTTGGCTGTTTGGAATACAGTTTCGCCGCGAAGCCCTTTGGAATCACTATGACCGCGTTCAGCTTTCCTTTCTTCAGAAGTTTTTCGTAGTTCTGATCGACTTTCACTATGTTTTCCTGTCTCAGGATGGTTCCAATGAATCTCATGACGAGGGAGGACCAGATGCTGTTGTCTTCGTTGTATATTCCGAGCTTCATCGTCTGAAGGTTGTACCCCTGCATGAAGAGAAGAGAGATCAGCACAACCAGAACGGGTGCAGCGATTATCATCATCAGTGAAGATCTTTTCTTCAAGATCCTCTTCAGTTCCACAATGGCTATTCTAAACATCGAGTTTCCACCTTCTTTCAACTTCCCTCACCACGTCTCTGTGGATTTCCTCTATGGAGCGTTTTCCATCCAGCACCACGATCCTTTCGGGATGTTCTCTGGCAAGCACGAGGTAGCCTTCCCTTACATGTTCGAGAAACTCTCTTTTTTCAAAGCGGTTGAGTTCTCCTTTTCTTTTGAGGGCCGTTTCGACGTCCACGTCTATGTAGAAAGTTAGGTCAGGAATCAGTCCATCCGTGGCAAGATCGTTCAACTCCTCCACGATCTCTTTTCCCAGGTTTCTTCCAAAACCCTGGTATGCAACACTGGAGTCCGTGTATCTGTCAAGAAGAACGGCGTATCCTTCGGAAAGGTACTGTTTTATTTCTGTCACAAGAAGATTTCTTGAAGCGAGAAATAGGAAGAGCTCAGCTTTGGGAGTTACTTCTTCCTCCAGAAGAATCTTTCTGATCTTCTCCCCCGTCTCCGTTCCGCCCGGCTCTCTCTTCAAGATCACTTTCTTTCCTCTCTTCTCCAGGTATTGAGCCAGAAGTTGGATCTGTGTGCTCTTCCCGGATCCGTCTATTCCCTCGAACGTTATGAACATTCCTTCCCCTCCTGGTCATAAGGATGAAGGCGACAAGATTGTTGGTGATATGGTACAGAACAGCGGGAAACAGAGATCCACTGACGGCTGCGCTGTGAGCGAATATGAGTGCGACGACGAATCTGTATATGAGGTTCGCAAAGGAAAATCTTTCGAAGCCCACGATCACGTTGAAGAGGTGAAGGAAAGAAAAAACGAGTGCGTTGGTCCATATGTCGTTTCCGTTCAGTTTCAAAAAAACTCCCCTGAAGAACAATTCTTCCGAGAAAGGAGACAGAAAAACCACCGAAACCATCACGATGAAGCGGTTCATGAAGGGTGGAAATCGAACTTCACTGCCTCCTAAGAAAAACACGTTCACGAAGAGGAGAATCAGGAACCAGTGTAGATCGACAAAGCTTACTCTGAACGATGGAACGTATCGAAAGGCCACACACACCGTCACAGCGCCGGCGAGTCCCAGCAGGGACTGATAGAAGATCGCCTTCTCGAATCGGTGTATCCTGAAGAGATTTATCGAAAACATGAACGCAAGATACAAAGCAAGGGCTATTATCGAGTAAAGAACGCTCACGGCTTCACCTCACAGCAGTGTTGCTATCATGACCGCTTTTATGGTGTGTTTTCTGTTCTCCGCCTCGTCCCAGACCCTGCTCTGTTTTCCCTCGATCACCTCGTAGGTGACCTCCTGGCCCTTCACCGCGGGGAGGCAGTGCATGAAAATCGTTTCTGATTTACCCGTCATTTCCATCACTCTCTCGTTCACCTGATAAGGCTTTAGGAGGGATATTCTCTCCTTTTCTTTGTCTTCCTCACCCATGGATGCCCACACGTCCGTGTAGACAACATCGGCACCTGCGAGTGCTTCTTCCAGATTTGATGTGAAAGAAATGCTCCCATCGGTTTCTTTCGCGATCTCCTGACACTTTTCGAATATGTCAGATCTGGGCTTGAGTTCTTCGGGACCACACGCCACGAAATTCATCCCCATCTTCGCACAGGCAATCATGAGGGAGGTCGCAACGTTGTTTCTGGTGTCCCCCATGAAAACAACCTTTACACCCTTCAATCTTCCGAAATTCTCCTCTATGGTCATCAGGTCGGCGAGCGCCTGTGTTGGGTGAAACTCGTCGGTGAGTCCGTTGTACACGGGAACACCGGAGTACTCAGCCAGCTTTTCCACAGTCTCCTGTTTGTAGCCCCTGAACATGATGGCGTCCACCATTCTTCCAAGGACGCGTGCGGTGTCCTCGAGAGATTCTTTCGCTCCAAGGTGTATGTCGTTCGGTGAGAGAAAGACCGGATGTCCTCCTTCTTCTGCAAAAGCGGTTTCAAAGGCGAGTCTCGTTCTCGTTGATCTCTTCTCGAAGATCATGGCAAGTGTCATTCCTTTGAACCTTTCGGTTCTCAGCCTGGATCTGCTTTCCATCTTCACCTGCTCTGAGATATCGAGAAGGTATCTGATCTCTTCAGGAGAAAAATCAAGAAGAGTGAGGAGAGATCTCCCTTTCAGATTCACAGACACACTTCACACCTCCACTATATCCTCGAGTTTTTCACCTGTGGATATGTACCTTACCGGTCTTCCTGTCTCTCTTTCTATGAAATCAACAAAGCGCTCGAAGTTCTTGTCTTCCAGAGATTTCCAGCCATCGAAGACTTCGTAGACAGGCTCTTTCTTTTCCAGATCTCTGAGTGAAACGAGATCTCTTCCATCGGAGTAGCGCACGCAGACCTTGATCTTTTCAAAACCGTTCAGCACATCTGCCTTGGTCATGACCAGAGAGTCGACACCGGAGATCTCAATGGCGTACCTGAGGAGCGGCAGATCGAGCCAGCCGCATCTCCTCGGCCGACCGGTCGTGGAACCGTATTCGTGTCCCGCTTTTCTCAACTTCTCTCCTTCTTCTCCTGTGAGCTCCGTCGGGAAGGGACCTTCCCCGACTCGTGTTGTGTACGCCTTGAAGACACCTAAAACTTCATCTACTTCTACAGGAAAGCCCATTCCCGCGCTCACGCCTGAGGAGGAACAGTTCATGCTCGTGACGTACGGGTACGTTCCCACGTCCAGATCCAGAAGAACCCCCTGTGTTCCTTCGAAGAGAACGCTCTTCTCTTCGAGGATTCTTTTCAACTGGACCGGTGAAACGACAAAGTCTTTTATTGTCTCATAGAAGGTGGAAAGATCTCCCATCATTTTCTCTGCGTCGAAATCCACCCCGTAGATCTTCTTCAAAGAGAGGTTCTTTTCGAGGAAATATCTGAGTTTTTCTTCGTTGCCGAGCTCTGCAACTCTCACGTTCACCCTCATAACCCTGTCAGCACAAGCGGGACCTATTCCTCTTTTCGTAGTGCCTATTTTCAACACTTCGTCTATTATCCTGTCCATTTCTTTGTGCACTGGAAGAACCACGTGTGCGCTCTCAGAGATGAAGATTTCACCTGAATAATCGGGAAATTTCTCTTTCAATTCCCTCAATTCTTCTGTCAGCACCTGAGGATCCAGGAGAACACCGCTTCCTATGGCGATTCCTCTGTTTTTTGTGAAATCGGCCGAAGGGAGGAGGTGGTGTATCACCTTGAAATTTCCATAATTCACAGTGTGCCCGGCATTCGCTCCGCCCGAAAATCTCGCCACGATATCGTGGTATCTGGAAAGATACGTTACCACCTTGCCCTTTCCTTCGTCTCCCCATTGAAGACCCACCACAACGCGGTTCATTCGCTTCACTCCTTTTCAAAGCGTTCGAAGATGTGGTCCACGTGTTTCAAGTAGTAAGAGATATCGAAGAGTTCTTCGAGCTCTTCTTTGGTAACCAGTTTCTTAACCTCTTCATCCTCGAGGAGGTACTCGAGGAAGTGTTTTTCGGAATTCCAGGTTTTCAGAGCGTTCCTCTGGACAATATCGTAAGCCTCTTTCCTTGTGAGTCCTTTCTCTATGAGTTTCAGCAGGACTCTCTGGGAGAACACGAGACCCTTTGTGAGATCTATGTTCTTCTTCATTCTTTCCTCGTTCACCTTCATGTTCCTCACCACGTTTGTGGCCGTGACGATCATGTAGTAAAGAGTCTGTGTGGCGTCGGGAAAAACGTATCTTTCGACGGAGGAGTGCGAAATGTCCCTCTCGTGCCAGAGCGCGATGTTTTCAAGGGAAGGATCGACGTACGCCCTCATCATTCTGGAAAGTCCCGTGAGTCGCTCGCAGGTGATGGGATTCTTCTTGTGGGGCATGGCGCTCGAACCTCTCTGGCCTTCTCTGAACGGTTCCTCCACCTCGAGCACTTCCGTTCTCTGAAGATGTCTGATCTCGACAGCGATCCTTTCTATCCCCGCTGCCACGATCGCGAGCGTGGACAGATAGAAAGCGTGACGATCCCTCGGGACAACCTGTGTGGAGACGGGTTCAGGTTTCAAGCCCAGGTACGAAAGCGCTTTTTCCTCCACCTCCGGTGGTACGTTTGCGTAGTTTCCAACAGCTCCACTGATCTTACCGTAAGAAACTTCCTCTATCGCCCTCTCAAGGCGTTGAACGTTCCTTTTCATCTCGGAATACCATCCGAGGACCTTCAAGCCGAAGGAGGTGGGTTCCGCGTGGACTCCGTGTGTTCTTCCGATGGTGGGGGTGTGTTTGTATCGATTCGCGACTTCCCAGAGCACGTCGCAGAACTCTTTTAGAGACTCTAACAGGATTTTCCCCGCTTCCACGAGAGCGAGGGAATTTGCGGTGTCGAGAACATCTGACGAAGTGAGACCGTAGTGGAAGAATCTCGAGTCTTCTCCTATCATCGATCCGATTCCTTCGACGAACGCCACCACATCGTGGTTCGTTCTCTCTTCTATCTTTTTGAACAGTTCCACATCTATCTTAGCGTTGTTCCTTATTCTCTCTGTCACTCCCTTCGGAATCGTTCCCAGTTCTTCGTACGCCCTCGTCACTGCCAGTTCCACTTCCAGCCATCTTCTGTACTTCGCTTCCTCCGTCCAGAGATCCTTCATCGGTGACAGCGAATACCTTTCTACCATCTTTTTCCCTCCCAAACAGATCTCTTATGAACACGAGCGCAACAACAGGAAAAACAAGATAAGAAGCCGTTGGATATTTAATACTCGCCACCTTCCACAACGCCATCGCAACGAGAAACCAGAAAAGCGATTTGAGAGGTATGTTCACGGCTTTTTTCTTTGCAAAACTGGTGACGATCAGAGGAAAGAAAGACAGCACCAGAAACAACTCGGCTCGATCGTAATTTGTTCCTTTCAAATATTCGAACCCCTCGAGGACGAGGAGAAAGATCAGACTCACATGAAACAGGGTCTTTTCTCTCTCACTTCTGGTGAAGAAGAAAATAACAGAAGCAATAAGAGCGAGTATCGATACAAAAGTACTGTCTTTCCAGGAGAGAACAGCGAAGATCAGAGAAAGTCCCAGACCTAACATCATCGATCCCCTTTCACGAGAGTCACAGCAGTTTCCACATGGTAAGTCTGAGGAAACATGTCGAAAGGCTTCACCCCGACAATAGAATAGCCGTTCTCCACCAGCACCTTGAGGTCTCTCACCAGAGTAGAAGGCTCACAAGAGACGTAAACGATCCTTTCGGGTGAAAGTCTCGCTATTTCTTTCATCGCTTCTGGACCCGCACCTGATCTCGGTGGGTCCAGGATTATCCTGTCTGCCCTTCCGCTGTAGTTTTTCAGAAAGTCCAGCACATCCTGTTCCACGTATTCTATGTTCCTTCTGCTGTTTATGTTCGCGTTAGCCTTTCCAGCCTTCACAGCGACCCTGCTGGATTCAACGGAGATCACCCTCGCTGCCGAAAAGGAAGTTCTCACGGAAAACGTACCGATACCCGCGTACAGATCCAGCACCACCTCGTTACCCTGAAGTGCCAGTTCTCTGTACACGTGATCTATCAGTTTGGATGTGATGGAGTAGTTGCTCTGGAAAAAGGCGGTCGGTGGAATTTGAAACCTTTCCCAGTCGAACTCTTCCACAATTACTCCTTCACCGTAGAGGGTTCTGTACGGTCCCCTTAGGACCACAGAGTCTTTAGAGTTCATCACATGAATGATGGAGTGAATCTTTGGAAATCTCTTTAACACAGCGCGAACCAGATCTCTTCCCCAGGGAAAGGATTCCGTCTTCGTCACAAAGATCACCATGAACTGGTCCGTGCTGAATGCGTACCTGATCACGAGGTGCTTGAGCACTCCCTTCCTCGTTTCCCAGTTGTAAACAGGAATGTTGAGTACCTGAACGGCCTCTTTTACAGTGTTCAGAATCTCACCCGTGCCTTCCGGTGCCACCTCACAGTCTTTTATGTCAATCACAAAATCGGAGTTTCTCTTTTTCAACCCCAATTTTCTTCCCTGAAAATGAAACTCCATTTTCGTCCTGTAGTGAAAAACAAGATCACTCGGCTCCACATCTTCCACTTCTACCTTCAGATTTGAGCGTTCGAAAAGATCGATCAATACCTCCTTTTTGTAACGAAGCTGGGTTTCATACTTCACATCCATCCAGTGACAGCCACCGCATCTTCCAAAGTATCTGCAGGGTGGTTTTGTTCGATCTTCGGATTCTTTCAGAAGGGAAACTACCTTTCCAAAAGAAAAATCCCTTTTCTCTCTGTAGGTTTTTATCAGGACTTCCTCACCGGGATACGCTCCTTCTACGAGAACTACCTTGCCGTTCGAAAGATGGGCAAGGCCGTAACCTCCGTTGATCATCTTCTGTATCCTCACCTGCTCCAGCATCTTTCACATCCTCTCTGGTGCGGAAACTCCTATGAGTTTCAGACCCTTTCTTAAAACGATACCCGTTGCGAGGGCAAGGTTGAGTCGCGCGTTCGAAAGTTCGGGATTCTCAGGATCCACTATCACGTGTTTGGTGTAGAACGCGTGGAAGGACTCGGCGAGCGACTGGAGATAGTTCGTGAGCCTGTTCGGTGCGAACATCTGCGCGACCTCTTTCAAAGCGGTGTTGAACATACCGAGGTTTCTCATCAGAACCCTTTCTTCTTCGTTTCCAAGCAGTTCAAGGTGTTTTCCCTCTTCAAACTTCACACCTTTCTTTTCCGCGTTGGAGAAGAGATTGTGGATCCTGGCATGTGCGTATTGGACGTAGTAAACTGGGTTGTCCATGGATTTGGCCTTCGCCAGATCGATATCGAACACCATGTGGGTATTGGGGTCCACCATCGCAAAGAAATATCGGGTGGCGTCTCTTCCCACTTCGTCGAGAAGTTCGTCCAGAGTGACGAATTCTCCCGCTCGCGTGGACATGCGAACGATTTCCCCACCACGTTTCAGAGTAACGAACTGATGCAGTATAACGTTGAAGAAATCGTCGGGAATGTCGAGGGCTTTCATCGCTGCCTTCATTCTTGGTATGTGGCCGTGATGGTCACTACCCCAGATGTCGTAAACCTTCCTGAAACCTCTCTTGTATTTCTTGTAGTGATACGCGATATCCGTCATGAAGTACGTGTATGTACCGTCGCTTCTCACAAGAACCTTGTCTTCCTCATCTATGAAGGCAGAGACTTTCAACCACACAGCACCGTCTTTTTCGTAAACAACGTCCTTGTTCTTGAGGAGTTTCAGCACCTCTTCGACAGTCCCATCCTCTATCAAACTCTTTTCTGAGAAGTACACATCGAACGAAGAACCAATCTTTTCAAGGGTATCTTTCATGGAGGAGAGCATTCTGTTCAGCGCTGTCTGTTTGAAAAACTCCTCCACTTCTTCGTTCCACAGATCTTTGTATCTATCTCCGATTTCGTTCACCAGATCCCTCGCGATGTCCACGAGGTATTCCCCGCGATAGCCCCCTTCGGGAATTTCTTTTTCAACTCCGAGAAGCTGATTGTACCTTGCCCAGAGCGACTGAGCGAGAAGCCTTATCTGTTTTCCAGCGTCGTTTATATACATTTCCCTCGTCACATCGTAACCGAGCTCTTTGTAAACCTCGGAAAGCACGTCACCTATGATGATCTGTCTACCGTGCCCAACGGTGAATGGTCCCGTTGGGTTTGCACTTCCGTATTCGAACTGCACCTTCATTCCATTTCCAACGTTTTCTCTCCCGTACTCGTCTTTTTTCTCCAGCACGGTTTTAACCACTCCACGGAGCAGTTCGTTCGACAGGAAGAAATTTATGAAACCGGGTCCCATGATTTCTATCCTGTCAAACGAGGGATCTTCATCGAGACTTTTTACGATCTCTTTAGCTATCTCCCGCGGGTTTTTCTTCAAAGTTTTTGCGAGCTTCATGGCAACGTTGGTGGACAGATCTCCGAATTCCTTTCTGGGTGGAATTTCGACCTCGAATTCGATTTCTGAACCGTACGCCTTAGAGATGACTTCGGACACCTTTTGCCTGATCGCGTTCACCAGCACTCTACCGCACCTCCATGTTTCGGATTCTGCTGATCTGTTACCCTCTGAAGAGAATGTGTTTCACCGTATCTATCCTGTGCCTCTTTCCCTTTAGAAGATCCAGTTCGAGGTCCACGGACATTTTCACACCACAATCCTGCCGCAGAAAACCCGTCAGGTTCGGGGTGAGCGGGATAGGTGCGCTCACGTAGCTTTTCCCTCGGTAAGTTTTTCCAAGAAAAGTTCCTCTTGGAGAAACTTTGATTCCAAAAACCTCGAGACTCTGGGAACGTGCCCATAGACCTTTTTTCTCTTTCCACCAGTCGTTTTCTTCCGTTTCCAGATCGAAGTGGATGAAAGTAAAGACGTTCTTTTCCACGAGCGGCCTCAGAGCCTTTGAAGAGAGTGTGTCTTCTTTTCTGAGAACCGCGGCGTACCATTCCCCAAAATCCGCAACTGCGAACCTTTCTCTGAGGGTGTATCGATGTAACACTTCACCGTTTTCTATCACCAGCACATCGGGAGATGTTCGAAAAGTCTCCACACCTGGAGCGACAATTGGTACGTCCAGTCCTTTCGAAATGTATCGAAGCAGATCTGTGTAAAATGGATCGAGTTTTTCAAAATTCTCTATTCTTATCGGAAAAACCCCGGCGAGGAGATTACCTGTCAGTCTTGGGAAAATGAGAAGGTCCACAAAAGGAAGATCCTCCTGCAAGATTTCCATCAGAGCATCTATGAAATCGTCCGCGGATTTAAACATCTGGTCCAGAGGAAACGCGACGCACACTACCCTTTTTACACCTTTTCTGCTTCGGTGCACTCTTGAGATTTTTCTTTTCGGGATCAACCTTTTTTTCACCATCTTCCAGAGAATGTTCTCAAACATCTTCGGCTTCCTCCGAAGAGAAGAAATTCTTTTTCAACTCCAGAAAAACGGGAGCTACTCCCTCTGCCACGACCCCCGTTTGGTTTTTTGTTTTTTCGAGAGGAAAGTAGATATTGTTGTGAACCTTTCCCAGGAAATTCAACAAGACTATGGAGGCCAGAGATGTTTCCTGCGTGTGTGCCCAGAACTTTGCCTTTACAAAATTAAAATCTATGAAGTTTTGAATCTCACAGAAACCAACCACCAGTTTCGCACCGTTCTCTTTTGCAATGTAAAAGACTTCCGGGTAGAGAGCAAGATCCCCACCCACCACAAAAATATTTATGTCAGCATCTACGATTCCGAATTCGTAACCTTTCTTCCATTCCCTTCCGTTCTTTCCGATGATGAAAAATTTGCTGGTACCCACAATGGAAAATCTGGCGTTGTCTGGAATCACATCCAGCCATGATATGAAAAGGTCTATTGTTTCAAACTCCTCAAGAGATACGGGTGATCCAACCAGAATTTTCAACTTGATCCACCCATTTCAAGTATAGCATCAATCTTTTGAAACCCTTTCAGCGATGTAGTCAGCGGCGAAGTCCCGATCGATTTCAACCTGGTCTCCCGTCTCGAGGTCGCGGAGAATGACGATTCCTTTTTCCAGTTCTTCATCACCAATAATGACCGCATACCTCGATCCCATTCTGCTGGCGTGCTTAAGCTGACCGGAGAGCTTTCTATCCATGATGTCCACATCCACACTCAGGCCTTTCTTTCTCAATTCACCCGCAAGCCGAACACCATCCATAAAGGCTTTTTCACCAAGAGTTGCGATGTAAACAAGATGAACATTTTTCATCGGGATTTCTATTCCCTCTGCTTTTAAAGCGAGTATAATTCTCTCTATACCACCTGCAAAACCAAGGGCGGGTACGGAAGAGCCCCCAAGCTCCGCAAAGAGGCCATCGTACCTTCCACCACCCGCGATGGCGCTCTGGGCTCCAAGACCTTCGTGCCTCACCTCAAAAACCGTTCTGGTGTAGTAGTCGAGCCCGCGGACCAGGGTGTGATCTTCCACGTATTCGATCTCGAAAGTGTTGAGGTACTCTTTCAACTTCTTGTAGTGTGCCCTGCAGGAATCACAGAGATAGTCGACGCTTTTTGGTGCATTCAGAGAGTATTCGTGGTCCACCTTGCAATCGAGCAGTCTCAAAATGTTCGTCTCGTAACGTCTTTTGCAGTCGTCACAGAGATTGTCCAGAACTTGACCGTAATACTCTTTGAGGGCTTCGCGATAGTTTTTCCTGCACACCGGACAGCCTATGGAATTCAGGTGAATCTTGTATTTCGTGAGTCCGAGCCTTCTCAAGAAGGTATCAACCAGCATGATCACCTCGAAATCCGCTTTTGGAGATTCGGGGCCGATGATCTCGAAACCCACCTGGTGAAACTGTCTCAATCTCCCCGATTGTGGTTTTTCGTATCGGAACATGGGACCTATGTAGTAGTATCTCTGCTGAAACCCCCTGTCTATCAGAGAATTCTCCAGAAAAGCCCTGACGACGGGCGCGGTACCTTCTGGTCTCAGAGTGATGCTCCTTCCCGCTTTGTCCTGGAAGGTGTACATCTCTTTCTGAACAATGTCCGATTCTTCTCCCACACTTCTAACGAAAAGTTCCGTCTGTTCGAATATGGGAGTTCTGATCTCCTCTATTCCCGCGCTTTCGCACACATTTCTGAAGGTTTCCTCGACGTACCTCCAGTACCATATCTCTTCACCGAAGATATCGTTTGTTCCCTTTATCCTTCTGTATTTCAACTATTCACACCTCCCCTTTCCTCGAGAAGAATCTTCACATCTCTTATGATTCTCACAATTGCGTAAAAGACGACGAGGAATTCCAGTCTTCCGAGGAACATGCCCACCGTCATGGTCCATATTACACCCACCGGAAGATTCGGACTGGTGAGCCCCACCGAGAGACCTACTCCATTCATTGCGGAGGAGAATTCGAACATGGAAACCAGTGGATCGTATCCGTAACTCATGAGGATCAAGGTTCCCACCAGATAGGTCAGAGCGTAGACACCAAAGAAGACGAACATGTCCTTTATGATCCCATCGTCTATGGTTTTCCTGTTTTCACCTTTCCAAACTATGATCTTTTCAACCTTTCGCCTCGGTCCCATGAAATTGATGATAGATCGATATATCAATTTCAGTGTGACGAACACTCTGAACTGTTTCAAACCACCAGCCGTTGAATCCATCATTCCACCGAGCATCATGATAACGGTGAGAAGATACACGCCGATTGGAAAGAGAGTAACCCACGGAACAAGATCGGCGTTGGAGAACCCGGTACCCGTTATTGCGGAGACCACCTGAAACACCACGTATCTGAGCGCCTTTTCGTGAAAAACCTTCCTGGCTGGTCGCAGTAGAAACAGCGATGCGATGACAATGGTGGATCCCATGATCCAGGGTTCCCCGTTTTTGACGAAGGCTTTGAAGTTTCCCTTCCAGAGGGTGTAATGGATTCCAAAACCCGTTCCACCGAGCAGCATGAGAACGATGGTTATCACTTCTATCGATACACTGCCGTAGTATCCAATACTCGCGTTTTTCACCGAGAAACCACCCGTTGCGAGAGCGGTGAGAGAATGGTTGAAGGCATCGAACCAGGGCATACCGGCCATATGAAGAAAGAACATACCAGCGGCGGCGTACGCCACGTATATGACCATGATCACCTTCGTGGAGTGGGTCACATTTGGGAGTATGTTGTCCACCCTACCTTCGGAACTGTAAAGGGAAGCTCCGAGAGGTCCGATCAATGTGGCGAGCATTATGACGGCAAATCCCGCACCTCCAATGAACTGCATGACACTTCTCCACACCAGAAACACATGGGGAAGACTCTCCACGTCAGGAAACATGGTGAGCCCCGTTGTGGTCCAGCCGCTTGTGGCCTCGAATACTGCCTGGTGAAAATTCAAAAGACCCTCTATAACGAACGGAAGTGCTGAAAGGACTACCGCGGCGCACCACGTTGTGACAACTATCACCGCTCCTTCCTGATACCCCACTACACGAGTCTCGTTCAATTTTGAAACTTTTTTAAGAACAACACCAGAGGCAAAGGAAATGATTGAAGGAACCAAAAAAGACTCGATGTATATCCACTCTTCAGGATAGAAAATCACAAAAATTGTTGGCAGAAGAAGGATCGCAGGGAACCATATCAAAAGCTGACCTACGTACCAGAAAATCACCTTGAGTCTGTATTTGGTACTGGTCATTAGGTCTTCCAATTTTTCTCACCTTCCAAGCAGTGTCTCTTCGACTGTTTCTTTGGCTTCTGCACTTACGATCACGTACAGTTTATCACCGGAGAGGATCTCCGTATCTCCTCTCGGAACCACAAGCACTCCACCGCGGACGATGGCAGCGATGATACTATCCCTTGGAAGCGGAAGATCCTTCAACTTCTTTCCCACAACCGGACTGTCTTCTTCCACGTTCACACTTAGAAACTCAATACCTTGTTCCAGCGGTATGATGCTGGAGAACTCATCTGGAAAGATGAGAGCCTCCACCGTGTTCGTTATGAGAGTGGTGAGATTCAAGACGGTTGTGATACCCATTTTTTTGAATATTTCCATGTTTCCCGGGTCGTTGACAAGACTCACTACCCGCTTTACCCCGAAGTCCTTCATAACAAGCTGTGCGATGAACAGGTTGACTTCATCCCTCGGAGTGAGGATCACCACCACGTCTCTTTTCGAAATTTCAGCGTCCCTGAGTATCTCTTTGTGACTTCCATCTCCGTGTATGATCGTCGCCTTCAATTTCTTGGCGAACTCTTCGCAGAGTTCCCTGTCTTTGTTTATGATCACTACACCGTACTTTCGTGACAGCATGGAACGCGCAAGGTAATACGCCGTCGTTTCTCCACCGATTATTATGACTTTCAATCTTCTTCACTCCCTATGATGAACTCCTTTACTTTCTCTATCATGAGAACGGCGGGACAGATGGTTTTTATTCCATTTTCTTCGAAAATCTTTATCTTTTCCGGATCGTAGACCCTGGCGATCACGTTCTCCACGTTGAACATGTACCTTGCGTTCATCGAGATGAAGAAATTCGTACTGTCGTCGTTCGTGAACGCAAACACCATGTCTGCCTTCTCCATACCACACTCTTTCAGAGTTTCAAACTCCGCGGCATCTCCCACCACGGTGAAACCGGAAAACTCGGAGTTGAGCCTGTGAAACGCGTATTCGTTTTTATCCACGACCACAACACTGTGCCCTGAAGAAGAGGCGAGATTGGCTATCAGCGATCCAAGTCTTCCACAGCCGAATATCACGATGTACTTGCTTTTTTGTTTTTTTGACATAATGTTAACTCCCTCACCTTCAATATCTGTATCTGTGAATCCTTCTCATCCTTAAAATATATCCCCAAATCATCCCGTAGACAAATCCACCTATGTGTGCCCACCACGCTATTCCGTAGGATCCAACAAGGCCGTTCAGAACCTGGATAAAGAACCAGATCATCAGATAGTAGAACGCCGGTATTTCCACGAGTGTGAGGAAGAAGAAAATTGGAAACAGAGTCACGATCCTCGAGTACGGAAACAGCACGAAATAAGCTCCCATAACGCCGGACACCGCTCCGGATGCTCCAACCATGGGAGTTGTTGAATGAAACGCAAAAACGAATTGGGTGAGTGCGGCAAAAATACCGGCAGATAGATAAAACAGAGTGTAGCCAACATGGCCCATCTCGTCTTCTGTGTTGTCTCCGAATATCCAGAGAAACCACATGTTACCCAGGATGTGCCAGAACCCTCCGTGGAGAAACATGTGAGTTATGAAAGGAAGAAGGGAAAAGCCGAGCGCTTCTTTTACTCTCTCAACCGTATAACGAGCTGGCACGAGGCCATATCTGTACATGAACAGGAGAAGTTCTCTGTCGTTCAACATGAGTTCATACACGAAAACAACCACGTTTATCAAAATCAAAGCTATCGTTACGTAAGGCTTCTTTCTACTTGGGAGAACATCGTAAAGAGGAAACACGATATCACCTCATCAGATGGTCAGATATGTTCGCCCTTTCCACCACTTCCGGTAATATCTTCGATTCGTCTCCCGTCATGATCACAACCACGCCCGGACCGTGTCCTGCTGAAACGCAGGCAGAGTGTACCACAACACCTATCGATACTGCCCCTTTTCTGTACTTTCCAACTCCATAGGAATTGTCGTGGTCCTGAATTGCGACGATGTCTCCAAGTTTCAGATCCGCTACTCCAAGATCCTCAGGATTCGATGCCATTATATCGTAGTCGGTGGAAGCACTGCTTGAGGCGCCGATCCCGGATCCCATCATGTGCGCTGGAATCTTCGCAACAACAGGTACATGGATTTTCCCATTCTTTTCCTGTATCCCAAGTTTTTCGAAGAGATCTGGGTCGATGTTCATCACCTTCACATCCGGATGATCCAGAAGCTTCAGTCCCTGCCCCCAGGCCTTTATCAATATCTTATCCCCCACCATGAGCTTTCCGAGTACTTCTTCTTCGAAATAAACGAGAACGTGGTTCACACCTCCGTGTTTTCCCGTGACGAACCCTCTGCTTCCCTTCGCGTCTCCAGACATCACGATCACTTCGTTTCCTATACACGAAAGGGTCATCAGCGGTATTTCCTCTTCCTTATTCCTTGCCATGACAGACACACCCGGTTCTACGTGGTCTCCTGCCCATCCGTAAGCACTGTCACCCACTTTCACGTTGTAGGTGATGCCCCCAAGCACTGGAATTACCCTCACTGTCCCTTCGGTTGTTACACTGTAAGGAGACCTCATTTTCGCTGGAGCGATCTCTCCAACAACCGAAATTCGAACGAGTCTGTCTTTGTTAGTTCTCACAAATCTCACCTCCAGTGTGTGGTATCATTGAGTAGATAGGGAAAACAAGGAGGTGACACTTTGAAATTTTACATCACCACCCCAATCTACTACGTGAATTCTGAGCCTCACATAGGAAGTGCCTACACCACTATTGTAGCCGATATCATCGCTCGCTACAAACGTTTCATGGGTTACGATGTGTTCTTTCTCACGGGAACGGACGAACACGGCCAGAAGGTCCTGCAGGCAGCCCAGCAGGCTGGAAAGGACCCGCAGGAATTCTGTGACGAACTGGCTGAAAAGTTCAAACAGCTCTGGAAAGAACTGAAGATCACGAACGATTATTTCATCCGAACCACAGACGAAATGCACATGAAAACCGTCCAGGAATTCGTTGCGAAGATGAAAGAAAACGGAGACGTCTACAAGGGCATCTACAAGGGATGGTACTGTGTCCCCTGTGAGACGTTCTGGAACGAGGACGAGGTTATAAAGGAAGGAGAAGAACGTTTCTGTCCGGAGTGTAAAAGACCCGTCAAATGGGTGGAGGAAGAGAATTACTTCTTCAGACTTTCGAAATACAGAGATCCTCTCCTGAAGTACTACGAGGAGCATCCCGATTTTGTGGAACCGGACTTCAGAAGAAACGAGATGCTGAAGATTCTCGAAGGTGGTCTCAAAGACCTGAGCATCACCAGGACGACCTTCAAATGGGGCGTTCCCATGAAGGACGATCCGGAACACGTGATCTACGTGTGGGTGGACGCGCTCATAAATTACATATCCGCTATAGGATACGGCTGGAACGATGAGATGTTCAATAAATGGTGGCCTGCAGATTTGCATCTGATAGGAAAAGAAATAAACAGATTCCACTCCATCATATGGCCTGCGATGCTCATGTCGGTTGGACTCCCACTTCCAAAAAAGGTGTTCGCACACGGGTGGCTCACGGTGAACGGCCAGAAGATCAGTAAGTCCCTCGGCAACGCTATAGACCCCAGATTCTTCGTGAAGAGATACGGCAACGACGTGGTGAGGTATTACCTGATACGGGATATCATGTTCGGAAAAGACGGCGATTTCTCGGAGGAAAGGCTCGTCCACAGATTGAATTCCGATCTCGCGAACGACTACGGAAATCTCCTTCACAGGATCACGGCTATGATAAAGAAGTATTTCAACGGAAGACTTCCTTCTCCTTCTGCTCAGGAAGGGCTCGATAGCTGGCTGAAGGAGAGATTCTTCGAAACAAAAGACGCTTACCATGAACTCATGGATTCCTACCGGCTCACAGAAGCCCTGGACAAGATATGGGAGTTCATAGCAGATGTGAACAAGTACTTCAACGACACGAAGCCCTGGATACTTGGAAAAGAGGGAAATATGGAAAGGCTCGGAACGGTGCTGTACAACTCACTGGAGGCCGTGTTCAAGGTGGCTCTGATGACACTCCCGGTGATGCCAGACACCTCCAAAGAAGTGTTCAGGAGAGTGTCCTTTGAAGAAAAGCCTTCGAAGGAACATCTGGAAAACTGGGGAGTTCTGAAGTCTGGTTCCACAGTGGTCCACGGCGAACCTCTCTTCAGAAAAATCGACGCGAAAGACTTCAAAAAGGTGGTGGAGACGGTGTCGGTCGAACAGAACGTGATCACAATAGATGATTTTTCCAAAGTAGATCTCAGAATTGCAAAGGTCCTCGAAGCGGAGAAGGTTCCAAATTCCAGAAAACTTCTCAGATTGATAATCGATCTTGGAACGGAAAAGAGACAGATAGTGGCGGGAATTGCAGAACACTACAAACCCGAAGAACTCGTAGGAAAACTGATCGTCGTTGTCGCTAATTTAAAACCCGCAAAACTCATGGGCATAGAGTCTCAGGGAATGCTCCTCGCCGCAAAGTCCGGCGATACCTTGAGACTTTTGACTGTAGATGGAGAAATCACACCAGGTGCGAAGGTGTCATGACGGAGGGATGTGAATGCCAGAGATCCTGATAAACAAACCCGTAGAGGATGAACTTGTTGAGTCTTATCTTCTGTACTCGATGAGCGTTATAGTGGGAAGGGCCATTCCGGACGTTCGGGATGGTCTCAAACCCGTTCAGAGGAGAATTCTCTATGGAATGTACGAACTCGGTCTCAAACACAACTCACCCACCAAGAAGAGTGCGAGAATCGTCGGTGAAGTGATGGGTAAGTACCATCCTCACGGTGACGCACCCGTGTACGATGCCCTCGTGAGGATGGCTCAGCCGTTCACGATGAGGTATCCACTCATAGAGGGTCAGGGAAACTTCGGTTCCATAGACAGAGACCCTCCTGCCGCGATGAGGTACACGGAAGCGAGACTCACGAAGCTTGCCGAAGAAATGCTCGAAGACATAGAAAAGAACACGGTGAACATGGTCGACAATTTCGATGGCACGCTGAAGGAGCCGGAAGTCCTCCCATCCAAGGTGCCAAATCTCATAATAAACGGTGCCTCCGGTATAGCGGTGGGAATGGCCACAAACATACCTCCACACAATCTCTCCGAGACCGTGGATGCCCTGATTTATTTGATCGATCATCCAGAAGCCACGGTTGAAGAACTCATGCAGTTCATAAAAGGACCGGATTTTCCCACAGGAGCCGTGGTAGTGAACGCTTCTGAATTGAAGAAGGTTTACGAAGAGGGAAGAGGCAGGATCATCGTCAGAGGAAAGGTGCACGTCGAGGATGGAAAGAGAGTAAAGCGAATCGTCATCACGGAGATTCCGTACGGAGTCAGTAAAGCGGGTCTCATAGAACAAATAGCAAAAATAGCGAAAGACGACGAATCACTCCCAATCAGGAACATAAGAGATGAATCCGATAAACGCGGAATGAGGATAGTTATAGAGATCCCGAAGGACACCAGCGAAGAGGTCATAATAAACAATCTCTACAAGAGAACTGCTCTTCAGGATTACTTCAACGTTCAGATGCTGGTCATAGACAAACACAAAAGACCCAGGTTGATGAATTTGAAAGGATTGATGGAGGCTTTCCTTGAGCACCGCTTTGAAGTCATCAGAAGAAGAGCAAGGTACGAATACGAACAGTACACAAGGAGGGCACACGTTGTCGAGGGTCTCCTGAAGGCGGCAAGAGCGATAGGTGTTGTTGTGGACATCGTGAGGAACAGCAAGGATGTGGAAAGTGCGAAGCAATCACTCATGGAAACACTCGAAATCACCGAAGAACAGGCAAAAGCCATTCTCGACATGAGACTTTCGAGGCTGACTTCCCTCGAAATAGAGAACCTTCAAAACGAATACTCCGATCTGGTCAGGAAGATCTCAGAAGTGAAGGAAATACTCGAGAAGGACGAAAAAGTAAAGGAGATAATGAAAGAAGAATTCCTCTACTTGAAGCAACAATACGGGGATCCCAGAAGAACAGAAATAACAGATCAAAGTATCCAGTACAACGAAGAGGAACTCATTGTCGAAGAAGACGTGGTGATAACATTGAGTCATAACGGCTATTTAAAGAGTACACCGCTGAACAGCTACAGATCGCAGAAGCGTGGGGGTAAAGGAATCACCGTCTCGAAACTCACTGAAGATGACGAGGTCGAGTTCGTTGTGGTCGCGAAAAACACCGCATCGACCCTGTTTATAACGAACCTCGGACGGGCGTATGTTCTCAAGAATTATCAGCTGGAAACCACCGGAAGAAACACGAGAGGAAGGCACATCACCGCGTTTCTGAATCTCGAAGACACAGAAAAGATCGTAGCACTCGCTTCTCTGAACGGTGATGGAAATGATCTTGTGATCGTTACAAAATCTGGGAAGATCAAAAGAACCGCTCTCAAAGAGTTTGAAAACGCCACCAGCAACCGCGGTGTCAGAGCCATAAAGATAGAACCTGGAGATGAGATCGTCAGCGCCAGGGTTGTTAACAGCGAAAAAGAAACACTCATAGTGGCAACGAAGATGGGTATGGCCGTCAGATTCCCGGTGAGCGATGTTCGCAGGATGGGAAGAAATGCAGCCGGAGTTCAGGCGATAAAACTTCAGCCAGGAGACGAAGTGGTGAGTGTGGACGTGATACCTCCAGGTGACGAAGGAGAGATTCTCACCGTGACAGAGAAGGGATTCGGCAAGAGAACACCCGTTCAGCTGTACAGGATTCAGAGAAGAGGAGGAACGGGTCTCAGAAACATCTCCGATGTGAACAAAACAGGGTACGTAGTAGCCGTGAGATACGTGAGGGGCGACGAAGAGATAGTGGTGGTCACAAGAAACGGCATGATGATCAGATTTCCCGTGTCTGAAATCGGTGTCATCGGTCGTGTGACAAAAGGCGTGAAACTCATCGAACTTGGAGACGATACCATATCGAAGGTGGCGGTGGTGAAAGATTGAGGAAACCCATAGAGCACACTGCTGACATTGCTTACGAGATATCCGGGAACTCTTACGAAGAACTTCTGGAAGAAGCGAGGAACATCCTTTTCGAAGAAGAAGGGATTGTCCTCGATAACGAAGAGAAAGAGAAAACTTATCCTCTTGAAGAGATGGAAGACGTTTTCTTTGACACGGTGAACGACTGGATTCTTGAGATATCGAAAGGATGGGCTTCCTGGAGGATTAAAAGGGAAGGAAACGAGCTAAAAGTAACTTTCAGGAAGATCAGAAAAAAAGAGGGGACCGAAATAAAAGCCCTCACATACCATCTTCTGAAGTTCGAGCACGATGGCGATGTTCTGAAAACGAAGGTGGTGTTCGACACTTGAAAGATCTCACTGAAAGGCAGAGAAAGGTACTTCTGTTCATAGAAGAGTTCATAGAGAAAAATGGATATCCCCCCTCGGTGAGGGAGATTGCGCGGCGCTTCAGAATCACCCCGCGCGGCGCTCTTCTCCATCTAATTGCTCTGGAGAAGAAGGGTTACATCGAAAGGAAAAACGGCAAACCGCGGGCACTGAGGGTTTCGAAAAGCATAAGGAACAAAATACCTCTGATTGGAGAGATTCGTGCAGGTGAAAAAAGAGAAGCCATCGAATATCTGGAAGATTACATAGAAATTCCCGAGAGCTTTCTTTCGAGCGGTTACGATCACTTTTTGTTGAAAGTAAAAGGAGAAAGCATGATAGAAGAACACATCTGTGATGGGGACCTCGTTCTTGTGAGAAGACAGGATTGGGCGCAGAACGGGGATATCGTGGCGGCGATGGTTGACGGAGAGGTGACGCTAAAAAAGTTCTATCAGAGAGGTGATACGGTAGAGTTGAGGCCCGCTAACAGAGAGATGTCGTCGATGTTTTTCAAGGCGGAAAAGGTGAAAATCCTGGGTAAAGTGGTGGGAGTTTTCAGAAAACTCTAAGGGGGGATAGGATGTTTCCCTACAAGATTGTGGATGATGTGGTGATATTGATGCCGAACAAAGAGCTCAACATAGAGAACGCGCATCTGTTCAAAAAATGGGTCTTTGACGAGTTTTTGAACAATGGTTACAACAAGATATTTCTGGTCCTTTCGGATGTGGAGAGCATAGACAGCTTCAGTCTGGGTGTCATTGTAAACATTTTGAAGAGTATCAGCAGCAGTGGTGGTTTCTTTGCACTGATATCTCCAAATGAGAAAGTAGAGCGAGTCCTCTCTCTGACGAATCTGGATCGCATAGTGAAGATATACGATACGATATCGGAGGCCATGGAGGAGGTGCGAAGAAAGTGAAGATCGCTATTGCATCGGACCACGCAGCCTTTGAACTGAAAGAGAAGGTGAAAAACTACCTTCTGGGCAAGGGAATAGAAGTGGAAGATCACGGTACCTACTCCGAGGAATCCGTTGATTATCCGGACTATGCGAAAAAAGTCGTTCAATCCATTCTGTCGAACGAAGCGGATTTTGGAATCCTTTTGTGTGGTACAGGACTCGGGATGTCGATCGCCGCAAACAGGTACAGGGGCATAAGAGCGGCTCTCTGTCTTTTCCCGGACATGGCAAGACTCGCGAGATCGCACAACAATGCAAACATCCTCGTTCTTCCGGGAAGGCTCATCGGAGCAGAGCTCGCTTTCTGGATAGTGGATACCTTCCTCTCAACACCCTTCGATGGAGGAAGGCACGAAAGGAGAATCAGAAAGATCGATGAGGTTTAAAGAGCTGATCTTTCCTTTGAGAGTCGAAGAGGAAGAACTCGTAGAAAAATTTTACGAAGAGGGATTCTTCAATTTCGCGATAGAGGAAGATGAAAAGGGAAAGAGGGTGTTGAAGATCTACCTTAGGGAGGGTGAACCCCTTCCTGATTTTTTGAAAGATTGGGAGATTGTTGATGAGAAGATCACCACTCCCAAAGACTGGATAGTCGAGCTCGAACCCTTTGAAATCGTCGAGGGAATATTCATAGATCCAACTGAAAAGATAAACAGAAGAGATGCGATCGTGATAAAACTGTCTCCCGGTGTGGCGTTTGGCACAGGTCTCCATCCCACCACGAGAATGAGCGTCTTCTTCCTGAAAAAGTATCTGAAGGAAGGAAACACTGTGCTCGACGTTGGATGTGGAACGGGAATACTCGCCATCGCTGCCAAAAAACTCGGTGCGTCTCAGGTGGTAGCGGTCGATGTGGATGAGCAGGCCGTCGAGGTGGCTGAAGAGAACGTTCGAAAGAACGACGTCGACGTACTGGTGAAATGGTCGGATCTTCTCTCAGATGTGGAGGGTACTTTCGATATTGTGGTGTCCAATATTCTGGCTGAGATTCACGTGAAGCTACTCGAAGATGTGAATCGTGTCACACACAGAGATTCCATGCTCATACTCTCAGGGATCGTTGACAAGAAAGAAGACATGGTGAAAAGGAAGGCCAGTGAACACGGATGGAACGTTTTGGAGAGAAAGCAGGAGAGAGAATGGGTAACTCTCGTGATGAAAAGATCGTAGAGTGGCAGATTGGAAGAAAGATCACGAACATGAATCGGGTGGCTTATCGCTGTCCATACGGCTATCCGGTTGTGATCGAAAGTCTGCCCATCAAGAATGGAAAGCCCTTTCCAACTCTCTACTGGCTCACCTGTCCCCACTTGAGAAGAGAAGTATCCAAACTCGAGAGCGAAGGGTTCATAAAGAAACTCGAAGATCGAATAGCGTCCGATGTGGCGTTTCGAGAAAAGATGAGGAAGGCACACTTAGAAGTGATAGAGAGAAGAAAAAGGCTCCTCACCGGGGAACATCCCTTCCGCGAAATTCTGGAAAAGGTAGGAACAGGTGGTATTCGAGATTTCTCGAAAGTGAAGTGCCTCCACCTTCACCTGGCGGATTACCTGGCAGATGTTGGAAATCCTGTTGGAGAAACCGTGTGGAATCTCATCGAAAAGAAATTCTGTGATGATGTTTTCTGCAAAATCGGGGAGGCGAGAGAATGAAGATCATAGAAACCATAGAGGAAATGAAGAAATTCTCCGAGGAAATGAGAGAGAAGAAAAAAACGATAGGATTCGTCCCCACCATGGGATACCTCCACGAAGGGCACCTGTCTCTTGTGAGAAGAGCAAGGGATGAAAACGATGTGGTCGTGGTGAGTATTTTCGTGAATCCTACCCAGTTCGGTCCCAACGAAGACTACGAGAGGTACCCAAGAGATTTCGAAAGAGACCGAAAACTTCTCGAAAAAGAAAACGTGGACTGCATCTTCCATCCGTCAGTCGAGGAGATGTATCCTCCCGATTTTTCCACCTACGTTGAAGAAACGAAGCTTTCAAAAAATCTGTGTGGTAGATCCCGTCCTGGACACTTCCGTGGAGTGTGCACCGTGGTCACGAAGCTCTTCAACATCGTGAAACCTCACAGGGCGTACTTCGGTCAAAAAGATGCACAGCAGTTCAGGGTTCTGAGGAGGATGGTGAGAGATCTGAACATGGACGTGGAAATGATCGAGTGTCCCATCGTGAGAGAACCGGATGGCCTCGCGATGAGCTCAAGGAACGTGTATCTGTCGCCCGAAGAAAGGCAGCAGGCGCTTTCGCTCTATCAGTCTCTGAAAATAGCGGAGAATCTCTATCTGAACGGTGAAAGAGACGCAGAAAAGATAAAAGAAGAGATGATAAAACACCTTTCCAGGTTCGATAAGGTGAAGATAGACTACGTGGAGATCGTGGACGAGGAGACTCTGGAGCCGGTTGAGAAGATCGATCGAAAGGTGATCGTCGCGGTGGCTGCCTGGGTTGGAAATGCAAGACTCATAGATAACACGATCCTGGGGTGAGAACGTGAAGAGGTTCCTTTTGATCTCCGACTCACACGTTCCCGTGCGCATGGCCAGTCTTCCGGATGAGATACTGAATTCTTTGAAAGAGTACGATGGCGTGATAGGCCTTGGAGACTATGTGGATCTGGACACGGTGATCCTTCTTGAGAAATTTTCTAAGGAATTCTACGGAGTTCACGGAAACATGGATTATCCAGACGTGAAGGAACACCTTCCGTTCTCGAAAGTCCTGCTTGTAGAGGGTGTCACCATAGGAATGTGTCACGGGTGGGGTGCCCCGTGGGATCTGAAAGACCGTCTTTTGAAGGTCTTCAACGAAAAACCTCAGGTGATACTCTTCGGACACACCCACGAACCGGAGGACACGGTGAAAGCTGGTGTGAGATTTCTGAACCCGGGAAGCCTCGCTGAAGGCTCTTACGCCGTCCTTGAACTGGACGGGGGTGAAGTACGATTCGAGTTGAAGACCTTGTAAAAGAGATCGTTGAGGACATAAGAGAAACCGTGAAAGATGGAAAGCTCTACGTTGCCTTCTCCGGGGGAAAGGACAGTTCGCTGGTGGCAATCCTGGCGAAGATGGCCCTCGGAGAAGAAAGGGTGGAGCTCGTCACCGTGGACTGGGGCCCTTACACCTACGAGAGATCGAGAGAGATTGTTCGAAACTTCGCAGAAAAACACGGCCTGAAACACACTTTCATTCCTTCCAACAGGATGCAGGAGAAGGTCTGGAGACACGGTCCATCCTGCAACGCCTGCACCCGCGACGTGAAGACCGTTTTGGTGAAAAGATACGCTCAGGGTCACCTCGTTGCGAGCGGTGCAAACGCCTCCGACAGCTGGGGAAAAACGGGCCTGAAGATCTTCGACGGTGTCTACTCACCACTCTACAGGGTCGGGAAAGAAGAGATAAACGAGATGCTGAAGTTCCTCGGACTGGAAGTGAAGAAAATCGGTGAGTCTGCGGGAAGAGAAGGATGCAAACTGAAACACCTTCTGAAGATGCTCATAAACCCCGATTACCACGGAAAAGCTGTTTCTACTGCAAACGAGATCCTTCTGAGAATTCTCGAAGAACATGGCTTCAAGCCGGAACTCGCCAACGTGAAGATCATCGGGCCGCTTTCAAGAAACATCGCCCTCGTGAATGTGAAACCTCTTCCACCAGAAAAGGTGATGAACGAGATCGTCGAAAAGCTCTCCGCAGAAGAGACGATAGACGAGGTCATCGTGGTCGATGGCCCTATGAAACTCGTGGTTCTGGCCAGTCCCGCGATCTACAGGAACGAAGAGTCAAGAAAGTGGATAAAGGAGGGAAGGCTTCAACCGGAGTTCGCCTTCCCCATCGAGATCGAGTGGAGAGAATCGAAGAACAACAAACTTCGCACCTTTCAGGTGGTCGATGCCAGAAAGGAGTGAGACTATGGCCTTCAGGTGTCCCCTTCTGCTCTTTCTGAGAAAGATATTCAAGTTCAGAAGAAAACCGAAGTTCATCGTGAAGAAGAGCTGAGAACGGCGACGTTTTCCAGGCCGAAGGGCAGCAGGATGTATCTGTCCGTGTGGTGCTCGAAATCTATGAAGCTCTTCGGTCTTCTGAAGGTCTCCTCGAGAACGTCTGCCTTGTGGTTCGCCTCTATGAGGTTGAACAGTGTGTTTGTGAGGACGAGTTGGAGTTCGTTTTTTCCGTTTCTCAGAGCATCTGTAATATCTATCATGAAAGGTCTCCAGAAAAGAACGCCCAGGAACTTCCCGTTCAGGATCACCTCGACCGAGGCCGCCTCCACACCGTTCAGCTTGAGGAAGTATCTTTTCCCCGGGTCTTTTTTACACTCAAATATCTTTTTGAGCGTGAAGGATCCCACATAGAACGGGTACCCATCCCGTGTGATGTCCCTGTGATCCGGTATCTTGGGTGCATCGATCACGTACCTCGTCTCGTCCACGTTCACAAGTGAAAAATCTCCCACAAGATATATCGTCTCCACCTCTGTTGGCCTGTGATTCTCTGGATCTTTCACCCTCGTGTGACACCCCGGGCCTGTGATGTTGTTTTCTTTTCTTCCCTCCAGAACAACCGTGTTCTTTCCTTCTCTGACGAGATCTGTGATCTCCATCTTTCCAAAGTTCACATCCAGGAAATTCTGTTCCTCGTTGAAAATGCAGCTTTTTCTTTCGTACCTCACCTCTCGACCGTTCACCGTGATTCTGTCAAGATTTTCCGCGCACTCAACGACGAGAAAGAGTTTTTGAGGCTTTTTCCTGACCTCGAAAGAGTACTCCACCCTGAACGGTGTACCATCCGGTAATCTGTAGAACTCGTACCAGATCTTCGAGACGAACTCGTTCCTGAAAACCCTTCCACCCGCTTCAAAATACTCCACCCTGTCCACTGGAAGAACGTTGAAAGAGTTCATCTTCACTTCAAAGTCGTTCAGTGCCGTCTCGAAATCGAATTCTTTCTCCAGAAGAACTCCTGTTGAAACCACTTTCTCATCCTCTGCAGGAACCTCCTCGTCCGTTACCCAGATACAAACACTCGACGCTGGGAACATGACAAACTCGTTTTCCTTCAGCTCCACCAATTTGAAATTGAACAGGTCTATCGCGTACGTGTGTTTTCTCTTTTCCTTCAGTTCCAGATGGCAGTGCACTTCCCGGTCGATGTCCGTGTTCGCAAGAAAGAGAAGATAAGATCCGTCTTCCAGCACTCTCTTCTGCGCGATCACCGCTTTTGCATTCTCTTTCGTTTTCGTATCCAGAACATCCACAGAAGAGAAGGGTTTGAGTTCTTCGATGAGATCTTCGAGCGTTTCAAAAACACGAGCCTTTTTGAGGAATTCGATTCTTCCCTTCTTTCCTTCCACTCTTTCCGGGAAGAACCTGCCGTACCTGAAATCCTTCAAAACAAAGACCTTACCACCGTTTTCTGCCAGTGAGTTCAAAAGTTCCACAGTAGAACTTTTCAGATTCAGGAGCGGTGGCAGCACCACGACTTCGTATTCGTACTCTCCTACTCTCAGTTTTGCCTCTTTCACTCTTCCATGTTTTGAGAGGATCATCTCGTCGCCGAAGTGGAAGTCTATCTTGTTCGCAACGAGTTCCTTTGTGATCGTATCGAAGAGCTCGTTGAGCTTATCGATCTCGTCATCGAACTTAGAATACACACACCACGCCGAGGAGATGGGATGTATCATGAGCACTTTGACCTCTCTCTTTCCCTGTGTGACGATGTGGTTCAGTCTTGCAAAGTAATCCGACAGGAATCTTTCATTCTTCCACCAGGGTTGTTGATAGAAGAGGTTCGGTGGGTAGTCCCTCTTTCTCTCTCCTCTCATCGAGTAGAGACTGAGATGCGGGTTTATGTATGTGACACCGAGAACCGCCTGCCAGTCCGCTATCCATTTTCTGTGTAGAAAACTCACGTGCTGACCCGTTGTACCGAACGTTTCGCAGAGCACCCATTTCTTCCCTAACTGCTCTGCCGCCGATGAAACCTGCTTTATCGTGACCACCTGTTCCAGGTGTCTGGCGAGTTTGTCTATTCCCGGTATCTGCATGTATTCGTAGTGTGGCATCGCGGCACCTATCCACTCCACCTGTCCTCTGAGTGTATCTTCTGCCATGTAGTGTCCCGTCATGAAGATGCCGTTTTCTTCACACCACTTCGCGTACGGGATCGTGAAGTTTTCGATGAACAGACTCGTCGCAACATCGAAGAAATCGTATCTCACCTTCATGTAGTCCTTCACGTTGAAGAAGAGTTCTTCTAAGTGGTCTCTGATGTCGTATCCCTTTCGCCTCAAAAACTCCTCTGGAAATCGTTCTGTCCAGGGGAGTGTGGGTTCTTTAGGGTGATGCACTCTCAGATAGGTGGGTTCATCGGTGAAGATCCCGGGGATGGAGACTCTGAAAAGATCACCGCACGATTTTTTGTATCTCTCGTGTGTCGATCTGAGAAACGCCTCTGTGGTCTCTCTTGAGAGCAGATCGACGTAGCAGGTTCCGTTGAACCACGGATCACCAAGCTTCATAACGCGTTTTACCACGTAGAATTCTTCGCCGTCTCTTTCTATCTTTTTCAGGATCTCATCTTCTGGTTTGATCTGATCCTTTTTCAAGAGTGTGAGGTATTTGTGCCTGTGTTCCGGTTTTTCGAGTGGCACGATTCCTCCAGCGAATCCGGAAGGCCATTTGTCCTCATCGTAGAGCCAGGCGAGCATCCCGAGTTTTCTGGCGTGTTCTGCACAGCTTCTTACGAGTCTCATCCACTCCTCAGAGAGGTATTCCGTTACAAGCCCCACTCTCGAGTGCATGAAGAAGCCTCCGTAGCCCTTCTCATACATTTCGTCTATCTGCCTTAGAAGTTCCTCCTCGCACAACTTATCGTTCCAGCTCCAGAAGGGAGCGGGTCTGTACCACACACCCGGATTTTTCAGTTCTTCCAGGTTCATATTTCCACCTCTTTGTATTTCTTCCACTCTTCGTAGCCCTCGTTCCACTCTTCCATATTTTCCGGCTCGAACGTTTTCAATTCGAAGGATTCTTTCACGATCTTTCTGGCTTCGTTGATGTTTGCTATCGCTCCCAGGGTGATCAGCTGAACGAGTGCGTTCCCGATGGGAGTGGCGTCCACAGGACCCGCCACCACCGTCTTCCCCGTCGCACTGGCTATGAAACTCATCAAAAGATCGTTTCTCACAGCTCCACCCACCACGTGGATTTTCCCGTATCTTTTGCCGGTGAGTTCTTTGATCTGCTCCACGATCCATCTGCAGTTGAACGCAAGGGATTCGAAGATGAGCCGGGAGATTTCTCCGATCCTCTCCAGGATTTTCTGGCCCGTTCTTTCAAGATAATTTCTGATCCTCTCCAGCATGTTTCCAGGGTGGAGAAACTCTTCTCTATCGGGATCGAGAAACGCCTGGAAACCAGGGGCATTCCTGGCCGATTCGATGATCTCCGAATAATCCTTCTTCCAGATTCTGTTGCACTCTTCCAGAAGCCACATGCCCGTTGCGTTTTTTAGAAACCTGATCTTCCCGTACCCACCTTCGTTCGTGAAATTTCTCTCCAGTGCCTCTTTGCTCAGAAGTGGTCTTTCCAGCTCCGTTCCCACAAGAAACCACGTTCCTGAGCTGATGTAGATTCCTTCCCCTTCAAGCGGTACGGCAACGACGGCGGAAGCGGTGTCGTGGCAGGCGGTGGCGATCACGTTCATACCTTTTTTCACTCTGCATTTTCCCAGAACGGTACCCGGTGGAACCACCTTTGGAAAGATCTCAGTGGGAATGGAGAGTTTTTCGAGAAGGTCGTACGCCCATTCCCTATCCGGCACACTGTAGCACTGAGAAGTGCTCGCGATGGTGTACTCACTCACCATCTCTCCAGAAAGCCAGAAGTTGAACACGTCGGGGATCATCAGAAGGTGCTTTGCCGTCTTCAAGAACGGATCGTTCGAGAGCACCATGGAGTACAGCTGATAGAGCGTGTTTATCTCCATGAACTGTATACCCGTTCTCTGGAATATCTCATCTTTTGGAACCACTTCGAAGGCCTTTTTCATGACTCCCTTCGTTCTCACATCTCTGTAGTGATAGGGAAGAGATACGAGTCTTCCGTTTTCGTCGAGTAAGGCAAAATCCACACCCCATGTATCCACCCCAACAGACTGTGCGTCAGAGGCCTCAAGAACACCCTTTATCTCCTCGTAGAACCCGGGAAGATTCCACACGAAGTGTTCTCTATCCTTCCCAGGAAGAAAGGTTCCTTCTGTTCTGAATCTCTTTATTTCTTTCACCGTCAACCTGTCTTTCAACTCCACCTCGTAGATCTTTCCGTTCGTTGCTCCAAGATCGATCGAGAGGACCTTCACAGCCATCCCTCCGGAACACCCGTGGGATTTCTTCCGAGGCTGAGCACTCTCAAAAGGATCTCCGCCGCTTTTTCCAGGATCTCGACCCTGTCGTACGCTTCTGCGACATCTTTTCCGAAAGCCACAACACCGTGCTTGTCCCAGAGAACTGCATCTTTCCCTTCTGACTTCTCCACCGTCTTCAGGCCGAGTTCCACACTGCCAGGTTTTTCGAACTCAACGACGGAGATTCCCTGCGGGAAAAAGATCAAAACTTCCGGATGAATCTTCATCATCTTCGGAAGAAGTTCCTGAAAGTCCTTCAGGTTCATCAGAGTGAGCAGGTTCAGAGGGTGAGTATGAACGATGGCTTTCTTTTCCGGATTCATCTCCTTGAATTTTGCGTGGATCATGAGGTGTGTGGGAAACTCGCTGGTGGGCTTTCCGTTTCCATGGAGTATTTCGTAGTTTTTCCCCGGAAGGACGTGAAGAAGACAGATCTTGCTGTCGTCTTCGTAGATTTCCCTCATTCTCGAGCCCGTTGCCGTGATCAGAAGGTACATCTCGGGACCGTCGTAATCGAACCCGTATTCGTTCACACTCTTGACTTCGTATCCTTCTGGTCTTTCATCCAGTCTGACGGAGATGTTTCCTGCGTTCGCCTCGGAAAGGCCCTTTATGGCAAGCCAGTAAGCTACTTTTTGAATCTCTCTCACTATCTCTTTCATGCTCTCTCCTTCTTTTCTCATAGTATTTTCTCTTTTTGTATTCTATCATTAGCGATTATAATTAGGAACAAAGTAATTACGGGGGTGATCGAATGATGAGATCCGTTCCAAACTCGAAGCGGTTTGTTTTGAAGTTGAACGATATCTGGTTTTTGGAAGCACACAGAAAAAACAGACCAATCGCCGTTCCTGGGAGCTGGAACGAGCAGTATCAGGATCTGTGCTATGAAGAAGGACCTTTCACCCACAAAACCACCTTCTACGTTCCAGAGGAACTTTCAAAAAAACACATCAGACTTTACTTTGCTGCCGTGAACACAGACTGCGATGTCTTCCTAAACGGAGAGAAAGTGGGAGAGAATCACATTGGATACCTTCCCTTCGAAGTAGATGTGACAGGGAAAGTGAAACCTGGAGAGAACGAACTCAGAGTGGTTGTTGAGAACAGGTTAAAGGTGGGAGGATTTCCCTCGAAGGTTCCAGACAGTGGCACGCACACCGTGGGATTCTTTGGAAGCTTTCCACCTGCAAACTTCGACTTCTTTCCCTACGGAGGAATCATAAGACCTGTTCTGATAGAGTTCACAGACCACGCGAGGATACTTGACATCTGGGTGGACACGAGTGAATCTGAACCAGAGAAGAAACTTGGAAAAGTGAAAGTGAAGATAGAAGTCTCAGAAGAAGCGGTGGGACAGGAGATGACGATCAAACTTGGAGAGGCAGAAAAAAAGGTCAGAACATCCGACAGATTCGTCGAAGAGGAGTTCATCCTCGAAAACGCCAGGTTCTGGTACCTCGAAGATCCGTATCTTTATCCTCTCAAGGTGGAACTCGAAAGAGACGAGTACACTCTGGACATCGGAATCAGAACGATCAGCTGGGACGAGAAAAAGCTCTACCTGAACGGGAAACCCGTCTTTCTGAAGGGCTTTGGAAAGCACGAGGAATTCCCCGTTCTGGGGCAGGGTACTTTCTATCCACTGATGATAAAAGACTTCAACCTTCTGAAGTGGATCAACGCGAATTCTTTCAGGACCTCTCACTATCCTTACAGTGAAGAGTGGCTGGATCTTGCCGACAGACTCGGAATCCTCGTGATAGACGAAGCCCCGCACGTTGGTATCACAAGGTATCACTACAACCCGGAGACCTAAAAGATAGCAGAAGACAACATAAGAAGAATGATAGACAGAGACAAGAACCATCCCAGCGTGATCATGTGGAGTGTGGCGAACGAACCCGAGTCCAACCATCCAGACGCGGAGAGTTTCTTCAAAGCCCTTTATGAGACTGCCAAAGAGATGGATCGAACACGTCCCGTGGTCATGGTGAGCATGATGGACGCACCAGACGAGAGGACAAGAGACGTGGCGCTGAAGTATTTCGACATCGTCTGTGTGAACAGGTACTACGGCTGGTACATCTATCAGGGAAGGATAGAAGAAGGACTTCAAGCTCTGGAAAAAGACATAGAAGAGCTCTATGCAAGGCACAGAAAACCTATCTTTGTCACAGAATTCGGTGCGGACGCGATAGCCGGCATCCACTACGACCCACCTCAGATGTTCTCCGAAGAGTACCAAGCAGAGCTCGTTGAAAAGACGATCAGACTTCTTTTGAAGAAAGACTACATCATTGGAACACACGTGTGGGCCTTTGCAGATTTTAAGACTCCTCAGAACGTGAGAAGACCCATCCTCAATCACAAGGGTGTTTTCACAAGAGACAGACAACCCAAACTCGTTGCTCATGTACTGAGAAGACTGTGGAGTGAGGTTTGATGTCTATGACTGATGTTCGGCGCTACTGGCTTTCTCTTCTTCAAAAAATTTGTGAAATGCCTCTTGAGCTTTGCGCATCGGATCGCTTGAAGGAATCAATGCCTGTGGAGGGAAAGAAGAGCGAAGAAAGGAGAAAGTTCACACATCTAGAACTTCTGGGGAGAATCCTCTGCGGAATCTCCCCGTTTCTTGAATTGAACAGGGAAAGTCCGAGCACGGATCCAGAGGAGAGAAAGATCGCAACCCGATTATCAGAATTTGCAGTCAAATCCCTCGATGTTGCAACGAATCCAAACTGCAAAGATTACATGAACTTCAAAGAAGGAAGACAACCACTGGTTGATGCTGCTTTTCTTGTAGAGGCTATATTGAGGGCTCCTAAGGTTCTCTGGGAAAATCTCGATGTTTCTACAAAGAAAAGATTGATAAGAGAATTGAAGGTAACAAGAAAGATAGAACCTTATTTTTCCAACTGGCTTTTGTTTTCCGCCATGGTTGAGATTTTTTTCTTCTTCGCAGGGGAAGAATGGGACAGCACGAAAGTCGATTTGATATTGAAAAATGTAGAAAGCTGGTACAAAGGAGATGGAGCTTACGGTGATGGTCCTTTTTTCAGGTGGGACTATTACAACAGTTTCGTTATTTATCCGATGATGATAGACGTGCTGAGGATTCTTTCCGAGGAAAAGACAGAATGGAAAGAGCTTTAGGTGAAAGTATTGAGGCGGGCTCAGAGGTATGCTGTTGTTCTCGAGAGAATGATACCCCCTGAAGGAGCGTTTCCCATCATCGGTAGATCGATAACCTACAGGACGGCGATCTTTCATCTTCTGAGCCAGTTGTCACTTCTTCACCTTCTTCCAGCGAGTCTTTCTCCGGCTCAGGTCAGGTGTGCGCTCACCGCAGTTCTCAAAAAGATTTTCGAAAATCCCTCAACTTTCGATGAAAAAGGCTGGTTGAAGATCGGTGTTGTTGGTTCTCAACCCTCACTCGGTGAGGAGTACATTACAACAGGCAGTCTGTATCTGTGCACAACGGTCTTTCTGCCTCTCGGACTTCCTTCCTCAGACCCTTTCTGGAAAGATTCCTGCAAGGAATGGACGAATAAAAAGATATGGGAGGGTGAAGATACTATACCCGACAAAGCATTAGAGGATTAACATACATTAAAACTCTCCGAACCAATCCATTAATCTTTCAGTGATACTATGTCTGAAGTCAAAACAACTTGAGGAGGAAGTGGTGTTGGATCCAAAAATAAAAAGAGCGCTGAACATATCCATCATAGAAGGAGCACTGGCCGTACTCATCAACCAGTTCTTCGGTGGAGCTTATCTGACGGGCTATTTCCTGTGGATGGGAGCCTCAAGCTTCTTCATCGGCCTTTTCGGTTCTATTCCCTTCTTGGCAAACACGCTCCAACTTCTCACACTCTCATTCTCACATCGTTTGAAATCCAGGAAACAGATCATCGTTCCACTGATGTGGACTGCCAGAACGTCCATATTGCTGTTCGCCGTATTTCCCGCTATCAGGCATGGCCTTCTCTTTGCGTATCTTCTTTATTTTTACATCCAGATCGCTGGTGCCCTGTCTGCTCCTCTCTGGCAGAGCTGGATGTCTGATTTGGTACCAAAAGATATGATTGGAAGCTACTTTGGTTTCAGAAATCTCATTCATGGAGCGGTTCAGATTCCCGCTATGTTCCTTGCAGGCGCGATACTCGATTCTCTTGGAGAAAACTGGAAAGGTTTTGGCACACTCTTTCTCATAGCGGGTTCTCTCGGGGCACTGAACGGATACTTCTTGAAGATACAGTACGAGCCACCGTACAAACCACGCGAGGCGTCTGTTTCCATAACAAAAGCCGTGAAGTTTCTCCTGAAAGAAGAACACTTCAAAAACTTTCTTCTTGGATTCGCCTTCTGGCAATTTGCCATAGGTGTTGGTACGGTCTATATAAACGTGATGCTTTTAAAAGAGGTCGAGTTTTCCTATCTTCAAATAAGTGTTCTGAACGCAGTGGGAATGTTCATAGGAACTCTCTTCCAACCTTTCTGGGGAAAGTTGGGAGACAGGTATGGATTTCAATACTTTCTCAAAGTCTGTCTGTGGATTCATGCGATTGTTATTCTCCTCTGGGCACTGACTCCTAGATCGTTCCTTTACGTCTTCTTCCTCCAGATAATAATTGGTATATTCGTAACAGCAGGAACAAGCCAGCTTGTTTTCTACACCCTCATGTACACAGCACCTTCATCCCTCAAAACTGAAGCCTTCTCTGTGTTCAACAGTCTGTCCAATCTTTCTTTGTTCGCTGGATCTTTATTTGCAAGCGTTTTAGTTGCCTTGCTGGAGAACATCAGTCTTCCCTTTGGAATATCCGCTATCAGACTCACCATGTTCATATCGTTCTTTTTGAGAGCATCGGCGGCGTACATAATATCCAGGATGGATCTTGGAACACCTCAAAAAGTGGATTCTCTGATCCAGGCTGTGAAGGAGTCGTTCTTCTCAGGAACGGTTCCGTGGATCAGAGAAAGGTTGAACACACTGAACATTTTTAGAAGAAAACGTTGAGACATGGTAAAATAATATTGAGATCACACAACGAAGGGGGTAAGTAACATGGAAGTACTGAAGGTATCGTCGAAGTCCGATCCTAACAAGGTCGCTGGTGCTATTGCCGGTGTGGTGAGGGAGCACGGTAAAGCGGAGATTCAGGCCATTGGAGCCGGTGCAGTGAACCAGGCAGTGAAGGCCATCGCCATTGCGCGGGGGTACCTGGCACCGAGTGGTATCGATCTCGTTTTCGTTCCTGCCTTCACGGACGTCGAGATCGAAAACGAAAAGCGGACAGCCATCAAGTTCATAGTCTTTCCAAAAAGCTGAAGGGGAGCATCAGCTCCCCTTTGATTTTTCCCATTTCTTGTTTCACTCCTCGAGGATCCTTTCCGCTTCATCCCTGTAAGATTCCATAACGTATGGAATTCCTGAGATTTCTGCTGCGTCTTTTGTGAGAGCGATGAGATCTTTCCTGGAAAGAGCAGAGAGCCTGAACTTTCTCGCACCCGCCATGAGTTGCTGCAGACCCGTTTTGAACTTCTGAACGAACGTGTAGACTCCTATGGCACCAAGAGGCAATTTCTTGACTTCTTCCTCTCCAAATCGGGATCTCAGTTCTTCGTAGGTGACGAAGATTTCCTCTACGGTTGTTCCGTATTTCGAAACTGTCTTCGGCAAGTTTCCACTCTTGAGCCACTCGCCTATGTTCTTTCCCACCATCGCGGGTATCATGAGAGCCCTTCCCATACAGACGGCCTTCACGTACGGAGAACCCATCGCAATGGCCTTGAGAACACCGTCTTCTGTGGAGAAACCGCCGGCTATGGCTATGTCAGGAACCCTGATTCCTCTCCTGCTCAACTTTTCCGCGAATTGATACGTCAAAGCCTCGAGGTAGAACGTAGGAATTCCCCACTCGTTCATCATCGGCCACGGGCTCATACCCGTTCCACCCGGTGCTCCATCGACGGTGATCAAATCCACCTTCGCCTCAGCACCGTATCTGAGAGCCATGGCAAGTTCAACAGCCGAGTAAGCTCCCGTCTTCAAGGTGATCCGCTTGAATCCGAGTTTTCTGAGTCTTTCCACTTCTTTTAGGAAGGATTCCTTAGAGACAAAACCAAGTCTTGAGTGTCTTTCGAACTCCTTGATTTCTCCTTCTTTGAACGCTCTCTGGACTTCCGGAAGTTCGGGATCGGGGAGAACTATATAACCTCTTCTTTTCAGTTCCAGAGCGCGTTCAAGGGATCTCACCTTTATCTCTCCACCGATGCTCTTGGCTCCCTGCCCCCACTTGAGCTCAATGGTTTCGATGCCGTGTTTGTTTATAACGTACTCCGCAACACCCAGCCTTGTATCCTCAACGTTCATTTGAATAAGTATTTCACCGTATTCCCCGTCGTGGTATCTCTTGTATATTTCTATTCTCCTGTCGAGTTCCGGTGATTTCTTCACTTTTCCGTTGCTGTCGAGTTCCAGATCCGGATCGACACCCGCTACATTTTCTCCACAGACAACCGTTATTCCACTGATGGCAGCTCCCACCGCTATGTGATCCCAGTTCTTCCTCGCGATTTCTGTGGAACCGAGTGCCCCCGTGAATATGGGAACCTTCATCTTCACTTTGATGTCCCAGCCGTACTCTGTGGTTGTATCAACGTTCGTGAATATTGCGGTGTCAGGACCTGGTTCCACTCCTTCGGGAAGACCTTCCGCACCGCGTGCGTACCCGAGAATGTTAAGGTGTGAGTAGTCAACAGGATAGTCCTTGACGGCACCCGCGGTGATGTCACCGAACGGACCTGGATAGAGAACCTCTCTTCCCCTGAACGACGCAAGCCAGGTTTCACATCCTCCGGTACAGCCATCTACACACTTGGCGCACAGGCCTGACATAGGGACAACATCCCTTGAGCGGTTGAACGTTCCAGTCGCTTCGTTCGCATTTGGCCTTCTGAGGTTTCCCACTACCGTTCCCCCCAAATGGAATTTATATGCCAGAGATTTTGATTAATTATAAAACAAACAGAGAGGACTACAAGAGGCAGTCAAAATATTGTAATATTTGTATGAGGAGGTATAAAAGTGTGAAAAAAAATGTAATCATACTCGCACTCATGATAGTGTTCGTATTTGTTTTTGGAACGGTTGCCTTTCACCTGATAGAAGGGTGGAACCTTTTCGATTCATTTTTCTTCACGCTCATCACAGTTTCCACGGTGGGATACTCTATTCCTGAGAACCTCTCTCAAGCTGGAAAGGTGATAGCTTCCATTCTCATAAGCGCTGGTGTGACGATCGTGCTGTACGGTTTCACATCGGTGACATCGATGATCGTTGAGGGACACATAGGAGAGTACTTCAGGAACAGGAGGATGAAAAAGATGATAGATAAACTCAGAGAACACTTCATCGTAGTGGGAGCGGGAAGAACAGGAAGGCACACCACCCTGGAGATAATGAAAGCAAAGAAGCCCTTTGTTGTGATAGATCAATCGGAAGAAGCAATCGCCAGACTCAAAGATTTTCTGGGAGAGGAATTCCCCTACGTTGTGGGAGATGCCACAGAAGAAGAAATTCTCATGAAAGCGGGGGTTGAAAGGGCTCGTTCTCTTGTGGTGACACTTCCCGACGACGCGAAAAGCACGTTCGTTGTTCTCACCGCAAAGTCCTTGAATCCGAATCTCGAGATTGTATCCAGAGTCTCTGACATGAAGGCTTTGAGCAAGCTCGTTTACGCGGGGGCGGACAAAGTGATCGCTACATCGGAGCTCGCGGGTGTGAGGCTCGCTCAGATGGCTCTCAATCCCACTACTATAAGCTTCCTGGACATTCTCTCCTTCGGCGAGGAATCCTTCAGAATAGAGGAAGTGGTAATACCCCCAGAGAGTCCTGTTGCCAACAAAACGCTCGGTGAAATAAACCTTGCGAAGAGAGCCGGAACCATCGTCATTGCGATCAGACGTGGAGGAGAGGTGATCTTCAACCCGACGGGAGACACGAAGATACTCCCGGAGGACAGGCTCATGGTGGTGGGAAAAAGCGATCACTTCGAAAAACTCCACAGATTAATCGAGGAGGGATAGAATGATACTCGTGTATTCGACCTTTCCAAATGAAGAAAAAGCGCTCGAGATAGGAAGAAAACTCCTCGAGAAAAGGCTAATAGCTTGCTTCAACGCGTTCGAAATCAGATCCGGATACTGGTGGAAAGGTGAAATCGTTCAAGACAAAGAGTGGGCGGCTATTTTCAAGACTACAGAAGAAAAAGAAAAGGAACTCTACGAAGAGTTGAGAAAACTTCATCCATACGAAACACCCGCGATCTTCACACTGAAGGTGGAAAACGTCCTGACTGAATACATGAACTGGCTCAGAGAATCTGTTCTATGATCTGAACAGCTTCCTCCACAGTCCACGCCTGATGAATCTCTACGATTCTTCTGTTGTCCAGGTACTTTCCGTCTATCAGAACCTGAGAGATCCTGTCCGTCCACCCACCCGTTCCTCTCAGCAGGATCACAGGCTTCCCTAGCGCATAAGCTCCCAGAATCTCTATCGCTGTTCCAATCTCTCCGCCAATCGAGACAACTACATCTGCGTTTCTCAAAAGAACGAAAGATCTCATCTGAAAGTCAAGGCCTGTTTTCACGGCGACGGAAAGATACGGATTCCCCGCTTCTTCATCGGGAAGTATTCCCACCACGGTTCCGCCCGCTTCTCTGACCCCCTGAGATACGAGTTCCATCACACCGTCTCTTCCGCCGTTGAACACGAGGTACCCTTTCTTTGCCAGGGTTCTTCCAAGTTCCAGACAAATATCTCGAAGTTCCGACACCGGAGATTTGTTCACCGGTCCGGAGTATCCGACAACGACGACTTTTTTCACGTTCCGAGGTACACCTCCCTCACTGTTTCGTCTTCCAAAATTCTTTCAGGAGAACCTTCGGCGAGGATCTCTCCCTTGTAGATGACGTAGATCCTGTCAGCGATTTCAACGAGTTCATCGACGTTGTGGTCGGTGATGACGATTCCGAAATTTTTCTGCTTCAATTCCAGGGTCATTTTTTGAATTTCTTTCACAGTCTTCGGATCTATTCCGCTGAAGGGTTCATCGAGCAGAATGAAAGCGGGATTCAAACACATCATTCTTGCGAGTTCTAGCTTTCTCTTCTCTCCCCCGGAAAGAAAGCTCGCGGGTTGATTCTCGAGGTGTTTCAGATGGAATTCGTGGAGGAGTTCTTCTATTTTTCTTTCTCTTTTTTCTTTATCTTTCTCATGGAAGCGAAGCACGAGGTCTATGTTTTCCCTCACAGTGAGGCCCCCGAAGATCGAAGTCTCCTGCTGAAGATAGGTGATACCGAGTCTTGCTCTCCTGTAAACGGGAAACTTCGTTATATCAACATCCCTGAAGATGATCTTTCCCGAAGTCGGTACAACGACACCAAGAATCATGTTGAAAATAGTGGTCTTCCCGGCTCCGTTGGGACCGAGAAGACCGACTATCTCACCCCTGTGAAACTCCAGATTCACTCCGTTCACGACGTATCTTCTGCCGAACCTCTTTTTGAGGTTCTCGCACCTCAAAACATCCATCATTTCTGATTGATGTAAGCGATCACCTGGTCTGTTATATCGTAAGATGGCTTTCCATAGAGAACCATCTGTTTCGCAATCACAAGATCGTATCCCATAACACTCGCGTATTCCTGGATTTTACTCACAACTTCTTTCATCACTTCCTGAATCTTCTGCTGGTATTCAGTCTTCAGAAGATTTTCGTATTCAGCCTTTTTCGAGAGAATCTCCTTCTGTTTTGCCTGTATCTCTTCCTGAGATCTTCCTTCTTCCTGCATCTTTTTGAGCTCATCCTCCATCTCCTTCAACTTGTTCTGATAGAAAGAATAGTCTCTCTTGTACTTTTCGTTCAGATCCTGCCACTTGTAGTAACTCTCTGTCGCTTTTTCAACATCGACGTAGGCTACCCTCAGGGAAGGGCTCGAGGAACTCTGTGAAACGAGTAGCGTTGCAAGGAGAACACCTGCCAGAACGAGGGGTAGGAGCAGTTTCTTCATGCTTATTCCTCCTTTCAAAATGTGATTTTTCCTCTTATTTTCTCCAGCGTCTTTTCACCTATTCCAGGCACGTCCAGAAGATCTTCGGGAGAACGAAAGGGACCGTTTTTCTCTCGGTACTCGACAATGGCTTTTGCCTTTACCTCACCTATGTAGGGAAGGGTTTCGAGTTCTTCAACCGAAGCTGTGTTCACGTTCAGTTTTGTGACTTCTCTTTTGATATGTTGTTCAACTCCTTCGACGGTCACATATCTGGAAATCTTCTCCAGGGTTTTTTCTCCGATTCCAGAGACGTTCTTCAATTCTTCCACGCTCGAAAATCCACCATGTGACTCTCTGTAATCGATGATCCTCTGGGCTTTCACAGGCCCGATCCCTGGAATCGACATCAAGTCTTCCAGAGAAGCGGTGTTCAGCTCCACAGGAAAGGCGACAACCTTCTGAGAGGATGTTGTGTCCTCTTCTGTTTTCGTTTCTCGTTCCATAACAATTCCAAGCAATATGAAGAAAACAAGTGCCACGAATAGAATTGTTCTTTGATGTTGCTTTCTGAGTCTCAAGGACTGATCAGCCTCCCGGCGTATCCCGGCCTGTTCACCTTCACCCGCTTCATGATGTCTTCCCAGTTCAGTTTTTCAAAGTAATCTTCGGCAAGTCGGAGTGTTGGAAAAGCTCCCACCACCACGGAGTAGTACTTCTTATCCAGTTTCTGGAAGGCGTAAACGTAGGAAGGATAACCTGCCACTCTCAAATCGTAAGCGAGTTCTTTTGAAATACTCTCAGACAGCGTTGTTATCACAAAGACTCCATAAAGGGACCTCTGGGCAACCTGCGAGAAATCCTCGAACTCACCGAGGAGCACCACCGAATAGGTGTCCGTTGAAACAGGAGAAATGAGATACGGAAGACCCGACCTCCTGATGATCCTCAGAGCATCTTCCTTCTTCACAACGAAGGAAGAAACCACCTGATCTTCAGAGACGAAATCCGCCATCTCGTCTCTCAACTTCTCGTAGTCGAACTCCTCGAATTCCACGAGGAGGGGAGTCGGTGGAGGTGTTACCGAAATGGATGCCTCTATTTCTTCAGGTATCTTCAACTCCACGGGCTTTATCTCCACGATCTCTACTTTCACGTTCCTGAGCTGGAATTTCAAATAAATATTCCAGGACAGCAGAGCTATAGCCACACCGAAAATAACTACGATCAGCCAGAACAAAAACCTTGACTGGCCATCGGAGAGAGTGATTCTGGCCATCTCTCACGCCCCCAGATACCTGATGAGAAGATCGACCGTTGCCTCAACGTCATCTGGTGCGATCATCTCACTGGGTGAGTGAACGTATCGTGTGGGAATAGACACCGTGGCCGAAGGAATTCCTTCTTTAGTCCGCTGGTACCCCATGGCGTTCGTACCGCCGAACGTCAGAACCTCCATCTGATACTTTATATCGAATTTTTCCGCGATTTCTATCAAATTTTCGAGGATGCGTTTGCTGCTGATCGATGCCCTGTCTTTCACTTTCAGAGCGGGTCCACCGGAGAGCCTCATTGCGTGTCTCTTGATGGCCTTCGGAGTGTCTGCCGAATCAGTCACATCGATCGCGATGGCCTCGTCCGCTGGTACGCCGTACCCCGCTACCGAGGCACCGACCAGTCCCACTTCTTCCTGAACACTGAAAACACCGTAGAGCGTAACAGCGGGTTTGATTCTTTTGAAAACTTCCACGATCACGGCACATCCTATCCTGTCATCCATCGCCTTCGAGACGTATTTCCCGGAAACCTCAACGAATCCACTGTCGTAGACACCGAAGCTTCCAATCGGACACATCTTCTGCGCTTCTTCCCTGGAATTTGCACCGATATCGACGAACAGCCTGTCGAATGAGAGCTTTCTCACATTCTCCTGCCTTTCTTCTGTTGTTTCACCTTCCATACCAACAACGCCTATTGTACCGTTTTCGAACCTGATCCTTTTTCCAAGAAGCATGTACGGAGAGACACCGCCGACGGGTTCTATCGTCAGAAATCCCTTGTCGTCCACATTTGTGACGACAACACCTATCTCATCTATGTGAGCGTCCAGTATCACCTTTTTCTCGCCGCTTCCTTTCCAAACAATGAGATTGCCGAGCCCATCGATCCTGTGGCCATCTATGTGCCCTTCGAGTTCCTCGAGGATGATTCTTCTCACCTCTTCTTCCCGTCCACTTGGGCCAAAGGCTTCCGTCAGCTTCCTGATCAGTTCCTTCATGAGACCACCTCCACGATTTTTCCTTCCTCGACAAGTACTTTTATGAGTTTCTTCGTGTTTTCGTAGTCGTTCAAATCTATGATCGAATTCGGACTGTGGATGTACCGTGCTGGAGTGGAGATCACACCTGCTGGCACTCCGTAGGCGGTTCTGGCGTAACGTCCCGCGTCCGTTCCCCCAGCGGTTCTTCTCTTCATCTGAAACGGAATGTCGTTGTTCTTCGCTGTATCCACGATAGTTTGAAAGATCTCCTTTGGGATCACGTATCCCCTGTGAAAAAAGGTGATGGCAGGACCGTCACCCAGATGTGTTGCCCATTTCCTTTCCTCCAGTTCCGGATTGTCGCCGGCCGTGGTGGTTTCCACGACGATGGCACAGGTGGGTTTCAGCTGTTCCACCACAACTGCACTTCCACGAAGTCCCGTCTCTTCCTGAACTGTGAAGACAAAGTACGTATCGTAGGCAGGACTCACACCGCTTTCGAGAACATCGATCAGAACAGAACACCCCGCTCTGTCGTCGAACGCTTTCCCGACTGCCCGGCCGTTCTTTTCGATGTAATCACTCACGAAAGAGACGTAGTCTCCTATTGATACGTACTTTTTCGCTTCGTCTGCAGAAGAAAAACCAAAATCAATTCTCAGATTCTCAAACCTTGGGGGAGTGTTCTCTTCATCGCGCTGAAGGTGGATCGGTCTGTAGCCGATAACTCCTTTGAGATTCTTCACCTGAACCACCTTTCCGGGAAGTATCCTGGAATCGACTCCTCCAATGGGCAAGAACGCCACTTTTCCGTCCTTTTCTATTTTGCTCACAACGAAACCGACCTCATCCATGTGAGCCGAAACGAGCAGTTTTTTCGAAGAATCTCTTCCTCTTTTCAAAGCTATCAAATTCCCAAGGACATCGGTGTAAAGGTTGTCAACGAGACTTTCTATCTTTGACTTTATGAAATCCCTGACCTTCCCTTCATCTCCAGACACACCCGGTATCATCGAAAGTTCTTTGAGATACATCTGTCACACCTCCAGTTCTACCGCGACAAGGGAGAGAAGTCTTGCGAGTTCCTCCACATCGCGCGGGTCCACCATTTCAACGGGAGTGTGCATGTACTTCAAGGGAATGGATATGAGAGACGTTCTAACACCGTTTCGAACAAGCTGAACGAAATCCGTTTCCGTGCCGGACCTTCCACCAACCGCTTCTTCCTGAAGAGAAACGTTGTGTTTATTCGCTATCTCGATGACCTTCTGAACAAGATTCCTATCCACAACCGGTCCCAGGCCTATCACCGGACCTTTTCCAAGCTCTATGTGATCACTGAATGGAGGCTCGGAAGCGAACGTAACGTCCATCACGATCGCCACGTCGGGGTTTATCTCGTACGCGCCTGTGAGAGCCCCCAGACACCCTGTCTCTTCCTGAACAGAAAAGACCACATAGACATCCCATGGGTGATCGTACTTTTTGAGAAATTCGAGTGCTTTCACAAGAACTCCACAGCTCGCTCTGTTGTCCAAAGCCTTCCCAACCACCTTCCCATTCGTTTCGAAAGCCGTCTGATCTATCACTGCAATGTCACCTACACGAACATCTCTTTCACACAGAGATAAATCGACGAAGATTTCATCGTATGTGAGGACTTTCTTTCTGGATTCCGAATCTTGCAAGTGTGGAGCGAGCATTCCGATCACACCGTGTTCGATCCCGTTTTTTGTGTAGATACGGATTTTCGAAGCATAAACGACCTTCGGATCCACTCCACCCACGGGCTCGAGTCTGGCGAACTGCCCCTCCACCTTCGAAACAACAAAACCGATTTCATCCACGTGGGCAAAAAACGCGAGTTTTCCTATCCCTTTTCCCTTTTTGTATCCGATCAGACTTCCGTGGCGGGTTGTTTTCGCTTCGTCCACGAAAGGTTCAATGACTGACTTTATGTAAGAAACCACATTCGTCTCGTAACCTGAAGGGCCGTCGAGGTTCGACAGTTCCACCAAGAGTTTTCCGGTTTCCATCTTCATTCACTCCTTTCGAAGCTCACCTTGTCGAACGGTTCGATCACTATCCGATTTCCCTTCACATGTGCAATAGAAGGTACGTTCTCTTCTCCTTTGGAATGCGTGATAAAACCCGCTATTTGAATGAGGGAGGTTTGAAGATCGAGGGCGGCTACCACAGCCTGTTCTCCTTCGTTCAATCCCGCACGTATGTTGCCCTGCGCTTTTCCAAAGACGACAACAGAACCCCCGGCAAGGATTTCAGCTCCCTTGTTCACGTTTCCGAAGACTATCACATCACCGGAATGAACAACAGTCTGACCGGATCGAATATTCCTTTTTATCACTTTACCGGTGCTTTCAACCGTCGTTCGTGACTGCACTCTCAGATCGTTTTCCTTTCCCTCAACAGTGCTTCCAACGAGTATCTGTGAGACTTCAAGACCGAGATTTCTCAGGTGAGAAACGATCTTTGGGATATCTTGAGAGTGTTTGTTGTGATTCTCGATCATCAGAGAGATCCTGTCTCCCTTGGCAAAAAATCCCCCCATCTGTGTAATGCGAGCGGAGATCGCGTTCAAGACTTCTTCGAGGTTCTGATAATCTTTTATGAGGAGTATAAGGCCTTCCTTTGTCATCTTGAAATCCACCATTCCTATCACCTCATCTTTAGATTCTATCATGTTTAAAATAATAATCGGAGGTGTCTGAAATGAGACTGATAACGTTCGATGCTTCGTACGATCCCATCGCTGAAGAAAGCAAAACTGTGCGGGTCTATGTCTTTGAACCGGAGAAGATTGAACGCAATCTGATCTTCCTTCACGGGATAGGAAACGGAAATATTCCATACCTTCTCTGGTTTGGAGAGAAGTTCAGAGAGTACAACATCAAAACCTGGTTTCTCATCCTTCCCTATCACGAAAAACGTGCACCGGAGAACTGGTCTGGAGGAGAGCCTTTCTACCACTCTTCACCCTCTTTCTGTGTGAAGCGATTCGACGAGGCTGTGCAGGACGTGATCGATCTGGTTGATGTTGTGAAGAGAGACAATGACAAGCCCATTTCGTTGATGGGCTTCAGCTTCGGAGGAATGATAACAACCATAGCACTCGCCCGTGAAAAACGAATCGAAAAGGGTGTTATCTGCTGTTCTGGTGGAGACTGGAGATGGATCAACTGGTATTCACCTTACACGGAGAGATTGAGAGAACTCTACAGGAAGAATGGAAACGAATACGGTTGTAGATCGGAGAAGGATTGTATCAAGAACAGAAGGAATGCCCCTGAGATTATCAAGTCGTTCAACTCCATCGAAGATATCAGAAAAAAACCACCGGTGGGTTGCTATTTCTACGACCCGGCATCTTTCGCTCCGTTCGTTGACCAGAAAGTGCTATTCTTCTGGGCGCTCTTCGACCATGTGATACCATACCAGTCTTACGCGTGCCTTCACAAGCTTCTCAAGAACAAGAAGACCGTTTATCTTCCATCGGGTCACAAAGGTTCTTACTTCTTCAGGAGATACATCGCAAAAAGAGTGGTGAGGTTCTTAATAGATGATGAGTGAGTAAAGCGTTGCGATTATGAACGGTATGAACATGAAGCTCCACGCCACCTTGAAAAATTCCTTGAAACTCACCGTGTGTTTCGTGTACTTTTCCAGAAGGGAAAGACCAACTATGTTCTGAACGGCTCCAAGAGGTGTCAGGTTCGTTCCAAGATTCGCACCGACGGCGTACACCCACCACAGTGAAGCGGGGAAACCCTGCGAGACGAGAATTTTCAGTGTGGGAGCGATTATGAGAGTTGCGGGAACAGCACTCAGGAAAGCAGTGGAAAGGATGGAGATCCATGTTACCGTGGCAACGAACAGGAATCTGTTGAAAGATAGAGCTTTCAGGAAACTGGCTATGACTTCCATAACACCGATTTGTTCCAGAGAGTACGAGATGATGAAGAGGCCTGTGTAGAAGAACAGCGTGTCCCAGTCTATTCCTTCTGACACTTTTTCGAAATTCTTTCCAAGCATGAGAAGAAGCGCACAGGCAGCTATGAGCGCTATCAACGAAAGCTCTACTTCCACGAAGGAATGAAGACCGAACAACACCAGAGTCGAGAGGAAAACAAACAGCGATTTTTTGAGAACCACCGGGTCTGTGATCGATCGTTTCGGGTCCACGCTGAGAAGATTTCTAAGCTTTTCAAAGGCTTTTTCATCGATGCGAACGTACCTCTTGAAGAGGAAAAAGACGACTACAAACATGAGAACAGTTACAAGCCCCATGTTCTTCAGAAAATCGTTGAAGCTGAGTCCGCTTATCGAACCAAGTACGATGTTCAAAGGACTTCCGATGAGTGTTGACATTCCTCCGATGTTGTCTATGAAGATCGTGAAGAGAAAGAAAGGCACGGGATTCACTTCCATCGTATCGAGGATCAAAAACAGTATAGGAGAAACGAGAATGATGGTGATCAAATTGTCGAGGAACGCGGAGGTTACAGCGGTGAGTACCATAAGGAAGGCGAACAGAAGCCAGAATCTACCCCTGGAAATCTTTATAGCGGAAATTGCAAGATATTCGAAAAAACCAGTCCCCTTCAATATGTGAACGATGATCATCATTCCTAAGAGAAGCCCCAGTGTGTTGAAATCGACCACTTCACCTATGTTTTTAAGATCGAGGCCTTCGACAACTTTTATTGCCATGAGAACGAGTGCAATGAGCAGGGTTACAACGGATTTGGCGATCTTTCCGAATATGATGAAGTAGTAAGCGAGGATCGCAAACAATAGAACTAACATTGCTTCGTTCATACTCTTCGCCTCCCTGTCACGGGATTATTCTAACACCGGTTTTTTTAAAATTATTATTCAAAAAAGTGAATTCCACGGCAAGAATGGTAGAATAAAAACCAAAGGAGTGAAAGGGTATGAAAATGTGGGATGCAATCATGAAAATGTTTTTCGGTGAACACCACCATCATTGCTACGGCCCGGCGGTTTCTCCACCGGGTGTGTGATGGTGGGAGATCGCACGGGCCACGTCGAGAAGACGTGGCCTTTTTGTTTATCGAATAAAACCGCAAAGAAGACACCATTTTCTATAAGGTGGGGATGAATTTGCAATTTAATTTGTGCCAAAATGTTAATATATCATAGAGAAATGAAGAAGATTGTCTTTTGACAGTAGGCGGATCACCTTTGGAAGTGTTAAAAGAATACATCAAATCTCAAGGACGTGACAAAAATGCTTCGAACCTACAAGTTCAGAATCTACCCTACGAGAGAACAAGAAGAAAAACTGGCCAAACATTTCGGTCACACCAGATTCGTGTACAACTTCTTTCTGAACTACGCCAACATCATCTACAGAGTAATGGAACGTCCTACATACTACAACGAATGGGCATCTGTTTTGGTAAAACTCAAAAAGACAAACAAATATTCATGGCTCAACGAAGTGAACTCTCAAGCGCTCCAGCAGTCGCTGAAAGATTTAGAACGTGCATTCAAAAATTTCTTCAAAAAGCAAGCTGGCTATCCAAAGTTCAAGAAAAAGAAATTCTCCCGCCAAACCTTTCGTATTCCACAGCACATTCAGCTGTATATCAAAGAAGACAATCCAAAATACGGCTGTATATTCGTTCCCAAGTTCAAAGAAGGGATAAAAGTGCGGCTTCACAGAAAGCTTCCGAAAGACGGAAAGATAAAACAAGCAACGTTCATCAAAACACCAACGAACAAATATTACGCTGCGATAGTCTTTGAAGTCCAAGATGCTGAAGTACAAAATACTTCCACCGACATTCTAGGTATAGACCTTGGAATCAAAGACACAATCACATTGAGCGATGGCAAGAAATATAAAATGCCAGACCTTTCAAAATACGAGAGACAGATCAAAAGACTTCACAGACGATTATCCAGGAAACAGAGAGGTTCAAAGAACTGGGAAAAAGCACGTTTGTGTCTTGCAAAGCTGTACGAGAAAATAGTCAACATAAAAAACGACTGGCTTCACAAGATCACACACGATCTTGTCAGCGAAAGCCAAGCTGGAAAGATCGTGGTGGAAGATCTCAACATCAAAGGTATGGTTCAAAACCACAGACTTGCCAGGCACATCCACATGCAGTCGTGGAGGAGATTCTTAGAACTTCTCGAGTACAAGGCAAAGCGCTGTGGAATCGAAGTGATAAAAGCGAACAGATACTATCCCTCAAGTCAGATGTGCAGTGAATGCGGATACATAAACAAAGAAGTCAAAGACCTGAGCGTTAGAGAATGGACGTGTCCTGTATGTGGAGCGCATCACGATAGAGACGTGAACGCTGCGAAGAATTTGGTCAGGTACGGCTTGATGCTTTCAATAGGGCGGGAACCGTCCGAGTTCATGCCCGTGGACCGTGCTCTGGCGGCGGAACCCGAAAGGGGTCTACGAGCTATCACGGGTTGAAGCGGGAAGCCATGACTTCTATAAGTCATGGTAGTTCACTGGGGAGGTGGATTTCTTGGATTTCGAGAAGGTGTTTTCGTTCTACAGTAAAGCCACGAAAAAAGGATTCTCACCGTTCTTCGTCCCAACGCTCGAAAAGGCAGAAGAGCCGGCGGGGAATTTTTTCCTCGACAGAAAGGGCAATCTTTTCTCCATCAGAGAAGATTTCACAAAAACCGTCCTCAACCATCGTAAAAGATATTCCCCCGATTCTCAAATCAAGGTCTGGTACGCCGATTTCGTTTACAGATACTCGGGAAGCGATTTGGTGGCGGAGTATCAACTTGGACTCGAAAAGGTTCCAAGGAACTCTTTGGACGATTCGCTGGAAGTTCTTGAGATCATCGTCGAAAGTGCATCGGAATTTTTTGAAGGTCCGGTGATAGTGGAAATAGGACACACCGGTGTTTACGAGGATCTACTGAAAGAAATTCCGAAGGACCTCCACGAGAAGGTTCTGAATCTCATCGACACGAAAAACCTCGCGGAAATCGAGTTTCTCTCTCACATGAAGAAAATTGATCTTTCCAGGGTAGAGAAGATTATCGAAGACAGCATATACCGGAGATCACCGGAACATTTGAAGACGATGGATCTCCCGCTTTCAGTGAGGGAAGATCTGCTTTCGGCATCTTCCTTCCTTCAGGAGAAGTTCCCCACCGTTTCCGTTGAGATCGATCTCACCCTTGCGAGAACGATCGAAGAGTACTGTGGCCTGATATTCACCATCTACGACACATCTTCTTCCAGACTCGTAGCTGCCGGCGGAGAGTACACAGTGAACGGAGAAAAAGGTGTGGGTGGATCCATCTTTCTGGAGGGAAAAACATGCTGAAACTGGCAATCCCCAAAGGAAGGTTAGAAGAGAAGGTGATGACCTACCTGAAAAAAACGGGAGTTATTTTCGAAAGGGAGTCTTCTATTCTTCGGGAAGGGAAGGATATCGTCTGTTTCATGGTGAGACCGTTCGATGTACCAACGTATCTCGTTCACGGAGTGGCAGACATTGGATTCTGTGGAACCGATGTACTCCTCGAAAAAGAAACTAGTCTCATTCAGCCCTTCTTCATTCCCACAAACATTAGCAGAATGGTTCTTGCCGGTCCGAAGGGAAGGGGAATACCAGAGGGTGAAAAGAGAATCGCCACGAAGTTTCCGAACGTAACTCAGAGATACTGCGAATCCAAAGGATGGCACTGTCGCATAATACCACTGAAGGGTTCTGTCGAACTCGCTCCAATAGCCGGACTCTCAGATCTCATCGTGGACATCACCGAAACTGGAAGAACACTGAAAGAGAACAACCTGGAGATTCTCGATGAAATATTCGTCATAAGAACCCATGTTGTGGTGAATCCGGTGAGTTACAGAACGAAAAGAGAAGAGGTGGTTTCCTTCCTTGAAAAGCTCCAGGAGGTGATCGAACATGATTCTAATGAACAATCCCGGGGATAAAGAAGTGCTCAGACTATTGAAACAAAGGATGGAATCTGTATCGCAGGTGGAAGAGACCGTAAAAGAAATCATCAGGAGAGTGAAAGAAGAAGGAGACAGAGCCCTCGAGGAATTCCTCAAAAGGTTCGAGAAGCACCCGGTGGGCATCGAGAACCTTCGTGTCACAGAGAAGGAAATATCGGAAGCCCAAGTAGAGGAAGAATTCGTTGAAACGATAAAAATCGTGATAGAAGACCTGAAGGAATTCCATCGAAGACAGGAGGAAAGATCTTTCTTTTTCACGACGAAGGGTGGAAGCTTCCTGGGAGAGATGGTTGTTCCTCTCGAGAGTGTGGGAATCTACGTTCCTGGGGGAAAGGTTCCGTACTTTTCCACGCTCCTCATGTGCGCGGTTCCCGCTATCGTTGCTGGTGTGGAAAGGATCGCTGTCACAACACCACCGAATGAAAACGGAGGCATCTCTCCATACATCCTGAAAACCTGCGAAATCCTCGGTCTGAAGGAGATCTACCGGATGGGAGGGGCTCACGCGGTAGCCGCCCTCACATACGGCACGGAAACAGTGAAACCCGTTGACAAGATCGTGGGACCCGGTGGAGTCTTCGTCACGCTCGCAAAGAAACACGTTTACGGAGACGTTGGAATCGATTCCATAGCGGGTCCCAGCGAGATTGCGATCGTGACAGACGGCAGTGCCGACCTGGATCTCATAGCCGCGGATTTCCTCTCCCAGGCAGAGCACGACGAGAACGCGATGAGTGTGGTGATAACCACTTCGAAAGAAGTCTTCGAAAAATTACCTCAGGTCATTGAAAGACACCTGGAAGCTCTTCCAGAAGAGAGAAGAAAAACGGCCAGGATTTCAACGGAAAATTTCGGTACCATCATCTTGACGGACAGTCTGAAAAGGGCCTTTGAGATCTCCAACCTCATCGCCCCCGAACATCTGGAGGTCCTCGTGGAAAACCCGTTTGAGCCACTGGGACACATAAAGAACGCGGGATCTGTCTTTCTCGGAAAGTACACCTGTGAGTCTGTGGGAGACTACGGTGCGGGACCGAACCACGTTCTTCCCACCTTCAGATCCGCGAGGTTCTCCTCAGGACTCAGGGTTTCCGATTTCACGAAGAAGATATTCATCACACACCTCTCCGAAGAAGATTTCAGAAGAAAGAGCGAGCTTTACTCGAAGATGGCGCGCTGGGAAGGTTTTGAAGCCCACGCTCGGGCGATAGACGTCAGGAGGGAAAAGCTGTGAATCCTCTCGATTTGATTGCAAAGAGGGCGTATCCGTACGAAACCGAAAAGAGAGACAAAACCTACCTTGCGCTGAATGAAAATCCGTTTCCCTTTCCAGAGGACCTCGTGGATGAAGTGTTTCGACGATTGAACAGCGACGCCCTGAGGATCTACTACGACTCCCCCGATGAAGAATTAATAGAAAAGATACTCTCATACCTCGACACCGATTTTCTTTCGAAAAACAACGTCTCTGTGGGAAACGGAGCGGATGAGATCATCTACGTGATGATGCTCATGTTCGACCGTTCCGTTTTCTTTCCCCCGACCTACAGCTGCTACAGGATCTTTGCGAAGGCAGTTGGAGCGAAATTCCTGGAAGTGCCGCTCACGAAAGATCTGAGGATACCTGAGGTGAACGTGGGAGAAGGAGACGTTGTTTTCATTCCGAACCCGAACAATCCAACGGGCCATGTCTTCGAAAGAGAGGAAATAGAAAGAATCCTGAAAACGGGTGCCTTCGTCGCGCTGGACGAAGCCTACTACGAATTCCACGGAGAAAGTTATGTGGATCTTCTGAAGAAATACGAAAATCTCGCTGTGATCAGGACTTTCTCGAAAGCGTTTTCCCTGGCAGCGCAACGTGTCGGATACGTTGTGGCCTCGGAGAAGTTCATTGACGCTTACAACAGGGTGAGACTTCCTTTCAACGTGAGCTACGTCTCCCAGATGTTCGCAAAGGTAGCTCTCGATCACAGAGAGATCTTTGAAGAAAGAACGAAGTTCATCGTGGAAGAACGCGAGAGGATGAAGAGTGCTCTCAGGGAAATGGGATACCGAATCACCGACTCCAGAGGAAACTTCGTGTTCGTATTCATGGAGAAGGAAGAAAAAGAAAGACTTCTCGAACACCTCCGGACGAAGAACGTCGCTGTTCGCAGTTTCAGGGAAGGTGTTAGAATCACTATCGGAAAACGCGAAGAGAACGATATGATTCTGAGAGAACTGGAGGTGTTCAAATGACGGTAGAAAGATTGGAAAACGGTGTGATCGTTCAGAGAAACACCAACGAGATCGAGATTTCCATAACGCTCGACACGGTACACGGAAAACTCGAAGGAAGCACGGGGGTGAATTTTTTCGATCACCTTCTGAACACCTTCTGTCATTACTCTGGCCTGGGTCTCAGGGTTAGCACTTGCGAAAGCAAAGACGGCATCCTTCACCACCTGATAGAGGACTTCGGTATTTCACTGGGGCTTGCATTCAGGGAGCTTTTCGACTACACGAAAGTGAGAAGATTCGGTGAAGCCACCGTTCCCATGAACGAAGCGCTGGTGGGATGCTACGTGGATCTTTCCGGAAGGCCCTTCTTCCAGAAGAATTTCGAATTCTCCGTTGAAAAGATAGAAGACATGCCCGTCGAGGGATTCGAGGAGTTTATGTGCGGATTTGTGAACCACGCAAGGATCACGGTTCATTTCTTCAAATTCTTCGGAAAGAACGACCACCACATCTCTGAATCTGCCATGAAATCTTTTGGACTAGCGATTGCCAAGGCTCTGGAGAGTTCAGAAAAAAAGACCACCAAGGGTGTGATAGATTGAGGATCGGAATAATCTCTGTTGGTCCGGGGAACATAATGAATCTGTACCGCGGAGTGAAAAGGGCATCCGAGAATTTTGAGGATGTTTCGATAGAGCTCGTGGAATCACCTCGAAACGACCTGTACGATCTTCTGTTCATCCCGGGTGTGGGACACTTCGGCGAAGGGATGAGACGTCTCAGGGAGAATGATCTCATCGAGTTCGTAAGAAAACACGTCGAAGACGAGAGGTACGTGGTCGGAGTTTGTCTTGGAATGCAGCTTCTTTTTGAAGAGAGCGAAGAGGCACCCGGCGTGAAAGGTCTTTCTCTCATAGAAGGAAACGTCGTGAAACTGAGGAGCAGAAGACTTCCCCACATGGGCTGGAACGAGGTGATCTTCAAAGACACGTTTCCGAACGGGTATTACTACTTCGTCCACACCTACAGAGCTGTGTGCGAGGAGGAACACGTTCTGGGAACAACTGAATACGACGGTGAGATCTTTCCATCCGCGGTGAGGAAGGGGAGAATTCTGGGGTTTCAGTTCCATCCCGAAAAGAGTTCAAAAATCGGAAGAAAACTGCTTGAGAAGGTGATCGAATGCTCGTTGTCCCGGCGATAGATCTCTTCAGAGGAAAAGTAGCGAGGATGATAAAAGGAAGAAAAGAGAACACCATATTTTACGAAAAAGATCCCGTAGAACTGGTGGAAAAACTCATCGAAGAAGGATTCACACTGATTCACGTGGTGGATCTCTCGAATGCGATAGAAAACAGCGGCGAGAATCTTCCAGTTCTCGAGAAACTCTCTGAATTTGCCGAGCACATACAGATCGGAGGCGGGATCAGATCGCTCGATTACGCGGAAAAACTCCGAAAGCTGGGATACAGAAGACAGATCGTGAGCTCAAAGGTTCTGGAAGATCCTTCTTTCCTGAAATCCCTGAGAGAAATAGATGTGGAGCCCGTGTTCAGTCTGGACACTCGAGGTGGAAGAGTAGCGTTCAAAGGGTGGCTGGCGGAAGAGGAGATCGACCCTGTTTCTCTTCTGAAGAGACTGAAAGAATACGGCCTTGAAGAGATCGTACACACGGAGATCGAAAAAGATGGCACTCTTCAGGAGCACGATTTTTCTCTCACCAAAAAGATAGCGATCGAAGCTGAAGTGAAAGTACTCGCAGCGGGTGGTATCTCTTCGGAGAACTCTTTGAAAACAGCGCAGAAGGTTCACACAGAAACGAACGGGCTTCTCAAAGGTGTGATCGTGGGAAGGGCGTTTCTGGAGGGAATTCTCACAGTTGAGGTGATGAAGAGATATGCTCGCTAAAAGAATAATCGCGTGTCTCGATGTGAAAGACGGTCGTGTGGTGAAGGGAACGAACTTCGAAAACCTCAGGGACAGCGGTGATCCTGTCGAACTGGGAAAGTTCTATTCCGAAATTGGAATAGACGAACTCGTTTTTCTGGATATCACCGCGTCCGTTGAGAAGAGGAAAACCATGCTGGAACTGGTCGAAAAGGTGGCCGAGCAGATCGACATTCCGTTCACTGTTGGAGGAGGTATCCACGACTTCGAAACGGCCTCGGAGCTCATTCTCCGTGGTGCGGACAAGGTGAGCATAAACACGGCGGCTGTGGGGAATCCTTCTTTGATCACACAGATCGCTCAAACTTTTGGGAGTCAGGCCGTTGTCGTGGCGATAGATGCAAAAAGAGTGGATGGAGAGTTCATGGTCTTCACCTACTCCGGAAAGAAGAACACGGGCATACTTCTGAGAGACTGGGTGGTTGAAGTAGAAAGGAGAGGAGCAGGAGAGATCCTGCTCACCAGCATCGACAGAGACGGCACAAAATCGGGTTACGATACGGAGATGATAAGGTTCGTGAGGCCACTAACCACACTTCCCATCATCGCTTCCGGTGGTGCGGGAAAAATGGAACATTTCCTTGAAGCCTTCCTGGCAGGTGCCGACGCTGCCCTTGCGGCTTCTGTCTTTCACTTCAGAGAGATCGACGTGAGAGAACTGAAAGAGTACCTCAAAAAACACGGAGTGAACGTGAGACTGGAGGGGTTGTGATGACGCTCTATCCGGTGGTGGTTCAGGAGAGAACAACGGGTGAGGTGTTGATGCTGGCCTACGCGAACGAAGAGGCTTTGGAGCTCACCAAGAAAACGGGATACGCGCATTTCTTCTCGAGAGAGAGACAGAAAATCTGGAAAAAGGGAGAAACCTCTGGAAACACGATGAGAGTGGTTGAAATAAGAAGGGACTGCGATGACGATGCTTACCTGTACATCGTTGATTTTCCAGAAGATAAGGTGGCGTGCCACACGGGAAACAGATCCTGCTTTTTCAAGGTGGAGCACAGGTTTGAAGAAACGGGCTCTCCCACCTTCTGGCTGGATCTCTACAGACTCGTTAAAAAAAGAAAAGAAGAGATGCCGGAAGGTTCCTACACGGCGAAGCTCTTCAGGGAAGGCAAAGGAAAAATCGCCAAAAAATTCGGGGAAGAAGCGGTAGAGGTGATCACGGGGTATCTCCAGAATGACAAAGAGAATCTCGTCTGGGAGATAGCGGACATGATCTACCACCTCACCGTCCTCATGGCTGACGCTGGTGTCACTGTCCAGGATGTCATGAGAGAACTCGAAAAGAGAAGAAAGTGATCAGCAGAACTCCTCTGGTGGATCTGAAAGCCCGAACTCGTGAAGAATCGCTTTCACAATGCGCTCTGAAGCTCTGCCATCTCCGAATGGGTTCACGGCTTTCGCCATTTTCTCGTATTCTTCTCTGTCCAAAAGAAGCTTCTTTGCAAGTTCGAATATTCTCTCTTCCTCCACTCCTCCCAAAACGGCTACACCCGCTTCGATCGCTTCGGGTCTTTCTGTCTCCTTTCTCAGAACGATCACCGGCTTTCCAAGGGCCGGTGCCTCCTCCTGTATTCCTCCAGAGTCAGTCATAATGAGATAACTTCTTGCCATCAGATTGTGCATGTCAATCACATTCACAGGATCGATTAGGAAAACTCTTTCCACGTTTTCAAGCATCGGAAATACGATCTCTCTCACAGCGGGGTTCATGTGAACCGGGTAAATCACCTTCACATCCTCGAATTCTTCAACGATCCTTCTCACTGCCCTGCAGATGTTTTCCAGGGGTTTTCCGATGTTCTCTCTTCTGTGTGAAGTGAGGAGGATGTACCTTCCGTCAGAAAAATCCATATTCCTCAAAATCGGATCCTCAAAAACGTGGTTCTCCTTCACGGTGTACCTGAGGGCGTCTATCACCGTGTTTCCCGTCACGTAGATCTTCCCCATGACGTTCTCCTTCAGAAGGTTCTCTCTGTTCCTCTTTGTGGGTGCGAAATGCAGTGTGGAGAGAACACCCGTTAGTCTTCTGTTGATCTCCTCCGGGAAGGGAGAGTATCTGTCGTTCGTCCTCAGGCCCGCTTCTACATGGCCAACCGGGATCCTGTGATAGAAGGCCGCGAGCGCCCCTGCGAACGTGGTCGTCGTGTCTCCCTGAACCAATACGATATCCGGCTTCAACTCTCCTATCAGATCGTAAAGACCAGACAGCGCATTCACGGTTATATCGGAGAGATTCTGCCTTTCTTTCATTATGTTCAAGTCAAAATCCGGTTTTATATCGAAAACTTCCAGCACCTGGTCCAGCATCTGTCTGTGCTGAGCGGTGACACAGACTAAACTTTCCACGTTTTGTTCTTCTTCGAGTTTTTTCACAAGTGGTGCCATCTTTATTGCCTCGGGCCTTGTTCCGAAGACGCTGAGAACTCTGATCACGTCCTCCACCTCCTGTTAAAATTGTACACGAGGAGGTGAAGTGATGAAAGCACTGATTCTTGCAGGAGGATCTGGAGAGAGATTCTGGCCTCTTTCCACTCCTGAGACTCCAAAACAGTTTTTGAAACTCTTCGGAAACAAGAGTCTCATAAGATGGACTTTCGAGCGCGTTCTGGAGGAAATGGACCCAAAAGACGTGATCGTCGTAACTCACAAAGACTACGTTGAGAGAACGAAAAAAGAGCTTCCAGAGCTTCCAGACGAAAACATCATCGCAGAGCCGATGAAGAAAAACACCGCTCCAGCCTGTTTCATAGGAACAAAGCTGGCAGATGACGATGAGCCGGTGCTTGTTCTACCTGCGGATCACAGAATACCGGACACAAAAAAATTCTGGAAAACGGTGAAAAAAGCACTCGATGCCCTGGAGAAGTACGATGGTCTTTTCACGTTTGGTATCGTTCCAACAAGGCCGGAAACCGGGTACGGCTACATAGAGATCGGGGAAGAACTGGAAGAAGGAGTTCACAAAGTCGCTCAGTTCAGGGAAAAACCAGACCTCGAAATGGCCAAAAAATTCGTCGAAAGCGGAAGATTTCTCTGGAACAGCGGTATGTTCCTGTGGAAAGCGAGAGAATTCATCGAAGAGGTGAAGGTGTGTGAACCATCCATATACGAAAATCTGAAGGATGTCGATCCAAGAAATTTCGAAGAGCTCAAAAAAGCTTACGAAAAAGTACCTTCAATCAGCGTGGACTACGCAGTTATGGAAAAATCGAAAAAAGTGCGGGTTGTAAAGGCAGATTTCGAGTGGTCCGACGTGGGAAACTGGTCTTCTGTGAGAGAAATAGAGGGATACACAGAAGAATCGGACGAAGTGATACTCGTGGACAGTGATCGTGTCTTTGTGAAAACCCACAACAAACCCATAGCGGTTGTTGGGCTCTCTGATGTGATCGTGATCGATACACCGAACGGAATTCTGATCTGCAAAGAAGAATATGCCCAAAAAGTGAGAGAGGTGGTCAAGAAGCTCTTTCGTACTTCCTGAGGAAAAGAAAGACAAAGAGAGAGACAATCATAGGAACCAAACCGAGGATCCTGTATGAATTGATAAGACCAAGATTTTCTGCGAGCACACCACCTACCGATGAGCCTATGAATGGCCCTATTCCCATAGCGACCCAGAAGTACTTTTGTGCCCTGATCCTCGCGGAGCCGAACGTTCGAATGAGAAACATCATGGAGTAATAGATCACTATGTAGGTCCATCCCTGCAGGAGTTGAACCATCAGCAAGGCAGCTGGAGACCCTGTCATGGTCACAAGCAGGTTCCTGAGACCCACAACGAAAACACCCGAAGCGAGCATGAATCCCACACCGAGCTTTTTCACTATCTCATCGGCCCACAGGAGGAACGGTGTTTCTGTGATGGCCATGAGAGAAAGGGCGATACTCGCAAGAGACACGTCGTAGTTTCTTTCCTTCATCAAAACAGGCAGAAAAACGAAATTGAAGTTGTTCGCTGCTATTCCAAAGATCACAACGGGAAGAAGAAGCCAGAAGAAAGTGGGAAGAGGTTTCTTACTCTTTCTTTTTTCTTCTTCACCGAGTTCTACTTCTTTCATTGGGTTCAATATTAAGAAGGTCAAAAACATCAGGGTAGTGAAAGTGCAGAATATCGTGACAAAGCCCAGTCTGATGAGTCCGCTCATTAAAAGAGCTGTGAAAGAGAAACCGAAGGTTCCAAACAATCTGATTCTGCCGTAGTTCATCTTCATCTGATATGTGATGTCCACGATAACAGACTCGGAGAGTGGTGTCACTGCAGAAAAGAAAAAAGCGAACACAGCCATGAATAAGAGTTTCAGGTAGAACTCATCGAACAGAAACAGTCCCCAGAAAAGGATCCCAGCGAATAGAATCACTCTTTTCAGCCAGTTCACCCTTCCTATGGTGGAAGCGATTTCAAAATTCAGATGGTTCGCGTAGAGTGATGTGATCGGCAAGATAGCCATCAGGATCCCTATCTGAGACTTCGAGAGTTCTTCGTTTGCCAGAAACTGACTCAACAGTGAATAAACGGCCATCGTGCCGTAGACGAAGAATTCTATCGACATGAGTCTGTACCGCACAAAGCTCCCTCCTTTGCATAGAAGAAATTGTAGCATATTGATTCGCTTCCTGAACTTTTCAGTTCTGTGAGAACTAATTGAAATGATCCGTCAGCTGTGATAGAATAAATTTGGACTAAAAAAGTAGAAAATGGAGGTGAAGCGATGCAGCACCTGAAAATCAAAATCTACACAACTCCCACCTGCCCGTACTGCAGGAAGGCGAAGGAATACTTCAGATCGCTGGGGCTCAAGTTCAAAGAAGTCGATGTAACAAAAAATCCAAGAGAAGCCGAGCTCATGGTGAAGAAGACCGGACAAATGGGAGTTCCCGTGATAGAGATCGGCAACAAGATAGTCATCGGATTCGACAAGGCAAAAATCGACAGACTCCTTGGAATATCGTAAAAAGCGGGGGAATCCCCCGCTTTATTATTTTGTCATGCCTTTCTTCAAAATCCTGAGCATGACCTTCACTTCTTCAACGAGTGTGTTCATGTCTCTTTTCAGCAGTTCGGGCTTACCTTGATAGGTCCTCAGGTAGACTTCTTCAAATCCGGAAAAGAACCACATCAGAAATTTCAGAGCGATTTCCTCCGTTACATCTTCTGCGAGATCTAAATCTTTCAATTTTTCCCTTACGAAGTCAAAAAAGACCCTCTGTGATTTTTCGAGGTCGAGAAGTATTCTTTTCCTGAGTCCTTCATCCACGCTCACGAGCGTTATCAGAAAATCTGCTTCTTCGGGATGAGAAGCGGAGTACTCCAGTTTCTTTTCTATCCACCGTTCCATGAAGTCAAATATGTCTCTATTCCTGTTTTTCATAAGGAAATTCTCGAACTCCTTCTGGAGCTTTTCTGTAACGGACATGTATGCCTGATAGTACAGTTCTTCTTTGTTCTTGAAATAGTGAAAAATCAAACCCTTGGCTACCCCGGCTTTCTCTGCTATTTCGTCTGTTGTGGCTCGATCGTAACCTTTTTTCCCGAAAACCTCAACCGCTGCCTTCAGTATTGCATCCCTCTTCGACAACACGATCCCTCCATCACACGAGAATGTCTTTCTTCGAGAACAAAACGATCGAACTGATCAGAAGTGCTATGTTCACAAGCGCAAAGAAAAGACCGGAGAATTCCGGAAAACCGTGTCTTATAACAGTGGAAGGATCCGCATAGGAAAACGGAGTGAAATACTTCAAAAACTCCGCTTTGTCCGTGATCTTCGATATCATGTTCAAAACGTATAGAACGAACACTGTACCGAGCCCAAGAGAGAGCGCACCGTCTGACCTCAAAGTGCCCACAAAGAAAGAAATGTTCATCAACGTGAAGTGAAGAAACACCTGACTGAAAGCAAAGACAACAAATTTTTCTACTTCAACCGGGCTCGAACTGTAGATATTTGCAAACATGAACAAACTGCTGAACAGAAGCGCATCGAAAATGAGAACGTGTACCAGAGATGAGAAAAACTTTGAGATCACAACTTCGAACCTCGAAACCGGTTTCGAAAGGAGGAACTCAACGGTCTTTTCGTTTTCTTCTCTTGAAACACTCCTCACACCCACCAAAGAAGCGAAAACCCCTCCAACGAGTGTCACGTAGATACTGGACACCATGGCAAGGTAGTTCATGATGTTGGAAAAGTCCATGTCTTCCAGTCCGAAGAGCTTCACGAACGCCTTAGGCATCACTTTCATCCACTTCGTTATGAACTCTGTCTCCTTTGCCATACTCGGATAGAACGCAGCGTACATGAGCTGAAGGAGAATGAGAACGACCGTCCAAGCGATCGTGCTCTTCATGTACCTCTTCATATCCCACCTGAATATGTTCATTCTTCTCCCTCCCGATAGTAGGACATGAATATCTCTTCAAGAGAAGGTTCTTCCACCCAGAAATCGGACAGTTTCAAACTTCGAAGAATTTCGAGGAGTCTTTCAACGTTTCCTGAAAAGAGAAACTCCGCCGTGCCGTTTTCAAACTTCAGTCGATTCACTTCAGCCAGATCTTTCAGTTTTTCCAGATTTTCACCTTTGACACGGACCACCTTGTATCTTTCCCCTTTGAGATTCTCCACCTTTTCCACCCTGATGATTCTCCCATCCTTTATCATCGCAACGCGATCGCAAAGTCTTTCTACCTCACTTAATATGTGCGAGGAAAAGAACACGGTCGTACCTTTTTCTTTCTCGTTTTTTAAAATTTCAAAGAAGGTGTTTTGAACGATAGGATCGAGGCCATTCGTGGGCTCGTCCAGGATGAGAAGTTTCGGTCTGTGCATCAAAGCCTGAACGATAGCCACTTTCTTTTTGTTTCCCATGGAGAGTTCCTTGATACGTTTTTTCGTGTCGAGCGAAAAAACACCGCAGAGTTCCTTCACATAATCCCAGTCTACCTTTTCATAGAAACTGGCGGAGTACCTGAGAAATTCCTCCACAGTCACTTCCGGGTAAAAGCTCACCTCACCTGGAATGTAGCCAACGTTCTTTCTGATTTCTTTTCCTTCTTTCAGGACGTCTTTCCCAAAAATCTCTGCCAGACCAGAATCCGGAAAGATCAAACCGAGGAGAAGCCTTATGGTAGTTGTCTTCCCCGCACCGTTCGGTCCGATGAAGCCGAATATCTCTCCTTCTTCAACTGAGAAAGTTACACCTTCCACTCCTCTGGACTTTCCGTAGTACTTGGTGAGATCTCTCACCTCAACTACCGACACCTTAACACCTCCCTGATTGACTGGTCAGTCAAATTATAACAAAATAAAATCAAGTAAGGTAAATCTCCTGAATTGAAAGCATTCATAATCGAAGAAACTCTAAAATTTTACTCTCGATCTTTTCCCTTTTCAGTTTTGCTATCCTCTCGAGTGAAAGCTCATCCTCAAGCCAGCGAATGAATTTGTACTCGAGATAGTAACCCAGGAACTGTTTCTCAAAAAGCTCATACCACGAACCAAAGAATGGATTCAGGGGTTCTTTTTCTCCTATTCTTCTCAAAAATTCCTGTTTGAGTAAAGCCTCGTTTTCTTCACACCAATCGAACCATTCATCTTCCTCAAAATGCCATGGTCTTCCAACTATCAAATCTTCGATCCTTTGGGCGAATCTTTCTGTATAGAGCCAGAACTTCTCGTCGTTTTCGAGCTCTTCCATGTTTTCTCTTCTCAAAGACCAATGAACCAGATGGCCAAATTCATGAGCAATTAATCCCTCGAGTTTATCGATCCATTCGAGATTAACAATTGCTTTCAGTCCAAAAAGAATGGAAGGCTTTCTCATAAAATCTGTTACCCAGCCAGCACCATTTTCTAGTCCAACGTAAATGACTATGTTGTAATCGTCAATTTCAAAATAATCTTTGATCCTTCGTTCAATACTGGGAATAATGTCCAGTAAATTTCTGTGAGCTAGTTCAAGATACTTCGTGTTTATATTTGCAAAGAACACCTGTGAATCTTTCCCAGTTCATTCCGTACCTTCTGCAGTCCCACTTTATTTTTTTCAAAAAGCTCCGGATACTGGCTAATATATTCCAGCCAGCTATTTTCACTTTCATCCTTTCTCATTCAACAAGCTGTTGAACGATAACAAGACCCATCTGGACAGTCTTTATCTCTGCAGCGAGGCCGTTCTCGTAGCATGATGCCCTGTAGCATTCCTGACCGTTGAAGTAGATGACAGAATCCACACCGTAGCTGCCGGGTTCATTCTGCCAGACAAAGCCGATGTCGGGTATTTCCAGAACCACATCCCTCTTCAAAAGATCGGGGTGTATGTAGAACGGCCCTATCGAAGGAAATCCTATCAATTCTGCTTTCTGTGGAAACGCAGTTCCCATGCTGTACGTGGCGCTGTATCTTGCGATATTTCCCTGGACCCCTAAAAATTCACTGCTCACACTACCCTGAAGAGCCATGAAACCAAACGCTGCAGAGTAAATATTGTAGGTGTGATTCTCCTGGGCCACAGGTGGAAAATCCTCATCAGGCCAGTCGATGTAGAAGTGTGTCAAATATTCTCCTCGAACGACACCTGATCCCTGATTCTGTCTTTCAAGAAATTGATATCTCTTAACAAGACCATCCTCTGAAATCCACACGGCCGTCGATGAGAAGTTGTCTGCGATTTCTATCCAGATAGAGTTGTCTATATCACGTCCACCCTGTACAACCGTTCCTTCATATACATCTGCGTTGTCGAGTGCGTCCTGAATCTCCTGAGGATGGACGAACACCGGAACGGGATTCAGCTCCGAAGTAAACATGATAGAGTAATCAGTTGGATGAATGAGTAATGTGATGCCTATTCCATAAGATACGTTGTTTTGAACATCCGTTACTATCAAAATTCTGTAGCCAGTTGCGTAGAGAGCACTTTCTCCGGACTGAGTACCTCCCTCGTGCTGGTAGACAACCACAAGACCCGGCCTAACCCATTCAGGAATGGGATATTTTGAAGAAAAGAGAAAGTCTGGCACCTGGGCGAAACACGAGACAAGGACAAGAACCACTAACAACATCACAAATTTTTTCATACTATCCCCCCTCCCCGGCGGACATTGTACGCTCGGGTGATCAACCTCACAACAACCAGCGTCAGAAGGGCAATCACCACTCCAAACAGGGCACCGTTCATGTCTATGAACACATCGTACAGTGAAGATCCTCTGTTGTGAAAAATCTGGTTGTACTCATCGAGAACGGCTATCAATGTAGGTAGAGACGTTCCCATCAAAATAGAAAACACATACTTTCTAAGATAAGTATAACTGAATACGAAAGAAAGAATACCCATTATAAAGTAAAGTCCAAAATGGGCTGATTTTCTGACAAGATCTTCCCCCGTTGGCTTCTTGTCAGGGAACCACCATTTTTCGAGTAGGGATCTCAAATTTTTGTACCATCTCGTCTGGGTGAAGTCGAGAACGTTATCTACCTTTTTGAGGAATTTATAGACGTTTCCGGACTGCCTTCCAGAAACATCGGGAGGCTGCGATGAAAAGTAAAAAACAAGACCGATCCACATCAGTATTAGGGTTAGAACCAGAAAAGACCTTTTCATCCTACCACCTCAACAGGAATTCTACCATCGTTTCATATTCCTAATAACTAAATGTTAAAATATTGTTGTATTCAAAAACTCAACAGGGGGTGCTCCTATGAATTTTCCACGATGTAAAACTGTGAAGAAGTCGCTTCCGATCTTTCTTGAGGGAGGAAACGAAGGTGTTTTATTCATCCATGGATACACCGGCTCTCCACACGATTTCGAGTACATGGCAAAGGAGGTAAACAGAGCCGGCTTTACTGTTTCTGTTCCGAGACTTCCAGGACACGGAACCTGCGGTGAGGATTTTCTGACGACAACCGCTCGAGACTGGCTGAGACGCGCCTTCGATGCATATTACGATTTAAAAGCCATATGCGATAGAGTCTATGTGGTGGGACTTTCCATGGGTGGTGTGATTGCTTTGATACTCGCATCTCAGATGAATCCTCCTAAACTCGTTACACTGGCTGCAGCAACTCATGTGTTCGACAAAAGAATAGTTCTCACACCGATTCTGAAGTTGTTTACGAAGAAGATGCCTCGTGAAAACATAGAAAAGTACGAAGACCCGGACATCGAATACCTGAGAAAAGAGTACTGGTCTTACAACTGGCCAAAACAGGCAGCTGAGCTTTACAAACTCATGAAACTGGCAAGAAAGAGTGTTTCAAAGATCACATCAGACACTCTCGTCGTCGCGGCAAAAAACGACAACATGGTTCCCATGAAGGCAGCCGAGTTCATATACAACAACATCAGATCAGAAAAGAGGAAGCTTCTTGTTTTTGAAAAATCCGGTCACGTTCTGAGCAACGATGTGGAAAAGGAAGATGTCACCAGAGCAGTTATCGAGTGGCTGAAGGGGGAATGAAAATGGCAGTTATATTCATTCTGATTCTCATGGTTCTACTGAACGCGGATCAGATGGTGATGTCTCCAAACATAGGAGCGATAGAACAGGAATTCAACATCACGGATGCTCAGATAGGTCTCGTTGCTTCGTCTTTCACGGTGATAGGAGCCCTTGTGAGTCTCGTATGGGGGTACCTCGCCGACAGATACAGCAGAAAAAACCTGCTCATCTACTCCATTCTTGTCGGTGAGATTCCCTGTCTCATGAGCGCATTTTCTCATTCTTACGGTGAACTCTTTTTCTGGAGAGCACTCACCGGAATAGGTGTGGGAGCGTCCTTTCCCATCGTTTATTCGATGATAGGAGACATGTTCGACGAAGTGAAGAGAGGAAAAGTCGTGGCTCTCATATCTTCTGCGATCTCCATAGGAAGTGTTCTTGGAATGATCGTTGGAGGCTTTTTGGGACCGAAATACGGCTGGAGAGTTCCCTTCATCGTGGTTTCTGTTCCAAACATCGCCCTTGCGATTTTATCCATTTTCGTTCTGAAAGAACCAAGAAGAGGTGCTTTTGAAAAAGGAATTGGAGAGCTCGTTCAATCTGGGTATGAGTACCCGAAAGCGCCAAAACTCTCTGATTACGCAAAACTCGTGAAGGTGAAAACGAATCTTCTTCTGTTCTTTCAGGGCATAGCAGGGACGATTCCCTGGGGTGCCATTCCTTATTTTCTCGTGGAATTCTTCAGAAGAGAAAGAGGTCTTTCGGTGGAGACGGCCACCCTCGTTTTCCTCGTGTTCGGTCTTGGAAATATCGTGGGGATCATCCTTGGAGGGCTGTGGGGAGCAAACATCTACGCGAAATCCAGACCATTCCTACCGCTGTTTTGCTCGATCACAACCGCTCTTGGAACTTTCTTCACTGTTATGACCCTGGACTACACAGGAAGTCTTCTCGTGCTCATGTTACTTGGTTTCGTTGCTTCTTTCACCGCGAGCCTCACGGGCCCGAACGTGAAGTTCATGCTCTTGAACGTCAACGAACCCCAGGAGAGGGGAAGAATATTCTCCATATTCAACCTCACTGATTCGCTCGGAACGGGATTTGGAAAATTCGCGGGAGGAGTGATGTCCGTTGCACTTGGATCTCTTGGGGCTGCCTTGAAGGTCTCCGCGTACTTCTGGCTTATCTGTGCGGTGCTGCTTTTCGTTCTGGTTTTTTACTTTGCAAAAGACGTGGAAAGGCTTCAGAAGACCATGATAGAACTTGCCAAGAATTCCCAGACAAGATGAATCTCTGCTTTTCTTTGACAAACAGCAGTTAAAAATGATATACTGAGTTATCTCAATCAAAGGGAGATGTTTATAAGGTGTTTAGATTCGTTATCCTTCCATTGCTTCTTGTGGCCTCCCTTTCCGTTGCTCAAATTCCCACTTACCAGGAGGTCAGAAACGATTTTGGAATGGCAAAGGATTTTGCGAGTCTTCTCAAAATACCCGCTGAGGAGTACAGCTTCTTTGTTTCAGGAGCCTCCAATTTTCTCGATGTTCTCGATGTCAGTGAAGGAATCTCTTACTTGAAAGAAGGAAATTACGACAAGGCTTTCGAAAATTTCTCAAAAGTAGGCGTCTCCCAGATTGTGAACCTGATTCCTTACGTCAACACAATGCTCACCGTTCTAAGCTTCTCCCAGCCTTTCTGGGACAAAGTGGAAAAGTACGTTTTCGATCAGAGAATACAAGAGTCTTCGCAGAAATTTGTGAATTTGAAGATGAAAGAACTGGAAAAAATCCTCGAGGAAGATCCGCTCGCTTTCAAGGGAGAGGATTTCAAAAGATGGTTGGAGACAGATGATTCCATCGAAGTCAGAGATTTCCTTGAAGACATATTCGTAAACGAGGGAATGAAGCACGGACTCTACAACGTGGGAAACAAGGTTTTGAACGAACTCGACTTCGCATCCAAACCCTGGTATGAGAAACTGAAAAAGCTGTATTTGAACTTCTCCTACAAAGCGTACACAGTAGACGAAGTCAAGCACTTCTGGATCACACAGTGGAGGAGGGAACTTTTCAAACGTGGAGCGGAATACGTTCTCAAGAGAAAAAAAGAAGCGCTGAACTACTTTCTCTCAGAAAGCACCGTGAACATCACTCTAAAAATCAACAGCCCTGAAATGTTCGTTCTCACAGTTCCCGAACTCAACCTGAGTGCACAGGTACGGAAAGAACACAAGATCTCTTCTTCACTGAAAGATATGAAATCAAGACAGATCACCATCGTTTTGAAAGATCTCAAAGGCAACACTGTTTACACAAAGGTACTCGATGAGAAAGATCTCTTCTCAAGATACGATCCGTGGCTTTCAGACAAGAAGAGCACCTATTACGTTAAAACCGTCAACATAACTCCCACTTACAAGAGGGAAATTGTGAAAAATCTTCGCGTTCAACTTCCTGAGGAGGTCAAATCTGCCACGGTCACGATCAAGACTCAAAAAACAGATCTTCACGTTGAGAACTCTCCTTCTTTCTCTCTGTCAGACCTGGTTTTAACCCTGGACGAAGAAATAAGGGTGGAAGCCGAGATAGTCGATTCTGCCACAAAAACACATCTGATGGTTTACGAAACGTTTGTTCCATCGTCCGGCGAAATCGTGTTGGATGAACCGAAGATGTCCAAAATACAATTCGAAAGTGAAGAAGAGTACAGTGCGTACCTCAAAGAATTAAAGAAAGAATTCCTCGAGAATGTGGATGATCCAAACGCCGTGAAGGTACTTCGGAAAAAACTGGAGGAAGCCTTCTACGCTTTTCACGCTAACCCACTCGCTCGGTCTTCTTTTGAAGTCATCTCGTATTCGCGAAAATTCATAGGTGATGAATACAGACTCACGGACGAGGAATTTCTCTTCGAAAGTCTCGACGACGAATTCTCCTCCCTGAACCGGAAGTTTCAGGAAATCGATTCGGAATGGGGGAAAATCACTTACAACGCTCGAAACCTTGAACACATCTCTTCCAGAACACTCGATAAGGGAGCGGTCATACCGGCCTACTACAGGTACGTCGTACAGGCAAAAGAAGACCTCCAGAAAGAAATAGAAGAAATGAAAAGCAATCTTGAAGGAATTCTGAACAGATTCTCGGAAATTTTAGAGCAAGCAGAAGAACTCAGAAAGAATGTTGATCAAAAGATCGCACTCGATATTCTTTTCGAGACTCATCTGATCATGAAAACTTCACAATTGATAGGGAAAATTCAGGAGAAAATCGATGAAGCGATGAGCAGACTGAACGATCTGGAGAGTATGGAAATCAAAACCGAAGAATATCTCGATACCTTTTTAGCTCTGGTGAACAATACCTACAAAAAGGCGGAGATTTACAATACACTTGTCGATCAATGGAATCTTCTGATGAAACAGGGCGATGAGATAAAAAGGAGTATTGAAGAATTCAAACCCGAGTACGTTCATCATCTGACAGAGCTGATGAAATACGACGGCATTAACCTCTTTTATCTGAGAGAAAACGAGCATCTTGGAGCGATCGGAATCGACGAGATAGCAGCCAGAACTCTCCAGGAGTTTCTGAAAGAAGAAGAGCTCGCAGAGCGATCTGAAGCGTTCAACCAAGCCGTGAGAAAGACTCGAGAACAAATACAACAGTATCACGTTTTTCACTATTACATCTCTTTGACAGACAACGACCTGAAAGTTGACAAGAACTACAGATTGGTCGGTAATTATTATCGCTATTCGATCGACTTCTTCGACAAAAATTTTCCGTACAAGAGCATAGGGATTTCACGTGAACTGGAAAACGTTCCTGAACTTTTGGAAAAGTTCTTTCGGCTCAGGGAGAAACTAGAAGGAGAAGATCCGGAAGGAGACAGATTGAGAAAAACACTCGAAAGACTCTACAGCCTGTCTTCGTTTGACACCGTAGAGGAATTCAACGCAATTATAGACGAATGGACAGATCTATACGAAGCCTACAAACAGGAAGATCCCTTCAAAACCAGCGTACTGTCTTACTCATACATAAACAAAGACGGTCGAACAGTTCAAAAAACATATCCAACCTATGACTTTCTGAGATGGCTCTCACAGAGAAACAGAAAAAATCAGGAGTACATCCTCAACAACTATCTCAGAAGAATCACTGACGATCCAACAAGGGAAGGTTACGAGATTCGAGATCCCAGTGCTATTCTCGAGAATCACCTGGTCGAAGCCACAATAAAAGTCCTCCCGAGCTACAAATCCGGAATAATGTCGGAAATAGATTCCCTCAAAAAAATTAGCAGAATGAAAAGAAAGAGGAAAGAAGAAGAGATACAGAAGAAAATCATGACAGATCCGTTCGCTGCCGTGGGAGCAAAAGTGCCAGAAGAAATCAAAGACTGGCTCTTGAGACGTTTGGACGTCACACACCCGGATCTCTACGAAGAGTGGAACAGAACCACCTCTGAACTTCAAGCGTATCTCGAGGAGGTGACAAAGCAGTGAAGAGGGGTATTTTGATCCTGTTTGTTCTTTTCTCGGCTGTGCTCTTCACTCAGAGCATCGACAAAGTTAGATTCGATTCCGGGAAATTTTTGGTTTTTGTGGGATCTGTGTCGAAAGAATCCGTTTCGTTCGAAGGAGTGGATCTGTGTTACATCGGGAACAACTACAACTACGTTGAAGATGCCATCATTGATGGAGAGAACATTCTCGAGATATACGCTTACAGGCGGGCAAGCGGAGATGGTTTCATCGTGAGGTACAGAAAAATCGACTCCAATGTCTGGGATTACAGAGAACCAACCTACAACAACATCTGGAACATTCCTTATGAAGATGTATCGCTCTACCATGGAGAACTGTACAGTCTCAACAACGACTTTCTGTTTCTCGGAAGTGTCGGGCTCGATGGAGAGAATTTTCTATATCTGATGAGAATCGACAAGGAAGGAAACATTCTCGATGAGAAAGAACTGGATTTCGAGAATTTTCTGATCAACGAAGCGAGCGAATCAGGAGTAGAATTTCTTGCCTACAAGAGCATCGGTTCTGGACATTCCTCTGCTTACCTCTGTCAGGTGTTCTCTTATTCAGGTTCTCTCTCTGAGAAAGGAAAACAGTTCAAGCTGGATTATCTTCCGGACTTTTTCGCAAACGGAAAGTACTACAGAGCTGAAGGATGGATGAACAGAGAGATGACCGTTTACGAGTTCGGAAAAAAGAAGAGGAAAAGAACGGTGAAGATTCCTTTCTCCATACCAAGCGGTGGCGGTGGATATCCGGTTCTCGGTCACACGGATGATTCTTTTTTCACTCTGGGCTTAGATTACTCAACGTCCCACACCGTCGTTATCGAAATCGGTTTGGATGGAAAATTGAAAAAGACCTTCGACCTCACAAAGGCCATCATGGAAAAGTACGGCCTTGAGAGCCTTGACTATTTCGAGATTGGAGAAAAGAGGATATTTCCTGTTCCCTGGAGCATAAATCTGATACATGAAAACAACAGGTTGCACATCTTTTACCTTCTTGGCTTCACCGCGTACAATTATTATCGCGGAATAATGGTCCAGAGAATCTCTGTGGAATGGTAGTTAGCTTTTCGAATTTCTTATAGTAAAATTTCAACTGTGATGCCATCACAGACAAAAACGCTGGAGGTATAACATGGATCTAAGAGTTCTTCTTTCAGGTCTTGCTTATTCCACGATATTCGGACTTTCTTTTCTTTTCACGAAGAACGCTCTCGATTATGTAACTCCCCTGACTTTTCTTTCATTGAGATTCATCGTGGCTTTTCTCTCTTACCTTCTCCTCTTGATAACTGGTGCTGTGAAGCTTGGAAAGAAACCCTACTGGAAGCTCTGGAAACTCGTCCTGTTCCAGCCTGTGCTTTACTTTCTTTTCGAAACGTACGGTCTTCAAAGAGTGAACTCCTCAGAAGCCGGTATGATAATCGCCCTGATCCCAGTTGTTGTCAACCTCCTTGCTCCTTTCATTCTCAAAGAAAAGGGAGATCTTCTTCACTACCTTCTTGTGGGAATGGGTTTTCTTGGAGTTTCATTTATAGTTGGTTTCAACATCACACCGGGAAACATCGCCGGGAAAGTCTTCATGCTCCTCGCCGTTCTCTCTGGAGCGATGTACAGTGTGTTCTCGAGAAAGTTTTCAAAGGAGTTCACGCCAACTGAAATCACCTTCTTCATGATGATGACCGGAGCAGTTTTCTTCACCCTTTTGAGTCTTTCAACGGGCGATTTCAGACCGGTGTTCAACGTTCATGTGGTAATCGGTGCCCTGTATCTCGGTGTTCTCTCTTCCACCGTCGCGTTTTTCCTCCTCAACTACGCCATAAGGAAAATGTCTCCCATCTTCACCACCCTCTTCTCCAACTTCACAACGGTGGTTTCTGTGATAGCGGGGGTTGTTTTCAGAAACGAAACGGTTGGCACTCAACAGATTGCAGGGATGGGATTGATAATATCTTCTCTGATAATCATGAGTCTCAGAAGGAGTTATAAAAGGCTATCAAGAGCGCAGAAACTTTAACGATCTAAAACTTTCAAACACCACCAGGAAGGCAAAGAAGTGGTAAAGAACGATGAATGTGCTCACAATGAACAGATGCGTTCCTGTAAGTTCAGTGTTTCCATGTGCAAGTCCACTTACGTTGGCATAGACTTGTGAAACGATCAGATTGAGAAGCGCCAGCGAAAGGGCCACTGCCAACCTTCTGAAATCTTTTTTCATCAGTGCAAGGACAACTACAACACCCAAACCTCCCACCAGTGTGAAAACGAAGAGCTCCGCCGGCATGAGAAAATCGTAGAGAAATTTTCCCCTCATCACAAGAACCAACAACGAGAGAAAGACAGGAATCGCAAGTGGAAGTACTGTCAGTGTCGAAAAGACAGTGCCGATAATTTTTGCAATTTTATCTCTATACATCTCACATCACCTCCGGCTATATACTAAACCCTTTTGGTCACAGAATTCAAGAAATTTTTCATGAAATTTTTATTTTTGTTTCCAAAAATGATATAATAGGTAACGATATGGTTTATATCGCATACTTCTGTTCGAGGGGGGAAATGTATGCCGGAGAAAAGCCTCTACGAAATGGCAGTCGAACAATTCAACCGTGCCGCATCACTCATGGATCTGGAATCAGACCTTGCAGAGGTTCTCAGAAGACCAAAACGTGTTTTGATCGTTGAATTCCCAGTGAGAATGGATGACGGCCACGTCGAAGTCTTCACCGGATACCGTGTGCAGCACAACGTTGCGAGAGGTCCAGCCAAAGGTGGTATCAGGTACCACCCCGATGTCACACTCGATGAGGTGAAAGCCCTCGCATTCTGGATGACATGGAAGACTGCTGTGATGAATCTGCCTTTCGGTGGAGGGAAGGGAGGAGTCAGGGTAGATCCAAAGAAACTCTCAAGAAACGAGCTTGAAAGACTCTCAAGAAGGTTCTTCTCAGAGATTCAGGTGATAATAGGCCCGTACAACGACATACCTGCACCAGATGTGAACACGAACGCAGACGTGATGGCGTGGTACATGGATACATACAGTATGAACGTGGGTCACACCGTTTTGGGAATTGTAACAGGAAAACCCGTGGAACTGGGAGGATCAAAGGGTCGTGAAGAAGCCACGGGTCGTGGTGTTAAGGTGTGTGCAGGGCTTGCAATGGATGTTCTGGGAATAGATCCAAAGAAAGCAACAGTTGCCGTTCAGGGATTTGGAAACGTGGGTCAGTTCGCCGCTCTTTTGATTTCTCAAGAACTCGGATCGAAAGTCGTTGCGGTGAGCGACAGCAGAGGCGGTATCTACAATCCCGAGGGGTTCGACGTGGAGGAGCTGATCAGATACAAAAAAGAACACGGAACGGTCGTCACATATCCGAAGGGTGAGAGAATAACCAACGAAGAACTTCTGGAACTGGATGTTGACGTTCTCGTCCCTGCAGCTTTGGAAGGTGCCATCCACGCTGGAAATGCGGAAAGAATAAAGGCAAAAGCCGTGGTGGAAGGAGCAAACGGTCCCACAACACCTGAAGCCGACGAAATCCTGAGCAGAAGAGGAATCCTTGTGGTACCAGACATACTCGCCAACGCCGGTGGAGTTACGGTTTCTTACTTCGAATGGGTTCAGGACCTTCAAAGCTTCTTCTGGGATTTGGATCAGGTGAGAAACGCCCTTGAAAAGATGATGAAAGGAGCATTCAACGACGTTATGAAAGTAAAGGAGAAATACAATGTCGATATGAGAACAGCTGCCTACATTCTTGCGATCGATCGAGTTGCGTACGCCACGAAAAAGAGAGGTATCTATCCCTGAAAAAAGCCCCACCTTCCCGGTGGGGCTTTGTATTCATCGAACTTCAACCCACGGATACTCTTTTCTTGCCAGTTCATCCACAGCCTGAAGTAGTGCCACTCCCGCTTCTGTCAACGCGTTTTCTGTGATGAATTTAGATATTCTGGCGAGGTTGACTGTATCATCGAAGGTCTCCGGATCAACACCGAGTTCTTTTTCTACGACTTTCCAGCTCTCCGGGTTTATCCTGATCCTTTTCTCCTTCATCTGAAGTCCGCCGTGCGTTCTTATAGCCTGAAGAAGTCTGATCACAAGGGGTGTCACCGGTGCTTCCACATCATCAGAAACAGCAGAGAGAGCTCTCTTCATGAGCTGACCCGCTTCTGTGAGCGTGACAACGTCTGTGGGCAAAATCTCCACCAGATTCTTCGCTTCGAGACTGTCGAGCGCAATTCTTTCCTCCTCTGAAAGATTCATATCTTCGATGAAAACACCCGCTTTGTACGGAACCTTTCTGAGAACCTTCATTTCTGTGTTCGTTATGAGCGGTCTTCTCTCGGCTTCGACAGAAAGCCTCGCGTAGAGGCGACCAGAAGAAGTGGGAGCAGCATCGCTGACAAGACCTTCTTTTCTTGCCTGTTCATACCATTCCACGTTTGGAGCTGCGAATTCTTTCTTCGTCATAGTGATTGATTTCACACCGACAGCCGTGACACTCCTGAGGTTCTTTCTCTGATCTTCAAGCACTTCTTCACCATAGCTGGTCAACTCGTAAACGAGCGTCCTCCTTGCTCCGTGTCTGTGTTCCCTCGATTTCAAAAGGCCAAAACCTTCAAGGTTGTAGAGTGCAAGCTTCACGGTGAGATCCTTTCTCTTCCACTCCCAGTCCACTGCCTTCTCTATCTGCTTTGGTTCTGGGAAGACATCATCTTCCTTTTCATGCCTCTTCCAGAGCTTGACGATCACTTCCAGGAGCCTCGCTTCGTCCTCCGAGATCTGGAAAGCGGGGGTCATGAGGTAAGGACCCTTTTTGTATATCTTCCACGCAAGGTAGAGATGCTCCGCCAATGGGTGAAGCTCTCCCGTCCAGTCGATGAGGCCTCTTTCGAGAAGTGCGTTTCTTTCAAAATCACTCAACTGATTCCCTTCGTAAGCCTTCGCGACGGTGTCCAGAATGAGTTCGTCGAGAATCAGTTCATCCGTCACAACAAGACCCTTTCTGAGTGCCGCTCTGATCTGCTGTCCTAGTCCTGTGAGGGCGTAAACATCAGACCTTGGAACAGAGAAGGCTATCATCCTCATCGCTTCAAGCTGGAGAAGTTCATCTCCTCCCACAGGAAGCGTGCTGGACTCCCCCGGACCCTCCACCATCTTTCTCAGGTACTCCGCAACTTTCGAGTTCACGACCAGTCTGGGATGTGACGCATGGTAAATCTCATCGAGAGTGTAAGCGTAAGGTGTGAGATTTCCTTCCTTCGCGAACCCTCTCTCTTCAAGCGCTTTAGTGACTTCTCCTCTTACCCTTGACTGAGCTAGCTTGGAGTATCTGATCATGGAAATGACTTCCGAGCCGATCCACCTGAACGAGTCGTCCCATTCCTCAGGATTCTTCAAGACACCTTCTTTTATCATGTCGATGAGGAGTTCTCCAAGAATGCTACCAGAAAAGGTCAGATCGTACATCTCAACACCGACGGGTTTGACCAGCCCAGCGAGTTCAAGGTGCCACAGCGTTTCTCTGTCGAAGTCCTCCCATCCCTTTACGCTGAACTCTTCTCCCTTCTCGTAGAGCTTTTTCAGCACGATTGCATGTCTTTTTGTTACAATCATCACTGCCACCTCCTTTCATACGAAGTTTGTTGAGTTCTCTCTATAATTATTTTATCACCTAATGCTGATGAAAACAGGAATAGAAGGCAATCCATTCGGACTGGTACCTATTCCCACGTAGAAACCACCGGAGGAAATATCGTTCATGTTCAAAAATCCGCCAACTGTGATATAGAACTTGAGCCCTTCCATGTACACCTCCTGAAAAAGGTGATCATAGATAACGTGCCATTCTTTTCCATTGGAAAATCTCAGTCGAGCAACTCCCAGTGTGTTTCCCGTGTTTCTGAGAAGAATAAAACCATCGAAAAGTTCTGCACTGTTTTTGAAAAGCGTCTGGGCAAAAGACACGTCGTAGGAGAAATCCTCCGGGTTTAAAAGCTGAAACTTGAGACTCGCGGAGAAACTTCCGTCTTTTCCAAGCGCTGAAGTCAGGCCGGTGAAACAGAACAAACTGTTCAGATCGAAAAGGTGTGAGAGATCATCATTGAGAAGATTCAGAGACACCTTCAAAGAGGAAGGCATACCCAGCAGATACGTTCTGAGATCGACACCCACTCCTATGTTGTTAGCGGCTCCTGCTTCACTGTTCAGGGATGTTTGGGTCGAACTGAAGTTCATTTCAAAGGTAACGTCGAGTCGTGTGTTTGCGGAAACAGGAAAATCACCTAAAACTCCCGTCAAACCAAAGCTGTAATCTCCAGAAGAGGAGTAGTCACCGTACGCTGTGAAATTGTCTCTGGAAACCACAAAGCCGGTGTATTGATTGAAATTTCCTTTCAAATCAACAGACGGCATCAAAAACAGGAAGGCGTTGTTTTCCACACTGGAGAAGGTGAAAAAGAGCGAAAAAGTACCGTCAAAATACACTGGAAACCACATCGCAGGCTGGAAAAACTTCCTCAGTCTGAAGCCGAACTCGTCTCCAGTGGAAAACTCTCTGTCTTCTATCACAAAAGGTTCACTCTTTTTCACTTCGACCACCACAGGTTCCATACTCAGACCTTTTCTGTAAACACCTGTTCCCCCTGTCTGGCCGTATGGGATGTAACTTATGTAGTAGATTTCATTTCCATGTATCACAAAATCTTCCACAAGGCTCTTCGATGAAAGTCTGTACAGTTCTTTCTTCTCAAGATCGTAGTAGCAGGAAACGGTGTGATCTCCTTCCACCTGAACGAATATTATTCCATCTTTCCAGAACTTCACGTACGGCCCTTTCATTGTTCCATTGTTCAGTTCAAGAACGACTTCTCCGTTTGTTTTCAGAACGATAATGTCGTTCTTCTCTGTGAGAAGAGCAACAAAACGACCTGATACGTCCATGTACCTTATGAACTCGTCGAGCGTGACGTGAAACTCCGGTCCTTCTATCGTTGTTTTTCCAGTCTTCGTATCGTAGAGGGCAAGGTAAACCTTTCCGTTTTCCACATCGAAAGCGCTTATGTTCCCCTTTGAAATCTGTCTTCCACCCTTCACATCCCACAGGACATTCTCGTATCGACCAGAGAATTCTTCTTTAGAGAGTACATAAATCTTCTCTCCATCGATTTTCACGTCCAGAACGTTTCTCACGGGAATCTCCTGAACTTCTTTCCCATCCAGGTCAAGGATCTTCAAAACCTGTTTTTTCATCCCCGTGTACGAAGTGGAGGGCCCGTACTCTTCCGAAAGGACAACCAGATGGTCCCCGTACAGATCGATCTTGTGAAGCCAGGTGTTTTTTGCGCTGTATACAAGATCTCCCTGAGGGTACTCGTGTTTTGTGAGAGAATAGATCCAGTCCGTGTAGATCTCTTCGCGCGTTTTTCCAAAGACCTTCTCGTATGGGTCCTTGAAACCCTCAAAGGCAAAAGTACTGAACGTTCTGGAAGTTTCCCTGAAAAATTCCTTCACTTTCTCAAGGCCGTACGTCTCCACAAGGTAGCTGTAAAACCCGGCTGTGAAGTTGTAGTACAGAAGCCCGTCTCTGTAGTCGTCATCGGGTGCTACTTTTATGTAACCAGGAGATGGAAAATTGGAAAGTGAGTAGTAGAACAGGCCGTTTGAGAAGAAAGGATTGTTTAGTCTTCCAGATGAGGCCGAGAAAGAGCTTTCGTTGAAAACGGTAACACCCTCCACCAGGTCGCTGAAGAGTTGGGGATAAAGAGGAATTCCCGTGAGTTTTGTTACCGTCTTTCCTATTTCGTCCTGATAGGTGAGATGGCACATATGGGAGAACTCGTGAATGAGAACGTAAGCGTACCAGTCCTCGAGAGGAAGACGAAAAGAAATCCAGCTTTCAGGAGGCCACAGGTAGATCACTATCGTTTTATGAAAGAAAGGCATCGTGTAGCCGTTCGAGATGGTACCCCTATCTTTGAGAACGATCGTTATCCGTCCCGGGTCGTTTCCAACGAGCTCTATCACCTTCGGCCTGATCGCCTCGAAGATGTTTCCGACAAGAACGGCGTTTTCAAAGTATCCTTCTGGATAAACAACATCCGCGTGCTCGAAGTTGAGAACACCGGAGAAGAGTTCTGCAACAAGTAAAAGAACGACGGCAAAAAACAACCTCTTGATCAATGTATCACCCCTTCCTTTCGTTTAACCACTTTCTCAACGTCTCGGCTTTCTCTACCCTGCCCAGTTTCAAATATGCCTGATATTCATACTCCAGGGATAAAACCGGTATTTTCATTCCATGTGTTTCTACAAACCTTTTGTATTTGTTCAAATCTACGGGATCTTCCCAGGTTCCATCTTCGAGCCGTTTTCGAATATCTCCCATAATTTCAACTTTTATTCCATCGATAATTAATTCACCGAAATGAGAACAGATTTTTTCCGTGGAAGAAAACCTGACCTTTTTGCTTACGAACTCAGAGAAAATGCGTTCGATTTCATAAGCTCCTTCTTCATCAGTTTGAATGTCGATATCGTGAACTTCAACAGGAACTCCCTGCAGCGCAAAACTGAGACTACCTGTAACTACCCAGTTCACTTTCTCATTTTTCAGTCGGTCGTATATTTTACGAAGAACGCGAAGATATTCGGGCCTTATCATCTTCTCATCTCCCCAGACAGCTTTTCATCTAAATCATACTTTTCACCATTATGTTATCACTCCAGAAAGTCAAAAAGAGAAACTTTTGTAACTTCCGCCCCCGGAAGCAACTTCCGACCCCAGAAGTGATATGATAAGAATGGAGGTGATCGACTTGCTTTTCTCCCTTACTCCCAAGACGAAAAAGGAAGATCTCTTCGATAGAGAAAGAGAACTGAAAGACCTCGAAAAACTGCTCGAAACCTATCCGATCGTTGTGATCACCGGCCTGAGGCGGGTTGGAAAGTCCTCCCTTGTGAAAGTCTTTCTGAACAAAAGCGATCTTCTACACATAACCGTGGACGGAAGAAGACTCTACGAGACATCGGGGGGTAACATCTCGTCCCATCATCTCACAAGGTTTCTCGGAGAGGAGCTGTCCAGAATATCGAAATCTCAGAAACTTCTGAACGTTCTCAAGAGGGTCCGTGGAATCACAGTGAGTGGAACATCGATAGAACTCAATCCAAAGGAATTCAGTCTTTCCGATCTTCTCGAAAAGCTGAACGAAACGGCAAAGAGGCGGAAGAAAAAGATAGTCATCTTCTTCGATGAGGCGCAGTATCTCAGATACTACGGTTCTCGCGGTGGAAACGATCTTCTGGCACTCTTTGCCTACTGCTACGACAACTTCGAAAACGTGCGCTTCATCATCAGTGGTTCAGAAGTCGGCGTTCTTCACGATTTTTTGAAACTCGAAGACTACAGCTCACCCCTCCATGGCCGTGGAATAGGTTTTCTCACGGTGAGACCGTTCACCTTCGATCAATCCGTGGATTTCCTCATGGAAGGCTTCCGCGAAGTGGGAGAGAAGATCAACTTCGACGTGGAAGAAATTGTGAGAGAAATAGACGGTATAGTGGGGTATCTTGTCCTTTTTGGAGTGAAGTACCTCGAAAAGAAGAAAAAAGATGAAGCACTGAAAGAGGTGTTCCATGCCGTGAAGGCTCTTTTTGAAAAGGAAATGGAAGAGCTCAGAAAAAGGAGCGAAAGGTATCCATTCATATTGAGACAGATCGCAAGGGGAATAAACACCTGGTCTGCCCTGAAAAACATCTTCCGCGCAAAAGGCGACTTCATCGGTGACTCCCGATTGTACTCCCTCCTTGAAACTCTGGAAAAGATGTCCTTCATAGAAAAAACGCAGAGCGGATACAGAATAGTTGATCCGGTTTTTGAGAAGATCCTGAGCGAATGAAACGGAGAAATTCGTTACTTTCCTTCCGTGGCTTTCCGATACTCTTCTTCTGTAACAGATCCAAGCCACTCAGCAGGACCGAGGTGAACCTGTGTACTGATACCAATATGTACGAGTTCTTCATCGGGTGCCGCACCATGCCAGTGAACCACGTTTGGTGGTATCTCCACCACATCACCTTTTTTCAAAATTCTCACAGGTTTTCCTCTTTCCTGGTAAAAGCCTTTTCCGCGAGTCACGATCAGAATCTGCCCTCCCGGATGGCTGTGCCAGTGTGTTCTCGCTCCTGGCTCGAACACCACGTTGTATACCTGTGTGTTGAATACCCCGTTTTCGTCAGTAACCAACATCTTCACCCAGACGTTCCCAGTGAAGAAGTCGCTCGAACCTTTAGAACCCCTTTCAAAGATATCATCCACCATGGTTGTACCTCCTTTCAATAATAGTCCACGCGATGATTTTTCATCTTTTCAGTGAACAAATCCACTTGACAACCTCGGGATCCCTGTGGGAGAAGAACGCACTCTGCCCTTCATCGAGCGTTGCAATCTTTTCCATGTCTTCCTGTGTGAGTTCAAAATCGAAGATGCTGATGTTTTCTATCATCCTCTCTCTTCTCACAGTTTTGGGAATGGCAACGATTCCTTTCTGAGTGAGCCATCTCAGAATGACCTGTGCAACCGTTTTGCCGTACTTTTCCGCGATCGATCTGAGCACTCCGTTCTGGAAAATGTTTTTTCTTCCCTCAGCGAAAGGACCCCAAGCTTCAGGTTGGATGTTGTAATTTCTCATGAATTCGATCTCCTCTTGTCTCTGATAAAACGGATGTATCTCGATCTGGTTCACCGCGGGAACAATTTCGTGATGAACCATTAGATCCATCAACCGATCAGGGTAGAAGTTGCTCACACCTATGGCTCTTACCAATCCATCTTTGTACATTTCTTCCATAGCTTTCCAGGCACAGTGTACATCTCCAAAAGGTTGATGAATTAGATAGAGATCTATGTATTCGAGTTGCAGTTTCTTCAAAGACTTTTCAAAAGCCTTCTTTGTGGATTCGTAACCAACATCCGACACCCACAGTTTGGTCGTGACGAAGAGCTCCTCTCTTCTGACAATTCCTTCGTCAATCGCGCGTTTTATCGCTCTTCCCACTCCCTCTTCGTTCATGTACGATGCTGCTGTGTCGATGAGTCTGTATCCCACCTTTATAGCCTCATAGACACATTCTTCCGTCTTTTCTGGTGGTATCTGGAAAACTCCGTATCCCAGAATAGGCATTTCTACACCGTTGTTCAAAGTAACTTTTGGAACCTGCATGTTAACACCTCCTATAGATGGATCCATGCTCCTGAAATTCTCGTACCAACTTTTCCCGCTACCGTGAAGAAAATCGGAGAAAGAATCAGTATAAAAGCCGAAAGGAGTATGGCGTACTTCATCGAACCTGTCAACGAGACTATGTAACCGTTCATAATAGAAGAAGCAATACCAGAAAGAAGGACAGCTCCCACGTAGATACTACTCGCTTTTTCGAAGTGTTCCTGCGGAATGAGATCTCCAAATATTGCCCAGAAAGAAGGGGTTGAAAGTCTCCAGAAGAGGATGGAGAACCCCACCAGAATGGATGTCAGAAGAGGATTGGTTGAAAGAGTGGAAAGTATTAAAAGAAAAGCCGACGGAAATAAACCGGTATACAGGGGAATTAACCTTCCACGCATTCCTCTCACCCGGTCAGACCACAATCCAACGAAAACCTCCATTACGCTCGATACAACAGCCATGATTCCAAGCACAAGGGCTATGAAACTATAACCCAGCTGGATCTCACGAACAAGGAAAGTAGAAAGCCAATTGAACATGAGATTCCAGGTGTAAACAGCAGAAAAATGACCGAAGGAAAGCCACAGTATGATGGAGAACACTCGTTTGAAAGAAACATGTGATCTCTTTTGAGAATCGTTCCACTCCGGCTTTCTCTGTACCTTTGACTCCAGCAAGCTTTTCCACAGAATGTATGCAACAGGAACATAAATAACACCGAGAAATCCTCCAGTGATCATGGATCTTTTCCAATAACCACCTGCTAACGCAACAACAGCGTATCCGAGTGCAAGTCCGATCATAGAACCAGTGTTGTATATGGCAGTTGCGATTCCCCTTTTTCTGGAGTCCACATACATCTCCACCACTTTTGCAGCAAGAGGATAAGAGAAGGGAACAGCCAGGCTCCCCACTATCTTCACAACGTTTAAAGAGAAAAAGTCTTTCACGAAAGCAACAAGAATTGTTGGAATAGAGAGCATCATCATGACCAGAGCCATGGAGTTCATTGGATATAATCTATGAACAAATCTTCCAAATAACATGGGTGAGAGAGCAGAAATGACCGTCCAGACACTCATAGCAACTCCTATGATACTCCAATCCACGCCGAATTCTTCCACAATGGAGGGAAGAACCGCTCCGAACACCGATCCCTGAAGTATTGAAAAACTGGTGAGGCCAAGACATATTCCAAGAAGAATTCCCGTTCTTTCCATCAAACTCTACCTCACAGATACGTCATCTTTTCCATATCCTCAGGATACCTGCTACCTTTTATTTCTATTCTTGAGAGAGCATCGTTTATTTCCTGGAGCTCTTCCGGTGTGAGTTCAACAAAAGCCCCTCCGATGTTTTCCAGAAGATGACTCAGTTTCGTTGTACCTGGTATGGGAACTATCCAGGGTTTCTGTGCAAGAAGCCATGCGAGAGCTATCTGTGATGGTGTCGCACCCTTTCGCTCAGCGATCTTTTTAAGGAGTTCTACGAGTGCAAGATTTTCCTTCAAATTCTCTTTCTGAAAGCGTGGAATCCTGCTTCGAATATCTTCCTCATCGAACTTGGAGTTTTCACCTATCGCTCCTGTAAGAAAACCTTTTCCCAGGGGACTGTACGCCACAAAGCCTATTCCAAGTTCTTCACAGGTGGGAAGTATTTCCTCTTCAGGTTTTCTCCACCACATGGAGTACTCGTACTGCACCACATCAACAGGACAGACTTTATGAGCTCTTCTTATCGTTTCGGCAGAAGCTTCGCAAAGTCCAAAGTGTTTCACCTTACCCTCTTCTATGAGTTCCTTTACAGCCCCAGCTACTTCTTCTATTGGAACGTTTGGATCCACCCTATGCTGGTAAAGAATATCTATGGCTTCCACTCTGAGCCTTCTCAGAGAACCTTCCACTGCTTTTTTGATGTGTTCCGGATTGCTGTTCAGTCCTTTCCAGCCTGGCCTTCCATCTTCGTACAGCTCAAAACCAAACTTCGTTGCTATCACGACTTCACCTTTGAACGGTTCGAGTGCTTCGCCTACGAGTTCCTCGTTTGTGTAAGGGCCGTAAACTTCTGCGGTATCGAAGAAGTTGATGCCGAGCTCCACGGCCGTTCTGATGAGTTTGATCATCTCTTTTCTGTCTGGAAGTTTTTTCTGGCCGAAGCTCATTCTCATACAGCCGAGCCCTATGGCAGAAACCTCTGGTCCTCTCTCTCCGAGTTTTCTCTTCGGAATACCCATACTTCCCCCTCCTTTCGCTCTAAAACATACCGCTATCTACTCCGCAAACGTTAGAAAGATATTCTCGAATATTTGCCTGATTTTCCATCAAAGGGTAAAATTTTAGCAGAAAGGAGATGAAAGAAATCATGGATGAATTCGATTACGTTCGGAGAAAGCTGATTGAAAGGATTTTACATCTCACAGAAAAGCAACCCGTGGTGAGGCCACTTCCGGGTCTGACTGTGGGCAGGAGGGAGTCTCCTACAGAACCTTCCACTTACATCCTTCCGCCATCGATATGCATCGCTGTTCAGGGTGCAAAGCGCGTTCTCATTGGAGAAGAGTACTACGTTTACGACGTGGAGAATTTTCTTCTCAACTCCTTCGATGTTCCCGTCGTTGCTCAGGTGATAGAAGCTTCTAAGGAAAAACCTTATATCGGAATGACTTGGGAGATAGACATGGAGATCCTTATGGAAATCGTTGTTGAACAAAAGCTCAATACAAGACCAATCACGTCATCCCGCGGTACATCACTGGGAAAAGTCACTCATCAGCTCCTGGACGCATTCAGAAGGATGCTGGAGCTCCTCGATGAACCGGAACACATTTCCGCACTCCTTCCCGTGATAAAAAAAGAGATCATCTATAGGCTCCTTGTGAGCGAACAGGGCCCGAGACTCATTCAGATCGCGTTGTCTGGAAAGAACGATGTGATAACAGCACTGAATTATCTGAAAGAACACTTCAATGAATCTGTGAATATGAAAAGGCTTGCCGAGATGGTGGGAATGAGCGTATCGACTTTTTATCAGAACTTCAAGATTCTCACTGGCATGACTCCTCTTCAGTATCAGAAGAAACTTCGGCTGTGCGAGGCAAGGAAGCTTCTCATGGCAGGAAGCGACGTCACAACCGCAGCCTACCAGGTGGGATACGAGAGCCTCTCTCAGTTCAGCAGAGAGTACAAAAGATTCTTCGGTGTCTCTCCTTCACAGGATGCAAAGAAGCTGAAGGAAGAACCTTACACGAGGATCCTTTATTGATTGCAGATGATGGTGCTTCTGTGCTACAATATGCTTGGAATCGATAATTAGGTAGGAATAATTAAAGGAGGGAGATCCCTATGGAAAGAGAAAAAGTGGAGCTTTTTAAAGAAGTGTTGAAAAAACTCCACGAAGGTGAAGACGTGGAATCTTTGAAAAAACAATTCGGAGAGTTACTCTCACAGATTCCTCCGTTCGAGATACCCGTCATCGAGCAGGAACTGCTGAAAAGCGGAGAGATAGACGTAAGAGACATCATCAAGATGTGCGATCTTCATGTTGAGTTCTTCAGAGGAGCCGTATCAGAAGCCGGAAGAGAAATAGAGAAGCTCCCGAATGGGCACCCGTTGAGAACGCTCTACGAAGAGAACAAACAGATACTCAAAGATGCGGAAGCTTTGAGTTTACTCGCCTCCAGCATGTTCTCTCTTCCAAAAGACGATCCCCGCAGGAAACAGTTCTATGAAAAGCTCGTTCAGCACGTCTCGGAGCTTCACAGGATAGGTCTCACCCATTACACGAGGGAAGAGATGCTGATATTTCCATACATTGAGAGAAGAGGCATCACAGCCGTTCCAACAGTCCTCTGGTCCAAACACGATGAGACCAGATTGAAGATAAGGCTCCTTCTCAATCTTTTGAAGAAAGAAGAATCCGATGAACGGCTGAAAGAAGAAGCACTGGAACTTTCAAGAATGCTCTCAGATATGGTCTTCAGAGAAAACAACATACTCTATCCGACGCTGAAGGTGTTACTCACCGAAGGAGAATGGAAAGCGATAAAGATGCTGGAAAAAGACATAGGGTACTACAAGATTGAAGTGACAGAAGAGTGGGAAACTCCTGAGAAACCTCTCCTTCCTCACGAGATAGATCCCGTCGTTTCACCTGAAACTTATGAGAAGCTTCCCGATGAGATCAAAAGGGTTGCCGGAATGCTCACACCAGACACAGAATATTCGCTGGTTCGAGACAACGACATAAAAATAGAAAGTGGTTATCTATCTTTAGAAGAACTGAATGCTATTTTCAAAACGTTGCCGTTCGATATTACCTTTGTGGATAAACACGGCAGAGTTCGTTTCTTCTCTGGAGGTCACAGGATCTTCCACAGAGCTCCCACCGTTCTTGGAAGACCGGTCCAGTTCTGTCATCCCCCAAGGAGCGTTCATATCGTGAACAAAATCCTCAAAGCTTTCAAAGAGGGAAGGAAAGAACCTGCGGAGTTCTGGATCAACATGGGTGACAGAAAGATCCACATACGCTATTTCCAGGTCCTGGACAAAGAAGGAAACTATCTGGGAACACTGGAAGTGGTACAGGACATCACGAGGATAAAAGAACTCGAAGGAGAAAAAAGGCTCCTCGACTGGAAAGACTGAAAAAGCGCAGGAGAACCTGTGCTTTTTTCAATTATTCGTTTTGTAACTCACAGGTCTTCTCTTCGTTGCTCAGTCTAAACGATGAAGTTTATCTTTTCTGATAGTATATAAGTGATCAATTATATAAGAAGGTGATTATATGAAGCTTCACGAGTTGTTCCATATCCTTTCAAACGAAACCAGGCTGAAGATTTTAACTCTTCTTCTGGAGAAAGAGATGTGCGTTTGCCAGATACTGGCAAGTATAGGAACGACTCAGCCGAACATCTCACAGCATCTCCACGTTCTCAAAAACCACGGCATTGTCAAATCTCGCAGAGAAGATTCCTTCGTTTACTATTCGATCGATGAAAGATTCCTCGAAAAATATCCCTTTCTGATCACTATTCTCGAACGTGCGAGAAAGGAATATGGTGTTAAAGCCGTTAACTCCTGCTCTTTACAAAATCTATCAAATAAGGAGTGAGAAACTTGGCGACCTTCATCCTGATCGCTCTGATCTTTGTGGCTTTCTATTTCGTTCCGTTCGGGCATCCGATTGTCGATCAGAGTATTCTGAACGGATTCTACCTGCTTCACGAATACGCACGTGAACACGTTCTTCTGTGTCTTGTTCCCGCATTCTTCATCGCCGGAACGATATCAGTAATGCTCAAAAAGGACGCCGTTTTGAAACTCCTTGGTCCAAACGCAAAAAGGATCATTTCTTATCCTGTCGCTGCGATTTCCGGTGGTATTCTGGCTGTCTGTTCCTGCACCATTCTTCCGCTCTTTGGAGGGATCTACAAAAAAGGTGCGGGTATAGGTCCTGCCACCACTTTCTTGTTTGCCGGACCTGCCATAAACATCGCTGCGATATTTCTGACAGCCCGAGTTCTTGGATGGGATTTGGGACTTGCCCGTCTCATTGCAACGATAACAGCAGCTGTCCTGATAGGCTTGATCATGGAAATGATCTATCAGGAAAGGGGAGAAGGTGGACTCGCGTTCACTTCCGATGACGATCAATACGGCGTAAGAGGAATAATATTTTTCCTGATACAGCTTGGATTTCTGGTAACGAGTTCTCTTGGTATCAACCAGACCCTCAAATATTCCCTGATGACATTGCTCGGAATCTCCGCACTTTTCATGGCTTTGTTTGGTTTCAAAAGAGACACCGTTGAAAACTGGCTGTACGAAACCTGGGACTTCGCAAAGAAAATACTGCCATATCTCTTCATCGGTGTGTTCTTCGCAGGTGTTCTGACCAGACTTCTGCCCCAGCAGGTGGTAACGGCACTTCTTGGAAGCAACAGTTTCTTGTCAAATCTTGTAGCGTCCGTCATAGGAACTCTCATGTACTTTGCCACTCTTACGGAAGTTCCAATAGTTCAGGCTCTGAGAGAACTTGGAATGGCAAAGGGTCCAACCCTTGCTCTTCTCATGGCCGGTAATTCCCTCAGCCTGCCAAGCATGATCGTTATCACAAAGCTTCTTGGAAAGAAAAAGGCCTTCACTTACTTTGGCCTTGTGGTTGTTTTTTCCACTCTGTTTGGAATGATATACGGAGTAATTTAAAAGGAGGGATAGCATGGCAAAAAAGGTGGAGATACTAGGAAAAGGGTGTCCGAGGTGCAAACAGACAGAAAAAATCGTGAGAATGGCAATCGAAGAACTGGGAATCGATGCAGTTGTTGAAAAGGTTCAGGACATAAACGAGATTGTCTCAAGAGGTGTCGTGGCAACCCCCGCAGTAGCGGTGGATGGAAAAGTTGTCATCTCCGGTAAAATTCCATCCCTAGATGAAGTCAAAAAGGTACTTCAGCAGGCTTAAAACAGAACTCTGTTTAAGATAAAGCCGCCTTCTCAGGCGGCTTTGTTTGTATCATCCCCTCCTCTTTGAAGAGTTTTTTCATGCTCTTTTTCGCTTCCCATACGGCGTAATCCCTGACGTCTTTTGAGATGGGTCTGTTCCACACAAAACTGAGAACTGCGGCATCGTCTGCTAATCCTATAACAGGATAATGAACACTATCGCTGCTATTACTCTCCACGGAGTTTTGTACTCTCCACTGTGCCAATCTTTCAAAAGATTCGACAGAATTTTCGTCCATTTTTAGCCAAAATCGAGTTTGACCTTACTTTCTTCTCCAGTTTTTCTGAATTTTTCAAGGCCTTTCTACATACTCTTCACTTATTTCATCAATTAATTTCTGAGTCTTTTGTTTCATGTACATATCTCCCCCCACAGTTCAACGAAATTCGGAAAGAAAATCGTATCAGTCATATAATTTGACACCAACCGGTGTACTTGTGAAAAACTCAGGGGGAGTTATAGATTTGACAAGTTTTCAAGTGCTAAAATTCTAACAGATCGTGAGATATCCTCGAACTCGAAAAGTCAGGAATAAAGGCTTTGACCAGTTCAGGAATGAAGAATCTATCACTCTCAGGGGATTGGGGGAAAAATCGTGAACAATCTTTTGTTTAAGAAAGTAGATTACAGTGTGGGTGGACTGCTGGAGAGCATCGATAGCGGTGAAATAGGCCTTCCTGATATTCAACGGCCCTTTGTCTGGGATACAACCCGTGTGCGTGATCTGTTTGATTCTATGTACCGTGGTTATCCCATAGGAACTCTTCTTTTCTGGGAAAATGGTTTCCCTGGTGAACACCGCACTATCGGGACAGGCCCCAAGAAGAAAGTGCCTCGCCTGCTCGTTGTAGATGGTCAACAGCGACTCACTGCCCTTTACTCCGTAATGAAGGGTGTTCCCATCGTAGACAAGAACTTTCGACAACGGCGCTTGAGAATAGCCTTCAATCCGTTGGAAGAAAAATTCGAGGTCACCAATACATCTATTGAACGAGATCCTACCTGGATATCTGATATCAGTATCCTGTGGCAGGAAGGTTTCGCGCTGTACGATTTTATCTCCAGTTTCATGAAGAGATTGGAAGAACGGCGTGGTCTAACCGAAGAGGAACGGCAGCGGATTCCTCGATCCATTCAAAAGCTGGTCAACCTCGTCAATTATCCAATGACCGCTCTGGAAATTTCTGCCAGCGCCACAGAAGAACAGGTTTCTGAGATCTTTGTTCGCATAAACAGCAGAGGTCGTACACTCAATCAGGCCGATTTCATCCTGACGTTGATGTCCGTTTTCTGGGATGAAGGGCGAAAACAACTGGAAGAATTCTGCCGGCGGGCTAAGAATCCACCTTCGGATAATCGTCCTTCACCCTATAACCCATACTTCAAACCTCAACCAGATCAGCTACTGAGAGTCGATGTGGCACTGGCTTTTCGTCGCGCCCGGCTGGAATACGTGTATTCCATTCTGCGAGGCAAAGATCTTCAGACCGGTGAATTCTCTCCTGAACGTCGTGATGCCCAGTTCGCTCTCCTGAGAAAAGCACAGGACGAAGTTCTCAACCTGCAAAACTGGCACGACTTTTTGAAAGTTATAAAGCGTGCCGGATATATTCATCCCAGTCTTATTACCTCTGAAATGGCGCTGGTTTACACTTATTCCCTCTGGCTCATTGGCAAACAAGACTTTGGCCTGGACCAGCACACTCTCCGCAATCTGATGGCACGATGGTTCTTCATGAGTTCACTCACCAGCCGCTACTCCTCTTCCCCTGAAACTCGTATGGAACAGGATCTCGCATTGATACGAGGCTGTACCAATTCAGAAGAGTTCATTCGGACACTGGAACAGGAAATATCAGCGGTTCTGACAAATGATTACTGGACTGTCACGCTCCCCAACGAACTCGCCACAGCTTCCGCTCGCAGTCCGGGACAATTCGCCTTCTTTGCAGCTCTCTGTTTGCTTGATGCCCCGGTACTCTACTCTTCTATGAAGGTTCGCGACCTGCTCGATCCCACATCACAATCGGGAAGGTCAGCCCTGGAGAGACACCATCTCTTTCCACGCAAATACCTTCAAAAACTGGGCATCAAAGATAAACACGACATAAACCAGGTTGCCAATTTCGCACTGGTAGAATGGTACGACAACGTTGATATAGGAGATCGCCCTCCTTCAGATTACGCGCCCGAGTATGAAAGACGTTTTCCACCCGACAAACTTAAAGAAATGTACTGGTACCATGCACTGCCCGAAGGCTGGTACAACATGGATTACTGGACATTTTTGGAGGAACGCCGACGTCGAATGGCAGAAATCATTCGAAAAGGGTTTGAGAGTTTGAAGTGAAAAAGTCAGTCTAATTGGAAGAAATCACCTCCTGCGGTATATTTTCTGTCCGAGTGAAATGACGTATCGTTGTTTTGTTTTTATTGTCGATCCAAATATTTCGGTGATATCAATGTCTTTATTCTCGTGAACCAGGTATATTCTTCTTTTTTCATCATCGAACGGGCTGAAGATCTTTAAAATTACGGGCTTTTTACCTCCAAGGTTGGAAACTATGTAGATCCAGTATCTATCCCGATTGTCATTTGCGAATCTGTGCTCAGCCGCGGTCAACTCAGCGGACAGCCACAAGGGTTTGTGTCCCTTGACTTCTATGTACTTCTCACCTTCTGGTTCAGAGACTTTTATATCGTAGTGTTCCTTCAAAGAAACATCCTCTACCTTCCAGTCAGAGCTTTCCCCATACTTTTCAATTAGACGCTTCTTTTCTATGTTCATAACAATTTCCATGGCTTTTCTTTCACTTTCAAGAATATCTTCGAGTGGAACGAAACCTCTTTCCATCCATCTTTCATAGTCGTTCGATGGAAGATCAAAGCTGTCTGGAGGAAGGCCGAGGATTTCAAGAATGGAAGGATGAAATAGTTTAAAAATGGAAAATTCCCTGTCGGATACACCCTCAACTCTCAAAATCTCAGATGACTTCGTGTCCAGATTTATGAACAGTGAGCCTGTTTTCATAAAAGATTCATTCAGTTCAGTGTCATAATCTGTGTGTTTATTCATGATGCTTTGTAAATCTTTGGCACTCCGATCTATCAATTTCGCGGTTTGAATATCCATCTTCTCTTTTGGATTTGCCCATTCAATAACGAACCATTCTTTTGAAAACACATCTGCCAGCTTTTCCAAAAGAGAAGTACCACGGTAGAGCTGAGGTGAAACGTTTCCACCGATTTCAATTAGTACAGGATACTCGTATATCTTTCTTCCTCGATCGATGACTTCCACCTGGAAAAGTCTGTATTCTTTTGACTCATTTTTAACGGCTATTTTTAAACACTTCTCGTTCAGAAGTGGTTCATGTATTCTATCTGTCAGAATTTTAAAAAGGTATGAACCTATACTATTGATAAAACTATTTTCAAAAACTGATATGTACTTTTTAAGTTTCTCGAAAACGATCTCCGATTCCATATCGTCAGGTAAAAGAACACTGTTCAGTTCTTCTTGAATTTCATTACAGGTGTTCAAAGGAACGACTTCTTCGATCTTCGTTCTGAGAGATTTCAAAGTGCTGATTATACGTTTTGTCTGTTCATCTAAATTCCTCCTTTTGATGGCAGAGAGCATCAGTTCGAACTCGGACACAGGAGAATCCGAAGTTTCCTCGTCCTGAACGTTCTCCAGCCGATACTCGAAATTTCCACTGAGCGTTCTCGTTCCAAAAACTGGCTTACCAACGTTCGGCCCAGTTCCAACAGCATCAGTTATGTTCAGGATCTTCTGATAAAGGCTTTCCAGTATCTGAAGATCTGCCTCGTGGTTGAGAAGAAGGGTGTAAGCGATCGTTTCTTTTGTCTGATTCAGTCTCCAGATTCTTCCCACCCTCTGTTCGAGCTTTATCGGACTCCAAGGGATTTCGTAATTGATCAGGATGTTTGCCACCTGCAGGTTCAATCCCTCGGATGCCACATCGGTTGAGATCAGTAGTTTTCCATCGTTTGCAAATTTCTCCACCTGTTTTTCTATTTCTTCGCTTTTCATTCCGCCATGAAGTACAGATATATCCTTTTCCTCAGAAAGGTGAATACCTTCTTGTTCGAGGAGTGTTGGAAGATTGTTCCTAAGGTATTCCAGTGTGTCCTTGAATTCTGTAAATACGATCACCTTTTCGTTTTTCTTCAGGTGATATGCGAGAACTTCGGCAAGAGTTTTCAACTTGCTGTCGTTTTTTCCGATGGCCTTTCCAATCTTCAGGATCTTTTCTAACGCGTTAATCTGTCCTTTATCAAGAGGGTATCTTTTGGCCACGCTGTTTATTATGCTACTGATCAGATCGTCTATTTCTGAATTTTCTTCCAGTTCCATCTCATCGTACCCGAGGCCGAATATCTGCTTGATCTGATCTTCCAGCACGTCTTCACCTGAAGCCCCGGAATACTGATTTTTGATGATGTTGTTTATAGTTTTCAAAGCGGATTCGTAACTCGAAGCCGCTCTTTTTCTCAAAAGTACAGCAAGAAGAGCAACAGGAGAGTTCATATGAACATCCTTGACCATTTCAAAGAGCACTTCATCCAGTTCCTCAAAGAAACGTTTTTCTTCTTCGGTAATATCAACTATCACAGCGTTGAAATCGCACTTTTTGAAGATCTCTCTCTTCTCCAGATCGTTGACAACCTTTTTTGTTCGACGAAAAACCAGAACCCCGTGAGTTCTTCTGTAGAACTTCTCGCTGTCCAGAGCGTTCCAATCGGCTGTCAGTGTTGGATCAAGGAGTCTGAGCCTTTCTATATAGTCTTTCGGATTACCTCTGTGCGGTGTTGCGGAGAGAAATACGATGTTGAGGTCCTCTTTTGATTTTTCGATCAGACTCTTCAAAAAGTTGTATCTCTGTGTGTTGTAAGTTACATTATGAACCTCGTCAACGATTAGAAGATCCCAATCTATCGCCGAGAACTTTTCTGAATGGTTTTGACTCTTTGCCAGATCGATTGACACCACAAAATACTCGGCAGCATTATTAAAAGTAGCCTTTCTGAGAAGTTTTCTTTCCACTTCGCTTCCATTCGTTATGACAACCGGTTTTCCTCCCAATCTTCTTATCTCCTGTTTCCACTGCTCTCTGAGGATCTTGGGAACGAGGATCAGAATCTTTTTTGCTTCACCTTGAAGCTCTAAATATCTCGCTATTGCAAGAGCCTGGATGGTTTTTCCGAGGCCTATCTCATCGGCTATTAGAATTCTCACAGGCCTTGAAAGCATGGCATGACAGAGCGTCTGAAACTGATGCTTGAAAGCTTCTATTCTCCTTCTGTTCGAGGGAGAAGTCAGCGAGGAATAAAAGAGAGCGGGATTGCTCAGTGTAACTTTTCTGAGTATGACCTCAGGTAACCTTTCCAAGCCTTTCTACCTCCAGGATACGCCTTGCAAGATAATTCAGCACTCTCCGATTCTTGGCTTTCCAGAAAGTGTATTTTATCTTCGAGCCCCAGAACCGTAGAGTTAAAGGTTCCATTGAAAGAACGAGATCCTCGAGATACCCCCACTCCACAGGATTCTTCAAAACAGACATCAAAACACCGTAGATCATCAATCTCAAGTACGCGTAGTCATCCGAGACCTTCAGTACAAGCTTTCTGGATCGATCATTTTCCATCTGAAAAAGGCTGATCTGTTCATCGTGTATCGCTCCTACTTTTTTCGCAAAGTTCAAAAACTCTGGCAAAAACACCTTCGCACGTGCCTCTGCTTTCCCGGGTATCTGCTCTTCTTTACCGTTTTTTCCAGCGATAAAAACCGGAACGAACTCCGCCAGCTTCTGAGTTCTCTTCACAGGAAGAGTGGACTTTTTGACGTACTTCAAAGATATGCGGTATTCGATCGCACTGTTCATTTCTGATCTCCTTTCTTTAGAATGAATGATACTTTTCCATTCAGAGGTTTCAGTTTCTCAAAGATAAGGTCATTGATCATCTGTGGTTCCGACAAACGGAAGTTCACATCGAGCAAAGCCTTTGTTCCCAGAAAATCTTCGAGCTCACCGGCAATGTATTCAAAAGTTTTTCTGTCGGTTTCACTGAACTGAACTTTCCACTCAGGCTTTTCCGTTTCGAGACGACCACTCACCACTCCTTCGAAGTCCTCTGGTAGAGATTTCAGTGTATCGAGATCTCTGATGGATTTCACGGAAACAAGAAACATTCCTTTGTGAGTTTCGTCCAAGGTATTTGTCTCAAGAACACTCGATTCAACTTTCGGTACAAGAACGATCTCCTTGGGAATCATTTTCTCTTCACTTTTTGCCTCTATCTTCACAACTTTCTTCTCAGACGGTATGGTCATATTCCATAGAATTTCAAGAGATTCACCCTCTCTGAGAAAAACGTTCTGATAGGAAAGTTCCCCGTATTCGGATGAGAGTTCGATCTCGGCATCACCAAAAGCGGTTATCCTAACGGGGATCTCTACTTTCTCGCCCGGTTTTCCTTCAACGCTTCGTCGGGCTACCTCAAGGTCGAATTCTCCTTTTTTAATCTCCACTTCTTCCTTTTTTTCCAGGATTAAACCGTACATAACGGCTTCTTCGTCCCCTATCTGACATTCCTCGTTCTCCACAGTAACCAGGTTCTTCAAAAGCTCTGAAAATTCCGAACTCGGAAGATAAATTTCGTACCACACGCGATATCTTTTTCCATCCCTAATCTCATCCTTTTCCTGTTTCAAAAGCTCGCAGACTTGTCTTCTGAGAGCTTCATTAGCTGGCAGAATTATGTCATCGGGCTCAACTTTGGAGATCTCCACGCCGCTTTCTTGTGCAAAGTCGGGAATCTCCGAATAGACCTTTTTGAATAGTATCTTTCCTTTTCTTTCAAGGCCGATCTTGAGCTTTCGAACAGCCTCCTTTATCGACTTCTTGAGATTCTCAAAGTCCACCATGGGTGCAGAGGGATTCGAACAGATGATTTTTCTCAGTTCTGACACGTAGTATCCTTCTGGTTTCAGAATATTGAGGCCGATGTTTTCTTTCAACCAGTTAGCGAATTCGATGAAATCGAATTCCTCTACGATCTTTCCTCTGCCTTTCAGAGCAGAATACACGTTTTCGACAACAGATTTCGAGCTGGCAGGAGCGTCAGCGGTGTCTATACCATCTTTAACCGGGTAAGCTACTTTTCTGAAAGAGCCCACAATTTGATTCTCAAGGTCTTCAAGGGCCCTGTTTCTTATATCTCTGAGCTGGTTCAGCTGTATTTTCACCACGTCTTCTCCATACTTTCCATACATCTCTTTTACCGTGTCCATCACCCTCTGGCATGCCATATCTCTTGCCGTCGTCATTATCAGATGTTTCATCGTTCCCGGAATGGGATAACAGACAACCACAGTGTTCTTGTAAGTTCTGCTTCCAGAACCGATCTGGAACATAATGCCTTTCAGTAATTTCTCATCGACATCCTCACTCACCAGTACGAAGAGCTTGTACATTTCATTGTCCATAAGTTCCTGTGGTTCTTTGCTAACGATCACCTGTTCGAAGAACCTCACGTGTTCTTCTACAGTGGATCCCTTACCTCTTGCTGCGATACTCCTTTTTTCCCTCACTAACTGGTCCACATATCGGACAAGCTGGTTCCAGATCTCACCATAGCTGCTTTCGATGAGCTCCTCAGTTTTGCTGTCAACCATCTTTGTCACGTTGGCAACTCTCCAGAACCAGAAAACACCGTCTTTTCTGTTCAGAAAGACGAAGTGTGGATGGGATTCTATCTCTTCGACGGTGTCTTTTATATCAGCGGGAATCCACTGTTTTTTGGAGAAAGTTTCTGGGTCGTAGATCGCTCTCGATATGGTGGTCAGCGTTGGGAAATCATTTAGAGGAGTCGGTGCATCGAATGGATATGTTCTCAAAAAGATGTAAGTGAGAATCATCCTTGCAAGCTCTGGATGTCTGAAAGCTCTGTACTTCTCATCGTTGACCAGTTCAGCATCTATAATCGAAGCGTAATCAGCGAACTTCGACTTTTCTCCAAAGAGCATTCCCCTTATTCTGTCATTTGTAAGATCGATGTGAATAGGAAGTATGATAGCAGGTGCAAATCCCTCTTTCTCGTAGCGATCGATCAGGTTTCTCACAACGATTCTGGTTATTCTGATCATGTCCCTCGTTCTCTGAAGATCCGTCTTTTCTATGATCGTTCTCAGAATCTGTATGTATTCGGGATGGAACGGATAGGTTCTGGGTATTTCATGAGTGAATCCTCCGTGACCGAAGATTTCCACATCGTTATTTTCAGATCTTATTCTTTCCAGTGTTCTTCTTCGGATATCGGGATCCACACGCTTGAATATCCTCTTTTTCAAGACCTCGACGAGTTCGTCGTTTATGCCAACGGTTCTCACAGGTGTGTAAGAATCAGCCCCACCAACTCTTCTGACAGCATCCCACAGAGCCCTTACAACACTGTGGTTGTATTCTTCCTGAGTCCTCAGATTGCCTCCTTCCTCTGTCATGGGAAGTGTGATCACCATAGAACTCGTAGAGCTTGAAAGAGCCGTGGAGAGCCTGTCGATGAAGTTGTCCACGTTTTTTGCGTAACGGCGGTCCTCTTCCGCTCCAGAGTTGTAAAGGTTGTCAACGTAATCCGCAATTTCGTCGATCAAAAGCAGTACTTTTTCGCCTCTGAATAAATCCCTCAGAGTTTCAATGTCCGGCACCGTGAGATTTTTATCGTTTTTCTCGACGATGGAGTACTTTCCAAGGGAATGTGCTATGTACCCCCAGATCGTCTTCACACTGTAGGGGCCCACGTCCAGAGGAATACTTGGCTGACCTACCCTTCCCTTACCATACACGGGAACGACCTTTACGCTTTCTCCAAGGAGCTTTATCCTCTCTGCCAGTTCTCTTATGGTTTCTCTTTTTTCGGGAATGTATCCCTCGAGGACCTCTGGGTCTTCCAGAGCTTCAGGTGTTTTGAAGGCGTGATACAGGGTGAGGAGCAGATGCGTCTTTCCACCACCGAAGAGAGAGTAGATCAGAAATATGTTTCTTCTCTCTTTTCCCTCGAATGTATCAAGGATTCTTTTCAATATCTCCACCGTTGCATCGGTGAAATACGTCCTTTTGAAAAACTCCTTCGGATCTCTGTATATCTCCGGCGCTTCACCGGTGTACACATCCCCTAATTCCGGCGCAACTTGAGAATCAAAACTCTCATCCAGAACGTCCTCCCAAACTTCGTAAGGACCGAATTTCATCACACAGCACCCCCTACATAACCCAGGAGTCTTCTCATCAAAACGACTTCGAGGAATCCGTCCTTTTCCAGCTCCCTGTCTATCTCTGAAGCGAACTCTTCTTTCATCCTCCTGACAGGATCTATTTTCCTGATGTAGATCTCCGCGTAGTACTCAGACACGAGCCTCGCGATAAAAAGGGCCTCTTCTACCTCACCAGCCCACATTTTTCTGAGTTTTTCTATCTCCTCTTTCACTCTGGAGCGTCCAAGCAGTGAGTAGTACTCGAGAAGCTGAAGCACATCCACACTGTTTTTTGGTTTTGGCTCTACCGGATCGAGTTTCTTTTCATGAAGGAACTTCTGGAACTCCTTCGTGTCCAAAGCTTTCTTGCCGAGAAGATCCGGTGTGTAGAGCGTGTATTCTTTACTGCTTGAAGATCTCTTCTCTTTGAGAACTCCACTGCTGATCAACTCACTCGGATCTGTTGATGTTGCGAGCCTGAGGAGGACGATATCGTTCGCGCTCAAAGATGCGTTTCCAAATAGTATCTTGTAAGCGGTGTAGAACATGGCAGTGCCAGAATGGAGTGTTCCAGTTCCTTCGATCTCCGCAATCGCGTTCACAATTCCTCTTATAGTAGCGGGATATACGTATTCGTTCAAAATTTCTTCTGTCGTAAGAGGACCTTTCAGGGAGGAAATTTCTCTGTACTTTGTGACTTCCTCGAGGGCAGCCGCCATCACACCGTACAGCAGATCGAGTCCTTCATAACCATACTCTATGAATTCACGAGCCGAAGACTTTGCTTTTCTCTCGATCTCTTCCTTCAGAGTCGATATTTGAACGGTTTTTTCCTCTTTCTGTTTTCTCCAGACAGCAACGATCGAGGTGTCGAGACTCATTTTACCCCTGCTCACGATGCTCGTTTCCGATTCGGTTGTCAGAGGGATTGCCCTCGTTATTTGAAGTCTTGCTCGCCTCCAGCCGGCTTCAATGAGGTTTATCCAGCTTCCCGGATCTGTGTGAGCGTAGTAGGTGACAAGAACCCCATCGTCCTTGAGGTGCTCCCTCATGGCCACGAAGGCCTGACTGAAGAGGTTTTCGAAGTGTTGGACGGCTTTCTCCTTTTTGTTTTCGTCTTCCATGAAACGACCCGGATTCGTCGAAACTTCTTTCTTCGCAAATTCCTGCCACTGGGTCTTGATTTCCACCCATTTGGGGCCGATTCTTTTGAAAAACGCTTCCTTGTGGAACCTTGGAATGAGTTTTCCGTTCTCAACGTCGCTCAGAGCCCTTTTGAGCCAGACGTAGTAGAAGTCAGAAAGTTCTGTGTATGGGACATCATCTGCATAGGGTGGATCAGTTACGATGACGTCGAACTTCTCTCCAAGGTTGAGCGAGGTCGCGTCGCCCTGGAGAACTTTAACGGAGTTTTCTGTGAAATCCGCAAGGGTTCTCTGGGAGGAGGAGAGAGCGGAGGTGAGGTATTTAACACCCCTTAATATTGCAAGGAGTGTTTTGATCATCCCACCAAAACTACTAAACCAAGGACTTTCTGTCCAGTTCCAATTCATTGCGATTCCACGGGTGGACATTGTTTCCCCAATTTTCCACCAAGTAGAATCCCACCGGGTAACGATTGAATTGTAGTACGCATACTTCAACATCGCCGTGCTCAAATACGTTGCCACTGCCTCCGCATACTCAAATGCCCTTTCTTTATTCCAGCCCTCGGCAATCTTTTCCTCCTCGACCTTTCTGCCAACTTCCCTTATCAGCCTCACGATCTTTATGAGGGTGAGAAGCTGACGGGGGTTGAAGAACTGATACCATTTTTCTGCACTGAGTATTGGAGTAATACGGCGGTTCTCGTAAAGAGGTATTGCTTCACTCGGCACGTCCAGATCTCCCTTCTCAAGCATCTCCCTGACCTTCTCCTTCGCTTTCCAGAGTTTTTCGCTGTCTTCCTTTGTCGCTGGTTCAAAGATCAGATCTCCATCCTTGACTTTCACCTTCACGAGCAGTCTCTGCCTTGCGAAGCGCTCATCACCTTCGTGGTACTTTCTCAGCGCGAACTTCACATAAAAATCCCCGTTTTTCAGCTTCATGTGGTGATTTCCATTTTCATCCGCGTACTTTATGACATTTCCACACATAAGACAGGTGAGCTGGCTCCGTCTTAATTCGATATTCGCCGAAGGAACTTCGAAGATAACCGTGTTTCCATCTATCTTCACATCACTCTGTTTCAGCTTTCCATCTCTTACAGCTTCTTCTACTGTTTTCACGTAGTTTTCTCCTTCGAAGATGATCTCATTGCCGTCAACATTCGCTTTAGAAATATCGTCCAGGATTTCGTTGAGGTCAATCACCCTTATTTCAATCTCATCGCCCTTCCTCTCAGGCTTCATGTAGGCGAGCCTCTTGTAGCCCTTGCCGTCCTTAACTCTTGCCAGCCAGAAATTTCCTATCGCAGGAGTCCACCGCCCACAGTGAGGGCACCTGATTTCCCACGTTCCGATGTAAACGGCCACGTCATCGTCGTAAAGCTCCCTGATTTCAGGGTCATTCTTGAGTTGCTCGGTTATCCACTCACCCCACCTTTCAACGTCTTTCACGAGGGATTTCCCGAACTTCTTTGGATATTCGAGAACGGCCTTGAGAAAAATGTAGGTTGTTGGTAGAAGTTCAACAGCCGTGACATCAAGGCCGAGTCTCAGCCCTTCGAGGGGAATCGAACCGAACCCAGCGAAGGGATCGAGCAACTTTTTCCCTTCAAAGTACTTCGCAAATTCCGCGGGAATTTGAGGGTTCTCTCTGTGGGGTGTGGGCGAAGAAAGTCTTACAGCCGCTTTGAATAGATTTTCATCCACGTTTTCGGGAAGCAGTGCCCCCGCTATTACAGACCTTGCACCTACGAGAGGTTTCCTCGTCCAGTAAAACACCATCTCCCAGTACGGAGGCCTTCCAGGTCCTTTCTCGCCGGAACTTTTTTTATTTACTTCCTGGACCGGGAATTTGAGACTTTCAAGGAATGTTTTCATTGTACATCCCCCTTTGGATTTGCTGTATCCAACTTAAATTGTACACAAAATCACTTCAAAAACCTGAACCTGTAAAATCCAAGAAAGTACGGATTTATCTCAAGGGGTGCCCAGGAGGGGTCGTAGTTCACAAGTTCGGAGTATCTGACGAACCTGAGCTCTCCCGGATTTTCTCCGATCGGACCCGTGTGGTACACAAACCACCCTTCGTGATCAGCAAGATTGAGATTTCCAACGAATATCATGAGATGGTACGGCATCTCGACGTCTTCAGGATGGAAGAAAACCGCTATGTCACCCGGAAGCGCTTTTGAAACGCTCTTTGTGACAAACTCCATACTGCACTCCACAAGGATCCTCGCAACCGCAAAGCTTGAAAAGTCCTCCACTCCCCTGTAAGCTCCTTTCTCTATCCTGAACATCTTCGTTCCAACCAGTGGAAGATTCGGGTAGTTGTACTTCTCCACGTCTTCCCAGACGGGCCCGTCGTAACCTGAGAGAGAAAGCCAGCTTCCTGTGTGTTTCTTCAGTGCCTCTCTTGCGCAGTACCTGACGAAACCAGAGCAGTCCCTTTCCTCTTTCGGCCAGAGAGGAGGATCGTTCTTGAACGCCGACAGGGCTATCCAGACGAACCAGTTTCTGAACCTCTCGCTGTCTTCACTGTCGAGCTCCAGGGAGTCCGGATATCCATCGCCGTCGCTGTCTTCTTCGCTGGCTCTGGCTTCGATCTTCAGCTCCTTCTTCATCCTGAAGATACCACCGCTTTCAAAGTGCAGAGTTACGGTCTCGCCGGGCCTCACCCGTTTAATCAGAACACCGTTTTCTTCGAGCACGAAGTTTTTAGAACACTCCACCTTCGCTCCTCTGACTTCAAGAGGAACGAAAATGTCCTGGACGTCCTTCAGAACGAAAGTCTCACCAGAAAACTCCACCTTGAACCTCAAAACCTCAACGACGTTCCACAGAAGAACGCCTGTAACGATCAACAAGATCAGGTATCTCCTCATAACGCACCTTCCCAATGAGTCTCAAAAGGCAGTCCCTGTGGTAGCCAAAGACCTCTTCCGGTTTCACACCGAGCACTGCAAGGACCACACCCTCTTCCATCCATCGAGGCAGATCAAAGTACATCTCCAGAACATGGTGTAGAAGCTCATGGAGGATCGTCTCTTCGAGGGAGTTTTTTCTTCGAAGTACATCGAGCGGCTGGGTGTAGATGACACCTTCGTGGTAAACTCCGCCTGTGTGGTACGGCATACCCGTAATTTCGTGGAACTCCACAAGACTTCCGCACTCGAAGACCATCACGTCCAGGTTCGGCTCGATTCTCAAGAATTCACATACCTTCGTGAAGCGATCCAGAAAGTCTTTTCCCAGCTCAAGGTTGATCATCTCTTCCATCGATAAAATCCGCCCCGATGAAAAGCACATCTGGATCTGTATGAGCATAGAGATCACGAGAATACATCGGATAAACCCGTGCCGGAAGAAGATGAAACACCCCCTCTGCAGTCGCCCTCCAGACGTAGTCAAAGCTATCACCGTAAAGGTATCTGGCAAAGAGCGCAACCCTGTCCGTTCGAATCTCCCTTCCAGAGTACCATGCGTTCCATGAAAAGTACCAGCTGTACGAGAACTTGTTTTCCTCGATCCCTTTTTCTCTGTAGTTCGAGAGCACCTGCGCGCAGGACGGGATGAAATCCTCCACTATGAGATAATTTCCATCTCCCTCAACCCTCACCACCGTTTTGATTATGTCTCCCAACTCTATCCTCACATCTTCAACATCGAAGACCACCTCGAAAACTCTGTTCCGAAGAGTCTTTGAAGACCCGCTGAAGCGTATGCTCTCTGCAACCAGCCTCTTCCCATCCCAGAAGAATACCCTTCTGGCAACGAACGGAAGATCCACGAACTCTCCGTTCCTGTACCAGTACGTTTTGTTTTCTCCCCTCAGCAGGATCTCATCCATCGTGCAGGACAGCCCCGTAACGTCTTCAGGAACGGGTATCTTTTCATCACCGACCAGCACGAATCCCTTCATGAGAAAAACAGGACCACTTCTCATGAAACCTGCGTCTGTTACATCCAGATACCTGGTGATAGTGTTCTTTTCCGTATCATAGACGAGCGCTTCGTTTCTGAGAACTACAAGAATCAGGCCGTTGAACGTTTCGATCCTGAAGAACGTGTAAGTCTCTCCTTTTATTTTCACTTCTGCACCGTCTATCTCGAGGGGAAATCCTCTGTATTCGATTGTCTTCTTCCAGTACTTGTACGGCAGGATGTAGAGTTCTTCGTTTTGTTCTTTCTCGACAGGGTGTATCGAGTGTGGTACGTATCCTCTCCCGATCGGCACGAAGGCATCCACAATCATTTTATTCTCCTCTATGAGCAGTTCGTACCTTTTGTAGAATTCTCTTTTTATCTTCAAACCTTCGCTCACAGCCTCTTTCGGAACTTCGATGTAAACTACCTCCACTTCCACAATGCCTTTTCCAGAGACGGTCAGTGAACCGGGAACGAGGGAGCTTTCTTCACCTGGCTTCAGTTCGAAGGTGTTTTCGGAGTTGATGACTTTCAGTGTGGTTGAAGCGTACTCCGGCATCGCCTCAAGGAGAGCCAGAATAACAAAGGACGTGTCCTTTGTGGAAGTCCAGAAAGCGCTGTCTTTTTTCAAGAGAAGGTAATTTGTCACTTTTCTTACCAGTTCCGGAAATTCTTTCCACTTTGCAAGAGCCCTGAGGAAAACGCTGTTGAGCTGGATTTCACTGATGAGGGGGTTATCGGAAGATATTTTCAGATAGGCCTTCTGCTCGTCCTGGACGACGTAGTTCATCAGCTGTTTCAGAGCCTCTTTTGAACTCAAACTCAGAAACACCAGATCCACTTCGCTTTCTGGCCTGAACGGCTCGTGATCTACTCCGTACAGATCGAGAACGTACGATCCGTAGGCCGACGGATGTTCCCTGAGATACTCTATTCCTCTCTGCAGGACGCTTTCTGCGACATCGTATCCCGCCTTCATGGTGAAGTACAGCCCTTCCATCACGTAGCAGGTCATGAAGTCATCGGATTCGTCGAATCTGAACCATCCCCAACCGCCATCGTTGTGCTGGTAGGAGTAGAGTCTGAACAGCCCCCTCTGGATGATCTCTTCCAGGTTCTCCACCTCTATTCCTACACTTGCTGCAACCACGGCCGGGAAGAACCGGCTCATGGTCTGTTCGACACAACCGTACGGGAAGTCTACCAGCCTTTTCAGGCTATCCTCGACGAGCGGAACGATGCTGTCCAGAAACCTTATCCTCGATGAGATGAACTGCTCCGGGATCTTCAGCGTCTCTTTCCCGTCCAAGAGCATGATGCGGTAGAATTCCCTTTCAAAAGCGAATCTTTCAACGGGCAGTCTCATGGAGACCGCGTCGCTCAGATCACCTCCAACCGCAGTAAATTTCACAAAACTTCCTTCAGAAGCAAAGACAGCCTTCACTGTCCAGGTCTCTGTGTGTGAGGAGTTCGCCTCCATCAAAAAGCGTCTTGAGGAACTCCCCTCGAGGAGTTCTATGTTCTCGGGAAGTTCCACCATGAGTTGAACCGGAAGCGTCTTCGAAGTCCTGTTGAAAACGGTTGCGGATATTTTTATCACATCACCCTCCCTCAAAAAAGACGGAAGGTGAGGCATCAGATAGAACTTTTTGGAAACGACCATTTCGCTTTCTGCCTGGGAGAATCGATCCTTTGAGAAACCGTAGGCCGTTGCCCTGAAAGAAGTGATGCTGTCTGGGACCTTGAAGCTCACCCTCGCGATTCCGTTGTGAAGCTCCAGTGAAGGAATCCAGAGGGCCGTGTCCGGGAAGTACTCCCTGACGTTCAACTTAGATGGAATGGCGTTCTGTTTGAAATCGGCGAAGGTCTTCTCCTCCGGGAGGGAAGCGAGTTTGTTTCGGAACGAATCCCTTGAAACATAGAGTCTCCAGTAATGCGGAAATCCTCCTCTTGTTTGGGGATAGTTCATGTGAGGATAGAGGAAGTTTTCGAGCACCGGTGGTTCTGCTCCAACCATGGCGTATATCGCTTCATCAACGAGGAAAAGACAGACTCTGTCCACATTCGATTCGATCGTGATCTGTGCCATTTCTCCAGGTTCGTACTGATCCTTGTCGAACAGAATCTTCATGGTGGTGAAATTCGTGTCGAGCAGAACGTTCAGTCTTTCCAGCTTGTAGATACGCCCATTGTCGTCGAGTCCTATGAAGCTGAGGAAGAGATTCTTCTCAGGGATATCTTTCGGTATTCTGACACGCAGGTTGACAGACCCGGTGAAGGAGACAGGAATAGTGTCGTAAACCCTGTTTGAGACGATTCCCAGAACTCCCATCACCTTACCAGGTGCAAGGATCTGAACCGAAAGTTCATCTCCAGGTTTCACCGTGTTCGTTGCTGGATTAATGACGAACTCACTGCTTGTTCCTGCACCGTAGTAAGCGTACACGTAGAGGTGAGTTTTCGCCTTTCCGAAGGAGAGTTCTATTCTGTAACTTTTTGGCTCTTTTGGAGTGAAAGTGACGATCGTCTCACCGTTTTCCACAACCACCGTGCTCGTTGAATCTTCAGAAGAGACGGTGAGCAGTCCATCTAAAGGATTTCCGGAAAGATCCGTCACTTTCACCTTCACCCTCACCTGCTTGCCCGGTGAGGTGGAAACGTACCGATTCATCGGAGATATCAGAACGTTGTCTGCGTACACCTTCACAGACCTTGTTTCCTCAATCTGACGCTGGCTTTCATCCGTCACGATCACCTCCAGCCGGTAGAACCCCTGAAATCCTTCTTCTGTTTTCACACCGAGTCTGAGGTTTCCCTCTTCGTCTGTGAAGTCCGTTCCCCTGTAAACCAGATATCCGCTTCCTTCCTCTGGAAAGGCTCGAACGTAGTAGGCAACCTGCGCTTTCGCAACAGGCTGGTCGTTGAAGTACTTCACCCTGACAAGGTAGTTCACAACTTCGCCGGATATGTACAAGTCTTTATCCGTTTCGATTTCGACTTTGTACTCGGGCTTTCTGTATTCTTCCACCAGAAAATATTCGTAGTAGCGTCTTCCTCCATGATCGACCTTCACCCTGTAGAGTCCGACCGGGGCTGTGTCTGGAAGCTTCATAAAACCGTTGAATCCACCGAGCTCGTCGGTTTCAAGCTCCGATCTGTAAACTTCGTTGTTCTTTGTGTCGAAAATGGAAACGGTTACTTTCGTTTTCTCAAAGGCTCTGTAGAGACCCTCTTCAAAAGAGAAGATCTGACCTCTGAAGTGGACCGTGTCGGAAGGTTTGTAGATCGGCCTGTCTGTGACAAAGAAAAGCTTTTCTCTTTCAAGCCCTCCACCTGAAAAGTACACCCCTCCCAAAAATCGAGAGTCCCCGTACCTGATGTAGAACGTGTCGAAGTGTTTCGTGATAGAAACGACCCCGTCTTTGCCGGTGAAAACTCTGTCGATCAGTTTCGAATCTTCAAAGAGAAGGACCTCCGCTCCTTCCACAAAATCACCGTCTGAGTCGAACACGTGGAGCCTCAGCTTTTCGCTGTCGGAAAAGTAAATCACCTCCAGATCGGTGACGATGAACAGGCCCCTGTCCATCACCTTTCTGAAAACCGTCCCCTCGTTGGAAACCAGAGTCGCAAAGTAAAATCCCCTGTCTTTCAGTGGAAATGAGAATTCTTTCCACTCCTCTGAGGAGAACTTTTTACTGTAGATAGGACGTGTTATCTCTAACAGCGAGAAGTTGAAGTTTTCTGGATCAAAAACTGCTTTCAAAAAGTCTTCTTCACTTATCTTCCACACGTTCAGGGTGACATCCTCCAGATCTGAGATCACAAAGAAGAGTCCCTCATCTGGATGCAGAACAGGATATCTAGAGAAATAGGCGTATCCTCCAAAAAGGCTGAAGCTGATCAGAAGAAAAACCAAGAAAATCAATCTCTTCATACCCATCCCCCTCTTTCACGTTTTTAAAATGTTAATTCTATGATACCACTTAACGAAAGAAAAGCAGAAGCTCGATTTTCAAACGTGATCATTTGGTAAATTTACCATATCGTAACATTATTCAACGTCTATGTAACATTAGAATGTTATCATTTTCACAAGGATTGAGATTTTTTTCACAAAAACTCAAGGGGAGGTGTGCGGTATGGCGAAGTACCAGGTCACCAAGACTTTGGATGTGAGAGGAGAGGTGTGTCCAGTGCCCGATGTTGAAACCAAAAGAGCCCTGCAGAACATGAAGCCAGGAGAAATCCTCGAGGTGTGGATCGACTATCCGATGTCGAAAGAAAGAATCCCGGAAACTGTCAAAAAACTCGGCCACGAAGTTCTGGAAATCGAAGAAGTGGGTCCAAGCGAATGGAAGATTTACATCAAAGTGAAATAAGGAGGTGCAGACGACATGGTCTGGACCGGTCTACTAATTGGAGTTCTGTTCGGTGTAATCCTTCAGCGCGGTAGGATCTGCTTTAACTCTGCCTTCAGAGATGTTCTGATCTTCAAAGACAACTACTTGATGAGGCTCGCAGCGCTGACGCTTGGTCTCGAATCCATCACACTCTTGATCTTCGCTCAGGCCGGCATCATAACTCTCAACCCCAAACCCCTCAACTGGATTGGAAACATCGTCGGTGGATTCATCTTCGGAATAGGAATGGTGCTCGCTGGTGGATGTGCTTCGGGAGTGACTTACAGAACCGGTGAAGGAATGACAACAGCGTGGTTCGCAGCTCTGGCCTACGCTCTGACAGCCCATGCCACAAAGAATGGATTGTTCTCGGGATGGATCAAGTGGCTGAACAAATACACGGTGACAGTTTCGAACACGAATCCCATTTACGCGCCAAAGACAGGACCAACCATCGCAACGGTGCTTGGTATCAGTCCATGGATCGCCTCAATTATCTTCCTTGCACTCATGCTCTGGTATGCATTTGGAGTGAAGAACAAGTCCCAGAGGCCTTCCAAATTGAACTGGATCGCTGCTTCCATTCTCATAGCGATACTCGCACCCATAGCCTGGTGGGCAAGTGCGAGCACAGGAAGAAACTACGGTCTTGGTATCACAGGAGGCTGGATAAATCTGGTTTCTGTTTACGCAAACAACGCCCCTCTGAACTGGGAAGGTGCTGAGATTCTCGGAATAATAATTAGGAGCTGCCATATCCGCCATTGCAGGAAAAGAGTTCAAACTGAGAATGCCAAAGAATCCCAAAACCTACGCTCAGGTTCTTCTGGGAGGATTTCTCATGGGCTTTGGTGCGGTAACAGCTGGAGGATGTAATATAGGTCATTTCCTCACCGGTGTTCCGACACTGGCCATCTCATCGATAGTAGCATCTATCTTCTTCATTCTCGGAAACTGGACAATGGCCTGGTTCCTCTTCGGAAGACAGAAATGACAAGGGGGAAAAAATCATGAAGATAGGAATACAGGTGATGGTTCCACCCTATACGTATGAAGATCTGGATACCGCCATAAAGATCGCTGAAGCCGCAATGGAAAAAGGTCATGAAGTGACACTCTTTCTCTTCGCGGATTCCGTCATATGTACTAACAAGAACATAAAGCCAATCAAAATCGACAGAAACATTCCACAGAAACTTGTAGAACTTATGCAAAAAGGAAACTTCGAGGTTCATATATGTGGAATATGTATGGACTACAGAGGGATAACCACAGACATGATAATAGAGGGTTCGAAACCAAGCGGCCTCCCAGAACTCGCAAACCTGATTGCCACCTGCGACAGATTCATAAATCTGATGGCTTGAGGTGGGATCATGAAGAAAATACTGTTTGTAGCCTATCAATCACCGGTTGGAAGTGTCTGGGTTAACGAAGCATTCAGAACTGCCTTTGGAATGTACGGAGAGGATCTGGAACCAAGTGTTCTCCTAATTGAAGAGGCTTCTGTTGCGTTATCCAAAAATACGAAGCCGGAGATGCTGGGACTACTTCCTCTCTCGATCTGTCACAAATACATCAAAAGATACGGTACCAAAGTTTACGCAGTCAAACAGCATCTTGAGAAGTACAGGGTAAAAGAACTGGACGAGAATTTCGGGGCAGAAGTGATCGACGAAGCGAATCTTCCAGAATTCTTACACAGCTTCGACTACGTTATATTCATGTGAGGTGATAGGAGATGGCACTCGTACTCGTCAAGTACGGAACGGATCATCCCGTGGAAAAGCTCAAAATAAGATCTGCAAAGGCAGAAGATAAAATAGTTCTCATACAAAATGGTGTTTTCTGGGCTCTGGAAGAACTCGAGACACCAGCAAAGGTCTACACAATCAAGGACGACTTCCTTGCGAGAGGATATTCCGAAGAGGATTCAAAGGTTCCACTGATCACTTACAGTGAATTCATAGATCTTCTGGAGAGTGAAGAGAAGTTCATCGGCTGATGGGATTTAGATGTAGTAAAATAAGACTAAGTCAACAGCAGGCCGCGGCTCGTCCGCGGCTTTTGCAGAAGGTGGTAACCCATGGGACGGCGTGGAAGCGTTTTGACACTCTTTAAAACCTTATCGAATCAGACACGACTCGACATTCTGATGCTTTTGAGAGACAGTTGTCTCACCGCTTCAGAAGTGGCGGAGAAACTGAAGATCAATCCCTCAACCGCTTACAGGTATTTGAACCAGATGGTTAAAGCGGGGATCCTCAAAGTCTTAAAGACACCCGAAGGTGACAGGTACGATTTTTCTTCTGTTCAGGTGTTCAGGATGCTCGAAGCAGCAGTGGAATTGCTCCACGAGAACGAAAAAGAAAAGAAAATTTCCAGTATCACCTCAGTAGAAGAGTCGTCTGGATCGACAAAACTTCTCGATATGCGAGGACAAATATGTCCTGTTCCAGAGATCACGACCAGAAAAGAACTGGAAAAACTCCAGCCTGGAGAAACCCTGATCGTGATGTGCGACTATCCACTCTCGGGAGAGAGGATCACGAGTTTCTCGCTTAGAGAAGGCTACGAAGTGGCTACTGAACAGATAGGGCCCGTGATGAAGATCTACATAAAGAAACCGCAATCTCTTTAAAACATGTAAGTAGAGTGTATTGAGAGCAAGTGGCACGCCTTTTTGATTCTTCTGACTTTTGTTCTCCAGTCGTTTCAAAACCTGTCATGAGCATTGGGAAATATTCAGAACCGAACTTCAAAAGCCTTTTCGGGGCTTTTTCTAGGGGAAGACAGCAGAAAAAAGATTCCAAAACTTGAAGCAGAAAGTGAAAGACACTCCGGTGTTTAGGACAAGTTTTTTTCAAAGAAGCTATTTGTCATAATCAAAACGAGTATTTGAAGTACTTTCAGTAAAATCAAGAAGATATTTTTCAAACATAAAAAGTCTGCTCTTTTTTCAATTGTTGACCGATGTTGATGAATTTGTTAAAATTAGCGTTAGAAGGTGTTTTTAGTGAAATTATCCACGTTTCTGTATGTGATTGTACCAGTAATTGTTTCAACAGAAGGGATGCTTCTTGTTGCAACCTATGTGTCAGGAGGGTAAAAAATGAATCTAACGCTGAGAGTTCCTCTTGAATCTTTCGTCAAACTTTTTCGAGAAATGGGAGTTCTGGAATACAAATATTTTGTGAAACATTCGATCCAGGTTGCCAACATTGCGGTGGAGATAGCTGATCGCCTGAATTTACCATTTGAAAAAGATGGGGTTTACCTTTCGAGCCTTTTGCACGATGTTGGTCTGATCCTGAAAACTTCGATCGCTAACTACGAACTTTTTGTTGACATGTTTGGAAGAATATCCGATATGGAAAGAATCGTTCTGACGCTTGACAAACACGATCACCACTCGGTGATTTCGTGGATGGCGTTGTCTCAAATACAGCTCTGTTCTGATTGTTCAAAATCTATCCTTTATCATCACGCTCCTTATCAGAAAATAAATGAAAAGGACTCAATTGTAGCTCTTTCGAATTGTGTAAAAGCGGCGGACATTATCTCACTCAAAGTTCTAAAATACACAGGATCGGACAAAGAACTGGACGCGGATTCTATCGATGAAATAATATCTTCCATTCAGGAAGATCAAGGGATAATTGATGAGGTGAAAAAAGAAGCTGTAGATCTGTTAAAAGATTTCACAAAGCATCACTTGTTTCTGGAAGAAGAACCGCAAGAAAACGAGTTTTCTTTCTTTCATGGCTGCTATGGATATGGTACACAGAGTTCTTACCAGAAGGATCAAAGGAGCGAAACCCCCGAGAATCTTCTTCAAACTCCTTTCATCGCGCAAAGCATTGATAAGGTACGAATCAAAACGAAACTTCAAAAATTATTTCCTTGGACTCATGGAAACGGCTTCTGAGTTCTTTGACGATCCGATCAAGTACAGAGTATTGAGAGAAGGTAGTGACAATGGTAGAAATTACCTCGAAGTAGAAGTGGAAGCCACAAAGGAATACGGAAAATTCGAAAAACTAAGGAGTTTGATCGTTCTTGGAGCAGGATTCGTGAAGTCTCTGGTTCCGGTTAATGTTCTCATGATACCACTGTTCAGTTTCGTTTTTATCTTCATCATCTTCACATTTCTGCCATTCGGAAATCTGCTCAAGTCCGTTTTCAGCGCCTTTCTCATATCTCTTGTGATGGCATTCGACACAAAAGACCTCAAAAAAGGTCTGAACGTTATAAAAGAATCTCTTAAACTCGTTTCTCGGAAGAACTTTGACAATCCAGTTATGATAAGTGGACCAAAAGAGTTCTCCGATCTTTCCGCTGAACTGAACAATGCTGTAGAAAAGACCAAGGAAATCATAGTGGGTATACTGGGAGACGTTCAAGAAATAGACGCCTACTCATCGAAAGTAGTAGATGCAGTGAATTCCATGAAAGAACAGCTCGAAACCATGAGTTCACTTTCAAATGAAATAGCCACCACAGCTGTACAGATAAGTAATGATACGGAAAGGATATCGAGTGCGGTTACAACAAACGTTGAAACTATAACATCCATCATCTCCGAACAAACACAAATCATAAAATCTCTCAATGAAGCTGTGTCGCTCATTGTTCAATCGGCAAATAATGTCGAGCAATCGGCTGACGGCATAGCGAAGATGAGCCAGAGGTTCTCCAAACTCGTTGAGGAGGCAAAAAATCTCCAAGAACAGGCTGGCATGATCATGCAGGTTGCTGCAACTGTTTCGAGCATCGCTGAACAGACGAATTTACTTGCACTCAATGCTGCTATAGAAGCTGCAAGAAGTGGAGAAGCCGGAAGAGGTTTTGCAGTGGTTGCCGATGAAATCAGAAAGCTTGCCGAAGAAAGTCGCAGCTCCTCTTCAAAGATAGCGGAGTATCTATCGACCATAAACACAGGTATCGACAAACTCGTTAAAACTATACAGGCTGAATTCGAAGAGATGAAGGAACAATCGAGTCAGCTCCTCGAGAGTTCAGAGAGAAACAAAGAATCCAGCGAAGTTATATCTTCCATATCGCAAAAACTCAGCGATCTCATAGATGTCCTGAATCAACAAGTTGACAACCTCAACGGTATAACAAACAGTATCCAGAACCTACTCGCAATTTCTGAAGAGAGTTCAGCAACAGCGGAAGAAATAAGCTCCTCGATACAGAATTTCTTCTCCCAGTTGAAGGTTGTTCTCGATAGTGTGAACGAAACCATAAATCTACTTTCGGTGATTAAGGAAAACTTCGAGGACATGGTGCTGTGAATCTGCGGAAAAAACACAATACGGGGAGCCTCTGGCTCCTCTTTTTTTTAATCACAACAGGACTTTTTCTCTCTCTCTTCATTCCATACATCTCTTCGTCCGCTTTTTGAAGGAATTTCAAATAGTTGTCACCTGGTTTGAGTTCAGCCACACCGTAGCTGATATCGACATCCACTCCCAGTTCATCCGAGTTTCTGATTTTCTCCCTTATCCTCGAAGCAACCTGTTCTGCTTGTTGTTTGCTGGTGTTGTAAAGGACAACTAAAAATTCATCCCCACCGTAGCGCACTGCAAAATCCGAAGAGCGAATCGAATCACTAATACATCTTGCAACGAATCTGAGCACCTTATCTCCGGTTAAATGTCCGTATGTGTCGTTGATCTGCTTGAAATTGTCAACATCGATCATTATGAAAGACAGCGGAACGTTCTGGAACTGCGCTTTTCGAACTTGATCCTGAATCCATTCGTTGAAAAACGCCCTGTTGAAGAGCCCTGTTAAACTATCGCGATGAGCGATTTCCTTGAGTTTTTCTTTTTCTTCGTAAAGTTCAAACAATAGAGCTTGAACAGGATTCGCCAAAGCGTTCACTATCACTCCCCTCAAAATCACCATGTACGAGAAAAGTCTGAAAACATGTCCCAGGAAATTGAAAAAACCACAGACATCTGAATACAGTGTGAAAGAGAGCTCTCCAAAGATCGTGAGAATTATTGCAGCTACGAGAGGTTTTTGGAATGTAGAGATCGAGACATCTTTACTTCTGAGCGTTCGAACAAGCACCGCAAGTAGAACAAAAATTATGATGTACTCCATTGATATTTTGAACTCTGTTAAACCGAAACCTTCGATGAAACAGTCTGGGAAAACTCCAGTCCAGATAGATGTGATCAGAAATGTGGTCAGAGGGCCGAACAGAAAAAACAATGTTCTCTCGCTGAGCTTAGGAAAATACAGGATCAGAACAAAACCGAGTGTTTCAAGCAATCTTCCTGCGATCCAAAACTGAGTGGGCTGGTTTGCCGTCCAGTTTGGAAAAACTCCCATACCCTTATACGCAAGCGTATGAAGGAAGTCGACAATTGCAACGAAAACATAAACGACTCCAAACTTTATGAAGATCCTGTTTTGATTGAATCCACGTGTGGCATACGCTATTAAACCAATCGACAGACCGGTAAATATCGCAAAGAACTCTATTATTGTATGATAAAGCAGGTAGTTTATCCTTGAGAGAAAAAACAGCGCAGCGAAAACTGGTATGTAAATGAAAATGAATCTTTTGGTGATCGCTTTCAAAGCCAATCCCCTCCACACAAAAGTGAATCGCAGGAAATTATATCATGGTGAGAGGACCGCGTGCACCTGCTTTTTTCACTCCAGAATTAAACGGTAGATGTTTCTCAAATCGCGGTGTCGTAAAATTGACATTTTACGACACCAAAGTCTTCCTCCCAAAAATATAAATCTGAATTTACTAAATTCACATTTAGCAAATCATCATTTATAATTTTTATTGTAAGGAATCTCAAGGGGAAATGGGCATGCTGATTGACAGGGAAAGGGAATGTGAGTTTTTAAGAAGAAAGATTTCAAGCAACAAAGCAGAACTTTTGATCATCTATGGAAGGAGACGAGTGGGAAAAACGTTTCTTCTTCAAAACTGCCTTGAAAAAGCCCTGTTCTTCACAGCGGATCTTTCAAGTAGTATCCAGCTGATGAATCGATTCCTGGATGAGATAAAGCCTATTCTGAATCTCCCGGTTACCTTGAAAATTTCTACATGGGACGAGTTTTTTTCCCTTCTAAAAAATGTCTTTGAAACACGAGAGGGTTTAAAAGTGGTGGTTTTCGATGAATTTCAATACATTCCTATGAAAGACGAAAGTTTCATGAGTATCCTTCAAAGATGGTGGGATGAAGTGTTCTCTAAGATTGGAGTTAAAATGATCCTTTGCGGTTCTCAAATTGGCATGATTGAAAAGATCGCTCTTGCTCAAAACAGCCCTCTCTATGGAAGAAGAACGGGACAGTACCAGATCCTTCCTCTCGATTTCTTCGATTCTATAAAGTTTCTGAATTTTGAAAATGAAGAGGATTATGTGAAAACTTACAGCGTCACAGACGGTGTTCCTCTGTACCTTCGTGAATTTTCGGGATATAGAGACTTTAAAACAGCGCTCATTGAAAAGGTCCTGACTCCAGGAGAATATCTGGTGGAAGAAGGACGGTTTCTGACACTGGAGGAATTTCATGATCCATCGAGTTATTATTCGATTCTCCAAGCTATTGCACTGGGCAAGACTTCGCCATCAGAAATAGCGGATGTTTCTGGAATAGATATCAGAAGCATCAACGTTTATCTTTCAAGACTGGTAGAGCTGAAATTCGTTGAAAAGGAAGTTCCATTTTCTCTGAGCAGAAAACCAAAGAGAAAACCAAGATACCATTTGTCCGATGAGTATCTCAGATTTTATTTCAGATACATTCATCCTCACAAGGAACTCATATACCGTGGTCTGATCAATGAGGCCCTGGAAAAAATAAGTACCACTTTTGATCAGCACGTTTCGTTCACCTTTGAAAAAATAGTGCGACAATACATGATCCGAAAAGTAGGAGTAGAAAAAACTGGTAGATGGTGGAGCAAGGATGTAGAGATAGATATCGTAGGAATAAAAGGAAACACCCTATACGTTGGCGAATGTAAGTGGTCAAACAAGAAAATAGATGTTCTCGTTCTGAATCGATTGAGAAGCAAAGTTCCATACCTTCTAAAGGATCTTCAAATAGATAATCTCTCCGTTGTTTACTATCTCTTTTCCAGAAGTGGTTTCGATGGACTAAAAGAGACCGAAGAAGTGAAACTGGTCGAACTCAAAGATCTGTTTCGGTGAGGTCTTTCCATTCACTCTTCAGCAAGCCCATCACGATAACGTCGTGATACCTTCCTTCTCTGAAAAGTTCTTGTCTTAAGATACCCTCCACTTTGAAGCCTATTTTCTCGTAGACTCTCTTTGCCCGTTCGTTGAAACTGAACACGTGGAGCTTGATCTTGTTCATATTCATCTCGTTGAAAATGAACCGCACCAGTACCCTCATAGCGTCCGTTCCGTATCCTTGGCTCCAATAAGGCCTCCCCAGAAATATGCCGACCTCCGCCACAGAGTTTTTCCAGTCGATTTTGATAATGCTACATCTCCCTATGTACTCTCCATCGCTCAGCTTCTCGAGAGCGAATGAGTAAGAATCCGTGCTGAAAGGATTCAAACTTTGGTACCATTTTTCTTCGTCTTCTTTCCTCCACGGAAAAGGAATACCCGGAACGAGGCACTTCTTCACTTCAGGATCGTTGGCGAATTCCAGGGCTTTCTCTATGTCCTCTTTTCTGTAGGCCCTGAGCCTCATCAGCTTTCCTTCAAACATCGAACCCCTCCGTTCGTTTTTTGATTTATAGTGTAACATAAATTATTGGGAAGGTGATTTTCGGTGGACGAATACCTGGAGTACCTCAAAGTGGTTAAAAAAAGAAGCGAAAGGACGCTGTATCAGTACAGATCTATCCTGAGAGAATTCACCAGGTTCGAGCCCGTCACTCCAGAAACCTGGAAGGAATATCTCAACACAATATCGAAGAACACTCCCGCTACCCAGAGGAACAAGCTCGTCGTTGTGAAGAACTACCTGAACTGGAAAGCGGATAGAGGACTGTTGAACATAGAAGAGCGCTTCTGGAACGAAGCAGAGCCTCCCCGCCACACAGTGTTACCAAAAGCCATTGAACTCGATGAAGTCCGTCGTATTATCGAAGCGTGTGACAACTCTCTGTACAGAGCGATATTCAAAGTGCTCGCCAATACCGGGATGCGAGTATCGGAGATTGTGAATCTGTCGGTTCACGATATTTCAGTGAACGAAACTGCCAGGATAAGAATAAAGGGAAAGGGAAACAAGGAAAGGATCATCAACATCTCAAAGGAACTGGTGGAAGAACTCATGAATTCCGGCTTTTTCGAGAAGAAACCCTCCGTTCGATCGATACAGAGAGCCGTCAAAAGATACGCAAGGAAAGCGGGTATAAAGAAAAAAGTAACCCCTCACATATTTAGACATTCTTTTGCTGTAGCGCTGATTGAACGTGGGGTCCCTTTGAACAAGATTCAGGCTCTTCTGGGCCACGCAAACATCTCCACCACTTCTATATACCTGAAGATAGCAAGTGAAGGAATTGAGATTCCAAAAATTATTTAATGAAATAAATGACAATAATGATTTCGAAACAAAGAAGATATTAATATTTGCTAATCTAAACTAATATTAAACAATATACTCTTTGTTATCTAATTTACCCTAAATTTTATTGTTCAATATTTATGATTATGCACAACTTGATTGTGTAAACTAATATTACTGGAACATTGCCAGAACATTACTTTGACACACCCTCTCTCGTCCTGTTCAGTTTTCCACTGGCAAAACCTTCCAGATCCAGCGTCACAAAAGAAAAACCGATCTTCTGAAGTGCCAATACAATATCTGTTCTTTTGCCCATGAGGAGTTCCATCTCGTCTCTTCCCACTTCGACAACAGCAGTTTTGTACGGGAAAAATCTCACCCTCACCTCTCTGAACCCCAGCTCTCTGAGAAAATTCTCCGCTTTTTCCACCATTCGAACGCGCTCTTCGTTCAATCCAAATCCGTAAGGAAACCTCGAACACAGACAGGCCATGGCGGGTTTGTCCCAGGTTGGAAGTCCCAGTTTTCTGGAGTACTCCCTTATTTCTTCCTTCGTCACTTCAAAATCTATGAAGGGATGCCAGATGCCGTCTTCCGTGGATGCTTTCACTCCCGGCCTGTAATCCTGAAGGTCCGAAAAATTCAACCCATCAGCTATCACATCGAAACCATTCTCCCTTGCCCAGTTCTTTACGATGTTGTCTCTCAGCTTTCTGCACAGGTAACACCTGTCTGGAGGATTCTCTATGAGGTGTCTGCTCTTGAGCTCGTTCAGTTCGATGAATTCGTGTCTTATTCCAATGAGATTTGCCAGATTCTTCGCTTCTTCTATTTCTTTTCTTGGAATCACCGGGGAGTCTATCGTGAGTGCCACGGCGTTTTTTCCCAGCGCTTCATATGCCAGTTTCGCTAAAAGGGTGCTGTCGACCCCACCGGAGAACATGACGACGAGTTTTTTCTTGCTTTTAATAGCTTCGCTTATTCTCTGAAGCTTGTCCATCTTTCCTTATCCTCCTTAGAATTCTCACGGCGGCCGCTGCGGCTCCAACGGTGTTCCCTATGTTCACCACAACAAGACCCGGAACACACGTTTGAAGCATCGTGGAAAGCGCTCCCAGTCCCTCTCCACCGAATCCATAACCAACGGGTGTGGGAACGGCTATCACCGGAAGATCTGTGAGAGAAGCTATGAGAGAAGGAAGAATTCCTTCCATTCCGGCAAAGACTATGAGAAGGTCAGAATCTTTTGTTTTGCTGAGCGCATAGAAAGATCTGTGTATCCCCGCAACTCCCGCGTCGTAAACCTTCTGAACGCTGACACCGAGTTCCTCGAGTATGAGAGAAGTCTCCTCGGCGAAGGGAACATCGGAAGTTCCAGCAGTTATCACTCCGACTTTTCCGTTCAACTTTTCCAGAGTTGTATTTTCTCTCTTTAAAACCACGAGTCTTCCAGCTTCTTTTATCACGTAATCGGAAAATCTATCTTTCAACTCCCGCTTCTTCTCCTCGTCCAGACCGGAGACAAAGGCGATTCCCTTTCTCTCTAAAAACTTCTCCACAGCGGCTATCGTCTGTTCCTTAGTTTTCCCCAGTGCAAAGACGATTTCGGGAAATCCCTGCCTTTTGTCTCTTTCCATGTCGAGCATCAACTCGTTTGTTCTTTCAAAAAATTTGCTCAAAATCTTCTCTTCCGCTTCTTGAATGGTTATCTCACCACTTGCGAGAGATCTCAATACATCCTCAAACATCGTCCCGAACCTCCGAAACACTCTTGCAGACCGCTCTGTATACTTCTTTGAGAGGAATTCCTTTTTCCTGCGCAATCTTCTTACAAGCCTCGTACTCTGGTGAGATGTTCACGATCTCCGAATCGAAACTCGCTATCTTGACTGGAATCTCCCCGTATTCGGTCTTCACCGTTTTCACTGTGCGGGTCGCTTCTACCTTTTCGGGATAGAAAACCCTCGCACCTATGCTGGTGCTTTCTTTGAAGAGGAGTTTCAGGATCTCATCTTTTTTCGACTCGTGACAGAGAACAGAAACCTTGACAGCCGGACGGTTCTTCTTCATGTATATGGGTGTGAAGAAGACATCCTTTGCCCCCGCTTCAAACAGTCTCTCCATGAGATGACCGAACAGCTGTGGACTCATATCGTCCACGTTCGTTTCTATGAGAACATCTCCGGTTCTTTCGGAGGGTTCGATGTAACCGAGATACCCCCTCAGAACGTTCGGTATTTCAAGATCCATCGTCCCTGCCCCGTATCCCACTTTTTCTACTCTCAAGATCGGTGTCCTGAACTCGTCAACCAGGCTCTTCAAGATCACAGCTCCCGTCGGCGTGACCAGTTCTGTGCGCACTTTCTGATCCACATAGATCGGAATGCCTTTCAGCAGCTCAGCGGTGGCTGGAGCGGGAACCGGGTATCTGCCGTGTTCTGTCATCACAAAACCGCTTCCCGTGTTGACGGTGCCACAGAAAACCTTCTCCACTCCGAGAAGCTCCAGTCCGGCTACAGCTCCCGCGATCTCTATCACAGCGTCCATGGCCCCAACTTCGTGGAAATGAACCTTTTCTTTTGAGAGGCCGTGGATCTTGCTTTCCGCTTCTGCGAGAGTTTCAAACATTCTTATCGCTTTTTCCTTCAGCGGATCTTCGAGTCTGCTGAGTACTTCAACGATCTCGGAGAGATGTCTTCCGTGGTGATGGTGGTGATCATGATCCGACACAATGTGATCCTCGTGGTGCTCTTTTCCAGGGAAAACAACGTCAACTTTTGTGGCGGTTACTCCCTTTTTGTTCTCTTTTTTCACCACAAATTCAAATTCGACATTGAGCTTCTCAAGACGGGATTTTATCTTTTCTGGATCCACTCCAAGATCGACCAGAAGGCCAAGGAACATGTCCCCAGATATCCCTGAGAAGGGGTCGAGATATAGTATCCTCATTGTATCTGCACCTCCGTGTCTTTTTTAAGTAAGTATACACTAATTCCTGATGCGAACTAAGTAACGGTTGATTTAATTTGGGAATATTCGAAGCATCCTTGCCGCAAAATAATAATGTAGACCCCAATAAGGAGGGCATGTACAATGCGCTGGGAAGAGGTTGAACCGGTTGTTCGAGAACTTTTGGATTTTCAGATCAGTTCCCCTGAAGAATTCAGAAGTTTCATAAACAGGGTGACGGACTTTTTCGATCAGATTGAGGAGGAACACGCTTGGCTTTACATCAAAATGACTGTGAACGCAGACAAAGAAGAGTACGCAAAAGCTTACGAGGAGTTCCAAAAAGAGATCGTAGCAAAACTCAAGCCTTACGAACAGAGGATAAAAGAGAAAATCGTAGAAAACGAACACTTTGCTCCGCGTGGTTACGAACACATGATAAAGGTGATCAAAAACGATGTGGAACTGTTCAGAGAGGAAAACGTTCCTCTTCAGGTGAAAGAGAGCATCCTCTCCAGAAACTACGGCACGATCGTGGGAAACATTGAAGTCGACTTCAAAGGAGAGAAAAAGACGCTCCAGCAGCTTTCTGTGTACTTGAGAGATCCCGACAGATCTACGAGGGAACTCGCCTGGAGGAAAAGGTACGAAGGAATCTGGGAAGTCAGGGACAAGCTCAACAAACTCTTCGACGAACTCAAAGAAATCAGGCACCAGCAGGCCCTGAACGTGGGTTTTTCCAACTACAGAGATTACATGCACAGACTTAAGAGCAGGTTCGAATACACTCCGGAAGACCTGTACCGTTTCCACGAAGCGGTGGAAAAAGAAGTCGTTCCCTATCTGGTGGAAAGAACAAAGGTCAGGCAGAAAAAACTGGGAATTGAAAGCGTCAGACCCTGGGATACAGCGGTAGATGTGGATGGAAAGATCTTGAAACCTTTCTCCTCAGTGGAAGAATTCATGGAAAAAACCGAGAGAGCACTCAAAAGGTTGAACTCCACCTTCGCGGAAAGATTTCGTCTCATGAGGGAAAAGAATCTCCTCGACCTTGAAAACAGAAAAGGAAAAGCTCCTGGTGGATACAACCACACGCTTCCAAAGACGGGAGCTCCCTTCATCTTCATGAACGCGGTTGGACAGCCAGGGGATGTGAGAACGATCTTTCACGAACTGGGACATTCGATGCACTCGTTTGAAACGCTGAGCCTTCCAGTCTTTTACAGACCGCATAGAATGGAAGTTGCAGAGCTTGCTTCGATGTCCATGGAGCTCATCTCCATGGAATATTGGGACGAGTTCTACACCGACCCTGAAGATCTGAAAAAGGCAAAGATCGAAGAGCTCGAAGGTACACTCTACTTTTTGCCGTGGTGCATGACCGTGGACGCCTTCCAGCACTGGATTTACACCAACCCAGATCACACACCAAAGGAAAGAGACGAGTACTTTGCTTACCTGATGGATAGGTTCAACCCAGGAGTGAACTGGTCGAATCTGGATGAGGAAAAGAAAACAAGATGGCTCTTTCAACTTCACATCTTCGAGGTGCCGTTCTATTACATAGAGTATGGAATAGCCCAGATCGGTGCTCTTGCAATTTACAGGAACTATCTGGAAGACTCAGAAAGGGTTCTTAAAAATTACACCGAATTTCTGAGGGTCGGATGCTCTCTTCCAATCGATAAGGCCTATGAAACAGCAGGAATAAAGCTGGACTTTTCCAGAGACTACTTGAGGGAAATAGTGAATTTTGTTGCAGAAGAAATTGAAAAGCTGGAGATGGTATAATAACGTTTGGAAAAAAACAATAACCCAACGGGCGATGAGGCCCGCCCAAACTGCCCTGAAGAGGGCTGATGGCCTCTACTGGCTTGATCAGTAGAGGCCATTTTCTTTTGTGGGAGGGATTGAAAGTGATTCTTCCCAGCGTTCTTTTTGTGGACTCCGTGAGAACCATTCAAGTTTCCCAAGAAACCCTAAGAGACTTGAGACTTGATCGTGTGGTTCGAGAGATCGTTCAGGAACGGAATGATATTTTAGAGTATTACCTCTCACCTGTTCAGGATGAGAAAACCGTAAGGTACCGCCAGGAAGTGATGAAAGATTTGGAAAACAACGAAAAATTGCTGGAAGCCATCAGGAAGTTCGCAAAAGATATGGCATCGTTTCATCGACATATGAAAATGGTAGAGCAACTGGAGTACGAGTACAACAGAAAAGGATGGTTCCTGGAGACAGTCCTGATATATTGCGATGCGGTATCCGAACTGTCACGCGCTATGAACACTGCTAAACTCCAATCCTCTGGACTGAGAAAATTTCGAGAGTACCTGAAAAGCTACGTTCGTTCTTCTTCCTTCGTTTCTCTTAAAGAAGAGGCTCAAAATGTGAAACTGAAGCTCTCAAATGTAAACTACTGTATCATTATAAAACCCGGCATGTTCACGGTGAAACCCTACGAAGGAGAAAAAGAATACTCCCCGGAGATAGAGAAGGTGTTCTCAAGATTCAACCGCGAGAAATGCGCGGACGAGTTTCAATTCGATATTGAAGAGGGGCTGGGGATGAGCCATATTGAAGCAAGGATTCTGGAGTTCGTATCGAGATTGTATCCAGAGCCCTTTATAACACTTGACCTTTTTTGCGAAAGAAACGGGCGTTTTACTGATAAAGTTATTCTGAACTTTGAGAGGGAAATACAGTTTTATCTCTCGTACTTGGATTTCATGGAACCTCTGAGAAAAAAGGGATTACCTTTCTGCTATCCTGAGGTGTCTTCTGATAAAAGCGAATACGTGGAAGACGCTTTCGACATAGCACTAGCCAGTGGTTTGCTGGATACCAGGCAGCTTGTTTTCAATGATTTTTATCTTGAAAACCCAGAGAGGGTGATCGTCGTGACAGGACCGAACCAGGGTGGTAAAACAACCTTCGCAAGGATGATTGGTCAACTTCATTATCTTGCCGCCCTGGGACTTCCCATTCCCGCGAGACGAGCGCGTTTGTTTTTACCCGACGCTATCTTCACTCATTTCGAAAGAGAGGAAAGGGTGCAGGATCAAATGAGCAAACTAGAAAACGACATCCTCCGTGTAAAAGACATCCTCGAAAGCACTTCCTCCGAAAGTTTGATCATATTGAATGAGATTTTTTCTTCGGCTGCACTGAGTGATGCTCTGTTTTTGAGCAAAGAAATTATGAAAACTATTTTGGAACGTGATTGCTTGTGTGTATGGGTTACCTTCCTTGATGAACTATCCAGAATGAATGAGAAAATTGTGAGCATGGTCGCAACTGTCTCCCCTCAGGATCCAGCTGTGAGAACTTTCAAAATCATCAGAAAACCGGCTGATGGACGATCGTACGCTGTTTCGCTGGCGGAAAAGTATGGTCTCACATATTGGAAAATAAGGGAGCGTGTTGAACCATGAGAGTACTTTTGATGTACCCAGACAAGGATTTCAATTTGAAAAGAGAGTTGCCTTTCAATGCAGATGATTTGACAAGAGATCTCGGTTTAGATGTGATATTCGATCACATGGCAAAGGGAGATGGTTACCTGTATAGTGTTGTGAGAAATGTCATTCTGAATCCAGAAACCGATCTGGAGACGATAAAGTACCGCCAGGAAATTCTCAAAGATTGTATGAAAAACCAGAACGTCGTAAGGCGGTTGTTTCAGATACCGCTGGAGGTTCAAGAAAACAAGAAGAAAAATTGGTGGGGGGTTTTTGGATGGAAAACTCCTATCAATGTCCTGAACGGCTCCAGAAAAGCTTTAGAAGCCATGCTGGTAGCGCTCAGAGAGCTTAAAAAGTTGGCAGATGAACATCGTCACAATTTTCATTCTCGAGGCTTCACAAGGTTTTTCGAGATGATAAGGACGGAACTGGATGAAGCCTACTTACAAACTGTGGAGAAGCATCTCATTAATTTGAGATTTTCAAACGGTATGTTGTTCAAAGTAAAACTCGGAAAAGGTAACGAAGGAAAAGATTACACCCTCTGCCAGCCTGACTCTTCAAGAAGCATCCTGAAAAGACTACTCAGTGTGAGACGAATGTATTCTTATAAATTACATCCAAGAGATGAAAGTGGAGCACGAGCACTGGAGAAGTTGACCAATTTGGGACTTCGCAGGGTAGCAGCCACAGTTTACTACGCGGCAGAGCATGTAGAAAAATTTTTGAACAAAATTCGAGAAGAACTGGCTTTCTATGTTGGTTGTCTCAACTTGCTGGAAGATGTAGAAAAATCGAAGATAAGTTTTCCCGATCCCAAACCAATTGATGAGGACGATGTAACCGCCTTCAGAGGGCTTTACGATCTTAGTTTGCTTCTAATAAAGAGAAATAGAGTGATAAGTAACGATCTGAACACGCGTGGTAAAAGAGTTTTTTTCATCATGGGAGCGAATCGCGGTGGGAAGACCACTTTCCTGAGAAGTATAGGGCAAGCTCAGCTGATGATGCAAGCTGGTATGTTCGTTCCGGCGTCGTACTTTGAATCGAACGTTTGCAAAGGAATTTTTACGCACTTTAAAAGAGAGGAAGATCCAAGCTTGAAGAGAGGAAAATTTGAAGAAGAACTTGTCAGAATGAATGAGATAGTCCTTCATCTGCATAGAAGGTCTATGGTGCTATTCAACGAGTCCTTCTCATCTACGAATGAAATGGAGGGTTCCGAAGTGGCCTACCAGATTGTTCGAGCTCTACTGGACAGCCGTGTTAAAGTTTTTTACGTAACACACGTGTACGAACTGGCCCGCCGTTTTACAGGAGATGAAAGAGTGATGTTTCTACAAGCAGAAAGGAAACCTACCGGTGAAAGAACCTTCAAGATCAAAGAAGGCCTGCCTTCGCAGACAAGTCATGCGAAGGATATATACCTCAAAGTGTTCAGATCATCAACTTCAACTTCACCATCCTCTTGATGCACCACCACCTCCGGAGGATCCTCCTCCAAATCCCCCGGATCCACCTGATCCACCTCTGGGTCCACCGAACCCACCCGGAAACCTGGGTCCTCTGTACCAGTATCTTCCCCTTCCCATGATGGAAGAGAAGATGATGAACGCTATGACGATGATAACGATAGAAAGACCACTGATGTCCGTTCCTCTTTCGGGAAGATCGGAGGTTCCTGTGATCTCCACCCCGTACTCTCTGGCCACTTCCCTGGCAATCGCCAGATAACCGTAGTAGATACCCTTGTCGTACTCTCCCTCTTTGAAATAAGGAATCACGTATTCATCGAGGATTCTTCCTGCCTTTCCATCCGGTATGGCTCCTTCCAGACCATAACCCACCTCTATTCTCACTTTTCTGTCTTGCATAGCAACAAGAAGAAGTACTCCGTTGTTCTTCTCCTTCTGACCTATTCCCCATTCCCTGAAAAGCCGGTTCGCGTATTCTTCCACCGTGAGACCAGAAAGAGAAGGAACAACCACCACAACAACCTGAGCCGTCGTTTTTTTCTCCAGTTCTTTTCCAACGGCAACGATCTTTTCCACCGTCTCTGAATCTAGCACACCCACGTAGTCGTTCACATACTTGTACGGAGTGGGGTCTGGAAACTCAACGGAAAACGAGAGAACAAACAAAGCAATGAGGATCAAAAAAAGAATTTTTCTCATCAGAACTTCACCTCTGGCACCTGCTCTGCTCCGGCTTTTGCTTCGAAGTACTGTTTCTCTTCGAACCCAAACATCCTTGCAAAGATCACACCGGGGAACCTCTTTATAGCGGTGTTGTACCTTTTCACTGCTTCGTTGTAGTCTCTTCGAGCGACTGCAATCCTGTTTTCCGTTCCGGCGAGTTCATCCATGAGCTGGCGAAAGTTCGCGTCGGCCTTGAGATTGGGATAGTTCTCCGCTATGGCAAGAAGTCTTGAGAGGGCAGAAGAAAGTTCTGCATCAGCCTGAGCGCTCTCCTGTGGTGTTCTTGCACCTATCAGTTTCGCTCTTGCATTCGCTATCTCTTCGAGAATCTCTTTCTCGTGTGCAGCATATCCCTTCACCGTTTCCACGAGGTTGGGTATGAGATCTGCTCTTCTTTGAAGCTGGTTCTGTATCTGACTGTACTTTTCTTCCACCTCTTGCTCCAGCGAAACGAGGTAGTTGTAGTATCCTATCGTGGTACCGATGATGATGACCACTACGATCAGAACAATTATCAGAACGATGAGGCCCTTTTTCACAGAAATCCCTCCTTCCACTTTTAACATGTTATCATGGAATTTTATTTTTCGGTACAACACCCCTCTTTCTCAAATTCTCCACAACGAAGGGATAGGCTTCCAGATACTCCTTCTCTATCCTGCAAGGAACGGGAAGTTTCTTTTTGAGTTCACTCAGTCCTTCTTCGCCGAATAGATCGTACATTACGGCAACCCAGAAGCGCACCTTTCCATACAGGTTCTCCAGGGCTTTCAGCTGATAGTGGAAATACCACCCATCCGCGCCGGTTATTCGTTCAAAGTTTTCTTCGTCCCAGCCCTTCACATTCACTCTCACAAGAACATCAAAGTCAGTGAAAAGATCCACCAGTGATGGATCGTAGCCAAACAAAATGCCGTTTGTCTCCAGGATGAACGTTCCTTTCACGAGTTTCATCACTTCTTTTGTGTGTTCTGCCGATTTTCTTCCAAGAATCGGCTCTGCGCCGCTGATCCTGAAAAGATCGCATCTTCTTTTTCTTGAGATCTCCACGAGTTTTTCTGCCACCTCTTCCGGTGAGAAAAAGTCTCCTACCTTCTCTGACCTCATGTTCTTGAAGTAGTTCCAGCAGTAAGCACAGAGCAGATTACACCCAACAGAGTCTGCCGTTACGATCCCGCTGTAGTACAGAGAGTACCTGAACCTGTAGTATTTTCTCCTTCCGTCTTTCATAACAAGGTTTTCTATCTTCTTTGACCTTTCAACCGGATCGAATCCCATGATATTCCCTCCGGTTTATAATGTACACGATGATCACGGCCGGCGTGGATGGTACCCGAAGAGGATGGGTGTATGCACTGGTCGAAGAACGCAAAATCTTAAAGATAGGACTCATGGAACGTTTCTTGTTCCCGGGATTTCCTGTGCTTGTGGACATTCCCATCGGGCTTCCGGAGACCGGTGAAAGAGTGTGTGACAAACTTGCGCGGAAGATCCTTTCAAAGCGAGCAGGATGTGTGTTCACCGTGCCTGTCAGAGAAGCGGTTTATCAGAAAACCTATGAGGACGCTCTGATGATCAACAGGAAAAAGCAGGGAAAGGGATTTTCTGTTCAGTTCTGGAACATCGTGGAAAAAGTGAGGGAAGTGGATCTCTTCTTGAGAGAAAATCCTTCACTGGTCAGTGTGATCAGAGAATCTCATCCAGAGCTTTGCTTTTTGAGGCTTTCTGGAAGACTTCTTGCCTCAAAACACACAGAAGAAGGAATTAAGCAGAGAATAGATGTTCTGAGGAGATTCCTCACACTCGATGTGAAAGAACTGAAAAAGACTGAAGAAAGACTGAAAGTTGCCCTTCACGACCTTCTCGACGCTCTGGTACTTGCCCTCTCCGGACAGTTCTCACTGGAGACGATCCCCGAAAACCCACCGAACGATCGCTACGGTCTTCCGATGAGCATAAAAATCCCAAAGATCATCAATGGAAGATGGAACTTTCTGTCTACCGTGTCTCCCTCACGTTTTCCCAGCGTTTTGCTTCAGAGTCTGGTAGGATATTAAAGGATGAAAAAAATCACCATCAGAGCCTTTACCTCTCTTCAAAAGAGCCAAGGTTTCAGAAGGTGAAGCAGGAAAAACGCTAAGGGAGAAACTTCCAGGTATCTGCGAAAGATTATTCAACCTCATCGTGATGAAAATCCACAAAAGCGTGCCCGTGTGGAAGTAGCGGATTAGAGAGGTTGGAAAATAAAAACCCCTGAACGTATGAAATTCTCCTGATGAGGGGGGAAAGTATGAAAAAAGCAACAAGTTTGATAATGTTGATTCTCGCCGTTACGATCTTCGCCGTGCACCCCCTTGACGTTCTCACTCGAGAAAGAGGAACTCCTCTTTACGAGACGAAGATCTCAACCATAACCCAATTGGGAGAGGAAATATATGTTCTCAAGTCGTACGGTATGAAATGGCAGGAGATCCAGTGGTTTCACAGGGTGGGAATCATTCTTCCATCCAATTTGAGATACAGAGATCGAGCCTTCCTTCTGATAACAGGTGGAAGCAGAAAAGAAGAAAACGAAGGTTACTACAGGTCGTTTCTGGAGGACGTTCTTGAGTACCTGTGGGTGGCGAGGATGTTTGAGTCTCCCTTCGTGGTTGTGGGTGATGTTCCCAATCAGCCGATCTTTGGTCTCAGAGAAGATGCGTTGATTGCAGAGACGTTCAGAATGTACCTTGAAAAACCCGATCCATACCTTCCGCTCCTTGTTCCCATGACTTATGGTGTGATAAAAGCCATGGATGCAGTACAGGACTTTCTGGAAAAGAACGGATTTGAAATAAAGGGTTTTATGGTTTCTGGCGCTTCGAAGAGGGGATGGACCACGTATCTCACAGCGATATTCGATCCACGGATCTTTGCCATCGCTCCAATGGTGTACGACAATCTGAACATAGAGGCGCAACTTCTTCATCAAAAGGAGTACTACGGCACTTACAGTGAAAAGCTGAAGGATTATCGGGAAAGAGGACTCTTAGATCTGATAGAAAATGAACAGGGGAAGGAACTTCTCGAGATAGTCGATCCGTACGCTATGAGGTTGAGGCTTGATCTTCCCAAGGTTCTTGTGCTCGGTACAAATGACGAGTACTGGACAGTCGACTCGGCAAATCTCTACGTGGACGACTTGCCAGGTGAGACCTTCCTTTTCTACTCCCCAAACGACAGACACAGCCTGAAAAACATCAAAGAGATCGTAGAAACGGTCTCTTCGTTCTTCAAACTCTATCCGAATTTGCCCAAAGTTGAATTCCATTACGACAATGGAAAGATTTTCGTTGAGAAAGAACCGGAAATAGTGGATGCAGAACTGTGGTTTGCAAGATCGAAGAGCAGAGATTTCAGAGAGGCGGTGTGGTTCAGGAAAAGTGTTGAAGAAAATGGCGATTCATTGATCGGAGTACCTCCCGAGAAACCGGAAGGTTTTTATCAAGCCTATTTTTTGAGGGTTGTTCTTGATATTGGTGGTTTGAGAATGAAAGTTTGCAGCAAGATTGTGGTTGAATAGCGAGGTGAAAAGCTTGGGCAAATGCAAATACTGTGGAAAACCTGCTGGCTTTTTGAGAACCAAGCACAAAGCATGTGAAATGATTTACAAAGAAGGGTGGAAAAAGATGCTGGATCTTGCTGAGAAGTCTTTCACAACAGGAAACTTCCATTTTCTCAGAAATCAACTTCTTGAGATAGCCCAGAGTCATTTCAGAACAGAAAAAGATGTGGAAGATGTCCTCACGACGGTCTGGGAAAAAATGGTAGATCACTTTCTGGACGATGGCAACCTGGATGAAGTAGAGGAAGAAAAACTGGTTCGCTTCATAAAAGAAACGGGGCTTTCTGTGGACAGGCTGGCTGGGAAAGATTCGTACACGAAGTTCGTAAAGGGAAGACTTCTGAGAAGGGTGATGCACGGGGAGATAGAGTGTTTCAACGGAGATGTTCCAGTAATCCTTGGAAAGTCAGAGGTGCCTGTGTGGGTCTTCCAAAAAGTAGGAAACTACGAGATGAGGAAACGCAGAGAATACGTGGGAGGATATTCAGGTTTCAGTGTGAGGATCGCACGTGGAGTTTACTACAGAGTAGGAGGTTTCAAAGGAAATCCTGTTGAGAAAACAGAGTTAACCCACGTCGATGAAGGCGTTCTCGTCTTCACGAACAAAAATCTGTATTTCGTCGGACAAACAAGGAGCTACAAGATTCCTTACAAAAAGATCATCTCAATCATTCCGTACAAAGAAGGAATCATGGTGTATCAAGATGCAAAGACGAAAAAGCCTCAGTTTTTTGAACTGGACGATGTGTGGTTTTCCTACAACCTTTTGGTGAATCTGGTAACTCTGGAAAAGGATTAGTAAACCGTGTAGAAGATCAGTTCACCGGAATCGGTACAGAGAACGGCGAACTCTCTTTCTGAGATTTTGAAGATCTTCAGGGGGTATTTGCCTGTCTTCACTGTTTGTACCACTCTGTCGTTTTTTATCAGGTATATCTCCTCTGCCTCCACGGAGAGTGCCACCAGGTAGTTTCCTATCTCCTCGAGGTAAAGAACAGGGTGTGGCACGCTGATCTGTCTCACATTTCCGTCTCTGTCAACGACAGAAACAACGGGAGAAACCAGGCTGGCAACTGCCAGATCAGAACCATAGAAAGAAACACCATAGGCAAAATCTGGAAGGTTTCTTTTCCAGACAACGCTTCCATTGACCAGTTTCACAAGCCAGCCGTTTCTGTAATCAAGGACGTAATCACCGCTTGCTCCTTCTATGTAACGTAGAGGGCGGGTAAGTCCCAGATGAACAAAGTCCATGCTTCCACGGTGAAGGTAGATCACATCGGGTTCATCGTCATCTTTCCAGTAACAGAGGTAGGCAATCCCCTTTTTTGTAGGAACAAAGTAGGTGCTGGGAACTCCCGTGCGGTACCTTTCCACCACCCTGAAAGTCTTTCTGTCCACTCCCACAAGGATTCCCTGGGAAAAGAGAGAGATGTAGAAGATGCCGTTGTGGTAGAGAAAAGTGGTGGGATCTCCACCCAGAGTGATCTCTCGTCTTCTGTTTTCTGAGGAGATTTCTATGAATTTTCCTTCGAACATGTCGGTGACGTACCACTTTCCTTCAACGTACATTCCCCAGACTGGATAAGAAAAACCTGTGAATCTGGCTACGATACTTTTTGAGTTGGAATCTATGGATACGATCTCTCTTTTTAAAGAATCAACGAGGGTGATGACACCCTCGTTGATCGTTCCTCTCATGGGATTCATACTAAGAGCGATCCTCTTCGTTTCGAGGATTCCAGCACAGGCGATCGTGATCAGAGATACAAGTAGCGCTGCAACTCCCAGTTTGTAACGTAGGTGCTGTACTCTTTCCAATCCTTCTCGGCAGCCTCCACGAACTTTTCGAATATGTGTTCTCCCAACGCATCTATTATAACATCGTCCTTCTTGAGTTCCTCGATCGCTTCCTTCAACGTTCCAGGGAGAGAGTCTATGTTCAGTTCTTCCCTTCTTTCTGGTGTCATGTGGTAGATGTTTTCCTCGACGGGTTCTGGTGGTTCTATCTTGTTGACGATACCGTCGAGCCCGGCAGCGAGGATGGCGGCGAATGCCAGGTATATGTTACAGGACGGATCGGGAGATCTGTACTCTAGTCTTGTGGCTTTTCCCCTTGCCTTTGGTATCCTGATGAGAGCGCTTCTGTTTCCAACGGACCATGTGATGTAAACGGGTGCTTCGTACCCCGGAACGAGCCTCTTGTAACTGTTCACAGTTGGATTGGTAACGGCAGCGAGCGCTTTTGCGTGTTTCAAAATACCTCCAACGAAGTATCTGAGATCGTCGGAGAGTTCAAGGGGTTTGTTCGGATCGTAGAAGGCGTTCTGGTCGCCCTTGAAAAGACTCATGTGAACATGCATACCGGATCCGTTCACACCAAAGAAGGGCTTGGGCATGAAGGTTGCGTAGTAACCGTGGAAAATGGCCATAGTCTTGATTACGAGTTTCACGGTCTGGGCGTTGTCGGCGGTTTTCAGGAAGGTATCGTATCTGAAATCAACTTCGTGCTGGGAGGGGGCAACTTCATGGTGTGTGGCTTCAACGATTACTCCCATCTTTTCAAGGGCAATGGCAACGTCTCTTCTTATCTCTTCGGCTTTGCTCAGCGGAAGAAGATCGAAATAGCCTCCGTGATCGAGGAATTCAGGAATGGGTTCTCCCTTTTCGTTGGTGGGGAGGATGAAGAACTCCATCTCAGGACCTGCGTACGGTGTGTATCCGAGTTCTTTTGCTTTTTCCATCATCCTCTTGAGTCGATATCTTGGATCGCCTTCGAAAGGTTTGCCGTCTGGGGTATAGACATCACAGATGACTCTGGCGCTCTTTGCGCCATCGACCGTCCATGGAAGAACGGCGAAGGTATCGAGGACGGGTTTGAGGTACATATCGGATTCTTCGATTCTCACAAAGCCTTCGATGGAAGATCCGTCGAACATGATCCCTTCTTCCCAGGAATCGAGGAAAATTTCTGGGGTTATCTCCACGTTCTTTAAGATTCCGTTGATGTCGGTGAACTGGAGTCTGATGAAGCGGACGTTCTCCTTCTCGATGATCTTTTTGATTTCCTCGATCGTCATGGAAACACCTCCTCTTGAATGTGGATGATATCCATGGTATAATTATCATCCCTGACACGCAGGACCAAAGAGAGTGAAGATCAGAACTTGAAAAAGCAACATCCCATTCTGTCCCCGGGGACAGAGGTGTTTGTTATTTTGCATCTTTATGCCTAGAATATATCAGTGGTTTGTGAATTGGTGATTATTTAGAAGTTAAGAGGTGGTTTAAGATTCTCTTCAGGAAGAAGAATACGGCATAACCTATGGCGATTCCAAGAAAACTCCTGTAGATCGATACCAGAACGGGTGTTTTGATGTGACAGAAGGTGTTGAACATGGACACAAGGGCTATACTTCCAAAACTTTCCCTGAGAAAATCGTACTCTCTGAACCCTCCCAGCCAGAAGAAAGGGTAACAGATGATCTCCTTGAAACGAGGCCGGACCACAAGAGCACTTTCGATCCAGTCTCTGATCTTTCTTTCCAGTCCCAAAACCCATCCTGTGTTACCGGAACGCACGATGTAGTAAAAACCTACCGGAACGGCAAACAAGAGAAGAGGGAGGTATTTTTTCCAGTTCTTTCTGTTTTTCCACAGACCTTTGAGAAAGAGAAAACCAGGAAGAAGAACAAGAGAAAGTTTCACACCGCGAAACTCCAGTATTCCGTTGAGGTGGTAGAAATCACTGAGACCAAGAGATAAGGAAAGAGAAAGAAGGAAGATGTTCAACACCTTCAGCCACTTTCTTTCTGTAACAAAATAAGCCGTCAGCGTTCCCAGTGAAAAAAGAAGGGATGCGAACCATTCCTTTGAGAAAAAGAGGACAACAGCGACGATCAGAAAAAGTGGGTTGTAAGAGACGACCAGAAGAAGCGGTGGAATCAGAAAGATCCATCGTGGAAAAGAAGGTGCCGGTTCAGAGAGAGCAGGAAACGGTACCACGTTTCCTTTGAAGTACTCAGAAAGTCTTCTAACGAGTGAATCTTTCCAGGCGATGTCTCTTATCCAGAGTACCTCCACACTTCTTTCCAGAACTGCCCTTCTGTACCTGTGAAAAAGTGCATCTTCGTCCAGGTTGAGTTTTTCTACTTCTTCAGGTTTCACCGTGTGAATGCGAAAGAAAAACCCGTCACCCTTCAAGAGGGCAACTTTTCTTGCAAAGTCGTACGATGGATCAAACTCCACGATTCCAACCAACTTTCCCCTGAGTTTTTCTGCAAGGATCTCTGGTGTCCAGAAGGTGGGTTCTCCCTTCAAAATCACGATTTCTGCACTCTCTGGTATCTCTTTTTCACTGGAAAGATCAAAAAGAACCACTCGTCTTCCGTCGATCATGTCGTCGAAAAGAAAGGAAAATCGTATTCCCTCTTTGTCCGACGCTATTCTTTTGGGGAGAAAGATCGCAAGAAAAACGATGGAACTCAACAGGAACATGAGATAAAGTCTACTTTTCAATCTTGAAAATCTCTCCACTTATTCTCACCTCACAGTGGTCCTTCGTCCATCCAAAGACCACGTTTCCCTTTATCGAAAGACCCCCAAGTTCTATCTTTCTTTTCGGGCCGAAGTATATCAGAACAGGCCGTTCGGAGACCTTTACGATGTGCGGAAGGTCTGTCACAAAAAAGGCACTGCTTGCGTTTCCAAAGTTGTCCACGGCTTCTAAGAACACAGTGTGGTGACCAGTGGGGATCTCTTTTACTTTTTTTCCGTCGCAGTAGACCCTCACGGTGAAAGAGGAAGCATCTTTTACCACCTCGGGTGAGACAATGACGGGTGGGGAGGTGTCCTTCACCTGAACCTTCAACCTCATGAAGTTGCCGTTTCTGTCGTGGCCGATGAGGTGGTAAGTGCCGGGAAACTTCGGAGTGAAAGTGTTGATCTTTCGACCGGTTACAGGATCGTACCAGTCAACGTAAGAAGGCAAAAAGAGAGTCTCACCGAATTCGAGAAAAGACTGAAACGTTTTTACTTCGTAAGAAGCAGAAGATGTGGTGAGTGAAAGCTTCGTGGTCTTAACCAGTGAATCTTTCACCTCGACGACCACTCTGGTGGACTCTGAAGTATGGAACGTCAGGCCACCAGGCTTTCCGTTCCAGAAAACGGTGAAGGAAGAATCGTCCGTCACCTTCAGGAAAACAACCGTTCCGACGAGAGGATGATCTATCTTCGAATACTTTACTTCTGGAGGTTTCGGCGTGACATCGATCGTACCTTCTGTTCTTCCGGGTACCTCGAATTCATCGAAGAAGAAGGAAAGATAATAAGATAGTTTTTCTCTGGTGATAGGCCCTTTCACAACGATTCTGTCCAGCGAAAAAACCTCAACGGGAAAGACATCATAAACAAACGTGCAATCGGTGCTGCTTAGAAGATCGTTGAATACATCCTCTGGTACACGGATGTCACCTGTATCGGTACCGATCGTCACTCCGTTGTCCAGAACAAGAACGGTGCTTTCAGGAAGATCCAGTGTGATACCCCGAACATCCGGTGGCATGTAGATCGTCTCGAAAGAGGCACTGAACGGTTCCATGTCCCTCACTGTTTCGAAAGGGAAGGCCTTCTTCGAAGAAGAAATAATCCCCGTGCGGTTGTATTCGTTGAAAAGAACTTCCATTGGGAACACAAGGAACTGAAGGAAAAGAAGTATCAGGAAAGAAACTCCTCTAACCATTCATCACTCCTCTCTTCCAGAAGCGTCAAAACGTTCAGAAGGTCTTCTGTGAGAGGTGCCTTGAAGTCTTTTTCCTCTTCAGCCCAGGGATCAAAAAATCTCATGCGATAGCTGTGAAGAAAATGCCTTTTCAGGGCGTACTTTCTTCTGAATTCTCTGTTGAACTGTCTGTCGCCGTAGGTGTCATCTCCCACGACGGGAAATCCTATCTGTGAGAGGTGTCTTCTTATCTGGTGCTTTCTTCCGGTGTGGATTTTCACTCTGAGGAGGGAAACGTTCTTCAGGGGTTTCACCGAAACGATCTCAGAGACCGCTTCCTGACCGTCCAGTGGAATAGTGATCTTCAGATTGTTTTCGGGTACTCCCTTTACGAGTGCGATGTACTCTTTTTCCATGTTTCTTCCCCTGAACATCTCTGTGAGAACCCTTGCGGCTTCTCTGTTTTTTGCCACAATCAGGAGGCCGGAAGTGTCTTTGTCCAGCCTGTGGACAAGAAAAGGTTCAAATCCCTGCTCCTGCCCATAATACAGCAGTCCTTCTATCAGTGTGGCTACGTGCACACCTTTTCCAGGATGTATGGCAATTCCCGCCGGTTTGTTCAGGACAAGGTAGTTGTCGTTTTCGTGAATTATATCGAGTTTCATGGGGACTGGAGTGAGATCTTTTTTATCGGATCTTTTGGGGAGGTTTTCCAGATTCACGTATTTGATCTCAACGGTGTCTCCTTCCTCCAGATCGAATCCAGGATCCCTCACCCGTTTTCCGTTGACGTACACCTTCCCTTTCCTTATGAGTTTGTAGATGGTGGAAAGGGGAAAATCTTTCAGCGTGTTTCTCAAAAACTTGTCCAGTCTTCTGTAGAAGTTTTCTCTCGTCACATCTATTCTCATGTTTCTCATTTCTCCTGAACGATCTCGTTTTTGTCGTTCAAAATTATCGTTTTGGACTTCACGGGTGTCTCGCTCAGAGTGAAGGCCATGATGATCACCCTGTCCCCCTCTTCGGCAAGCCTTGCCGCCGCTCCGTTCAGATTTATCTCCCGGCTTCCCCTCTTTCCTTTTATGACATACGTTACAAACCTTTCTGCGTTGTTGACGTTCACAACCAGTACCATCTCTCCTTCGCTGATACCGGCCCTTTCCATCAACTCTTCATCTATCTCTATACTTCCCTCGTAGAACAGCTTTTTTCCTGTTACCGTTGCCATGTGGATTTTCGACTTCAAATATATGTTCAACATCGTCTCACCCTCCCGAAAGATTTTACCATGCGGTTTTGTGTTATGATTTTGCATAGAACGCCGTTTAAAGGAGGAGAGAGGCATCTACGGGAGATTTGCCCGTGTGTTTCACGAAGGACCCTACACGATGTTTTCAAGGAGGATCGCTAAGAACTTCACCAGGATTCTTGAAAACTTCCACATTTCTGGAAAAAAGGTGCTGGATGTGGCATGTGGAGAGGGAACGTTCGCTGTGGAGATCGCAAAGCAGGGTTTCGAAGTGGTGGGAGTGGATCTGTCACCTGAGATGCTCAAATTCGCTGTGGAGAGGGCAGAGAGAGAAAACGTGCCCGTAGTTTTCCTGAAGATGGACATGAGGGACCTGAGCTTTCAGGAAGAATTCGACATAGTCACGTGCTGGTTCGACAGTTTGAACTATCTTCTTGATTATGATGATCTGAAGAGAACGTTCAAAGGGGTGTGGAACGCTCTGAAACCGGGTGGGCACTTTCTTTTCGACATGAACACCATATACGGTCTGTTCATGGCGAGTCAGGAAGGTCCTGTGTACATCCAGCAGGACAGTTCGAACGTTTTTGAAGTTCAGGATATAGAGTTCGATCTGGAAGATTCCATTGCCACTTTCTACGTGACGGTTTTTGAGAGAAAAGAGGGAAACCTTTGGGAAAGGTTCGATGAGATACACAGAGAAAGAGGCTATAAAATCAAAGAGATAGCAAGCGCTTTGAGAGAAGCAGATTTCATATTTTCTTTTTACGACGACCTTTTGAACAAAACTCCGGTATCCGATTACAGTCGAAGGCTCTGGTGTGTTGCAAGAAAGGAGATAGAAAGATGAGGTTTCGAGGTGGAAGAGGAATTCACGGATGGTGGCTGGCCAGCGTTCTCCTTTTGCTCATAGCAGAAGAACCCTCACATGGGTATGAACTCGCGGAGAAACTTTCGGATTTCGGAATAGAGGTACCCGGTATCGGCCACATGGGAAACATCTACCGCGTGCTGGCAAGTCTTGAAGAGGGCGGTCTTGTCCAGACCGAATGGGACACGTCGGTGAGCCCTCCCAGGAAGGTGTACAGGATCACACCGCGGGGAAAGATGTATTTGAGGGAAACCTTGAAAAACCTGGAGGAGATGAAAGAAAGAATAGAGATGCTCGAAAGGAGGATAAAGAAAGCGCTTCAAGAGTAGAGTTCTTTTTCGATTCTCTTCAACTCTCTTTTCACTTCATTCTCGTCTATGGTTGGGTATTTTCCATCGTAGTAGATCCACCTTCCTGCCACCATGGTGGCAAAGACGTTTCCGGAAAAGGCATGGACGAGATGACTCTTGATGTGCCTGGAGGGAAACATCTCTGGAAGTTCCAGATCGATCACCACAAGGTCTGCGTTCCATCCTTCTTCCAGTTTTCCACTCTTGAAACCCATCGCCCTCGCCCCATTGATCGTTACCATCTTCAGACACGTTTCAACATCCATCCTGCGTGGATCTTCCATTTTCTGAAGGAGACTGGCAACTCTCATCTCGAAGAAGAGGTTCAGAGAGTTGTTGCTCGCGGATCCATCCGTTCCGAGCGTGACTTTCACACCACGTTCTATCATCTTCCAGACAGAAGCGATGCCGTTTCCGAGTTTCAGATTGCTGGCAGGATTGTGCGAGACAAAGAAAGGCAGATCCTTCAGCGAACGAAAGTGTTCCTCTGGAAGGTAAACGCAGTGGGCAGCTATCGTTTTCACGTTCTTCATGCCCAGCTCCAGTAACTCTGAAAGATCGTAGTTTTCCTTCGACGTTTCGTAAAGATGGATGGTTATGGGGGCATCCAAGGATTTTGCAACATCGAAGATCCTTTTTAGGTACTCCTTTGAACACAGATACGGTGAATGTGGACCGAAACCGACCAGGATCCTTCCGTCGAATCCGTTCCACTCACGGTAGAGCTTTAAGTTTTCATCGAGACGCCCTCCGTCGTCTCCATGATCGTCGACAAGGCCACGTGTGAGAAGTGCTCTCATTCCGAAGTCTCTGACTGCCTTTGCAACCCATTCTTCGTGAAAGTACATGTCGACAAAGCCCGCTGTTCCATGCCTTGCCATCTCCATCTGTGCAAGAATCGTGCCGTAGTAGATCATCTTTTCTGTCAGTCTGTCCTCCAAAGGAAGGACCCTGGAAAACAACCAGTCTTCAAAACTGAGATCTTCTGCCACCCCTCTCAGAAGGGTCATTGGAGCGTGCGTGTGCGTGTTGAAAAGGGCGGGCATGATCATCTTTCCAGAAAGGTCCACGTCGACCTTTGTCTTTCCCTGAATCACCCGCTTTATGATCCCCGATTCTATTTCAACGGCGCCAAAGAACGGTTCAGAAGAAAAATCCTTCAGTATGAGGCAGTTTCCCAGGATCATTCTTTTCTCTCCTTCCACAGAGCAAGGAGAATCTCGAGGGAGTTGAGATCTCCTATTATTTCACCTTCTTCGTTCAGAACAGGCATTTCCTGTATGTTGTTGTCGATCATCATTTTCAGGGCTTCCTCCACCGGTGTGTCCGGATGAACGTACACAGGAGGTACCATTATCTCGGATGCGCTCTTTGCTACCAGTTTTTTCATGGAAGAGCGAACAAGTTCCTCTTTCGGAATGAATCCGAAGAAGTGAAACCCTGTTACCTTCAGAAGATGAAGAACCGGTATCATACCAACGAGTTTTCCATCCCTTACAACGTATACGGTTCTTGTGATGGGATCTTCCAGTATTTTATCGACAACTTCCTCTATGGGATTATCTTCTTCCACGATCGTTGGATTCAGAGAGATCAATCTGCACACGTCTTTCACTTTCATGGTATCACCTCAATATCTGAACAAAAGGTACACCCCAGAAACCAGAAGACTGATTAAGAGTACAGGAAAACCCACTTTGAAATAATCCCAGAACGTGATGTGTTTTCTGTCCGCAACCAATGAGGTTCCTATGATGTTCGCAGACGCTCCAACCAGGGTACCGTTTCCCCCCAGACACGCTCCTAAAGAAAGCGCCCACCAGAGAGGCCTCAGGTCAGAAAAATTCTCCGGCGACAGAATCGCAAGTTTCTTTATCACCGGAATCATCGTGGCCGTGAACGGAATGTTGTCGACGAATGCTGAACTGATGCCGGATATCCCCAGAACAGATATCAGTGCACGTTCCATCTTTCCGCCTGACATTCTGGAAACAAGAGCCGAGATCTTTTCCAGAACACCCGTTTCTTCCAGCCCGCCGACGACGAGAAAAAGACCTATGAAGAAGAAAATGACGCCCCATTCGATCTCTTTGAGAACTCCTTCTATTTCCTCCTTGTTCAGGAAAGCAAGAGAGAAGAACCCGGCGAACAGGGCCACCTCGAAACTCTCCAGCCCGAGCACCTTTTGGAGGGAAAAAAGAACGAGGACAAAAACTGTCAGCGTTATGGACAGATAGAAGAGTTTTTTGTTGACGATGGCCCTTCTTGGATCGAACCCTTTGACCACCTCTGTTGGCACTTTTTTGAAGATGACCCTTCTGTAGACGATCGAGAGAAACCCCATTACAACGAAGAATACCAGAACGGCTGCGGGGGCCACGTTGAGAACAAAATCCAGGAAGTGGAGTTTTGCCGCCGAAGCGATCATGATGTTCGGAGGATCTCCTATCATCGTGGCGGTTCCGCCTATGTTCGAGGAGATGATCTCAGATATTACAAAGGGCACCGGGTCGAGATCCACCGTATCACAGACCACGAGGGTAACCGGCACGAACACGAGGATCGTCGTCACGTTGTCCAGGAAGGATGAAAGAAGGGCCACAAGAAAGTTGATCGAAAGAAAGAAAAAGAACACGTTTCCTCTGGAAAATTTCACGGAGTACAATCCCAGAAAATGAAACAGACCACTTCTTTTTGTGACGGCAACGAAGATCATCATGCCTATCAAGAGAAATATGGTGTTGAAGTCCACGTACCTGACGAGTGCTTCGATGGGATCTTTGAACACAAGAAAGAGTGTGGCGCTTCCTCCCAGCATGGTGATAACCGCTCTGTGGTGTTTTTCCAAGACGATGAAGAGGTATACTATTATAAAGATCAGAAGTGAAACAACGGCGTCTTCGAACAAAATATCTCCTCCGGAGGTAAGAGATCGATGAAGAAGATGTTTCTGTTTATCTTTGCTATTATACCCCTGGTTTCTTTCTCTGTTGTAACCCTCAATTTAAGTATGTTCAGCACCGAAGAGGCTTCTTCTGTTCTTGCGGATGTTCAGGAGAAAATTCTGGAACTTCTTCCGAAAGAAGCGACGATCACAAACTCTTCGACGGCGACGTTTTCGATGACGTTTTTCCTCTCCTACAACGCAACGGACAACCTCTATGTGGGAGAATGGAAACACGGAAATGAAGTTGCAAGGTACGAGTACAATCCCAGGGGCTACAAATATTACAGAGATTTCGTGATGGAGTGTGCCTCTTTTCCCCTGGAGAAGGTCTCTTTCTATCTCTTTTCCAAAAATGAGTTTCCAGATGTGTTCGGGCTCACCTATCATCCCGCACTCGATGAGTACTGTGACTTTTCAAGCAGATACCTGGTTTTCTCTTCTGAAAGACTCTCCGGCAACAGAAACTTGTTCTTGATCGACAGGCAAAACGGAGAACTCGTTCCAATGTCCATCTACGGCAGCAGCGAGTACTTTCCGAGAATATCACCGGATGAAAGATACCTGCTTTTCCAGGGCTCACTCCATGGAAACTGGAACATCTATTACATGCCGCTCTCGTCCGATTACTCGAAGAAGATACAGCTCATCTCACGTGGCAGGTACGCTTCCTACAATCCGAACTGGATCGACAACAACACGGTAGTTTACGTTCAGGAAGATGCAACTTCGAATCACTTGGTTGTGAAAGATCTGACAACAATGAAAGAAAAGACGTACTATCTTCCATTCGACTGGGTTTTCACACCGGCCAAAGGAAATCAGGGTATCGTGTTCGTGGGACTCAAAGAATCGAATTTTGGGATATACGAGCTGCTTCCAGATGGAACGATAACAGTTCTCGAGGACAGTCCTTACAACGAATTCGACCCGGACGTGTTTGAAAATTACCTGATCTTTTCTTCCAACAGAGACGGAGTTTTCAGAATCTACGCGAAAGACCTGGTTTCTGGGAAGGTGTGGTGCCTCACCGAGAACATCCCCTACGATGCGTTCTATCCTGCGTTCTCTGAAGATGGAAAACTTGTAGCCTTTTCTGTGTACAGCAAAGGGAGCGAACCAGATATATGGATCGTCCGTTTCAGAATTCCTCAGGATTGATGTTCTTTATTACATGGACCCTCTTTATGAAACCACCCGATCTTTTCAGTTCCTCGAGCTCTTTTTTCAAGCCGGTGGAAAGCTCGCCGTTCGTGAAAATTCCAACTTCCGTGGCACCATAAATATAGGCCGCCGCAACGAGTTCCTTCACGACCTCTTTCTCCACCGTGGAATTTCTTCTCTTCACCTGGAAAACCACTGTGCTTCCTCGTCTTTTCGCAACGATATCCGCCCCGAAATCCTTACTCTTTCGCGTTGTTCTCACCGATCTAAAACCTTTTTCTTTCAGATATTCCTTAGCGAATTCTTCGAACTGATATGGATTCTTGAGACCCGCCTCGAGAAGGTTTCTGAGGTCTTGTTTTCTCCTTTTCTTCCCCCATCGCAGAAAGAGAACAAGAAGGCTAAAAGACAACAGACTCAAAATGATATAAATCATGCATTTTCACCTTCGTTTTGTGTATTTTCGAATTTCTTCTCATTCTTCCAAACGCTTCCAGAGATTCCTTAGTGATGGAAGAATAGACCACTCTGATGTCACGTGTTCTGTTCGTGTACGCCATGTAGAGGATTTCTTTCACCACATCGAAGTTCACACTGCCCACACAGATGATGATCTTTCTGAGACCTTTTTTGATCAGAAACACTTCACAACCGTTCACTGTTTTATGAGAGATCTGGTATCTTCTGCCTTCGTAGTACCTTTTTACAGTTCGGCAAACGGTTTCAACATCGACTTTTTTCCTTTTCTCGATCAGACTCAGGATGAAAACGATGAAAATAACGACTGCTGCGAGAACGATCCCGAGTATTTCCACCTTACCACCCCACCCAGAAATACATGATATCATTTGAAGATGGAGAAAGGAAGGTGAAAGGGTGCGCGTAGAAGAGGCAAAGTACCTCGCAAAAAAGATCATGATGGCTGGTGAGATACCGCTTCTGGTAGGGCATTTCGGTGTGGGAAAAACGGATATCGCCAGGGACATAGCTGAGGAAACTGGAAGAGAGCTGATCATCCTGGTTCTTTCTCAGATGGAACCGGGTGATTTGATAGGACTTCCCGCCCGCACAGAAGAGAAAACAGTATTTTTAAAACCAGACTGGTGGCCCGAAAGCGGCGATACGATTCTTTTTCTCGATGAGATAAACAGGGCCCATCGTTCTGTCAGAAACGCGATCATGCAGCTCCTTGTGGATAGAAGAATTCACAACCATATCTTGCCGGAAGGAACGTGGATCATGGCAGCCATGAACCCCCCGGAGGAAGAGTACGATCAGGCCGATCTCATCACAGATCCTGCGTTCATATCTCGCTTCTTCATTCTGGAAGTGAACCCGGATGTCTCCGAGTGGTTGGAGTGGGCTGAGAAGAACAATGTATCGAAAGAAGTGAGAGACTTCATAAGGGACTACCCTGAGTTCCTTTTCTCCGAAAGAAGTCTCTCCCTAAGAACATCCCTGAAACCTTCCCCGAGAAGCTGGTACAAGCTCTCAAATGTGCTGAAAACTCTGACGGATGATGAAAAAGAAAAGTACGGCTACGTCATCGCGGCAGGAATCGTGGGGCCAGAGGCTGCAAAGGCCTTTTATGATTCGTTCTTTCAGAGAGTAAAGATCCCTTCTGTGGAAAGTGTGCTCTTTGATGGAAAGATAGAAAATTTGGAAGACATACACGCTGCGAACACTCTTGTTCTCAGGATAGTGGACTTTCTGAGTAAAGTGGACGTGAGAACACTTGAAAGACACCTGGACGACGTATCGAAGAACCTGGTCAGACTTTCCGAAATCATGCCCAGGGAATCTTTTTACGGTGTTTTAAGATTTCTGGTCGATGAAGCTCAAAAGGAAGGAGAAAAGTCCTGGATCTTCGATAAAATACTCGAGAAGATGCTGGAAAGAGAAGACATGAGAAAAATGGTGAACGAGCTATGAAAGGTGAAAAAAATCTCAGAAAGGCTTTGCTGAACATAGGAAAGGAATCACCGTTCTATTATTACGTTCTTCTCGGTGTCAAGCTGGTACCATCGAAAAACACGAGAAATCTGAAACTCTCTTTCTCCACAACCGGAGATGTGATGTTGTTGTACAATCCAGAAGCGATAGAAAAAAAGCCTCTGAGAATGCTTCAGGCTCTTTTGATACACGAGGTCATGCACATCGTTCTCCAGCACTTTCGAATAAAACCCAAGGATGAAAGAGACAGAAAGATATGGGATCTTGCCATGGATGCCGCTATAAATCAGTACATCCCGGAACTTGCAGCTTTTGGGATACCGCTCGACGTACTTGTGAAGGAAGGTCACGCGACAGACAACGATACGCTCTTCGTACTGCCACCGGAGTGGATGATGTTCGAAAACGCTGAAGCGTACCATAAATGGATTTTAGAGGAGATGGAAAGACTCGGAAGGTATGATGTGGAAGTGGTGGCGGAGTTTCGGGATAACGTCGACGACCACTCAGGACTGTTCGAGGAAGACGTTCCAGTTGAGATGATCCTCGACCTCACAAAAGACAGAACCAAGAAAGCTTTCAACCTCTTTGGAGATACTCTTCCCTCCGGAGTAAAAAGAGAAGTTTCGCTCTCAATAGAAAATCCCGAACTGGACTGGAAAACGCTCCTCAGGAGGTTCTTCGGTGTTTCGATAAAAGCGGATCGCTACACAACTCCATTGAGGCCAAACAGAAGGTACGATCACCTCCCTGGCTGGAGGAACGAGTACCTTCCCAGAATAGCCGCTGTGGTGGACACCAGCGGAAGTATTGTGGAGAAGGAGCTGAACCAGTTTATTTCCGAACTCGAGAAGATCTCGAACATAGCAGGGGAAGAACTCTGGCTCGTTCAGGTTGACAAGAGTGTTACATCGGCTATGAAGTACAGATCTGGAAAGTGGAAGGATCTGGAGATTGTGGGAGGAGGAAGCACAGATCTTCAGCCAGCGATCGATTACTCAGAAAGGGTCCTCAGGTCAGAGGGAACAGTTGTCTTCACGGATGGTCACACCGACGTTCCGATCGCAAGGAGAAGAATCCTTTTCGTGCTCTCAAGGTATCACAACGAAGAATTTCTCAAGGAAGCGAGAAAGATGTATGGAAGAGATGCGGTGGTGGTCCTTTCATGAAGAGGGAATTGGAACTTCTTCTGAAGGAAACATCGGTACACAATCCTCTTAAAGACTACGAGAGTAAGCTTGACAACGTGCATCTTCACACGTTTGTGCTCAGAATAAAGAGACACCGTTTCCCGTCGTTGTTTCTCATGGTTGACACATCCGACAGAAGACTTCTGAATCTCTCCGTTGAAGATCCCTTCGATAGGGAACCGTGCATATACAAGGTGGAAGCAGATGTGCCGGAATCCATGGTCGCCTTTTACACGAAGCTGTTCGAAAGGGTGGATTCGGTCTCCGCGGGAATATTCAGGATGCCGTTGAAGGTGAAGGTTTTAAGGTCCGCCGGAAATGAAAGCTGGCTTCAAAAAATATTCCTTCAAGAAAAAGTGAAAAACATGGAGTTCTTTCTCTTCCAAAACAGGGTATCTGATGAGAATCTGGAAAAGATGATGAAACTTTTAAAATCGCGACTGAAGATCGTTCTGAGAAACGAGGGAATCGATGTGTTCCTTGAAACTCCAGAGTGGGTAGATAAAGAACACATCTCGCTGCTCCACGAAATGGGTGTTGTTTTGAGAAAGAAAAAGGGCATTCAACCTGCGCAGAATCCTATGGAACAGGCCTTTCTCACACTCAGAGTAGGATACGATCAGTTCTTCGAAGAAGACTTTGACATGGAATATTTTGCGAAAGATTTTATGGAAAAATTGAAAAGAATGTATGAGGTACTCGTTTCAATGTTATAATAAATACCGTGCAAAAACCTTTCAAGGAGGGACGAAACATGAAGGTAAGAGTTGACGCAGATGCCTGCATTGGATGTGGAGTTTGTGAGAATCTCTGTCCTGACGTTTTCCAGCTCGGTGACGATGGAAAGGCAAAGGTCCTCCAGCCCGAAACGGATCTTCCCTGTGCGAAGGACGCCGCTGACAGCTGTCCAACCGGAGCTATCAGCGTAGAAGAGTGAGGTAAGGGGTGGGGTTTTCCACCCCTTTAGAAATTTTTCAGATCTGTTTCTTTTTCTCCGTTGA